>NZ_JSYP01000007.1 GCF_000813005.1 Flavobacterium sp. KMS | reverse complement strand
TTCTCTGGGCTATCCCTCTGTAAAAGGTAGATTGCATACGCGTTACGCACCCGTGCGCCGGTCAAGCGGGTGCAAAAGTAGAAAAGTCTTTTCTAACTGGCAAGAAATTTGTGAAGTTTTTTTTGGAAAATTTTCGTTTCCGTTTTCTTCTTTCTTATCAATCTTTCAAGCGACTAATGATTCTATCGGTTTTATTCAAATCTATCGATTCTATTACTCTTATTTTGTTGTTCTAAGATCTCTCTTAAAACGGCTGTCAATTCAATATGTCTAGGAACGTGTTCTTCTTTTTAATGTCGCTTGTTTCTCAAAGCGGGTGCAAAAGTAGAAAAGTCTTTTCTAACTGGCAAGAAATTTGTGAAGTTTTTTTTGGAAAATTTTCGTTTCCGTTTTCTTCTTTCTTATCAATCTTTCAAGGAACTTTCCGTTGTTTAGCGGGGTGCAAATGTAACATCCGTTTTCCATTCTCACAAGCTTTTCTAAATCTTTTTTTTAGAATTTTATTTCTAATTTGATTCGTCTTGCTTGTCAGTATTTAAAGGAACGTTTGTCGTTGTTGCGGGTGCAAAACTACCACCTTTATTCAGTTAAACAATACTTTTTATGGAGTATTTTTGGTTTATTTTTTAACAGTCTGATAACGGTATGTTTACGGGTGTGATTTTTTCTTTCTCTCTGGATTTTTTGGGTTTTTTCTCTAGGTTTTCCTTGTTTTTGCTGGGTTTCGCGCAAAGTCGCTAAGACTCAAAGTCTTTTTTATTGTCTTCCTTATGGGAGTTTTGTTATGTTTTGTCGCCCCTAGCCCTGATAGTAGCGGAAATCCTTGGCCTTTTTTCTTTAAAAAGGACAAGATTGTAGCGGATAGCAGGAAATAGCTCCTGAAACTATTCGAATCGTATTGCTTTAACTGGAGAAATCTTCGTTATTATATAGGAAGGAATCAATAACACTAAGAAACAAACTGATACCGTAAGCAGATTTACTAACAATACATATCCCCAGTTGAGATAAACTGGCGCTTGGTTAACATAGTAGTTTTCTGGATTAAGCTGAATCACTCCAAAATGCTGTTGTATCAACAATAGCGAAATCCCAATAAGATTCCCCCAGAACAATCCTCTTAATATAAGGTAAAGCGCATTATAAAGGAAGATTTTACGAATGACCCAATTATTAGCTCCTAATGCTTTTAGGATTCCGATCATTTGTGTGCGCTCTAGTATTAACACCAATAGTGCTACTACCATATTTATTGTTGCTACAATGATCATGATAGCAAGAATAACTATAATATTAAAATCGAAGAGCTGTAACCAATCAAATATATAACAGTATTTTTCGATTATGGTTTTAGTATCTAGCGTTGATGATGTTTGCTGATAGATTTCGTCTCCTGTCGTTTTTATATTATCAAAGTCTTTTAAGAAAACCTCAAATGCTCCAACTTCGTTTGGAGCCCATTTATTAATACGTTGTATATGGCGAATATCTCCTATTATATAGGTAGCATCGAAATCCTGAAATCCTGAATTGAAGATTCCTGCGATTTTGAATCGGCGTACATTTGGTAATTTATTCTGATCTTCTTTTATAAAGAAGGTATTAAACTCATCTCCTACTTTTAGATTTAATCTATCTGCAAGAAATCTCGATAATAACACTTCTTGATTAATTGCTTTGGAATAATCCGGAAGCCTCCCGTCGACTAAATACTCTTTTATATTATTCCAATCATAATCGGCACCAACTCCTTTGAATATTATTCCTTCGAAAGCCATTTCAGTTCTTATTATTCCTGCTTTACTAGCTATTGCCTGAATATGACTTACCTCTGAAACAGAAGTAAACTTAGGATAAAAGTCTTGCTTTTTGGAAATTGGACTTAACGTTACCTCGGATTGGTTATTATCGTAATTAGAAATAATTATCTGACCATTAAAAGCGGAGACTTTTTCGCGGATTTTTTGTTGCAATCCAATTCCGGTTGCGACTGAAACTAACATCATTATTATTCCGATTGCAATAGCCGAGATTGCAATTTTTATAATTGGTGCTGAAATACTGCTTTTATAATCCTTTGCAGTGATAAGTCTTTTGGCTATAAAATATTCTAGATTCAAAATTGATAGGGTTGTCTTATAATAAGTTCAAAAATACGGTTTAATAAACAAACATAAATTACTCGTAAAAACAATTACGAAATATTTAAGCCTAAAAACACTCTTATAAAGGTAAACGCTTTTTCATTGCCTCGACAATATTAAATGCCGCTGGACACATTGCGACGTTTTTAAGCGTTAAATCAGAAATTTGCTGGAATTTTTTACGATCTGTATGCGGGAACTCACGGCATGCTTTTGGACGCACATCGTAAATCATGCAATAATTTTCATTATCCAGAAATGTACACGGAACACTTTGCAGAACATAATCTTTATCTTCATCTATACGCAAGTATTGCTCGATGAACTGTTGCGGCTTTTGTCGCAAATGTTTTGAGATACGCTCGATATCAGCATCTGTAAATAATGGCCCTGTCGTTTTACAACAGTTAGCACATTTTAAGCAATCTGTTTTTTTGAATTCGGCGTCATGTAATTCTTGCATTACATAATCTAAATTCTTAGGTTGTTTCTTTTTAAGCTTATCGAAATACTTTTTGTTTTCGATATGCTTATCTTTGGCTAACTTATTTAAGTTGTTTAAAATTTCTTTCAAGTTTAATTTTTAAAGTTGATTTGCAAAATTAAACAACTTTAAACTCGAAACCTTAAACTTTGAACTAAAATACAATGAAAGACCTTTTTGGGAAAGCAATGCTAGATTTCCAGACCAACAATTCGCCTGAGGATTTAATTACCGAAACCACTATTTCTGAAGCTGACGAAATGAGCGTTGCTTATTTGTTTCGCTCTTTTAAAGAGATGCCAAAACTGGAGCAAAAAGCATTAGAACTTGCCAAAGGAAAAACACTAGATGTAGGCTGCGGAGCAGGAAGTCATAGTTTGTATTTACAGAACGAAAGAAAATTAGACGTAACCGCTATAGATATTTCGGAAAAAGCAATTGAAACCTGCAATCTCCGTGGTGTAAAAAATGCCAAAACACAAGATGTACTAACTATAGATGGCGAAAAATATGATACAATTATATTATTAATGAATGGTGTTGGCATTTTTGGAAAACTTCAAAATTGCAATAAATTTTTATCAAAGCTAAAGTCTCTTCTAAATCCTGGTGGACAAATCTTACTCGATAGCTCAGACATCATTTATATGTTTGACGAAGATGAAGATGGAGGGAAATGGATTCCATCGGATACTGAGTATTATGGTGAACTCGTTTTTAATATAACTTATAAAGGCGATAAAGAATCTGCTTTTGACTGGTTATACTTAGATTACAATACGCTCCAAAATGCAGCTGTCGCTAATGGTTTTAAATGCGAACTTGTTTTAGAAGGTGAACATTATGATTATTTAGCCAAACTTTCTATTTAAAAAATAAAATACATAACATGGAAAATTTAGATTTAGAAAAATTAAAATATCCTATCGGAAAATTTATAGCTCCTGAAAATTATTCTCCTGATTATATTTCAAATAAAATTGAAGAAATCTCTTCTTTCCCCGAAAGACTAAAAAAAGAAGTGATTAATTTATCTGACGAACAACTTGAGACTCCTTATCGACCGGAAGGCTGGACGGTAAGACAGCTCATTCATCATTGCGCCGAAAGCCATATGAATTGTTTTATACGAATAAAATGGGCTTTGACTGAGGACAAACCAATAATAAAAGCTTACCACGAGGATCTTTGGGCTGAATTACCTGATAATTTGACAATGCCTATTCAACCAACTTTGTCTTTACTGGATGGTTTGCATTTTCGTTTAGGATACATCATGAAAAGCTTGTCTCAAACAGAACTTGAAAAAGCTTTTATTCACCCCGAAAATAATTCAATAGTTTCTATCAAGCAAATGATAGGAACGTATGCCTGGCACGGTAATCATCATTTAGCTCACATTACAGCTCTGAAGAAACGTAAGGGATGGTAATTATATTTGTTTTCCTAGCTAAACTCAAAATGAAAACATTTTACACAGCTTGTATACTATTTATACATATTGGTTATCATACATAATTAGCGATAAAAACAAAAGCCTCTTCATGCATGAATAGGCTTTTGTTTTTGTAACATATAAGTATCCTTGATTAAGGAATATTCAAATATTTATGTGTTTGAAGTGATACTCTCCATTTCGGATTATTCATGACATACTCTACAATAAGAGGAGTCATTTCTTCTTTTTTACTCCATTCCGGCTGAAGAAACAATATTGCTTTTCCGTTTACTAGTTCAGCTTGTTCTTCGGCAAAGATAAAATCATGCTTATTGTAAATAATTACTTTTAATTCGTGTGCATTATCATAAACTGTTTGCGTAGGCAATTTATTCTTTTTTGGAGAAAGACAAATCCAATCCCACGTTCCTGTAAGCGGATAAGCTCCTGAGGTTTCGATATGGACTTTTAGATTTTTATTTTTTAATTCTGTCGTAAGTACAGTCATATCCCATGTTAATGGCTCTCCACCTGTAACAACAACTGTATCAGCATATTTACTTGCATTATTTACAATTAAATCAACACTTGTAGGCGGATGCAATTCTGCATTCCAACTTTCTTTAACATCACACCAATGACAACCTACATCACACCCTCCAATACGGATAAAATAAGCTGCTGTACCTGTATGAAATCCTTCTCCCTGAATCGTGTAAAACTCTTCCATTAAGGGTAACATTGCACCTTTATTTACTTCTAATTGTATTTCTTTTGATAACATTACTAAATTTTAAAGTGCAAAGATAGTCAATAAAAAATGGAACAATAAAAAAACCGATAATTCAAAGAACTATCGGTTTTAAAATATTAAGAATCTTTATATTATTTTAAAGTATTCAAAGATTGTGTAGCATAAGCATTAGTAGGATCCAATGCTAAAGTTTTGTTGAAATACTCAATTGCTTTCGCTTTATCTGTATTTGCATAACTTGCTGCGATGTTATTGTAAGCCTCTACGAATTTAGCTTTAACTGCTGGTTTAGCAATTTCTTCAGCTCCTTTTTCAGTAGATTTTGCAATATAATCTTCGTAGTTTTTAGTCATTGCCTCATCATTCTCAAGCAATCTGTTTGTTCTTGCTCTATAAAGGTAAGCCTCTTGATAAGTTGGTGAAGCTGTAATTACATTTACAAATGCAGCATCTGCTTTTTGTAAAGCAATTGCGTCTGGCTTAGTATTAGCTTTGTTGTTATCATAGTATATTGATAAACCATAATAAATATTATCATCTAAATAAGTTGCAGACTCAGGAACTTTTGTACCAAATTCAAAAAGTGCTCCCGATTCTTTGTATAATTTTTTACCAAACAATACTTTTCCAAGATCACCTAAATCCTGAACCGCTAAAGGCTCCATTGCAATAGCTTTTCTAATCTCTACCAAACCTGCTTCGAATGCAGCTGGATCAACTGAAGTACCTTCAGCATTTGTTCCTTTTTTAATTTTAGCAAAACCTAAATACAAATAATCTTTTGCAATAATTTTATTTTTAGGATTTTTTACATAATCCTCTAATGATTTGATAGCAACATCTACATTACCATTTTCATATGCAGCATATCCTAAATATCTGAAGATTCTAGGGTTTACTTTATCCAATTCAATCATTTTGTTTGCCTCAACTTCTAAAGCTTTATAATCCTTTACAAGAATTAAAAAGTCTGCATGACGCATTCTTGAATGTATAGAATAATCCGTAAGCGTTAAATATTTTTCATAGCTAGTAATAGCTTTTTGCATATTCTCTTCTGACTTAGAAGGCTTATTTCTTCCCCATTTGTAATATGTTTCAGCTAATTCTCTATAAACAGGACCATAATTAGCATCTAATGCAATAACTTCATTAAAAGATTTAATAGCTTCATCGTAAGATTTAGCTCCTTTTAATAATACTCCAAGTTGCATTTTTGCTCTCAACAATGTTGGATCTGCTTGGAATGCATTACGATATGATTTGTAAGCTTCATTTTGATTGTTGTCTCCATAATATGCATCTCCAAGTGCTAAAAGTACTTGAGCATTTTGTGGATCTACTGCTACCGCACGATTTAAAGAAGTTATAGCACTTTTGTAATCTGGATTAACAGAATTCATGTATGCTTTACCGATATAGATAAATTCCTCTACATCTTTTCTTTTCATTGGCTTTATAGCTGAAGCAAAATTAGCCTGAGCTGCAGTTGTATTTTTATTATCTAAATCTAATTGACCTAAACCAATATAACCAAGATTAGCACGGCTAGATGCAGCTGTACTATTAAGGTAATATATTTTTGCAGAGTCAGCAACTTGTTGACTTAAATAAATATTACCCAATATAAATGGAGCTTCACCATCTGTTGGTTTTGCTTTTATAATTGATTGTAAAACTGATTTTGCTTTTTCAAATTGCTCTGCATCGATAGCTTTTTTAGCTTGACTTATGTCTTGTGCATAAGTTCCAGCAGCTGTAGCCATTAACGCAACACTAAAAATTTTAAATTTATTCATCTCTGTTGTAATTAATTTATTCTTTTTCGTTAATAATTTCACTTCTAACATTGAGTTTTCTTCCAGGAACACGTATTGGTAACAATCCAGATTTTAAAACTATTCTTTGTCCAATATCGCCTCCTACAAAAGAAGCAAACCCAATACCTAATCCTGAGTATCCTTGACAATTGATAATATACAAATCACGTGCCAAAGGATAAGTACCCTCTGCTATATTGTTTTGAGTTGGAGCAACAAATTTATCACTAGTAAGACCTTTTACGCTCAATACATTAACTTTAGCAACAAAATCTTTCATTTTAGGAGATGGTTGTGACAACCAATTTACTCCTACAACTCCTACCATTCCTTTATTCTCAGATACAAATTTAATTACTTCTTCATTCGTTTTAAATGAAAAAACTCCTTCTTTAGGAATATCTTTAGTTCCTGCCAAAGTTTTTAAATAGCGCACTGTACTAGAGTTTGGATTGTCAAAAACTAATCCTTTGATACTTGCTTCGGGTTTACCTTGCATTAAATTAATCACTGTTTTCAACGCAATTAAAGTATCATTATTGTCTTTGTTTGAAATAAATGCAATTGCATCTGTAGCAACTGGCGTTACTCTAGGGGCAATTTTCTTTTTATTAAAAACTTCTCTCTCTTCTTTTGTCAAATCTCTTGCTGTAAAAGCAACAGTAGCTTTTTGATTTAGTAAATCATTAATAAGTTCCGCTTCTGATTTTGGCTTTATAGCAATTTTTGCATCATAAGTGCTTTCAAAAATAAGCACCTGATCCTCAACAATAGGAACCAACGTTTCATCTACAGTAATATCCATAGATCCTTTTAGTATTGATTCTTTGTCTACTTTACTTTTATCTTTCTGATTACAAGTAATAAACAATAAACCAAACAATACTAAAAACAAAACTTTACTATTCTTTAGCATAACTAATCAGTGTTTGAATTAAAAAACCTCACAAATCTTATAAACGAATATACGATTAATAATATACCAAAAGCAACTCTATATTTAAATTCCATTGCAATTGGTAAAGCTTTCCAAAAAATAATTACTAAACCTATTACAAAATACATTAGAAAGAAGAACATTCCTAAAACAAGAAGAAATCGCTCTTTTAGCGATTTCTTCTTAATATTATCAAGCAGTTTCTTCAACATTAGTCTGCAGATTGAATAGTAATAGGAAGAGAGTATAATACCCTAACTTTTTTACCATTTTGCTCACCTGGATTCCATTTTGGACATTTCTTTAAAACTCTAATAGCTTCGGTTCCTGTTCCATAACCAATATCTCTTAAAACTTTAATGTCTGTTAACGATCCATCTTTTTCAACTACGAAAGTAACATATACTTTACCTTTCAATCCTTCTTCTTCTGGAGTTTTATAGTTATTACCTACAAATTTGTAGAATTTTTCAATCCCTCCAGGGAATTCAGGTTTTACTTCGATACCTGCTGTGTTGTAAATTTGTGTATCTTCTTCAACTACTGCAGCTGTTCCTGTACCTACTGGCTCAACAGTTAATACTGCATCAGGATCTCCTTTAATAGTTTCAGCACCAATTTTTTTCTCTTTAAGCTCCACTAATTTTGGTGGCTCTTCAGTTACTTCATCAGCTTTTGCTACAACTGGCTTCACGAACTTCACTTGATCCACTTTTGGAGGTGGAGGTGGTGGAGGCGGAAGGTTTGGTTTTACCTCCTCTTTTTTAGGTGGTAATTTTACAGTGGTAATCTTAATATCCTTACTTGCCTCATCTGCTTTAGAATCTGGCAAAAGGCTTGCAATAACTGGCGCAGCAACAGCAATTGAAAAAATAACTGACCCAACGATAAGTGCTCTTACCGTAGTTTTTGTGTTAGATTTTCTTAACTCATATGCACCATATATCTTATTACGCCCTTCGAATACGATATCAAGCCACTGGTTTTTTATAATATCTAATTTCATTTTTCTTGATTATTAGGGTGTTAAAAGATAAGATTGCTCTTATTTTTTCTCTACCAATTTTGTTTCCTCTGGCGAAAACTCATTAACGATTGCATAGGTTTCTACGCCAGTAATAGCCATTTCGTCCAAGATATCAACCAAATTACGGTAACTAGATTTTTTCGTAGGTTTTATAATTACGATAATTCCGTTTTTTGGTTTCCCAATTCCAGCAGAATATTCTAAAACAGATTTTTTTCTGCTTACTAATTCTTTACGGATTCCGTCTTTCCCATAAGCAATATCTTTAGGTCCAGCGATAGGAGTTGCTAACAATCCCATATAATAAGTTAATTTATTATCTGGGCCTAATAATAAAGTCATTGTACGATTTTCATCTACTTTAATATCATTCTTTTCATTAGGATCCTTCTCTTTATCTGGCAACCCCAAGTTCATCGATTGAGGCTTTGACAACGTTGTGGTAAGCATAAAGAATGTGATTAGTAAGAAAGCCAAATCTACCATCGCAGTTAAATCTACTTTTGAGTTTTGCTTTTTACTTCTTACTTTACCACCTTTTCCGCCTCCACCGCCGTCGGTATTTAATTCAGCCATTTTAGTGTATGTTTTTTAATTAAAAGTCTTTTCCTCTCAAACCAGTAACTAAGCTAAAGGTATTGATTTTTTGATCTTGCAAGATGTCCATTACTTTATGAATCGCAGGATACTCTTCTTTAGCATCACCTTTTATCGCAAATTGTAATTCTTTATCAGCAATTTCAATATTTGCAATACGCGCATTGTAAATCCATTCTTTTAACTGATTATCTAAAGAATCTTTAGGAATACCAGGTTGATCAGCTTTACTTCTATCAGCCGCTTTCATGTCAATGATTTGCTTTAAACTTGTAATTGGAACTCCAAATCCTTCCATTAGAGCAAATTCAGTTTTATCATTGTCAGAAAAAGCAACACCGTATTTCTCACCCATTAGCTCCAAAGTTCTTTTACGAACTTCTCTTCCTTTTAAATCAAAAAATACTTTTCCTTTTCCTATTGTAAGTGTAGCTAAATCCGTTTCAGGTAATTTAGTTTGTACAGTAGATGAAGGCGTGTCTACAGGAAGTGCCTCAGGCACTTTTGCAGTAGCAGTCAAAATAAAGAATGTCAACAAAAGAAATGCAACATCACACATGGCAGTCATGTCCGTAGACGTTGACTTTTTTTTCATTTTTATTTTTGCCATTATCTTTTATTTTAAATTTAGCACAATAATCATGCTAAAAAATTATTTATTGTTTTAAACTTCCTCTAAAGTGTCTGTAAGTATTTACGATTGTAGTACCTGCTTCGTCAATAGAATAAGTTAAATCATCAATTTTAGATGTAAAGAAGTTGTAAGCAATAATAGCAAAGATAGAAGTACTAATACCAGTTGCAGTATTTACAAGTGCCTCAGAAATACCATTTGCAAGTGCAGCTTGGTCAGGAGAACCTGTAGAAGCTAACGCGCTAAATGCTTTAATCATACCAGATACTGTTCCTAACAATCCTCCTAATGTACCTAAAGATACTAATGAAGAAATGATTGTCATGTTTTTCTCTAACATTGGCATTTCTAATGAAGTAATCTCTTCGATTTCTTTGTGGATAGTTTCAGAAGCTTCTTCACTGTTGAAACCTTCTTTTTTAACTTCTTGATATTTAATTAAAGCTGATTTAATTGCATTTGCAACTGAACCTTGTTGTTTATCACAAGAAGCGATAGCTGCATCAATGTTTCCTTCTTTAATGCTTCCTTGTACACTTTTCATGAATTTATCTAAGTTTGCTTTTCCAGCAGCTTTAGAGATAACTGTAAATCTTTCAATAGAAAATACGATAACCATTAATAACATACCTAACAAAACAGGAACGATAATACCTCCATGGTAAACCATACCTAATATATTCAACGGGTGCCCTTCAACTGTACCACCTTCAAAATTCGATGGAGAACCCATTAGGAAATTCCAAATACACCAACCCACAAAAATACATGCTGCAATAATCAATCCTGACACCATTCCTCCGCCATTTGAAGTACTTTCCTTTTTAACTTTAACGTTTGCCATTTTTTTTAATTTTAATAGTTTTAAATAATTTTTATTTTTTAGTTATAATAAACTTGTAGTGCAGCAAATTTATATTTTTAGTTTAAATAAAAAAACTTTTTTCAATTTAATTCCAATTAATTTAACCTTAAAACAAAAAATATCTAATTGAATTAATTGTATTTTAAATAAAATCGAAGTAAAAAAATAATTATTTATGATAAAATTTACAACGATTTAGTAAAAAGCAATGCAATCTCTCAAAATCTTCATAATGTGTTAAGAAAATATTTTTTATTATTATTTTTAACAAAATTAGTTTTTTTTTACGCTAACATAGCTAAATTAAACGTTTTAAGAAAAAATCTATACCTTGCAACTGAATTAATGTTACATAAATATGAGCCAAAAAGACGAATTTATTCAAAGTATAAATGACGGTTATCAAACCAAAGGGGAAAGTATTATTCTTGGTGGAGCAATTTTCGATGGGGAACCTCTAAATGCTCACGTAAAAATCCCATTAAAAACATTAAACCGTCACGGATTAATAGCTGGAGCGACTGGAACTGGAAAAACTAAGACGATTCAGGTACTATCTGAGCAACTTTCATTAGCAGGAATCCCTGTTTTAATGATGGATATTAAGGGAGATTTTAGTGGTATTGCTAAAGAAGGAGAAGAAAAGTCTTTTATTACCGAACGACATGCAAAAATCGATATACCTTATAATATATCCCAATTTCCTGTAGAATTAATGTCTCTTTCTGAACAAAGCGGAGTTAGATTACGTGCTACAGTTTCAGAATTCGGACCTGTTTTATTCTCTAGAATATTAGGTTTAAATGATACTCAATCGGGTGTTATTTCGGTAATTTTTAAATATTGTGACGATAATAAAATGCCTTTATTAGATTTAAAGGACATTAAAAAGGTCATTAATTATATTACCGAAGAAGGAAAAGATGAAATCGCAGCCAGTTATGGCAAGATATCTACAGCCACAACTGGAACAATTCTCCGAAAAATAATCGAACTGGAACAACAAGGAGCAGATATCTTTTTTGGTGAATTATCATTTGAAATTGATGATTTAATGCGCATCGACGAAAACGGTAAAGGATACGTAAATATCATTCGTTTAACGGATATTCAGGATAAACCTAAATTATTCTCGACTTTTATGTTGAGTTTACTTGCCGAAATATACCAACAAATGCCCGAAAAGGGAGATGTTGACCAACCTGAATTAGTCATTTTTATAGATGAAGCGCACTTAATTTTCAACGAAGCTAGCAAAGTATTGCTAGAGCAAATTGAAACTATTGTAAAGCTTATTCGTTCAAAAGGAGTTGGAGTTTATTTTGTAACTCAAAACCCAATGGATGTACCAAGTGGAGTTTTAGCACAGTTAGGTTTAAAGATTCAGCATGCCTTAAGAGCCTTTACAGCAAATGACAGGCAAGCCATCAAGAAAACTGCCGACAACTACCCTACATCTAAATATTATAAGACTGACGAACTACTTACGAGTTTAGGTATAGGAGAAGCTCTGGTTACAGCCTTAAATGAAAAAGGAGTTCCAACACCATTAGTAGCCACTATGATGCGAGCACCAATGAGTAGAATGGATGTATTAACAGAAAGTGAAATTCAGGAAATCAACCAGAAATCAAAATTGGTTAAAAAATATAGCGAGGTAATCGACCGTGAAAGTGCTTACGAAATATTAACCAAAAAAATTAGTGATGCCGAACAAGAAGCTTCTTCTCGACAAGAAGAGAAAACTTCTCAGAAAACGAGTAATGAACCAAGTACTGCAAGCGTAGTTGGCAAATCAGTACTAAAAGTAGTAACCAGTGCTACTTTTATAAGAGGTGTATTTGGCGTTTTATCAAAAATGTTCAAGAAGTAAATTCTAAAAATCAAGAAACCCTTTTAATATAACATCAAAAGGGTTTCTTGTTTTATATATCTAACTATATCTTATTTTAATAAATCAAGGATTTTATTTTCAACAACTGGACTATCCCAAATAGCTTCTATATTTTCCATTCTTAAAACCTCTTCCATAATCGTATTCTGAAAATCTCCTATTGCCAATGCTTCGGCATAAGGGCGATCACTAAAAGTAACACGACTATAAAGCGGAATCCATTTATCTGGATGTTTATCCGAAAAAGCTTTTTCTATCTTTTTTTGTAACAAGAATTTTTCATCAGCCGTTTTCGTACTCATTTCCATAAAATTGCGATACGAAAGTTCTGCAATTGCATCCGCATTTGGTTTACGAGAAATTTCATACTCAGAGAAAATCTTTTTCCAATCATCTCCATATTTAAGAATCATTTCGTACAAAACCGTGATATCTTCAAAACCAGCATTCATCCCTTGTCCATAAAAAGGAACAATAGCATGACATGCATCGCCAATTAAAGCAATCTTATCACTATAAGTCCAAGGAAAACATTTCATAGTTACCAATGTACTTGTAGGATTATTAAAGAAATCTTCGGCTAATTTTGGTATAACCTCAATAGAATCCGGGAAGTTTTTCTCAAAAAAGTCTTCAACCTGTTTTCTATCTGTTAGCGAATCAAAAGAATTTTCTCCTTCAAAAGGCATAAACAAAGTACACGTAAAACTACCATCCAAGTTAGGCAATGCAATAAGCATATATTCCCCACGTGGCCAAATATGAAATGAGTTTTTATCTAGTTTATGAGTAGCATTAGGATTTGCCGGAATATTTAATTCCTTATATCCCATATTCAAGAATTCCTGCGAATAATTAAACATGCTTTGGCGTTGCATACGATGACGAATTCTAGAAAAAGCACCATCGGCTCCAAAAACCATATCGTATTTTTTCTCTTCCCACTCCCCTCTTTCCGTATCACCAATATGTAATGTAGCATCGCTTAAAGTTACATCCCATATCTTTTGCTCAAAGAAAAAATCGGCTCCGGCATTTTCTGCCAAATCAATCATTTTACGATTTAAGGTTCCTCTCGAAATCGAATAAATACTTTCGCCTTCTTGTCCGTAATTCTGAAAATTAAGTTTATCAACCAAATGTATGGCTCGCTTATCCATCGGAATAGCAATTTCTCGAACAGCATCTCCTACACCAACGCCATCTAGTGCTTTCCAGCCTCGATTAGACATTGCCAAATTTATCGATCGTCCCGAAAAATTAATTTTACGAATATCTGGGCTTCGATCATAAACATGAACTTCATGACCTTCCTTTTTAAGATAAATTGCCAACAATGAGCCAACCAATCCAGAACCTACAATAGCAATTTTAAGTGGAGTTTGCATCAAAAAAAAATGTGATTATACGCTCGTAAAAATAAGTATATAATCTATAGAATAGGCTATAAATCAAAGAAATATTTGGGCGTGCCCCTCCCAAAAAGGTCGGGTCAGGCTTTTCGCTACAATCTTTTTTTCGTTCCTCAAAAAAGGATTTTCACTTCAATCCTTCACGCAATCAGTTAGATAATGAAATAAATCCAGGCATAAAACCTTCCGTTTTCTATATAGGTTTAAAAACCAGTTTAGTCGAAGTTTTAACAATCTCCTCCTTATTTAATTTCATTTTTCGGAACTTTCCTGCATTATAAAGCTCCGCTTGATCCTTATAATGTTTACTAAATGGATTCCCAGATTGCCCTGTTGGCAAAATACTCCAACTATTTTCTATATCCGAGAAGTCAATAATCCTTCTTGTCGATGGTCCGCCTTTTACATTATAAACTCCTTTATCAGTAAAATCAAAAAACTGATTATTGATTACTTCAGTTGAGCCAGAAACCGCAAAAGGTCCAGCATTAAAGATTCCTCTTAAAGCAGCCACTTGCCCTAAAGGATGATGATACTCTACAGTATGTACTTTCTCCCATTTCCAGTCTTGAACCGTATTCCCTAATTGCTTCTCAAGTCCCGCAATTGCTTCATGAAATGATTTTGTTAAAATATCTTTCTTAGTTTCTTTTACATTTTTGGTCAATATATTGTCCCACCAAACCGAGTTTTCGTTTTGTATTTGTTTCGCTATAATTTGTTTTACAAGATGTGTTTCTAAGAAATTTTTAAAATTTTCCTCTCTCAATTCATCTTCAAAAGTGTTTTTTAAATACGCATACACCCATTTATTGTAAATCGTAGGCGCAACATCTTCCAGATTATTAGTTCCTTTCCAATCCTTAAGAATAGATAATGCCTGTTTTTCATTTGCCGTAAGCGATTCATTTTTTACATTCAAAAGTAAATTCTGAACCACCGTTGGAGCAACTGGAGATGTATTATCAAAAATCATTTTACTAATCGCTTCTTTATCCCAATCAGATTTTGCATCAAGCAATTGCGTAATTCTTTTAGCACGATCTTCTGGCAAATAATATCCAGGATATAAAAATCCATCGATAGCTTCTGGCTGATTATTGGCCGAATATACATAACCCCATTTTGGGTTTTCTGCCGATGGATTTTTGGAGAAATCCAAATATTCGGCAATATCATCTTTACCACTTGCCCCATCCAGAATAAAATTAGGATTTACACCTTTATTATGCTTGTATAAAGTTCCGGTTGCCCACCATCCTACATTACCTTTTGCATCACCATACATTACATTTAAGCCCGGAGCAGCAACAAGTGAAACTGCTTTCTTAAAATCATTTTTATTCTTTGCATGCGAAAGTCCGTAAACAGCATCCAAAATTTTTATAGGCTGTTGCGTATAAACCCAAGACATTGCTATAGGTTTATTACTATTCTTTAAATCTTCGATCAAGCCATTCATAACAGGACCATGACGGCTTATTTTTACATCTACAATAACATCCGATGAATCTTTAACCTTTATAACCTTCTTTCTGGTTTCATATTTTTCAAAACCATTTGGCGTTTTATATTCATTAGCATCTCCCGATTTATTTTCTTCTTGATAAAAATCGATATCATCATTTTCGAACATTGTTAATCCGTATGCATAATCACGATTATGACCTAATAAAGGATATGGCGTTCCAGCAAGATAACAACCATATAATTCAAAATCCGGAGTTATTAAATGTGCCTCATACCAAGTTCCTGGTTGCGAAAATCCGATATGCGGATCATTAGCAAAAATAACCTTTCCGTTTTTCGTTTTCTGAGGAGAAACCACCCAACTATTACTTCCTATAAAAGGGGGAATTGGAGATTTTTCAAGAAGAGAAGCGACAGATTTTGAAATCACTGCAAATTCTTCCGGGTTCTCTTTTGCATTTTTTATCTGAGTCGTATTAAATTCTCCATTTAAACCAAAATCTTTTAAATATTCATTTCCGTATTTATTACGAATATCAGTCATTAAAGGATCTGTCTTTTGTGCCATTGCAAAACTGAAAGACATATACCCAAAAATATTATAAACATCTTTTATCGTGAATTTTTCTTTTTTCACTCCAACCAACTGAAATTCTATTGGCGTAACACCTTCTTCCAAATATTGATTAATTCCGTCCAGATAAGCCATCGTTAATTGATAACTCGGGCTATTTTTATCCAATTGCGCAATTGCTTTCGCCGAAGCTTCTTCTATTCCTAATCCCGAAAAAAACTTATCGTTCTTTAGCATTACCGAACCAAAAATTTCCGACAATCTCCCTGATGCAATACGACGCATCAACTCCATTTGCCACAAACGATCCTGAGCGTGTACATAACCCAAAACTGTCATGGCTTCTTTTTGTGAATTTGCATAAATATGTGGCACTCCAAAATCATCAAAATATACCGTTGTCTCTTTTTGAATGTTTTTCAGTTTTACTTCTCCTTCATATTTCGGTTTTAAATGAAAAATATAAGTACATAAACCGATTCCTAAAACAACAAGTATCAAGAACAAAACAAGCAGTATTTTTTTGATTTTTTTCATGTTTCTAAATTGTATAAATAAATATTTTAATGAAATGTATTATTATCAAAATCACAATTGTATCCAAAAGTTATTCCTTTTAAGTCTTTAAATTTATATATTTAAAATAAAATATGCACTAAATGTCTTTAAATAAAAAAATAATCATAGGAATCATTTCGTTTTTAGCCCTTTTGTTTTTAATAAATACTGGGCTAAATTTTTGGGTAAAAAAACAACTCCCAAAAATCATTCAGGACAATAATAAAACGCCGTATCAAATTACATACGAAACAATAAAAATCGATCTTTGGGCAGCAGATATTTATGCATCTAATATTGTTATTAATCCTAAAAATGCACCAAAAAACGATACTACTAAAATTGGGATTTATTCTAAAATAAAAACAGTTGCCATAAATGATTTCAGCATCTGGAATCTTGTATTTAATGATGTGTTACGTGCAAAAAGCATCACGATAGATCATGCGCGAGTAATCTTGTATAAAAAAGATGAAAATGCAATTGACAACAGCAATAGTATTCGTACACAAGTAATTGAACCTTTCCAGAAAATAATTGTTGTTTCTAATATTTATCTCAATGAAGCAAGTTTAGACATCATGTCTACCAAAACAAATAAGCCTATTTTATACACTCGAAATATCGCTATTGTATTAGAAGGAATTGTAATTAATGATGAAATTCTTAAACAGAAAATCCCTTTTTCGTATCAAAAATACGCCCTAAATTGTGATAGTATATATTACAAACCAAACCCTTTTTACACCATTAATGCGTCGCAAATAACAACTAATAATCATTCTTTAAAAGTAAAAAACTTCAGTTATATCCCTTTGTATTCTCGTCATCAATTTGTACAGAAATCAGCTAAAGAAAAAGATCTTTTTACCATAAAGGCAACTGATATAAATATCAATTCGATGAATTGGGGATTTAAAAATGATGTGTTTTTCTTTAATGCAAATTCTATTGTTTTTGATGATTTAGATGCAAATATCTATCGAAATAAAATACCCGCAGATGATTTAAGTAAGAAACCATTATATAATGCTTTACTCCGAAAAATTCCGTTTCCACTAAAAATTGACACCCTTTCTATCCGAAATTCAAAATTAGTATATGAAGAAGAAATCAATTTCCAGAAAGGACCTGCGATATTAACTTTCAGTCGTTTTAACTTAAACGCTACAAATCTGCAGAGTGGTTTTGGATTAAAAAAAGCACCCGATTTAGATATTAAAATCAATTGTCTTTTTATGAAAAATTCACCTTTAAAAGTGCATTGGACATTAAATGTACTAGACAAAAACGATGGTTTCCGTATAAAAGGGAGTATTGCCAAATTTGATGTTCAGGCCATGTATGCTTTCACAAAACCATATACTAATACTTCGTTTAAAGGAACTTTTGATGATTACCATTTTGATATTACTGGAAATGACAAAAAAGCTATAGGAAATGCAAGCTTAAAATATAAAGACTTAAAAGTTACTTTATACAAAAAGAAAGATCCTGAAAAAGAGGCAAAATTAAAAACTTCTTTAGCTAATTTAATCCTTAAAAAAGACTCTGATAATGAAGCTAAAAAAACTGAAATAGAATTAGAACGAATTCAGGAAAAGTCTTTTTATAATTTTTTATGGAGAAGTATAGCTGAATCTTTTAAGAAAATTTTAATTTAATCACACCAAAAAACAAACTTAATCCGCTATAAACATGATATATATCAGTTTTTTTATAAAATGATTTTACAACATTTGTCATTTATTAAATTTTATAATAATCTCAAATGACAAAAAACCCCATACACTCTTTTCATATCCCTGTAATGGGACTCGCTTATACTATTGACAGCCCGATTCGAGTAGCTAAATATGGTATTTCATCGGTAATCTCGATTGCAGATGATGAGTTAATTGAAAAGATGACTGCTTTTTATTCTGAAAAATTCAATTCTTCTTATCAGGAAATAAGCCAAAAAATTCACGATTACAGAGCCAAACGTATTACAACCTACTTAAACTTAGTAGATAAAATCGTAAAACAAAAATTTGAAAATTTTAAAACCGAATTATCTGAGAGCAAACAAGCACTGGAAAACTATATCTCGATGCTGCCTAATAGTTCTGAGATAAAAAAAGGTTTTTTAAACTTAATGGAAGATGGTATTTCGTTTAAAGAAAACATCCAAAATTATATCGAATCACATCTTTCTGCAGGAGCAATTGATGTAAATATTATGACAAAACTTGATAAAGATAACTTTATCAAAGACGAACAATTACCTATTGAATTTAATGATGCTCATGCAGCTCTTCGAGGTTTTGCAAATAGTAATCTAGAATCTTCTTTAGTTCTTTCTGCTGGAATGAATCCTAGACTATATAGCTACTTTGAGAATTTTCCAGACTTTTTTCCAAACAGCAATAATGAGCTTAAAAAGAAAATTATACTAAAAGTAAGTGATTTTAGATCAGCCATGATTCAAGGTAACTTTTTGGCAAAAAAAGGACTTTGGGTTTCTGAGTATCGTATAGAATCAGGATTAAACTGTGGTGGACATGCATTTGCAACCGAAGGTTTATTATTAGGTCCTATCTTAGAAGAATTCAAGCAGAAAAAAGACCAATTGATTCAATCTTCTCATGATTTAATGGTAAAAGCATTACAGCAAAAACAATTTCTAGTTCCCGAAAATCCTTTACCTCTTAAAATTACCGTACAAGGTGGTGTGGGAACTGCCGAAGAACACGAGTTTTTATTAGATAACTATAGTGTAGATTCTGTAGGTTGGGGAACTCCTTTTTTACTAGTTCCAGAAGCGACATCTGTAGATCAGCCTACTCGCAACTTATTAATGAAAGCCCAAGAAGAGGATTTATATTTAAGTCATATTTCTCCTTTAGGCGTACCGTTTAATACCTTAAGAGGAACCTCTAACGAAATCCTGAAACAAAAACGTATTCACGATAATAAAGCAGGAAGTTCTTGCCCGAAGAAATTTTTGGCGTTAAGCAAAGAATACGATCCAAAAGGAACTTGTTCGGCTTCAAAAAAATACCAAGATTTAAAATTAGCCGAATTAGAAACTATAAAAGATACTATTTCGCCAGAATCTTTTGAAAAATTAAAAGCTGCTATTACCGAAAAATCATGTTTATGTGTAGGACTCGCAAATGCATCTTATATAGAGAACGATATTAAAATAAAAGGACAAGCTCAAGGTGTTGTTATATGCCCTGGTCCAAATATGGCCTATTTTGATCAAGAAGTATCTCTGAACGATATGGTACAGCATATTTACGGAAACAAGTCGGTTATACGCGTTAAAAATCGTCCGAATTTATTCGTAAAAGAATTAAAGATGTATCTGGATTATTTTAAGAAAGATATCGAGAATATTTCGGCAGAAATAACAGCTGCACAAACTAAAAAATTACAAGCTTTTAAAGACAATCTTTTAAGCGGAATTGCATATTACGAAAATCTGCTTGCAGCTTCTTCTTATTTTAAGAATGATAAAGCAGAAATTCAAAATCAATTTAATGATTATAGAACTAAGCTTATTGCTATAGCTATTCCATCATAAGACAATAATACCACATTTCTTTATTATGCAAAAAACCACCTCTAAAATTAATTTGAGGTGGTTTTTCTAATTTGAATATAACTAACATTTATTCGAAGAATAGCGGTCTACTCTATTCTTTTTTCTTTTTTCCATCTATAATTGCTCCAGTTCCTGCACCAACACCAGCACCTGCTAACCCTCCTATTATTGCTCCTTCGCCTTTTTTCTTACTGATAATTGCTCCTGTAACAGCTCCAACTCCAGCACCAATTACAGCTCCTTTTGCAGTCGAACTCCATCCTTTTTTCTTTGGCGCGGCAGCAGCTGGCGCTTGCTGATTTACAACAACCACTTTTTGAGGTGCTAATTCTGCCTGGGCTTGAACTTGCTCTTTTTCTTCTTGAACTTTTGCCATCTCTGTTTTCATTGAATCAATAACTTTTTGTTTATTAATTTCAACTTTCATAGAGTCAATACTCGCTTGCTTGGCTTTTTGAATATCTATTTTCCCTTGATTCTGACACGAGATAATCGCAAAAGAAAATAATACTAAATATAATGTTTTCATGATTGTAAAATTTAGGTATTTATAACATAACAAAGTAAAGCCTAAACTTTTGTCTGGAATTACATAATTTTAAGAGATCGTTACAAAATTAAACTACGCAAAAAAAGTCAGCCAATTCATAACAATCTGAATTAGCTGACTTTAAAATATTTTATTTATTTAGGTTTAGACTATTCTAAAATTCCTCTTTTTAAAATTTGTCCAAACTCATACATGTCTTCAAAAGAACAATACAAAGGAACTGGAGCTAAACGAATAACATTAGGTTCGCGCCAATCTGTAATAACTCCATTTTTCATCAAATAATCAAATAAGCTACGTCCTTCTCCATGCAAAAACACTGACAATTGCGACGCTCTTTCCTTAGGATCAGCTGGAGTAATAACTTCAAAATTACCTTTTACTTCTTTATCTATTTCATGTAAGATAAACTCCAGATAAGCTGTTATTTTATCTCTTTTTGCAATTAAAGCATCCATTCCTACTTCATCAAACATTTCTACTGATGCTAGGTAAGGCGCTAAAGAAAGCACTGGTAAATTACTTATTTGCCACCCATCAGCTCCATGAACTGGGTCAAAATTAGGTTCCATCTTAAAACGGCGTTCCTTATTATGTCCCCACCAACCTGCAAAACGAGGTAAATCGGGGTTATTATGATGCTTTTCATGTACAAAACAACCAGATGCATTTCCTGGTCCAGAGTTCATGTATTTATAACTACACCAAGCTGCAAAATCGACATTCCAATCGTGCAATTCTAATTTTATATTTCCTGCTGCGTGCGCTAAATCCCAACCTACTTTGGCTCCTACTTTTTGTCCAGCCGCAGTAATGGTTTTCATATCAAAAACTTGTCCTGTATAATAATTCACTCCACCAATTAAGACTAAAGCCAATTGATCTCCAACTTCTTCAATTTTGGCCAAAACATCTTCTAGTCGAATATTATGTTCTCCTTCGCGACGCTTGATCTCTACAATAGCATCTTCTGTTTTATAACCATGAAAATGTACCTGACTCTGAAACATATACTGATCTGAAGGAAATGCTTTTTCCTCACAAATAATCTTATATCTGGTTGCAGTTGGTCTGTAAAAAGACACCATCAATAAATGAAGGTTAACCGTTAATGTATTCATCACAGTAACTTCGCTTGGCAAAGCACCTACAATTTTACTAAGTGGTTTGGCAAAACGTTCCTGATAATCCCACCAAGGTTTTTCGGCATAAAAATGCCCTTCAACAGCAAGATTTGCCCAATCTGCCATTACTTCATCAACATAGGATTTTGTACGCTTTGGCTGTAATCCCAAAGAGTTTCCTGTAAAATAAATAACCTTTTTATTATTTACTTCAGGAAAAATAAATTCGTCTTGGTATTTATGCAATATATCTTGTGAATCAAGTTTTTGTGCAAATTCACGTGTGTTTTCGAAAGTCATTGTTTGAATTTTGTTTGGTAAATGTAGAAAAAAAACAACGAAGACAAAAGGAGAAAAATATAAGCCTGTGTTAAAAATGAACACAATTAATTCGATATATTTGATTGAATTTAAAATTATATGCCATGTTCAAAAACAATTTAAATGTTATTATTATTTCTTTAGCAGTGATTATCTCTGCCTATTTGTTTTCTAATGCATTCCAAAATAGAAATAAAAGCAATGATACTATTAGTGTTACAGGTCTGGGGAAAAAAGATTTTGTTTCGGATTTAATTGTCTGGAGTGGTTCATTCTCTAAAAAGAGTCTTACGCTAAAAGAAGCTTATGCATCATTAGACAGCGATAGAGAGAAAATAAAAAACTACTTGGCTAGCAAAGGAATCAAAGCTTCAGAAATGGTTTTCTCTGCAATAAACTTCAATAAAGATTTTGACACTTCATACAATGAAAATGGAACACCAAAACAACAAGTTTTTACGGGATTTACATTAACCCAAAGTGTAACTATTCAATCTAAAGAAGTAAATAAAATTGAGGAAATTTCCAGACAATCTAGCGAATTAATAAATTCCGGAGTCGAATTCTATTCTAATCCTCCTGAGTATTATTATACCAAACTAGCTGAACTTAAAATAAAAATGATTGCTGAGGCAACTAAAGATGCTAGTTCCAGAGCCAAAAGCATTGCTGAAAATGCAGATGCTTCTTTAGGGAAATTAAAAAAATCAGACATGGGAGTTTTCCAAATTACAGGGCAAAATTCATCTGAAGACTTTTCTTATGGAGGATCATTTAATACAACCTCTAAAAACAAAACGGCTAATATTACCGTAAAACTAGTATATCAGGTTAACTAGATTTCAAAAAAAAATCTCGCTATTACTAGCGAGATTTTTGAATTAACCTTATTTTATATTTCTTAGATGATAAGCATTGCATCACCATAAGAGTAGAATTTGTATCCTTCTTTTATAGCTTCTTCATATGCTCTTTTCATTAAATCATGTCCACAGAATGCAGAAATCATCATTAACAATGTTGATTTTGGTGTATGGAAGTTTGTAATCATACAGTTTGCAATACTAAAATCATGAGGAGGGAAAATAAATTTATTAGTCCAACCTTCAAAAGGATTTAATGTATTTTGTGATGAAACTGAACTTTCAATAGCACGCATTGAAGTTGTTCCTACAGCACAGATACGTTTCTTGTTTTGTTTTGCATGATTTACAATTTCACAAGCTTCTTCAGTAATGATTAACTCTTCTGAATCCATTTTGTGTTTTGATAAATCTTCAACCTCAACTGGATTAAAAGTTCCTAAACCTACGTGAAGTGTAACTTCTGCAAAGTTTACTCCTTTAATTTCCAATTTTTTCAAAAGGTGTTTCGAGAAATGCAATCCAGCAGTTGGTGCTGCAACAGCTCCTTCTTCTTTAGCATAAATCGTTTGGTATCTTTCAGCATCTTCTGGAGTTACCTCTCTGCTGATATATTTAGGAATTGGAGTTTCTCCAAGTTCTGTTAGTTTATTTCTGAATTCTTCGTAAGAGCCATCGTAAAGAAAACGCAATGTTCTACCACGAGAAGTAGTATTGTCGATAACCTCAGCAACTAACGAATCGTCATCACCAAAATATAATTTATTTCCGATACGGATTTTACGAGCTGGATCTACCAAAACATCCCAAAGACGTTGCTCTGAATTTAGTTCTCTTAATAAGAAAACTTCGATTCTTGCTCCAGTTTTTTCTTTGTTTCCATACAAACGAGCAGGGAAAACTTTAGTGTTATTTAATATAAGAACATCACCATCATCAAAGTAATTGATTACATCTTTGAACATTTTGTGCTCTATAGTTTGTTTTTTACGATCAATTACCATCAAACGAGACTCATCTCTGTTTTCAGCAGGGAATTCAGCTAAAAGTTCTTTTGGTAAATTAAATTGAAAATGAGATAATTTCATGTAGTCTATTTATTTAGAGTGCAAATATACGATTGTGAGATAGGCGTTGTCAAGTGTTTTGGCTTTTATTTAGTTAGAAAATTGCAAACTTCAAAATTTATTCCTGATTTTAGCCGTAAACATTGATTATTATGCACCTATTTCTGTTGTCTCAAAACCTAAATTTGTTAAATCTTTCCAAAAATCTGGATAAGATTTAGAAACTACTCCTGCATCTTCGATTATTATTGGCACTTTTAATGCCAATGGAGCAAATGCCATTGCCATACGGTGGTCATTATAAGTAGCAATTTTTACATTAGAATTTATTTCATTTGTAGCAACAAGCGTTAAACTATCATTAGTAACCGAAATATTAGCTCCTAATTTAGTTAACTCAATCCTTAAAGCTTCCAATCTATCTGTTTCTTTAATTTTTAGAGTGTGCAAACCTGTTAAATGACAACCAATTCCTAAGCCAAGACAAGTCACTACAATTGTCTGTGCAATGTCTGGGGTATTGTTCAGATCAAAATTTACCGTTCCGAATTTAAAATTTGGCTGCTTAACCAAAGTCATTTTATTTCCCTGAAACGTAGTCTCAACACCCATTTTCTCATAAAGTGATATTAAAGCTGAATCTCCTTGTAGGCTATTTTCTTTGTAACTACTAAGTGTTATCGAAGCTGTATCTGCAAGTGCTGCTAAACTAAAAAAATAAGAAGCCGAACTCCAATCAGACTCTACAACCATTTCTTTTGCAACCACCTCAGCTTTTGGATATACTTTGATTACATTTCCTTCAAAGCTAGTTTGAATTTCTAAATCATTAAGCAAAGCCAAAGTCATTTTGATATATGGAATAGAAGTAATTTCTCCTTCTAATGTTAACTCTAAACCATTTTCTAATTTAGAAGCTACAAGTAATAATGCCGAAATATACTGACTACTTACATTGGCAGCCAAGGTAACTTTTGAAGCTGTGATTTTTTTTCCTTTAATGCGAATTGGCGGATATCCTTCTTCTTTTAAATATGAAATCTCTACCCCTAACTGAGCTAAAGCTTCTACCAAAATTTTAATCGGACGCTCTTGCATTCTGCTAGAACCCGTCATTACAACTTCTCTACCATCTTTAACCGCAAAATAGGCTGTTAAAAAACGCATTGCTGTTCCTGCATGATGAATATCTACTATTTCTTCATTACCAACTAATGCTTTTTGCATTACTTCGCTATCATCAGAGTTTGATGTATTTGCCAAAGTAATATTCGGAAACAATGCTTGCAATAATAATAATCGATTGGTTTCGCTTTTTGAGCCAGTTACTGCAATTTGTCCTTGTAAATTAGCTTGAGATGTTTTTAATAGTAAATTCATTATAGGGTAATTGTTTTGTGCGTTTTTGCAAATTTATTTTAAAAAAAGGATACTCCAAAGCTTTACCCTAACTTATCACATTATTTTAGTTTATCGTTGTTTTTATGACGGTCTTTATCTCGAACAGATTTCAAATCCATTTTTTTATCAAATGCAGACTGAAGATCAATTCCTGTTTGATTTGCCAAGCATAAAACCACAAAAACAACATCGGCTAATTCTTCGCCAAGGTCTTTATTCTTATCGCTTTCTTTCTCTGATTGCTCTCCATAACGACGCGCAATAATTCTGGCAACTTCCCCTACTTCCTCTGTAAGTTGTGCCATATTAGTCAATTCATTAAAATAACGAACTCCATGTTCTTTTATCCAGGTATCGACATCTAGTTGGGCATTTTTTAAATCCATTTTATATTCTTTTTAAAACTATTTTTTCATTCTCTTTAGCAATCATTCCTTTGTAATAACCTTTTAACATAGGATAATATTCAGCTAGTATTATTGCTTCATTTATCTGGTGTGTCATTACTATCTGTAATACGTTTTGATTTACAGTACTCATAAACTTAAATAAACCTAAATCATTTTCCATAGCAAATCCTCCTGATACTGGCATCGATTCAACTGCAAATCCTTCTGGAATAGTGATATTAATACTATACTTATCTGAAGATGGAAAACCATAATCTACAGGATATTCACGATTCTCTTGTGTAAAAGGATTTTGCTTATTTGTAAAGAATAACATTGGATCTATATAAATTTTACCTCCAATAACTTCACAAAGATTATTACCTGAAAACGAAAAAGTCTCTATCACAGGCAGTAACAATTCCTTTTCATTTGTTCTTGAATACTCGCTTACCTCAATTTTATTATTATCATTTTCTAATTTTTCAAGATATACATCTTCTTTCACATTACCAATATTATTCCTAAACATCATGGCATTGTAATTTGTATACTGCCTTCTTGTTTTTCCGCTCACATTCCCGCTAGCATCTACATTATAACTCATAGATACATTATTTGCAGATACTATTTTAGGCATTAAATTAATTTCTTCTGAGGTTCCGTCTTTACGTATTAATCTCCCCATCCAATTTAAAGCTCTAAAAGGTAATATATTTGGATTTGAATATTTATCTGAAGCATCTAGTAAAATAATTCCATTGGCCGTTTCAACAGCCGCAATTACATAGTTAAAAGCCGTTCTATTAGGAGAAATTGCAATTCCATTAGAACGTGTACTTACTAAAACTGGATTTGCAGTTAATCCTGAATACCTCAACATAGCTGTTAACATAAGATTTATATCAGCCACATTCCCTGTTTTTTCTTTATAAGCTTTTTTTACCCCGTTATCACATCCATAATCAGTATAACCATTCCATTTAACTCTGTTTTTTACGAAATTTAATATTCGATAAATTCTTTCATCTTGAGTATCTACGCCTGCAAGCAATGTTTTTAAATCATCTTCAAAATATCCTGTTTTATTTAATTCTGGGCCAAAGCTCTCATAATTATATATTGTTTTTACAACTGAATTCCAATCGGTTGAAAATGATTTAACTGGTTGATTAGGAAATTTCTTCGCAGACAATTCATGCTCAATACACGAAGTATAATTACGTATATTATTAACATACCTCTCTTCTTTCATAGCAGGTAAATTCTTTGCTGTATAGGTAGTTTTGTTTTCCAAATAATCAACTTTCTCATTGGAATAACTAGTTTGAGCCACGTTAAACCCACCACCTCGTGATTGCTCTTTACTCACAAACATGATAGACCTAGTATTTTTCTCGACATTTACCTCTGGAAAAATATATCCTTTTTGCTTTGCATTAAAAACATAAAATTCTGGAATTTTAGTTACAAATTCAGAATAGTTTACTGGTATAGAGGCTTGGAAATACCAATCTCTCATTGAGCTTATACTTGGTGATTTTATGGTGTACTTATATTCAATAACAGAACCTTCTTTTACATTAGGCATTGTTATCTTCTTTCTATTAAAATATTTATTAAAGTTCTCATCAAATACCCCATCGCTTTTAAGTTTAGTTTTCTCGATTTTTCCATCTACAAGGTTATAAGTAACCGCATCTGAAAAAGTAACATTCTCTTTTAAACCAGAAGCCCCTATATAATATGATATGTTTTGATTTGCCCAATCATAACCTTCTTTTTTATAAATCTTAATTCGGCTTTCGACCTCTGTCATAATTATAAATCCGTCTGTCATATCATATTCAAGACGAGAAACACCTTTTTTATATAAAATTGCTGCTGCTGCCGAAGTGTCTTTGGCATATATTTTTTCCTGTAATTCAGAAATAGATACTTTTCCTAATTTAAATTCTTGTGCTTCAATTTTTGAAAAATAAAAAAACAGAAAAACAACCATTACTAAACTCCAAAACCTCATATTATATTCTTTTTAAAACTATTTTTTCATTCTCTTTAGCAATCATCCCTTTGTAATACTCTTTTAACACTGAGTAATCATCTGGTAGTATTACTGGCTCATTTATCTGGTGTGTTATTACCACTTGTAAAATGTTTCCATTTACAGAACTAATAAACTTAAATAAACCTAAATCATTTTCCATAGCAAATCCTCCCGAAGCTGGCAAAGTTTCAACAGCAAACCCATCTGGAATAGTGATATTAATACTATACTTATCAGAAGATGGAAAACCATAATCTACAGGATATTCGCGATTCTCTTGTGTAAAAGGATTCTTCTTATCGGTAAGAAACAACATTGGATCTATATAAATTTTATCACCAATTATTTCGCAAAGGTTATTACCCGAAAACGAAAAGGTCTCGATTACAGGCAATAATAAATCTTTTTCATTTGTTCTGGAATACTCGCTTATCTCAATTTTATTATTATCATTTTCTAATTTTTCAAGATATGCATCTTCTTTCACATCACCAATATTATCCCTAAACATCATGGCATTGTAATTTGTATACTGCTTTCTAGTTTTTCCACTCACATTCCCACTAGCATCTACATTATAAATCATAGACACATTGTTGGCAGATACTATTTTAGGCATTAAATCAATCTCCTCAGAAGTCCCATCTTTACGTATTAATCTACCCATCCAGTTTAAAGCTCTAAATGGTAATATATTTGGGGTTGAATACTTATCTGAAGCATCTAGTAAAATAATTCCATTAGGAGTTTCAACAGCTGCAATTACATAATTAAAAGCTGTTCTATTAGGAAATATTGAGATTCCGTTAGAACGTGTACTTACTAAAACAGGATTTGCTGTTAATCCTGAATGTCTCAACATAGCTGTTAACATAAGATTTATATCTGCCACATTCCCTGTTTTTTCTTTATAAGCTTTTTTTACCCCATTATCACATCCATAATCAGTATAACCATTCCATTTAACTCTTGCTTTTACGAAATTTAATATTAGATTAATTCTATCATCTTGCACATCTACGCCTGCAAGTAATGTTTTTAAATCATCTTCAAAATATCCTGTTTTATTTAATTCTGGGCCAAAGCTCTCATAATTATATATTGTTTTCACAACTGAATTCCAATCAGTTGAATATAAATTTATTGGTTGATTAGGATATTTTGTCATAGACAATTCTAGCTCCAGACAGGAGGTATAATTATTAATATTATTAACATACGCCTCTTCTTTCATCGCTGGCAAATTCTCTGCTGTATAAGTAGTTTTCTCTTCCTGATATTCTCGTTTATTCTGAGAATAACTGGTTGTCGAAACATCCCCTCCTGATCTTTCTTTATTATTAAATACAATATACTTCGTATTTGTTTCTTTATTAACTTTAGGAAAAATATACCCTTTTTGCTTATTATTGTAAACAAAATATTCTGGAATTCGGGTTATAAATTCAGAATAGTTAACCGGAATAGAAGTTTGAAAATACCAATCCCTCATGGAACCAATTGTCAAAGCTTTTATTCTATATTTAAATTCAATAACAGAACCTTCTTTTACATTAGGCATTGTTATCTTTTTCTTATTATAATATTTATTAAAATTCTCATCAAAAGTCCCATCACTTTTAAGTTTAGTTTTCTCTATTTTTCCATCAACAAGATTATAAGTAACCGCATCAGAAAACGAAACACTTTCCTTTGTATTAGAATCACCTATGTAATACCTTACGCCTTGATTAGCCCATTCGTAACCTTCTTTTTTATAGATTTTAATTCGGCTTTCAACCTCAGTTATAATTACAAAACCATCAACCGGATCATATTCAAAATAAGAGGTCCCTTTTCTGAATAAAATTGCAGCCGAAGCTGAAGTATCTTTGGCATGTACTTTTTCCTGTAATTCTGGAATGGATACTTTCCCTAATTTAAATTCTTGTGCTGTAATTTTTGAAAAGGAAAGCACAACAAATAAAACGATTGTTAGTTGGTAAAATTTCATTGGTTTAGTTCTTGGTTAGTATAATTTTGGCATTATCATTTCTATTAATTTGCTCCATAAAAAGGCGATATTCATCGTATTCTTTAGCCGAATATTTTCCTTTATTTAGAAGCATGGAACGCTTATAGAGCAACTTATTATTCTCCTTTTTAATTATCTCAGTTTTATATTCTCCAAATTTACCTTTCAGTTCAAAACTTGCTGGTAAAAATTCGATTGTAAAACTTGCTGGTAAATTAATTTCTATTTCATCAGTATCAAAATAACCCCTTTGTATTTCTAATGGACTTTTTCGATTTCTAATTCTCTTTATACTTCCTGTGTATTGATTAAAAGCATCTACCACAAACATCATTTTACTTCCTGAAATAACACCATAATTAGAAGCGTTTATTTGGACATCTTCAGTGAATTTTACATTCTCTTTGTCGTTAGAAAAAATGCTCTTATTTATTTTCAGATTATTAATATTATCCCAGTAATCTTTATAATGTGCATCTTTATCAGTAGGTGGCATCTTCTCAACTCCCATTTTTTTACTGTACTGAGAACCTCCTGAAACTATTGCGATTGCTCCAGATAAATTACCTTCATCGGATAAAGCGTAATTTCCTTTACTTATCTGCGTATTATTTTTATCATCATAAATAGTTGTTCTAACAATTACTCCTCCTTCTGGTTTAATTATTAATACATCTCTATCATCTGTAAAAGTACCTTGATACCCAAAAGGGTCGTCTTGACTTGTACATTCAAGCCAAATATATTTATCTCCGTTCGGAATAGATAATATCATGTGATTTCCCTGCATAGAAACAAAGTCTGAATCTATATTCATTTTATATGGATTCCCATATAAAATTGTATTATAAGAAGGAACGCCAACAGCTTCCAGAAGTGCTTTTGTATAATTAGTTAATGCTTTACAATCTCCATATCCTAATCTATCTACATCATTTGCAAACATCGGTTTCCATCCACCAATACCAATCGCAATATTTACATATCTTGATTTTTTCTGTACATAGTCATATACTATTTTAGCCTTTTTAACAGGATCTTTTTCCGTTCCAACAAGGGCTTTAATTTTTGTTTTTGTTTCATCGGACAAATCTATCGTACCTAATAAAATTTTATCGGCATACCATTTCCCAAAAGCTTCCCATGTTGTTGCACTTCCATCTACACCTTCGAGATGAAAATTCTCTAATCCCATCATAGCACAAGGGAAAATATCGCTAAATGCAGGACTATAATCTTCTCTTTTTTGAGCCAGAATATTAGTTGCCACATAAGAAAGTTGCGTATCGGTATCTTTTGTCTTTTTTACATCAAATCCAGAGAAATGGAGTTCTTTTTTCTTAAATCCTAAATTGTTTGGATACGTTACATTTAAGATACTTTTTTCTACACTCGTGTAATAATTATCAAGAGGTAACCATTTTGGAATAAAAGCAGTTGTAGAAGTTTCAACTTCGCTTTCGTATACTAAAGTAAACGGATATTGAACAGGAGTATAATCTAAATAAATGTAGCGACTTTCAGAGAACAATGTCCCGCCACTTATAACACTCTGATCTCGAAAATCTTTACGTTTTATTTTCTTTATTTCTTTGCCTAAGGCATCAAAAACTGTAGCTTCAATATTTTTAACCGTTACCGATTTATCGTAATATTCAGTAGCATCAATTGCACTTAACCCTTTTTCATTAAATACTGTTATAACTCTTTTGTGCTTCGTTTTCATACTTCTTTGAGAAGCAATTACAATATCTATTTGATTTAAACGAATAACAGCTTCTGCATTTTCTTTAAGACTATCAGAAATACTTGCAGCAATGTATTCTCCTTTTTGAGCAGTTGAAGAAAAAGTAAACAAAATAAAAAATAGAGAACAGAAAATCGATTTCATTTTATAAGTAATTTCGCCAAATATATATCATTTTTAGAAATCTTTAACAAATGTTCGTTCTTTTTACTCTCTATTTTTACTATCTATTATTATTGTTACAGGACCATCATTTAATAGGCTGATTTTCATATCAGCACCAAAAATTCCTGTCTGAATTTTATTTCCAAATTCCTTTTCCAGCGTTGCTACAAAACTTTCATAAAGCGGAATTGCAACATCTGGCTTTGAAGCTTTTATGTAAGACGGACGATTACCTTTTTTCGTCCCAGCATGAAGTGTAAACTGGCTTACAGCTATAATTTCGCCTTTAATATCCTGAACAGAACAGTTCATGACATCATTTTCGTCGCCAAAAATTCTAATTTTGGTTATTTTTCCAGCCAACCAGTCAATATCTTCCTGTGTATCGGCATCTTCAATACCAACAAAAACAAGTAGTCCTTTTTGGATATCGGCTACTTTATTACCTTCAACCACTACCGAAGCTGAAGAAACTCTTTGAAGAACAACTCTCAAGGTAATTGTGAATTATAAATGGTTAATTGTGAATTCATTTCGCTTCTATTTTTTGTTTAGTAGTTATTATTATAGAAGCTAAAATTTTATTTATTTCTACAATATCAAATTTTATAGATTTAAATTGAGTTTCATTTAAATAATCTGACTGAAACAACAATTCTAACCAATAATCTGTTTCATTAGCTTCTTTTTGAGCTATTGCAAGCTTATGAATAAAATCTTTTTTGCTTTCTGCTTGTTCCGATTCTCGAACTAATGCTCCAATTGATGTACCGCTACGAAGTAATTGTTTACTCAAAATAAACTCTTTCTTTTCTTGATTTAAGAATTGAAATAATTTAATAATTCTTAGGGCAAAGCTAAATGACTTTGTCTTTATTATATTCTCTGCCATAATTCACAATTCACAATTAATAATTCACAATTATTTCCTAGTTTCATCGCTTGCCGCGCGATCTTCATTATGAATATCTGTACGATAATGTTCATCTTCTCCTTCTAAGATTTTAAGATAACTATTATAACGTGACCAAGCAATTTCATCTCTTTCCAGAGCAGCTTTAATAGCACAATGAGGTTCGTCTTTATGTAAACAGTTGTTAAATTTACACTGGTCTTTTAATTTAAAAAACTCAGGGAAATAACCACTAACTTCTTCTTTCTCCATATCGACAATACCAAAACCTTTAATTCCTGGAGTATCAATAATACGAGCACCAAAAGACAAATCAAACATTTCTGCAAATGTTGTTGTATGCTGTCCTTGTTTACTGGCTGTCGAAATCATTTTGGTTTTAAGATGTAAGCTAGGTTCCATTGCATTTACAAGAGTCGATTTACCAACTCCAGAATGTCCTGAGAACATCGTTACTTTACCAATCATCATATCTTTTAATTCCTCAACACCTTTTCCTTCTGTCGATGAAACACGCAAACATTTATATCCTATTTGCTCATATACATACTGCATATACAATTGCTCGTCGAGCGTAGCTTCATCAAAAGTATCGATTTTATTAAAAATTAATATTGTTTCAATTCCATATGCTTCGGCCGTAACCAAGAAACGGTCAATGAAATTAAATGTCGTTGGAGGATTATTGATCGTTACCAATAAAAAAACACAATCAATATTAGACGCAATAATATGCATCTGGTGGGATAAATTCACCGATTTACGAACGATATAATTTTTTCTTTCGTGAATATTATGAATCGTTCCTGTTACAGTATCCGAACTTTCTTCGAGTTCATAATCCACAACATCTCCTACAGCAATAGGATTAGTACTTTTAATACCCTTAATCCTAAACTTTCCTTTCATTCTACACTCTATAAAATCTCCTTTTTCAGATTTTACGGTGTACCAACTTCCTGTAGATTTGTAAACGGTTCCTGTCATTTTTTAATTTTAGATATTCTGATTTTAGATTTTAGATTCAAAACCAAAATCTTTGCAAAGATAAATGATTGTTTTCGTTAAAAGTTCAAAGTCTATTTTTTTTGTAAATCTCTATAAACAAAAAATCTCCATCTCTTAATTAAAAGTGATGAAGATTCTATTTTCGAGAATTATTAACCATTTAAGCAGTATAAGTACATCTAAGTTTAATTCTTACAAACCCTTATCCGAACTTATACCTCTTATATGATTTAAAACGACTTATGCGTTCAATATTCTTTCTTGGTGACTAATACTTTCCTGGTGAATTGCTTTAAACATTTTAAGAACAAATTCTTCCGACAATCCTTTTTTCTCTCCTTCCAGGATCATTTTACCTAGAATTTCGTTCCAACGATTGTTTTGAAGAATAGCAACGTTTGCATCTTTTTTCACCTGACCAATTTCGTCAGCAACCTTCATACGTTTTCCTAATAAGTCTAATAAATTAGCATCAAGAACGTCGATATTAGCTCTTAATTTAGACATTTTCTGGCTGTATTCGTCAGTCTTATCATCAGTCTTTCTTACTCTCAAATCTTTAAAAATTTGTTTCAAAGCATCTGGTGTAACTTGTTGTGCAGCATCACTCCATGCATTATCAGGATCAGTATGAGTTTCGATAATCATACCATCATAATTTAAATCCAAAGCTTCTTGCGTCACTTCAAGAATCATTTTACGATCTCCAGTAATATGAGATGGATCAATGATTAAAGGTAAATCAGGGAATTTATTTTGTAATTCGATAGCAATCTGCCATTCTGGAATGTTTCTGTATTTAGTTTTTTCGTAAGTCGAAAATCCTCTGTGTATTACACCTAGTTTTTCGATTCCCGCCATATGTAAACGTTCAACACCACCTAACCACAAAGATAAATCTGGGTTAACAGGGTTTTTAATCAAAACGATTTTATCAGTTCCTTTAAGAGTATCTGCAATTTCCTGAACTGCAAATGGATTTGCTGTAGTACGAGCACCAACCCATAAAACATCAATATCATGTTCCAAAGCAAGTTTACAATGAGCAGCAGTCGCAACTTCAGTTCCCATTAATAAACCAGTTTCTTTTTTAGCTTTTTGTAACCATTTCAAACCAATTTCTCCAACACCTTCAAATCCTCCCGGACGCGTTCTTGGTTTCCAGATTCCAGCTCTGAATATACTTACGTCAGAGTCTTTTAATTCATGAGCAATTTTCAATACTTGTTCTTCAGTTTCAGCACTACAAGGTCCTGCAATTACAAGCGGATGAGTTAAATTGAAATCATTTAACCAATTTCTCATTTCTTTCTTGTTTTCCATTTTTTTTATTTTTTTATTGTTATTCCGTTTAAGATTTCTTTTATTTTATTCACGCTTTCCATTTCCTCATAAATGGCATTATAATCATCTGCAGCCAGCAAATCTTTAAACTGGGTAAGATTTGATATATATTCTTCCAGGGTTTCGATTACCTGTTTTTTATTCTGTTTAAAAATCGGAGTCCACATTGCTGGAGAACTTTTTGCTAAACGTACAGTACTTTCAAATCCACTTCCCGCCATATCAAAAATATCCTGTTCGTCTTTCTCCTTATTTATTACCGTTTTACCAAGCATAAACGAGCTTATATGAGACAAATGCGATACATAAGCAATATGTTTATCATGCGATTTTGGCTCCATATATCGTATACGCATTCCAATTGCTGTAAAAAGTTGCAAGGCTTTTTCCTGTAGTTTAAAAGTGGTTTTTTCCACCTCACAAATTATATTCGTTTTCCCTTTAAAAAGACCTTTTATCGCCGCCGAAGGACCAGAGAATTCCGTTCCCGCAATCGGATGAGTTGCTATAAAGTTTCTTCTTCTTGGGTGATTGGCAACCGCTTCACAAATTGGTTTTTTAGTAGAACCTACTTCAAAAACAATCGTGTTTTCGCCAATTACATCCAATACTTTAGGCAAAACAGTAAGCGCAACATCTACAGGAACCGAAACAATTACAAAATCGGCGGTTACCAAATCTTCAAAAGTCGACGCTTTATCGATAACACCCAACGCAATTGCTTCTTGTAAGTGCGCTTCGTTATTATCAATTCCGTAAATAGTAGCCTCCGGATATAATTCTTTGATATCTAAAACCATTGAACCTCCTATTAACCCTATTCCTATTACGTGTATGTTCATTTTTATTTTTTATTTAAAGCTAATCCTGCTGTCCGCTATATCTTTTTCTTTCTAAAGAAGCAAGAAAAAGGATGCCGCTTCCATCAGGGCTAAACTTTTCGTTTTTTCAAGACGTTTGTCATTGCGAGGTACGAAGCAATCATACTAGCAATTGATTCAGCATCAGAGATTGCTTCGTTCCTCGCAATGACAATTTAAAATCTCTCTATTGCCTCTTGTATTTTTTCTTCTTTTACACAAAGAGCAAATCTTATGTATCCTTCGCCATTACTACCAAAAATAGTTCCCGGCGTAATAAAAATATGTTTCTCATATAATATCTGGTCGATAAAATCTTCTGCAGATGCTATACCTTCTGGTAATTTTGCCCAAACAAATAATCCAACTCCCTCAGCATATACTTTGCAACCTAGCTTTTCAGCCAGTTTATTGGTTAATTCACGACGGCGTCTGTAAATTACATTTTGCTCCTCAAACCATGATTTATCACAATTTAATGCAGCAACAGCACCTTTTTGTATTCCGTAGAACATACCGCTGTCCATATTGCTTTTTACTTTCAGAACAGCATCTATAATTTCAGGATTTCCTAAAACCATTCCAACTCTCCAGCCAGCCATGTTAAAGGTCTTACTCAATGAATTAAGCTCTAATGCTACATCCTTTGCTCCTTCTACTTGTAATAAACTCATTGGTTTATCATTCAAAACAAAACTATACGGATTATCATTAATCAATAAAATGTTATGTCTTTTAGCAAAAGCAACCAATTTTTCAAATAACGCTAAACTACCTCTTGCTCCAGTTGGCATGTGCGGATAACCCAACCACATAATCTTTACTTTCTCCAGCTCTAATTTCTCTAAAGCTTCAAAATCTGGTTCCCAGTTATTATCCTCTTTCAAATCATAATAAACAGGAACTGCACCAACCAAATTTGTAACCGAAGTATATGTTGGATATCCTGGATTCGGAATTAAAACATGATCTCCCTCATTTAAGAAAGCCAATGAAATATGCATAATTCCTTCTTTCGAACCCATTAATGGTAAAATCTCATTAACAGGATTTAAAGCAACTCCATAATTATCCTGATAAAAATCGGCCATTCCTTTTCTCAATTCTGGCAACCCCTGATAACTTTGATATTGATGTGCATTTTCATCTTGCATTGCCGAAACTACTGCTTCTACAACTGCTTTAGAAGGGTTTAAATCCGGACTTCCAATTCCCATATTAATGATTGGCTTTCCTTCAGATTGTAATTGTCTTACTTCTCTAAGCTTCGAAGAAAAGTAGTATTCCTCTACGACATCTAATCTTTTTGCTGTTGTTATCATGGTTCTTTTGTTTTTGCTTTAGGCTTTAAACCGTAAGCTTTATACTTTCCTAATTTTATTTTTTTGTCATCCTGAGCGTCCCGAAGGTTTGGAATTTGGAATTTGAAAATTCCGTGTTTTATGGTTTTGTATTCTTATATTCTCCTAAAACTTTAAAATACTCAGCCATTATTTCTGTTAATCTTTTTGCTTTAGCATAATCTTCATAATCCTCAAAAGTTACATCTACAAAAAATGAATATTTCCAAGGTGTCTCAATTTTTGGCAATGATTGAATCTTTGTTAAATTCAGTTTGCAATCGCTCATTACGTTTAAAACTGCTGCCAGACTTCCTCTTTTGTGATTCAGTTCAAATTTAATCGACGCTCTATTGATCTCAGTTGTAGGCAAAAACGAATTCTCTTTCTTGATAATCACAAAACGGGTCATGTTGTTTTTGATTGTCTGAATTTCTGGTGCCAGAATTTCTAAATCATACATTACCGAAGCCGCTTTACTTGCAATTGCTGCAATCCCTTTTAATTGTTTCTCTTGGATTCTTCTTGCTGTTTCGGCAGTATCTTTATCCTCTACCAATTTAATATTTGGATATTTTTTTAGGAAATCCATACATTGTAACAATGCCATTGGGTGCGAATGAACCTCTGTAATATCTTCCACTTTTTGGCCTTTTAATGCCATTAAATTCTGAGATATATTTAAATAATGCTCGCCAATTATGTGCAAATTGTTCTTATCTATCAAGGCATAATTCGGAATAATTGGTCCCGCAATCGAGTTTTCAATCGCCATTACAGCCTGATCTGATTTTCCCGAAAGTACGCTATCAATTAATTCTTCAAATGATAAACATTCGTCAATATCCACGTTTTCAGAGAAATACTCATTCACTACCTGATGATGAAATGAACCTTTAATACCTTGTATTGCAATTTTTGTTGTCATATACTCAAAAAAAAATCCTGATTTGCATCAGGATTGTATATTAGTTTTATTTGTCTTTTAAATTTTCTCAAATAACCATAGCACAATCCTCACTTCTACTAAAGAAGAAATAAAAAGAGTTGCTAAAATAAAAACGGTTGCTTGACATTTTGTTTGTGTTTTTCAATAAATTCTCTGCGAATGTATAAATTATTTTTACTGCACCAAAAAAAATAATACATTTTATGAAACAAAAAAGGATTTCTTAACAAATAAGCTCAATTTTGTAAGATATTTAAATAAATCAGCTTTAAAATGCGATTTAACCAATTGCTAATTAGTGATTATAGATGTCTCCAAACTTCTCTTCCAAGAATATTATATGAAAAACGTTTTGTTTTCTTAAACCCAGAAAAGGTCGATTATCCCCATTTGCTCTAAAAACAATTAAATCCGTTACATCTGGTGAAACAAATTTAGGTAAATCTGGTTTTATTTGTGCTACAGGTATTTTTTCAGTTCCAAAGCCATGTTTTTGAGCCACATTTATCTGACCCCAGGACAAATTAGATAGTTTCTTTAACCTCTCCACAAAGTCCGCATAAAACTTATAATCTTTATTTGGCTCCGTCTGCAAATACTTGAAGCAAAAAATCGGATAGTTTAATTCGGTATTATTTTGAGTAGGAACCGTAATTTTACTTTCCTTAATATCTCTCTTTTTAATTTTACCCATCTACTCGATGATTTGAGTTTTAAAATACTCTCTCAACAAGTCATAAGAGATTTCTCCTTGAGGATTTTCATGAAAAATTTTCTTCCATGGTAACTCTGCATGTGTCATTTCCATCAACTTTATAGCAGAAAATTGTCCAAATTCCGTCATTACTTCCTTAAACAATTCATTTTCTTCCTCAGTCAATTCAATAATTTGTACATCTTCGTTTAGCGTTATGGCACCCGAACCAAAATCTTTAAAATGGTCAAACATATCCCTCACTACAGGACCATATTGCCAAGCTTCAAATTCTTCTTCAAATAATTTCTTATCATATACAGCAATAAAAAAACCTTGCATATAATACAGTATTTTTTGCAGTTTTAAGTTAGAAATAATCTCTCCTTGACTAGCGTCTGTGTGTGCAATAATTTTATGTGCAATTTCTAAAACCGGATAACTCATTACTATTGTTTTTTTACAAATTTAATCAATTCTTTTCATCCATTTATGGAGCATTATTATTTCATAAATTTTACCTACAAAAGGATTTCCCATAAAAAAACCATCTTAATGATGGCTTTCTTTATTAATTTACTACAGACAACTTCTGCACATTCACTATTGCATTGTGAAATTTTCATGACACTTAATTGCAAAGAAAATGAGATTTTATAACCTTAGTCTTTTAGACCAGTTTTTAGGAGAACGCGATGTGTGAAATACTCCTATAACAACAATTTCATCTTTCTCAAATCGATAATGAATCCCATAAGGGAATCTTGAAATAAATCTGATTTTTACATTTTTATATTTCTTTTGAAAAGCATTCGGGTTTCTTGAGATTTCATCAAGTCCCGCTTCCAGACAAAGCTCAAAATCATACGAAAGCCCTATTCTTTGTTCTTCATACCAAATAACAACATCTTCAACATCAAATAACGCTTCTTTAATAAACCTAATCCTACGCATTATCTAATCGATCTTAAATGAGCCTTAACCTCATTCCAAGTATATAACTCAGTTTTCCCCTCTTCTAAATTCTGAATACGAATATCTAATTCCCTCTTCACATCATCAGAAACTTCTAAATTCTCTTTAGAAACACTATCCCATAGTTGTTCAGCCAAAACAATTTTTTCTGCATCACTATATTTAGATAAATTTTTAATTTCCATCTTTTCAGTATTACTAATATTATCAATGTTACAAATTTAATCAAAATTACGATGCATTGGGTTTAAGAAAAATACGAATTTTTTTCGCCACGAATTCACAAATTAGCACAAATTCATTCTGGCTTTGAATATCATTTTCTCAAACTAAAAGGAATGTTTTACTCCATCTTGTCATTTCTGTAAAGGTTACTTATTTCGGTAACGGATTAATCATTTCGATTGGTTTTTTTCCGTCAATTCCTTGATGTGGTCTTTCATGATTATAATAATATAAATATTGTAATAATTCTTCTTTTAATTCTTCTTGTGTATCGAAATCTGTATCTCTTAATAAATCATCTTCTAGAGTCCTCCAGAAACGTTCTACTTTACCATTGGTTTGCGGTCTGTATGGTTTTGTATATCTGTGGATAATTCCTAATTCCATTAGCATTCTCTCAAAAGGATGATTACTTTTTACTTTACTTGTTTTAGGGCCAAATTCAGCTCCGTTATCAGATAATATCTCTTCAAATTTTATTTCATAATGATCACTTAGAATGTTTAAGCATTTTAATGCAGCAAACATAACAGTTAAACTGGTGATATCAGAAACTAATTCAGCCCAGGCAATTCGGCTGTAATCATCAATTACACAGACTAAATAAAGCTTTTTGCTTTCTCCTTTAATGACACTTTTACTTAAATAATGGCAATCAATATGACCAAGTTGTCCCATTCTTTCCTTGATTATTTTTTGATGATTCTTTTTAATCTTCGGAGTTAATCTATTTATTTTATTTCGTTTTAAGATGTTATAAACTCCTGAATAGGAAGGTGTATGCTTTCCTAATTTGGGTCTTAAGATACTAACAATTTCATATTTATTGTTTCCTTTTTCTCTTAATTCAATTACTTTTTGTTCGATAAAAGGTAAAGGACGTCTGGTTTTGTAACGTGGCCCTCGCTTTTGGGGTAGTAAATCTATAGATTTCCCACTTTGTTTATAGCGATTATAATACTTTAAAAAACTCTTTCGACAAGTGTCATTTGCCGTATAAAAATCCATTGCTTTTTTATGCAAAGGATGAGTTTTGTTTTTCACCTGTTCATATTCTTTTATTAAAAAACGATACTTTTCTAAATAGTTTCGCTCTAAAGTGGAATCTTGACTATTATTTCTCATCGTAACAAAATTTATTAAAGTTAAATTTTGTTACCGAAATATCTAACATTTACAATTTCGACGAAGGAGAAATCTCCGTAAGTAACTCTGCAGCGGGAATCCAATCTTTGTCGAGCTTCTCGAGGAGATTTCTCCTTCGTCGAAAAGACAAACCTTTGCGCTTTTGCATCTTTGCGTGAGATTTATACACGTACAGTATTGCAACTGTTTTTTCTTAACTTAATGACATTGCGCTCGCGTTAGCAATGGGAGAAGGTTTTATTTATTTTTATCATAGCACACGGTTTCAACTGTGTGATACGGATTGGGATGATGCATTGCGCTCTTTATTTCAGGTTATTTTCTTTTTTCCATTTTCTTATTCGTGCTCGGGCATTTTTATATGGTGATGAGGTATTAAATTGTATCATTCTTCCCATTGTCCATTTTTCATACCATGCTTGCTCATAAAGAGTTTCATTGTTGTGGCTTTCTATCAGGATTTGTAACTGAGTTACTGTTGCATCTAGTTTTTCTTGTAATGTGATAAAATCTAAATCTTGATAATCGGCATAGAACTTCTGTGCAAGTTTGCCTAACTCGTTCCATTTATAGCCTGTTTCTGGAAAATCTACAGCTTCGTTATTATTCTTTTTATGATGCCATTTTAGGACTAATTCTCCCCAACCTATTAGGTATGAAACTAAATTATTCACGCTCATCATGGTGTTTTTAGAATGTCCTTCGAGTGTTTCCTTTGCAGTAAGTTCAACAGGAATTGTTTTTAAATCCTCTCGAAGTTTTACATATGTTATTTCAATCTCTTTTAAAAGTTCGGTTTTATTTTGAGGTACAGCCATTATTTTTTTAGATAACAAAATACCTCAATTATAAAGAAGAGGTATTCTTTAATTTAGTTCAATTATTTCTTTTAATCTCGAGGATTTTAATTCAAATATATCAAATAAGCCAATTTTTTTCAACAAATGTGCTTGCACTTTTATATCTTGAATTGCTGTTTTGTATTCTTCTGAATTTTGATTGTTTTGATTAATAATTTTGCAATTTTCCATAAATGCACCTATGGAACCTTTGCGGATTTCTTGTCCTTGTATCGTTACAAAATTTTCGTTTTCTTTTAAAATGTCTTCTGGTTTCATTGTTTTATTTTTAAATGTGAATGACAAAATTCTTCATTTAAAAATAGTCCAACGATAACAATTGTTAATTAATGTATTAACGCCTATTCCTAATTCTGCTTAGCGATACTGCCGATATTCCTAGATAAGAGGCAATATAATGTTGTGGAATGCGCTGTAAAATTTCAGGATTGGTTTTTAATAATTCCTTATACCGTTGTTCGGGTTTGTCTGCAATTCGGGAAAGAAAAAGTTTCACATAGTTGCCGAGACGTTTGTAAATATAATTTTCAAAATCTTTTTTTGTACTCGGGTTGCTATCGAGGACTTCTTGAAAATCACTTCTTTTTATAGTATGAATTATGCTATCTTCGATGGTTTCGATGCTATATAAACTGGGTTGTCCTGTCCAAAAACTTTCAAATGAGGAAACCATTTGTCCTTCAAAGAAAAACTGAAAGGTGATTTCTTTTCCGTTGCTATTGAACCAAACTCGTAGACATCCTTTTTCTACATAAAACATTTTTTTAGAAATTTCTCCTTCGCTCAGTAATACCGTTTTTGATTTTAATTTCTCAGAGTAAAAAAAATCTTTCGAAGCTTCCCAAAAGGATTCATTGTGATTTAAATGGTTCAACATAGTTTTTGTTTTTATAGCTAAAAAAATAGTGATGCTTAGGTCAATGATAAGATTGAAATTATCAATAAAGATAAGCAAAGGAGCTGTTTTTTCTAAATCATTTTTAGTATAAAATCAACCGTTTTCCAAATGATTATACCCATCGAAAAGCCTCCTATTGTACCTGTCAAAAGTCTCATAAAGTTGCTATGGTATTTGTGTAATGAATTTTGGGAATACCAATCTGCAAGCATTAATGCTAAACCAATTATCGAAAAGTAAAAAGGAGGGAGGAAATAAAAAAAGTAACAAATAGCACAAAAAATATGTCCGATGCTTGCACCCAAACATCTTGCACAAAAAGGCATGTGCTTGTCATTAATTTTATAACACCTCTCGGGGATTCCGTGACAACCTAAAGTAAAATCATCTAGTTTCATTTACCAGGTACGTTTACAATTTAAACAAGTCATTCTAACTTTATTCGATTTATGAGTGCCACATAAGAGCCCTAAAGGTCCAGCCAGAATTGCTCCGCAACACGCTTTTTTTCCGCTAAAGCCTTTTTTATCTACATATATTTGGGTCGAATGACATTTTGGACATCTAATTTGGTTGTCTTGATTGATAGTGTTCATGGTTTTAGTTTCGGGTTAATTTTTGGTTTCAATTTCGAATATTTTTCTTCCGTTATCTCCTAAATAATGGAAAAGTAGTTTTTCATATACTTTATAACCATCATCGACATTGGTAAAAATTAGTATTCCTTGTTTTGTTTTTGGGAGAATAAAAAAGATTGTTTGTACTCCTTGGTCTGCACCACCATGAGACAATGCTATTTCTCCATTTCCTAAATCGTAGATAACCAATCCTAAACCATAATACTCTTTGGCTTTCATTTCTATTTGATTAGTTTTCATTTCATCAAAAACTTTTTTAGATAATCCGTCACCATTCATAACACTAATCAAAAATTTCCCATAATCTTCGATAGTTGTTAATACATCATCGGCAGCATTTGCAGTTTTTCTCTTCTCTGTTTCGTATGCATTTCCTTTCGGATCATATCCAATTGCAAAGCGGGATTCGTCAGTTTTTTTGTCCCAGATATAATTGGTATCGTTCATTTGCAACGGAGTAAATAGTAGTTCTTTTGCTAATTGATCCAGGGTTTTATTAAACTTTTTTTCTAATGCTTTTCTAAGATATTCAAACCCTTCACCAGAGTATTGGTATTTTGTTCCCGGCTCAGACTCAAAGTGTAGTTTTTTATCAGGACTGTTCCAGCGCCAATTAGGAAAACCAGTTTGATGACTTAAAACTTGTCTTGTTGTAATTTTTTTTGTTTTGGGATCATTTGCAATATCAGGATCAATCCAATATTTATAAAGAGGTTCATCCAGATCCCATTTGCCTAAACTAACCAATTTTAGGGTTACCATCGCAGTGATTGGTTTGGTAAGTGATGCAACATTAAAAATGGTATTGTATGGTGCTGTGACTCCTTTTTTTAGTTCGCCAAAAACTTTAATCTGTTGTAGTTTGCCATCATTGATGATTCCTAATCCAAGAGTTGGAACATTGTTTTCTTTAAGCCATTTTTCAATTTCGGTATCATTGTCAAAAATAGCAGTTTTATTAGCAGTAGTTGTAGTATTATCATGATCGTAACTAAGAGCGCGAGCTAGTCTCCAAGTATCTTTTTGTAGCAGCCATAAATGGGTAAATCGAGCGCTACTTCCCGGAGTTTCTTTTTTGTCAGAAGTTATTCTGTAAAATTTATGGATTCCGATTTGTATTGCTCCATAGAGTACTTTGTCTTTATAAAGTGGGTAAATCTCGGTACTTCCTGCAATTAAATCTCTTCTTAACTGATATGTCTTAGTAGAAGCACATAATCCGTTGCGAAGGTTATAAATGAATTTCTTTTTATTAGATATACTGTCTTCGTCATGAAAAAACTCAAAATCTTCGGTTAATAAAGTTTCAAATTGATTGATGTCGCAAGTATTAAAACCAACTTTAAAGAGCAAGCTGTCTCTGGAAATGATGGTTTTGTATAAATCGGAGTTTTTATCAACCTGAGCTGATAATGAGAGCGATGCTAGAAAGAATAGCAGTAATAAATAACGGTTGATTGTTTTGATTGTCATGATTGATGATTTTTTTATATGACGTAATATGAATTTTTTTGTTACAAAAAATCATAATGTCTATATTCTACTATCCAGACAATTACTTGGTTTAAGTATCAAGTTTAATTTTTAACTGCTGATATCAATATAAAAATTGGTCTTCTGGCTTCGTCAATCATTTCAGGATATTTCTCTACTATTTCTTCAGAAGGTTTAGGTTCGGATATTTGTTTAATTGTAAAGTTAGCATTGATTAATGTGTTTACAATAGTTTCAAAAGTTCGATGGTATTTAATTACTTCGTGACCTAAAAATTGTGTGTGTCTTATGCCTTCATCCTGATAATTATCTATTGGCCAGTGCAAGCGATATCCTGTTGAGTCGGTAAACCAATCTTGTTCTGGTCGAGAGGTAAATGCAGGATGTTCCATTGAAAAAATAAAGTTTCCGCCTTTTTTTATATACGTATTGATTTTATCAAAAATGTCTTTTAGATTTTTTACATAATGAAATGCTAGTGAACTAATCACAACATCAAATTCTTCGGGTTTAAAATCGATATCTTCAATTGCCATTTGTCTGTAATCTATAACTAAGTCTTTCGAATTCTCTTTGGCTTTTTTAATCATTTTTTGGGACAAATCGATACCAACAACCTTTTTTGCGCCTTGTTCTTTGGCATAAATACAATGCCATCCATATCCACATCCTAGATCAAGAACATTTTTATCTTTAAATTCAGGAAACATTTTGCGTAAAATATACCATTCGCCAGCAGCATTTAATCCTTCGGCAGAACGAGGCATTTTGCTATAATTATCAAAAAAGGATTCGTCGTCGTATTTATTTTGTTTCATGTGTGGCATTTTTTTTTTGTAGCTAAGGTTTTTGTTTATACTTTTCTCAATGTATAAGTTACCAAATTCTCTATATTTAGATGGGTATTATTATAAGGTTTGTCTTCGTATTGAAAATTAAGCTTCTTTAAAATGGAGACCGAATTAACATTGTTAGAAGAAGGAAAAGCGGTTATTATAGCAGAGTTTATTTCTTCAAAAGCATGTTTTACAACTTCTTTTAATGCTTCTGTCATAAAACCTTTTCCTTGGTATTGCGATAACATTTCGTAACCAATTTCGACAATTTTGTTCTCAATGTCAAAATTCCAAAGACAAACAGAACCTATTAAATCATTGCTTTCTTTTGTTGTGATTACCCAATATATGCATTCGTTTTTGGCAACCAGATTATCCATTCTGATTATATATGCTTTTGCTTTTTCTAAACTAGAGGAATTATCTCTGCCTACAAATGCGTTTACAATTGGATCAGAATGCAATTTATGGATGAGTTCGAAATCTTGATTTTCGAGATTTCTCAAAACTAATCTTTGAGTTTCGAGTTTTGGAAATTCAGTAAAATCTAATTTCATAATATTTGGGTTTTAAAAAGGTGTTGCCTTATTAAACGAAATTATGAAAATAAATTAATAATCATCCTATACTTTGATTTTGTGATTATTGTATGCAAATAAGAGGAACTATTTATATTTTTCTATATCCAATTTTATGAATATGTTTTAATAATTTTTTCTGCTCAAGATCTTCAAATAAATCTAACATATCTTTAAAAGGGCTTTCAAAATGTTTGGTAAGATGTGTAAGATGTTTGGTTGTTTTAAGAAAATTATAGAAAAAATAAGGATCCAGATTTGCAATATGCTCTTTATTACCAAGAGAAACTTCCAGGGTTTGTCCAGTTATTTTATTTTCAAACATGCAATGTTCTCCATGAACATCATAAAGCCAATTATCAGATAATATTTCTTCTTCGTTTATAAAATCGGCATTTTCAATTTCGAAATAATCACCTTTTTTTATTGCTTCAATTTCAGGTTGCTTTGTTTCAGAGATAACTTTATTAATTAATTGCTCTGCTATAGTTTCAAATTCATCTATAGCATTTAGCACCTCAATTATTATTTCATTCTGCAATGTTTTCATCGTTAATTTTGTGAATGGTGTTTATTGTTTTGAAAATTTATAAGATCTATTTTCTTATCAAATCCATTCGTGTTATTTTATGATTATTTACTTCAAAAATAACTACTTGTTCCGTTTTTTCATCGCTTCCATTTCGTCCACATACGTATTCGTGAACAATTACTTTATTATCAAAATTTATAGTTTTAATTATCTCAGCGTAAAGATTTGGGGAATTATCGAATAATGTAATAAACATTTTTTCACACTCATTTATGCCATCAATAGTTATGGTATTATCAGCGTGATTAAAAACTTTAATTTCATCACTATATAAGGGCATCATTTTTTTGATGTCTCTATTGTTGAAAGCCAACATTTGATCATCAATAATTTGGTTTATTGTCATTTTTTGGGGTATGCTTAATTGTTTTTTTTAATCTATACTTTATTTATGGGGGATTTCGGCTCCACACCAAGTACTAACATTTAATGGATTAAAGTTTGGACAGCTTTTCATATCTTCTTTGGATATCGTAATAATATCTTCGGCTTTTAAACCAGCATTGTAATAATAGTTATTATAATCTTCGCCATATACCCAAATATCACTAGTAGGGCTTTGCATGGTGGTAGCATTAAAAATAAGTAAGTTTGATTCTTTTGGTAAGTGGTAATTCTTATCAGAAATATATCCCCATGCGTTCATAAGAAAAGAAGAAACGAACAATACATAAAACATGATAAACAATAAACTCCAAATTAAATATTTTTTATATTTCATAGCGGTAATTTTTTATTTAAAAATTAAAACAGGAGTTAATACTATTCGTAATTGTTTTACAACTAAAAGTAATAATTAAAAGTAAGAATTATAATGTTTTTTTAAATTATTCATAGCGAATAATCATTTTGTACTTTTTTTGATTTGGATTTTTTATAATATAGATTACCTTGTTTATCGAGGTCGTAGCGCAGATTTCATCAGATACTAATCTATGAATTAAGTAAATAGTATCATTCTTTATCTCTATATCTCCCACATAGGTTCCGCAAGCATTTACGTCAATATATTTTGTTACATAAATAACATCATCCAGATACTGCGCTTTAATAGGTGAGTCCATTTTAGGTTGTAGTTTATACCATTCATCATCGCCTAAGTCTGCCATGAAATGAGAATTAAAGTATATCAGGTTTTTATTCTTTTTACTATCTTCTTCCTTGGTTTCTGCTCTATTTTGACACGAAATAATGAGAGGGATTAGTATATAAAATAAGTATTTCATGGACTTTTAATTTTATAATGCTCTATGATTTTTAGAAAGGACGGGCTTCAGCTCTGGTTTTGAATTTCTTTTTCTCGATTACCCATAATATCACGTAGCTACCAGCGCCATCACTATTGGAAGATTGTATATACAATATGTCATTTACAGAATCGTAGTTGACCATAGTTTGTTCCAGATTAGGTTCAAATGCATTTTTTAAAGCATTTTCGGGTACGTTTATTAAAATTTTATCAACTTCTATTTCAATTGATTTGTACTTCCTTTTAGGGATATTTCCATCAGTTCCAAATATAACCTGATCATCAATAGTTTCTAATAAAGTTGGACTTTCACTATTATATTTTAGTTTGTGGTTTTTTGGGCTAAATGCAATTTCGGTGATTGCTACCTTAACATTGTTGTTTTCGAGTTTTATAACTCCATTTTTATTTTCTCTAACTGGTATTTTTGTGAAGTTTGTTAAATCGATTATTCGGTCTTTATAGACATATCCGTTTAAGTTTTCTTTACCTTTTTTGTAGTCAATATTAACCCAGTTACCATCTGGTTCATAATTATAAACGATTGCTCCATTATCTAATTTGTCAATTATTTTGTTCGATTTTCCTGCAGAATTTCTAACATTAACATAACCATCAGGGTCATTTATAATTCCGAATTGAGAGAAACAAATATTAAAGGCTAGAAGCAGAAGAATACTGGTTAATTTTTTCATGGTTTCTTTATAATTAAGCTTTGATAAAGAAACAAATATATAAGTTTTTTATTACTTTTTGCAAGTATATTTCTATGTATTGCTACAATTGTATTATTTTTCCCGTATGAACATCATATTGCATAGATACAACTTGTGTTTTGTGTTCTTTAATGATTTTATTTTCCTGGATAAGTCTTGTCGAATGCTTAATGTTGGCATTAATTGCTCCCAGATAATTAGTTGCTTTAGGAGTTATTTTATCAGCTTCTATTTCTTCATTTTCTTTTGCTATCATTTCTACGATATCATCTATATGGTTAAAGTGTTTTTTATATTCACCATCTTTATCGTTAATGTATGCTTTTATGGCGCCACATTCTGTATGCCCCAAAACGACAATTAATTTTGTATCCAAGTGTTCTACGGCATATTCTATACTTCCCATATCAATATCAGAAATTAGATTGCCAGCATTTCTAATCACAAATAAATCGCCAATGCCTTGATCAAATACAATTTCGGGGGAAACTCTACTATCAGAACAGGTTATGATAACAGCAAATGGTTTTTGTCCATCCTGATTTTCAAGAACAGATTTTTTGTTTTGGTGTGGATGAATTGATTTCTCATTCAAAAATCTTTGATTTCCTGTTGTTAATTTTTCAAGAGGAGCCAAATTACGATCTGTATTTGTAGTTACAGTTTTTGGATTGTCATTGTTTTTACAGCTTACTAAAGAAAGTACTGCAACTACTAAAGTTAAAATACTTGTTTTCATTATTTTTGTTTTTAATTGTTAAAAATAGAAGCAATTAGTTAGAAAACTATTTGAGTCAGAATATAACTACAAAAATATAATTTTTATTTTAAATATGATTATCTTAGGAATTATTTGGACCATGTAGAATTAAAAGTCGCAGCAAGATTATCTACAAAAGCTGCCGTATATTCTCCAGTAGTATCTAAATCGGGATCTAGGATTGTTATCTCAAATCCAGTAAGTTTTTTGCTTTGGAATAGGAGGGAAGTAAGTTCGTTAAATTCCTGATACGCTAAACCATCAGGTGTTCGGCTATCTACGCAAGGCATTATCAAATCATTTAAAACATCAACATCGATATGGAGCCAAAATCCATCTAGATTTTTATTTTCAATTTCTAAAAGAAACGATTGAATGCAATTTGTAATACCTCGTTTTCTTAATAAATCCAGGCTAATATATGTGGCGTTCGATTTACGAATTTCATTTTCATATTCGTCATCGTATTCACGATTACCCACACACCAAAGGTTTTCTTCTTTTATATAAGGAGATAGATTTAAGATATTGGTTAACTTTTTATGTCCGTTGCCAGTTACTATAGATGCAGCCATACCGCCAACACCACCAGTTTCCGACAAAGAAATATCTATAAAATCGGTATGTCCGTCTAGGTAAAACAAACCATAATTCCCGTTTTGTTTTAAGGCAATTGCTGCGCCCAAAAGAATGCTACAATCTCCACCAATTACATATGGAAATTTATCTGTTGTGATTAGGTTATGTATTAATTTAGCTTGTTTTATCGCATAATCTGCTAAAGAATTTGCGTTGAGAATTTTAGTTTCTGAATCTTTTTTGTTGCTGTATGCAGGAGAATCAAGCCTGAGAATCCTTTCTGGATTTATTAAGTTATGCAAATTATGTTTCTTTAACCAATCTGGTAAAAGTTTTACGCCAGGTTCTTTTCCTGGTTGAGGTTCTTTTAAACCCAAATTTGATGGAAACTCAACGATACATATCTTTTTCATGAAGTTTGTTTTAAGATGAAGATTTGAAAAAAAACTTAACACATATTCCCGCAGCCAATGTCATTAAGTTAGGCCTTTTTGAGCTAATTATGGTTAATTATATTCTCAACAAAGATTGTCTATAAGGGAACGCGGATGATGCGGATTCGCTATAGCGAAAACACGGATTAAACACGGATTTTCTCCCGTTCCGACGCTTCGGACAATGTCATTAAGGTTAAGAGATTTTAGATTTAGTGTTTGTAAATAATAAGACTGTCGATTTTTCTGAGGTTTCATACATCTGAAATCAATCCCGACGCTTCGGGACGTTAGTCAAAAATCTTAAATATTTTTATCATTTTTCTCTTAACCTTTAGATTTGCATTAAGTTTTTAAAGCAAAATAGAATTAATTATTTTCTCGCAAAGTCGCAAAAGCGCAAAGATTTTAGGTGTAAACTTGGCGGCTTGGCGACTTTGCGAGAGATTTATTCGGCACAGTATTACAGTTTTTTTTCTTAACCTTAATGACATTGTGCTTCGGGATTGAGACTATGTGTTAAAATTAATTATAATCATATTATTCTGGATTCTTTACTAACTCAAATAGAATAAAAGTTCCTTGCTTAGATTCTCCTTTTCCTTTCTCGATGAAGCCTTTTCTTTTATAAAAATTTACTGCTTGGATGTTATTTTCTAGACATTTTAAAGTAACGGGAAAATTAGTTTTCCTGAGAGCGGCTTTTAGCAACTGAGTTCCTATACCTTTGCCATGATATTTTTTATCTACATATAAATGGTGAATAAAGTTATCGGGCAGCCAAATAGAAATAAATCCAATTGTAATATCATCGAGAATAGCAACCAGAATATATTCACCTTCGGTTTCGGTATCAAAATCATACAAATGAAATGTAGCTGAATCTATCCACGAAAATGTTGTTTGTCTTTCTTCTAAGAATATCTTCCTTAGAGAATCTAGGTTACTTTTTCTAATTTCTACAATTTCCATCTACACTTATTATTGTGCTTGGTTTTTACGTTTTCTACGAATTTTTCTAACGATGTATACAATACCAGTTATTAGGATGATAAATGGCCAAATTGAAAATAGCCACAATAGGAAATCAACAATAGAAGTCCATCCTTCGCTAATAGAATTTTTAATTCTTTCCGAAAATTTATCTTGTTCTCGAGCTTTATAGATATACTCTTTTTCTTTATATAAATTTAAATTCAGTGTACTAAAAGATACTTGGTCGCTAAGGTATTTTAAGCGTCCTTCTGTACTTTCTATTTCTTCTTCGATTACTCTTATACTTTCCTCGATGGCAAGAATATCTTTTACGGTAGAAGCTTTGGAAAGTAATTCTTTATAACGTTTTAAATATTCTCTTTTATTAGCCAAACGAGTTGTAATATCAACAAATTCTTCGGTTACATCCCTAGCTTGTATGCTTTTGCTCGTAAGTTCATCTTTTCCATTTTCGATACTAGAAATTAGTTTCTCAAAATTATCGGCTGGAACTCGTATTTTTAAATCGTATGAAATCGACTGATCGGTATTCTGTAAGTCTTCTACTTCGTAATAACCGTTAAGTTTTTTTATTAATTCATCTATATTTTTCTTGCTTGCAGCAATGTCATTTGTTTTAACCGAAACAGTTCCGTCTTTTATTATCTTTTTTTCTTTTACAACAGGTTTAATCGTTTCTTGCTCAGGGTTGTTGTTTTCAGATACTTCTTCTTTTTTATCTTTAGAATCAGAATCAGAACCAGAATCCACACGTGGAGGAGGAGGTGGCGGTATTTCCATTGCCATTACCTTAGCGTCATTGCTAGTTTCGTTACTATTGGAATTACAAGAAGCCGCAAGCACTAAAATAATTATACTTAAAAAGAATTGTTTCATGTTTGTTTAGTTTAAGGTTTTAACTAATATAGTTTATTTTAAATCTCAATTTCGGTTCTAAAAACTACCACAGCATCTCCTTTTATCTGAATCAATGATGGTTTATTATTTTCAATCTTAACTTTAACTTTTATTAGACCAAGGCGGTCTATTTTTTCACCTTGTCTTCCGTTAAATTCGAATTCATTACCATTAAAATCAACGATTTTGTTTTCTATTAAATATCCTCCTAGTGGTCCATTTGCATTACCAGTAACAGGGTCTTCATTGATACCAATTCCAGGGGCAAACATTCTGCCGTAGGTCAATATATCTTTATCGTCAGAGTCGAATGTAAAGACAAAATACCCATTGCAATTAATCACTTTGCTTAAGTCGGCGAGAGCATTGTAGTTTGGAGTTAAAGCATTGAGTTTTGCTCTGCTTTTAATACCAATCATAACTTTCGAATGTCCTGTAGAAGCTATCTGAATCGGGCATTTCTCATCCCAATCAGATTCTTGCAGTCCTAATGCAGTTAGCATTCTGATGTTTATATCTTTATCGAATGCAGGACTAAGTTCAAAATTTCCCTGAGTCATTACAATTTGATAATCTCCATTATTTTTGATGATTTCAAAAGGAAGAGTACCAATTTTGGTTTTGAATTTTAATACACATGAATCTAAATTTTCTTCGACAGCTTTGGCATACATTGCAGCAATAGTAGCGTGTCCGCAAATAGGAACTTCAGTACTTGGCGTAAAGTATCGTATTACTCCATTGCAATCATTACTATCGGGAGGAAAAAGAAATGTGGTTTCGGAGTTGTTTAATTCTCTCGCAATTTGCTGCATTTCGTAATCATTCAATCCGTTGGCATTTACTACGACTCCTGCAGGATTTCCTTTAAATTTTTCTTTGGTAAAAGAATCAATCTGGTATGTTATTAGTTTCTTCATTATTATTTTTTTCGACCAACGAATCGTATTACAGAGCCTTTCCCATTATGAAAAAGACCTTCGTTCAATTCGATTTCTTGTTCTACTAATTCGATGATCTCATAATCTGGAAAGTCAGATTGTATTTCTTCAATAGAAAATAACATATCCAATTCTTTTGGTCCACCAATTTTTTCGTTCTTAGAGTTGTATTCGATATGTTTCTTGCTAAAAGCTTCAAAAATTAACAAGCCACCTTTTCGTAAAAACGTACTAAGTGTTTTGTGGTATGAAGATTTAATGTCGCCAGGAAAATGCGCATAAATTAATGCAATTGTATCAAATTGTTCTGGAGTATAATTTAATGTTTGTAACTCGCCAACTTGGTAGTCGATAGTTACATTATTTGCTTCGGCAAGTCGTAAGGCTTTGTTTTTTCCTTCTATGCTTATATCAAATGCCGAAACTGTCCAACCGAGTTTGGCTGCAAAAATGGCATTGCGCCCTTCGCCTTCGGCAGGAAAAAGAATTGTTCCGGGATTACCTTTTTCTAATTGTTCTCTTAAATAGTTATTTGGTTGTTCGCCATAAGCAAACTCATCTGCGCTATATCTGTCATTCCATCTTTCAGTCCAAGTGTCATTCATGTTTTCGTAGGATTTAGTATTTAAATAGAAATGTTTTTTTACCTAACGAAAATACGAATTAAATAGAGATTTTATTAGTACTTAATTTTATAGAATCTAAGTTAATTATTTTAGTTCTTATGGTTGATTAAATCAAGAATGCATTGTTCGCGAATTTTCCAAATGTCTTCTAATTCTAATTTTATTTCTTCATTTTTGTTGAGCCATTCCTGTAGTTGCTTTTTGTGAAATTCAACTTTATAATTTGAAATTTGGTTTGGGAGCATTTCAATTTCTATAATTAAGTCGCTTTCAAAATCTGATGACTTTGAGTTAGGGTTTGTGAAGTCGAAAATTTGATTCTCGAATTTTAAATAATTATGAGCTTCTGGAATAAAATCAAGATTGTTTTTCTGTAATGTTTCAGAAATCGCAACGGTATTTTTAGAATTCATTTTAAAAATTCCAAGAATTAATTTTACTTGGCTAAATCCATTTTCATCAGCAAGTTTTTTTAGTAATGCATGCTTTGTACTGCAAGTTCCACAATTGTCAATAAATACAGTTTTTAAATCATTTTTATTCTGATTCCTCCCATAATTTAAATTTGCTACAAAATGAGTTGCATCACTAAATGTAGAAATATTGATTTTTAAAAATTCGTTTGAAATTTCTCCAAGAGGTTGAATTTTAAAACTCGGTAAGTTGGTCATAGATCTAGAGTTTTTGATTTACGGTGAATAGAAATTAATAATTGAACATTTTCTGTTAAAACGAAAATACGAATTTAAAAAGGGAATTTTATCGAAGATATAATGTTGTTAATAGTTATTTTACTTTGTATGGTTTTCCAGGTTTTAGGCTTTAACGGAGATTATTAATTTTCTAATTTGAGATAATTATGATCAAAACTAATGGTGACTTTCTTAAATTGACCAATTATATCTTGTCCGATATTGCCGTAATTTACTTTTCCATAAACACCATAATCAGATTTATCGACTTGCAATTTAGGTACGTTTATTTGATTTTTTCCTAATAGAATTTGTTGATCTTTTAGTTCCAAAAGTTCTGAAGTAATTTCTTGTCCGCCTGCACTGGCTGTTTTTGCAGAAATTAGAGTACTATTTTTATCTAAATAAGTTTTAAATAATTCGTAGAAAGATTTATTAAATGAACTTGTTTTTGCACCACTATCAAAATTAAAAGGAAGTGTTTTACCTTTAAAATTTAGCATTACAATGGCACGAAGTTCATCTATGAATAAGTTTTTGTCGTTGCTCTGGATCGTTTTGTTTTTAGAAAAAGTAAGGCTATTTTCTTCAATTGTAACTGTTCCTAATTCTTTAATAATAGGAAATCCGATGATACCATTTATTACATATTTACCATTCGCAAATGTAAATGCTGAATCAGGATAAACCAAAAAGACGGCGTTATGAATTTTTATATCTCCGATATTTAAAACTGGTGCAATGCCCATAAGCACTTTGTTTTTAACGCCAGTAAAACTCATAACTTCGATGTTGTTATCTGGTAAGATGATAAAGCCTAGTTTCTTTGCTAAACTTTCGGTAATGCAACTAATTCCGGCTCCAGTATCAAAAACAAAATCAGTATCTATAGTATTTGCTAAAACATTAGTGGTAATTAAACCTGCTTTATCTTTTTTTGTTGCCACTGAAAGATTAGAAAAGGAATCGATTATTTGAGGTTTTTGTAACTTCAAAACTTCCCAAATACGTCTTGTATTCAGTTCATCATCCCGTTCTTCTTTTGTGAATTTTTCTGAAAATGTAGAGGTTAAAATACCAGATGTTTTAAAAGCATTTGCATAATCAAACAGCTTTATATAATTGTCATTTTTTAATTTATAATACCTGAATTCTTTGGTGATTTGGCTTTTATTTAAGCTATCTAAATATAAGTTTGATAAATCAGGTTTATTACATACGTTGGCAAACAGTGCTTTATAAAAATAATAATCTTTAGTCCTAATTTTATTATTTAAGCTATCCATCTTTACAAATTGATGTTGCTCACTGAGTTTTTTAAGATAGTTCTCCGTTTTTATTTGAGAAAAGGCTACTCCAGTTTCTAATAATAAGAGGGTAAGGATTAGAAGTTTTTTCATTTTTAAGAAGATTAGTAATGTGCTGTTGTAGTATATGAATTTAGGAAATGTGGTTTTCTATTCAGTCAATATTGTTCTGTCATCATTTCTATAAAGCAATGAAAACAATCCCAAAGCAAAAAGAATACAACTTAGTACCATATACGATCCGTTTTTTAATACAAAGAAAGAAATACCTACTGCGGGTGCTCCAATTATAACCATTAAGGCACTAAAGGTATGAGTTTTAATAAAATTTAAGGCATGCGCCGCTAATCCTATAAAAAGTAAAGATGGACCAATAATAACAAAAGGATATAAAATAGATGGCGTATTACTTATCTGATTACTTAATTCCGTTTTTGAGATTTCGTCATCTCCAAAACTCCACATTATGAAGTCAATAGTACAAAGCCCAACGTGACCTATAACTCCTAAAATGGTTAGAAAAGAAGCTACTGAATTAAGTTTATTCTTAGGGAATACGTCATTAAAAGAAAGTAACAATACAGCTCCAATTAAATTAAACCAGTGTGCAAAATCTATAGGTTTTTGAAAATAAGCAAATTTAGAACCTTGTGAAAACATGATATAACTACTAACAAAAAGCAGTAATCCGATTAAGCAAATAGTTCTTGATTTCATAAATTTATTTTTGGTTGTTAATAATTGGTTTTATTATATAGACACTATTTTTTATAATTTGTTACAAATCTGGTTTTTCGGGTTGATTGTTTTTCTTTAAGAACTGCTTTTATCATTCCTAAATGGACTTTCAAAATTTATCCACTTTGTTGTATTTAATGACTTTCCATCCGTATTCATTGGAGTGAATCGGACTTTATATTTTCCAAGTTTGGTAAAAGTAAATGCTCCGGAACACATTCCATGTCCTACATTAAGTTTTCCATCCCATTCTATGATATAAAACACAATTTTTTGGTTTGTATTAAGGTCAACCATTTCTGTTTTGTACCAGATTTCAGAATCAGATTTATTGGTAACATTGAATATTGCATTTGCAGCAGGACCACAACCATATTCTCTAACTTCTGTTTTTTGATATTTAATCTTCAGATCAGGATTTAATAATTCAGATGAATTTTTGTTTGTTGTTTTCCAGTAAACTTTTTCATTTTGGTTCGTTTCAGTATTCCACTGTGTCATTTCTTCTGTCTCACGCTCTGTTTGTTTAGCGTATTTTAAGAAATAAATGGTATTAGGTTTTAATTCCTTTGCGGGTTTAAAAACGGCTTGCGTCAGACTCATTTGACCTTTTAGAATTTCAACAAGATTAAGTTTTACTAATTCACCTTTCTTACTTTGCAGATAAACTGTTCGATTCTTGAAACTATTGATGGTTTTTTCGCTCATGTAATACCCTTGTATGATAAACATCGAATTTAAACTTATGTTTGTTTTCTTAGGGAAAAATTGCATTCCGCCACTTCCACATTCGGCATGAGCAGAATTTAATCCGATTGCAAAGAAAAAAAGGAGAATGAGTTTTTTCATGATGAGGTTTTAAGTTTTGGTGATGTGTGTTATTTTGCTAATTCGATAAACTTAGCGTTTGACCACAAATTTTGGAGTTCTGGAAATTGTTTCGCATCATTTTTTAGTTCTGGCTCCATATCAAATGTAATTTTCAAAAACTCTAAACTTTCATCAATCTTGTTTTGCAGGTTTTTCATGATTGCTATTTGATAATAGTTCCAAGAGAATTCCTGAATTTTATTTAGATCCTCAAACAATATAATAGCTTTATCATATTCTCTAATCCCTTTTAGATATAGTCCCTTACAATAGTCTAATTGATATGTTGCATCTTCTTTAATATCTTGTTTAAAAGTATCGAATTCTTTTAGGGCTTCATCTTTTGATAATCTTGCAAATACATCTAGTAATAATTGTGTGGCAATGCTTTCGCGATGATAATTAGAAAATAATTTTTTGATAGATTTTAATGCATTACTAATATCATTTTCTTTTGCGTAGAATTGAATTATATAAATTAATGCATTTGGATTTTCGGGATCATTTTTTAATATAGTTTTTACAGTATCAATAAACTCACTTTCGTTAGATTCATTCATAATCTCACATAGTAAATCCATTTTGTTTTCTAAAATTACTAAATTATCAGGTTCTATTTGAAGAGCTTTATTGTAAAAAAATAAAGCTTTTTCGTTATCATCTTTTTTATAATAAAGAGTCCCTTTATTGGCATAAGCTAAAGTTGCTTTTTCGTCTAGGGCTATTGCTTTATCAAAAAGTTCTAGTGCATTGTCTAAATCTCCTCTGTCCATCTGATAGGCTCCAAAGCCAATGTATTTATCAACTTGGTCAGGTTCGATATTCTCTTTTGTATGTTCTGCGTTTGGAATTATTTTGATTTCTGAAATTAATCCTGAATCTAAATCTTGCTGAAAAGCATTAACCATATCAGCATTTAGTTTTTTTAATTTTGATATAATTTCATTTACTTGATTATGATTTAATCCTTCCTGCAGAAGATTTTGTTCTACTGCCTCATAACTATGTTTGTTTTGGAAATATGCTTTTTGAGCAAAATCTAAAATCTCTGTTTGGTAACTTTCTTCTTGAAATTTCTTTTCGGCGATTCCTGTTATATGCTCTGTATTTGTGACTTTCTCTTTCTTTATAAATTGATTGGTTTTGTCTATTATATAATCAATTTGGTCATCATTTAGACCGATTTTTTTAAGTTCATATTTTGCAACATTTGGATTTAGATTGTTTTCCTCAAGCTTCCATAATGCCAACGCACAAATTTCATGTTGAAATTGTTCGGAGTAAAATTTAGAATTTTCAATTCCTTTGTTTTCTTTTTTAAAAAAGTCAAATAAACCCATAATAGTTTGTTTAAGATTATTGTCAATTTATATCAATAGGGTAGGATTAGCAAAAAGGTTTATAATCCGTATTCCATTTTTCAATTCTTTCTTTTAGTTACTCTTTGTTCTTCAGATTTTAAAGAATTACTCATAATCAATCCAATTACAAAACCGCTGATAAGTCCTCCGATATGTGCTGCATTATCAATTCCTCCTGTAAGTCCCATTACCAGATTATATCCTATAAAGATGAGTGTTGTAACTAGAAAAACGTTGTTGATTTGAGGAGGGAAGACTTTGGTTAATAACAAACTTAGGAATAGTCCATAAAGCCCAAAAATAGCACCAGATGCACCTACACTTATTGTTGCGTCATGCCACCATATACTGGCTAAACTGGCAATAGTTCCTGTAATGAGGTAAATTGTTAGGTATTTCTCTCGTCCTAATAGAGGCTCTAGAAACAATCCGACAAATAAAAGCCCAAACATATTCGATAACAAATGCATAAAACCACCATGAAGAAATACACTTGTAATAAGTCGCCACCATTGGCCATTGGTTGTATAAGGTTGGTAGTTTGCGCCCCAATTTAATAAGTCCTGACCTCCAAACGATACAAAACCTAAGCCTGATAGAAACATTACTAAAAAGATTGCAATATTTAGGTATATTAAAATTGGTGTGACAAAATAGCCTTCTCTTGGTTTTATAAATTCCAAAAATTCTTTTAGATCTTTGTTTTCTTGGGGTTTTCCGCTTTCTAGGTTCTTTAATTCTCTTGGGTTAAATTTTGGAATTAAAATCGCAATTAGTGATATAACTATTCCTCCTAATAATGTGCAGATAAACCATAGAAAAGAATTTCCATTTCTATTTTCAAATGGTTCTTTGCTAGCAATAAAAATGGTTGAATCTGTAGTATTTAATTTGGTAGAATTTTTTAAAGCTTCTTTATAACCATCACCACTATCAGAGTTACCAACTCTTTCCAGATATACAAAATCATTTAAATCTGTTTTATTAAATTCGGTTTCGCTAAAGTTTGCAAAGGTTTGGTATTCGCTTTCTTTTCTAGACTGGCTAAGATTATTGCTAACCTGATTATGATATCTTACTCCTAACCAATACTTACAACTCGTAGCGTTTGATGCGTCGTATTTTTTATCAAAAACAGGAACAACAACATATATGTACATGTTAAAATTTATATCGTTTTTACCACTAAGTTCAAATAAAGTATGAGAGCAAGCCTTAGATTTGTCTATGAACAATCTGTCTATTTTATAATACTTTGTTTGTTCTTGTTTGGAAATTGCAGAAACATTCTCGACCTGAGTTAATTTTCCTGTTGCTGTTTTAAGATAATCTTGAGCAATTATTGTTGGAACCGAAATGGAAAGCCAAAGAATAAAAATATAAAAATCGGTATAAGTTTTTCCGTTTTTCGCTTTTAGGTTTAAAATGCTTAATCTCTTGTGTAAATAAAATATGATCGGTATTACAGGAAACATCAATGGAATTACAAAATTGACTATCGTTTCTTTGACTGAAAAGAGTTGTAATTTGATTAAAAGCAGCCAGTTTAAAAAAGTATAAATAATACAAAAGCCTAGCATCGTAATTAAAAATGGAACAAAAATTAATTTAAGCTTCTTGGTAAGATTAGAATTCATATTTGGTTATATCTATTTATAAGGTGCGTGTTTTCTATCAAAAGTCTTGATTGATTTATTGGTTATATTAACAACATAGGACTTTTATCAAGAGACTAATATATAGTTTTTTTATTATTAATTTATATTTGAAAATAAAACTTGATTGTATTATTGTTTCGCGTGAAGGATAGAGGCGATATCCTTTTGTGGGCGGAGCAAAACAAAAGATAAAGCCGAAAGCCTGACCCGCTTTTTTCGGCGGGGCACGCCATAAAAAAAATCCGACTTGTTTGCACAAATCGGATTTTATATAGCATTGAATTTTTTAAAACGCTATTTTATTTTTTTGATTATTTCAGAAACAGATACTTCTAAACCTTTATAAAAATCACCTTTTTTAAATTCGGGTAAAGCATAGCTAGATATAATATCTTTGGTTTCGTCATAATTAAGTGTGTTACGTACTTGGTCACTACCTTGTATCTGAATCTGTCTCAATTCTTTACTAAAAACAATTAAAACGGATGTGTTTAGTTTTAGGTTATTGGCTAAGTATGTATTCAGATCTAATGAGTATTCAGGAATATCAGAATAAGGTTTTATGGATGGAGTTGTAACAAGAATGATTTTATGACCAGAGCTTGTTTCACACGATTTTAAAGTGTTTTTTAAAGCTGTTATTTGACTTGGAGATAATATTTTTTCGAAGTCATTTACATAATCATAAGATTTCGAAAAAACATTTTGTACTTCTGGGGGTGAACTAACTGCTTTTTTTGTTTGGGCAAAAAAACTATTTAATGAAAATAGGGTAATTGTAATAATAAAGAATATCTTTTTCATATTAGTACTGAGGGTTAGATTTGGTGGTGCGAAAATAACACTTTATTATCATAAATCATCCTCTCATTTTATACTAAAAGGTTAATATTTTAGTGCTTTTGTGTGAATGTTGTGAATTAATAAAATCGGAATTAAAACTTGTACTTTTCCAAGTAAAAAGAACAAAAAAATCCGACTTGCTTTTGCAAATCGGATTTCTGAATATTTCTTTATAAAATAGCTAGCTTATTTAGCTTCTACTTGATTTAGGATATAATTTTTAGCAAGAGGACCAGTAATCTCTTTATTGTCCATATCAAGCTGTGTTAGCGTTCTTTCTCCAACTATGTAAGATGTTGTTCTGCTCTTGTCGTTTGTAATAGTTGTAATTATGCTTCCGTCCTTATCCCAAGTAAAAGTTCCAGTTTCGGTAAACTTATTATCTTTTGTTTTACCTAGATAGGTTTCTTTTAATGTAAAAGTTTTGTCTTCGTTTATTGTTATTTCCTGCTCAATTCCTTCGCAATCGGCACATGGAATAACACCTTTATAAGTACCAGACCAATCTAATGAATTTTCAGAGTTATGCTCGTCATGAGTCACCTCAGTATCTGGCGTAATTGTTTCTTGTTTCTCGGCATTTTTATCTTTACAGCTTGCCATTATTAGCCCTACCATTATCAGTGTTACAATTTGCTTTTTCATTTAGTTGAGTTTTATTAGATTAAGTAAATTTAAGTATTATATAATAAGAACGTGCTAGTAATTTTTTTATTACGTGTTAAGGCAGGGTTTTAGAATTAATTAAAAAAAGTAAATCATAAAAAAAATCCGACTTGCTTTCGCAAATCGGATTTTAGATTGGAAATTATATTCTTAACTAAGGGAATATTACAAGTGAATTACTTCGCCGTAAGCATCAGCAACAGCTTCCATAACAGCCTCACTCATTGTAGGGTGAGGGTGAATAGATTTTAAGATTTCATGTCCGGTAGTTTCTAGTTTACGAGCTACAACTGCCTCGGCAATCATATCTGTAACACCAGCACCAATCATGTGGCATCCTAACCATTCGCCATATTTAGCATCAAAAATTACTTTTACAAAACCGTCTGGAGTTCCAGCAGCTTTAGCTTTTCCTGAAGCAGAGAATGGGAATTTACCAATTTTTAATTCGTATCCTTTTTCTTTAGCTTGTTTTTCAGTTAAACCTACAGATGCAATTTCTGGAGTTGCGTAAGTACAACCAGGAACGTTTCCGTAATCGATTGGATCTACGTGTAAACCAGCAATTTTTTCTACACAGTTAATTCCTTCAGCAGAAGCTACGTGAGCCAAAGCTTGTCCAGGAGTAACATCACCAATAGCATAATATCCAGGGATATTAGTTTGGTTGTAAGCATTTACCAAGATTTTATCTCTGTCTACAGCGATACCTACTTCTTCAAGACCAATGTTTTCGATGTTAGTTTTAATTCCAACAGCCGAAAGAACGATGTCAGCCTCAAGAACTTCTTCACCTTTTGCAGTTTTAACAAATGCTTTTACACCTGCACCAGTTGTATCAATACGCTCTACAGAAGAGTTAGTCATGATTTTAATTCCAGCTTTTTTCAAAGAACGCTCAAATTGTTTAGAGATATCTTCGTCTTCTACAGGAACAACGTTTGGCATAAATTCTACAATAGTAACTTCAGTTCCCATTGAGTTATAAAAATGTGCAAACTCAACTCCAATAGCTCCAGAACCTACGATAATCATCGATTTAGGCTGAGTAGGTAAAGTCATTGCCTGACGGTATCCTATTACTTTTACTCCATCCTGAGGTAAGTTAGGTAACTCACGAGAACGAGCACCAGTAGCAATAATAATATGGTCAGCGCTATATTCTGTAACTTTATTATCTTTATCAGTAACGTCAAGTTTTTTTCCTGGTTTAAGTTTACCAAAACCATCTATAACGTCAATTTTATTTTTCTTCATCAAGAACTGAACACCTTTGCTCATTCCTTCCGCAACACCACGGCTACGTTGTACAACCGCAGGGAAATCTTTATCGAATTCAGAAACAGTCAATCCGTAATCGGAAGCGTGTTTTAGATAATCAAAAACCTGAGCCGATTTAAGTAATGCTTTGGTAGGAATACAACCCCAGTTTAAGCATACACCACCTAGGTTTTCTTTTTCAACTACGGCTACTTTAAAGCCTAATTGTGATGCTCTAATGGCAGTTACATATCCGCCTGGACCACTTCCTAAAACAATAACGTCGTATTTCATTTTTTAAGTATTTATTTTATTTTTAAAATTGAAAGCGGTTAAAAACGCATTTCATTTTCTATTTTTCAACAATGAATAGAGATTGCGAATTTAAGGATTTATTTTAAAAAAAAGTTTAATTTTTATTTCAAGGCCAATTTACATTGGCTATTTCACAGAGATTGAAATAAAAGTGATTTAATTTGCTAAAATTAAGCAAATAATCACCTTTATTTTACGAAAACAGCAGTAATTAAAACAGAGTTCTAAATTAATTTGCTATCACAAATTGCGAGTCGTATAAGTTTTTGTAAAACCCTTCGGCACGATTTATCAATTCCTGATGCGTTCCTTGCTCTACAATAAGACCTTTATCCATAACTACAATTTTATCGGCATTTACAATTGTTGCCAATCGATGCGCAATAACAATCGAAGTTCTGCCTTTAGTAATCGTTTCGGTAGCACGCTGGATTAATTCTTCAGAGTAGGTATCTATAGACGAAGTTGCTTCATCTAATATTAAAATACTCGGATTACTTACATATGAACGCAAAAAAGCAATCAGTTGGCGCTGACCTGAAGAAAGCATTACACCGCGTTCCTTTACATCAAAGTCATAATTATCTGGCAAGCTCATAATAAAATCATGTACACCAATTACTTTGGCAGCTTCCACAACTTGGGCCTTGGTTATCTCAGGATTATTAAGTGTAATATTATTATAAATCGTATCGGCAAACAAGAATACATCTTGCAAAACTACAGCAATTTGCTTGCGTAATGAAGCCAGCGTATAGTTCTCTATATTATGACCGTCAATACAGATTGTTCCGCTATTAATTTCATAAAAGCGATTCAGTAAGTTTATAATAGTCGATTTTCCAGCACCAGTCGAACCTACAATAGCAATAGTTTGTCCGGCTTCAACCGATAAATCAATGCCTTTAATAACTTCCTCCTCTGGAATATATCCAAAACGAACGTCCTTAAATTCAATACTTCCGTTAAAAATAGGTGCTTCGATAGTTCCAGTATCCTGAATATGGTCTTGTGTATCGATAATATCAAAAACACGATTGGCAGCAATCATTCCTAATTGCATCTCGTTAAATTTATCCGCAATCTGACGCAACGGATTAAACAACATTCCGATAAACATCGTGTAGGAGAATAAATCTCCAAAAGTCGTAAAGTTATCGCCATTCAGAATTTTAAATCCACCAAAAACGACAATGCAACCCAATGTAAGTGACGAAATAATATCGGCAATCGGGAAGAAAATCGAGTTATATAAGATCGTTTTTATCCATGCTTTTTTATGTTTACCGTTTATTTCCTTGAAACTTTCGTATTCAGCATTCTCACGATTAAAAAGTTGAACAATCTTCATACCCGTAACACGCTCCTGTACAAACGAGTTCATGTTGGCAATCTGAGTTCGAACTTCCTCAAAAGCAACCTGCATTTTGCGCTGAAATATACGAGTGATGTAAACCAAAATAGGCATGGCAATAACCACAATCCAAGTAAGTTTCCAGTTCATATAAAACATAAAAATTAGTACAACAAGCATTTTCATCAAGTCGCTAATAATCATAAATAAACCCTGGCTGAAGATTCTGGCAATTGACTCAATGTCCGAAACCGAACGAGTAACCAATTGTCCTACAGGGACAAGGTCAAAATATTTCATTCTAAAACTCAAAATGTGCTTAAACAACTTCGTACGGATATCCTTTACAATATCCTGACCCAACCAGTTTGCCCAATACACAAAATAAAACTGCGAGAAAACCTCCAGTAAAAGCACAATTCCCATTAAGGTTACATAAAAAAGTAAACCCAATTGGTCGTGCGTTTTAATATATCCGTCCACCGTTTGCTTAAGCAAATAGGGGCGAAGAGCGGCAAATATAGAGAGCGAAACCGCAAAAATGATTACACCATTATAGCGCCATTTGTAAGGTTTAGTATAAGTAAGAATTCGTTTGAAGAGGCCAGTATCAAATGCTTTTGCTTTCATTTTATTTTTTTTGCTTTAGGCTTTAGACTTTAGGCTTACTGCCTATAGCTTAAAGCTATAAATAATCGTAAACAACCTTAGTTAAATACAATCCGTGAGCCGGAACCGAAAAACCAGCTTTGTCTCGGTTTTTACTAGCAATGATATTTTCAAAATCATCCAGCGTAATTTTGTGTAAACCAATGTTTATCAAAGTGCCAACAATGGCGCGAACCATATTTCGTAAAAAACGATTGGCCGAAATGGTAAAAATCAGCTTATTATCTTCGGTTTTCCAATACGCTTCAAAAATACTACAATCAAATGTATTTACATCAGTGTTCACCTTCGAAAAGCACTGGAAATCGGTATGATTTAACAAAATTTTAGCAGCTTCGTTCATCAAAGCAACATCTAAATATTGATGAAAATACCAACTCAGTTCCTCCAGAAAAGGATCTTTCACTGTATTAATATGATATTCATAAGTACGTTTGGTTGCGTCAAAACGACAATGGGCTTCGTCCTGAACCAAGATAACATCATAAATAGCAATGTCTTTTGGTAAATAAGAATTGAGTTTGTGAACCAAATTCGGAACGACAATAGGAGAATCATAATCAAAATGAGCAAACATTTCTTTGGCATGAACACCAGTATCAGTACGACCAGCCCCCATTAAATTAATAGGAGTATTTAATAAAACAGAAAGTGCTTTGTTTAAAGTTTCCTGAACTGATGACGCATTAGGTTGAAATTGCCAACCATGATAATGCGTGCCGTTGTATGCAAATTGTATAAAATATCTCATTTTAAGGTGCAGAGGTTCTAAGATGCAAAGGTACAAAAAAGGTTCAAAGGAACATAGATGCAAAGGTACTGAGGTACTAAGGTTTTTTTAGGGACGCATTGTAGAGACGCACCGCAGTGCGTCTCCCGCCAAAGTTTTTACGTTCTAATTGAATATTGTTTTGTAAAAACACCTTGTGAAGACGCACTGCGGTGCGCCTCTACAGAAAACCTTAGTACCTCAGTACCTTTGCATCTCTGTTCCTTTGAACCTAATTAAAGAACCCTTGCTTCTCTGAACCTATGTACCTTCCTCAAAAAACTGTTAAAATCAAAAATACCAATCATAGTTTGTTTAGCAAAAAATCGTGTCAGAAATTGACAATTCTAACGATTTAATCAGGGGCTTTTTTAGCATTATTTAAGAAAAATTAACAAAAGTTAATTTTGAAAATATTTCATTTTAACAGGAAGTATTTCTACTATGTTTGTAATCTAATATATCAAAACTATGAATGAAATTACTTCTTATTGGTGGATAATTTTAATCTTATTCTCCATCGTTTTTTACAAATTTATTTTACGTGTTTTCTTCGGGATGGTGATGGTTCCAGAGGATAAGATTGGTCTTGTGACTAAAAAATTCGTTTTGTTTGGAACCGATAAATCGCTTCCTGATGGTCGTATTATTGCGACAAAAGGAGAAGCAGGTTATCAGGCAAAAACGCTTGCTCCGGGTTTATACTGGGGAATGTGGATCTGGCAATATTCGATAGATATGACTGGATTTACAGTTATTCCAGAAGGAAAAATTGGACTCGTTTTAAGTAAAGACGGAAAGGAAATTCCAACCGGTCGAATCTTAGCCCGAAAAGTAGAAAGTGACAACTTTCAGGATGCTACTTTTTTCCTGGACAATGGCGGACAAAAAGGACGTCAGACCGCTTTTATTACCACAGGTTCGTATCGTATAAATACGTTCTTGTTCGAAATTGTAATTGCAGACCAAATCAAGATTTATGAGAACATGATTGGTATTGTAACAGCTCTTGACGGAGAACCAATTCCGCAAGGACAAATTGCGGGGAAATTTGTAGAAGGTCACAATAACTTTCAGGATTTTGACAAGTTTTTGGATACTGGCGGAAATCGTGGTTTACAGCCTCAGGTAATGTTGGCAGGATCGTACTATATTAATACATGGGGAATCTTGATAGAACAAAACCCAATGACCGATGTGCCTATTGGATATGTTGGAGTTGTTATTTCGTATATTGGAGAAGATGGTCAAGATGTTACCGGAGATACTTTTAAACACGGAAACATTGTTTCAAAAGGACAACGTGGTGTTTGGATGGAACCTTTTGGACCTGGAAAATATGCCTTAAATAAATATACGACTAAGTTAGAAGCAGTTCCAACAACCAACTTGGTTTTGAACTGGGCTAATGCCAGAAGTGAGTCGCATGATTTAGATAAAAATCTTTCTACGATTACAGTTCGTTCAAAAGATGGTTTCCCATTTAATCTGGATGTGGCACAAATTATTCACGTTCCGGCTGCCGAAGCGCCAAAAGTAATTGCTCGTTTTGGAAGCATGAATAACTTAGTTTCTCAGGTTTTAGAGCCTACAATTGGTAACTATTTCAGAAACTCGGCTCAGGATAGTGATGTTATTTCTTTCTTGTCTACAAGAAAAGAACGTCAGGAATCGGCTAAAAATCATATTAAATTAGTTCTTGATGAATATAACGTAAATGCTGTTGATACTTTGATTGGAGATATCGTTCCGCCAGATTCATTGATGAAAACTTTGACAGATAGAAAATTAGCAGAAGAGGAGCAAAAAACATATCAAACTCAAAGAATGGCGCAGGAACAACGCCAGGGAATGGAGAAAGAAACCGCGATTGCAGATATGCAGAAAGAAATTGTGCGTGCTTCGCAAAGTGTAGAAATTGCACAACGTACCGCAGATGCAACCGTGAAGAAAGCCGAAGGAGATGCAACCAGTTTAAAACTGAATGTAAACGCCGAAGCCGAAGCTACAAAAATGCGTGCCAATGCAGAAGCCGAAGCAACAAAAGCAAGAGCAGGAGCACAAGCTGAGGCTACCAAATTGAACGCAAGTGCAGAAGCGGAAAGGATTTCTAAAACAGGTTTAGCCGAAGCAGAGAAAATTATGGCAATTGGTAAATCGACTGCAGAATCGTACCAACTTCAGGTTAGCGCGATGGGTGGAGATAATTTTACCAGATATAAAGTTACCGAGGAAATTGGAAAAGGAAACATCAAAATAATTCCTGATGTTTTAATTTCCGGAAACGGTGGTTCTGATGGTTCTATTAGTGGTTTGTTAGGATTAAAACTAATGGAAATGATAGATACCAAAGATTCTAAAGATGTTAAAAATCCTAAGAAACAGTAGCTATTGTAAATGTAAAACGTTAGAGATGAAATGTAAAAGACATCGTATAACGTAGAGACGCACCGCAGTGCGACTAACACAAAGTTTTAAATCCGATTTGCGAAAGCGAATCGGATTTTTTTATGTTCAACAATAAAAGAAAACCGTACGAAAGACGCACTGCGGTGCGCCTCTACAAAAAAACCTTTGTACCTTTGCAATTTTGAACCTTTGTACCTATTAATGAAAAAAATCCTCCTACTTTCCGATACGCACAGCCATATTGATGATACAATTTTAAAATACGTTTCCCAAGCCGATGAAGTGTGGCATGCGGGAGATATTGGAGATTTATCGGTTACCGATGCTATAAAAAAAGTAAAACCATTACGTTGTGTTTATGGAAATATTGATGATGCCAAGGCACGATTAGAATTTCCTTTAAACAATCGTTTTATGTGCGAAGATGTTTCGGTTTGGATTACTCATATTGGTGGTTATCCCGGAAAGTATAGTCCTGCTATAAAAGCAGAAATGGCTTCTGATCCTCCTAAATTATTTATCTGCGGACATTCACATATCTTAAAAGTAATGTTCGATAAAAAGAATAATTTGCTGCATATGAATCCTGGAGCTGCGGGTAAAAGTGGTTTTCATCAAGTACGCACGATGTTGCGATTTGTGATAGACGGAGATAAAATAAAAGATTTAGAAATTATAGAAATCGAGAAACGTAATTAATTTATACCAGGTTTACTATTGGAACTTCTATTCTAATCGAGGTACCAATATCAATTTTAGATATAACTGCTATTTCACCTTTTAAATTCTTTATTCTGGCTCTAATTTGGTTTAGACCAAAGCCTTCGTCGATATGAAATTTATTTGTTTTATATCCTTTGCCGTTATCATTTACATTGACAATCAGGTTGCCATTTTCTTCAACTAAAGAAATACTAGCAAGAGAAGCTTCACTATGTTTTATAATGTTGTTTAAAAGTTCCGAAATGATGAAATAGATTCTCATTTCAAATTTTTCATTGTATCGGGTTTTTGATGGAATAGCACAAGAATACTCAAAAAGTATCGTCGAATTAGAATTCTTTTCGCATAAATCTTCCAGCGCATAAAACAAGCCAAATCGAACTAATAGTGTAGGTAAAAGTTCATGAGATAAATCACGTACTTTATCATGAGCTTCTTGCAGAATGAATTTTGTTTTAAGAATTTCTTCAGAAACAGGTTCGTTTTGAGTCGAAAAAACATTTAAATGCATTCCTGCCGAAGATAATAAGGCACTAATATTATCGTGTAAGAATAAAGCAATTTTCTTTCGTTCACTTTCCTGACCGTCGATACTGGCATTGATTATGTTTTGTTGTATTTTGCTTTGAATATCTTTTAGTCTGTTATTTTGTTTCAGTTTGGTATTCTGATAGAAAAAATAAAACAAGATGATACTAATAACAAATAGAGAAACCATAATACTAACCACTTTTTTGTTACGGGATTGCTCCAATAATAAAGATTGTTGTTTTGATTTGTACTGCGATTCTATTTTATCAATGTCTCTTTTGTATTGATCTACTTCTAGATTAAGACCAGCAACATCTACTTTTCGTAATTTATCTTCATTATTTAGTTCTTCGTTTAAAGTAGTATAAAGAGCTAGATTGTCATAGGCTTCTTTAGGTTTTCCTATTTTTGATAAAAACTTAGAATATTCTTGATAAGTGAAACATAAATCTGATTTTTCATTTCCTTCTCGACCAATTTTTATTGCTTTTTTAAAAAATAAATCTGCTTTTTTGTTATTGTTTTCATGATTGTAATACATACCGTTAAGCATATTTAATACTACCAAAGTAGAAGCGTCACCATGTTTTGAGTGGAACTTATTAATGTAACTTAAGTATGGGTAACCGTCTTTATAACCACCAATGTCAAAATAAGCCCAAGTAATATTTAGTTTTGTAAAAACTACTTGTACCGAGTCTTTTATTTTAGTACTGTAAAAAAGAGACTTTTTATAATAAGAAATTCCTTTTTCATATTCCTTTTTATTAAAGCAGTAAATATTACCTAAATTATTATAAAGCCAATTCTTAAGTTCGCCATTGTTGGTTTTTTCGGCATATATTAATCCTTTTTTGTAATAAAATAAGGCTTTGTCAGGTTCTGTTAATTCATCAAAATTGGCAGCAATTGTATTGTATGATTTTGCAATAAGATTTGGATCATTAGCAGCGATTGCATAGTTTAAAGTAAGACGGGATAGTGTTAGGGATTTTTCGTATTGTCCTTCACGCATAAATTTTACAGCTTCATCATAAAGTTTTTCTGTCTCTTTTTTAGAAAGAGGCTTGCTTTGAGGGTAAAATTTGTTGCTTAAACAAATTAGCAATATGACGAGTAATAAGACAATTCGATTTTTGTGCATTTAATATAATGATTATTATATATGTAATTTCAAAGATTAGGGTTCAAATTTAATAATTAATTTTATTGCTATTGATGTTTAATTGATGCTCAAAACGTGACATGTTAATTTAGAATACAATAGTAAGTAATTTAATATTTGATGATTTATATAAACCAGTTTTTAGGATTAAATTACGATTCAGACATTATCGGAACATCTATCTTTATTGAGGTTCCCATGTCAATTTTAGAAATAACTTCAATATCTCCTTTTAAATTTTTTATTCTTGCTCTAATTTGATTCAGACCAAAGCCTTCAGCGATGTTAAATTCATTGGTATTATATCCTTTTCCGTTATCATTTACATTAATGATAAGATTCGAATTATTCTCTACTAACGAAACACTGGCAATGGTAGCCTCACTGTGTTTTATGATATTATTTAAAAGTTCTGAAATTATAAAGTAGATTCTCATTTCGAATTTTTCATGATAACGTGTCTTCGGGGGAATTGTACAGGAGTATTCAAAAAGAAGAGTCGAGTTCGAATTTTTTTCGCATAAATCTTCAAGAGCATAAAACAAACCAAAGCGAACTAATAATGTAGGTAAAAGTTCATGAGATAAATCACGTACTTTATCATGCGCTTCTTCGAGAATAAATTTTGTTTTAAGAATTTCTTCAGAGACAGGTTCGTTTTGAGTAGAAAAAACATTCAGATGCATTCCTGCCGTAGATAATAAGGCACTAATGTTGTCATGTAAAAATAATGCTATTTTTTTGCGCTCGCTTTCCTGACCGTCAATACTGGCATTAATGATGTTTTGTTGTATTTTACTTTGTACATCTTTAAGTCTGTTTTTCTGTTTAAGTTTGGTATTTTGATAGAAAAAATAAAATAAGATGATAGTAACAATAAATAAGGAAAACATAATGCTAACAATTTTTTTGTTGCGGGATTGTTCCTTTAATAAAGATTGTTGTTTGGTTTTATATTGAGATTCAATTTTATCAACTTCTCTTTTGTATTCATCTAATTCAAGATTAACACCTACCAGTTTTGTCTTTTTTAATTCTATAGACTCAGTAAGTTCTTTGTTGAGGGTGTTGAGTCTAATTATGTTTTGATATGCTTTTTTGTAGTCATGATTTCTGAATAAAAAATCAGCATATTTTTCATGTGTTTTTGCTAAATCAAATTTTTCGTTACTTTTATTTCCTAGCGCAATTGCTTTCGTGAAAAATGCATTTGCTTTTATCGTATCGTTTTTATGATCATAATATATTGCATTTAGCATATTAAGAGCAACCTCAGTTGACTCATCTCCATATTGTTTAAATTCATTTATATAATTTAAATAATCTAAACCTTTATCATAATTCTTAATCTCAAAATAGGCCCAGGTAATATTAAGTTTTTTAAGATATATTCTTGAATTTTCGGGTGAATTCTGGCTGTATTCAAGTGATTTTTTATAGTGATTAATCCCTTTTTGGTACTCTTTTTTATAGAAAAAATAGGTGTTTGCCAGATTGTTATGGATTTTGGCTTTTAATTTATTGTCGTTAGTTTTATCAGCATAGTATAGTGCTTTTTGATAAAATACTAAAGCTTTATCAAGCATGATTAAATCATCAAAATTTAAGCCTATTGTGTTGTAACTGTATGCGATAAGATAGTTGTCATTAATGTCAATTGCTTGTTTTAAGGCAATTCTTGATTGCTTCAATGATTTCTCATAATTGTTAGTTTTCCAGTTACTAACAGCTTCTTTTATTAATTTATCAATTTCATTTTTTGGAAGTGGTTTATTTTGAGAGTAAGAGTCGGTGCTAAAACATATTAGTAATATAATGAGTAATAAGAAAAATCGAGTTTTATGCATTTAATACGACTGTTATTTTATAGATAAGAATTTCTAACATTTTAGCTCCAAATTTAATAATTAAATCCCTTTATGATTGAAAAAAAAAAGTTATTATTGTGTAGGTAATGTTTCTGGTTAATTAAGGCTTTTTATGAATAGATTTACGAATTTAATTTGTAAGTAATTAAATACTAAATAGATGTGTGGATGGTATTTGAGATAGCTGTAAAGCTTGTTTGTGTAAAAATGTATCATTTACGGAGTTTTATATGTATTATATAATTCAGGAAACGACCAGAAGATCCTAAAGATTATTTTAGGTATATGAAGCTTAAATTCTGACAAAAATAGATAAAAAGGTGTAATTCACTAAATAATAAAGACAGAGCCCAAAGTGTCTTAAAATGATTTGGGATTAATTAATTTAAATAAAATAACAAATGTCAAAACAATTTTTAGAAGGAGAAGAAAATTACAATTTAGCAGGAGAAGATCCAAACACTAATACTGGAGGTGAACCAACTCCTGAAGATGAAAATCAACCAGAAGAGCCAATAGAAGAAAAGGTAGATATTGATAAAGGAGGAAAGGGAGAAGGTTAATAAAATCTATTGCTAATTAACTTAAATAAAAAGGTGTAAATTAATTTAGTAAAAAATAAAAAAAGTGCTTCAGTTTTTGAAGCACTTTTTATGTTTATGATTTAATCAAATTGTTCTTAATCGCATATTTTACGAGACCAATAGTGTTTTTTGTTTTTAATTTTTTCATGATATTCTTGCGATGTGTTTCAACAGTATTAGTACTGATGAAAAGCAATTCACTAATTTCTTTTCCGCTATATTCAAGAGAAATCAATGTGATAATCTCAAGTTCACGAGAGCTTAATATAGAATTTTCTTCTCGCGTACGTTCGTTGAGTTTAGGATTACCTCTTGTAAAAGTGGTAAATATTTTTTCTCTAACCGAATCGCAAAAATATTCTTCACCTTTATTAACAGCTTCAATAGCCTCAATGATATTTTCGCCAGCACATTTTTTGGTTAGATAACCACTGGCTCCAAGATTCATTACCTCTTTAATGATTTTTAAATCATCATAACTAGAAAGAATTATTACTTTGCAGGGAAAACCTTTTTCTGAGAATTCTTTAAGGACTTCGATACCATCTTTTTGAGGCATACTAATATCTAGAACTAAGATACTAGTGTTATTTGTAGATACATCATCAAAAATATTCATTCCGTTCAAAGAAGAGCCTACAACCTCAAAGTCAGAAACGGTATGTAATAAATTGGTAAGCCCGTCAATAAGTACCTGATGATCATCGGCTAGATGTACTCGTATTTTGTCTTTCATAAAAATGATAACTATTCGTTTCAAATTTATGAAAAAATAAGGGACTATAAGTGTTTATAGGGCTTAATTTAATCATAGTAGTGCAAAAATCTTGATATTTCCCACAAAAAAACCCGAATTATATAATTCGGGTCTTCTTCGCACAAAATAAATTAAGTTTATAGGTTTACCTCAATCTATCCACAGATTTTACAAGATCTTCATCCTTTTTGATGGCTTTATTAGCTAACACTAATAATACGATAGCAACTATAGGTAGAAACATCCCAATACCTTTCTCAGAAACAGCAGGTGTTTCTCCAGATACATTTAGTGAATGATATACAAACAATCCTAATAAAATTAAATTTAATATTATATTCAGTCTGCCCATGACAAACTGGTTTTGTCTCTTTTTATATGAAATAATACTTACGATAGATAACATAGCACTTAAACCTAGTAAAACAACGTAAAGTTGATTTTGCATGAAATAATAAGGCTTAGCATCTGCTGTTGTCCAAAGCGGAACGAAAGTCATTAATATAGTAACCGCAAATGTTAAAAGTAAATATATAGTTTGAATTCGTTGTATCATTTTCTTGATTATTGTTTTACAAAAATATATTTTCTTTTTTACAAATACTATTGTATGATAAAATTTTATTCGTATTATTGCATCACAATACCGTAAGCACTTCATACTGCGGTTGATTCAAAAAAAAACAGTACTACCTATTCTTTTACAGTATTTCCGAAAATTAATTAAATTCATAGAACATTCATGTTTGATATTTCTGCATTAAAAGAAATGAAGCTTTCTGAGCTTCAAGAAATAGCTAAGTTAGCTAAAACAATAAAATTTAACGGTGTAAAAAAGGACACATTAATAAGTCAGATTTTAGCACATCAAGAAACGACTGTGCAACCGCCAGTTGTTCAAAAAGAAAATGAAGTTGTTGAAGATGATAAGCCTAAAAGAGCTCGAATTGTTCCAGTTAAAAAAGCAGCTATACAAAAGAATACAGTTCAAAAGAATTTAGTTTTTGAAGAAGAAAAAGAAAGTAAACCAACTGAAATTCTTGATACTCCAGTAGCACCAATTGCTCCAGAAGCAGAATCTATAGAAACAGTTGAACCTGTTCAAACATCAGAAAAGATTGTTCCTGAGAAAAAAGGATCAAAAATTATAAAATTCAATAAATCGGCCTACGAAAAAAAGGTCGCTTTACAAAAGGAAAAAGAAGCAGCTAAAGAGGTTGCGCCAGAAGCAGAAATTTCAAATGAAAATTCAGCTGAAACTGAAAATGAGACTCCAACAAATGCGACATCGGAAAAAACTGAAGCACCAGTTCAGGTAAAAAAGACAAATCCGAACCAGAATAAGCAGAATCCAAATCAAAATCCAAACCAGAACCCGAATCAAAATCCAAATCAAAACGGGAATAATGGTAATCAAAATCCAAACTTTAAGAATAAAAAGAATAATTTCAGAGACTCTGATTTTGAGTTTGACGGAATTATCGAAAGTGAAGGTGTTCTGGAAATGATGCCGGATGGTTACGGATTCTTACGTTCTTCAGATTATAATTATTTAGCCTCACCAGATGATATTTATTTATCAACTTCACAAATCAGATTGTTTGGTCTTAAAACAGGTGATACAGTAAAAGGAGTAGTGCGTCCTCCTAAAGAAGGAGAAAAGTTTTTCCCATTAGTTCGAGTTTTAAAAATAAACGGACATGATCCTCAAGTAGTTCGCGATCGTGTTTCATTCGAACATTTAACTCCAGTTTTTCCTTCTGAAAAATTTAAATTAGCCGAAAAGCAAAGTACAATTTCAACTCGTATAATCGATTTGTTCTCTCCAATAGGAAAAGGGCAACGTGGTATGATTGTAGCACAGCCTAAAACGGGTAAAACAATGTTGCTTAAAGATATTGCAAATGCTATTGCTGCAAATCATCCAGAGGTATATTTAATCGTTCTTCTTATAGATGAGCGTCCTGAGGAGGTTACCGATATGCAACGTAGTGTGCGTGGAGAAGTAATTGCTTCTACTTTTGACAGAGAACCACAAGAGCACGTTAAAATTGCTAATATAGTATTAGAAAAAGCAAAACGTTTGGTAGAATGTGGTCATGATGTAGTAATCTTGTTAGACTCGATTACACGTTTGGCTAGAGCTTACAATACGGTACAACCAGCTTCAGGTAAAGTATTAAGTGGAGGTGTTGATGCGAATGCATTACAAAAACCAAAAAGATTCTTTGGAGCTGCTCGTAATGTAGAAAATGGAGGTTCATTAAGTATTATTGCTACAGCATTAACGGAAACCGGATCAAAAATGGACGAGGTTATCTTTGAAGAATTTAAAGGTACAGGTAATATGGAGTTACAATTGGATCGTAAGATTGCTAACAAACGTATTTTCCCTGCAATCGATTTGACTTCTTCAAGTACGCGTCGTGATGATATGTTACTAGATGAGAAAACATTACAAAGAATGTGGATCATGAGAAAATACCTTTCTGACATGAATCCTGTTGAAGCAATGGACTTTATCAACGATCGTTTCAAGAAAACCAAAAACAACGAAGAGTTTTTAATCTCTATGAATGACTAGAGGAGAGGTTCAAAGGCTCTAAGTTACAAAGGTTCTGAGGTTTTTCTTTGGAATCTATAAATATAAAAAAAGGGATGAGTTTTAAACTCATCCCTTTTTTTATGAACCTCAGAACTTTTGCAACTCTCTATCAAAGACGCACTGAGGTGCGTCTCTACGGAAAATCTCTGAACCTCTGAACCTTTGTCTCTTTGAACCTTATTTTACTTTTTATCAACTACTGGTCTGTTTTCTCTGTTTGCTAAATCCCAGGCAATTACAAAAGCAAGTTGCGTTCTTTTTGTTAAAGCATCGTATTCGATTTTTTCTGGCTCATCGCCTTTTTGGTGGTAATCTTCGTGAACACCATTAAAGAAAAACACAGATGGAATACCATGTTTAGCAAAATTATAATGATCAGAACGCTCATAAAAATGATTTGGATCTTTTGGATCATTGAATTTGAAGTCCAAATCGAGTTTAGCGTACTTTTCGTTTTGGGCTACTACAATATTATGTAAATCGCTAGATAATCTGTCGGCACCAATTACATATACATAATTGTTTGATTTTGCATGTTCTACATCGCGACGTCCAATCATGTCAATATTAATATCAGCGATTGTATTTGCAAGCGGAAACAATGGGTTTTCTGAGTAAAAACGTGAACCGTGTAAACCATGTTCTTCTCCAGTTACATGTAAGAAAAGTATAGAACGTTTAGGTCCATGTCCTTCTTTTTTTGCTTTTGCAAAAGCTTGTGCCATTTCTAGTAAAGCAACTGTTCCTGAGCCATCATCATCGGCACCATTATATACTTCGCCATCTTTTACTCCTACGTGGTCATAATGTGCAGAAATAACTAAGACTTCATCTGGCTTTTCTGAACCCTCGATATACGCCCAAATATTTTCTGAATCGGGTAAGTTTTGATTTCTTTTGGCATTAAGGTAAGAAGCCGGAACGGGTTGGTAGTAATCGGCTGCCCCTTTAGGAAAAGAAACTTTGTCTTTTTTGTACTGATTAATTAAATAAACTCCTGCTTTTTTTTGTCCTTCTGATCCTGTTTCTCTTCCTTCCATTTCATCAGAAGCTACTATGTAAAGATGCTTTTTTAAATCTTTGGCAGTAATAGTGTTCATGTATTTGGTTGGATCCGAATTATCCTTTGCAACAACACCTTGGGTGTTTTTACATGAAAATGCCGAAGCAATTACGAATAGAATTAATAATTTTTTCATTGTTTATTTAATGTAAATTGATAAATGTGTAAAAAGCGAATGCAACTAGTAAAAATAGTATAAAAATTGAATTTATGAAAAATAATACCATACTTTTAATAAATGATACAATTCTTGACTCTCCGTAAAATCTATGGTGAGCAGGGAAAAAATAATAAAACATCCACAGTACTCCGGCAGCCGTGAACCAATTAATTATAGTAGAAAGAAATGGATAGTTTATTGCATCTCCTATTTTTCCTATTGTAAATAGAATTAAGAATATTAGCAATAAGAATGAAAAATAATGTAGGGTAAATATCCCGTGGTCAAAATAATACCAACGCTTTTTATTATGAAAAATCCATAAAAAGAAAGCGAAAAATGGCATGATGATAAATAAAACTTTAGGTAAATTGTGTATAAATGACTCTACGAATTTATCGAGTACTTCTCGGCCATTATTTTTATCTTTTATAAGTTGGACTTTTCTGTTCAGCCAATAACTAAAGTCGGAAAGTTTTTTAGATTCTGGACCATATTTTTGAATGGAGTCTAGTTGATTAACAGATGTATATCCAAATTGAATTAGGCTTTCTTTGCTTGCTTTGGGATTACTTAAAACTTCTTCAATCGCTTTTTTATCTTCTTTCGATATTGATTCAGAGTTTAGTAGTGCTTTTACATCTTTATTTTCTTTTAATGACTTGGTAATGGTTGTAGTTTGCTTTTGAACGTTTTCTGGATTAATAGCTTCGCTTGTGTCGTCATTTACATGAAGAGGAAACATGGCGATTAAAAGAAAAGTTACAAAACTGATAAAAATATAAAGACGAACTGGTGCCAAATAAGATAATCGTTTTCCAGAAAGATACTCTTTAGTTAAAGCTGATGGTTTAAATAAAAGGTTTTTAATCGTACGCCAAAAAGCATTTTCATAATGCGTTAAATCTTCAAAAAAGTGAATGAATAAATGATGAAATGTTTTTCTGGTATCAGTGTTTTCTTGTCCACAATTTGGACAGTAATGTTGTTCGACAACGTGTCTGCAATTTAAGCAGGTTTTGTCTTTTCTTAATGGACTTTTTGACATAAATTATTTGGTTTGGTATTTTTTGGTTTGAGATTATTGTATTTATTTTTTTAACACTTCGTTTAAGAAAAGTTTTAAGTGTTCAAATGAACGTTTGGCAGCTTTTTCATTGTATGCAGCTCCTTTAGAATTATCGTTTCCTGCTTCGGGATTGGTGAATGAGTGTACCGCGTTGGCATAATAAATCATTTGCCAATCGGCTTTGGTGTCACGCATTTCTTGTTGAAAAGCGGTAATTTCTTCTGCAGATTCATATGGATCATCTGCACCATGGCAAACTAAAACTTTGGTTGTAATAGCTTCGTTGGTTCTGGCTGCATCTCTGGCTAAACTTCCGTGAAATGAAACAACACCTTTTAAATTAAGATGCCCTCTTGCAGCTTCCAGAACGCCTGTTCCTCCAAAACAATATCCTATTGCAACGATATTGTCGGCATTAGCTCCAGATTTTACCAATTGTTGCAAGGCAAGATTAATTCTTTTCTGGAATTCGGTATAGTTGGTTTTGTAATGGGTAGCAATTTTGTTAGCCTCAGTAGTATTTTTTGGGTAATTACCTTCTCCATATATATCGGCAATAAAGACATGATAACCCAGTTTAGCCAAATCTTCGGCAATTGCTTTTGAAGCATTATCGATTCCTAGCCAAGCAGGAATCATTAGTATACCTGGTTTATTATTGCTTTTTGTAGTTGGCTGAATGGCTAAGCCGTTAAGAGTCTGACTGCCATCGGTATATTTTATGGGCTTTAATTGTGCAAACATAATTGTGGTATTTAGTGAAATTCCTAAAATAAATAGATATATGGTTTTCATAATAATATGTTTTTAAGACAAATATCAGAAATATAATAATAGAAAAAAACCTCAAAAGATTTTTCTTCTGAGGTTTATATTGATTGTCGTAGATTCTGTAAATTATTGACCTGGATGATAGGTACGTTCGGCATTTTTTTCGACATCTTCTTTATAAAACAAAACATCTTTAAATTGCCCTTTTTGGTATATTTCGGCTTGATCGTAAAAATGTTTTGATTTAACATCTCCGCTGTTTCCGCCTGCAAGTAAAGATTTTGCTTTTACTTTAGTACCAAATTCTACGGCACAAACAAAACTATTGCCATTATATCCGTAACGCTTTTTAGTATTTTTCTGGAAACTACTTTTAAATGAGGGTAAGCTGCCCCAGGATCCTGGGCCATATCCTATAGGTAAACTTGCCTGTGAATCATTATAAGTTAGATTTAGATCTCCTGATAATCTCTGAAAACGGTTTATATCTCCCCAAGGAACCTGCCATGTTCCCCATTTATCTTTTAATTCTTTTATTGTAGCTTGTAGTTGTGGAATTAATTGACTGTCGGTTGCATTTTTTGCAAAGTTTTTAGTGTTTTCTACCTGATCGGCTTCTCCTTCATTAATGTATGCTTTTTGTATAATTGGGTCTAATTTGTATGCCCATTCGACTGCTAGTGTAGTTGCAACAGAATTTTCTCGGGCATAATAATCCCAGTTTTTTAAAACAGCAATAGGTTCGGATAAATCACTAAATTCTAAATCAGTTAGGCTTATGTCTTTTTCAAAAGTAGTAAGTAAGGCTGGAATTAATATTTCGAAAATGGAGAGTTTACTATCATAGCCATCGGCGATTACTTTGTCCAGTGTATATTTTTCGCCTTTACTAAAAATGCGAACGGCATTTATACCTCTAAAATTTTCTCCGTCGGGTGCCATATATGCAGGATAGTTTTCTCTTTTAGGGCTATTATCTCCAGCTACAGTGTAAGGTGTAGAATTACAATTTTGTAACCATCCATTTGCGGGATTATATAAATGAACTGTTTCGGATACGTCGTGTAATCCTTTCCATTGTGTGGCCGATGTTGTGCCGTCTATAACTTTTGACCAATTTAGTTTTTTATCTCTAATAGGTATAAAGTTCCCATGCCAGTACCCAATGTTTCCTTTGTTATCGGCATATACGGTATTGTTGGATGTATTTGCTTTTAAATCCATGGCCTTTTTATAATCTTCAAATCCTTTTGATTTTGTTCTAATCCAGCTTTGAACCAAACTATTCATGGAGCGATTGTTAGATTTAAGGCTAATCCATTTCCCATTTCGTTTAGCCATTATGGGACCATTGTTTGTAAAATAGGTTTTGAACTTTTTTGGAATTAATTTTCCGTTTTCCAAATAGCTAATTGTGATTTTCTTCTCAATTACAGGAATCAATTCTTGGTCATATTCATAAAATAGGTTTCCGTTTTTTTCGACTATTTTTTCGGCATACATGTCGGCAACATCTACATTTGAAGAAGTATGCATCCAACCACAGTTTTCATTAAATCCCTGATAAACGAAAAATTGTCCCCAAGTTACTGCTCCATAAACATTAAGACCTTCTTCGCTTGTAACTTGTACTTCGGGTCTGAAATAAAAAGTAGTATGTGGGTTTATATAAAGAATTGAATTTCCTGATGCGGTTTTAGAGGGGGCAAAAGCAAATCCGTTTGAGCCAGTTTGCACATTTTTCTCTCGTTCTACATACGCTACTTTGTCATTGTTTCCGGAGTAAAATGCTTTTAATTCTCCTGTAGAAAGATCGGCTGTGCTTATGGCACCAATACTTCCATCAGTCCAAAGCAAAGGAAACCAAGGTTCAAAATGGGTTAATAAAAGAGGTTTTACTTCGGGATGTTTGTATAGATAGTAGTTAATTCCGTCAGCATAACTATTCAATAATTTTTTTAACCATGGAGCCGCTTTTTTATAATCGGCTTTGGCCTCATTAGCATCTATTAAAAGTTTAATTTCTAAATCATTATATAAAACTGATTCTCCTTTTATTTCTGAAAGGCGTCCTAGTTTTTCTATGTAATTCATTTCAATACGTTTAAAATCGTCTTCACATTGGGCATACATTAAGCCAAAAACAGCATCGGCATCTGTTTTTCCATAAATGTGAGGGATACCCCAATTGTCACGTATGATGGTTACTTTTTGTGCTTTTTCCTGAAGTTTTTTAACCTCTCTTTTTCTTGTTTTTTGCGAAAAAAGGGTTAAGCTCAAAAGGAAAAAAAAGAATATAAATAGTATGTTTTTTTTAGAATAAACCATATGATTTAGCCAGTTTAAGTTTCTTTCGAAATTAGTCTATTTTTTATAGACTTGCATTTCTTTTAAAAGCGCATCCTAATTCTATAATAGAATCTGTTTTGGCGATTCCTGGAATGCTATCGATTTTTTCGTAGAGTATTTTTCTCATGTGTTCGTGATTCTTGGCTATAATTTTTATGTAAAGGGTAAAGGATCCCGTAACATAATAACATTCGGTGATTTCGGGAATTTTTTTTAATGCCTCGATTATCCTGTCAGAATCTGAATCTTTATTAAGAGTTATTCCTGTAAATGATGCCCAATCGTATCCAATTTTCTTTTCGTTAACAACTGGCTTTATTCCAGATAATACACCTTGTTCTATTAAACGATTGATGCGCTGATGCACCATTGTATTAGAAATTTTTAAGTTGGTTGCAATAGCAGAATATGCCATTCGACCGTCTTTTTCTAATTGTTTGATGATGTTGATGTCAAATTCGTCTAATGAATCCATGAAATTTGTTTTAAATTAAATTGACTTTATTTTTGATTAAATAAATATAAATTGACTTTTTATATCCTTAATCAAGTCAAAAGTATTAAAAATTATTGTAAAATTAAAAAATAGTCTTAGTTTTGTAAAAAGTTAAAAATAAAGATCATGGAACAGGTTCAACAAATTCTTTCGTCAAAATCTAATGTATTAATTGAGAAAGAAAATAAATACGGTGCTCATAATTATCATCCATTACCAGTTGTTTTAGAAAAAGGTGAGGGGGTTTATGTTTGGGATGTTGACGGAAAGAAATATTTTGATTTTTTATCGGCATATTCTGCGGTAAATCAAGGGCATTGTCATCCTAAAATTGTGAAAGCAATGGTGGATCAGGCTCAAACATTAACATTGACTTCGAGAGCTTTTTACAATGATAAACTAGGAAACTATGAAGAATTTGTAACTAAGTTTTTTGGTTTTGATAAGGTTTTACCAATGAATACTGGTGCTGAAGCTGTAGAAACTGCTATTAAATTATGTCGTAAATGGGCATATGAAGTAAAAGGAGTTGCTGAGCATGAGGCGCAAATTATTGTTTGTGAGAATAACTTTCATGGTAGAACGACTACTATTATTTCGTTCTCTAATGATGAGAGTGCACGTAAGAACTTTGGTCCTTATACTGCTGGTTTTATAAAAATAGAATATGATAATCTTGATGCTTTGGAAAAAGTATTGGAATCGTCTAAAAATATCGCTGGTTTTCTTGTAGAACCTATTCAGGGTGAAGCTGGGGTTTATGTTCCTTCTGAAGGTTATTTGGCTAAAGCCAAAGCACTTTGTGAGAAACATAATGTTTTGTTTATTGCCGATGAAGTTCAAACGGGAATTGCTCGTACAGGAAAATTATTAGCTGTACACCATGAAAATGTTCAACCTGATATTTTAATTTTAGGTAAAGCAATTTCTGGTGGTGTATATCCTGTTTCGGCTGTATTGTGTAATGATGTTATCATGAACGTTATTAAACCAGGTCAACACGGGTCAACTTTTGGAGGAAATCCTGTTGCTGCTGCTGTTGCAATTGCAGCTCTTGAGGTTGTAAGGGATGAAAATTTATCTGAGAATGCAGAGCGTTTAGGGATTATATTACGTAATGGTTTAAATGATATTGCTAAGCGAAATGACCTTATTACTTTGGTTCGTGGTAAAGGTTTACTAAATGCAATTGTAATTAACTGCGATGAAGAATCTGATCTTGCTTGGGAAATTTGTTTGAGATTTAGAGATTACGGTTTATTAGCTAAACCTACTCATGGAAACAAAATTCGTTTGGCGCCACCTTTGGTTATTACCGAAGATCAAATTAAGGAATGTCTTGCTATTATAGAAAAAGCGCTTAATGATTTTAAAAAATAAGTAGCAATTTATAGCCTAATCTTGATGGTAACTTGCCATCTAGAGATTGGTATAAAATAAACACGAATTTCACGAATTGACACTAATTAGTTTGTGAAATTAATTTCACAAACTAATTTAATCTTTAAAATTTGTGCAAATTAGTGTAATTCGTGTTTAAAATTTATTTACAATATTCATAGCCTAGCCCTGATGGGAACGGCATCCTTTTTCTGGCTTTTTTAGACAGAAAAAGATATAGTGTACAGCAGGATTTAGCTCTTGAAAAATAAAAAAGCGATAGTTTGAGGACTATCGCTTTTCGTTTATAATTGCTTAAAATATCAAAAAAAGCAACTATTTCTTTAATGGGGATCCACCGGACATTACTTCGGTTTTTAGTTTGAATTTGCTGTATTCGACTACTCCGGTTTTATCTGCCCAATCAAAATATTTTGCCGATAACTGATTTACGATTCCAGGGTTTTGCTGGGCTACATTGGTAGTTTCGCCTCTATCGGTATCGATGTTATAAAGTTCCCACTCGTAGGATGGATATATGGAAACTAATTTCCACTTGCCATCTCTCACGGCTCGGTTTCCTGCTCTTTCCCAAAATAATGATGTGCCTCGATCTACCTGCGAAACATTATTAAATAAAACAGGTATCAAACTACTTCCAACCAAAGGATTTGTCGTCACACCATTATATTCTTTGGGATATTGTATTCCTGCCAATTCGTAAAAAGTAGGGGCAAGGTCGATGATGTGTCCTGTTCCTTTATCGATTCGTCCAGCTTTTATTTGTGATGGATACCATGCGATAAATGGGGAGCTAAAACCTCCTTCGTGCATATTGTTTTTATATTGTTGCAATGGGGTATTGGATAAATACGCCCAGTTTTGTTCCTGATAATCAAATGAACCTGATGTTCCTACTGGTCCTGTATTTCGTACAAGTCCTCTGTTTAACGGATTGTAACTATTGAATCCGCCTTGTGCACCATTGTCTGAAATGAAAATTATTAGGGTGTTTTTATCTTTTTTTAATGCTTTTAATTCGTCTAAAACTTTTCCAACATTTTGATCCATATTATCGACCATTGCAGCATAAATTTCCATTTTGGCTTTCCAGAATTGTTTCTCGTCGTAGGTTAATTTATTCCATTCTGGTACTTCGGGATCTCTTGGTCCAATGGTTTGATCTGCCTGAAGGATTCCGTTTTCTTTTAGTTTTTGGATTCTTTTTTCTCTCAATACATCCCAACCTTCATCAAATTTACCTCTGTATTTGGCTATATCTACAGGTTTTGCCTGCAATGGCCAGTGTGGCGCTGTAAAGGCTAAATACAAAAAGAATGGTTTGTTTTCTTTATTTTGTTCTTCTAGAAATGTTACAGCATTATTCCCGATTTCATCTGTAAAATAATACGAATCGTCTTTTGGGTGTAATTCGACATTGTTTTTTATCAGTTTTACTGGATAAGGTGTTTTTCCGAATGGCAATGGTTTGGTATCAAAATAGTTTGATGCTCCTTTTAGGATTCCGTAAAATTTATCAAATCCTCTTTGGTTGGGCCATTGTGCCTGATCCTCTGATCCTACGTGCCATTTTCCAGACAATAAAGTACTGTAACCACCAGAGCGGAAAACTTCGCCTAGGGTTAATGATTCTTTATTTAAATAACCTTGATAGGCTGGTAAGCCAAGATTTACATCAAAAAAACCTACGCCTGCTTTATGCTGATATTGTCCTGTTAATAGGGATGCTCTGGTTGGAGCACAAATAGAGTTGTTGTAAAATTCTCGTAATCGTAATCCTTCTGTGGCTAGTTTATCTAGGTTTGGTGTTTTTATTTCGGAGCCATAATTTCCTAAATCCGAATATCCCATATCATCAACCATAATTAGGATGATGTTAGGTTTTGAAGTGTTGTTTTGTGCCTGAACTAAAACGACTGTTGTCAGTAGAAGGTTTAGTGTGATAATTATTTTTTTCATTTTCATTTTAAATTTTGTGAGCTAATTCTAATCTGTAATTTTAGTTACTAAATAGTAAAAAGGCAATTATTAAGGTTATGATTACATTGAATAACTGCGCGATTAAAAAGGCATATAATGGTTTTTTGCTGTTGTTGCTAAACAAATCTTTAAAGTTGGTTTCCAGACCTATACTTGTAAATGCTAATGCAAACCAAATTCCTTGTAAATTCTTTAAACTATCCTTGACCTGATCTCTAACTTCGGGAGTAAGCAGGAACGAAAAGATCAATGAAGCAGCTATAAAACCGATAACAAATTTTGGGAAGCGTTCCCAAATAACTCCTAATGTCGGCTTTGATGCGACTGCTTCGGCTGATTTATTATGGGTATATGTCCAGTAAACAGATATGGCAAAAGCAGCTAATCCTAATAATACATTTTGAGAGAATTTTACAATTGTGCTAATTTTTAAAGCGGTTTCTCCTACTAGTGAACCTGATGCTACGACTGCTCCCGAGGTATCGATACTACCGCCGAGCCAAGCTCCGGTTACTTCTTCGGGGAAGTTGAAATACTTGGCAATTATGGGCATAAATATCATCATGGGTATTGCCGTTACTAATACCATCGAAATGACATAGGACAGTTTTTTAGAATCTCCTTTGATAGCACCTGATGTTGCAATAGCAGCAGAAACGCCACAAATGGAAACGGCACTAGAAATCATCATTGTTAGTTCATCATCGACCTTTAGTTTTTTGCACAACCAAAAAGCAAAGTACCAAACGGATAATACGACTATCAAAGCTTGAGCTAATCCTAATGTGCCTGCTTTAAGAATGTCGGAGAAGATTACGCTTGTGCCTAATAATACTAATCCGATTTTTACAAATACTTCTGTAGCAAGTGCTGTACGAAACCATTCGGGTAGTTTGAAAAAGTTACCAATGACTAAACCTATTATTAGACTGAAAATTACGGCTTCGAGATTGAATCCTTTTATCGTTGCATTTCCTGCAATAATCAAGGCAATAACGGTTAGTATATAAACTATTGGAAAACCGAGTAAAAAGTTTTTTACTGATTTTCCGATTAGGAAAGCACCAATTGTACCTATAGTGATAAGGTATAAAAACTGCAATGCGATGATTTGTAAATTATCTGAAGCAAATACATCTTTTAATAAATCTGTTCCATTTGTCCATTTGAATACAGGAACTTCCGGAAGAAAAATAAATAAGGATATCCCAATTATTAAGAATCCTAGAATAACGACTGTCCAGTCTTCGTGAATGGTATATTGTTTTGTTTTAATTGACATTTTAATGTTTTTTATTTTTTTCCTGCAAGGTCTTTTTTTGACCTTGTAGGTATGGTAATGTTGCGTAAAAGCTTTGCTTCTTTTTCTGCCACAGATTAAAAGGATTTGAAGGATTATTTATTTCTATAAAGCTTTTGAATGGTTAGACGCACTGCGGTGTGTCTCTACAGAAAACCTTTGCGGCTTAGAACCTCAGAATCTTAGTGTCTTAGTACCTTTTTTTAAACCTTTGAATGGTTAGACGCACTGCGGTGCGTCTCTACAGGAAAACCTTTGAACCTTTGCGCCTCAGAACCTTAGAACCTTTAATTCAAAGCTAGATCAACATCTTTTTTCAAATCACCTAATCCTTCTTTCTTGAAAACAATTTTTCCTTTTTGATATAGAATCAAGGTTGGGAAAACTTTTATTGATTTTAAGTCGGCTATGACTTGTGGGTTTTCTTCTAAGTCAATTTCTACGATTTTTAAGTTTTCACCATATTGTGCTTTTATTGTTTCTAGAACTGGTTTTACTTTTTTGCAAGCGCCACAATATTTAGATCCAATATCTACCAAAACCGAATTGTTATCGGCAATGATTTTGTTGTATTCTGCTAGCGATAATTTGCTTTTATCCCGATAGCTATCGGGATTAGCATAAAATGGTTTTCCGTTTCCAATCCAGTTGGCGATTCCACCTTCTAGACTGTAGGCTTCTTTAAAGCCATTTTTTAATAATTCTTTTTCTAATGCTACACTTCGCCCTGCTCCGATGGAGTAAATAAATACGGGTTTTGATTTATCTAAAGCAGCCACAGATTTGACATAATTCTCAGATTGCAAATTAAAATTGACTGCGCCATTTATATGATTCAATGCAAATTCCTCTGCACCACGAGCATCAATTATCTGTGGATTTTTTTGACTTTTTATTTTCGAATAAAATACATCTAGCGATACTATATTCGAGCTTTTATCTTGGGCAAAGCCTGCAATCGTAAATAGCAGGATTAATGCTGTAATGCTGTTTTTTATGTTTAAATTTTTCATGTTTTTAGGATTGGGTTTGCTGTTCAAAATAGGCAGGAGTTTGAGTAGCGTTATTATTTGATTTTTGTGTTAGTGGAACTGAAAAAACACCATCGGCGAGAGCACTTCCTTCTTTTTTAGATTTGAATATTGGCCAAAGAAATTGTGCATACCATTCTTCTTGTTTGTATGATTTGATTCCGTAAGATTTTGGGAATTTACGTGTGATTAAACCTGTCCCGAAGATTACGTCCCAAATGAAAAACATATTCCCAAAGTTGCCTTTAAAATGTCCGATACCATCACCACTAGTATCTGCATGATGTGCGTGATGCGTGGCTGGAGTCGAAATTAATCGTTCTAAAACCCATGCAATAGGATGCAATACTTTGTATTTATAAAGAGGTTTGTCCCAAGCAATACTAGAATGTGCTCCTAATGTGATAAAACTTTTTATAACCAAAACAAACAAAGCAGGTAATCCTAATCCTAAATAGGTTAATGTAGCTGTTAGGTATATTTGAGAGAAAAACACGGTGTAAATAAAGTTTTGTCTAGAAAGCATCGCCATTCCCATATACGGAGCTGAATGATGTGTTCTATGAAAACGCCATAAAAATGGTACTTGATGATGCAAACGGTGATACCAATATTGGGTTAAATCATCGGCTACTGCAATTAAGAAAAAACCTCCCCAAAACGGAACCCAAGAAAGTGCATTTTCTAGATTCGGAATTATTATTGGTAATATTGTTAAGCTGAAAAATGCAATAATAGGAGGTAGGATTAACTTAGGAGCCAAGAAGCTTATAATATCTATTTTGCGTTCTTCACCTGTCCATTGATCATCGTATAAACCAGCGGTGAATTCTATGATTCCCAGAACAAGCATAAATACGGTTAATCCCCATGTTCTTATGTTTGAAAATGCAGGTTTTGCAAATTCTAAAAACGATGGTAATGTAATATGTGATTCGGTTACGATGCCGTTACTTAATTTAAAGTAAAGGTAAATTGCCAATACTGGCAAGGAGTATATAAAAAGACTGATGGCTAAGTCTCTTTTTAAATTTTTATTTGAGTTTTGCACTATTGCCATGATTTCTTATTTTAAAAGTTGATTTACTAAGGTTAAACCTCCAGCCAAAATGATTAGCGGAACTAAAAAGAGTATTGCACCAACAAGAATCTTTTTTGCTATAATTTCAAAGTCTACTCGTTTCATATTTTTTTATTTAATAGAATCAGGTCTTTTATGTTTTGGTAAAAGACCTGAATCATGATTTATTATTAATTTGTTGCTCCAGATTGTGTTGCTTTTTTAGCCAATTCCTGAAGTGTTTTTCCTTTGTCGGCTCCAAGATTATGTATTCTTCTATTAAATACATCTTGCCAGTCGATTAGCGGATAAACGTTGTTTTCTTTTGCTTGCTCATCAAATAATTTCTGAAGTTCGGCTAATTTCTCTGGGTACTTTTTAGCCAAGTTTACACGCTCGTTAAAATCTTCGTTTAGGTTATACAATTCCCAAACATCGGTATCAAAATTGCTAGGTGCTGGTGCTTCGTTTTTGCCCAATGAATTTTTTATAGCAAATGAATCTGGAAGGTGTGCAGCAGCTGCTTTCCATCCATCTTTGTAAATGGCTCTGTTTCCAAAAATGTAGTAGTATTGTATTTTGTGTAATGACTCTGCTTTGGCATTATTTAGCGAAGCGTACAAAGTAGAACCTTGTATAGCATCTTGCTTGATTTCTCTAATATATTCAGGAGCTTTAATTCCTGCAATATCTAAGGTTGTAGGCAGTAAGTCGGTTACATGGCTGTATTGGTTTCTGATACCGCCTTTTTCTTTAATTTCTTTTGGATAATAAACAATCAATGGGTTGCGTGTTCCTCCTTCTGATTGTGCATCTTGTTTCCAATTTTTAAAAGGCGAATTTGTTGCTTGTGCCCATCCTAAAGGGTAATTGGTATTTAATCCTTTGGCTGTACCAATTTCTCCGATATTGTTTAAATTGTTCTGAAGATTTTGTTCATCAGATACTGTTTTAGAAAAAAGAGATTGGTTAATTGTACCTTGTAAAGTTCCTTCTTTACTTGCTCCATTATCACCAATGGCAACAAAAATTAAGGTGTTCTCTAATTGATTGGTTTCTTTTAGATGATTTACGATTCTTCCAATCTCGTGATCAGTATAAGTAAGATATCCAGCATATACTTCCATGAATCTGGCGTATACTTTTTTCTCATCTGCTGATAATTTTTTCCAATCGGTAATAAGCGGATTGCGTTCTGGTAATACAGCATTGGCAGGAATTACACCTAATTTTTTCTGATTAGCCAATACTTTTTCACGATATACATCCCAACCTTCATCAAACTTTCCTTTATATTGATCGCTCCAAGAATCAGCTACCTGATGAGGTGCATGAACTGCTCCGGGTGCATAATATAAAAAGAATGGTTTATTGGGAGCGGCTTTGTGCTGCTTGGTAATATAACTAATAGCTTTATCGGTAATCTGATCTGTTAAATGTCTGCCATCTGGAGTAACATGCGCATTATCCTCGACTAAATCTGGTTTGTATTGATCGGTTTGTGATCCTAAGAAACCAAAAAAGTGTTCAAAACCTTTACCTGTTGGCCATCTGTCAAACGGCCCAGCATCTGTAGCTTCTTCATCAGGAGTTAATCCATATTTACCAACTGCAAAAGTGTTGTATCCTTTATCTCTTAAAATCTCAGCTATAGTTCCTTTATCAGATGGGATTCTTCCGTCCCAACCCGGAAAACCTGCTGACATAACTGTATGCGAAAATCCGCTAACATGTACTTTACCTGAATTTCTTCCGGTTAATAATGCCGCACGTGTTGGCGCACAAATAGCTGTTGTATGAAAGTTGGTATAGCGTAAACCATTATTAGCCAAATTATCAAATGTTGGTGTTTGTATTAAACCTCCAAAAGAACTAGAAGCACCAAAGCCTACATCGTCTAGTAAAATCCAGATTATATTTGGTGCGCCTTTTGGTGCCGTAACAGGCTCTGGCCAATATTCTTTAGAGTCGGCTAAGGTTTTACCTATTACGCCTTTAAAGTTTGTATCTGGATTTGTTTGTGCAAATCCTTGTACTGCTCCTAATTGTGTGGCTAGGAGAGCAGTAATCAAAAGCCCTTTTTTAGGACTTTTGATCGTGCTGTTAATATTAATTTTTTTCATTTTTAATAGTTTTTTATGGTTTGTAGTTAATATCCAGGGTTTTGTGGTAAACCAACTGGGTTAATATTTCTTTCGCTTTGCGGAATTGGGTATAGATTGTTTCTTTCTGAAACTGAAGCTTTTGCTACTACTTTTTTAACTTCGGTTACCAATGTTCCCCAACGTACTAAATCATACCAGCGTTGTCCTTCTTGTACAAATTCTTTTTTGCGTTCTTCCTGAATCGCTGCTCTAAATGTTACAGGGGTTAATCCTGATAAATCTATTGTTGGATCTGGTGTATTAATTGGTTTTCCATAAGCTCTCCTTCTTACTTGGTTTAAAGCTTCATAAGCTTCGGTAGTAGGTCCGGATTGTTCATTTGTCGCTTCCGCTAAAGACAATAAGATGTCGGCATAGCGAATAATCGGAAAATTAATGGCCACATTACCCGGAGTCGCTAGGTTTGTGAGATCTAGGTATTTTTTAAAAATTGGTTTAGGAAAAGTATAAAGTGTTCCTGTAGCAGGATTCAGCAGTTGTTTGGCATAACTTACATCTCTTCTGGTATCTCCAGCGGTATAAGTATCATAAAATAAAGCTACATCCGAGATGATATCTGCGGGTTCTGTGGCTGTAAATCCTGTAAAAGATGTTCCTTGAAAAGTACTTCCACTAGATCCATTTCCTGCCTGATTTGGCTCAAATTGTACCGAAAAAATATGTTCTTTTCCGTTCTTTTTAGTTTTATTAAATACATCAGCAAAATTTTCAAAAAGAGCATATCCATATCCACCATTAATAACTTCTTTGGTTTTAAGGATGGCATTAGGCCAATCTTTTCTTGTCAAATATACTTTTGCCAAAATAGCTTTTGCAGCTCCAGATGTAGCACGTCCGGCATCATTTGCAGGATAAGTAGTAGGTAAGCCTTCGGCATCTTTTAAGTCGCTAATAATTTGTGCGTATACTTGTTCTACTGTTGCTCTATTTGCTTTTAGACTTTCTAAATCAATAGATTTTGGTTCGTGTAAAACTATCGGAACTCCACCCCAAAGACGAACTGCCTGAAAATATAATAGTGCTCTAATAAATTTGGCTTCATTAATCAATCTGGTTTTTACCACTTCAGATCCTGATACTTTTGGGATGTTATCGATAGATACATTGGCTCTGTTTATTCCAGAATATATTTGGCGCCAAGCCACTTGTACACGATCAGAAGTTGCATCATGAGTTAAACTACTCAATGCTCTTACTTGTGGATTTGTAGCCGAAACTCCTGCCGCAGCATAATCAGTCGCCATATCGGTTAGGAAATAAAGATTTCTCCCAAATAAACTTTGTTCTCCCGGATCAAGACTCAAAGAGGCATATACAGCATTTACGCTTGCTACTGCATCATCTTGGGTTTTAAAGTAATTGTCTTCGGTTACAAATGAGGTTGGTGTTACCTCAAGTTCGGTGCACGATATAAACAGACCGACACTTAATAGTAATGTTATTATTATTTTTTTCATCGTTTATTTTTTTACTTAGAAAGTTACGTTCAAGCCAGAAATGAATGTTTTAGAATTTGGATAAGCTCCAAAGTCAATTCCGGGATATAAATTATTTTGTTCATAAGAACTTACCTCTGGATCATAACCAGTGTATTTAGTCCATGTTATTAAGTTTTCGGCAGATACATAAAATTTAATGCTCTTTGTTCCTAGTTTAGACGAAAGGCTTTTAGGTAATGTATATCCAAAAGTGATTAATTTTAATCTCAGGAAAGAAGCATCTTCTACGTAGCGTTCTGAAACTATACCTAGTGGAGAACTAGATGCTCTAGGGATTTCATTGCTTGGATTTGTTGGAGTCCAGCGATCATTTAGAGTTGCTGCTGCATTAGTACCAAGAGTAGAAATTTCTAATTGTTGGTTAAGCGCATTAAATATTTTTCCGCCATAAGATCCTTGTAGAGAGAAATTCAAATCGAAGTCATGATAAGAAATTGTATTACTAAAACTTCCAACAAATTTTGGTTGTGAACTTCCAAGATCTCCTTTATCAGCAGCCGATATTACGCCATCGCCATTAGTATCTACATATTTTCTATCTCCAACTTTGGTATTAGCAAGACTGTTTATTTTAGGTTGTGTGTTAACTTCTTCTTGAGTCTGAAAAATACCATTGGTTTTGTATCCCCAAAAAGTTCCCAAAGGCGAACCTACTTTTACCGTTACAGGTTGTTGTTGCAATAAAGAACCATTAGGAACTACAGGAAAAAATTGATCAACTCCATTTCCTATAGAAACTACTTTGTTTTTATTGGCAGAGAAAACAATGTTAGAATTCCATGAGAAGTTTTCTGTTCTTAAATTTTCTGTTGTTAAGCCAATTTCGATTCCTTTATTTTCAACTCCACCAATATTTTGTAGTACTGTCGCATATCCTGAAGTAAGCGGAATTGGTACATTTATAAGTAAATCGTTTGTTTTTTTATAGTACACATCAAAAACAAAATTTACTCTTCTGTCTAATAATGATAAATCTAAACCTACATTATATTGATTGGTTTTTTCCCATTTTAAGTCTGGATTTGCTAATCGGGTAGGAGCTAATCCTGTTTGTAAGGTTCCTCCAAAAGCATAGTTAACAGAACCCATTGAAGCCAAAGAAAGATAATTTCCGATTTCCTGATTTCCTGTTGTTCCCGCTGTTAATCTTAATTTTGCTTCGGTTACACCTTTAATATTTTTAGCAAATTCTTCTTCGGTTATGTTCCATGAAAATCCTGCCGATGGGAAATAGCCCCAAAGCGATTCCGAACCAAATCTCGAAGATCCATCCGCACGAGCAGATAATGTAAAATTATATTTGCCTTTATAAGAATAATTTATTCTGGTTAACCATGATTTCAACACACTCTCAAAAGCATCACTATATGGTTTTACGGGTACACCATCTTGTAAAGCATTGTAAGTATTTGCATCATTTACAAAAGTATTTGCACCTGCATTAACTATTTCTCCTTCGGTGTATTGAAGTGTATATCCTGCCAAAGCAGAGAATTTATGGTCTTCGCCAAAAGTGGTGTTGTAGTTTAAAGTGTTTTCATTTAATACAGAACTTACTAATCGGTCACCTACAGAAGCCAATCCTTTTGTTCCTGCACCATTTGTAGTATACGACGGAGCATAATAATTTTGTTTAGTACCAATAACATCTCCACTTACAGCAACTTTGGCGGTTAGTTCTTTAGTTATTTTATATTCCCCAAACAGGCTGGTCAATATTCTATTAATTTTGGTTTCATTGGTAGTATTTTCCAAATCATTAATCGGATTTGGTATATAACCATTAACAGATGTAGCGTAAGGATTTTGTGTTACATTATAAGATCCATCAGAATTTTTGATAGGAACTACAGGAGCCATTAATAAAGCAGCAACTAGCGGATTTGGTTGTCTGCTGCTAGAATTAGAACCGACACCATTAGATATTGAGTTGCTATAATTAGCGTTTACACCAAACTTAAATGCTTGAGAATAGTTTCTTTCATAATTGGCGCGAAGAGAAATTCGTTTAAAATCTGATCCAAGTAAAATACCTTCTTGATCAAAATAACCTGCAGAAACGGCATATCTTGAGCGATCATCTCCGCCAGAAAAAGTCAATTGATGATTTTGGATAGGAGCTGCAGTTCTAAAAGCTGCCTTTTGCCAGTCATAATCTCCAGAAGTTTTTAGTGCTTCTATCTGAGCTGGCGAGAATGAAGGTGCTTGTCCTATACTTGCCTGAACATCATTACGTAAACTTGCCCATTCGCTGGCATTCATCAAGTTTAATTTTTTTGAAACATTCTGAAATCCAAAATACCCTTGATACGAAATATTGTCTTGTCCTTTTATTCCTTTTTTGGTAGTAATAAGTACGACACCATTTGCACCACGAGATCCATAAATTGCAGTTGCCGATGCATCTTTAAGAACCTCAATAGATTCTATATCACCAGGATTAATTGTTGATAGTACATTAACCGTTGCTCCAGAATAAGATACACCCGCAGTACTATTACTATTGTCATTATAAATTAATATTCCATCTACAACATAAAGAGGTTCATTACCTGCCGTAATCGAGTTTCCTCCTCGGATACGTACACTAGATGAAGCTCCGGGCTGTCCAGAACTTTGGGTAACAACTACTCCGGGAATTGCGCCTCGTAGTAAGTTATCTGCCGATGAGGTAACCTGTGCCAGATTTGCTTTAGGAACTGAAGCTACAGAACCTGTAATGTCTTTTCTTTTTTGAGCTCCATATCCCACAACTACTAATTCGTCTAGTTCTTGGCGTTCTTCTTTTAAACTAATGGTAATAGGATTCTTCTCAACAATTACTTCGGCTTTTTTATATCCTATATAACTTACTATTAAAGTGTATGGGAATTTTTGACCTGTCTGAAAATAAAATTTTCCTTCGGCATCTGTAACTACTCCGTGCGTAGTACCTTTAATGTTTACAGATGCTCCAATAATGGGTTGATTTGTAATGTCATCGACTATGGTTCCGTCGAGTTTAGATTGTATAAGAGGGGTTGTATCTTGTGCATTAATTCCGGCAGATACAAGCAGAAGTAATAGCAATGAGTATATGTTTAATTTTTTTTTCATTTCTTTGTGTTGGTTTAAATAGTAAAGGCATAGCGAAAGCTGAGAAATCAACTATCGTTTCCTTTATAAAGAGATTCACATTTTTTTTAAGCCTGCCATTTCTGTTGCCGCAGAAATGGCTTTTTTTATTTACAGCAACTTCTATACATTGTTTTCATTTTCCTTTTTTTAGTTAATTATTTATTTTAGTTTTTTACATGTTTTTCCACCAACTTGTTCCTTACGCATGTGGTAAAGAATAGTTTTTGTCTTTTCAGTAAGATAATTGTGGGGGGTGTTTAATAAAATTCGTTTAAGTCAAACTATAATAAGTTTATAGTTTTATAATAGGTAAACGAAAATATTACGATGAGAATTAGCAACAGATACACATATAACAGAAGGTGTTATAAGTGTATACTTTAGGAAGACTGTAGTTAGATATTCTCTCGATTGTTTTCAAAATATAGATTGTTTTTATTTAAACTCTACTAATTCTATAGACAAAGTTAAATTATATATAATAAAAACCAAAAATTTATATAATTATTTTTGAAAATAAATAGGGGAGATACAATTTATTATTCTTTTTGTGTGTTTTAATTTATTGATTACTAGGCGTTTGTTTTTGTTTGTTGCTTCTTTTTTTATTTAAAAAAAAGATATAGTAATTAATAAAAAAATAGCTTTTTTAATACAATTTCAATATGGAATCTTAATTTATTGACTATCAAAATCTTCGTTTTTATTATTGTTTTGGTATGAAAGCGCCGTTTATCTCATTTGCAGCTAAAATTTTAACAAAAGTGGAGCAGAAAAGGATTTTTGTTATTCTCTTATAATAAACGATAATCAAAATTTATTAGTTTATGATGTTGATATTAAGTTATTTATATTCTTTATTAATACGAGTTTATTCCTTTTTGTGTAAATTTTTTTGTTAATTTTATTCGGAATAAAACCATCATTGTTTAATATAATATCCAATTGGCCATAAAAAAGTCATTAAGGATAATATTGTCCTTAATATGACAAATGTCATTTTAAGTGGAAATTGATTTCTTTAATTTTGATTTTTAATTAAAGAGGTTCATAACTAGAGTACTGATTTAATTAAAAACGATATTAAAAACAGTCAATTATGAGTAGTTTATCTCAATCACACAAAATTTTATTTTTAAATACTTTAGCATTTACAATCTGTTTTGCTTGCTGGACACTAAATGGTGTTTTGGTTACGTATCTTGTAGATAAAGGTATATTTAATTGGACAGTTGTAGAAACAGGTTGGTTGCTAGGAATCCCTATTCTTTCAGGATCAGTTTTCAGACTTCCTATAGGTATATTAACAGATAAATATGGAGGGAAGATTATATTTTCTGTTTTATTGTTATTATGTTCTGTTCCTCTTTTTCTTCTTCCGTTTGCAAATTCATTCTGGAGTTTTGCAGTTTTAAGTTTTTTATTTGGTTTAGTAGGAACCAGCTTTGCTGTAGGTATTGGATATACTTCGGCTTGGTATCCTCAAAACTGGCAAGGAAGAGCTTTGGGTATTTTCGGAATGGGAAATGCTGGTGCAGCGATTACAACTTTTGTTGCGCCAACTTTATTAAATCATCTATCAGAAAAAGATCCATTAAATGGTTGGAAAATGTTACCAATAATTTACGGAGGCGTTTTAGTTCTTATAGGAATACTTTTTATTGTTTTTGCTAAAAATAAAACCAATCCAGGAGTTTCAAAAACAATGAAAGAGCTAATGTCTCCGCTTAAAAATATTCGAGTTTGGCGATTTGGAGCCTATTACTTTTTAGTTTTCGGGTGTTTCGTAGCATACTCACAATGGTTAGTACCTAATTTCATGAATGTTTACCATACTTCATTGGTAATGGGAGGGATGTTTGCAACAATGTTCAGTTTGCCATCTGGAATAATCAGAGCTTTTGGAGGTTATTTATCTGATAAATTCGGAGCCCGAAAAGTTATGTATTGGGTTTTAGGTTCATCGATAGTTATTAGTTTCTTACTGATGTTCCCAAAAATGGAAATATTTACAGCAGGTCCTGGAGTTCTGGCTAGTAATAATGGTATTGTTACCGAAGTTGCTGCCGATGCAGTAATTGTAAATGGTAAAGAGCATAAAATCAATACAAAAGTAATTTCGGGTAATGATGACACAGCAATTTTTCCAGTAAAAAATTCTTGGCAGGAAATAGTTGTAGAACAAAATCAAGAAGTAAAAAAGAAAGAATTACTAGCTAAGGGAATCACTCAAATAAAATTTAGCGCCAATCTTTGGGTCTATGTGATTTTGGTAATCCTGATAGGAATTTCATGGGGAATTGGTAAAGCAGCAGTATATAAACACATTCCGGAATACTTTCCTAATGAGGTAGGTGTTGTTGGTGGAATGGTAGGTTTAATAGGTGGATTAGGCGGATTTGTAGGCCCGATTATCTTTGGTTATCTCCTTAATTATACTGGACTCTGGACCAGTTCCTGGATATTTATTTTCACAGTATCAGTTCTTTGCTTGTTATGGATGCACCGAACTATTATAAATGCAATGAGAGCAAAATCTCCAAATTTCACCAGAGAAATAGAAGACAAACATTAAAAATTAAAATAAATTAATATATGAAAACTTGGTTAGACAAATGGGAGCCCGAAGATGAAGCATTTTGGAGTTCTACCGGAAGTAAAATTGCTTGGAGGACATTAACAATAACAACAATAACTTTAGTATTATCATTTGCCTCATGGTTTATGATGAGTGTTATAGCGGTTAAATTACCAGGATTAGGGTTTCGTTTTACTAAAGATCAACTTTTCTGGCTAACAGCAATTCCTGGATTAGCTGCCGGAATCTTAAGAATTATTCACACTTTTATATTACCAATATTTGGAACGCGACATATAGTGTCGATTGCTACACTTATTAAATTAATTCCTGTAATCGGGATTGGTTTTGCAGTGATGGATGTAAATACTCCATTTTGGGTATTTGCAGTTCTAGCTTTTACTACAGGTTTTGGAGGTGGAGATTTCTCCTCTTATATGCCAAGTACAAGTTTATTTTTCCCTAAAAGACTTAAAGGTACGGCACTCGGAATTCAGGCAGGTATTGGGAATTTTGGTGTTTCGGTAGCACAATTTGTAACACCACTTATTATAAGTGTTAGTATTTTTGGAGCCGCATCAGTATTTACAAGTATTGATCATAAAGAAGCAATAGTCGTTTTTCAGAATGCTAGTATTGAAAAACAAAAAGAGGTTTTTGCTGCATTAGATCCTGAGGTACAAGCTAGAATATTGACCAATGTAAAGAAAACTGTCATTGACTCTGTAAGTACATCAATACAATCAGATGATAAAGTGGCTCTTTTTACGTCACTGCCTTTAAAAGCGAAAGCTAAGGCTATTGCAAATGCAAACCCAAAAATGGCTGAAAAAATATTAAATGATATCAGTCCAAAAAATACAGCGGTTAATAATAAAGAAATCTATTTACAGTCGGCTGCATTTTGGTATGCTCCCTTTCTGATATTATTGTCTATTATAAGTTGGTTTTACTTAAAAAGTATTCCAATGAAAGCATCTGTTAAAGAGCAATTAGATATTTTTTCAAACAAGCATACTTGGTATTGTACAATTACTTACGTAATGACTTTTGGAACTTTCGCTGGTTTATCTGCAGCTTTCCCGTTAATGATCAAGTTTTTATATGGAGATTTCCCTAATGCGCCAGATCCTTTAGTCTATGCTTTTTACGGACCACTTATAGGTTCTGCGAGCCGTATTGCTTTTGGTTTTGTTGCAGATAAAGTGGGAGGAGCTATACTTACTACAATTACTGGTTTAGGAATTTTAGCAGGAGCAATTATTTTAGTTACAGAAGGATTAGTAGCACCAACAAGTATGGATCAATTTCCTCTTTTTGTAACAGTAATTTTAGCGATGTTCTTTTTTACCGGAATTGGAAACGCAGGTACGTTTAGACAATACCCAATTATTTTTGCCGAAAACCAACGTCAGGCAGCTGGAGTTATTGGTTGGACAGCAGCAATCGCAGCATTTGGGCCATTTATCTTTTCAAAATTAATCGGGAATAATCTTTCTGCTAATGGTACTGTAAATCAATTCTTTATTGGCGTTGCTATTTTCACTATATTAGCTACAGGTATCAATTGGTGGTTCTATAATCGTAAAGGTTGTGAGAAACCGAGTTAATAAGTAATTCATTAAATTTTAATTAAGGATGAAAAATAAAACTTTTAATACTAAAGCTTTACTTGTTGCAACTCTTGTATCTGCATTAACTATAGTACTTGTGTTTTACGGGTCGAGACAACTACAAAATTTTGATGCTGCACTAGTTACTTATTTATTTGGAACTGTGTTTGCCTTCTTCGGGATCGTATATCGTTATTCAGTTTGGTTACAACGCCCACCCACATGGATGTATTTTAAGCGTAGTATCAAGTTTCTCTTTACAGGAAAAATATTCTCCCATTTATGGTTTTTAGGAAAAGAATCGGTAGAGAATATTGTTGTTCAGAAATTCATTTACCCAAGAAGTAAATACCGTTGGATAGCACACTTTTGTATTGCATTAGGTTGTATGTCGGCATTTGCAATAACAATTCCGCTTACGTTCGGTTGGATACATTTTACTCTGGCACCAGATTCTATTTCAATTTATGAAGCCCATTTTTTTGGATTTAAAATGATGGATTTCAAAATAGGATCATTTATGGCATTCATGATTTTTCATGCTTTAAACTGGTCATCTTGGTTAGTTATAATTGGATCAGTTTATTATTTGCGAAGACGATTAACAAATCCGGGTTTAATAGCAACACAATCTTTTGAAGGTGATTTGTTACCACTTATTTTATTAATCGCAATATCAGTTACAGGATTATGTCTTACCTATTCTTATCAATTTATGAAAGGATTTGCGTTTGATTTCTTAGCTGTAATTCATGCCGTAACAGTAATTATGTTTTTAATATGGATTCCTTTCGGGAAATTCTTCCATATCATTCAGCGTCCAGCCCAGATTGGAGCCCATATTTACAAGAAAGAAGGAATGAAAAAAGGAATGGCAGTTTGTCCGCATACAGGAGAAGAATTTGCTACCCAATTACATATTAATGATCTAAAGATTGTTACCAAAGAATTAGGATTTGACTTTACTCATGAAGATGGAACTTCACACCTTGATTTAAGTCCAGAAGGAAAAAGATCCCGATTGGCGCAAGCACATTTAAAAGCAAGATTAGAAAGCGGCGGAAGCTTATTTGGATAATTTTTAAAAGTACACAGTCACAGTTTACAGTCACAGTTTTAAACTTTGAACTTTAAACTTGAAACAAAATAAAACAAAATAAACATGGCAAAATTACCTGTATCAACCGAAAAAATAATTGAAGATTTTGGACCGCATTTAAATTATGCTCCCAAAGATGGTTACGAAGGTAGAGATGAACCAGATGAAATAGTAAAAACGCATTGTTGTTTTTGCGGTATGCAATGTGGTATTCAATTATTAGTAAAAGAAAATAAAGTAGTAGGTTTCGAACCTTGGATGGAATTTCCTTTTAACGAAGGTCGTTTGTGTCCAAAAGGAGTACAGCGCTATTTACAAAATAATCATCCAGACCGACTTTTACATCCTATAAAAAGAGTAGAAGGAAAAGGCTTTGAGAAAACTACTTGGGATGAAGCAATGGATAAAACAGTATCTGAAATAAAAAGAATTCAGGAAAAATATGGTAAGCATGCTTTTTCTATGTTATCTGGAGTTTCACTTTCCAACGAAAAAAGTTATTTGGTAGGGAAGTTTGCGCGTGTAGCGTTAAAAACTAGAAACCTGGATTATAACGGAAGACTTTGTATGGTGAGTGCAGGAGCAGGAAATAAAAAAGCTTTTGGATTAGACCGTGCTTCAAATAATTATTCTGATTTAGAATATGCCGAAGTAATTATTGTTAGTGGTGCAAACATTAGCGAAACTTTCCCAACATTAACCCATTGGATTTGGAAAGCCAGAGATAGAGGAGCTAAACTTATAGTTATAGATCCTAGAATGATTCCGTTGGCAAGAACTGCAGATATTCATCTAGATGTAAAACCAGGAACCGACTCGGCATTGTACGGAGCGATGCTAAAATATCTAGTTGATCATGATATGTTAGATCATGATTTTATAGACAATTATACATCAGGTTTTCAGGAAACAATCGATGCTGTAAAAGATTATACCTTAGAATGGGCAGAGGAAATTACAGGAATTGATAAAAATAAAATTAAAGCTGCGGCAGAATTATGGGGTAAAGCTAAAACTAGCTTTTTGCTTCACGCACGCGGAATCGAACAACATACTAAAGGAGTTGATAATGTAGTAGGATGCATCAATTTAGTTCTGGCAACAGGAAGACTAGGCAAACCTTACTGCGGATACGGAACAATAACCGGACAAGGAAATGGACAAGGAGGAAGAGAGCATGGTCATAAATGCGATCAATTGCCAGGAAACAGAGATATTGAAAATCCGGAACATCGTAAATACATATCGCAAGTTTGGGGAATTGATGAAAAAGATATGCCAGGAAAAGGGCTATCAGCTTACGAAATCATTGATGCCATTCATAGAGGAGAAATAAAAGGATTACTTTCTATTTGTTTTAATCCGTTGGTATCATTGCCAAATAATAGTTATGTAAGAGAAGCACTTGAAAAATTAGAGTTTTATGTTTGTATCGATTTCTTCTTGAATGAAACTGCCCGTCATGCAGATATTGTTCTTGCGGGATCTTTGCAAGAAGAAGAAGAAGGAACAACTACATCAGCAGAAGGAAGAGTAATCCGAATTCGCCAAGCTGTAACTCCTCCGGGAGATGCAAGAACAGATACTTCTATTTTCTTAGAACTGGCAAAAAGACTAGGAGAAGAAGACAAGTTTACTTATGAAAATAGTGAAGCTATTTTTAATGAGCTTCGAGTTGCCTCAAAAGGAGGAACTGCAGACTATTTTGGAATATCTTATAAAAAAATAGAAGATAATATGGGAGTTTTCTGGCCTTGTCCAACAGATGTTCATCCAGGAACACCTAGATTATGGGAAGATAAAGTATTTTGTACTCCAGATAAGAAAGCTCATTTTAATCCGGCGCCATATAGATTACCAAGTGAAGTTACAGATGATAAATATCCGATAACGCTCACAACTGGGCGTGTTGTTTCTCAATATCTAAGCGGAACTCAAACACGAAGAATAGGGAAGTTAGTAGATCAAATTCCAGAACCTTTACTAGAAATTCATCCTGAGCTGGCTTTGAAATACGGAATTAAACAGCGTGAATTAGTGCGAGTTGAAACCCGAAGAGGAGAAGGGATTTTTCCAGCAAATATTGTTGAGACAATCCGAAAAGATACCGTTTTTATCCCTTATCATTGGCCAGGAGCAAAATCAGCAAATCAATTAACAATCGGAACATTAGATCCGGTTTCTAAAATGCCAGAATTTAAAGTTTGTGCCTGTTTATTGGATCCACAAGGAGTAATTGCGCCACCATCTACAGAATCTGAAGCTTATGCAAGTATTTAATCTATAAAAACGTGACTATGAACCAAACTAATTTTAATACAAATGAAGAGTTTTTTGTAGATCTGCAGCGTTGTATTGGTTGTAAGGCTTGCGAAATGGCTTGTGCAGAATGTGAAACTAATGGGCAAGAATCATTAATCAGTGTGAATTATGTCGAGCGTTCATCAACAATTCAAACTACTGTACAGGTTTGTATGCATTGTGAAGATCCAGTGTGTGCAAACGTATGTCCAGCCGATGCAATTTCGCAAGACGAATTCGGAATCGTACATACTGCCAATACCGAAAGATGTATAGGTTGCTCAAACTGCGTGATGGCATGTCCGTTTGGAGTGCCTAAAAAGATGGAAGAGTACGATTTAATGATGAAATGTACGATGTGTTATGATAGAACAAGTGTGGGTAAAAAACCAATGTGTGCAACTGTTTGTCCTAGTGGAGCTTTATTTTACGGAACAAGAGCCGAAATTGAAGAAATGAGACCAAATAGTACACCAATCAACACATTTATCTTCGGAAAAGAAGTAGTAAATACCAAAGTAAACATTATGATGCCTAAAGGCAGTAATGAATTAAGAATATATTAAATCTAAAATCCATGTCAAAAGAAGATAATTTAAATCAAAACTGGAAAAAAGATTTCCCAATAAAAAAGCAAGAATCTACTCAGGTAAGCCGACGTGATTTTGCTAAATTCCTAACATTTGTGTCAGGAGGATTAATGGTAGGTAGCGGATTTGTTGCTGCAAAAGCCTATTTATTACCAAAAGAAGGAGTGCAAGGAGAGCATTTTATTTGCAATAAAGATGAAGTTCCTGTAGGAGGAACAAGAGGATTTGTAATAGAAGGAAGTACTGTACCTTATATTTTGATACATCTGGAAAATGGAGATTTCAAAGCATACGAACAAAAATGTACGCATTTGTCTTGTTCTGTATTTTATAAACCAGGAACAGGAATAATTCATTGTCCTTGTCATGATGGCTCATTTGATGCTGCGACTGGAGATGTAATTTCTGGACCTCCGCCTAGAGCATTACCAAAATTAGAAGTGTTTTTTAAAGATAAAGGCGTTTTTGTAAAAGAATTTGTAGAACAGAAAGAAAGCTAGAGCAACCCTAAAAAAATAGTAGTATGAGTACTTTTAGAAGAAGTCAGAATCGTGCCAATCCAAATAAGTTGAACAATATACTTTCGACACTAATTTTCATTTTAATCTTAAATGTAAGTATCCAAATTTGGTTGTTATATGCTTCACTGAACAACGCATTGGATAATAACACAGAAATATTATTGCCTGCATTTATAGCTTCTGCTGTATTGTTTTTAATTGGGTTTTCATGGATGTATTATTTACCACAAGGAAACTTTAAAAAGAAATAAGATATTTCTACAATTGTAATTGCTTAATATATAGGTTTAAAAACGAGTTTGTACCTAATAAATGTCTTTGAATACCTTTGTCAATGTTTTTAATTTTGACAAAGGTTGTGTTAATTTAGAACACAGTATTTAAAGAATTAAGCTTAAATTTATACTCCTTAGAAATTTTAAATTAGTAAAGATTTCTACCAAATTAAAATACTTGTATTTGTAATACGTATTTTTACTTATATAAAACATCAACATGATTCAAGTAGATAAAGCCTTATCCATTATTGCTGACAACAGTATTAAAATGCCAGTTCGTAAAATAAAAGTGAGTAAATCACTTGGTTATATACTTGCCGAAACGGTTTATGCACCTATCGCAATGCCACCATTTCGTCAATCGGCTATGGATGGGTATGCTTTTACACATTCAGATAATAAGCAATATGACGTAATTGGTATTTCGCAAGCAGGAGATAGTGATAAGCATAAGATAAAAGCCAATCAGGCAATACGAATTTTTACTGGAGCATTTGTACCAGATTCTGTAGATACAGTAGTAATGCAAGAGCATGTTACTGTCGATGGAGATTTGATTACGATAGATAAAATGCCAGAACCTAATGCAAATGTTAGAGCCAAAGGCGAACAGGTTGATGAAGGCGATATCATGCTCGAAAAAAACACGCTATTAACTCCAGCAGGAATAGGCTTTTTGGCTTGTTTAGGAATTACTGAAGTTGAGGTTTATAGTAAACCAAAAGTAGCAATTCTTGTTACAGGAAATGAATTGGTACAACCAGGAAAGAAATTAAAATTAGGTAAGATTTTCGAAAGTAATTCGATTATGTTACAAGCTGCTCTTGAAACTGCAGGAATTAAAAAAGTAAAAGTTTTTAGAGTAAAAGATAATTTAAAAGCCACTAAAAAAGTTCTGAAAAAGCTTTTAGAAAAATACGATATGATTCTTGTTTCAGGAGGAATTTCGGTTGGAGACTATGATTTTGTTAAAGAAGCTTTATTAAAAAATGGAGTAGAAGAGTTGTTTTATAAAATAAACCAAAAGCCAGGAAAACCATTGTTCTTTGGAAATAAAGAAGAAAAATTAGTTTTTGCATTACCAGGAAATCCAGCATCGTCACTTACCAGTTTTTATGTGTATGTTTTACCAGCACTAAAAAAAATGATGGGATTTGAGGATATTCATTTAAAAAGAATTGTTAGAAAACTAAGTACAGCAGTAATTAATACTACAGGGAAAACATTATTTTTAAAAGCGCTATATAATGAAACTCATGTAAGTGTGTTAGATAGCCAAAGCTCGGCAATGTTAAATACTTTTGCTACAGCAAACTCTTTGCTTTTTGTACCTTATGACAGCACAGAAATTAAAAAAGATGAAGATGTAATCTTGTTACCATTAGATTAAAAATAATTATGAACATATTAACGACCGAAAATTTAATCATTTTTAGCATTGCACTTGTAGTAATTGCTTTTTTATACTCAAGTGTTGGTCATGGCGGAGCTTCAGGCTATTTGGCGCTTATGGCAATTTTTGCTTTCCCTATAGGTATAATGAAGCCCTCGGCGCTGTTGCTTAATTTGTTTGTGTCCAGTATCTCTTTCTTCTTTTATTATAAGATGAATTATTTTAAGCCCAAGCTCTTTTATCCTTTTGCAATAGCATCGATTCCAGCGGCTTTTATAGGGGGATTTATAACATTAGATAGTACGGTTTACAAAGTAATATTAGGATTAGTTTTGGTATTTGCAGCGTTTAGATTATTTGGTTTTTTTAATTTTAAAGAAAAAGAAGCTGTAGTAATTAAACTTCCTTTTGCATTGACTTTAGGATTTGGGATAGGTTTATTATCAGGAATGCTAGGAATTGGAGGCGGAATTATATTAAGTCCGATTTTATTATTTTTAGGATGGGCATCAGTTAAAGAGTCCGCAGCGGTTTCAAGTCTATTTATTTTCGTAAATTCACTAGCGGGAATAACAGGTTATTTTCTAGGAGGAAAAACCATTCCGATAGATAGTTTTTATTTAGTACCAATTGCAGTTTTTGGAGGAATCTTAGGTGGTTATTACGGAAGTGGATATTTCTCTAATAAAACATTAAAATATGTTTTAGGAGTTGTTATTCTGCTCGCAAGTGTAAAATTGATATTTCCATAGGATTATAAATATTTTATTTAACACATAGAAACATAGGTTTATGGGTTAATAAAGAACACAAAAAGAAATACATTTCTTTCACATAGCTAGCTCTGTGTTTTATAAATAATTGAAACGCCTTTTTAAGAGTACAAAAATCTATGTTTCTATGTGTTAAAAAAGAAAAAGATTTAATTTATATATGATGTGATATGAAAGATCTGGCAGTTTTTATTCTATGTGGAGGAAAAAGTTCCCGGATGCAATCTGAGAAAGGATTAGTATTGTTTAAAGGCAAACCCTTTATAGAACATATCATTCAGGCTATTGTGCCTATTACAAATAACATACAGTTGGTTACAAATGGAAATGATTATGACTATTTGGAGTATAATAAAATAAGTGATATCGAAATTGACAAAGGTCCGTTGGGAGGAATTTATACTGCTTTGTATCATTCAGAAAGTGAATTTAGCATGATTTTGAGTTGTGATATTCCTTTAATATCTACCGAATTATTATCTGAGTTAATCGAAAAACATGATGAAGAAGCAGCGATTACTGTTTTATCATCAGAGAGTCGGATGCATCCTTTGATTGGGATTTATGCTAAAAAAAATCTTCCAATTATTAAAGAAGCAATTGCCCAAGGAGATTTAAAATTAATGAATCTGATAGCCAAAGTGCCACATCAAATTATAACTTTCGACGAAAGTCAAAGTCTTAATTTTACGAATATAAATTCGCCAGACGAATTAAATGATCTTAATGCCAATTTAAATACGATGTTATGAAAATATCATTAAGACCTAAGTTAACCGTTGTAGGAGCTGGGCCAGGCGATGTAGAGTTAATTACGATAAAAGCATTACAAAATGCCGATGTAGTTTTGTATGATGCTTTGGTAAACGAAGAATTGTTAAAATATGCTATAAATGCAGAAATTGTTTTTGTAGGGAAACGTTTGGGATGCCATGCGTATAGTCAGGATCAGATAAATGAATTAATTGTATCGATGGCAAATCGTTATGGTCATGTAGTTCGGTTAAAAGGAGGAGATTCTTTTGTATTTGGGCGTGGGATTGAAGAAATAGAATATGCTCAAAAGTTTAATTTGGAAACAGCTGTTGTTCCCGGAATTTCATCGGCTTTAGGAGTTCCTGCTACAAACGGAATTAGTTTGACACAAAGAGAAATAGCCGAAAGTTTTTGGGTTATTACAGGAACAACTGCAGATCATAAATTATCAAAAGATATAAATTTAGCATCACAATCGGCAGCAACAGTAGTTATCCTTATGGGAATGCATAAGCTAGGTGAAATAATTGCTTTATATCAAAAAAACAGAACGGATGATTTGTCCATTACGGTTATTCAAAACGGAACAAAACAGAATCAAAAGAAAGTAACAGGAACGATTAGTACAATTGTTCAACTGGTTAAAGATAAAGAAATAACTTCGCCAGCAATAATAGTTATTGGCGAAGTAGTAAGAAATATATTAGAACTAAACTCCTACTTTGAAGAATACTTAGAAGATGAGTTTATTTATCAGAATTTAAATTTAAAGCCATGATAGAGGTTAAATATTTTGGTGCTGTCGCAGAAAAAACAAATTGCCCAACAGAAAAAGTTCCTCTGGGGAATTTGTCATTGGAACAATTATTAAACGATTTAGATAAAAAATATCAGTTAAATACACTCTCGTTTAGTATAGCAATCAATCAGAAGATAGTTCCCAAAACAACTGTTTATGAATTAAAAAGCAATGATATTATTGCTTTATTACCACCTTTTGCAGGTGGATAAATACATTTAATATGTCAGCATCACGTTATAATCGACAAATTATACTTCCTGAAGTGGGAGAAATTGGTCAGCAAAAATTATTTAAAGCCAAAGTATTGATAATTGGTGCAGGAGGTTTAGCATCGGCTATATTGCCTTATTTGGCTGCTGCGGGAGTTGGAGAAATAGGAATTGTAGATGATGATGTAATCGAGTTGAGTAATTTGCATCGTCAGGTTATTTATAAAAATGACGCAGTTGGAAATAGTAAAGTGCTAGAGGCAAAACGCATGGCGACTGAATTAAATCCAACAGTTAAAATAAACGCTATATCCGAAAGACTTTCGGGAGAAAATGCACTCGATTTATTTAAGCATTATGATATAATAGTTGATGCGACAGATAATCTATCAACAAAATATCTTATAAACGATGCCTGTTGCGTTGTAAACAAACCATTAGTTTATGGTTCTATTTATAGATTTGAAGGGCAAGTTTCGGTCTTTAATTATAAAAACGGACCTACGTATCGTTGTTTATATTCAGATGAAAATAGTCAATCTTTAAATTGTAATGATGCAGGAGTAATTGGAATTTCGGTAGGGATTATCGGAATGCTACAAGCAAATGAAGTCATAAAAATGATTTTAGGAATAGGCGAGGTGTTGAGTGGTAAAATACTGGTTTATAATTTATTGAATAACGAACAACAAAAGTATGACTTTGAAAAAAAGGAAAACTTAGTTATTGATAAATCTGTTTTTGAAGCAAAATATAAAGTAATCAAAAATCAAGCAGAAGAAATTACTGTCGAAACAGTTTTGAATCAAATAGATTTTGAAGAGATACTTTTTTTAGATGTTAGAAATTTAGGAGAACTTCCAGAAATTAATCTCAAAAATAGAGTTCAGATTCCGTTATTGAATTTAGAAGATGAAATAGAGAAACTGAATAAAAATCAAGCTATTTATGTTTTCTGTCAATCAGGAATAAGAAGTAAAATGGCAGTTGAATTGCTTAGTAAGAATCAGTTCAAAAATGTAAAAAGTATAATTGGAGGAGCTATGGCACTGAATCAATTGATGGAGGAAGGTTCAAAGGCTTTTTAAAAGGAACAAAGGTTCAAAGGTTTTAAAAAAAAGGATCTAAGGCTCTGAGATTCTAAGTTTTTAAGCTTTGCGAACTTTGCGGTTAATTTCTTAGTCACAGATTAAAAGGATTAAAAAAATCTGAGAGAATCTGTGTAATCAGTGGCAAAAAGGTTTTTTAAAAATAATCCGTGGCAAATAAAAATAAAAAATAATGAGTAAAAATGTATTTGTAGAAGGACCAATTTCTTCTGAGTTTATCGCTGAATCTATTGCGAAACATCAATCGAAATATACTATTGGTGCGCATAATATTTTTTTAGGGCAGGTTCGTGCCGATGTAATTCATGAGAACACTGTAGTCGCCATTGATTATTCGGCTTATACAGATATGGCGAATGAAGCTTTGCATGCAATTAGAGAAAAAGCGTTTGCCAAATATGATTTAACATGTATGCATATTTATCATAGTTTGGGTGTAGTAAAAGCAGGTGAGATTTGTTTATTTGTTTTTGTTTCGGCTACAAGGCGCAAACAAGTTTATGAAGCTACAGAAGCCATTGTAAATTGGATAAAAACCGATGTGCCTATTTTTGGCAAAGAATTATTTGAAAACGATACTTTCACCTGGAAGCAAAATACCTAGAAAATGGTTGATATTACCCATAAAATAAATACATTACGTTCAGCAACAGCAACAGCAATTGTAAAAGTGAGTCAACAAGCGACTATAGATGCAGTTGTTAATAATTTAGTACCAAAAGGGAATGTTATGGAAATGGCAAAAACAGCAGGATTATTTGCTGTAAAAAACACCCATTTATCCATTCCGGATTGTCATCCGATTCCAATCGAATTTACATCTGTAGAATATAAAATTGAGGGTTTAACTATCGAAATTATATTTAAAGTTAAAACAGTTTACAAAACTGGAGTAGAGGTCGAAGCAATGCACGGAGCTTCAATTGTGGCGCTTACAATGTATGATATGCTTAAACCAATTGATAAAGAGATTGAGATATCTACGATCAAATTAATTAATAAAGAAGGAGGGAAATCGTCATTTAAGAATCGTTTTCCAGCAACTATAAAAGCGGCAGTTTTTGTATGTTCCGATTCTATTTTTGCAGGCGATAAAGAAGACCGTTCTGGTAAAATTATTGTCGAAAAACTAGAATCTTGTGGAGTAGAAACGGCACATTACGAGATTATTCCTGATGAAGTTGATATTATTCAGGAAAGAACTAAAGCTTACGCAAAAGAGAATCAGTTAGTAATTTTTACAGGAGGTACAGGCTTATCACCACGAGATGTAACTCCCGAAGCACTAGCGCCATTATTAGAAAGTCGTATTCCAGGAATTGAAGAAGCAGTTCGTAACTATGGGCAACAACGTATGCCGTATGCCATGTTATCACGCACAGTCGCAGGAACTTTAGGGAAGACTTTGGTTTTGGCTTTGCCAGGGTCAACTAATGGAGCCAGAGAATCTATGGATGCTATTTTTCCGCATGTTTTACATGTATTTCATATTTTAAAAGGCAATAATCATGATGCCAAATAAAACAGTTTTAACAGATGATTTTGGGCGTAAGCACAACTATTTGCGTATCTCCCTCATAGAGAAATGCAATTTGCGTTGTACCTATTGCATGCCTGCTGACGGAATTACATTAACTCCAAAAAATGAGTTAATGACTGCCGACGAGGTATTTGCTATTGCTCAAACTTTTGTACAAAACGGTGTTGACAAAATCCGATTAACAGGAGGGGAGCCACTTTTAAGAAAGGATTTTCCTGAAATTATTTCAAAATTAGCCACTTTTAATATTAAACTGTCTCTTACTACCAACGGTATTTTGATAGATAGACATTTAGACGTTTTAAAGCAATTTAATGTTCGGGACATTAATTTGAGTCTGGATACTTTAATTGCTTCAAAATTTAATTCTATAACGCTTCGTAATCAGTTTGAAAAAGTAATTGACAACTTACATTTACTTTTAAACAATGATTTTAATGTAAAAGTAAATGTCGTTCTGATAAAAGGATTTAATGATGATGAGGTTATCGATTTTATCAAATTAACGAAATTTTTACCTTTATCAATTCGGTTTATAGAGTTTATGCCTTTTGCAGGAAATGCATGGGATAAAAGCAAAATGGTTTCCCAAAAACAAATTTTAGAGACTCTTTCCAATCATTATAATCCATCTGAAATTGAAAAGTTAGAGGATGAAAAAAACTTCACAGCCAGAACTTTTAAAATAAAAGATTACCAAGGAAGTTTCGGAATTATCAGTTCGGTTACAAATCCGTTTTGTGATAGTTGCAATAGAATCCGCCTTACGGCAAATGGTAAAATAAAAAACTGTTTGTTCTCTAATGCCGAAACTGATTTATTAACTCCTTTTAGGAATGGAGAAACGATTACCGATTTGATTTCTGCTGCCATTGATAGTAAGAAAAAAGTAAGAGCAGGAATGACTACAATAAAGGAATTGAACAACCCAAGTTTAAACCAGGACAATCGTAGTATGATTGCTATTGGGGGGTAGTTTTTTTTTTGAGGTTCAAAGGTTTTTTTAAGGCTCAAAGGTTCAGAGGTTCAAAGATGCAAAGGTTTTTTGTAGTGACGCACCGCAGTGCGTCTACGCAATATTGGTTTATTTATAATGCAAGCCCAAATTTGTCTTTCTGACGTAGGAAGAATCTCCGCGAGTGGCTCGACAATTTAGGATAAGTTTGTGTTAGTTTCTTGTGGAGACCCTTCGTTCCTCAGGGTGACAAGATTGGAGAGAAAAAGGAGCAGAGGTTCAGAGGTTTTTGAGGCTCAAAAGGACAAAGGTTCTGAGTTACTAAGGTTTTGAGTTTAAGTCAGGGTTATAATTCCTTTCATTTTTTAAATTCTATCATATTGCCATAGCTCACGGTTTCAACCGTGTGATACGGATTGTGATAATGCATTATGCTCCAACGGTTTCAACCGTTGGCAATGTTTATAATATGTTATTTGTGCTTGGAATTTTTACAAAGTGATTAGACTAATTTACGCAAAACACCTTTGTCAAAGTTCAAAACTTTGACAAAGGTTAGAAGGTTAACAGATTGATCTACATGCAGAATAAGCAAAGTCTTAGCATCTCCAAACAAAAAAGGGCTCAACTTTTTAAAGTTAAACCCTATTTTAATTATTTCTTCTTTTTCGATTTCGATTTTTTTGCCTTCTTTTTAGCTATTTTTTTCGCCTTAGCTTTTTCTTTAGCTTTCTTAGTTTTTTCTTTCTTTTTGGCTTTTGCTTTAAGTTTTGCTTTTTTAGCTTTTTCTTTCTTTTTATCCTTCTTAGCTTTTTCTTTTTTCTTAGCTAATTTCTTTTTTTCTTTCTCTTTGTCCTTATCCTTGTCTTTCATCTTTTTCTTCTTTTTATCTTTTGATTTTTCTTTAATAATTTCTCCTATTGCATCAACTAAATTACCTGTACTAGGTGCTGTGCCTTTTTTCTCTTTTGGTACTACAGCAGTTTTCTCTACTATTGTTTTTTCTACAGTTTTTACAACTGGAGTAGTTACTTTTTTAGCGGGAATAGTTTGAGGTGTTTTTACTGGTGCAGGAGTTGTATCTGTAGTTTGTGCTTTAACAACAGGTTTTGCTGGTGTTGCTTTTTTTACAGGTGGTTTTGGTGCAACTTTTACTGGTGTTGTAGTTGCATTAGTTTGTGTTTTAACAACAGGTTTAGCTGTGGTTGTTTTTCTAACAGGAGCTTTTCTAGCTGGTGTTTTTGCTACTGGTGTTGCTACTGGTTTTTTGTCTTCTACAATTGGTTGAACGTCATCTGTTTTGGGTAAATCAGTATTTTGAGTAATACCTTCTGTCGCTTTTTTTTCCATATGATATTGGCTTTATAATTGAAAACTTTTGAAGTTAGTAATGATGAAAGGTTAAGTATGTGTCTAAATTGTTAACTTTCAGTTAAGTAAATATAATCAATATAAATGTACGGCAATGTTAAGTTTTTCCTCAATCATACGCTTTTGGATTATTTTACACATTATCTGCAAAAAAAATCCCCTTTGCTTTGAGCAAAAGGGAAATTATAAAGTTGAGTGTAAGAATGAATGTTTTTACAAAAGAATTCTATTTTTTGTAAGTAAAAATTCTTGGATTTACGGAGATCATTAACCAAGCCCAGTTATTGGTATGTCCCGCATATCCAGGAGCTTTTAAAACTTCTAAAGTTTTAGTACCAAACATCTGAGAATAACCTCCTGTAAGCGTGATATCTTTTTTGAAATTAAATCCAGCTGTAAAGTCGACCTCAGTTCCTAAGTAGGAGTCCATTTTTTTGTTATCCACAACTACATCAGCAGCAGATAAGAATACGTGTGGCATTAATGCAAATTGCCATTTTTTTACATTGTAATTGAATTTTAAAGAAGCATCTTGTAAACCAACGCTGTTTTGATGACCTCCTCCAACATAAAAATAATCCATATACCCGTTGAAAGCATGATTCGTACCAAAAATAGGATTGAATGATTTGATAACTGTACTTCCGTCATTTGTATCTTTTCCTGATAGATATTCGTAACCAATACCAGCTTTAAATGAATCTGTTATACTGTATGCAAAGTTTACAGCTCCATCCCAGGCGCTTACTTGTTTGTCTGCACTTTTTCCGGTTTGACCGTAGAGACTTAAATTACCATCAATTTTTTTTGTTTTGTAAGTCAGATAAGTTCCAAAAGTTTGTTTGTAATCAATTAGTAGTTTTTTGTCGACATCATTATTCATATACTCATAACCAGTATTCAAAACTAATAGACTAATTCCTAATTTGTCTACATTAGTATGATACCATGCATATTGCATTGCTTTATAGTTACCTACTGTGTATGGAGTTTGAAAGTTGCTTTCGGCGTCAGAGTTATAGGCTAATCCCATATCAAGCTGATGGTTTTTTGGATGAAAAGAAACCATTAAGGCATCATGACTTTGTCCTTGTTGTAACCAGTCGATTTCTCCCATAATACGTTGGTTATCGTATGAAAGCACTTGACGTCCAGCTCTTGCGCTCCATTTTTCACTTATGTCATATTGTGCCCATGCTTCAAAAAGGGCTACACCATTTACATCTTTCGTTGTAGTTGTTCCCACATCTCCCCATGTTCTAACATTCTGTAAAGTTAATTTAACTTTTAGTTGGTCTTGCGCAAAGTTTAAATTTAATCTTGTACGTTGAGAAACAAAAGATGTTGCTTCCTGACCATATGGGATAAGGGTTTTATATCCGTTTCTATACTCATAGCGGGGTCTAAGCTGTAAATTTGCGTCAAACTCCTGTGCTTGCATATCAACGCTTATGCCTCCTAATATTAATAAAGCGATAATTTTAAATTTCTTCATAACTAAGTTATTTATATACAGTGTAAAATTAAAGGACAAAAAGGTCTTTTTATGTGATAAAAGTCATACAATCTAAATTTATGGTAAATTATTGTTATTTATTATTTTGCAAGATGCTTCTTAACTTAATATTTTATTATAGGTAGATGCATTTTTATTAAGTAGGTTACGAAAACAATAAATCGAAGAACTAGGGCAAAAGTTATTAATAAAGATATAATATTTATTTGTAACTGTAAGATTTTTAAACAGTTGTATTTGTTTTAAGTAGGGTGGAATATAATAGGAGCGAAGTTAATTATTGTAGAAAAAACAATAATTATGATGTAATAAAGGAATTTAATCTTGATAGATACTTATACCGTATTTAGATAAAAAGCAATTAATGCATTTTAATAGTAAGTATAAATACTTGTTTCCTGAAGTTGTAGGAATTGAGATGTTTTAATCTAGATCAAAGAATATTCTGAAGCCTTATTAGATAGCTCCATTAGATTTTTTACTTTGAGTTTTTTCATTAAATTAAATCGATGAACTTCGGCAGTTCTTTTGCTAATATTCAGCGTTTCTGCAATTTCTTTGTTTCCTTTTCCAGTTAATAATAGTTTAAGAATTTCTCTCTCTCTTCTGGTAATCATTGTTTCTTCACCCGAAGATTGTCTTAAATCAACATTGAAATTGTTATGAAGTAACTGTTTGATTAATATTGCCGATACATCACCGCTAAAGTATTTACCGCCCATAGCGACAGTATGTAACGCTTTTAAAAATTCTTCTTTGCTGGAGCCTTTTAATAAATAACCATCTGCACCTGCCTTAATAGATTTTAAAACATATTCTTCAGATTCATGCATTGTTAATATGATTATTTTAACAGATTGATTCTGATCTCTAAGTTTTTCTACTACTTCGATGCCATTTAAGTGTGGCATTCTAATATCTACTATAAGTAAATCGGGTTGTTTGTCTATAACAATTTCCAGGGCTTCTAAGCCATCTGCTGCTTCCCCAACAACCTCAATATTAGATTCGTTTTTTAATAATGATTTAATGCCATCCCTTACAAATACATGGTCATCTGCCAGAACAACGCGAATGATATCTGCCATTTTACTTAATTTACAAATTAGGATTTACGTATATTCTGCTAGATTATTATGCTAATATACGTAATTCTTAATTTTTTGAGATGATATTAATTTAAAAGTAAAATTGTACGGTAGGAAAATGATAAATTATAAGCTTAAAGAAGCTTTAATTAATTCGAGATTTTCTTTGCTGTAGTTTATTTTTAAGGCTTCCTGATGTCCTTTATCAGACATTTTATCCCAAGTTTTTTTTATGATGTTTTTTAGCTTTTCTTCATCGTGTTTATGCACAAACGGATCAAGATAATATTCTAAAAATACGAGACAAATTACATCTTCTAACAATTGGGTTTCAGCATCTTTTTTAAGTAATTTTTTTTCGATTAAAAAAGAAACACGAGCTATAAATTCTGAATTATAACCTGCTTTTTCTAAAATTACAGCAGTTGTTTTGGCGTGAAACTTTTTTAAATCTTCTCTCCATTTTAAATATCCTACACGATCCATTGGGTAAGATTCGCGGGCAACTTTCCATCTGCAAATATGTTGCGCTTTAGAAGCAATTTGTACCTCTTCTGAAGCTTCTGGATGAAACTCCATTAATTTTGCATACATCCTGTTAGAGTAAAGTAACTCTTTAGGATATGTCGTATTATTATCGGTTTCATGATTTGGATCCTGAGCATTTTCGGCATCAATCCATTCGCTTGCTTTCTGAAAAGGTGTTGTCATTTATAAGGAGATATATACAATCAAAGATACATAATTTAAGATATATAAATAATCTAAAAGTCAATAGGAATCGTACTAGCGGTAGTACAAATGAGTTAGCGCTTTATCACAGCTGATTGTTGCACTTATTTTTTTATTGTAAATTAGCTAAAAATCTATTTTATTTATTAAAGAAGTTAACATCTTTAAATTTAGGATGTTAATTTAAAATTACACACATGAAAAAACTTTTACTATTAATCTCGGTCGCAATTTTGTCATTCAGTTGTAAAACGACAGTAAAGCCAAAACCTTTAACACAACCAAAGGAAGAAAACCCCGCATCTATGAATACAAATAATGCAGACGAATATGATGGTTCTACGTTTTTTAAGGCTACTGGAAATGAACCTTTTTGGGGCTTAAAAATAGGTAAAGAAAAAATTACTTTTACCTCGTTGATTGAAGGATTAGAGGAAGTTAGTTCTCCTTATATAGAGCCTATTAGAGCGATGGATGCAAATGTTAAGTTGTATCGCTTTAATACTAAAACAGGTAGTATGAGTATTACGATTCAGCAAATGGATTGTACTGATACAATGTCGGGAGATAAATCGCCTTATAATGTTAAAATCGAAATCACAAATAATAGCGATGGTAGCGTAAAAAATATCGAAGGTTGCGGAAGATATATTACTGATTATCGCTTACATGATATCTGGGTTTTGGAACAATTAAATGGAAAAAAAGTTGCTGTAGCTGATTTTCAAAGAGAACTACCTAGAATTGAAATTTATAGTGCTGAGAATAGATTTTTAGGCTTTGCAGGATGTAATCAGGTCAACGGAAGTATATTTTATGAGAAAGATTTATTACGTTTTACAAATGTAGCTTCAACGTTAATGGCATGTAGTGGTAACAATAAAGAAGATGAGTTTTTGCAAGCGCTTCAAAGTACTACAACTTATACTGTAGCCAATAATAGATTATCATTGTCTAATCCGTCTGGGTTGCTTTTAGTTTTCAGAAAAATTGACTAAGGAAGGTTCAAAGGTTCAGAGCTTCAAAGGTTCTGAGGTTCTAAGGTTCTGAGATTAAAAAAGACGAGGCTGTCCGAAAAGTAATTTTCAGACAGCCTTTTTGTTATTTTTTGAAATTTTTAGAAGACATGATAGATAATTGCTCCAGCGGAGCATCATATTTATAGCAAATTTAAAAAAGGTTGGGTAAAAGCTACAGCGTAGCGATATTTTTATTTAGATTGCTATATATGTCACCCCAATGGGGTTTCTTTTGATTACAATTAAAATTGCTATAAATATAACGTCCCGCTGGGACTTTCTTTATCAATAAATTTTAAAAATAGACATCATTTCAATAAACAAAGAGGCTGTCTGAAAATTACTTTTCGGACAGCCTTGTCGTTATGAATTCATTTATATATAAAATAGAGTAAATACTCAATGGGATTTTTCATAGCCTTGTCACGTGAATAAAGAGTTTCGCAAACAGTTAACCAGACGATATTGTGTTACTAGTGTAGTCCTTTCTACGTCAGGTCGACTTGAAGTAATTCCCCAGAGCCTTTGTTTCTTTACGACTCTGAAGCTCTTTTATCTCAGTAGCTTAGAACCTTAGTACCTTTGCATCTTTGAACCTTTGTACCTTAGAGCTTACTCTAATTCTTCCGTTTGGTCATCTACAAAGTCCAATTCCAATGCTCTTACGGTTTGGACTGCGTTTCCGGCTATACCACGTATAGAACCGTACATTCCCAGGGTATTATTGACTACTTTTTCTATTTGTTTTTCGCGTTGTTTCCAGATACGTTGCATGGCTCTTTTTTCTGAATCTAAATCGCTTTGCATTTGTGTAAATCCTTCTACGATTCCTTCTATTTGTAAACGGAATTCGTTGCTGGTTAAGAAATCGTATAACATGGCCATTTTATCGCCTTTGTTTTCCTGTGCTTGTACTGCTTGGCTCACTTGTATTAGGGATTGACGTAAAACAGCGCTTAAACCTTTAAATTCATCATAAGTACAAATCCAGATTCCGTCGCGCATTCCCATGCGATCCATTCCAGTTGGCATTACTTCGGTAACAAGAACTCCAATATTGGCTTTTTTATCTCGAATGTCGTTTTTAAATTTTTCAATCCAAGCGGGTTGAAAGGCTTTTGTACGCTTACTTTCGTAATATATAGAACCACAATTTTGTAATTCGCGTGTATTTACTATTTGCAAACAATCGGCTCCATTGGCTCCTTTTTTAACTTCGTCGATACTGTCTAAAGGAAAATTAGAAGCTAGCCATTCTTCAATTGCTAATTCCATTACTTCTCCTTGCAATTGCATAGAACCTTGTTCCTGCTTGCGTTTCATTTCTTCGATAAGCTTCTTTTGGTCGTCGGATTGTTTTTGGTATTCTTTTATTTTTAACTCGTTTTTTTCTTCTTCTTGCTTGCGAATTTTATCGCGTTCCAAAACTAAAGTTGCGTTGAGTTGTTTTTGAGATTCAGCTTCGATTGCTTCTTTTATTTCCAGTTTTTCACGCTGAAGTTTAGCAATCTCGCCTTCCATTTTATTTAGTTCGCGTAATTTTTCTGATTTTTCCGAAAGTTCTTTTTCCATCGAAAGCAAACGGTCTTTGTTTTCTTCGTTTAGCTTTGTTTTTAGTTTTTCGGTGATTTCTTTTTCAGCTATCTTTTTTTCTCGGTCTAAGCGTTCTGTAAAAAGTTCGTTTTCTTGCTTTTTCTTGGCTTCAAATTCTGCTTTAGCTTTTTCGAATTGCTCGTTTTTAAGCTCCAGTTCTTTTGACTGTGCTGTAGCTTTTTGCTGAAATTCTTTACGGATGCTATCTTCCAATTGATGTTTTAGGATATCATTTACATCGATTGTTGTTCCGCAATTTGGACACTGAATTGAAGATTGCTCAGCCATTTTGTTTATTTTTTATGGGGTAATATTATTTTCTGCTAAGGTATTTAAAAGTTAGCGATATGCATAATGTTTTATAGCTTCAGTAATTTTATTTGGGTAAATAATCTTGCTTGTGTTTCGTATTTTGGCTTTATAATTTCTTGATATTTATACCAAATAAAGTGATGTTCTGGGGAATTATAATAGGATTTAATTCTTTGGCTTGAGCCAAAAAATATTTTAGATGACGTAGTTTTATAAATTTGGTGTGCATTGATGAATTATGAAACAAGTATTTTTGAAGTATATATCAAAAGAAGACTTTTGAAAAAAAATGTTTCACGCAGATTTGGCAGATTGAGCGGATTATTTTTTTAGCCACTCCAGATTAAAAAGATTTTAATATCTACGATTATCTGCTTAATCTGCGTGAAAACCTAAAACAAAAATTATGGAAAAATCAACTACTAAAGAAATTAGGGAACGTTTTGATAATGATGTCGAGCGATTTTCAAATTTAGATACGGGTCAATTATCTACAATTGATGCTAAAATTTCGTTGGAACTTATAACAGAAGCTTCTAAGAGAATTGTTCCTAATGCAAAAAACATCTTGGATATTGGTTGTGGTGCAGGAAATTATACGTTGATGATGCTTTCGAAAGTTTCGGATTTAAATTGCACTTTGGTTGATTTGAGTAAACCAATGTTAGATAAAGCTTTTGAAAGAGTGTCTGATGAAACTAATGGAAGGGTAGAGGTGAAGCAAGGTGATATTCGTGAAGTCGAATTACAGGAGAATCATTATGATATTATTTTGGCTGGAGCAGTTTTGCATCATTTACGTGATGATCAGGATTGGGAAACTACATTTACTAAGATATTTAAACTATTAAAACCTGGTGGATGTTTTATGATTTCGGATTTAATTACCCAAGATACGGAGTTGCTAAATGAATATACTTGGGAAAGATATGGTGATTACCTAGAAGGTTTAGGAGGAAAAGAATATCGTAAAAACGTATTAGATTATGTTGCCAAAGAAGATTCGCCCAGATCGATGAATTACCAGTTGGATTTAATGAAAAAGGTAGGTTTTAGGAGTGTCGAAATCTTACACAAGAATATGTGTTTTGGTGCTTTTGGCGGGATTAAATAATCTAAAAAAAGGCTTTAGCAGAATCACTATAGATTCGGCTAAAGCCTTTTTTATTATTGTTATTAAACAGTTGGTTAAAACCAACGACAAGTCATGGAAATTGAAGACCTATAAATTTAAACGATATCTACAACAATTCGTCCAGTAGAAGAACCATCGCTCACTGCTTTATGGGCTTCGATGGCATTGTCTAAAGTGAATTTTCGAGGATCGATAAGAGGTTTTAATTTTCCTTCTTCGAATAATTTTGCAGCTTGTGTCAGGATATCACTATGATGTTTTCGTCCTTCGCCACTGATTGCTGGATGTAATACAAAAACACCATGAAGACTTGCTGAACGTAGCGAATTTGTTGCAAGGGTATGTGTTCCAAAAGCATAACAGCTGCTAATTTGACCATAATGACGAATGGCTTTAAATGAATCGTCAAGAGATTGACCTCCAACGGTATCATATATAATATCAAAACCTTTTCCGTCTGTGTATTGGTTTACATAATCCTCGACTTGAGTGGTTTTGTAATCAATAGGCGTTGCTCCATACGATTTTACAATATCTTCTTTTTGTTTAGAAACTGTTGCATAAACGTCTGCACCTAGAGTTTTGGCAAGTTGTACCACAATGTGTCCAACTCCACCAGCTCCTGCATGTACAAGGACTTTGTCTCCTTTTTTTACTTTTGCTCTGTCGATTAAACCTTCCCAAGCTGTAAGTACTACTAGCGGAATTCCGGCAGCTTCTTTCATGGTTAGGTTTTTTGGTTTTATGGCTAACAAATCAGCATCGACAGCGGTGTATTCTGCTAGAGTTCCTTGAAGTCCTAAAACACCTCCTGCTAGCCCGTAAACTTCATCACCAACTTTGAACTGGGTTACACCTTCGCCAATTGCTTCGATTACTCCCGCAAGGTCTGTACCTAAAATAGCTGGTAATACTGGCGATGCATATGGAGAAACTCCAATTCTGATTTTGTTATCGATTGGGTTTACGCCGCTTGCGTGTATTTTAACCAATACTTCTCCTTTTTTAGGAGTTGGTTTTTTAATATCTGTACTTACAAATTCAGATTCGTAAGTATTTATAAAAAGTGCTTTCATCTTCTTGATTATAGTATTTGCACTGTTTTGTAAACTTGAATTGGTGCTGAAAGTAAATTTTCACTTTTTGTAATGAACTCTAGTAAGAAAGGTTGATTGTCGTGTATGTCAAGATCTGATTGGTCTTTCCATTCTTCCCAAATGATAAAAACATTTTCGGCGTTGTGTAAATCGTAACGCACACAAGCGTCTTCTTTTCGGGTTTGATTTACCAGATTTTCAACCAAAGTTTTTACTTGTTCTATACTTTCTTTTTTACTTTTAATAATGGCTGTAATTGAAATCATGATTATAAGGTTTTAAAAGTTTGTTCTAAATGTGTAGTATATTCCTGCTTAAAGATACCAATATTTTCGGCAGTAGCGCCTTTTTCGACATCATGAAAATGGAATCCATCTAATTTTTGCATTCCTACAAATTTATTCATTTTGTGAAAACCGAACATTACTCCATCATCTACAGATGTTTGTTCGAAGAATTCTCCGGGAAGTGTAAATGCTGCTGCGGGAGCATTCCAGCTTGTGGTTAGCATATATTTACGCCCGTGTAAAAGTCCGCCAGTTCCGTAATTAATGTCTGGATTTGTTCTGGTTCTACCGTCACTTTTGTAAATTCCTTTATTGTGTCCTGCTGTAAATACGTCGTCGATGTATTTTTTGAAACCATTTGGTACCTGAAACCACCAAACGGGTGTGTGATAAATGACGACATCTGCCCAAACGAATTTTTCAACTTCTTGATCCAGATCGAATTCTTGTTTTATATCGGTTGTTTTTATTTCGTAGTTTTTACTTTTTAGGTATTCGATTGTCCAATCGGTAACGGTTTGATTGAATCTTCCTCCTGAATGAGCAAAATTTTGTCCGCCGTTAATAATAAATATTTTTTTCATTTTTTAATCTTCTAATTGCATTATTGGTTTTGTGTGAGGGGGAGCAGCGGTATCCTTTTATTTTTTTCCTTTAAAAAATAAAAGATTTAGCGGATGACCCGACCCCGCTTTCGAGGTTTCGAGAGTGCGGGGTCACACCCAAATTTTTTTTATTTTGTTTTTGAAATTGCCTGATTAATAAAATCAAGTTCTGATGCTGATAAATCGAAATCCATTGCTTTTGCGTTAGAAATTGCTTGTTCGGCATTTCGAGCACCTGCTAAAACTATTGTAATTCCTTTTTGTAATGTTGTCCAACGTAAAACTAATTGTGCTAATGTTGCATTTTTGGCATTGGCCAATGAGCTTAGTTCTTCGACTAGTGTTTTTACTTTTACGAGGTCGAATTGGTTAAAATATCCATTACGATGGTCGTTGTCTTTTAGTTTACTATCGGTAAAATATTTTCCAGTAAGCAATCCTCTTTCCATTGGGCTGTAAGCAATAATACCAATGTTTTCAGCAACTGTTAGTGGAATTAAATCGGTTTCGATACTGCGATTAAGCATGCTGTATGATACTTGATTTGATGCTAATTGTATTGTTTTTTGTGCTTCTTGAATTTGAGCTGTACTATAATTACTAACTCCGGCAGCTCTTATTTTTCCTTGTTGGATTAATAGTTCCATGGCTTCCATGGTTTCGCTAATGGGTGTTGTTGCGTCTGGCCAGTGTATTTGTAATAAATCGATATAATCGGTCTGAAGGCGTTTTAAGCTTTCTTCGACTTCTTTTATAATGTTGTTTTTGGAAGCGTATTTATATACAGGGATTTGTTTTCCGTTGTCTTCGGCATCAAAAAAGAATTCTCCTTTTCCGTTGTTGCTTCCGTCCCAAACTAGTCCAAATTTAGTTAGTAGTTGTACTTTTGTTCTGTCTTGTGTTTTTAGGGCTTCGCCAATCATTTCTTCGCTTAATCCAAATCCGTAGAATGGAGCGGTGTCTAATGTTGTTACTCCATTATCGATTGAGGCGTGTATTGATGCTATTGAATCTTTCTTTTCGTTTCCGCCCCACATTGTACCACCAATGGCAAATGCGCCGTATGTAATTGCTGATAATTCGAGTTCTGTATTGCCTAATTTTTTATATTCCATGATGTTGTATTTTGATGCTTAAAATTTGTTTGGCAAAATTATACTGTTTTTAAGACTGTTAACTTGTATATGTTTGTGTTTTTTAGGTATATTTGCAAACTCAATTAATTAAGCGGTATTATGAAGAAAGAAAATTTATACGAACCTTTTACGGTTTCTTTTGAAACTCTGGATGAATATCCTGATGTTGGAGACCGTCATAATTTCTTTGAATTGGTTTATATTTTGGAAGGAACGGGTTCGCAATGTATCAACAAGAATATTTTTGAATACGATGCTGGACATATGTTTTTACTAACTCCTGAGGATTGCCATAATTTTACGATTGAGACTAAAACGAAGTTTTTCTTTTTGAGATTCAATGATATTTATTTGAAAAATTCTAGTTTGCAGAATGAGAATATTCAGCGTTTGGAATATATTTTACAAAATGCCAATCATCAGCCTGGTTGTATTTTGAAAAATGATGCTGATAAATGTTTGGTAAAGGTGATGATTGAAGCTATTTGTCGTGAGCATCAGGATAAAGATGTTTATAATAAGGAGTTGATTCAGCAATTGGTGAACACTTTAATTATTATTGTTGCCAGAAATATTGCGAAGTATTTGCCGGAGCAGGTAAATATTGGGTGTGAGGCTAAAGCAATGGATATTTTACAATATATTCAGAATAATATTTACTATCCTGAAAGAATAAAAGCAGAATCGCTAAGTGAATATTTTGGGATTTCGAATACCTATTTAGGGCGTTATTTTAAGAAACATGCCAATGAAACCATGCAGCAATATATTAGTAATTATAAAACGAAACTCATAGAGCATCGTTTGCAGTTTAGTGATAAACGAATTAACGAAATTGCGTATGAATTTGGTTTTACGGATGAAAGCCACTTTAATAAATTCTTTAAAAAACAAAGAGGGAATAGTCCTTCGGAATTTAGAAAAGTGATACGTCTTAATTAAATAAGGTGATTTGTACTGAAAAGTTAGTCTCGAATTGAACTGATTTTTACAAATTTATTACAATTATCCATCCTGTTTGTCATTTCGACGCAGGAGAAATCTCCATGAGAAACTCCATAATCTTTGGCGAGCTACTAGCGAAGATTTCTCCTGCGTCGAAATGACAATGTTGTGTGAATCTTTGCGTCCTTTGCAGTAAAACAATTAGTTTTTCTTTAAATCTTCTTCTGCTGACCAAGTTGAGAATGCAGTGTCAGCACCGCCTATTTCTATTATTTTGTCTTTATGTGTCATTACGCCCAATCCGTGTTCCTGATCCCAAGAGCAAGAAAACATATAACCAATGTATGGAATATCATCTTTAAATACGGATGTTATATAAAAAGTAGATGGGGATAATAAATCTGCGAAATCTTTTATTTGAGATATATCTGGCATGAAATCTTGTTTTTCATCCTCTGGATAATCATAGATTTCTTGTAATTCGGGGTATTTGCTTAAAAGCTCAGAAAGGATGCTTTCTAGAATTCTGGTCTGGTTGTTTTGTAAATATTCTATTCCGTTATTGTGTTCTGTAGAATGTTCTTCAATTTCATCTGAATCCTCGTCTAATATAACGTAATCTAGTGTTTCTTCGTTTTCACTAAAAAATAACTGCCAATCTTTTAGGTTGATTGTGTTGTAATAGATTTCATCATCTTGTTCCTTTTCTGGAAGCTCTTTAGGGTTTTCAAGATGTTTATTGAAAAACTCAAAACAAAATGGCGCTCTGGTAAATAGATATTCTGGGTTTTCTTTATAGGATAAATGAAGGTATTCTAATGCTTTTTCTTCGTTACCGCATTCTAAACAACATTCGCCATTATAATAATTGTTTATGTAATCTGGGTGTTTTTGTGATAGGGAATGAAGGTTCATCATATCCAGCCATCTTTGCATATTATTATAGTCTTGTAATCTTATATATTCATTTATCATCCTGCCAATAAAAATACTTCCCTGATGGATGTTGTATTTTTCATCGTCAGCCTGATGCCATTTCTCTTCGATATAATTAATTAAATCCTGAGATGTTAATGTGTTTTTCTTCAGTGAATACTTATCTAAAAAATTATCAATTTCTGCGATTATTTCTGGTGCATTTGACATTCTAATTGTTTTAAGTTTAGTCTGATTTTTGTACGTAAGTTGCTTAGGCTATGTATAAACTAGCTATGAAGTTTCTGTAATTTGTAAAGGAAGAAATATTAGATAATCTTTTTGATAACACGCAGTTTATGAGTGTGTCTGTTTGTTTCGGGATTGTAAATTCCTAAATGGTCTAAACGGTCAATTCGTACTTTTCCACTGGCGTGAATGATGTAGTTGTTGTCCATGATTATACCTACGTGCGTGATGTTTCCTTCTTCATTGTCAAAAAAGGCTAAATCGCCTGCTTCGCTTTCTTCAATAAAACTTAAAGGAGCTCCTTCTAAAGCTTGTTGCGATGCATCGCGTTTAATTTTATATCCGTTTAGTTTGTAAACCATTTGTGTAAAACCAGAGCAATCTATCCCAAAAGGAGTTTTCCCTCCCCAAAGATATGGTGCATTCTGGTACATAAAAGCGGTGTTTATTAAACTTTTCTTAGGTTTTATACCGCTGGTTTTTGTGCCTTCAAATTCAAAATTTGAAGTGTTTATCTCGCTATTGTTCAAAAAGGTTAGTGATGCACCAAGCGGAATAGGTAATAATAAATTATTTGGTGACGTGATATAGTCGATTAAATCGGCATTTAGTATTTGTGCATCCGAAGATAGTAAGTTATAATTTGCCTCGGATATTATTTGGTATTGTTTGGAATCGACCCAACCTTCGTAATCGTCGAATTGGATTTTAATTTTAGACCATTGATTTTGCTGTTCCAGAATCTCAAAGTGTTCTCCAAATAAAACTTGGGTAACGATTTCGCTTCTATCACTTGGTTCAAATCGAACAGGCACTATGGCTAGATTACAAATTCCGAACATTTAAGGTGTTTTATGAGTTAAGAATCAGGAGTTATTATTATGTAATAACTCCTGATTGATATTTATTTATGCTCTTTCGATAACAATTGCCGAAGCTCCACCACCACCATTACAAATAGCTGCAGCACCAATTTTGGCATTGTTTTGTTCTAAAACATTGATTAAAGTTACGATAATTCTAACTCCTGAACAACCTAGTGGATGTCCTAATGAAACGGCACCACCATTTACGTTTACTTTATCGTTATCTAGATCTAATATTTTTGAATTTGCTAATCCAACAACTGCAAAGGCTTCGTTGAATTCGAAATAATCTACATCGCTTATTGAAATCCCAGCTTTATCTAATGCTTTTGGTAATGCTTTTGCCGGACTTGTTGTAAACCATTTTGGTTCTTGTGCAGCATCGGCATAGCCTTTTATGTAAGCAAGCGGTTTTAAACCTAATGCAATTGCTTTTTCTTCTGACATTAATACTACAGCAGCTGCACCATCATTTATTGTTGAAGCGTTTGCAGCAGTTACAGTTCCGTCTTTGGTAAAAACTGCATTTAATGAAGGGATTTTGTCTAACTTAACATTAGTGTATTCTTCGTCTTTTGATACGATTATCGGATCTCCTTTTCGTTGTGGTACGGCAACTGGAACAATTTCTGAATCAAATTTTCCTGCGTCCCAAGCTTTTGCGCTTCTTTCATATGATTGAATGGCAAAATTATCTTGATCTTCTCGGCTGATGTTATATTCAGACGCACATAAATCAGCGCAAACTCCCATTGCGTTGTTATCGTAAGCATCTGTCAAACCATCTTTTTGCATTCCGTCAACCATTGTAGTTGGACCAAACTTAGTTCCGTTACGCATTTGTACATAATGTGGAATCAAACTCATGTTTTCCATTCCTCCAGCAACTACGATTTCGGCATCGCCACAAGCAATTGCCTGAGCACCAAACATTACTGCTTTCATTCCTGATGCGCAAACTTTGTTTACAGTTGTACAAGCTACTTCATTAGATAATCCAGCAAATAAAGCTGCCTGACGTGCTGGAGCCTGACCAACTCCTGCCTGTACTACGTTACCCATGAATACTTCATCAACTAAATTTGGGTCTAATTGTATTCTCTCTAAAGCTCCTTTAATAGCGACAGCACCTAATTTTGGGGCTGAGACTGTAGATAATCCTCCCATGAAACTTCCGATAGGGGTTCTAACGGCAGAAACAATAACAACTCTTTTGTTCATTTTCTGTGTGATTTAGTTAATGAAGCAAATTTAATGTTTATTTAAACAAATTCAAATTTTGAGTGTTTTGATTGTGTTTTTAAATTATTAGTAAAATTTATATAATTCTATTTGTTTGATAGTGAAGTGCTTTTGAAAAAAGATGAAAAAATATTGAAAAAAGTCTCCGAAATACTTGTGAGATACGGAATGATGTCTTAGATTTGCAACCGCAAAACAGAACACGTTTCTTGAGCGTTGGAGAGGTGCCAGAGTGGTAATGGAGCAGTTTGCTAAACTGTCATCGAGTGATCGGTGCCAGGGTTCGAGTCCCTGTCTCTCCGCGATTAAAATTTTGCCTTCGGGGTGTAGCGTAGCTCGGTTATCGCGCCTGCTTTGGGAGCAGGAGGCCGCAGGTTCGAATCCTGCCACCCCGACAAAAACTTTCCATTGAGTTTTAAAACAAATGGAGGCATAGCTCAGCTGGATAGAGCACCTGCCTTCTAAGCAGGCGGTCGAAGGTTCGAATCCTTCTGCCTTCACACTAAAACCCGCTAAATTAGCGGGTTTTCTGTTAAAATACAAGGACGTATAGCTTAGCTGGATAAAAGTATGCTTATTTTGAATAAGTTAAGTCTAGGTTAAGTTAGAAATAAAATGGAGGCATAGCTCAGCTGGATAGAGCACCTGCCTTCTAAGCAGGCGGTCGAAGGTTCGAATCCTTCTGCCTTCACGAAAAACCACTCAATCGAGTGGTTTTTTTTGTTTATATGAAATTTTGAACTCTTCTGTGTTAATAAAACTGGTTAGATGTATTTAAATTTTTTCATTTTTGAGCTTTTTGTTTTATGCTTATTAATTTTTATTTAAATTAATTTATTTCAAATCAAATTGATGTTTTTTTTGAATGCCCTTCTAGAGTTGGTAACAGGTTTTTAATCGTTTGGTATTTTTTGTTTACAGATATCTGATAAGATTTGTGTACATCAAATAAAAGTTTAATTTTACCCAATTATATATTGCCTTCCCGCTTGTCAGTACAAAATAATCCTTCCTAATTATTTTGACAGGTTGTTGGTCTAAGAAGGTATTTATTTTTGAAACTCATTTTCATTTACATAAACTCATAATTTCATGTATTCACTTGTAAAATATATTTTGCTGCTTTTTTTAGCATCATTAAGTTTAGTTTCCTGCAGTCAAAAACAAGGAGATAAAATAAAGGTTGGATTTTCTCAGGCTATGACTACAGATGATTGGCGCAAGCAAATGACGAGCTCAATGAAAATTGAAGCATCATTACGCCCTGAAGTCGATTTAAAGATTAGCGATGCCAATAATAATGTTGGGAAACAAATTGAAGATATCGAAAGGTTTATAGCTGATAAAGTAGATGTAATTATTGTATCACCAATTCAATCAAAACCCTTAACTGCCGTTGTAGAAAAATCGATAAGAGTTGGAATTCCGGTTCTGGTAGTAGACCGCAAAATTGATGGCGAAAACTACACTGCTTATCTAGGAGCTGATAATATCGAAATAGGAAGAATTGCTGCCAGATACATTATTTCGCACAGTAAAGGGTCTGGTAGAATTATTGAAATTACTGGTGCAAGCGGCTCATCGCCGGCATATGAACGCAGCCTTGGATTTGATCAGATTATTAGAGAAAATAAGCGTTTTAATGTTGTAAGTGTGATTCACGGCAATTGGGAAAAAGAATCCGTTAATGCACCATTAAAAAACATTCTTTTACAAAATCCTAACATTGAATATATTTTTGCCCATAATGACCGCATGGCATTGAGTGCTTGGGAAACGGCCAAAACTGTAGGGTTAGAAAATAAAATAAGATTTTTGGGTGTCGACGGATTAAATTCTGTCAATGGCGGAATCGAATTAGTTAAAAGTGGGGTTTTAGACGGGACTATTTTATACCCGACAGGAGGAAACGAAGCGTTGAAACTGGCTTTGAAACTGGACAATAAAGAACCAATTTCTAAAAATAATATCCTTAATACCATTGTGATTGACCACAATAATGCTGAAATTATCGAAAACCAAATGGATAAAGTCGATCAGCAACAAGTAGTTATTGAATCACAGCAAGGAGCAATAAAAGTGCAGGAAAGAGAATATGCGTCGCAGAATAATCTGGTAAGGTTACTGAGTTTTTTCTTAGTGATTATTTTAAGTTTGACGATTTACAGTATTTATTCGACGATTTCGATTTCAAGAAAGAAAAAACAACTAGAACGTATCAATCAGACTGTAGTAGATCAAAATAATGAAATTCAGGAAATGGCTAAAGTTGCTGAAAAAAGTAACGAAGCCAAATTGAATTTCTTTACTGGGCTGTCGCATGAATTTAAAACCCCTATAACGCTTATTATGAGTTATGTGGAGTCGTTAATTGAGAATGAAAAAATTAAAGGAACGACACTTATTGATGAAGTAAAACTCATACATAAAAATTCGAACAGATTATTGCGATTAATAAATCAGTTGTTGGATTTTAGAAAAATAGAAGAGCAAAAATTTACGTTAAGAGCTTCAAATACTAAGATTTATGATTTCACTAGTGAAATAATGATCAATTTTAAAGGAGAAGCAGTTCGTAGAAATATTGATTTTCAGCTCATTTGTAAAAATAAAAATCTGGAGCTTTTTATCGATAATGGATTGATGGATAAAGTGTATTTTAATTTGCTTTCTAACGCTTTTAAGTTTACACCAGACAACGGAAAAATTATTATTTCGATTGTTGAAAATCAAGATAATACTGTTAAAATTAGTTGCAAGGATTCCGGAATCGGAATTCCTGAAAATGAAATATCTAATGTGTTTAGTCCCTTTTTTAAAGCTTCAAATAATAATAAAAATAGTTCAGGAATCGGACTTCATTTATCTAAAGAATTTGTGCTTTTGCATCACGGTACTATCGAACTAAAATCGAAGCAGGGAAGTGAATTTGTAATCACTTTATTAAAAGGAAATAGTCATTTACAGCCTTCAGAAATACTAAATAAAGCCGAAAATTTAAATATAGGTCCAAATTTAATAACAGATAATTTAGATATAGAATCGGATTTAAATGATGTACATATCATTTCTAACGCAGAGAAACATTCAATTTTGATTATAGAAGACAATAATGATTTGGTTACTTTTCTAAAAGCTAAATTATCAAATGAATATATCGTTCATACTTCTGACGGAAGCGATGCTATTGAAAAAGCAATGGAAATAGTTCCAGATATCATCATTTGCGATATTAATCTAGTCGATAAAGACGGTTATGAAATTAGCAAAGAATTGAAAAAGGATTTACGTTCTTCTCATATCCCAATTATTATTTTAACAGCGCAAAGTAATAAAGAGTCAGTATTAAAAGGATTGCAGAGCGGTGTAGATCAATATCTTACCAAGCCTTTTAGTCTTTCTATTCTAAAACAATCTATTTCGAGTTTACTTTTCAATAGGGAAAAACTACGTTATTATTATACCAATAACATTTATCGCATCGAACCTGAATCAAAATTTGGTTATCAGGAACAAACTTTCATTACCAAAATGAATGATATTATTAAGATGAATGTCGAAAACCCTAAATTTTCTGTTGAGGATTTGGCAGATAAACTAAGTGTTTCCAGAGTTCAGTTGTACCGTAAAGTAAAAGCAATTATTGGTATAAATATTAGTGATCATATTAATAATGTCAAATTAGAGAAAGCTGCAGAGCTTTTAAAATCAAATGAGATGAATATTTCTGAAATTGCGTACTCACTTGGGTTCTCTACTCCAAACTATTTTTCTACTGCTTTTAAGAATAAATTTGGAATTTCGCCAAAAGAATACAAATCCTCTAATTCAAATTAGTAGAAAAACGTATAATTTCATGTATCAATTTTGTATTAAATGTAACAAAATCGAAACTACACGGTTTTCGTAAATTAATTTTAATTTACATAAGAACTTGTGAATGAGTCGCTTGACTTTAAAGTATCAAACCATCAATAATTATAGAATTTAATTGTAACATCATTAAAAATAAGTTGTTTTTTTTGCGAATATCTTAGCGACAAGTTTTTAATACATCTACAATGAATAAGATATTGATTTGGTCTATTACTGCTGCACTAGCAGGTTTTCTATTTGGTTTTGATACCGTAGTTATTTCTGGAGCTGATAAACAATTACAGCTTTTATGGCATTCATCTGATGCTTTTCACGGATCTGTTGTTATGGCAATGGCATTGTGGGGAACTGTTATTGGAGCTATTTTTGGAGGGATTCCGACCAATAAAATAGGACGTAAAAAAACATTGTTCTGGATTGGAATTTTATATTTTATTTCTGCCATTGGAGCCGCTTTTGCAAATGACCCTTATGTTTTTGCTGCTTTCAGATTTATTGGAGGTTTAGGTGTTGGAGCATCCACTATTGCAGCTCCTGCCTATGTGTCTGAAATTGCTCCTGCTGATAAACGCGGCCGATTAGTAGCATTGTATCAGTTTAATATTGTATTGGGAATTTTAATTGCTTTCATATCAAACTATTTTTTAAAAGATGTAGGAGAAAATGCCTGGCGTTGGATGGTAGGTGTTCAGGCAATCCCATCTGTTATATATATTCTTTTTATACTTACAATTCCGGAAAGTCCAAGATGGTTATTGTCTAAAAATCGTGATGAAGAAGCCCGAAAAGTCTTGTTTAAAATTGATCCTACTGCAGATCTTAAAGACATCATGGATGATTCAAGAGAAAATGGAGTTACCAAGCATGAGAATATTTTCATGAAAAAATACCGTTTTCCATTAATGCTGGCTTTTTTTATTGCATTTTTTAATCAGTTTTCAGGAATTAATGCCTTTTTATATTACGCACCAAGAATTTTTGAAGAAGCAGGTTTAGGACAAAATACAGCTTTACTGAGCAGTATCGGAATCGGAATAACCAATCTTATATTTACTTTAATCGGAGTTGCATTAATTGACAAATTAGGAAGAAAGTTGTTAATGTACATAGGTTCAATTGGATATATTATTTCCTTAGGATTGGTTTCTGCTTCATTTTATTACAATTGGGGGGGATTATCAGTACCTACTTTTCTTTTCTTATTTATCGCATCACATGCTATTGGTCAGGGAGCCGTCATCTGGGTTTTCATTTCAGAAATTTTCCCAAATCACATTCGCGCCTCGGGACAAGCTTTTGGGAGTTCAGTACACTGGGTTTTGGCTGCGATTATACCTTCTTTAATCCCAATGTTATTTTCAGAAATTGGACCGGATGTAGTATTCTTAATTTTTGCATTGATGATGGTGCTGCAATTACTCTTTGTCATTTTTATAATGCCAGAAACTAAAGGAATTTCTTTAGAAGTATTAAGTGAAAATTTAACCAGAAAAAAAATAAAAAAACATGAAATCAATTAAACATCTACCGCTGGCATTTTATAGTGCAATCGTACTTTCAATAGGAGGTTGTAAACCGTATTCTGCTGTTGCGCAAACAACTGCTGTTTCGGTATCAGCTCCAGCTGAGGAAAATATGTACCGTCCTAATTTTCATTTTACACCAAAAAAGGGTTGGATGAATGATCCTAACGGAATGTTCTATGCAGACGGATATTATCATTTGTTTTATCAGCATTATCCTGAAAAAAGTGTTTGGGGCCCCATGCATTGGGGGCATGCAATTAGTAAAGATTTAATTAAATGGAAAGAGCAGCCAATTGCACTTTATCCTGACAAAGACAAATACATTTTTTCTGGAAGTGCTGTTGTAGATACACAGAACACTTCAGGTTTAGGTACCGGAAAAACAGCTCCAATTGTGGCGATCTACACGCTACATGATATGACAAAAGAAAAAGAAGGCAAGATTGATGTTGAACAGCAGGATATTGCGTATTCGAACGACAACGGTTTTACATGGCAGAAATTTGAGGAAGGAAATCCTGTCTTGAAAAACCCCGGGATTCGTGATTTCCGTGACCCAAAAGTAAACTGGGATGAAACTCATAAACAATGGATCATGGCTTTGGCAGCACAGGACCGAAATCAATTTTATGCGTCTAAGGATCTTAAAAGCTGGAACTATTTATCTGAGTTCGGAAAAAATATTGGTGCTCACGGAGGTGTTTGGGAATGTCCTGATTTCTTTGAGATAAAAGTAAAAGGAACCAATGAAACCAAATGGGTTTTAATTCAGAATTTAAATCCGGGTGGCGCCAACGGAGGTTCAGGAACACAATATTTTATTGGTGATTTCGACGGAACAACTTTTACGCTTGAATCTAATTTTGCTAAAAAAATAGCTATCGAAAAAGCGGCGTGGCTGGATTACGGAAAAGATAATTATGCAGGTGTGACATGGAATAATGTTCCTGCTGCAGATGGGCGACGATTGTTTATAGGATGGATGTCAAATTGGGATTATGCACAAGAAGTTCCGACACAATCTTGGCGAAGTGCTACGACAATTGCACGTGAACTTGAGGTAATCAAAAAAGGAAATGATTACGTTTTAATCAATAATCCTGTAAAAGAAATTAATAAATATATTACTAAAACAATAAAAGTTAAAAGCCTGAAAGGAAAAGGGAAAATATCGATTGCTGAAGCAGGAAAAATCGATCTAACAAAGGCTATAATTAATTTTAATATAAAAAATCTTAAACAGGATACGTACACATTTACACTTTCGAATGCAGGAGGAGAATCGTTGACTTTCGGGATTAATAATGCAGATCACAATTTATTTGTGGATCGTTCGAAATCTGGAAAAATTGATTTCTCGGATAAGTTTGCTTCAACGATAACTAAAGCAGCTTTAGACGGAAATCAAAAAGAAGGTGTCTTTAAAATCATTTTAGACAAAACATCGATTGAAATATTTTACAACAATGGCGAAAAAGTAATCACTGAAATCTTTTTTCCAAACCAGCCTTATACCTCTTTTTCTGTTTCTTCAAACAGTGGGGTTGAGTTGAGTAATTTAGAAATTAACCAATTAAATATAAATTAATATAATTGATTTCAACACATAGAAATATAGATTTTGTACGCTAAAAAAGTAGGCGTTTCACTTGTTTAAATTCACATGGCTATGTGTGAGAAACGTGTTTCTTTTTACTCTCTTTCAAAAGAAAGAAAACTATGTTTTTATGTGTTAAGCAAAATTTTTTGGAACGATCGAATTAAGTGATCTCGTAATTAGCCAATTAAAGATAGAATAACTAAAAACTAAACCACTAACTATGAAAAATAAAATCATATATTTTCTATTTTTCTTCTTTCACATGCTGGTGATGACAGCACAGGAAAGCGGGATTAAAGGAACAGTAATTTCATCTGATGATGGAATGCCGCTCCCGGGAGCAACTGTAATTGTTTCAGGTACAAATACCAGTACAATAACAGATTTTGACGGAAATTTTTCTTTTGGGAAGATTAATTCAGATGCTGTAATTGTTATTTCTTTTATCGGATATGCACCACAATCCATTTCCGTAAAGGATCAAAAAACATTAAATATAACTTTAAAAGTTGATAGCAATCAACTTAATGAAGTTGTTGTAACAGGATATTCAAAACAAAAGAAAACGGATATTACCGGAGCTGTTGCGGTTGTAAACATGAAGGAAGTCATGAAACAACCGGAACCCAACCCAATAAAAGCGCTACAAGGAAGAGTAGCGGGGGTAAAAATTACGTCTGACGGTTCGCCGAGCGGAGGAAACACTAAAGTAGTGATTCGCGGTGTAGGAACTTTAAACAACACCGATCCTTTGTATGTTATTGACGGGATGCCCACTAAATCCGGAATGCACGAGTTAAATCCAAATGATATTGAAACGATTCAGGTTTTAAAAGATGCTTCTTCAGCTAGTATTTATGGTTCTCGCGCTTCAAACGGTGTAATTATCATTACGACCAAAAAAGGAAAAGAAGGTAAAATGAGAATTAATTTTAGTACTTATACTTCTATTTCTAATTATTCGAGAAAGCTTGATGTATTGAATGCTAATCAATTTGGTCAGGCCTTATGGCAGGCAAATATCAACGACGGATTAAACCCGAACAACAATAATTTACGCTATCAGTTTGACTGGTCAGTAAATAATAACAAACCACAATTAAACAAAGTTTTGATTCCAGAATATTTAGATGCTGCTCAGACGCTGAAAGCTTCGGATACAGATTGGTACGATGCAATTTCGCAAACAGGAATTGCAAATTCATATGATTTATCAGTTTCAAACGCATCAGACAAAGGAAGTTATGTTTTCTCTTTGGGATATTATGGAAATGATGGTGTTGTAAAAACAACCGATTTTGAAAGAATTTCTGCAAGAATGAATGGTTCTTATAAATATTTTGACGGAAAACTGGTTATTGGAGAAAATTTCTCCATGACCCGTACCAACGAAGTTACAGATCCCTTAGTTTTAGATCCTGCGCTTCGTGCCTTACCCATAATTCCAGTACATACTGTTGACGGAAAAGGATGGGGAGGTCCAGTTGGTGGAATGAATGACAGACAAAATCCAGTTCGCATTTTAGAATATAATAAAGATAATAAATACGATTATTTGCGTCTTTTCGGAAATATGTATGCCGATTTAGAGATTATCAAAAACCTTCATATTAAGAGTAGTTTTGGTATCGATTACGGGTTTTATAAAAAACGCACTTTGCAAAGAAGTTACCAATCAGGTTATTTGCAAAACGATCAGACATCAGTTACAATTGATGAGTCGGTAAGCGACAAATGGACATGGACTAATACTGCAATTTATAGTTTGAAATTTGGAAAAAGTAACCTGAATTTAATGGCAGGAACGGAGATGTACAAAGATGTTTATGACACAACTACTTTGCGCAAAAATGATTTTTTGATTGAAACACCAGATTATATGTATCCTGATGCAGGAACAGGAGAATCGTTTACAAGCGGAACATCGACAGCATATTCTTTGTTATCTTTCTTCGGAAAAGTTGATTATGAATTTGATAACCGTTATTTACTTTCGGCTACTATTCGTCGTGACGGATCATCTCGTTTTGGTAAAAACAATCAATTCGGAACTTTTCCCGCAGTTTCAGCAGGATGGAGAATCAGCAATGAAAATTTTATCAAAAATAATGCGCCTGTTTTCTCTGATTTAAAATTACGCGCAGGATGGGGACAAACAGGAAATCAGGAAATCAGTAATACTGCTGTTTATAGTTTGTACTTAGCTAGCTATGCAGGCGGAAGCCCAACATGGGCAACGTCTTATGGTACTGCTTATGATATTGCAGGAAACGGAAACGGATTACTTCCGTCTGGTTTTATTGCAACTCAGTCAGGAAATGATGATTTAAAATGGGAAACTACTACGCAAACCAATATTGGTTTAGATTTTGGATTATTCAAACAAAAATTAAGCGGCTCTGTAGATTATTACATCAAAAAAACAGATGATATTTTGGTTTTACCAGCTTATTTAGGTGTAATTGGCGAAGGAGGAAATCGTTGGGTAAACGGTGCTTCGATGCAAAATGAAGGATGGGAATTTACTTTAGGATACCATGACGAAACATCATTTGGATTAAAATATGATATCTCAGCAAATATTTCTACTAATAAAAACAAGATTACAAAATTACCAGACGAAGTAAGAAATAACTACGGAGGGGACGGATTGGATGATAATATTTTAGGACGACCAATCAATTCCATGTACGGTTATGTTACTGACGGATTGTTTAAAAGTCAGGACGAAGTAGATAATTCAGCCTATCAGGAAGGAAAAGGCCTAGGAAGAATTCGTTACAAAGATTTAAACGGAGACGGAGTTATTACAGATAAGGATCGTACCTGGATAGGAAATCCAAACCCAGGTTTATTGTATGGTTTTAATTTAGGGCTAGGGTATAAAAATTGGGATTTTACTACTTTCTGGGAAGGAGCAAGTAATGTTGATGTGATTAATGATACCAAGTATCAAACTGATTTCTGGAGCGTAGATGATGTAGGTTCTAACAAAGGAACTCGTTTGTTAAACGCTTGGTCTGTAGATAATCCAAATTCTACTATTCCGGCATTAACAACCGTAGATAGAAATGCAGAGTCTAGATTTTCAACTTATTATGTAGAAAACGGAAGCTATCTTAAACTTCGTGTCTTACAATTTGGATACAGTTTGCCGAAAGATTTATTAAAAAAAATGAATTTTGACAGTTTTAGGTTTTATATCAGCGGGCAAAATTTATTAATCATTGATGCTAAAAGTTTTACTGGTGTAGATCCAGAAAATGCAAGATTTGGATATCCACAGCCAACGACTTTTACTGCTGGTCTTAATTTTACTTTATAATAAAAGATTAAATCAAAAAACATGAAAAAGATATTATATATAACAGGTTTTTTAATACTGGGAATGTTTGCTTCCTGTTCAGATTTTCTGGAGAATGATCCTCGTGGAGTACTGTCAGAGGAAGATATTGTTACGCCAACAACTGTCGAAGGATTTATGAATGCTGCTTATGCACAATTAGGGAATGACCATTATGATTCGCCATACAGTTTATGGCCTTTTGGGAATGTTCGGTCAGATGATGCATACAAAGGCGGAAGCGGTACAAATGATCTTCAGGATTTTCACTTTTTTGAAGTCTCTAATAATATCAGACCAGATTTTGCTGAACTGGACAATTTTTGGTACATCAGTTATGTCGGAGTTTCAAGGGCTAATAAAGCTTTGAAAGCATTGGAGAAAATTTCAGAGGCAGATTATCCGTTGAAAAAAACACGAATGGCAGAAATGCGCTTCTTGAGAGGACATTTTTATTTTATGCTGAAAATTATGTTCCGAAGCGTTCCTTATATCACAGAAGATATTCCGATTGAAAATTATAAAACCATCTCAAACAAAGTACTTTCAAACGAAGAGCTTTGGAATAAAATTGCCGAAGATTTTCAGGCTGCAGCCACTGCTTTACCAGAAATACAGCCACAAGTGGGGCGTGCGACTCAAAAAGCGGCTTATGCCTATTTAGCCAAGACTCGTTTGTATCAGGCCTATACACAAGATGAAACCTATAAGGTTACAGGGATTAACCAACAGCATTTGCAAGAAGTAATCGCAGCTACAGATAAAGTAATAGGAAAAGCGAGTTTAGAACCTGATTTTGCCAATAACTTTTTACCAGGAGCTTTTGAAAATGGAGCAGAATCAATTTTTTCGATTCAATTTTCTGATAACGATGGAACTTTATACGGAAGATTAAATTTTTCAGATGTGCTTTCTACTCCGCAAGGTTTAGGATGTTGCGATTTTCATAAACCAAGCCAGAACCTAGTAAATGCTTTTAAAACAGGAATGAATGGTTTACCTGAGTTTGATACATATAACGATCAGGATTTTGATTATAAAGATAGAGATGCCAATACGGTTGACCCCAGATTATATCATACAGTTGCAATGCCAGGTCTGCCATATAAATACGATCCTGAATTTTTATACGTAGAAGCCTGGGTACGATCTCCAGGAACGTATGGTTATTTTGCCTCATTAAAAGAAAACGTAGCACCAAGTTGTAGTTGTGTGGTCAATATTGATCCGTTTTATGGAAACTCAAAAAACAGAATACAAATTCGTTATGCTGATGTAATCTTAATGCGTGCTGAAGCCCTGATTGAATTAGGAAGACAATCAGAAGCTTTGCCATTAGTCAATCAAATCAGGGAACGAGCAGCTCAAAGTACAGGAAGACTTCCGTATGCAAAAAACTTTAAGATCAACACTTATGTAGACGGAAGCAATTGCAATTGGACACAAGATTTTGCCCGTAAAGCATTGCGTTGGGAACGTCGTTTAGAACTGGCGATGGAAGGAAATCGTTTCTTTGATTTAGTGCGCTGGGGTGTAACTGATGAAGTGATGAATAAATTTTATACAGAAGAAAAAACAAAACGTACCTATTATCAGGATGCTTTTTTTGATGCACATAAAGAAGAGTATTGCCCAATTCCGTTAAAGCAAATTAATTTCAGTCAGGGATTGTACAAACAAAATCCAGGATATTAATTAATTTTTGGCATAAAGAATTATTGGAAGTTAATAACTACAAGGGCAAATTTTTTTTGGTTGAGTAATCTAAAGAAATTTCCAATAAAAACAATATTAATATAAAATGATTTTAGAATGAATAACGGAAAAATTCTTAAGGCAGTAGCCTATGGAGAGGTGCTTTGGGATGTTTTTGACAATGAAAAAAAGATTGGTGGAGCGCCTCTTAATGTCGCTTTGCGCATGAAAACATTAGGTTGTGATGTAGCCATGATTAGTTGTACAGGAAAAGATAATGATGGAGAAGCGATTATCAATCAAGTCAAAAGTCTGGGACTTGAAACGGATGCGATTATGCAATCTGAAAATTTTCCAACCGGATTGGTAAATGTTACATTAAACGAGCGTGGTTCTGCTACTTATGATATTGCCTATCCATCGGCCTGGGATAAAATCGTATTGAATGATTTGGCTAAAAAAATAGTAGCTGATGCTGATGTGTTAATTTACGGTAGTTTGGTTTGCAGAGACGAAGTATCGAGAAGGTCTCTTGAAGAACTGTTACAAACAAAAGTCTATAAAGTTTTTGATGTTAATTTAAGAAAGCCACATTATTCTTATGAGATTTTGGAGCAATTAATGTATTCAGCGAATCTTATAAAGTTTAATGATGAAGAATTGTTAGAGATTACTGCAGCGATGGAGTCGCCTTTTACAAGTTTGGAAGACAATATGCATTTTATCGCAGAAAAAACAAATGTTACTGCAATGTGTGTAACTAAGGGTAAACACGGTGCATTGTTAATGTGGGAAGCAAAACTCTATGAAAATGGAGGTTATCCTGTTGAAGTAGCAGATACAGTGGGAGCAGGTGACTCATTTTTAGCTGCATTAACCACCTCATTACTTACTGGAAAAGAACCTCAGGCAGCTATAGATTTTGCCTGTGCAGTTGGAGCTTTAGTGGCCGAGGCACCAGGAGCAAATCCAGATATTTCATATTCTAAACTTGAAAATATGATTTTCAAGTTTAAAGTATAACATTTTAAAGTAGAATTTAATTGTTGAATGTTTTTCAATACTCTAAACAAGGTTTTCAATGCAGAAATCAAAACATGATGTTACAACTAGATCACTTTACATCTAGTAAAAGGTTCGAATCCTTCTGCCTTCACACAGAAAACCACTCAAGCGAGTGGTTTTTTTATTGGAAATAAACGAGCGTATAGTTCATTCAGATAGAGTATTCCGATTTCTAATCCCGATTAATTAGTTTTTCATTGATTCACTTTTTCTACTTTCTAAAAAAAAAGAAGCTATAGATATTTATCCATTATTGAAAGCCTCAGAATTCTGTGTTTGCAAGAAAGTCTTATGACTATATTTTTATGTCTTGCTGTGAATGATTTTAAATTGGAATCAGAATAATTTTGATTTAGCTAAAATTTTAAAGCTAAATTATTAATTAGATAAACATATAGACAAAATGATTTCAAATAAAGTAAATTCATTGTTAGCAAGGAATACTGAAAATGCTCCAAAAAGTATTGGTCCATATTCACAAACAGTTGCTTTTTCTCATTACAATAATCTTTCGGCTCAATTACCAATTGATCCAAAATCGGGCAAATTGGTAGCTGGTGGTGTAAAAGAACAAGCTGAACAGTGTTTTAAAAATATCAAGGCAATTCTAGAGAGCATCCACCATGTTATGAGTGATGTGGTTAGAATCTCTGTATTTGTTACCAATATTAAAGACATTGCTGTTGTAGATGAGGTTTATAAAACATTCTTCCCAACTTATGTTCCTACACGAACTGTAATAGCTGTTGCGGCTTTACCTATGGATGCATTGGTACAAATTGAAGCACTTGTTTCAAACGGTGAGGGGACAATTCCAAATGCGCCACAAGCAGGCAATCTTATTAAGCTTGCCAATAACACAGCAAATGCACCAATATGTACTTTATCTACACAAACGGTGTCATTTTCTCATTACAATAATCTTTCGGCTCAATTACCGATTGATCCAAAAACGGGTAGAGTGGTAGTAGGCGGTGTAAAAGAGCAAGCGGGACAATGCTTAAAAAATATTAAATCAATTTTAGAAAGTATCGATGTTCCTTTTGATGATATTGTCAAAATTAATATCTTCCTTAAAAACCTTTCGGATATTGAAGCTGTAAATGAAGTTTACACAACATTTTTCCCAGACTCGGCTATTGCCAGAGCTGTAGCTTATGTTCCTGCACGTACAATAGTCGCAGTTTCAGCTTTACCTATGGATGCTTTGGTACAAATTGAAGCAGTAGTGTCACACGGTGATGGTACACCTCCACAAGCTATTGAAGATAGACATGGAATCGTCATTAAGGCAAACAATACCGAAAATGCACCAAAGTGTCCTTTGTCTACACAAACGGTAGCATTTTCTCATTACAATCATATTTCAGCTCAATTACCTTTGGATCCAAAATCGGGTAAATTGGTAGCTGGCGGTGTAAAAGAGCAAGCAGGACAGTGCTTAAAAAATATTAAAGCAATTCTAGAAAGCATCGACCATGTTATGGACGATGTGGTTAAAGTAAATCTCTTTCTTAAAAACATCGAAGACATTGAAGCTGTAGATGAAGTTTATGCAACCTTCTTCCCAAAAGGTATTCCTGCACGAAGAACTGTTGGTGTATCAGCTTTGCTTAAAGATGCGTTAGTCCAAATTGATGTAGTTGTAGCAAATGCAGAAGGAACTCCTCCAAAAGCATAACAGAGATTTATTTTATAAAAACACGTGCTCACCCGAAAGACCTTCTTGATTAAAATTGGGTGGGTTTAAGGTTCGAATCCTACCGTGATCACAAAAAAATCCTCAAAATTTTTGATTTTGAGGATTTCTGTTTTATTATGAGTTTCAAATGACTATTAGCCTTTTACGCCTTTTAACCAATCTTTGAATTTGCTTACTTGTTCTGTTATAAAAGACTCATGTTCTTCCTCTTCTTCTTCAGTAACAGGTAAGATGTGTTCAAAATAAGTTCCTTTTAGTACTTTTCGCAATATGCTTTCTCCTAAAAATGGTTTATTGTCATTTAGTGTTTTTGTCGCTTTTAGCAAATGACGAATATCGTATTGCAAAGGATTGATATCGGGCACTTGTTTGTTTAAATTCAATAATTCGTAAACGGCTATTCTTGCTGTTCTTACAGAACTTTCCATTGTAAAAACTACATCATTGTTGGTTTCTACAAACTGTCCTATTAACCCCAGGTTTTTGCATCCTTCTGGTACTACTCTTGGACGGTCACCTTTGGCTCTAGGCATAAACATCGAAGTAATATAGGGCATAAAAGCTGTACGTACGATGGTGTTTTTAATAACATTATCTAACTCATCGATAATACCTGTATGGTAACATAATTCAGCAAGAATTTCATCTCCTGTACATTGTGGCATTTTCTTTTTAATGTAGTTTCCTTCCTTGTCCATAAACAATGCATAAACCCAAAGTACTAAAATATCATCTGGTTGCTCAGGGAAATGAGGTTGTCTGTTGCAAGTAAAACTCATTAACCAATTAGAATCTGTAATAGTAATAATTCCTCCGGTAACTGTTTTTCCTGAATATGGATCATTTACAGAATACTCTTTTAGTTTTTCTACTAATGCAGAAGGCTTACAAGTTAAAGTAACTGATTCCCAAGATGATTTTTCGATATTACTACAGAATTTTTCTGGATTACCAAAAACGTTAGATTTTGCAGCAAGATTCTTCCATAGTTTCCATCCTCCACTTTTTCCACTAGTATTGTTGTCTATAGTTATGATAGGAGCTTTTTTGTTATCACCATAAAAGGTGTCTTCTGTCATAGATCCTGTAGTTACAATTACATAATCATCTTTCTCAACTGGGATAATGACTTCTTTACCGTCTTTTTCTGTAATAATTCCTTTTACTACTTTTCCATCGGTATTGATATGAATATCGAGGTCGTTTATGAGTGTATTAAATTGAATACTAACTCCTTTTTCTTGTAGAAACTTGCGCAAAGGTGTTACAAAGGTGTCGTATTGATTGTATTTTGGAAATACTAAAGATGATAAGTCGTTCAATCCATCAATAGCATGGAGGAAACGATGCATATAAAGTTTTAACTCAAGTAAGCTGTGCCAGTTCTCAAAGGCAAACATGGTACGCCAGAATGTCCAGAAGTTACTACTTAAGAAAGATTCACTAAAATAGCCTTCAATGGTTATATCGTCTAGTTCTTCTTTTTTCTTTAGCAAAAGTTTGATAATGGCCAACTGGTCTTTTTTGTTTAGACCGAATTTGCTAAAATCTTTTATTTCGCCTTTGTTATGTATAAGTCTAGCTTTGGAATAATTAGAGTCATTGTCGTTTATTAAACGGTATTCATCCAGAACAGTATATGGAGCAGGCATTTCTAGAGCTGGAATGTCTTGGAATATATCCCAAAGGTTTTCATAAGTCATATCCATTTCCCGACCACCTCTAATGATGTAACCATCTTTAGGATTTCCGGCACCATCTAGTGAGCCTCCATCAATAGGTAATTGTTCTAGAAATATGATGTTTTTGGCAGGAACTTGTCCGTCACGAATAAAGTAATAGGCAGTTGCCATACCAGCTATTCCGCTACCTATAATGTAGACTTTACTGTCTTTATAGGATTTTGTAGGTATTCCTATGTTACGTTGATAGTTTCCAATTTGATCTGAAAACGGCATGGACTTTTCTGGAGTATTACGTTGCTGCTCTTTGCTAGAATCGGGTTCATGATTTACTTTCTCTTTTTCTGTAGATGCATTCAAAACTTTATCGAATTTAGATGTGATTCCTTTCATTTGATTGTTATTTTAAGAATCAAATAAAGTTAAGTATTTTCTCCTAAAAGACAATGTGAAATAAGGTTTCTCTTTCGTTAAATTTAAGCTTCTCTTCTTTTCGAACAGAACATAATCGGGCGTTTTACAAAGTCAGCCTAGGATTTGATTAATCTGATTGATGTAGAAAGGATTAGTGGTATATCTGCCTATTTTGGATAGTCGTCTTTTATTTTATCCATCTATCGACGATAACTTTAAACATTTCTTTGTATGCTTATGAGATGGCAGTTGAAAAAGAAGATTCGAGAGAGAAACAAATTGAAGCATTGATAAAATCAGTTGACTTTGCACAACAACTTTTAGAATACAGTTCGGCTACCAATTATACAGATGTACTGACTTCTGAACAAAATCTTTTGGCAGCACAATTGAGCGGAGTAAATGATAATTTACAAAAGTTACAGGCTGTTGTAGACTTGTATTGCGCTTTAGGAGGTGGTTGGAAATAAGCAATTAATGTAATAATATAATAAAGGTCAAAATACAAACCCGCTAATTTAGCGGGTTTTGTTTTTTGTAAATGGTCTTAACAGTATCGTTTTTCTGACAAGAATTGTTTAAAGATTATCCTTTTTTATAAATAATAAAAATAAATTTTTATTTAAAAAATAATAAAAGATATTTGCACCCATTAGATTTTTAAATCTAATATCCCAAAGACTAAAAACAATTTTAATTAACCTACAAGCAATGATTACAAACATCAAGAGGTGGCTCTATGCCAGCTTACTACTTACTGGTTTTCTTATATCTACAAGTTGTGATAAGGATGACCAATCTACGGCTTATGAAGCCAACTATTTGCCAAGCATTGATGCAACAAATTTACAACCAGGTAATCGAGCTATGACTATGTTTGAAGACGACGAAAGTCCTTCAAAAATGTATGACAAAAAAGATCGTTGGTTTCGAGTAAATCAACCAATGCAAGTAATACAAAAAGGAAAAGATTCTGTACAAATTTCTCTTTACTCTCCTGTTGGACTTACAGATGTAAGAATCTATGCAAAATTGCCTAATTATGATAAGCGATTCTTAATTTATAATTTTAGTAAAGTTCCAGCTTTTCATCGTTCGTTTCACCAACTTCCTTTGGTTGCTGGCAAAAATGATTATTTATTAGAAAGTGGTAATGCGGTAACAATTGATAAAATTGATGGTTTCTCTTCTGGAGCAATCGAATTTTCAGTAGAATCTAGCGATCCATTATTTGCAAAATTCAAAAAGATTAAGTCTTCACATTTAGTTCAATTTAACGATTGGTATCATCTTAGTGGTGATGCGTCTTATGTGTACTTACCTATGAATCCTGTTTTGGCTAAAGAAGCAATAGCAATGATTATCAACTATTCGTATGCTTTAAGTCATCCAATATATTATGACACTTTTATTAATTTTGACAGATACAAGCAAGAACAAGCTGCTCAAGCTGGTACAGCAATAAATGGAGCTACTTATTGGCATGGAAATGTTGATGATGTTGGTGGTGCTTATGATTATCTTTCTAAAGCTGAAATAGAGAAAATATATTGGAATTATCTTGATAGCAGAACTGTTGATATGGCAATGGTAGGCGGAGGATCTGCTTGGGGTGGCGGAGCTTTGGCTTCTCAATGGGAGTCAAGTTATGTAACTGGACACTGGAAAGGTGATATGTCGGTTTGGTCACACGAATATTCACATCATATCGGTTTTAGCCATAGTAGTAATTTAGCCAATAGTGGCGAAGGTGGGGGACAACAAGAGATGTTGACTCATTTTTACAAATACTTGATTTACCTAAACGATCTTCCTTTTACAGATCCAGATGTTTTAAAAGGATATACTAAAACAAACTACTTAACAGGAACTTACAAAAAACCTGTTTTTAAAATTGATCCCAAAAATCCATTCTTAATAAAATATAAAGGAGACGGAAAATGGAATTAACACCTAAAACTACAATGAATAAAATAGCTTTTTTTATACTACTGCTTTGCATTTTTACAAACTGCAGTAAGGATTCTTTTGAGGGGGCTTCTCCTAATCATAGTTATTATTATCCTACTGACGAAGCATCAATTACTGTAAGTCAAATTGGAGACGGAAAAGGGACATTTAACCCTAAAGGTATCGCTGTAGCAAATGACAAATTGTATGTTTGTAATGGTGATGTACTTGATATTTTTAACGCTCAAACATTGGCTCATATAAAAACAATTGCAAATTATACTAAAGGAAGTACCACTATTCCGCTAACGCAACTTTCTTCGGTATGTGTAGATAATGGCAGAATTTATATTGGTAGTGTCGAGTCTAGACTTTTTGTTATAGATGAAGTTACAAATGCAGGGATTAGTACAGTAGGAAACGGTCAATGGTGGAAAACTTTTGTGCACGTTTTTGGAGTTGTAGTAAAAGACGGATTAGTATTCGTTAAAGAAAAAGAAACGAGTATTAAAGTTTTTGAGACATCGCAAATTACGGATAAAAGCGATTGGAATTTAGCTCCTATGGCCAAGTTAAATACTTTAAAAGGTTATGATGAGGTATATTCAATGGATGTTGCAGATGGAAATCTAGTTGTAGCAGGAAGAAATGCAAAGGGGTATTTATATTACAATATTGCAGGTATTCGTGCCAATGGAGCGGCTTCGCTTACAGTTCCTATACAAGCTACAGTAATCCCGTTTGGAGAGGCAAAACCTCTTGCACTTGCTATTAGTGCAGATTGGGCTATTACCTCAGAAAATGTTAAGGATTTAAATTATTTGCGTATTTATCCTAGAAGAGAATTTATGGACAAGATTTACAATCCAAGAGTAAATGCTTCGGATGTTATGGGACAAAATAATTTTGGAACTATTGTAAGTACAGCACAACTTAATGACCGTCTTTTTTTATCGGATAATACAAACCAAAAAATTAGGGTTATTAAACTTAACCAATCTGCAATTACAGAACAAAGATAATAACGATTGTAATATTTTTTTATTGAAAATATTCATATTTAAGCCCACTCAATCGAGTGGGCTTTTTTGTTTTATCTAATATTTTAATCTTTAATTGGAATGCTTAGAAGATTTAATTTTTTTTGATTTTAGAAGAAATGATGTGTAAAGATTAGTTAAAACAGAGAATGCCTAAAACCTGAAATATTACCTCTGTCCCTATTGTTATGGAGTTACTTTCTTAAATTAAACTAGGTATTATTTATAAGTCTTTATCATTTTAATTAATTTTGTATACATTCACTTTACAAATTAATCTCTTTATACAAATGCTGGAACAATTTAAAAAATATATGCTAAGTAATACTGATATATCAGAGGAACAGTATAAAGAGTTAGAGCATTTGGTACATTCTCTTAAAATAAAAAAAGGAACAATTTTATTAAAAGAAAATCAAATTTGCGATAGAGCATTCTTTGTGTGTAAAGGTCTGTTACGTTCCTATACTGTAGATGAAATGGGAAAGGATCATATTATCCAGTTTGCTTCAGAAAATTGGTGGATTGCAGACAGGAGCAGTTTTTACTTTGATGAGCCATCAGATTTATTTATTGATGTAATTGAAGATGCAGAGATAATTTATATCCAAAAGGAGTTTCTTAAAAATGCTGAGAAAATCTCTGTAAATTTTGTTTCTTTTAATACCCTCGCTTTGCAAAAAAATATTCGCCAGATGCAGAAAAGAATAAATTATTTATTGGCAGCCACCGCTGAGAAAAAATATTTAGATTTTATAGAAACGCATCGCGAAATTACCTTTAGATTACCACTTCAAATGATTGCTTCTTATCTTGGCATTACCCCCGAAAGTTTGAGTAGAGTCCGAAAAGAACTAGCCAGAAAAAACTTCAAGTACTAAGTTATTCAGTACAGACTCCATAATAGTTGTTATTAATAATTATTGTTAATACAATAACATCTTCATAATATTTTTTAGGCTCAGAGCCGATTCTTTACAATAGAGAGTATTTGTTTCAAATTAAACTTTGAAGCACTATACTGTCATATTTCTGTGTTTTTATAAGTTGATAATCATTGATTTATATTTTTATCCTCCCTTTTTATATTTCTTATCATAGATCAAGTACTTAGTTTTTTATCCTCACTAATTTTACAATACTAAAAAACTAGATCATGGAATACACAGTTATAAATAACGAAAAAGACAAACGTTTTGAGATTCATTTAGATGGAAAAATAGCGTTTGAACAATACAAATTGTTTGATGGCGGTATTGCTTATATCCATACAGAAGTTCCACCCGAATTAGGAGGAAGAGGCATAGCTGCTTATATCGCTAAATATGTTTTGGATTATGCAGAAGAGAATCATCTTAAAGTAAAACCTTATTGTCCATACATAAAAGCCTATATCGATAAGCATCCTGAATATCAGGCAAACTCATTGTTTCATAATAAAGAATAACATTAAAATGAAAACAAAAAAAATAGAACAAGTATTAACACCGCCTGCACCACATATGGTAGGAGACGGGTTTAGAGTACATAATTTTATTCCTTACGGAAAAGGGATGAGCATGGAGAGAATGAGTCCATTTATAATGATGGATTATAACTCTAAATTTTATTTTTCGCCAACAGATGAGTTAAGAGGTGTTGGAGTACATCCTCATAGAGGTTTTGAAACAGTTACGATTGCCTACAAAGGGAAAGTAGCACATCATGACAGTTCTGGAAACAGTGGTGTAATTGGTGAAGGAGATGTACAATGGATGACTGCTGCTTCTGGAATTTTACATAAAGAATATCACGAAGAGCAGTTTAGCAAAGAAGGAGGTGATTTTCAGATGGTACAGCTTTGGGTAAATCTTCCAGCCAAGGATAAAATGACAAAACCCAAATATCAGGGGATTATTAATAGCGAAATCAATAAGCATAAACTGCCTAACAACGATGGTATTATAGAAGTTATTGCAGGTGAATATAATGGTACTCCAGGAACAGCCACAACATTTACTCCTGTGAATTTGTTTAATGCAAAATTGAACAAAGGAGCTACTACAACTTTTAATTTCCCTGCTAATCACAACTCAGCACTTTTAGTGATAGAGGGAAGTATTAGGGTTAATGATAGTGGAAATGTACCTGCAGATAATTTTTTGCTTTTTGCAAATGAAGGCGAAGAATTTACAATTAAAGCATCTGAAGATTCAATAGTGTTGATATTGAGTGGGGAACCGATAAATGAGCCAATAGTTGCTCATGGGCCTTTTGTTATGAATACCCAGGAAGAAATCATTCAGGCATTCGATGATGTAAATATGGGAAGGTTCGGGTATTTAGAGTAATTAATAGATTAAGAATTAAATAATAAGAATATGGAAAATCAAACAATATGGCGAAATGATCATGAGCATTCAAGACTTGGCTTTACGGTAACACATATGATGATTAATGATATTGTAGGTCAGTTTAACAATTTTGATTTGACGGTAGTAACGACCAAATCAGATTTTAGTGATGCCTCTTTTGAATTATCAGCAGAAATAAATTCGGTGTTTACAAATTCAGAAGGAAGAGACGAAGATTTACGCGGTCCCAATTTTTTTGATGCGGAAAAATATCCTACTCTAAATTTTAAAAGTAATGCGATAAAAGAAAGCAGCAAAGATAATTATAAAGTTACTGGCAATCTTAGTATGCATGGTTTTACAAAAGAAGTTACGGTAGATTTTATTTATCGAGGAACAATGCTTAATCCGAATTCGAACAAAATCACATCTGGATTTCAGGTTTTGGCAACGTTAAAACGTTCTGATTTTAAAGTAGGGTTGATTTTACCTTTTGATGGACTTAAGGACGATGTACTAATAAAAATGGATGGAGAATTTCCAAAGGAATAAATTAAGATAAACATAATAATAACAAATAAACTTAAAAAACATGTCAGTAGTAACTAGAATAAATTCAGACGAAGTAGTAATCTTACTTATCGATCATCAAAGTGGTTTGTTTCAAACCGTAAAAGACATTGATGTTACCTCATTGCGTAACAATGTAACCACATTAGCTAAAATTGCAGCGATAGAAAATATTCCTGTAATAACAACAGCTTCTGAGCCTAATGGACCTAATGGACCGTTAATGCCAGAAATTCATAAATATGCTCCACATGCTGTTTATGTGCCTCGTAATGGTGAAATTAATGCTTGGGATACGCCAGCATTTGTTGAAGCAGTAAAAAAAACAGGTAAGAAAAAAATAATTATTGGAGGTGTATTAACTAGCGTATGTGTAGCTTTTCCTTCTATCTCGGCAGTAACAGAAGGTTATGAAGTATTTGCTGTCATTGATGCTTCTGGCGATATGAGTCCTTTATCATCACAAACAACACTTGCCAGATTAACACTTGCAGGAGTAGTTCCAATCACAACAACAGCTGTTTGTAGCGAAATTCAAAAAACATGGAATCGTCCAGATGCTTTACAATTTGCAGAAGCGTATTCAGCGGTTATGCCAAATTATCAGGCAGTAATCGAAAGTTTCTTAAAAGCAGAAAGCATAGGAACATCTAAAAAGTAAAGAGATTGTAATAGGCAGTAATAATAAATTAAGATTAACATAAAAAATAGAAATTATGAGCAGTTTACCAATTCGTGATCAGAAAAGCGATCATCTGTTAACACCAGAAAATGCAGCATTAATCATTATCGATTATCAACCAGTACAAGTCAATTCCATTGCTTCAATGGATAGACAGATACTTATTAATAATATTTGTGGTGTAGCCAAAATGGCTAAAGTTTATGATTTGCCGATTGTACTTTCGACGGTGAATGTAAAAACTGGATTTAATAAAGAAACAATTCCTCAATTAAAAAGAGAATTAGAAGGAATACCATCTTATGACAGAACCACTATAAATTCTTGGGAAGACAAAGAATTTTTAGAAGCTGTTAAAGCAACCGGAAAGAAAAAACTAATAATGACCGCTTTATGGACAGAGGCTTGCCTTTCTTTTCCTGCACTAGATGCTTTAAGAGAAGGCTATGATGTTTACTTAGTAGTTGATGCTGTAGGAGGAACTTCTTTAGAGGCGCATAATGCAGCATTAAGAAGAATGGAGCAAGCCGGAGCAATTCTGGTTAGTGCGCCACAATTATTTTGTGAATTGCAACGCGACTGGGGACGTTCTGAAACGGCTCAGGAATTTATGCAATTGTTTATTAAAACAGGAGGTACAGCAGGAATTCAGTTTTCTTATGATAGAGAATAATTCTTTTTATTTTTAATAAGCCTAAAACAGTATTACATTTTGTAATGCTGTTTTGGTGTTATAAATAAAGAGCTGAAATTAATTAAAATAAAGCTTAATTATAAAGAAATGGAAACGTACGATACACTTATAGAAGGAATAGATGCTTTGAGGGCTCAAGGTTATGTAGAAGATTTTAATTTAAAACAAAATTGTATTGAATGCCGAAACGGAAAATATAAAATCTTTCATGAGGAGTTTGTAATTAACAAATCATTTCATTTTGATGTAAATGAAGATCCTTCAGATCAGTCCATTTTGTATGCTATAGAATCGGAAAAGTATAATTTGAAAGGAATACTAATAAATGGCTATGGAATTTATTCAGATGACATTACAAATGAAATGCTGAATAAATTAAAGACAATCTAAAGTATCAATAAAAGAGAATTTGTTTTTAGATTATAATTTTGAAATATAAAGCGGATAACTGTTAGATTGTTTGGATAATTTTAGTTTAAAAATAAAATTTTAACTCAAGAAGATTAAGTTAAACGTTAATATGTCTTAATTAACCCTGTAAAAGTCTATTTTACGCCCTATTAATTGTAAATGAGATTGTTAACTTTGTTTAGTTCAAATGAGGTTTTAATTTTTTAAACAATTAATATCATGGATAATCAAGATTTTAATGCAACTTTTTTGGTAGACCAAACTCCCAAAGAAGTATTTGATGCTATTATGAAAGTTCGGAGTTGGTGGTCGGAAGATTTTAAAGGAGATTCACAAAAGCTTAATGATGAATTTGAAGTTCGTTTTGGAGATGTTCATTATTCCAAACAAAAAATAGTTGAGTTAATACCCGAAAAAAAGATTGTTTGGCTCGTTACGGCCAGTCAATTGAGTTTCCTCAAAAATAAATCAGAATGGAATGATACTAAAATTGTTTTTGAAATCTCTAGAGAAAATGATAAAACAAAAATTCAGTTTACTCATTTAGGATTAGTGCCAAAAATAGAATGTTTTGGCGATTGCTCAAATGGATGGAATCTATTCTTAAAGAATAGTTTATTGAGTTTGATAACTACTGGTAAAGGAAATCTGAATGTATTGAATCGGGAAATAGAAGATAAATCAATTAAAAAATAATATCATGGATAATCAAGATTTTACCACAAGTATTTTGGTAGACCAAAGTCCCAAAGAAGCATTTGATGCTATAACGAATGTTAGAGGATGGTGGTCGGAAGAAATAGAAGGAGGTACAGCAAAACTAGGTGATGTATTTAAGTACCATTATAAAGACGTTCATATTTGTAAAATGAAATTAATAGAAGTTATTCCTAACAAAAAAATAGTTTGGGATGTCTTAGAAAATGATTTTAATTTTACTACAGATAAAAGCGAATGGGTAGGTACAAAAGTTATTTTTGAAATTAATCAGAAAGACAATAAAACGGAAGTTCGTTTAACACATCAAGGCTTAGTTCCAGATTATGAATGTTACGATATCTGCTTTAACGCCTGGACCAATTACATACAAAATAGTTTATACAATTTAATTACTACAGGTAAAGGACAACCAAATTTAAAAGAAGAAGTAGAAAGTAAGTAATTTAAAAGAATTAGTTTTCCAGTAAAAAGTAAAATAAAAACGGAACCGTTACTGGCTCCGTTTTTTTGTTGAATACTATTAGTTGAGAGTTCTCGTTTGCATATATTTTAGTGTTTTTAAAATGCTAGGAATATCTTTTGTGCGTGATTCTGTCCAAAAATATTTATCCTTATGATTTGTGTTTTTTACTGCAATCGTAAAAGTTTGAGTAGCATTATAAACGTCAAATTTAAATTGAATTTCTTTAGTGCTATGGATATATTTTACTGTCTTTTTTGTTCCGGCAGGATTTGATAAATTAGGAATTACATAACTTTCAAACCAATCAATTAATACAGGAAGTTCATCAATACCTATCCATGCGGTTTCTTTGGTATATTGGTCTTGTTTGTTCTGATATTCTTTTGTAATAAAAGTACTTTCAACTTCTATTCCGCTTACTTTTTTTTGATTTTGATTCAAATCAATAATCTCCACTGGATAAAATGATACCGTTTCTCCGAGTCCAGATTTAAAAATAGTCTTTTCACTTTCGACCAAATTAATTTGAACAGAACCTGCTTTTTCAATAAATTGAGAAGGTTCAGAATAGCTTATTTCTTGAGAGATTCCTAAAAACGGGAGGATAAATAATAACAAAGTAATTTTTTTCATAATGCACTGTTTTTGTTGATTTATTAATTGTCTATATTTACTTTTGAGAAAAATTGTACAATTTAAAATACCAATTTCATGCCAAAATTCAATAGAATTTTATTTTTCCTATTCTCTATTCTGGGAATAATTTCTTCAAATGCTCAAAATGAGTCATATGCAAGCGAAACCAATCAGGTAATTGCAGATACTACTTTTGTTAATTTAAAAGATTATAGTAACGATTTTGTGTATGATATGAAATATGCTACAGAAGATAATTTTCTTAAAGCAAAAGTGTATGATTGTGCCGAATGTTTCTTGCGTTTAAAAACAGTAAAAGCACTAGTAGAAGCTAATAAAAGCTTTATGAAGAAAGGGTATAAAATCAAGTTGTTTGATTGTTACAGACCTCTATTTATCCAAAAAAGAATGTGGGAAATAGTTTCTAATCCTAAATATGTGGCTGATCCAAAAAAAGGCTCCATCCATAATAGAGGAGGAGCCGTAGATATTACTCTTGTAGACCGTAATGGTAAAGAGTTAGATATGGGAACTTCTTTTGATTTTTTTGGAAAAGAAGCCAGTCATAGCTATATAAATTTATCTGATACTATTAAAGCCAATCGCCTGTTGTTGAAAAAAATAATGATAAAACATAATTTTAATTCATTCGATTCAGAGTGGTGGCATTATAATTTAAAAGCAGGTTTAAACGATAAAGTTTCTAATACAAAATGGGATTGTAATTAGATTATTCGACACATCTTATATTATCAATAAAGAATGTTTCAGGTCGGTATGTTTTATCATTTAGTTCAGATGTGAATTCTTTTTTCATAACATAATCTTCAGTATCTGACAAGTATTTAATACGAATCATCGAGATAGGTGAAGTTTTTAAATCCTCAAAATTATCTTTTAAGAACATAAAAATACCTGGAGTAACGCGATTATCAAATCCTTTGTCATCACGAATTAATGTTCCGCAGTTTTCTTGGTCAATATGGATAAGTGTAACAATTTTTCCATTGCTTAATTGTAAAAATAATTTCGAATTCTTATCAAAGCAATTTGCGGCTGTAAACTCTTTACTTTTTTTAATCAATTGTACGTTAAGTGTTGGCAGACCATCTGTTTGTGCTAAAGAGAAAAAGATATAACTCGCAGTTCCTGCAAAGTTTTTTTCGGAAATCATGGTTTCTTTAGTCGATTTGTATGTTCCTATAGAATCGGTAACGTTTACAGTGTATTCACAATCTTTTTGTGCAAATAAATTAAAAGTTAATAAGAATAAAGTTAAAGTAATTAGTTGTTTCATTTTATTATATTTTTCTGCAAATTAAAACTATTTTATTATCATTTTTATCAGTTGTAAAAAAACAATACAAATTTCCGCCATCTTTTATTTTCCATTTTTTTCGGATGGTTTCTACACTATCAGGAAAATTTCTAGTAGTAATGTTTGCTTGTTTATTAGAAAGATGGAGTTTTATTTCGTTTTTAGAGTAAGGAATGGTTTCCAGAATCTCAAATGTTCTTCCAGGAAATGTAATTAAATCCGCCGAGGTATATAAGTGAGAGTGTTTATGTAGCTTATCTGTTTTATAAAACGTACTTACTTCGTCAAATCCTCCCGATTTCATAATTGCACTATTAGGCTCATACAAATATTTATGAGGTAAACTGTAGCTTACAAACTCAGGTTCTTCATTTAAAGCAAATTCAAAAGTTTCCGTTTTATCCTTTAATATATTAGCCGTTTTTAGCGTAATTTTCCCAGAATAGCCTTTATGAATTTCCCACAGTAATTCCTTAACCTCGTTATCGAGAGCAATTATATGAATGTTTTTTACATTTTTTAATTCCGAAAGACCTGCGGAAATATCTAATAAAGGAGCTGTTTTTATTAAAATAGAGTTAGAGTTTTCAAAGTAGAAATCTAACAAGTCAGGTACATTTGGCAAACAATCCTTTAGCATAAAAACTTTGCCTTTTGCATCATTTCGTCTGGAAGGATCTATATAAATCCAATCCCATTTTTGGTTTAGTTTTTTAAGAACATCAAAACTGTCTTCGGGATAACAAGTACAATTGTCAATTTTTAATTGCTTAAAATTATGTTGCACAATTGCCGATAAATTGGTGTTTATCTCGCAATGTGCTACATTTTTTATTTTTTTGGAGAAATAATAGTCATCTACACCAAAACCTCCGGTTAAGTCTATTAAGCTCTCACCCGAAACTAAATTGGCTTTATACAGAGCTGTTTTCTCTGATGAGGTTTGTTCAACCGAAATTTTACTTGGATAAATTATATTCTCGGTCGCAAACCAAGTTGGTAATTTATCCTTAGCTTTTGTTTTAGCCTCAATCTGATTCAAAATTGCAATCCATTCTATTTCTGGAAAAGGATTTTTTTGAAGTGCTAATTTTGAAATAGATTCATTTACTTTTTTATTTATAAAATCCTGAACAGAATTATGTAAAAGGGCTAAATTCAAGGTTATATTTTTTCGGTTAATACAATAACAACTTTATTGTTAGGAAAAAATTCTTTGGCAATAACTTTAAGGCAAGTATAAAATGGGATTGCAATAATCATTCCGACGATTCCAAAAGTTATTCCGCTAATTAAAGTAATTAAGAATATTTCCAGCGGGTGCGAATTTACGCTTTTTGAGGAAATAATAGGTTGGCTAACATTATTATCAATTGCCTGAACCAATAAAAATCCAATTACTATATATATAGTTTTAGGCAAAATTTCTGTTTGAAAATCTCCGCCAATTAAACTCAACATCGTTAATATAGCTGCAAGAATGGTTCCTATAATAGGTCCAACGTAAGGAATGATATTTAAGACAGCACATAAAAAAGCAATTACAAATGCATTCTGGCTACCAAAAATTATTAGCACAATAAAATAAAGAATAAATACAACTGTTAATTGAAGCAACAAGCCTACAAAATAGCGTGTTAGCAAATGATTTATTTTAGTAATCGAGTTTATAATTTTGTCTTCATTGTTATCAGGAAGTATTCTTTTTGCATTTTCTTTAAAAATGTTTTGATCCTTGATAAAGAAAAAAGTAATGAAGAAAACAGATACTAATCCCATTCCAAAACCTGCAAGCATGTTTAGGATTGAGTTTATAAAAGCCGTAAAATAACTAAAATCCAGTTTAGACGTTATTTCAGGTTTTTTTAAAAGTGCTTGTAAATCGAGATGTTGCAAGTTGAAATAATTTTCGAAATCACGTTCTATCAGCATAAATTGTTTTTGAAGACTATCAGTATCAAGAAGTGATAAATTATTAGCCTGAGATATTATTAACGGTACAAATAAAAGTATGAACCCAATCATTAATAATATAAAAAATACGATAGTAGTTATAGCTGCAAATGAACTATTAAATTTTAATTTTTCCTTCAGGAATTTCACAAAAGGGTTTGCTATTAAACACAGTATGAGAGAAACACACAAGTAAACAATCACAGTTTGTATTTGATATAAAAAATACAATATTAGCGATACTCCCAAAATAGTTGCGATAGCTCTTAAAATCCCGTTTGAAATTACTTTAGATGTAATCATAGTCTGTTTTTCTTTAGAGCATAAATATAGAAAAAAGCAGGGAAAGATTACATTTATAAAACAAAAAAAGCGAGATTTAATATCTCGCTTTTAATAATTATTAACCTGTTTAGTTATATGATTTAATATTAGATGCCAAAAGCAGCTCTAGGTCCACCAGTTAAGAAAATAGCAGCCATTTTGTTTTTTTGACCTGTTGTAAACATATACATTCCAGCATCGTCTGTATAATCCATGTAGTTCATAGTCATTTCTACAGGAGTTCCTGTACAAGTGCTATAATGAGGATATGCAGGTACACCATAGTTAGCAGTGTTATGAACTGGAGTATCAGCTACTTGGTCATTTCCGCAATTAGCATCTCCCCAAATATGACGTAAGTTCATCCAGTGACCCACTTCGTGAGTTCCAGTTCTTCCTAAGTTATAAGGAGCAGCACCAGATCCAGATAATCCGAAATATTGAGAATCAATTACAACTCCGTCTGTAGCATTAGATCCACCAGGAAATTGAGCATAACCTAATATTCCACCACCAATTTTACAAGCCCATAAGTTAAGCTTAGTAGTTGGAGATGTTGGGTTAAGACCACCAGAAGTAGTTTTTTTCATGGCATCATTAGTTCCCCATGAAGTTTTTGTTGTAGATTTTCTATTGATTTTTTCTAAAACAAAACTAATTCCAACATTAGCTTTTACTCCAGCAAATAATGCAGGAACGCTATTGTAATCAGAGTTAGCAGCATTGAAATCTTTGTTCAAGACATCAATTTGTGTTTGGATTTGTGCATCAGAAATATTTTCTGCAGCAGTTCTGTATAATACATTAACTACAACAGGAATTTGAACTTTTCCATTTACCAATTTACCAGTTAATATTTGGTTTTGTGTAAATGCTTCGATTTCATTCATTCTAATAGCCAGAGTAGGGTCGGCTTTTAATTGAGCTTCAAGAACATCTTGAGTTGCACAACCACGTTGAGTAATTGTTGCTGAAGCTTCTGGAGTAGTAGATTCTGATTGGTCGTTGTTTTGACACGAGAATAGCAGCAGCGCTGCAAATGCGGATAAAGCAATCTTTTTCATAATAGTTTGGGGTTTTGTTATAAAATTTTAGATTAGTTAATAATTAAAGCAATTTTATAACAAATATTCTAACAGACAAAATTTTATTATTATTTTGTTTGTCAGAATTTTAGAAACCCTTGCATAGCTTAGTTCTTACAAAAAAAGAGGTTTATTTTTTAAGATGTAAATTCATACAAAGCTATACTGGCAGCTTGTACAACATTCATGCTACTGTTTTTTCCAAACATATTAATATGAACTATTTGATTCGAAATTTTTAATAATTCTTCTGAAATTCCATTGATTTCACTTCCAATTATTAATGCGATTTTTTTATCGGAAGGTAGTATAACTTCTTTTAAAGGTTTGCTACTATTTGTAATTTCTAATGCAATGATTTCGCATTTTAAATCAACCAGATGAGTAACTAAATCTTGTGTTTCTTCAATTACTGTATATGGAATATGAAGATGGGTATTACGGGAAGTTTTATTGATTTTTCTTGGGTTAAGCGGAATATCTTTGCCTAAAAAAATAATATTTTCAACTCCAAAAGCTTCACTTATTCTAAAAAGTGAACCTATGTTCTGTTGAAAATAAATATGATCGCAAACTAATGTTATTGGGAAAGTCTTTCTTTCGAATTGTATTTCTTCGTGTGTTAATTGCACTTGACTTAAATTAATTGGTAAAGATATAATTGATAATGTTAGCACCCATTTTTAACGCTTTTTGACGTACTTCGAGAGGGTCGTTATGCACTTCGGCATCTTCCCAGCCATCACCAAGATCACACTGAAATGTATAAAGTAACACTAATTTATTTTCGATAAAAATCCCAAATGCCTGAGGTCTTTTCCCGTCGTGTTCGTGAATTTTTGGCAAACCAGCAGGAAAAAGAAACGGTTTCTGAAAAATAGCATGATTGGCAGGGAGTTCTACTAAATCATTGTTTGGGAATATTTTTTTTATCTCTTTTCGAATGTATTGATCCATTCCATAATTATCATCAATATGAAGAAATCCTCCACCGTATAAATAATTACGAAGATTAGTAACATCAGCATCACTAAAAACTACATTTCCATGTCCAGTCATGTGTACAAAAGGATAGGATAACAAGTCGGGATTGCTTGGTTCTACAGTTCCGGGTTTTGCTTTTATACGGGTATCAATATTAGCATTACAAAACTTGATTAAATTGGGTAATGAAGTAGGATTTGCATACCAATCACCACCACCACTATATTTTAGTAATGCAATTTCTTGCGAAAAAGAAGAAGCAGAAATGAGTAATAATAAATAAAATATTTTTTTCATAATAATAGTATAATTATGGGGCAATCCTTTATGCGCTTTTTTTCTCCTTCATCGAAATGACAAGATTATGTTTAATTAGGAACCTCATTAAAAAAAGCAACACTATGACAAGCTACCATTGCAGCAGTTTCAGTACGTAATCTTGTGTTTCCTAAAGATACTGGCTGAAAATTATTTTCGATAGCCAAAGCAATTTCTTTTTCCGAAAAGTCACCTTCAGGACCAATAAGTAATGTTACGTTCTCATTTGGTTTTAAAACTGATTTTAATGATTTTTTATCTGTTTCTTCACAATGCGCAATTAATTGTAAACCTTCGTTTTTGCGTTTTACAAATTCTTTAAATGAAATAGCTTCATTAAGTTTAGGAAGATACAATTCATTTGATTGTTTCATTGCCGATAAAATGATCTTTTCGAAACGCTCTATATTAATCACTTTACGTTCTGATCTATCGCAAATAATTGGAGTAATCTCATGAATACCTATTTCGGTAGCTTTTTCCAGAAACCATTCATAACGATCATTCATTTTGGTAGGAGCAACTGCAAGATGCAAACGGTATTTTGGATCTTGAGCTTTCTCAACAGAAATTATTTTGACAGTACATTTATTATCAGAAGCCAGTGTAATTTCGGTTTCAAATAAATAACCCAATCCATTTGTTACATGTAATATATCAGAATCTTTTTTTCGTAATACTTTTATAATGTGTTTACTTTCTTCTTTATCAAAAGAAAATTCCTGAGTTGTTTCGTCAATATTTGGGTTGTAAAATAATTGCATAGTTTAAAATTGTATTCGTGCTTTAGAAACAACAGCAGCTGTTTCAAATTGTTTTGATAAAAATTTTTGATAACCTACAATTCCAATCATTGCAGCATTATCGGTAGTGTATTCAAATTTCGGAATGTAAGTTTTCCAACCGTATTTTTGTTCGCTTTCTTTCAGTCTGTTTCTAATGCCCGAGTTAGCCGAAACACCACCGCCAATCGCAATTTGATTGATTCCAGTTTCTTTTACCGCCAATTTTAATTTATCCATTAAAATTTCGATAATTGTATATTGTATAGAAGCACAAATATCATTAAGATTCTCCTCGATGAAATTTGGGTTCTCTAGTTTTTTCTTCTGAATAAAATATAAAATAGCCGTTTTTAAACCAGAAAAACTAAAGTCTAATCCAGGTACTTTTGGTTTTGTAAATGCAAAAGCTTTTGGGTTTCCTAATTGTGCGTATTTATCTATTAGTGGCCCGCCAGGGTAGGGAAGTCCAAGAATCTTGGCACTTTTATCAAATGCTTCTCCAACGGCATCATCGGTAGTTTCTCCGATAATTTGTAAATCAAAATAGCCATTTACTTTAATAATCTGAGTATGACCACCACTTATTGTTAATGCTAAAAAAGGGAATGTAGGTTTGTCATAACCATCTTCATCAATAAAATGAGCTAATATATGCGCATGCATATGATTAACAGCAATTAAGGGAATTTGTAAAGCCAAAGACATCGATTTGCTAAAAGAACTTCCTACTAGCAATGACCCCATAAGTCCGGGACCTTGTGTAAATGCTATTGCAGATAATTGTTCTTTTTTTATATTTGCTTTGCGAAGAGCAGCATCAATCACAGGAACAATATTTTGTTGGTGAGCTCTAGACGCAAGTTCGGGTACTACACCGCCATATTGCGTATGTATCAGTTGGTTGGCAACAACATTTGACAGGACTTTATCGTTATGTAAAACAGCCGCTGCAGTATCATCACAAGAACTTTCGATAGCTAGAATAAAAACCTCAGGATTTTGCATGTAAAGGCACGAATTTTGAATTATATTTGACGAATCAAATTTTAAATTTTTTTATTTAAAAGCAGAAGCCAAAATTAAAGAATTTTTATCAAAGGAACCTTCCTTTGTTTGCTCTAAAATTAAATTTAAAGAAAAACTAAAAAACAACCAGTATCAGAAAAATAAAAAAAATAGTATCTCGTTCCTTAATCGGACTAATTCTACTTTTGTTAGTACTGGCTATCGCATTGTCTCTACCGGTCGTTCAGACAAAAATTGCAAATTATATTACCGATACTTTAAACTCAGATTTTGGTACACATATATCTGTAGAGAAAGTTTCAGTAAGTGTTTTTGGTGGAGTAAAACTCAGGAAAGTATTAATAATGGATCACCATAAAGATACTTTAATCTATTCTGATTTAATTAAAACTAATATTTTGGCCGTTAAGAGAGTTCTTGATGGCGATTTGATTTTTGGCGAAATTCGTATGACAGGTTTACTTTTTAATTTAAAAACCTATAAAAATGAAAAGAAAACCAATCTTGATGTATTCATTCAGGCTTTCGAAACTGGACCACCAAAAAAACCTTCAAAAAAACGTTTCTTGCTTACCGCAAAAGATGCTTACATTACCAACGGACATTTTATTCTAACAGACGAAAATAGAGTAGTTCCTAAAGATGTCGATTTTACAAAACTTAATGCACACATAAGTGATTTTAAACTTTATGGACCCGATGTAAGTACAAGGATTCATAAATTATCGTTTTTAGATCATAGAGGTTTGTATGTAGCTAATTTAACATCAAGATTTAGCTATACCAAAAAGCAAATGAAGCTTGAAAAATTGTCTATTCTTACCAAGTACTCTAAAATATACGGAGCGGCTACATTAAATTATCGAATAGAAGATTTTGCTAAGTTTACCGATAAAGTTCAGTTTGATGTAGTTTTAGATTCTGCTAATATTGGGTCTAACGATATTCGTTATTTTTATAAAGAACTAGGAAAAGACCAATACTTCCGTGTTAAATCTAAAATTGACGGAACTTTAAACGATTTAAATTTAAAACATCTTAGATTGTCTGATTTGCATAAATCGACTATAAATGGAGATATAAATTTCAAAAATCTTTTTGGTAAAAACGGACAAGAGTTTCTTATGAATGGTAAATTCGATAAGCTTTCGTCTAGTTATGATAACTTGGTTGTTTTGTTGCCAAATGTATTAGGGAAAAAATTGCCTAAAGAATTACAACGTATTGGTAAGTTCTCGATTGTAGGTAGAGCTAAAGTATCTAAGACAGCTTTGGATACTGATTTTACAATGATAACTGATTTAGGGAATGGGCTTATTGATTTGAATATGAATAATATCGATGTTATCGATAAAGCTTCGTATTCGGGAAATATTGTCTTAGAGAATTTTGATATAGGTACTTTGCTTGGTCGAAAAGATATTGGTAAAACAACCCTTAATCTGGATGTAGATGGAAAAGGATTTACCGAGAAATACCTGAACACAGTTATAAAAGGAGATGTTCAGAAATTTTATTATAATAACTATACCTATAATAATATAGTCTTAAATGGTAATTTTAAATTGCCACATTATAAAGGACAGCTTTCTGTGAATGATCCTAACCTGAGTATGACATTTGATGGTTTGATAGATTTAAGTAGAAAAGATAGTGATTATGATTTTCATATTAAGGTAGAAAATGCCGATTTACACAAACTTAAATTCATAAAAGATTCTATATCTGTTTTTAAAGGAGATGTAGCAGTTCATGTATCAGGAAATACAATCGAAAACCTTCAGGGGGATATTGAGATTAATGATGCGGTTTATCAAAATCCAAAATCGACTTATGTTTTTGATCAGGTAAAAGTAAGCTCAAATTTTGATGCCGATAAAATACGTACAATAACAATAAGCTCTACCGATGTTGTTGATGGTGAAATTGTAGGGAAGTTTAAATTTAATCAATTAGAAAATTTAGTCACAAATTCTGTAGGTAGTTTATATGCCAATTATAAACCACTTAAAGTAAGTAAAGGACAGTTTTTACATTTTAATTTTACCATATACAATAAGATTATCGAAATCTTTTATCCTGAGATAGAGGTAGCAACCAATACGGTTGTGAGAGGGAAAATCGATGCCGATAAGGATGAATTCAAGTTTAAGTTTAATTCCCCTCAAATTAAAGCAGCACAAAATACATTTGACAATATAAGAGTTGCTGTAGATAATAAAAATCCATTGTATAATACCTATATCGAGTTAGATAGTATTAAAACGAAGTATTATAAGGTACGTGATTTTAGTTTGATAAACGTAACCATGAAAGATACCTTATTTGTAAGGTCTGAGTTTAAAGGAGGTTCAAAAGGAGAAGATTATTTTAACTTCAACTTATATCATACTATTGATAAAGATAAGAACAACGTTGTCGGAATTAATAAATCCGAGTTGAAATTTAAAGACTATTTGTGGTATTTAAATGAAAATGACGAACCAGATAATAAAATCGTTTTTGATAAAAAATTCAAGAATTTTGACATAGATAATATTATTCTATCTCATGAAAACCAAAAGATAGAATTGGTAGGGCAAATAAAAGATGCCGATTTTAAAGATTTGAAACTAAGTTTTAAAGATGTAGATCTTAATAAAATTACACCAACCAATGATAAACTTGTTTTAAACGGTAATATTAACGGAGAGATTAATTTTAAACAGAAAAAGAATGTCTTCCAGCCAACTGCTTCCATCTTTATCGATAAGCTAAATGTAAATAAGACCGATTTAGGAGGGCTAAAATTTGATATTGTAGGTGATGAAAACCTTAGAAAGTTTACAATAAATTCTTCTATCGAAAATGATAAATTGGAGATGTTTAAGTTATTTGGAAGCTTCGAAATTATTAATAAAGAAACAATACTCGATTTACAGCTTAAATTTGACACATTTAATTTAGCCTCGCTTAGTTCTTTGGGAGGAGAAGTATTGTCTAATATTCGAGGTTATGTTTCGGGTAACGCGGCTATTATCGGGAATTTAAAAAGACCTGATGTTAATGGACGTTTATATCTGGATAAAGCCGGAATGACTATTCCTTATTTAAACATAGATTATGAGCTGAGTGATAAAACTATTGTCGATGTAACCGATGAGAAATTCTTGTTACGAAATAATACTATCACCGATTCTAAATACGGAACTAAAGGGATTTTAAATGGTACAGTCGAGCATAATAATTTTGGCGATTGGAAATTAGATTTAGATATCAGTTCAAAAAGATTGTTAGCATTAGATACTAAAGACAGTGAAGATGCGGCTTATTTTGGTACAGCATTTATTAATGGTAGAGCAACCATTAAAGGACCAACTACGGCATTATTTATAAAAGTAGATGCAAAATCAGAGAAAGGAACATCTGTGAAGATCCCGATTAATGATGCGCAAACAATGAGTGATAATAATTTTATTCATTTTATCACAGCCAAAGAAAAGTACAATCTTGCTAATGGTATTGTCGAAAAGACAAGAAACTATAATGGTCTGGAACTAGAGTTTGATTTTGATATTACTCCAGACGCCGAGGTTGAAGTAATTTTAGATAGAAATTCTGGACACGGAATGAAAGGAAAAGGATTTGGATCTTTATTATTTAAAATTAATACACTTGGTAAATTTAATATGTGGGGGGATTTCCAGGCATACGAAGGAACCTATAACTTTAAGTATGGTGGATTAATCGATAAGAAATTTGTTGTAAAAAAAGGAGGTTCGATTTCTTGGGAAGGTAACCCGATGAAAGCGCAGTTAAATCTTGAAGCAGTTTATAAAACATCTGCAAATCCTGCAGTATTATTAGAGAATTCTTCATTTAGCAAAAAAGTACCTGTAGAGGTAGTTATTGGTATTCGTGGAGATTTAACGAGCCCAGAGCCAGATTTTAATATTGAGTTCCCAACGGTAAGTAATGTATTAAAGTCTGAAATACAATATAAATTAGTCGATAAAGATGTGCGACAAACACAAGCGCTTTATTTGCTGTCTTCAGGAGGATTCTTAAGTCCTGAGGGAGTGAGTCAATCTGATTTTTCTAGTAGTTTATTCGAAACAGCAACTAATTTATTGGGAGGAATAATTCATTCTGATAGTGATAAGATAGATATTGGTTTTACATATACCTCTGCCGACAGACGACTTGGTCAGGAAGCCGATGGTCAATTTGCAGCGACAATTTCATCTCAGATCAATGAGAGAATTACCATAAACGGTAAAGTAGGAGTACCAGTAGGAGGAATCAACGAATCGGCAATTGTGGGCGACGTAGAGGTGCAATACAGAGTTAATGAAGACGGAAGTATGAACTTGCGTTTATTTAACCGAGAAAACGATATTAATTATATAGGTCAGGGAGTTGGTTATACACAAGGTATAGGAGTTTCTTATGAAGTAGATTTTGATACTTTTAGAGAATTGGTAAATAAAATCTTTAAAGACCATAAACTAGAACGTGCGATTAAAACTTCGAACCAGAATAATGATGTTCCCGATTCTGCTATAAATCCAGATTATATTGATTTCTCAAAATCAAAAAAGAATAATAAAAAGGAAAAAGAAAAGGTAAAAACTAATGATCAGGGATATATTCCTGAAGAAGATTAACACACTTTAAGTTACTAATGTGTTTTAGTTTTGTTAATGATTTTTTTTAGCCTTACAATTTCCTTATCTTTCAGTTTAGTTACATCCCATTTTTTGTAACACTTCAACCGTATATTGTTATTTTTAAATTATCAATTAAAATAAATGTCTTTTTTTATTTTATTGATTTTTTTTACTATCCGAAAACTTATTAACGAAAACGTTTGAATTTAACATATTTTATTAACTTATTATAAATATAGCCCGAATAGTGGTGAATGTTTGCTAATTTTACACTTTAATACTTAAATAATGCCAAAAACAATAAAAAAAGTTGGTGTTCTTACATCAGGAGGAGATTCACCAGGAATGAATGCAGCCATTCGATCAGTAGTTCGAACTTGTGCTTATCATAACATCGAATGTATCGGAATTTATAGAGGATATCAAGGAATGATTGAAGGTGACTTCAAAGAAATGGGACCTCGAAGTGTAAATAATATTGTGAATAAAGGAGGGACGATTTTAAAATCGGCTCGTTCATTAGAATTTAAAACTCCAGAAGGAAGAAAAAAAGCTCATGAGAATCTTGTAAAAGCAGGAATTGATGCTTTGGTTGTAATAGGAGGAGATGGTAGCTTTACCGGAGGCCTATTATTTAACTCTGAATATAATTTCCCAGTAATGGGAATCCCGGGAACTATTGATAATGATATTTTTGGTACGAGTCATACTTTAGGGTACGATACGGCACTAAATACTGTTGTAGATTGTATTGATAAAATACGTGATACTGCGAGTTCTCATAACCGTCTGTTTTTTGTAGAGGTAATGGGTAGAGATGCAGGTCATATTGCTCTAAATGCAGGAATCGGAGCTGGAGCAGAAGAAATTCTTATTCCAGAAGAAGATTTAGGTTTAGATAGATTATTAGAATCACTTCAAAAAAGTAAAGCATCTGGAAAATCATCAAGTATTGTTGTTATTGCCGAAGGAGATAAAATCGGTAAAAACGTATTTGAACTAAAAGATTATGTAGAGGCTAACTTACCTGAATACGATGTTAGAGTTTCTGTTTTAGGACACATGCAACGTGGAGGTTCTCCTTCTTGTTTTGATCGTGTTCTTGCAAGTAGATTAGGTGTAAAAGCGGTAGAATCTTTACTTGAAGGGAAATCAAATTATATGGTTGGTTTACAAAATGACAAAGTTACTTTAACGCCTTTGGAACAAGCAATTAAAGGTAAATCTGAAATAGATAGAGAATTGCTACGCGTTTCTGAGATCATGTCAACATAAAAATATAGAATAAAAAAAATTGAAGTTTATTGTGAGGAAATTAGACTTTGAAAATAAGTAGAATAACAAAAAATAAATAAAAATTTAGTAAAATGTCAAAAGTAAAATTAGGAATAAACGGATTTGGAAGAATTGGAAGAATTGTTTTCAGAGAATCTTTCAATAGAGATAATGTAGAGGTTGTAGCAATCAATGATTTATTAGATGTTGATCACTTAGCTTATTTATTAAAATATGATTCAGTACACGGTCGTTTTGACGGAACTGTAGAAGTAAAAGAAGGAAAACTTTTTGTAAACGGAAGAAACATCCGTATCACTGCAGAAAGAAACCCAGCTGACTTAAAATGGAATGAAGTTGATGTTGATGTAGTTGCTGAATGTACTGGTATTTTCACAACTATCGAAACTGCAAATGAGCACATTAAAGGTGGTGCTAAAAAAGTAATTATTTCTGCTCCATCTGCAGATGCTCCAATGTTTGTAATGGGAGTAAATCATGAAACTGCAAAAGCTTCTGATTTAGTAGTTTCTAACGCATCTTGTACTACAAACTGTTTAGCTCCTTTAGCTAAAGTAATTCACGATAATTTCGAAATTGTTGAAGCTTTAATGACAACTGTTCACGCAACAACTTCAACTCAAATGACTGCTGATGGTCCTTCTAGAAAAGACTGGAGAGGTGGACGTGCTGCTAGCATAAACATCATCCCTTCTTCTACTGGAGCTGCTAAAGCTGTTGGAAAAGTAATTCCATCTTTAAATGGAAAATTAACTGGAATGTCTTTCCGTGTTCCTACTGCTGACGTTTCTGTAGTAGATTTAACTGTAAAAGTAGCTAAAGAAACTTCTTATGAAGAAATTATGGCTGTTTTAAAGAAAGCTTCTGAAACTACAATGAAAGGTATTTTAGGATATACTGAAGACTTAGTTGTATCTCAAGATTTTATTTCTGATAAAAGAACTTCTATCATTGATGCTAATGCAGGAATTGGTTTAAATTCAACTTTCTTCAAGATTGTATCTTGGTATGATAATGAGTACGGATACTCTAGCAAATTAATTGATTTATCTGTGCATATCGCAGGTCTTAAATAATTTTATATACATTTCAAAATCCCGTTATTGAATAGATAGCGGGATTTTTATTATTTTGTTTGACTCTCCAATAATGTAAATAATTACACTTAATATTGTAAGATGAAAAACTAAACCGAAAACTAAATAAAATAAAATGAAATTAATAGTTGATAGTGGATCTACTAAAGCAGATTGGATAGCAATTGATGATAATGGCAAGATATTATTCACAACACAAACCTTAGGATTAAATCCTGAAATTCTTAATGGAGATGAAATCGTAACCCGATTAAATGATCGTTTTGATATTTTACAGAATAAAAATACAGCTACACATTTGTTCTTTTATGGAGCAGGTTGTGGTACAGATAGAATGAAAATTTCTCTATCACAAATTTTTCAGGAATATTTCGTTAATGCAATCGTAGATGTTCACGAAGATACGTATGCAGCAGTATATGCCACTACCCCAAGAGGAGAGAAAGCAATTGTTAGTATTTTAGGAACAGGATCTAACTGTAGTTATTTTGATGGGAAAGAATTATTCCAAAAAGTACAATCATTAGGTTATATCGCGATGGACGATTGTAGTGGTAATGTTTTTGGAAAAGAATTAATTAGAAAATATTACTTTAATAAAATGCCTCAGGATTTAGCAGTTGAATTTGCAAAAGAATACAACATGGATCCAGATTTTATTAAAAACAAATTATATAAAGAGCCAAATCCAAATGCTTATTTGGCAACTTTTGCAAAGTTCTTAATCAAACATAAAGATTCAGAATTTTGTAGAAAAATCATCTTTAAAGGGATGAAATCATTTGTTAAGAATTACATCAAACAATTTGATAATTGTAAAGAAGTTCCAGTTCATTTTGTAGGTTCTATTGCTTATTATTTGAAAGATGAGTTACAAGAAACTTTTGATAAATATGAATTGCAATTAGGTAATGTTTTGAGACGTCCAATCGATGGACTTATCGCATATCATATTTCTAATAAATAAGATACATGAAAAGTATGGAGATTGCTATTATTGCTCACGATGGAAAGAAAGCTGATATGGTTCAGTTTTTGAATAAAAATAAAACGCTCTTACTTCAGGAAAATATTAAACTTATCGCTACCGGAACTACAGGAAGCAAGGCTATAAACGCTGGTTTTAAAGCTCGAAGAATGCTTTCTGGTCCTATGGGAGGTGATGCTCAAATTGCTGCAAGAGTAGCAGAGGGTAAAACGCAAATGGTTTTCTTTTTTAAAGATCCACTTGCAAGCCATGCTCATGAGGTTGATATTAATATGTTAATCCGTGTTTGTGATGTACATAATGTACCATTGGCAACTAATGAAGCATCTGCACAGTTATTATTAAATGCCATCGCTTTGCAATTATAAAAATCAAGATATTAAAAATATATAAAAACCGTTTCAATTATTTGAAACGGTTTTTTTTGTTTCTTGTTTTGTGTAATTGATTGGTATTTATTGATTTAGATTTTTAGTTGTCTTTTTTTGCGTAAATTTGATACTAAATTTAGTGTTAATTCATGAAAAAATATATAGTAATCGCGATTATTGCTCATGATAAGAAGAAAGCAGACATGGTTCAGTTTTTAGATAAAAATAGAATCATTTTGCAGGACGAAAGAATGAAGCTTATAGCAACAGGAATATTAGGAAGGAATGTTGAGAATTCAGGCTTTAAAGTAGTTAAAATGCTTCCTGGGCCTATGGGAGGTAATGCTCAAATTGCAGCAAGAGTAGCAGAGGGTAAAATCCAGATAGTTTTCTTTTTCAAAGATCCACTAGCGAGTCATGCACATGGTGTAGATATTAATATGCTTGTGCGGGTGTGCGATGTACATAATGTGCCGTTGGCTACAAATGAAGCCTCGGCACAATTACTACTTAATGCTATCGTATTGCAATTATAGAAATTTCTACATTTACATTTTTAGGTAAGCAAGCTACTTGAACAGTTTCGCGCGCAGGTGCTGTTTTTTCGTCAAAATAAGCTCCGTATACGCCGTTTATTGCAGCGAAATTATTCATGTCCATAATAAAAATGGTTGCTTTTACTATATGTTCAAATGTCATATCAGCAGCTTTTAAAATTGCAGCTATGTTCTCCATTACTTGTTTTGTCTCATCAAGAATGTTATCTGTTACTAATTCTCCAGTTTGAGGATTAATAGCAATTTGACCAGAAGCATAAAGAGTATCGTTTTTTAAAATAGCTTGGCTATATGGTCCAATTGGAGCTGGTGCATTTTCGGTAAAAATGATTTTTTTCATGATTATCTCAATTTAAATTAAATGTATTTTTGTTTGTAACAAGATAATATTATCTGTTATTAGTACTTCTTTTGTTCCATTTGATATCACTAAGAACACCCGATTTTATTCCGATAAAGAAATTCCAGTTAGAATTTGTGCCTAGAGGAGTCCAGTTAAAATCCATTCTCCAGCTTAATAAATCTCTTTCAAAACGAAGTTGGGTAAAAGTAACTCCTTTTTGTACAAAATCATATCCTGTAGATATACCACCTTTCCATTTAGGAGTAATATCCATATTAGCAGAAATCATTATAGAGTTTCCGATGATTTTATTTTCTCTGGCAGTATTTCCATAAGTTAAGGAATAAGCAAGTGTCATATCCCAAGGAAGTTTTGCATTAAAGAATTCAGTTATTGCATTATCATCTTCTTCAGATCCATCAAACTGACTTTTACGTTGGTCGTTTAAGTCGGTATTTGTTCCAAACAAGTCATCTTCACGACCACCATTTCTCTCACTTTGCTTGTTCTCGTCCTTCTTCTTTTTATCCTTGTCCTTATTTGAGATAGAATAGTTTAAAGTCATATTGGCACTCGTCATTCGGAATAAACTTCCTCCGTTATCAATATTGAATTTATTTATTTGTCTCCCGGAATTGTCAATTGCATATGGGTTTAAAGTAGCTCCAAAATTGACATTCATTTTGTCTTGAAAAAGTTGTGTTCCTCCACTAACTCTAACTGGTTGCCATGCAAATGAGTTTATACCATCGGCATTAAAATTATAACTCGTAGAGAAGTTTAAATTGTTAAGCAGCATTATTTTTTTAGGCTCTGTTTTTGTGCTGTCTCTGTCTGTAACTTTAGCTTCAAAAGTATTGCTTAAATCAAATCCTATAATATTAGAATTAGCATTACCCGGAGCACCAAAAATACCACCCTCAAAACGGCTATATTCTTTAGTTATAGTACCAGTAGCATCAGTAGCATAAGTATCGTAATATTTCTCGAAACTTGGTGTGTATCCGTAAGAAACAGACGGACGCATTACGTGGCGTATCGATTTTATCTTTTTGTCCTCGCCAAAATTAAAAGTACCGTATATTGTTGTACCAAGACTAGAACTAAAAGAGTAGGTTCTATAGGCATCAAAACCATTTACAACATTTTCTACTACTTTACTTTGGTCAGTATCGTAATGTTTTTCGACAGTTTTTGTTTGCCATACTTCCTGATAATTGGCAGTTGTACTGGCACTAAAATATTTAAATATTTTAAAGTTGGTACTAATAGGAATGCTGTGCTTAGCTCCAATTTTTGCATTATCAAACATTTGAGGTTTAAAAAATAGAGAATCGGTTGTTACGATACTATTTTTTCCGCTCAGGTTATATTGAAAGTTAATGTTTTTGATAAAACCTTTTTTAACTCCATTTTTACCAACAAATGGATATATCCTGTCTACACTTGCTTCTAGTGTTGGTAACGTCATATTAATAACTTCCGTTTGCGTATTTTGCGAGTGCGTGGCAGTTATCGATGTACGTATTTGTGGTAACGTATTAAAGTTTTTGCTGTAAGAAACAGATGAACTTAAAGTATTGTTTAAGCTAGACCCAATGTTTGCCTGATTGATAGATTGTTTAAAGTATTTACTACTACCCATATTCACCGAAGCAGAGAAACTTGAATTAGGACTTGCTTTTGTGTCCTTAGAGTGTGACCATTGAATGTTGTAGATGTTTTGTTTAGAGTAATCTGGATATCCTCTTTCACTAGATATCAGGTTTTCAAAACGAACATTAATATTACCTCTGTATTTATATCTTTTTGCATATGCCGACTCAAATCGCATGGCATAACTTCCGTTGGTGTAATAATCTCCCAGGACTGTTAAGTCGTAATTATCGCTTAAAGCAAAATAATAACCTCCATTTTGTAATGAGAATCCTCGAGTGTTAGAGTCATTATAACTTGGTAGGATTAAACCCGAAACACTTTTTTCGTTTGTCATCGGGAAATAGGCAAATGGTAAGGCGATAGGAGTAGGTACATCGGCAATTACCATATTGGTTAAACCAGTAATTACTTTTTTTCCAGGAATAAATTTAACTTTATTGGTTTGGAAATAGTATTCAGGATTATCTACATCTTTTGCAGTAGTAAATCGAGCTCCTTTTAAGAAATAAACAGAGTCGTTTTCTTTTTTCGTGATACCAGCTTTTATTCTAAATTCACCTTGTTCAGATCTCGAATTCCAAATTAAAGCTTTTTGAGTTTTAAAGTTAAACCGTATAGAATCGGGTTCTACAGCACTTGCGCCTTGTTTGAAATTTGGATATTGAGTATAAACTCCAGCAGAATCTTTTAATCGACCTGCATAAACTTCATTCTTTTCATAATCCAAAACAATGATACCCGATTTTAGTTCGACATCTTGATAATATAATTCAGCTTCATTATATAAGGTGATAAGTTTACGCTTTTGATCAATCTTTGCGTAATCTTTGGCTTTGTATTTTACTTTGCCATCCAAAAAAGCTTTTTTGGGTTTTATACTATCTACCTTTATGGTATCAATAGTTGCAGTTTTGATGCTATCTGGCTGTTTATTAGCGCTTGCAGCTTTCTTTTTTTTGTTTGTTTCTTGAGAATATAGATTACCGCATCCTAGCGTTAGGAAAAATGATAATAAAACGATATTAAATAAGTTTGTATGCAAAGGTTTAAATACTATTTTTGTAAAAATATGGCTTGTTTTTTGACATGTCAAACTTACATATAATTTTTTGTCAAAAATAATCAATTGAAAAAATTATAACAGTTGTGTTTTATTAAAATTAACTTTTAAATTTATGAATATATTTAGCAAAATTAGGGTAATATTTAGTTTATTTCTAACTATAATATCGATTTCTGCTTATAGTCAGTCCAATGTGTTTAAAGTAACACTGGATGCGGGTCACGGAGATCATGACTTTGGAGCGGTTTATAGCGGAAGAATTGAAAAAAATATTGCTTTGGCTATAGTTTTAAAAGTAGGTAAATTACTAGAGTCTTATCCGAATGTTGATGTTATTTATACTCGTAAGACGGATGTTTTTATAGATTTGGTCGAAAGAGCCAATATTGCTAATAGAGCAAATTCTAATATTTTTGTGTCTATACATTGTAATGCAAATAAAAATACTGCTGCATTTGGTACAGAAACCTATGTTATGGGTATGAATAAAATTGCTTCGAATCTTGAAGCGGCAAAAAAAGAGAACTCCGTTATTACCTTAGAGAAAGATTACAAACGTAAATACGAAGGTTTTGATCCTAATTCGCCAGAATCTATGATCGGAATGACTTTAATGCAAGAAGAATATTTAGATTATAGTATTGCATTAGCAAGTAAAATAGAAGAAGGTTTTGATATTCTCGGGAAAAAATTGCGTCATGGAGGAGTAAAACAAGCTCCTTTTATGGTACTTCATAAAGCATATATGCCAAGAGTTTTGGTAGAAACAGGTTTTATTTCTAATCCTACAGAAGGAGATATTTTAAATTCGGATGCTGGACAAAACGAATATGCAAAAGCAATTGCTGATGCTATTATCAGTTATAAAAAAGAATATTTCGGTACTGGTTCTGCCGATGCTGTTGATGAAAAACCATCTACTAAGATGATAGAAAATGCAGTTAAAGATTCTACACCTGTAAGAAATGTAAATACTGCGCCAGCTCAAAAAAATACAGTAAAACCTAATTTAACAGGTTCTATATATAAGGTACAACTTTTGGCTAGTATAAAAAAGACTCCATTGGCGCCATCTAACTTTAAGGGATTATCTGGAGTTTCTGTAGTATATGAGAATAATGTTTATAAATACACCTACCAGCAAACAGCGGATTATAATCAAGCAAAAAAATATTTGCAAGAAGCAAAAGATAAGGGGTTTGACTCTGCTTTTTTGATTGCATTTAAAAATGGAGAAAAAATTAGTATCCAAGACTCGCTTAAATAATAATTACAAGTTCAATATTTTTATATTAAATTTGTACAAACACTTACAATTTTGAAACTAACAAGAGAAATTAAAACGGCTATTTTAGTCATCGCATCAATTTTATTATTTATTTGGGGGTACAGCTTTCTAAAAGGCAAAGACCTCTTTACAAACTACAAAACATTTTATGTTGAATATGACAATGTGGAAGGATTAGCTACATCTGCACCTGTTACTCTAAATGGTTTAGCAATTGGAAAAATCAACGGTATAAAAATTAACGAAGCTACAGGAAAATTATTAGTGGAATTACAGTTAAAAACTGATTTTCCAATCTCTAAATCTAGTACTGCATCTATATATGAGCCTGGATTTATTGGAGGAAAACAAATTTCAATCATTCCAAACTTTAATGATAAAGAACCAGCAGAAGACGGGCAAATGTTAAAAGGAACTACTAAACTTGGTTTAACAGCAGGTTTGGCAGATAAATTAGCTCCGGTTCAGGATAAAGTAGAGAAGATGTTAGTTAATATAGATAAACTAGTTTCTGGATTAAACAATATTCTTGATCAAAAAGGGCAAGAAGATTTAAAAAAGACTTTGGCAGAATTAAGCGAAACTATGGCTCAATTTCATAAAGCTTCAGCTAGTGTAAATTCAATCTTAGATAATAACAAAAACCAAATTCACGGTATTGTAACTGACTTTAATAAAGTTTCTGGGAATTTTTCTAAAATATCAGATTCATTAAATAAAGCAGATCTAGGAAAAACGGTTAGAAATTTAAACCAAACATTGGCTAAAGTTGATGGTATAATGAATGGATTAAATTCAGGTAAAGGTACAATGGGTAAATTACTAAAAGACGAAGCGCTTTATAATAACCTACAAGCAACTTCTAAAGAGTTAGAGTTGTTGTTGCAAGATGTGCGTTTGTCGCCAACACGTTATGTAAATGTTTCTCTTTTTGGTAAGAAAAACAAACCATACGTAGCACCAGTAAACGATTCGATTTCTAAAAAATAAGCTTAAGATATGAGTTATTTAGATAATATTTTATTTGCCATTCTTCTTATAATTGGTTTTGGTTTTTTTGCGTCTAGCGTAAAAAAAATCATCCGAAACATAAAGCTTGGAGTAGATGTAGATCGTAAAGACAATCCAAAAGCACGTTGGACAAACATGGCTATGATTGCCCTTGGTCAGTCTAAAATGGTAAAAAGACCAATAGCAGGAGTATTGCATATTGTTGTTTATGTTGGTTTTATAATTATAAATATTGAATTACTCGAAATCATTATTGATGGTTTATTTGGTACGCACAGAGTATTTGCGCCATATTTAGGACCAGTATATGATGTATTGATAGCTTCTTTTGAAATATTAGCATTATTAGTTCTGGTTGCAGTATCAGTTTTCTGGATAAGAAGAAATATTGTTCGACTAAAGCGATTTATTAATCCAGATTTAAACGGGTTTCCTAAAAATGATGCAAATTACATCTTGTATTTTGAGGTTGTATTGATGGTATTGTTTTTATTGATGAATGCTTCTGACTTTCATTTGCAAAATGTTCCTGGAGGAGTTTTTCATAAAGCAGGAAGTTTTCCTGTGAGTCAGTTTATAGCACCAATGTTTAACGGATTGTCAAACGAATTGGTTGTATTGTTGTTTGAAGTATTTTGGTGGTTGCATATTATAGGTATCTTAATTTTTATGAACTACTTGTACTTCTCTAAACATTTACACATTTTATTGGCTTTCCCAAATACGTATTTTGCTAATTTGAAACCAGAAGGACAATTTGATAATTTAGAATCGGTTACAAAAGAGGTTAAATTAATGATGGATCCTAACGCTGATCCATTTGCAGCGGCACCTCCGGCAGATGAAAATGCTGCACCAGCTAAATTTGGTGCAAGTGATGTTCAGGATTTAAACTGGGTTCAGTTATTAAATGCTTATACGTGTACAGAATGTGGTCGTTGTACTTCATCTTGTCCTGCAAATCAAACTGGAAAAAAATTGTCTCCTCGTAAAATTATGATGGATACAAGAGATAGATTAGAAGAAGTAGGAAAAAATATAGATGCTAATAAAGGAGTTTTTGTTCCAGATAATAAGTCTTTATTAAATGATTATATCACTCCGGAAGAATTATGGGCTTGTACATCATGTAATGCATGTGTAGAAGAGTGTCCTGTAAATATTAGTCCGTTATCTATTATTATGGATATGCGTCGTTACCTGGTTATGGAGCAAAGTGCTGCGCCAATGCCTTTAAACGCCATGATGACGAATATTGAAAATAATGGAGCACCATGGCAGTACAATCAGCAAGATAGATTGAACTGGAAAAACGAAAATTAAAAAAGTTTAATTGGTTAATCGGTAATTCGTTTAATTAATAGAATAAAATAATTTTTCGGTTTTTAGTGAAAGTTTGAAGGTAGATTTGTTTTATAACGATTGCCCACTTAACGATTAACCGATTAAACAAAAAAAGAACATGTCAGAAAGTTTAGTTGTGCCAACAATGGCAGAAATGCTAGCCCAAGGAAAACAACCAGAAGTTTTATTCTGGGTAGGTTGTGCAGGAAGTTTTGATGATAGAGCAAAAAAAATCACAAAAGCCTTTGTACGAATATTAAATCGTGCAGATGTTTCTTTTGCGGTTCTTGGTACAGAAGAAAGTTGTACTGGAGATCCTGCAAAACGTGCTGGAAATGAGTTTTTGTTTCAGATGCAAGCTATGATGAATATCGAAGTTCTGAATGCTTATGAAGCAAAAAAAATAGTTACCGCTTGTCCGCATTGTTTCAATACAATAAAAAATGAGTATCCTGAACTTGGTGGAAAATATGAAGTTGTACACCATACAGAATTCTTAAAATCATTGCTGGATGATGGTAGATTAACCATTGAAGGCGGACAGTTTAAAGGAAAACGTATTACGTTTCATGATCCATGTTATTTAGGACGAGCTAATAAAATATACGAAGCACCAAGAGAATTAATTGAGAAACTTGATATTGAGTTGGTCGAAATGAAACGCTCTAAAGCAAACGGATTATGTTGTGGAGCTGGTGGAGCGCAAATGTTTAAAGATGCAGAGCCAGGAAACAAAGAAGTAAACGTATTACGTACTGAAGATGCTCTGGAAGTAAAACCAGATATTATTGCTGCTGCTTGTCCGTTTTGTAATACAATGCTAACGGATGGTATCAAAAATAAAGAAAAAGAAGCTGAAACTAAAGTAATGGACATTGCCGAGTTAATCGCTAATGCACAGGATTTGTAGTTTAGGAAAGGTTCAAAGTTTAAAAAAAGGTTCAAAGTTGCAAAGGTTCTGAAGTTCTAAGGTTTTGAACTTTTAACATGAAACTTTTAACTGTTTAAAATCTAAAATAAAAAAAAATGTATATTCCTTTTGAAAATTTACCTGGAGAATCAAAGATTTGGATTTATCAATCCAATAGAAAGTTCTCGGACGAAGAATTTTCTGAAATCGAAACTGCTTTACAAGGTTTCCTTGAATCTTGGGCAGCACACGGAACTAGTTTAGAATCATCATACTTGCTTAAGTACAACCGATTTATAATTATTGCTGTAGATCAAGATGTACAAGCTGCAACAGGATGTTCTATCGATTCATCGGTAGAGTTTATCCAAAGTCTTGAGAAAAAATACAATGTAGACTTGCTAGATAAGATGAATGTTACTTTTAAATTAGGAGAACATATTGCTCACAAGCCATTGATTGATTTTAAGAAAATGGTGAAAGACAAAGCAGTTACTGAAAACACTATCGTTTTTAATAATTTGGTAAACAATATTGAAGAATTTAATGAATCGTGGGAAGTTCCAGCAGCAGATAGCTGGCATAGTAGATTCTTTTAAATCTTTATTATAGATAAATTACAAAAGGCATAAAATTTAGATTTTATGCCTTTTTTTTTGAGATAAAATGAAACTAGACTTTCTTTGTCTGTAATAATTAGACTTTATAAATAAAATTTAGTGTAATCGTAAAATTGACTCAATTATAAATGAAAAATCAAGGCTTAGATTATCGTTGGATGAAATATAAAAATGGTAGACCATATTTTGCAATAGTTAACTTAAGTATTGAAAAAGATGAGATTAAAAACCAAATTATAGAAAATTACTCTGGAATTGGATATAGTAATCATTCAATAGATGTGGGGCGTGAAGGAATGGAAACTTGGAAGAAAGGATTAATAGCAGGTTTGGAGTTCGCTCTTTCTTGTAGTTCTGAGTTCTGGAAAATTACTATAAATGCAGTAGTTGGTAAACCAGTTACAGATACAAACCCTACGATTATTGGGTATACGGGTATTTTGGCTTTTTTAGAAACAACAGAAATTATAATTGATAAACAGTTACTGCAGCAATTAGAAGACTTCGTTTACGGTAGTTGGGAGTTTAATAGTGCTGAAAAAATACCGAATTTTAATAATCGAATTTTTGAATAATCTTTGTCAAAGTTCAAAATTTTGACAAAGGTCGTTGTCTAGCAGAGATCCTTCCTGCGTCAGGAGGATAAGTTTGCGGTTACGATGTGGTTAGTTTATGTAGCAACGTTGTCTTTGTTCTTTTGCAACTCTGTGAGATAGACGTACTGCTGAGAGCCTCTACGGAAAACCTTTGTCCCTTTGAACCTTAGTATCTCAGAACCTCAGAACCTTTTTTTGAAAAATCTAACATTCTAAAATTTCAATTCAACACTAATTTTAAGTACTTTCGTAAGACTAAAATTAATACATGAAAATAGCAATAGTTTGTTATCCTACTTTTGGTGGGAGCGGGGTTGTAGCAACAGAGCTCGGTCTTGAATTAGCAAGACGTGGTCACGAAATTCACTTTATAACTTATAGTCAGCCTGTTCGGTTGGCACTTTTGAATCCTAATGTACATTATCACGAAGTAAATGTTCCTGAATATCCTTTGTTTCACTACCAGCCGTATGAGTTGGCTTTGTCAAGCAAATTGGTAGATATGGTAAAGTTGTATAAGATTGAATTGCTTCATGTACATTATGCAATTCCTCATGCGTATGCAGGCTATATGGCGAAGCAAATGCTTAAAAATGAAGGGATTCATATCCCGATGATTACAACACTTCACGGAACGGATATTACCTTGGTAGGGAATCATCCGTTTTATAAACCTGCAGTAACTTTTAGTATTAACAAATCAGATTATGTGACTTCGGTTTCTCAGAGTTTGAAAGATGATACATTAAAATTGTTTAACATTAAGAATAAGATAAAGGTGATTCCTAATTTTATCGAACTGGATAAGGTTAAAAAAGATCCTGACGCTCCTTGTCATCGTTATGTTATGGCAAAGGAAAACGAACGTATTATTACACACATTAGTAATTTTAGAAAAGTAAAAAGAATCCCGGATATTATCAAGATTTTTTATAATATCCAAAAAGAGATTCCTGCAAAATTAATGATGGTAGGTGATGGGCCTGAAAAGGAGAAAGCCGAGATTTTATGCCAGGAACTAGGGATTTATGATAAAGTAATCTTTTTTGGGAATAGTAACGAAATAGACAAAATCTTGTGTTTTACGGATTTATTTTTATTACCGTCTGAAACAGAGAGCTTTGGTTTGGCAGCGCTTGAAGCAATGTCTTGTAGTGTTCCTGTAATTTCTAGTAACTCGGGTGGTTTGCCTGAGGTAAACTTTGATGGTTATTCGGGGTATTTAAGCGATGTAGGTAATGTTGAAGAAATGGCTGTGAACGCACTTAAGATTCTTAAGGATGATGCGACTTTAAATGTGTTTAAAGCGAATGCTCTGGAGGTTGCGAAGAAATTTGATATTAAGAATATTTTGCCAAAGTATGAAGCATTATATCAAAAAGCGATTAACGATTATAAAGATCACAAAGGAGTACAGTAAAATATTAATTTAAAAAGTTAACAATGAAAAAAATACTAGTCTTATTTGTTTCAGTTCTTGTAATTTCTTGTGGGGCAACAAAATCTGGAGATAAAAATACTGCTTTGTATGAAGTTTTGACTCAGCAAAGTGATGGTGGTGGAAATATTCATTTTTTTGAAATATTGAGCGAACCTAATGAAATCAAGATGTTGACCAGTGATGAGAGCTTAAAAGGAAAAATAAAAGAAGACGATATAAAAAAAGCAAATTATATTGTCCTGAATATGGGAGAGAAAAATACTGGAGGTTATTCTATAGGAGTTGAAAAAGTAGAGGAAACAGATAAAAATATTATTATAACTGTTAAAGAAACTGCTCCTGCACCCGATAGTATGGTAATGCAAGTGATTACTTATCCTTATGCTGTGGTAAAAATAAATTCGAAAAAAGAAATTATCATTAAATAAAAAAAAAATCCTGTCATTAAGTATGACAGGATTTTTTATAAATACATTTATTAAAATTGAAATTTGATTCCTAATCCAATATCAAATCCAAAATTATCATCATCGTAATATCCAGAACCAATTTCTGGTCTTGCGTCTAGTGAAAGTAAAATTGGCACTTCTTTAAATCCGTACTCAATACCTATATCTCCAGCTGCAAATACGAAAGTTCCACTGTCACTATAGCCATGGTAATCATGATCCCAGCTGCCAATACCACCACCGACACCTGCGTACCAGTTAAAACCTTGGTCTATGTTCCATACCCATTGGTATAGTCCTACTAATTTAAAAGCATCTACATCGTTGCTATTTCTCCAACCTAAATCGGCTTCAATTCTATTATTTTTAGATAATGCCCTCTGGTAAGAAATCTCTCCTCCAAATCCGTGGTTATCCCCTAAACGTAATCCAAGCGCATTTTTAGAAATGTCTTGTGCTTGTGCTGTAAATGCTAATCCTAGCAACATGATAGCTGACAAAATTATTTTTTTCATAAGTAAGTATTTATTCAGACAAAGTTATTGTATAAACAAAATGTTAAAATTATAGAAATTATATTAAATGTTTCATAATTCACATTTTTGCTTTGCTGAATCATACTTGATGCAAATCAGGATAAAATTATTTAGGGATAAAGCGTGAGGTCATTAATTGGCTACTTAAACTATCTTCCATTTCAAAAAGGTTTTCTTCTTCAGAGAAATTCATTTGAGAATAATGAAATAATTTCCATCGCTTTTTATGGTATTCTAATGCGGTTAAATTTTCTATCCAATCTCCAGAATTTAGATAAAGTGTTGATCCGTTTTTATTTTCTTTTCTTTCAATTTTTGGTTCATGAATGTGTCCACAAATTACGTAATCGTATTTCTTTTCGATGGCTAAATCTGTTGCAGTTGTTTCAAAATCGGATATATGTTTAACAGCTTTTTTTACGCTGGCTTTAATTTTTTTAGAAAAAGAATAAGGTTCTCTGTCAATCTTAGATAAGCACCAGTTTATGAATCGATTGGTTAAAATTAGGTAATCATAACCTATTCCGCCTAGTTTTGCAATCCATTTAGAGTGTTGTACAGAGGCATCAAATACGTCTCCGTGAAAAATCCAGGCTTTTTTATCATCTAATTCTAAGATTAATTTATCGACTAAGGCAAAACTTCCCATAGTCATTTCGCTGAATTTTCTTAGGATTTCATCGTGATTACCTGTTACATAATACACTTTAGTTCCTTTGGAAGCAAAGCCGATAATTTTCTGAATTACCTTTAAATGGGATTTTGGAAAGTAAGATCTCCTAAATTGCCATGCATCAATTATGTCGCCATTTAATACTAAAATTTTTGGTTTAATGCTTGATAGGTAGTTGCTTAGTTCTTTGGCATGGCTTCCGTAAGTTCCTAAATGAACATCTGATATTACTACAACTTCAACATTTCTTTTTTTCAATTGGTTTTGATTTGGTGTTTAACAAATTTAAAGAATCTGCTGCCGATTTGTTTTTAATAAATAGTTATCAATTGTTCTTCAATTTTAAGAAATCGTGATGATAATGCAAATTAACCTTTAGATAATAATACCAATTTAAAATTTTTTAATTTAATTCATAAAACTTACATTTGCTCAAAACTAATTACAATGGCGGGAAATAGCTACGGAACACTATTTAAAATTACAACATTTGGAGAATCGCATGGGGAAGCTTTAGGCGGAATTATTGATGGTTGTCCATCAGGAATAACATTAGATCTAGAAGCAATACAGTTTGAGATGTCAAGAAGAAAACCTGGACAATCTGCAATAGTAACCCAACGGAAGGAACCAGATGATGTACAATTTTTATCTGGAGTTTTTGAAGGAAAAACCACTGGTACTCCAATTGGTTTTATTATTCCGAATACAAATCAAAAATCAGACGATTATTCTCATATAAAAGATAACTACAGACCTAGTCATGCTGACTATGTTTATGATAAAAAATACGGTTTTCGTGATTACCGTGGGGGAGGTCGTAGCTCCGCCCGCGAAACTGCCAGTAGAGTTGTTGCTGGAGCGATTGCGAAACAAATGTTACCTACTATTAAAATCAATGCCTACGTTTCGTCTGTAGGACCAATTCATTTAAACACTCCTTATCAGGAATTAGATTTTTCTAAAACAGAAAGTAATCCTGTGCGTTGTCCAGATGAAGCTGCTGCGGCGACTATGGAAGAATATATTAGAGATATAAGAAAACAAGGTGATACTGTAGGTGGGGTTGTGTCTTGCGTGATTCAAAACGTGCCTGTAGGTTTAGGTGAGCCTGTTTTTGATAAATTGCATGCCGAATTAGGAAAAGCAATGCTTTCTATCAATGCTGTAAAAGGTTTTGAATATGGTAGTGGTTTTTCGGGTTCTGAAATGAAAGGAAGCGAGCATAACGATTTATATAATCCTGACGGAACTACTAAGACAAATCTTTCGGGAGGAATCCAGGGTGGAATTAGTAACGGAATGGATATCTATTTTAGAGTTGCCTTTAAACCTGTTGCAACAATTATGCAAACACAGGATTCATTAGATAACAAAGGAAATATTACTCCTATGACTGGTAAAGGACGCCATGATCCATGTGTTGTTCCTCGTGCTGTACCAATTGTAGAAGCTATGGCTGCAATAGTTCTTGCAGATTTCCATTTGATAAATAAAACATATTAGAGAGATACGTAAGACAGGCGAGCGTCTTATATTTAATTAATAATACAAAAAACACTTGATGAACAATAATACAGAAATCAAAAAAACATCTTTTTTCAGAGGCTTAACTGGGCAAATTCTTATTGCAATGTTTCTTGGTGCAACACTGGGTATTATATTGCATAATTATATTTCGCATGATGCGGCAGTAGAGTTTAGTAATAAGATAAAGATGTTAGCTACTATCTTTATTCGCTTGGTTCAAATGATTATTTCGCCTTTAGTATTTACCACTTTGGTAGTTGGTATTGCTAAATTGGGAGATATAAAAACAGTAGGTAGAATTGGAGGAAAAGCATTGGCTTGGTTTTTTACAGCCTCTTTTATATCATTATTGATTGGTTTGTTCTATATAAATATTTTGCAACCAGGAGTAGGTTTAAAATTAGACCACGTAGATATGTCGGCTGCAACTGAGGTAACAGGGAAAACGCAATCGTTGTCGTTTGAGAATTTTATTGCACATATTGTACCTAAGAGTATTTTTGAAGCAATGGCTACAAATGAGATTTTGCAAATTGTAATATTCTCCATTTTCTTCGGATTAGCAGCAGCTTCATTAGGAACTACTGTAAAACCGGTTATTAATGCGCTGGATAAAATGTCGCACATTGTTCTTAAAATGGTAAACTATGTAATGAACTTCGCTCCAATTGGAGTTTTCGGAGCCATTGCAGGAGTATTTGCTGTAAGAGATGCTGAAGAATTATTAATCACATATTTTAAATTTTTCGGTTCGTTTTTAATAGGGATTAGTACTTTATGGGTTGTTTTAATTGTTGTAGGTTATATTTTTCTTAAAGGAAGAATGACTGAATTGTTAAGACGTATTATGGGACCTGTTGCTATTGCTTTTGGAACAACAAGTAGCGAGGCTGTGTTTCCTAAATTAACAGAAGAGCTGGAAGAATTTGGTGTAAAAGATAAAATTGTATCATTTATGTTGCCATTAGGTTATTCTTTTAATCTGGATGGTAGTATGATGTACATGACTTTTGCAAGTATTTTTATTGCACAGTTCTATGGTGTACATTTAGATATAGGTACTCAAATGGTAATGCTTTTGGTTTTAATGTTAACTAGTAAAGGTATTGCAGGTGTACCAAGAGCCAGTTTGGTTGTTGTTGCTGCAACCTGTGGTATGTTTGACATTCCTATTGAGGGTATTGCTATAATCTTGCCAATTGACCATTTTTGTGATATGTTCCGTAGTGCTACAAACGTATTAGGTAATGCACTTGCTACATCGGTAGTAGGAAAATGGGAAGCTGACAAAGAGATTAATTTTGATGCAGTAGATTCTAATAGTTAAGAGAGAAATTCTTAATAGTGAGATAGTTTAAAAAGAGTACTATTTGTAAGAGTAACTTGTATTCTTTTTTATTCAAAATATATTATAAGGAGTTGTATTTTATTTATAAAATACAACTCCTTTTTTGTTTTTAAATGTATATTTGATGAAACTATAGTTAATTTATGTTTAATATTCGGATTATTTTATCGCTATTTTTGATGATTTGTGTCACGAAGCCTGTAATTGCTAAGACAGAGTTGCCAACAGAACAAGATATCACAAGAACAGCTGATAAGGCACTAAAATATCTAAAAGAATCTGATTTTGAAAAATCATTAATTGTTTCCAGAATAGTTTTACAACAAGCATTAATAGCTAAAAATAATAACCTAATAGCTGTTTCATACAATATCATTGCTGCAAATTATAACGAGTTTTCAGAATTTGACAAAGCAATATTCTACTATAAAAAGGCATTATCCTTTGCCAATAAAACTACCAATAACATCTTAAAAAACAGAATAAACAATAACTTAGGTAATATGTATTGTTTTGAAAAAAAGCAATATGAAAAAGGAATAGAGTATTATAAAAAATCCCTTGATTACAGTAAGAAAGAGAAAGATAGCTCGCTTGTTTATTTAATTAACTTAAATATTACCTGGGCGTATTTTGATATTGGTGAGTTTTCATTGGCCTTGCCTTATTTTAAATATATAAATGAACATCATAGCAATCATCTTAACGAATCTACAATTGTAGCGTTTAATTTGCTTAACGGAATGTATTATTCTCATATCGAAGATAAAGCTAAAGCTGCCGCATATTTTATTCGGGCAATTAAAGAGGGGCAAGCAGGAATGGAAAAATCTGATTTATTGTATTCATATCTCGAATACTCTAAGTTTTTGAATAAAATAGGGGATCATAAACAAGCTTATCAGAATATTATTAAACACAATGCGGTTAAGGAGAATCTTTATAATGAGCGTAAATTAAAAAGTGCTGAAAAGGCTGGTTTTAATCTTGAATTGGATGAGTATAAAAGACAAATTGGTAAAATTGAAATTGAAAAAGGTGTTCAGTATCAGGATTTAAGAAAATCCAGGATTATCGTTTTGTTATTTGTTTTAACCTCTTGTATTTTTCTTATTCTGATAGTTACATTATATAAAAACGTTGTTTTTAAAAAGAGAACTAATGCACAGTTATTGTTTACAAATGAGGAATTAATAAAAGCTAAGGAACAGGCAGAAGAGGCTTCGGTTCTTAAAACTCAATTTATATCTACAATAAGTCACGAATTACGAACGCCGCTTTATGGTGTTGTGGGGATAACTAATATGCTGCTGGAGGAACATAAAGAATTAGCCAGAAGCCCACATTTAAGTTCTTTAAAATTCTCGGCTAGATATTTATTATCTCTGGTTAATGATATTTTGCAAATCAATAAAATAGAAGAAAATAAAGTTATTCTCGAAAGTTTGACTTTTAATATATCTGATGAGATTAATATGATTAAGAACTCATTGTCTTTTTTATCACAAAAAAACAATAATCATATTACTGTAATTATCGATTCGGATATTCCTGAGTATTTAATTGGTGATAAATTAAGGCTTGCTCAGATATTAATGAATTTGGTAAGTAATGCTTTAAAATTTACTAAAAAAGGAGAAGTATTTATTATTGCAAATCTAGTTAAAGTTGCAGGAAAGGCACATTTTATAGAGTTTCAGGTAAAAGATACCGGAATGGGAATTGCCGTTGTTGATCAGGATAAGATTTTTGAGAAATTTGTTCAGGTTGGTCGTAATGAACAAGATTATCAAGGAACTGGTTTAGGATTAACTATTGTAAAACGATTATTAGGATTGTTTGGTAGTTCAATCTCGCTAGAAAGTAATGTTGGGGAAGGAACTACATTTACATTTACTATAGCTTTTGAATATGATCCGGAGAAAACAAAAAGTATAATTAATGAAATTCAGGTTGATCTAACCTCTAATCAGGTGTTCAGAGTTTTGGTTGTTGAGGATAATCGAATAAACCAGCTTGTGACTAAAAAGATTATCGAAAAAAATAATTATAGCTGTACTGTTGTTGATGATGGGTTTGCAGCTTTGGAGATATTAGATACGGAATCTTTTGACGTTGTTTTAATGGATATTAATATGCCAATGATGAATGGATTCGAAACAACTAGAAAAATACGCTTAAAAGGCATAAAAACGCCTATTGTGGCATTAACTGCTTTTGATAAAGATGAGATTACCGATGAAGCTATTTCTGCAGGGATAAATGATATTATAATAAAGCCTTTTGAATCCGTAAAATTATTCAAAATTATAAATTGCCTTATTGTAGAAACAGAAAACGTTGGCTATAGTGCCAACGTTTGAATCTGATTGATTTTAAATACGAATTTCGCTAATTACTGATAATTATGAGTTCGGGTTTAACTTTGTATGTTTACGCGATAAGATTAATACCAACGTTTTTTGTTTTGTTTAGATGCGTCTGATTTTCTTGATTTGTGCGCTCCGCCACTTCGGTTTGAATTTTTAGGCTTTGCTGCCGCTGCCGCTTCAGGGCTTCCTGCATGCCATTGGTACGGATGATCACTTATCGTTTTTACATCAACTTTTATTAGTTTTTGTATATCTTTCCAATATCCATGTTCGTCTTTACTACAAAAAGAAATTGCAATTCCTCCGTTTCCAGCACGTCCCGTTCTACCGATTCGGTGTACATACGTTTCTGGAATATTTGGTAAATCAAAATTAATAACAAATGGCAATTGATCAATATCAATACCACGTGCAGCAATATCTGTAGCTACAAGAACTCCAACTTCTTTGTTCTTAAAGGCATCAAGAACACGTTGTCTTGCATTTTGAGATTTATCACCGTGAATTGCTTCGGCAGCGATATTATTTTTTCTAAGTGCTTTTACAACATTATCAGCTCCATGTTTTGTTCTCGAGAAAACCAAAACATTTGATAAGTCTTCATTTTTTATCAAATGATATAAAAGGTTTCTTTTTTCTGTTTTTTCAACAAAATAGACACGTTGCTCAACATTTTCTGCTGTAGATGATACTGGCGAAACTTCAACTTTTGCTGGGTCTTGTAAGAACATTTCAGCTAGTTCACGAATTGCAATTGGCATTGTAGCTGAGAACAATAAGGTTTGTCTGTTTTTTGGAGTAAGTTTTACAATCTTTTTTACATCGTTTATAAAACCCATATCCAGCATTTGATCTGCTTCATCTAATACTAAAACATGTAAATGATCTAAATCTATAAATCCTTGTTTTTGTAAGTCAAGTAATCTTCCTGGTGTTGCCACAAGAATATCTACACCTTTTTTAAGGGTATCTACTTGCGGATTTTGTGATACTCCACCAAATATTGTAAGTTGAGTTAAGTTGGTGTATTTTGCATAAGTTTCAAAACTTTGCCCAATTTGTACCGCTAATTCTCTTGTAGGTGTAACTATAAGTGCACGGATTACTTTGGCTTTTTTAGATGAACCTACAATTCTGTGTAATTGATGTATGATAGGAATAGCAAATGCTCCAGTTTTTCCAGTACCTGTTTGGGCACACCCAATTAAATCTCTTCCAGCTAGTACAATCGGAATAGATTGCTCTTGGATAGGAGTAGGGTTTGTATAGCCTTCTTCAAATACGGCTTTTTGTATACTTTTAGAAAGTGATAAGTCTTCGAATAACATATTTTCGGTATTAAGAATTTAGTTTTAAGTACTAAAATTCTGTGCAAAGATAGGTTTATTCGCTTAATCGTTTATTTGAATATGCGTTTATTTAGTTATTGAGCTTTTTATTTCGATTTTTTCAAAGTTCGATTTTATAAAATCTGTAACTAAATAGCCTATCAATTTTCCAATTAAATGATTGTTTTTTTCTTCGCCTAAATCTGGTGCGCCTTCGCAAATATGCAAATAAGCTGCATTTTTATGTTGTCCAAAATAAGATACAAACTGGCGTAGTTCTTCAATCGAAAATCCACTTAAAGTCATAGCGCTACTTGCAATATTTGGAATTGCGTCCAAATCGATTTCGATTCCGAAGATATCTGTTTTAACAAAATCTAAAGCAAATTGCATTTCGGCATTAAAATCTTTTTCTTTTCTAATTTTTACGCTGTCGTATGTATTGTAACGAACTCGGTCTTCAATTTTTTTAATAATATCGAGTACACTTTTGGAGGTGTAATTTTCGTGTAATCCGAATATGAAGTATTTTTTTAAGAAACCTTCTTCGTAAGCGTATGAAAAACCATTTCCGCTATGTCTTCCTTCCAGAATTCTGAAATCTGAATGCGCATCAAAGTTTACTGCATTTATAGGTTTTCCATGAGCAAGTGCCGTTCCTTTTATATTTCCGTAGGCATTATTATGACCTCCGCCTATGATAATTGGGATTTTTCCTGCTTTGATAACGTTAAATATAATATGCGAAACTTCTTTGTCTACACGCTCTACCAGCTGGCTAAGTTTTGATCGGTCGTCGATGTCGTTAAAGTCAAGATGTTCTACTTCTTTCATCTCTTGTTTTACATCAATTTGACCTAAAACTACAATGTGATTTCCTTTGCAAAAACGGTTGTGTTGGATGTTTGCAATACTCTTTATGGTACTATCCCAAGCAGACGCAGCCCCAGGTCTTCCGTAGTTGGCGCGTATTCCAATGTCTTCCGGAATTCCTAAAAGGACATACTTAGCTTCACAATTTTTAAGAAAATCAATTGTATCAGCACCTTTGGGAACTATTATCATTTTTTCGCCAAATTTTATTTCGCCACTTCTGTGATTTGTAACTTTAGCTAAGTCGTTAATAGTAAAAGGGATTAGTTTTTCCATAAAAAAAATATATTTTCCAAAAATAATATATTTGTAGCAACTTACGTTATTAGCTTATATTAATTATTAAATTTGTTTACAAAAATTATTTAAATATGGAAAATCAAAAGAACAACAACTCAAGTCTAAAAGCAGTAATAGCAGTTTTAGCAATTTTATTAGTAGGTAGTTTAGTGTATATATTTAAAATGACATCTGATTCTGATGTTGTGAAAACCGAACTTACTACTACATTAACAGAAAAAGAGTCTGTAATGAAGGATTTACAGGAATTAAAAGCAACTTATGATGCTGCAATTGCTGAGAATACATCTATGTCTGATGAGTTAATTCAGGAAAGAGACAAAGTAGTTACTTTAATGGATGATTTGAATAAATCTAAAGGAGATGTGTCTAAATTCAGATCTCAGGTTCAGGCTATGCAAGGTAAAATGAAAGTTTTAGTTGCAGAAAATGATGAGTTGAAAAAACAAAATGGGGTGTTAACAGTTCAACGTGATAGCACAATTGTTGTTTTAGGTGAATCTAAAAAATTCAACGAAGTATTAGTTGGTCAAAATGAAGAATTGGCTAAAACTGTTGAAAAAGGATCGAAATTATCTATCCTTAATACAAAAACTGCAGCTTACAAATTAAGAAGCTCAGGAAAACAAATTGAAACTGATAAAGCTAGTAGAGCTGATGTATTAAAAATTAGTTTTACAATTGCTGAAAATCAAATTGCTAAATCTGGAGATAAAACGTATTATGTACAAGTTATCGATAGTAAAAACAATGTTTTAGGAGATAAAAAAACAGAATCTTTTGGAGATAAATCGTTAGTTTATAGCTTTGTTACAAAAGTTCAGTACGAAAACAAATCAGTAAATGTTTCTGAAGATTTACCTGGTAAAAACTTTGAAAAAGGAACTTACTTTATCAATGTTTTTGATAATGACGAGTTGGTTTCTAAAACAAGCTTTACTTTAAGATAAAAAAGTACTTAATAATATTAAAAGGGCAGTAAAACTTAGTTTTGCTGCCCTTTTTCTTTAGGTTTATTTATCTGGATTTTCGTTTTTTATTCTGACTATCTTCTAGTTTTTTTAATGCTTTTTCTTGTTTCTTCGCCTTTAAATCTTTTGAAGGTGCTTTCATGTTGTTAACCTTAGCCATGATCTTATTTTTTTTAAAAATTATTTAAATAGTATAAAATAGCCTTGATCCTAAAATTTATGGATATAAATAAAACTTTATATAGCGAGTAACATTATCCAAAAATGTATTGGAAATGGGATTGTAAAAAATAAAGTTTATAGGATGTATTAAGCACACTCGCGGGTGCTTAATAATTCGGGAAGATTTTTTGTTTAAATGAATTTGTAAACGTTATAAGAACGTTTGTGTTAGGAACCCAGTTTATGCTAGTATTGAAACCTTTTTGTTTCAAACTAAATTTGCATAAATCTAAAATGAGGCCTAATGTATTCATGAAAAAAAACTCTTATTTCAAAAAGATGAAGATAGTAACTTATTTAGGGATTACCTAATTTAAGTAGCTATTTTAGAGCCTTTTAAAATAAGAGTTTGTATTTTTTAGTTTTCGATTTTATTATTCGAAAATTTCACCTTCGATAAAAACGCTTTCTATTAAATTAGTACCAAAAGCATAAGGCAATTGGTAATAGGAGGTAATAGGTTTAGTTATTATGAAGTTAGCTTTTTTTCCTACTGTAATAGTACCATGGGTATCTGAAACTCCCATTGCATAAGCTCCATTTATTGTAGCTGCATTAATTGCTTCTTCGGGAGTCATTCTCATCTTGATACATGCTGTTGCAACGACAAAATTCATGTTTCCGGATGGGGTAGAGCCAGGGTTGTAATCTGTAGCTAATGCAATTGGTAATCCTGCTTTTATCATTTCTCTTGCTGGTGTATATGGAATACTCAGAAAATAAGAACACGATGGCAGAGCTACAGGCATCGTTTCGGTGTTTTTTAATGCCTGAATGTCATCTGGGTTCATTGTTTCGAGATGATCGACAGAAAGGGCTTTATATTTAACGCTTGCTTGTATACCGCCTATAGAATTAAACTGGTTGACATGGATTTTTGGTATTAATCCGTTTTGGATACCTGCTTCCATAATTCGCTCTGTTTCTTCGACTGAGAAGTAACCCGTTTCACAAAATACATCTACGTAATCTGCTAGCTTGTTTTTGGCAATTTCTGGCAGCATTTTGTGGATAATCTCATCGATGTATCCTTTTTTGTTTTCTTTAAATTCTAAAGGGAATGCATGTGCGCCAAGAAAAGTTGCTTTTATAGTTACTGGGTAATTTTCGGCAAGTTTTTTTATGACTCTTAGCATTTTTAATTCGCCGTCTACAGTAAGTCCATAACCTGATTTTATTTCGACAGCTCCAGTTCCTAAACGCATAACTTCTTCAAGTCTGGCTTTGGATTGGTTGTATATTTCTTCTTCGGAGGTTTCGTTAAGCTTTTTTGCAGAATTTAGAATTCCACCACCGCGATTAGCGATTTCCTCGTAAGAAAGTCCATTTATTCTATCTACAAATTCTTGTTCTCTGTTGCCAGCGTATACAATATGTGTATGACTGTCACACCACGAAGGAAGAATCATTTTTCCTGTTGCATCAATAGTCGAATCGGCCTTTATTTCCGGAATGTTTTCCATTGAACCAAATGCTGCAATTAGATTGTCTTTTATAACTAAATAAGCATTCTTGATGGTTGGAAGTATTGCCATTTCGGCTCCGGAAACTTTAGAAATTGGAGTTTCCCGAACCTGTATAAGCTCTTTTATGTTTGTAATTAAAGTAATCATTGTATAAATTTAGTTTTAAAAAGGATACTGATTGTTTTTATAGTATTGAAATAAAACACAAATTTACTTCGTCAGTTCGCCCTACGGTCTCGTGTCACAAATTAACACTAATCGATTCGTGAAAATTTGTGAAATTCGTATTGAAATATTAGAATTTGGTCCCGAAGCTTCGGGATAAGAATTCGAATATTGTCTTTATATATTATTCAGAAACGGTTATTTCAAACATTTTGTCCCAGTTTTTACCTGTTACAAATATTGTTTTTGTCTTTGGGTTGTAAGCAATTCCGTTTAAAACATCATCGATTGTTATGCTAGGAGCTAGTTGCTTGCGTAATCCTGACATGTTTAGGATTCCTTCGACTGCACCAGTTGTTTGGTTTACTACTGCAATTGCATCTTTTTGGAATACGTTTACATAGAATTTCCCGTTGATTAATTCTAATTCGTTTATAGCTTTGATTTTTGAGCTTCCTGAATATACATTGATATAATCAATCATTTTTTGAGTTTCAGGATCCATTTTCCAAATCTTTTCGGTTCCATCACCTTGATAAATGTATTTTCCGTCATTTGTCATTCCCCAACCTTCGATTTCTTTATCGTAGGTAAAAGTTTTTTCAAGTTTTAATGTATTGATGTCATATATAAAACCTGTTTTTTCTTGCCAGGATAATTGGTATAGTTTGTTGTTGATAATAGTAATTCCTTCTCCGAAGTATTTATTGTCAAGTGTAATTTCTTTATATACTTTACCAGTTTTGTAATCGTATTTTCTAAAGTACGAATCTCCTTTTTGTCCTGTGCTTTCATAAAGGGTATCTCTGAAAAACTCTAAGCCTTCTGTAAAAGCTTTGGTGTCGTGAGGATAGGTGTTTACTATTTTATATTTCAATAATTTAGGTTGAATATCCGAAACTAATTCAATTCTTGAGGTTGCTTCAGCATTTTCTCCGTCGTAATAAACCAATGCTTTTAGTTTTTGGTATCCTAGTTTTTGATCTTTTAATTCAAAATTTAATTTGTTTAAACCTTTTACTGCACCAACTTTTGTATCGTTAACAAAGTACACAATGCTGTCGATTTGTTTTGAATTTGGGTTTGAAATACCTAAAGAAACAGACTGATTTGTTAAAAAATGGGCAGGAAAATTAGAATCATCAAAAGAAAATATAGAATTTTCATCTTTTTTTGTCTCTTTACAACCAACCAGTGTGATTCCTAATAAAATGAAAGTTAAGAAGTTATGTTTTTTCATAGTCTAAAATTTGAAGTAGCCAATATACAATGTTATTTTTATAGGCACAAAGCTCTTGCAAAAATATAAAAAGATTGTATATTTGCACCGGCAAGTCCTACACGATCTGCTCCTGCAGACTCCCCCAGGATGGGAACATAGCAAGGGTAAGTGGTTGAGCGATGCGATGTAGGTCGCTTGCCTTTTTTTAATCTCCCGATGTTTCGGGATTTTTTTTTAGAATAAATTTAAAAGTGGTCTTCCTTCGGGAGGATTTTTTTATTTTTGGACCTGTCTGAAGTTAGAAGTCATATGTGGGATGTTAGAAGTTTTCTTTAACATCGTGTTTTAGGCATAGGCACTTACTTTTAACTATAACATTTAACATCTAACCTAAATCATGAGTAAAGTTATTTTAATTACCGGAGGATCCTCAGGGATTGGAAAATCTATTGGAGAATTTTTGCATAACAAAGGATTTGTAGTGTATGGAACTAGTAGAACTCCTGAGAAGGTTTTAAATTCTGTTTTTCCTTTAGTTGCTTTAGATGTTCGTGATGTGGAGTCGATTAAGGCTGCTGTTGCTAAAATTATAAAAACTACAGGGCGTCTTGATGTTGTTATTAATAATGCTGGTGTAGGGATTACTGGTCCTTTGGAAGAAATTCCGACAGAGGAAATCAAGAATAATTTTGAAACTAACTTTTTTGGTCCAATCGAGGTAATGAAAGCTGTTTTGCCACAAATGCGTGAGCAGAAGTTAGGTTTGATCATTAATATTACTTCTATTGCTGGTTATATGGGGTTGCCTTATCGAAGTGTATATTCGGCTTCGAAAGGGGCTTTGGAGTTAATTACAGAAGCTTTACGTATGGAAGTTAAGTCTTTTGGGATTAATATTACTAATGTTGCTCCTGGTGATTTTGCTACTAATATTGCTGCAGGACGTTATCATGCACCTGTAATAAAGGGTTCGGCTTACGAGACTGTGTACGGACGTACGCTTGAAACGATGAATGAGCATGTAGATGCGGGTGGAAATCCTAATGAAATGGCTGAGGCTATTTATAAAATTATGCAAACTAAAGAGCCTAAAGGACATTATAAAGTTGGGGCTTTTATGCAGAAATTCTCAATTGTTTTGAAACGTATTCTTCCTGATAAAGTTTATGAAAAGATGTTAATGAATCATTATAAGTTGTAATTTTGCAGCGATTTTTCATTTTGCGTGAGGGGATGAAATGGAAATCCTTTTATTTTTTTCTTTAAAAAATAAAAGATTGTAATGTAAAACCCGTTCGCCGCGGCGAACACGCCCTATTTAGGAACACAATTAAATATAATACATATGAAATTTTTTATTGACACAGCTAATTTAGCTCAAATTAAAGAAGCACAAGCTTTAGGTGTTTTAGACGGGGTTACTACTAATCCATCATTGATGGCAAAAGAAGGAATTACTGGAAAAAACAACATTTTGAAACATTACGTTGATATTTGTAATCTTGTTGAAGGTGATGTTAGTGCCGAAGTTAATGCTTTGGATTATGACGGAATGATTAAAGAAGGTGAAGAATTGGCTGATTTACACGAGCAAATCGTAGTTAAATTGCCAATGACGAAAGAAGGTGTTATGGCTGCGAAATATTTCTCGGATAAAGGAATTAAAACAAACGTAACTTTAGTATTCTCTGCTGGACAAGCTTTATTGGCTGCTAAAGCTGGAGCAACTTATGTTTCTCCTTTTATTGGTCGTTTGGATGATGTTTCTACAGATGGTTTAGCGCTTATAGAAGAGATTAGATTGATTTATGATAACTATGGTTATGAAACTGAAATCTTAGCTGCTTCTGTACGTCATACTATGCATATTGTAAACTGTGCAAAAATTGGTGCTGATGTTATGACTGGACCTCTTTCTGCAATTTATGGTTTATTAAAACACCCATTAACAGATATCGGATTGGCGCAGTTTGTTGCTGATTTTGAAAAAGGAAATAAGTAATTTTTCTTAAAATTTATTTTAAAACGCCATGTTTGTCAAAAACATGGCGTTTTTTTTATATTTTTATGTATCTCAAAATTAACTATCTACATATGAAAAAGCTACTAATTGCATTTGCGTTTACAATAGTTGGATTGTCGGTTACTGCGCAAGCCAAAGTAATAAAAGGAATTAATGATGCTGGTGACGTGGCTACATTTGAACTGGATTGTTCAAAAAGCTTTCAGGTTCTTGATAAAGGATTGCGTTATACAATTGTACGACATGAGTTTAAAGGTGCGGAAATGAAAAACAGCTACCGCGTTATGTTGGTTATGGATGGTTTTTATACTACAACATTAAATAATTCGATGACAATTTCGGCAGTATTTGGTGATGGAAGTATTGTTAAAACTCAAAAAATTATTGAAGATGACGGTTATTTTGATGGTGCTTGTACCTTGAAGTTAAAAGAACCGAGAAAGCTTTTGGATCTGGATATAAAGCAAATTATAGTGCATGCTAACAAAGATGTGGTGTATACTATTCCTGAAAAGAATAAGGTGATTTTTAAAAAGAATTTGGAGAATATCCTTAATGCTAAATGATTATATTATCATGTGGTATGCTATTTAACCGTAAAGGGTGCAAAGTCGAAAACCACAAAGTCCGCAAAGCTTGATTATTAAGTTTTGCGGACTTTGTGGTTAAATCTAATTCCTAATGGAAAGTTGTAAAGCATAAAAAAGTCCCATTTTGCAATGGGACTTTTTCTATTTTAATACGGTGGGTTTTTAATGACCTCGTCCTCCGCTTTGAGTATGATTAATTCCTTGTCTCTTTAGTATTTTAGGACAATAATAACCGTAGAATCCTAAATATGCAAAACCAAGTAGCGGAACGATATAAGAAAAGTGTGTCCATGTAATACCAAATATTCCTTCTGGGCTAGTAAGGTCGATATCGCAAATACTTCCTTGAATCAAAGGAATTACTCCTCCTCCAAGAATCATCATGATTAAGAATGAAGATGCTTTTCCGGTGTTTTTTCCTAAACCAGCAATAGCTAAATCAAATATAGATGGCCACATGATAGATAAGAATAAACCTCCAGAGATAAAGAAGAATTTAGCAATTGATGGATCTGGACAAATTAATCCGGCAACCATCATTAATAAACCTGAAATTCCGAAAAGCATTAAAGTTTTTCCAGCATTTTTACCACCTACAAAACTTACTGCTATGAATAACAAAATCCAGATTGGGTAAATGTAGAATGAAGAAACGTCATGTGCTGCAAAAATATTAGCTCCAATAATTACTCCAAAGGCGATAGCTGGAACAATGAATTTTAAGGCTGTATTTACTAACGTAGAAGTGTTGAAAACGTTTACTCCACCATTCCAACGTCCGATCATTAAACTTCCCCAATAAAGAGCGATAAATGGGGCGATAGCATCTTCTAGAATATTACCAAATTCGGCAGTATGTAGTAAAGCTGGTAAATTACTAATAATTGTTACTTCTGTTCCTACGTATATAAAGATTCCTAACATTCCCAAATATAGTTGTGGGTAGTCTGAAATGTTGAATTTTTCGTGTGCTACTTTAACTACTTCTTCCTCTTCTTTTGCAGGATCTTCAATTTTAGAGAAGTTCATGAAAATGGCTACTACAATAAAAGCAAGACCAAGAATGATGAAAGGTAGTTTGATGTCTTCTAATGAAAGGGAAGTATTTTTATTATCTCCCATTCCGAACAAAGCGATCCCTAATAAAATAGCTCCAATTGTTGTTCCGAAAGAGTTGATACCTCCTGCTAAAGTTAAACGGTGAGCTCCTGTTTGTGGGCTTCCCATTTTAATAGCTAAAGGATTGGCTACAATTTGTTGAATCGAAAATCCTAAACCTACAGTAAATAAAGCGGTTAAGAAGAAAGGAAAGCTTTCCATAGTTGCAGCGGGAACAAATAGAAACGAACCTACAGCAGAAAGAATTAAACCAGCAGAAAGTGTTTTTTTGTATCCAAATTTTTGCAGTACATCCATTTTTAAAGATACTAAGAAGAAAATCATAGATCCTACGAAGTAAGCTGCATAAAATGCCCAAGCAACTAATTGTGATTGTACTTGAGATAAAGTGAAAACTTTTTTGAATACTGGAATTAGGATGTCATTGGCAGATCCAACAAAGCCCCAAAAAAAGAAAACTATTATCAAGGAGATAAATTGTCCCCATTTTGTTTGTACATTTTCTGAACTCATAATGTTATAAGGTTAATTTTATTTGTTTTTATTTGTTTTTTGATGAGCGTAAATATATTTGTAAACTCGTTTAAAAAAAAATAAAACAGAACAAATAATGTTAAATTTATACCAACGGCATGATTTATTCAACAAAGTGTTATTTTTTAGAGAGGCAAAATCGATGATTTTGAGGAGGTTATTCTAGTATTTTACTTTTTACATCTTTGCTATAATTCCTACCTATTGGTAAAGTGAAAGATTGGATTTGTATGCGATTTCCTTCAATAGATTTGACTTTATTCACTGCAATTAAGTAAGATTTGTGAATACGCATAAATCTATCGGCCGGCAACTCGTCTGATAATGCGGTTAATGACTTGTGAGTGATGTACGTTTTATCAAGGGTTACTACCTTGATGTATTCTTTCATTCCTTCTACAAATAAAATTTCATCAATATTTATCTTGATCATTTTCTTATCTACTTTGATAAAAAGATGAGGCTCGACACGATGATTTTCGACTTTGATATTGTTCTTTAAATTGAACTCTGTCGTAATTTTATTGATGCATTTTATAAATCGAGGAAGGGGAATAGGTTTTACTAAATAATCTAAAACTTCAAGATCATAACTTTCGGCTGCAAATTCTCTAAAAGCGGTAGTAATGATAACTTTGGTTTTGTTTTCTATTAAGCTAATGAGTTCAAAGCCAGTCATCATGGGCATGTTAATGTCCAGGAAAACGGCATCTACACTGTTGTTGTTTATAAAGTCCAGTGCTTCTAGCGCATTAACAAATGTACCGGTAATTTCAAAATCGGTAAAATTTGTAAAGTAGTTTTGTAGAACTTTGATTGCTAATGGTTCATCATCAATCAATACGCATTTAATTTTCATTATTAATAGGTATTTGCAAGCGAATTATGTAGTAATTAAATTTAGTTTTATATTCTAAATTGTAATTATTCTTATAAATTAGTTTTAATCTCTTTTGGGTATTGACTAAGCCAATTCCTCTTTTTGTCTTAAAATTCTGTGAATGTACAAAATTATTTAATACTTCAAAATCGAGTGTTTTGTTATCAATGATTTTGCAGTTTACTTTTATTTTTAAATTTGGGTTATTAAGTCCGCCATGTTTAAAGGCGTTTTCTATTAAGGAGATGAAGATTAAAGGCGGTACCTCGACATCGTCTATATCTGACTCTAAATTAATACTAACTTCTACATTTTGAAATCGTAGTTTTTCTATCTCAATATAGTTATGAATATAGTCTATTTCCTGAATTAATTTAACAGATTTTGTTCCTTTTATGTCATATAAAACATATTCCATTAATTTGGAAAGTTTGATAATCACATCTGGAACTTTGTCTGAAGATTCCAGTGATAATGCATATAGATTATTTAGAGTGTTAAAGAAAAAATGAGGTTGAATCTGATTTTCAAGATATTTTAATTTAATCTTAAACTGATTTTCTCTCAAGGATCGGTTTCTTTCCCTTTCTCGTAACCATGTAAGTGTCAGGTAAACAGATGATGCCATTGCTAATACATATAATTCACCAATACATACAGCAACGATATGATTTATCTCGAAAGGTTTGTATTCGCGATTTGCCTCTGGCCAAATGTTTTGGGATATTAAGTAATAGGTAAGTGCAGTTTTTACTAAATAAATTACAAATAAGCTCGCTATAAGACTAAAAGTATAGGTGATGTATTTAGATTTTAATACATAACGTGGTACTAAAACAAATAGATTAAAATATACTAATGGTATATGTAATGAGAATTCAATAAGATTTGATTTAAATGAATATTGATAGTTATTGAAGTAAGCTCCCCATCTTAAGAAATTCAATATAAAATAAACTCCCCAAAACCAAAGATGATTTTGAAGTTTAATGTCGAATTTCATTTTACTGATTCTATTCAATTAGTAGTTGGTTTTGGTTGTGTTAAATAATTAGTAAAATATTATTTTGCAACTTTAATCAATTAGTTAATGAAAACACAATTTTTTTGAATAAAAATTTGAAAAATATCTTAAAACATGAAATATTTAGTCTAGACAACGTTTTCGTAAAATGCATAATTGATTGTTTCCTAGATATACTGGCTTGTTTGCTCGGTTTTGTTTTTAAATGTGTGATAATTTGTTAAAAAGTCTGTATTATTGACTTAAGTTTAATTTAAAACTTAAAATATTGAATAATTTATACGTAGAAAACGTTTTCGTTTAGCATATTATAGATTGTTTGATGTCGTTTGTTTATGGTTTTTTGTTGTTGGTATAAAATATTTTTTTTAACAATTCTTTAAGAATAATTTTATCCCATAACTAACAAAAATTTTATAAACATGAAAAAAATTTTCTTAATCTTTATGATTGCTTTTACGGTGCAGGTTTCGCTTGCTCAGGTAAAAAATGTCAAAGGTGTGATTACAGATTCTGATGGATTGCCGTTGCCAGGAGCTTCAGTTGCAGTTCAAGGAGGACAAAAAGGTACAGTTACCGATTTTGATGGTGTATTTTCTATTGAGGCTCAAAAAGGGCAAACTTTAGTTTTTAGCTATGTAGGATTGGAAACGCAAAATGTTGTTGTTGGAGATGCTGCCACTGTTAACGTAAAGTTAAAGAACGCTGCTTCGAATGCATTGAATGAAGTTGTTGTAACCTCATTAGGTATCAAGAAGGCTAAGAAGTCTTTAACTTATGCCGCACAAGAGGTAAAGGGTGAAGAAATGACTCGTGTAAAAGATGCGAATCTTATTAATAGTTTATCAGGAAAAGTATCAGGTTTAGTTGTGGGTAGAAGTGCTTCTGGTTCTGGAGGTTCTGTAAAAGTAACTATTCGTGGTAATTCATCAATCTCAAACAACCAACCATTGTATGTTGTTGATGGAATTCCATTGTTAAACTCTTCAACCGCACAAGGGAATCAAGTTTTTGGAGATAAAGCAGGAGGTAATAGAGATGGTGGTGATGCTGTATCTATGATGAATCCTGAGGATATCGAATCTATGACAGTATTAAAAGGAGCATCTGCTGCCGCTTTATATGGCAGTCAGGGAGCTAATGGAGTTATTCTTGTAACTACTAAAAGAGGTAAAGTGGGAACTGTTACTGCAAATTATACTTCAAGCCTTTTTGTTGATAATGTAATTTCATTACCAGAATTTCAAACAACTTATGGAGCAAATGCAGGTGCAACAAAAACTTGGGGAGCTGCGAAAGATTCTCCAGAGCATGTAGATAATTTTTTCAATACGGGGATGACTTTTATAAACTCAGTTGGAATTAATAGTGGAAATGAAAAAGCGACTACAAGTCTTACTTATGCAAACACTAATATTGCTGGGGTTATGCCAACAAATGAATTGAAGAAAAATAATATTGGTATTCGTCAAAGTGTAAAAATATTTGAAGATAAATTAACTGTAGATGCTGCTTTCTCTTTTGCAGATCAAAAAATCACAAACAAACCAACGAATGCGTTATATTATAATCCTTTAACAGGGGTATATTTATTTCCAAGAGGAAATGATTTTAATGATTACAAGAATAATTATGAAGTATTTGATCCTGTTAGAAACTTAAATACTCAAAGATGGGTAAGTGGAACAAGTGATATAATTCAAAATCCATATTGGATTCAGAATAGAAACGTATCTACAGATATCAACCAATCTTTTATAGGTTCTATCGCATTAACTTTTAAAGCGAATGAGTGGTTGAGTTTTAAAACCAGAGGTGGTTATAATAAAATGTATAGTAAGTATGATAAAAAAGTTTTTGCTGGTACAAATGCAGTTTTAGCAGCAAGCACAGGTAGATATATTTTATCAAATAGTGAAAGTTCTCAATTGTACGGAGATTTTATCGGTACAGTAAATACAAAATTTAATAGTGATTTCAGTTTTAATGCTATTTTAGGAGCGAGTATCACTAAATCAACAGTTAATAATACTGTAACTAATGACTCGGGTGTAAAAGGTTTGATAAATGCAAACTGGTTTAATATCAATAACTTTGTAGCAACTTCAGGAAATAGCCAATCTATTGGAGCAGAAAAAGATGTACAATCTTTATTTGGTAGTGCTACTTTTGGTTATAAGGATATGCTTTTCTTGGATGTTACAGGAAGAAATGACTGGTCATCTACATTAGTTAACACAGAAAATTTAGGATTCTTTTATCCATCTGTTGGTCTTACTGCTATTGTAAGCCAAATGGTTAAACTTCCAGAAGCTATAAGTTACGGAAAAGTGAGAGCTTCTTTTGCTCAGGTAGGTAATGATGTTACTCCTTTTTTAACTTCTCCATCAAATACAATTTCTTTTGGAAATGTAGTGAGCCCTATAACTGGTCCTAGACCTGGAACTTCTTTGAAACCAGAAAAACAAAATTCATTTGAAATTGGTACAGAGTGGAGATTTGTAAATAACAGATTTGGAATTGATTTTACGTATTATCAAAACGAAACAAAAAATCAATTGGTAACGATTCCTGCTCCATTAACTAACCCTTTTGGGTATACTAATTATGCTTTTAATGCAGGTAGTATCGAAAATAAAGGTTTTGAAATTACTGTATCTGCAAAAGCAATCGTTACCGATAAGTTTTCTTGGGATATAGGTCTTAATTATGCATCAAATAAAAATTTAGTTAAATCTTTGGGTGAAGAAATTAAAGCTAATGGAGTTCTTTTAACAGATGGGGATCCAAATAGTTATAGATATCGTTTGGTAGAAGGGAAACCATTTGGAATTATCGAAGGAAAAAATATTTTAAGAAATGATCAAGGGCAAATTATGCTTGATGATAGTGGGAATATTCAAAAAACAGATTGGCAAGAAATGGGAACTTCTAATCCTGATTTTATGTTAGGGTTTTCTAATACATTTAAATATGAGAAGTTTTTCTTAAATGTACTTATCGATGGAAGATTTGGAGGAAATGTAATGAGTTTGACTGAAGCAATGCTAGATAATTATGGTGTTTCTCAAAAGACAGGTGAACAAAGACAAGCTGGTGGAGTTGCTATAAATGCAGTAAATGCAGATGGTACTAAATTTCAAGGATTATATAGTACTGAAAAATATTATAATGTAGTGGGAGATAGAAGTGGAGCTACAGGAGAATATATGTACAAAGCTACAAATGTTAGGTTAGGAGAGCTTTCATTAGGATATACTTTTGATTTTAGTAAAGAAACTATCTTTAAAACGGTGAATCTTTCTCTTGTTGGGAAAAACTTGTTTTTCTTTTACAAAGATGCTCCTTTTGATCCAAACGTAACTTTAAGTACTGGTGAAGGATTACAAGGTATAGATATATTTGGTGCTCCATCTACAAGAAGCATAGGTGTGAACTTGAATTTAACATTTTAAGAATGTTTTCTTATAAAGGATAAAACCTTTTAATTTATGATGTTTTAATTGTTGTTATTGAACAAAAAACAATTAATTAACCTTAATAGGCTTAATCATAGGTTAATAAAAATAATTTAATTAACAATAAAATTTTACAAATGAAAAATAAATTATTAATTTTTAGTGCAGTCTTAGCCTTTGCTTTTGGAGGTTGTACAAGTAATTTTGAAGATGTCAATTCTAATGACACTGCTTTTACTGATAAGCAATTGGAGCAAGACTTTAATAATATAAAGGCGCCTATTAAGGCAATGCAAAGAGGTATGTACATATTGGTTGAAGATGATTGGAAAGGAGATATTCAGTTTAACCTAAATGCAGATATTTTTGCGGGTTATATGGGGACACCACACAATTTTGAAGGGAATAATAATAATTCAACTTATGTTCTTTTGGATGGATGGAACAATGCCGCATGGGAACAAGCTTACAGAAGAGAAATGGTGAATGCTCTTACAGTTAAGAGATTAGTAGAGCAAAAAGGTCCTAGATATTATGCGTGGTCTTTAATTTTAAAGGTATATGCAATGCATAAAATTACAGATTATCACGGACCAATAGTGTATTCTGCTTTTGGATCTGAGGCTGCAACAGTTCCTTATGATTCTCAGAAAGTAGTTTATGATCAATTTTTTACAGAGTTAAAAACGGCAGTTGATATATTAACACCGTTGGCTACTGCAGATTTAAAAAGTACTTTTTTCGTAGATGCAAAAGATGCAACTGATGGTACAACTGCAAAAGGAGTAGTTGTAAAATGGATTAAATTTGCTAATTCACTACGTCTTCGTTTAGCAATGAGAATTTCAAATGTTGACCCAATAAAAGCAAAGGCAGAAGCAGAAGCAGCTATTGCGGGATTTGGTGTTATTGATTTAAATGCTGACAATATATTTTATTTGGCAGACCATCCAGTTAATACTTATACTAATGAGTGGGCAGATATTAATGTGGGAGCTGCAATTGCGTCAATTATGAATGGTTATAATGATCCAAGAAGAGAGCAATATTTTAGCCCAGCTGTTAGTAGCGGTAATTATCAAGCTATTAGATTGGGAAGTCTTGTTGATGATGATTACAGATTTGCAAAAGCGGATCAATTCTCAAAAGTAGGAAGTATTGTGACTAACGGACAAATACCATGGTTTACAGCAACGGAATCTCATTTCTTAAAAGCTGAAGGGGCTTTAAAAGGATGGAATATGGGGGGGACTCCTCAGTCTTTTTATGAGTCAGGTATTACTACTTCTTTTGCACAAAATGGTTCAGGTAGTGCAGATACTTATATTAATGATGATGTATTAGTAGCGGCTAATTTTACAGACCCTTTAAATGCCGCTAATAATATTACTGGACAAAACCTTGTTACTGTTAAATGGTCAGACGCTGCGTCTAATGAAGTTAAACTTCAAAAAATTCAAACTCAAAAATGGCTAGCTATTTTTCCTGATGGTCAAGAGGCATGGGCTGAAACTAGAAGAACAGGTTATCCAAAACTATTCTTACCAACAAATAATTTCTCTTCAGGTAAAATTCCAGCTGGAACTTTTATAAGAAGATTAAACTTTCCAGTTCAGGAAAAAGCCTCTAATCCAGTAGGATATGCTCAAGGAGTTCAAGAACTTGGTGGTGTAGATACAGGAGGAACTAGACTTTGGTGGGATACAGGAGTTAATAAATTCTAATCAAAACAAAAACAAATTTTTAAAAAAGAGTGTAAAGGGCATAAGTAGTGAAAATTACTTATGCCTTTTTTAAACACGCATGTCTTTATAATAAATAGTATAAAAAAATATAAAATGAAAAGTGCTATAGAAATTAAACCTAGAATCTTTAGTAATAAGAAGTTTAATCTTGGGGTATTTTTTTCATGAGTTTTTATGTTAAAAGAGTTTATAGAACTTGCATTTAACGTGTTTTAATCGGATACAAGATTGAAAATAGTATAAAATCAGATTGTAATTTAATGTGAGTTAATCTCTTGGTAACTCCTTATTTTATTGATTTAGTATTAATTAGCAGTGAATTTTAAGATGTGATAAAAAAGTTTTTTATGACTTTAAATGATTAGTTAATGAAATCAACTTTTTTTTACATTAAGCTTTAAAAAAAATACAAAATACATCATAATACATACAAGGAAAACGTTTTCGTATAACGTATTATTGATTATTTTATGTCGTTTGTTTAAAGTTTGTTGTTGTTGGTATAATTTATTTTTATTAACAATCTCTTAAGAATAAATTTACACCATAACTAACAAAAATAAATAAACATGAAAAAAATTTTCTTAATCTTTATGATTGTTTTTACGGCGCAGGTTTCGCTTGCACAAGTAAAAAATATTAAAGGTGTGATTACAGATTCTGATGGAATGCCGTTGCCAGGGGCTTCCGTTGCAGTGCAAGGGGGACAAAAAGGGACTGTTACTGATTTTGATGGTGTTTTCACTATTGATGCTCAGAAAGGCCAAACTTTGGTTTTTACTTATGTAGGTTTAGAAACACAAAATATTGTAGTTGGTGATGCTACTACAATTAATGTTCAGTTAAAGAATGCAGCTTCTAATGCTTTGAATGAAGTTGTTGTAACTTCATTGGGTATAAAAAAAGCAAAAAAATCTTTAACTTATTCTACTCAGGAACTAAAAGCTGAGGAGTTAACCAGAGTAAGAGATGTTAACGTTATTAATACTATTGCTGGTAAAATAGCGGGTGTTGCAGTTACTAAAAGTTCAGGAGGTACAGGAGGTTCTACTAAAGTGTTAATTAGAGGGAATTCTTCATTTACTAATACACAACCTCTTTATGTAATAGACGGTATTCCATTGTCTAATGCAGGTGGAGGACAGCCAAATGATGCTTTTGGAGATACTGCGGGTGGTAATAAAGATGGAGGAGATGTTGTTTCGCTTATTAATCCTGACGATTACGAAGGTATGACAGTTCTTAAGGGAGCTGCAGCATCAGTATTATATGGTAGCCAAGGTGCAAATGGAGTAATATTGCTTTCTTCTAAAAAAGCTAAAATTGGAAAAGAAGTATTTACAGCTAATTCTGTAACTACATTCGAAACAGCTGCTTATTTACCAAAATTTCAAACAGATTATGTAGCAGCTCCAGGATCAACTTTAACTTGGGGTGCAGCTGGAAAAACTGATGATCATGTGAAAGACTTTTTTGAAACAGGAGTTACTCAAATTACATCATTTGGTTTTAGTAAAGGGACTGATGGTGCATCTACATCTCTTACTTATTCAAATACTACCGCTTCTGGTGTAATGCCAGGAAACAATCTTAGAAAGAATAATTTTGGTATTCGCCAAACTTCATCATTTTTTGATAATAGATTAAATGTTGCAGTAACTGGTAACTATATTGTACAAAATGTAGATAATAGACCTATCAATGGATTATATTTTAATCCTTTAACAAGTGTTTATGAACATCCAAGAGGGACAAATTTTAATGATTTAAAGACATTTGAGGTTTATGACCCAGTAAGAAACCTTATGGCGCAAAATTATCCTTTTCAGATTTCAGAATATTATCAAAATCCTTATTGGTTAATTAATAGAAATAAGTCAGAGGATGTTAGTAATTTCTTTAATGGATCTATTGCTTTGGATTATGAAATTAAAAAATGGTTTCATTTAACTTCAAGATTCAGTTATAATCGTTCAGAGAATGGTTTTGAGAAAAAAATGTTTGCAACGTCAAATACTGCACTTGTTCCTATAACAGGAAGGTATATTAACACGAATGTAACAACAACACAAACATATGCTGATTTGTTAGGTAAAATAGATACACGTTTTTCTGAAAGTATTTCGTTCAATTCTACATTTGGGATTAGTCTTAATAATTCTAAATCAAATGGATATGTTTTAGATTCAGGTCGTGGAGAAGGATTATCTAAAGCAAACTGGTTTACACTAGGAAACTTTACAGATAATTTCTTAAACGCACAAAACGGGTCTAGTAGAGAAGTACAATCAGTTTTTGCTACAACTACTTTTGGATATAAAGATTATTTATATTTAGACTTAGCTGCAAGAAACGACTGGTCATCTACTTTAGTAAATACAGATAATTTAGGTTTCTTTTATCCATCAGTTGGTTTAAGTGCTATTTTAAGTGAAATGACAACATTACCTAGCTTTATAAACTTTGGTAAGGTGCGTGCTACTTATGCTCAAGTTGGTAATGATATTCCTGCTACTTTAACTGTTCCGTTTTATTCAGTAATTGGAGGTGTTGTAACTATACCAAGAGTTGGACCTAGAGCAGGTGAAACTTTAAAACCAGAATTAAAATCTGAAATTGAACTAGGTACAGAATGGAGAATGTTTAATAATAGATTAGGATTTGAGTTATCATATTACAAATCAAAAACTAAAAATCAATTAATACAAGTTCCTGCAGAAACTTCAAGTGGACAGTCATTTAGTAACTTCGCACTTAATGCAGGAGAAATTCAAAACGAAGGTTTTGAGGTTGTTTTAAATGCAGGAATCGTTAGAGCTGATAAATTTTCTTGGGATGCAACAGTAAATTATTCTCAAAATAAAAATTTAGTTAAAGATATACCGACTGAGGGAGGTCAAATTATCTTAACTCCTTCTGGAAATAATACTTACAGATATTCTATAATAGAAGGTAGACCTTTTGGTGTAATTGAAGGAATTAACTTAAAAAAAGATGCACAAGGTAGAATATTGATTAATGCTGACGGAACTGTACAAAGAAATCCTGGTTTTGAGGAAGTTGGTAATGCAAACCCTGATTTTATGCTAGGTCTTTCAAATACATTTAAATATGGTCCATTTACTGCAAGTATATTAATTGATGGTCGTTTTGGAGGGGATGTTTTAAGCTTAACAGAATCAATAAATGATTACAATGGAGTTTCAAAAGCAACAGGAGATGCTAGAAATGCTGGAGGTGTTAAAGTTAATGGTGTTAACGCTGTAACAGGTGCGCCTATTACTACAATGGATGCACAAGCTTATTATACTAATATTGCCGGTAGAAACGGAGCTACAGGTGAATATGTATATGATGCTACAAATGTGAGTGTTAGAGAGGTTTCTATAGGTTATACTTTTAATCCTAAATCACTTCCATTTTTACAATCAGCAAGTGTTTCATTGATTGCGAGAAATTTATTTTTTATTTATAAAGATGCACCTTTTGATCCAAATATTGCATTAAGTACTGGTCAAGGTTTACAAGGTGTAGATATTTATGGCTTGCCATCTACAAGAAGTATAGGTCTTAATTTAAATTTCACTTTCTAATCTTAATAAAATCATGATATCAAATAAAATAAAAAGAACAGCGATATGCTTCTCTTTACTGGCAACATTTAGTTGTTCAGATAGTTTCGAGGAGATAAATACTAATCCTAACGGATTTAGTGAAGAGCAATTAATGCAAGATAATAATCATATTAGAAGTTTATTTGCTCCAATTTTTAATAGATTTTTAATTATTGACGTTACTTGGCAGTATCAAACTCAACAAAACTTACAAGGAGACATGTGGTCGGGCTACATGACTACACCAGTTATATTTGGAGCCTTTAATAATCACGATTATGCTTTGAACTCTGGTTGGACTAGTACGGCTTGGGATGATGGTTATCTTAATTTAATGGGGAATATTAGAAAAATTGGTGTAGCATCCAAAGGTACTGCAGATCAGTTTTATTCATGGTCGTTAATATTGAAAGTTGCATCAATGCAAAGATTAACGGATATGTATGGACCTGTTGTTTACTCTGAATATGGAAAAACTACAGTTCCAATTGGATATGATTCTCAAGAGCAAGTTTATAATCAAATGTTCAAAGAGTTAGATATAGCAGTAGCAGATTTAACAGCTAGAGTAAAATCTGGAGAAGAGCAACAATTTAAGAAAACGGATTTGTCTGCTTATAAAGGAAGTTATGAAAAATGGGTAAAATATGCCAATTCATTGCGTTTAAGATTAGCTATGCGTATTGCTAAAGTTAGTCCGGCTTTGGCTAAAATTGAGGCAGAAAAAGCCGTTAATCATCAATTAGGAGTTATGAACACAAATGATGATGTTATGAAGATAAAATCACCACAAAATCTTAACCCTATTGATGTAATTAGTCATGTTTGGGATGGTTTATATATGGGAGCTGATATGGAATCTATACTGACTGGGTATGATGATCCTAGAATTGCAAAATATTTTGATAAATCGGTACAATTTCCTGATAAATATGTTGGAGTAAGAACAGGTATTGAGTATCCAAGTAATACCATGTATAATGGGACTTCACAAACTGGAGCAGTTGCAAGAACGGGGGAAAATGTTTGGATGACTACTGCTGAGGTTTATTTCTTAAGATCTGAAGGTGCTTTAAGAGGCTGGAACATGGGAGGAGATGCTAAAACGTTATATGAATTGGGTGTTAAGGCTTCATTTGAACAAGTTGGGGTATCTGGAGCTGATAGTTATTTAGCAGATAACACAAAAATGGCCAAAGATTATGTTGACCGTATAGCAAGTCAAAATAGTATTGCAGCAGTTAATAAAGTTACAGTAGCTTGGGATGAGGCTGCATCTAATGAAATTAAATTACAGAAAATTATCACTCAAAAATGGATTGCTAATTTTCCTGAGGGACAAGAAGCTTGGACTGAATTTAGAAGAACAGGTTATCCGAAATTGTTTCCAATATCTAATAATAAAAGTGGAGGTATTATCGATACTAATTTAGGTGTTAGAAGGCTACCTTTTGCAGATTCTGAAAAAGCACTTAATAACGGAGGTGTTCAAACAGGAATTGCAAAACTTGGAGGTCCAGATAATGGAGCAACTAGACTTTGGTGGGATACTACAGGTCCAAACTTTTAATTAAAAACAGATTTTTTAAAAAAGAGTGTAAGTGGCATAAGTAATGAAAATTACTTATGCCACTTTTAAACACGCATGTCTTTATATAATAGTATAAAAAAATATAAAATGAAAAGTGCTATAGAAATTAAACCTGACATTAGCTATAAAAGTGCTGGGAAGTTTGAAGAAACACGATTTGAAAAAATCCACAATGAAATCTTTAAGAACTCTACCGAAGCATCAATAATTGTTGCGCAGGAAATTGCACAACTAATTAGATCTAAACAAGAAAAGAACAAATCTTGTGTACTAGGTTTAGCCACTGGTTCTTCACCTATAAAAGTATATGAAGAATTAGTTAGAATGCACAAAGAAGAAGGATTAAGTTTTAGCAATGTTGTAACTTTTAATTTGGATGAATACTATCCGATGACAAGGGAAAACAATCAGAGTTATCACCATTTCATGCATCAACACCTTTTTAACCACATCGATATCAATCCGGATAATGTTAATATTCCAGATGGTACCGTTGCAATCGAAGAGTTAAATCAATATTGTATTGATTATGAAATGAATATTAAAAATGCTGGTGGACTCGATTTCCAATTATTAGGAATTGGTCGTACCGGACACGTAGGATTTAACGAACCAGGTTCACACATAAATTCAGGAACACGTATCATTACTTTAGATCATATAACGAGAGTAGATGCTTCTTCCGATTTTAACGGAATTGATAATGTGCCAAAAAGGGCCATTACAATGGGAGTATCTACAATTCTCAGATCTAAAAGAATTGTACTAATGGCTTGGGGACAAAACAAAGCCGATATCATCAAGAGAACCATTCAGGGAGATATCAGTTCAGAAGTTCCTGCAACCTTTTTGCAAAATCATGGCAATGCAACATTTGTTCTGGACCAATCGGCAGCATCTGAATTAACCCGTTTTAAAACACCATGGTTGGTAGGAGAATGTATTTGGAATCAGGAATTAAAAAGTAAAGCGATTGTTTGGCTATGCCAAAAAACAAAACAATCAATTTTAAAATTAACCGACAGAGATTATAACAATAACGGAATGTCCGATTTATTGGCTCAGGAAGGTTCAGCTTACGATTTGAACATTAATATGTTCAATGTATTGCAACACACCATTACAGGATGGCCAGGAGGAAAACCTAATACCGACGATTCACACCGTCCAGAAAGAGCCAATCCAGCCAAGAAAAGAATTATCCTTTTTAGTCCACATCCAGATGATGATGTGATTTCTATGGGAGGAACATTCTCAAAATTAATAAAGCAAGGGCATGATGTACATGTAGTATATCAGACCTCAGGAAATATTGCCGTTACCGATGATGAGGCATTAAAATTTGCAGAAGTAAGTAATGATTTTATAACAGATGCAGATACCAAAATAAACTTTAAATCAGTAATAGAGTTTTTGAACAATAAATCAGAGAATCAGATTGATTCGTTAGAAGTTCGCAAACTAAAAGGATTAATAAGAAGAAGAGAATCTTATGCCGCTACACGATATATTGGATTAAAAGATAGCAATACCCATTTCCTGGATCTTCCATTTTATGAAACAGGACAAATCAAGAAAAATCCGTTAGGTCCAGAAGATATCGCAATTGTAAAGGACATTATCGAACAAATAAAACCACATCAAGTATTTGCAGCAGGAGATCTAGCAGATCCACATGGCACACACGAAGTATGTCTGAACGCCATATTTGCGGCAATGAAAGAATTAAAACCAAAACCATTCATGGATGATTGTTGGTTATGGTTGTATCGAGGAGCTTGGCACGAATGGGATATTCATGAGATAGACATGGCAGTACCATTAAGCCCATCGGAAGTATTATTAAAACGTCACGCTATTTTATACCACCAATCACAAAAAGACAGAGTAATGTTTCAAGGAAACGACTCTAGAGAGTTTTGGGTAAGAGCTGAAGATCGTAATAAAAATACAGCGATTTTATACGATGATTTAGGACTTGCCGAATATGAAGCAATCGAAGCCTTTAAACGTTTTGATTATTAAAAGATTACACGAGTTAGAATAATTTAAGTTACAAAATTCAGAGTGATACCTTGGTGATAAAGAGGTTCAATTAGGTTTTATTCTGAGTTTTGTTTTTATCCGAGTTTTTAAGTCAATATGTATTGATTGCAAAAGACTCTTTTACAACAAAAAATATGAAATATATATTGATTTTATTATTTTCAGGTATAGTAGCTAATGCTCAAATAAAAAAAGAGCAATTAAACCTTATGCCATGGCCACAAACAATAAATTTATCCGAGGGTACATTTGCTTTAACTAAAGGTTTTAGAATAAATATTACAGGAAATCCTAATCCAAGAATTTTTAGCGGGGTAACTCGTTTTTTAAGAAGATTAGACGGCAGAACAGGATTGTTTTTTGAGCAAGATTTTTTGACCAAACTTAATTCAGCACCTACAGCACAATTACAAATAAATTGCACTAAAAGTGGTAAAATTGGTTTATATGAAGACGAGAGTTATCATCTTGATATAAAGCAAGATAAAATTACAATTAATGCAACAAGTGATTTAGGAGCTTTACATGGTCTTGAAACGTTGTTACAAATGTTACAAAACAATAGTACGTCTTACTACTTTCCGGTTTCTCAAATCTCAGATTTTCCAAGATTCACATGGAGAGGTTTAATGATGGATGTTGCAAGACATTTTCAACCAGTAGATGTTGTTAAAAGAAACCTTGATGCATTGGCTGCTATGAAAATGAATGTTTTTCACTGGCATTTAGTAGATGATCAAGGATGGAGAATACAATTAAAAAAACATCCTAAACTTACAGATTTAGCTTCAGATGGATTTTATTATACACAAGAAGAAATTAAAAACATTGTTAAATATGCTGATGAGCGAGGAATTTTGGTCGTGCCAGAAATCGATGTTCCGGGTCATGCATCAGCTATTTTAACAGCTTACCCAGAGATAGGAAGTAAAGTAGTAAATATATCTAATGGAACTTCAGAGAGTAGTGCAAAAGCAGCAGTAGTTTCTACATATAGTATAGAGCGTAATGCAGGAATTTTTAGCCCAACATTAGATCCATCTAATCCTAAAACTTACCAATTATTAAGCGAGATTTTTGATGAAGCATGCCCATTATTTCCAGGTGCATACTTTCATATCGGAGGAGATGAAAACGAAGGTAAAGACTGGGATTCAAACCCTAAAATACAAGAGTTTAAAAAGAAATATAAGTTAGTAACCAATCATGATTTGCAAACTTATTTTACGATGCAATTAGTTCCGATGCTTAAAAAACATGGTAAACAATTGATGGGTTGGGAAGAGATTATGACAAAAGACATGTCTAAAGATGCAATTATTCATGCATGGAGAGGACCAAATGAAGGAGTTGCAGTTGGAAAATCATTAACAGAATCTGTAAAAAATGGTTATAAAACAGTTTTATCCAATGGTTATTATATTGATTTAGTTCAAGGAGTAGAAGCACATTATTTAAACGATCCATTACCTAAAAGTGCAAACTTTACCCCAGAAGAAAAAGCAAGAGTATTAGGAGGAGAAGCTACAATGTGGACAGAACTTGTAACGCCTTTAACCATGGATTCAAGACTTTGGCCAAGAACAGCAGCAATAGCCGAAAGATTATGGTCTGCAGAAGATATTACAGATTTAAACAGCATGCGCAGAAGATTAGCAGTTGTTTCATTTAGACTAGAAGAACTAGGAATTACACATATTAGAAACAAAGATGTAATCTTAAGAAATATTGCAAATAATCAAAACATTACAGCTTTAAGCGATTTCTCTAATGTATGCGAGCCTCTTAAAGGGTATAAGAGAAATAAAGGAGGAGTGGAATATCAAACATATTCACCATTTACACTTTTTGCAGATGCATGTACACCAGATGCTTCAGATGCAATTGCTTTTGATACAGTTGTAAAAGAATATTTAGCAGACAAATCAGCCGCTAATAAAGCCAAAGTAACTTCATTCTTAAATAAATGGATTGGTTTAAAAGCTAGCCTAACAAGTTTGAGTGAAAATGCTCCTTTGGTTCAGCCAATTTTACCACTTGCTAGTAATCTTAGTGATTTATCACAGCAATTAGTAAATGTTTTAGATAATAAAGCAACAGTTGCACCAGCAGTTTTAAATGAATTATTAGAGAAATGTAACTCTAAAGATTATGGAGATGTAGAGTTAGCAGTATATGAAAGTTTAAAAAAATTAATATAGAGTAAGATTAAAAGTTGTGTTAGATTAATAATTGAATTAGTTGAAGTTTAGTTGCCATAATTAATTAGTAATTTAATTATCTCTTCTGGAATTTCCAGGAGAGATAAATTATGGTAAAGATTCGGTTTGGATATTTTTAGAATACCGAATCCATGATAAAATAGATATTAAAATTTAAAATATAATAAAGATTTACAATTAAGATTGCTAAGCCCCAAGTTTATCTGTTTTAATTTAAAAATGATTCAGTTACGTCAATGTAACAGAGTTAGCGATTACCATTTGTTTAGAGTGATTTTTGGTTTTTGTATTACCAATCTATCATTTGATCCAAATTGGATATTTATTTTTTATTAACCAACCTATTTATTAATTATGAAACATTATTACAGATTGCTGTTATTATTTTTGTTTCCGATTGTATTATTTGCCCAACCAGCACATAATAAAAAAGTTGTCGGATACTATGCTCAATGGGCCATTTATGCTAGGGATTTTAATGTCCCCAAAATTGACGGAAGTAAATTAACCCATTTAAATTATTCTTTTTACGGAACCACTTTTGATCCGGCACACCCAGAAAATACCAAATTAAAATGTTTGGATACCTATGCTGATTTTGAGCATATGGAAGGCGGAATACCGTGGGACGCTCCTGTAAAAGGAAATTTTTATGATTTAATGAAACTTAAACAAAAGTACCCACATTTAAAAATCTTAATCTCCGTAGGAGGTTGGACAAAAGGACAAGATCTTTCACCAATTTCTGCAAGCCCAGTTGCCAGAGCAGCTTTAGCGGCAGATATGGCTAATTTCTTGGTAACTTATCCTTTTATTGATGGATTTGATATCGATTGGGAATATCCCCTTTCTGGAGGAACTGACGGGACAGAAGTTATTAATGGAGCACCAATACCTCCTCAAAAATACAGTCCGGATGATAACAAGAATTTAGTTTATTTATTAAAAGCAATGCGCCAAGCAATGCCTAATAAATTAGTTACAATTGCTGCAGGTAATAATGTTCGAAAAGTAGGAGCACAATATTTAGGCCCAAACAATAGAGCACAATACGGAATGACAGAAGATATTTCGACTTATTGCGATTATATCACTTATTTTGGATATGATTTTGGAGGAAACTGGTATGACAAAACATGCTACAATGCCCCTTTATATCCAAGCGGAAATACAAATGATCCGTTATACAATGCAACTCAATCAGAATCATTAGATGAGTTAACAAACCAATATTTAAATGTTATCGGTATTCCTGCTAATAAGCTAGTAATGGGATTGCCTTTTTACGGAAAAATATTTAAAAATGTTGGAACAACTAATACAGTGCCTAATATGCCAGGATTATTTGTTACAGCACCAAGAGATGCAGTTTCAGGATGTACAAACCCGCAAAATCCAACAGGAACATGGGATGGTCCCGCAGCTTGCGAAAAATCAGGAAGTATCGAGATTTGCGATTTAGTAGGTAATCCGGTAACAAACTCACATCCTTATTTAGACCCAAACACTATGTTGGTTACTCCAGCAGCAGCATCTGCAGGATGGGTAAGATATTGGGATAATGCAACCAAAGTTCCTTACCTATACAATGCTTCCTTACATCAGTTTATTAGTTATGAAGATAAACAATCGATGGAGTTAAAAGCAGAGTATATTAAATCCAAAAACTTAGGAGGAGGTATGATTTGGGAATTATCTCAAGATACCAGAGGAGCAATACCTAATGCATTATTGGGTCAAGTAAATACTACTTTTAGTGCTGCCGTTATCGGAACATTAACGGTAAGTGGTTCAGTAAAAAATGGTACAAATTTAGTGCCAGCAGTTACAGTTCAGCTAAAAGATGCTACCAATGCAATTGTTCAAACAGTTAATTCTACAGATGGAAATTATACTTTTAACAATGTAGTTTCAGGAGCAAATTACACTGTTACAGCTTTAAAAGCATCCTATACTTTTACGTCAGTAACATTAACAAATCTTGTTGCAAACCAAGCCAACGTTGTTATTCAGGGAACACAACCGCTTTATACTATTAGCGGAACTGTACTAGACGGAACTACAGCAGTTTCGGGAGTAACAGTTACAGCAACAGCAGGAACAACTACATTTACTGCAGTTACTAATGCAAGCGGAGCATACACTGTTACAGCTTTAACAGCAGGACTTAATTATACAGTTACAGCTGCAAAAACAGGAGTAACATTTACGCCAGCATCTACAGTATATTCAGTTTTAAGTGAAAACAAAGTTTTGAATTTTACTCAAACGGTATATTATACTATTAGCGGAAGCGTAATGAATGGAGCAACAGCAGTTTCTGAAGCAACAGTTACAGCAACTTCTACAGCAGGAACATTTACATCAGTATCTAGTGCCACAGGAGCGTATAGTATTGCTAATTTACCTTCGGGAGCAAACTATACAGTAACAATTGCTAAAGCAGGAGTAACATTTTCACCAGCTTCTACGGTATATAACAATCTTACGGCAAGTAAAGTTTTAAACTTTACACAAAATGCAGCTCCAGCTAGTAAAATTAGCGGAACAGTTAAGAATGGTTCAAATCCAGTAGCAGGTGCCAAAGTAGAATTAATTTTTAATTGGACAGATAATGCACATCCATATGCTAGTTTTCTGGCTACTACAGATGCGCAAGGAAAATATAGTTTTGATAATGCAATATTCTCAGGATATACAATCATCGCTAGTTTAAAAATGAATTCATGGCAGAATAATGACGTTACTTATTCACCTTCTAATCTTACAAACTTGCCTATTCCAGCTACATCACAAGTCTATGACTTTAGTACAGGAACAGTAGCGCCATTAAAAGTTGCAGGCGAAAGCGTACCGAGCGAAGTAGTTGCAGTATCAGAAACTAAAACTCCATCAGTGACTACAGTTGATAAAAGCTTAGTAGAGAGTAAAGTTTTAAGTGTTACTCAAGAGCTTGTTGCACCAGGTACTATAATTAGCGGAACAGTTAAGAATGGAACAACTCCAGTATCAGGAGCCAAAGTAGAATTAGTTGTGCCTTGGACAGATAGTACACACAACTGGAAAAGCGTTATTGCAACAACAGATGCACAAGGAGTTTTTAGCTACGATAATACAGTTACAGCAGGTTATACACAAGTTTTAAGTTTAAAACTGAATGGTTGGGAAAATAATAATACTGCATATTTTCCAAATAATCTGGTAAACTTTGCTATGCCAACAACGCCTCAGGTTTATAACTTTAATACAAATACAGTTTCACCACCTCAGGTTACCATTACAGCTCCTTCAGCTGCAACTGTAGCGATTGCTCTGGGAACAGCGATTCAGCTGAAAGCAACTGCAAGTGTAGACGCTAGCTTAACGATTTCGTCAGTTGTATTTAACATCAACGGGCAAAATATTACTGCAGCACTTTCAGGAACGGAATATGTGGCAAACTGGACACCAGTTGCGGCAGATTTCAACAAAAATTATACCTTGAAAGCAACTGTTACGGCGTCAAGTGGTACAACGGCAGAAAATACAAAAGCATTCTCTTTACAATGTTCAGGAACAACTTGTCCTAATTCATTGCCGGTAATTGCTTGGGTTTCACCAGCAACGACAACAATTAATCAGCCTTCAGGTTTCCAACCAGTGGCACTAAGTGTTAATGTTACAGATGCCGATGGTACAATTGCAAGCGTTTCGGTAAGCATAAACGGAACTTCTTTTCCTATGACAAAAGGCACAGGAAATGCATACAACTATACATTTACTCCAAATGCTTATGTAACATATTCATTAATAGTAAAAGCGATAGATAATGCAGGAGGTGAAAAATTATTAAATCAATCGATTACTATTACTAATTCGACACGAATATTCATTCCACTTCCGGCTAAAGTTCTTTTAGGATATGCACATTCTTGGGAAAATGCTGGTGCTCCATTTTTATATTTTTCTCAAATGGTGGGAAGTAAGTTTAACGTAGTTGATTATTCTTTTGTAGAAACAGTTAATCGTGATGGTTATACACCAGTATTAACTACAAATGACACTAGATATTTGACCAATGGTGTTTTCGATAAGCAATTATTGAAAAATGATATAAAAACCTTAAGAGATAGCGGAGTTCCTGTTATTGTCTCTATTGGAGGTCAAAATGGCCATGTTGTTTTAGACAATGTAACTCAAAAAAATATTTTTGTTAATGGTCTAAAAGCAATTATTGATGAGTATCAATTTGATGGAGTTGATATTGATTTTGAAGGTGGATCGATGAATTTTAATGCAGGAGCTTTAAGAGATATTTCTTATGCGGGTATTTCTGCTTATCCAAGATTAAAAAATGTAGTAGATGCTTTCAAAGAATTAAAAGCTTACTATGGACCTGGATTTTTATTAACTGCAGCTCCAGAAACACAATATGTACAAGGAGGATATTCTACCTATAATGATACATTTGGTTCCTTCCTGCCAATCATTCAAAACTTGCGTAACGAATTAGATTTGTTAGCTGTACAATTGTATAATACAGGCGGAGAAAACGGATTAGATGGTCAATATTATGGTTCAGCTAAGAAATCAAACATGGTAACAGCCCTAACAGATATGATTATAAAAGGGTATAACATTGCTACAACAGGAATGCGTTTTGATGGTTTACCAGCTTCAAAAGTTCTTATTGCCTTACCAGCTTGTCCAAGTGCAGCAGGTAGCGGTTATTTAACGCCGACAGAAGGAATTAATGCTATGCATTACTTAAGAACTGGAACTACTTTTACAGGAAGAACCTATACTATGCAGCCAGGCGGACCATATCCTTCTTTAAGAGGTTTAATGACTTGGTCAGTAAACTGGGATGCATCTTCTTGTGGTAATTCATCTGAATTGTCTAAAGCATATGCGGCTTATTTTGCATCACAAACTGCTAAAATAAAAGCAGAAGATAAGATAGAAGTAACAAGCAATAAAACAATTGCATACTTTAAAGATAATGCACTAGCAATATCTAACGAAGCAAATAATATCGGTAAAGTTGAGGTGTATAACACAATCGGACAATCGATATTAAGTTACGAAAACATACAAAACAGTAACAATTTGTTGCTTGAAAACAGAAGTTTCATAACCAAACAATTATTTATAGTAGTTGTTACTGATAAATCTGGAAACAGAAAATCATTTAAGGTAATGAACTTTTTAAATTAAGATTTTAAGAATTCAAAAAAATGAAAAATTGGGGCAGTTAAAATTGAGTTTGGTTATTTATTTTTTAATTTGATTTTTCATATTTTGGATAAATGTATTGAATCTAGGTAATTTGTTATTTGGTTTTTACCTAGAGGAAATCATTATGAGCCTGGCACTTAGTGCCAGGTTTTTTTTATTAATGCATACTGCCTAAAGAAAAATTTGCAGCGCAGGTTCCAAAGCCAATTACAAAGGCTATTATGGAATATAAAATAATTTTTAATGAAAGTTTTTTATCATCACTTATAAAGATCAAACGTCCAATTCCGATAAAAAAAGCCATCACACTTATAAAAGCTGTTAATCCTCCAATTAAAACTAAAAACTCTCCCATATTCTTTTTATTTTTTGTCTGATTTTAAATCAAAAATTATCAATTGCTCATTATTACAACACACGTCCCAAATCCTATTACGACAATGATTATTGGAATTAACAAAAGAGTCAAGAAGAATTTTTTGTTTTCTTTATTAAAGATTAAACCACCAAGACCAATTAAAAACATAGCTACAAGAAGAAACCCAATAAATATTAAACCTTCCATATTTTAAAAGTTGTATTAAACATTTAATTTTTCTCTAATTTTTTCAATTTTATTATCTCTATAAAATAAATTCATAGTCTCAAATGGAATAATTTTCATTTTATCGCTTACAATATGAACACATGATTTTTTAACGGCTCTAACATCAAAATCATGAGCATCCATAAAATTCATAATTAAGATTCGGAATAAGTTATTGTAATTGAGAGTATCTGATTGAACTCTTGGCAAACAACACATTAGTTCGCTAAATTCACCTTCGGCACAATCAACAGAAATACCAGTACTAAATAAATTCAGCATATGGGTTTTTAGTTTTTCGTCATGCTCAAAAACTATTGTGTTTTTTGAGTTATTCAATAAATCTTCTGGATTTATCAAATGTGTCATAGGAAATACTTCTCCATCAATTTTAAGTGCATAAGCCATGCATAAAGCATCAGGATTGCAAGGAACCGGAATCAAATCTTGTGGAGTAAAAACAGGATATTGTTCGTAAATTTTTCTACGAACTTCAGTTAATGTTATTCTTCCTGAAACATCATCATAATTGTCATTTCGTCCAGCAACTTGAGTAGGCTGAAAAGTAACACCACGCACACATTTTTGTTTTAATGCATATTCAATTATCTGACCAATTTCGTCGTCATTTTCTCCTTTTTGAAGTGTGATTACTAATGTGGTCGAAATATTAAATAGATTCAAATGTTCGATTGCCTTTTTGCGTACTTCAGTTAAATCTTCACCTCTTAATTTTTCTAATACTTCGGGTTTAAAACTATCAAATTGCAGATAGATTTCAAAATCAGGCATATAAGTAGCTAGTTTTTCTACAAATTTAATGTCCTTTGCAATTCGAATACCGTTTGTATTCAGCATCAAATGTTTAATAGGTTTACTTTTGGCAATATCTAAAATTTTAAAAAATTCAGGATGTACTGTAGGTTCACCTCCAGAAATCTGAACCACATCTGGTTCACCTTCGTTTGCCACTACAGTATCAAACATTTTTTCAATTTCTTCTAAAGTACGATGTCTGCCATAATTAGGAGCCGAACTTGCATAACAAGTAGGGCAGGCGAGATTACATCGATCTGTAACTTCTACAATTGTTAAACACGAATGTTGTTCATGATCTGTGCATAATCCGCAGTCATAAGGACAGCCGTAATGCACTTTTGTATTAAATTTTAATGGCATTTCAGACTGTTTGTTGTAATTGCGCAACTGCTTGTAATAATTGACATCATCTGCAATCATAGATCTCATTTCGCCATGCGTTTTACAATGTTTCAGCATCCAGACTTTGTCATCCTGAAATACAATTTTAGTATCTACAAGAGCCAGACAGTGGTGGCACAAGCTTTTGGTATAGTCGTAAAATATATAATCGCGAGTTTTCATTAAAATATTTTTATATTATAAAGTAAAAATTTAATTGTTTTTAAAGGCAAATATTCGGCAAAGAAATTTCCAGTAGTATCCAAAAATAAATATAGAACTCCATTGAATACTGCTTAAATTAAGAAATAAAGGTTCGTAAGGTTTTAAGAATTCTATCAAAAATCGAAAGAGAAAATATAAAACCATAAAAAGTTTAAATCGATCACCATTAATCAGTTTTTTACTTTTTATCTTTTCAAAAAAAATAAAAAGCAGAACCATAAATACCATTTCGTATAAGGCAATAGGATGTCTTTTTAATCCGTCGCCTAAATTCATTCCTGTAAAAAAAGTAGTTTCGTTACCAAAGGTAGGTTCAGCGATTCCCATTGAAAAACAGCCAATTCGACCAATAAATAAAGATACGATAATTGGAATAACATATAAATCCCCTGAAGCGATTTTTACACCAATGCATTTCTTAATTAATTCAACTCCCATTAACCCACCTAAAAATCCGCCAGCAACAGTCTTATTTTGATATAAAGTTAAAAAAGTCTGATGAGCAATTTGTGAAGGATTTTCAAGTAAAGCAATTGCTCTTGATCCTATTAAAGCGCCAATCATGGCACCAATCATAATAATCAAACGATTCGTATCTGATATGGGATCCTGAATTCTTTTTTTTAGAAAATAATAGATTCTTATGCCAACAAAAAAGGCTAATGTTTCAAATATAAAATGCCAGTAAAATGTTTTTTCAAAGATTTCAAATTGAAAGGGGAATGTCATTTTTAGTCAGAATTTTTAACGAATATAGGTAAATCTAATTAAAAATGTTTTAAGATTAATTTTTTACTTTTGAAGCTCAATTGTATCTTAAATAACTCATGCAGAAATCGATTAGTAGTATCATCACATTTTTATTTTTTACACTTTCTTTCGCCCAAACAAAATACGGAAATCCAGAAGTTGATCCATTACAAATCCAGAAAGACTACAGCAGTTGGTGGACATATCAGAGTAAAAACATAATGCTTTCTCGAGATTTTGTTGCGCTAGACACCCTTTCGAGAGAAATACCAAAAGAGACTTTTTTAGATCAATTAGCAAATGGAAATAATATTCCTATTCGATTACAATCGGATGATGCCATTTATTACTATAAATTATTTAAAATAAATCCCAATTCTGATACAAGTATAAAAGCAACAATTAACCAAGAAGCTTTTGATGCGTATAAGAATTTTAAAATGGAAAATACTTCTTTCCCTAAATTCTCTTTTAAGGATTTAAATGGAAATCTGGTTTCTAACGAAACGATGAAAGGAAAAATTATAGTAATAAAATGTTGGTATATTCATTGTGCAGCATGCATCAAAGAATTTTCAGATGTAAATAAATTGGCAGAGAAATATAAAGACCGAAAAGATATTCTCTTTGTGAGTTTGGCAGAAGATACACCCGAACAATTAAAAGTGTTTTTGGCTAGAAAACCATTATCATATTCCGTTATTCCAAATATGAAAATCTATATGAATGAAACGTTGCAGTTAAATGCTTTCCCCACACATTTCATCATCAACAAAGAAGGATTAATTACCAAAGTTTTAAATAATTATAAAAGCTTAGAAGTGGCTTTGGAGAAAGAAAGTGAATTGTAAAATTTAACCGCAAAGGGCACAAAGAATTACGCAAGGTTCGCAAAGCTTTTCCTCTACATTGTCATCCTGACGAAGGAAGGATCTCCACGAGAAACTCCATAATATTTGTCGAGCTACTAGCGGAGATCCTTCCTTCGTCAGGATGACAATATTGGGGCTGTTTTGCGGCTAAAAATTAAGCATTTGCTAGCAGTAATATAGATTTAGTCTTTACTCTCAATAAAAGAATTTGTGAAAATTCGTGTAATTTGTGGTTAACTTCTTTTGTAATCCATTTAATATTTCTAATCTGTGGTAAAACAATTTTAGCTATTTTCATATTAAAAAAACTTAGCGGCCTAGTTTCTTTGTACCTCTGAACCTTTTTCACTACTTTTGCACAAAATTAATTAATATAGACATTCATGTTAACAGTCAATAATTTATCGGTACAATTTGGCAAACGAATTTTGTTTGACGAAGTAAATACAACTTTCACTCACGGAAATATTTATGGAGTTATCGGAGCCAATGGTGCTGGAAAATCAACTTTTCTTAAAATAATTTCAGGCGAAATGGATCCTACTTCAGGACATATCCATTTAGAGCCAGGAAAACGTATGTCGGTTTTAAACCAAAACCACAACATGTTCGATGAGCATACCGTACTTGAAACCGTAATTATGGGTAACAAAGTATTGTACGCAGTTAAGAAAGAAATGGATGAACTTTATTTAGACTATAACGATAAAAACGCAGATAGAATAGGGGAGTTACAAGTTCAATTTGAAGAAATGAACGGATGGAACGCCGATTCTGATGCAGCTTCGATGTTGTCTAACTTAGGTATTGCCGAAGAGCACCATTATACATTAATGGGAGATCTAGAGGGAAAAATAAAAGTACGTGTCCTTTTGGCGCAAGCTTTATTCGGAAATCCAGATTTACTTATCATGGATGAGCCTACCAACGATTTGGATTTTGAAACAATCGCTTGGTTAGAGAACTTCCTTGCAAATTATGAAAATACAGTAATTGTAGTATCGCATGACCGTCACTTTTTAGATTCGGTTTGTACACATATTTCAGATATCGATTTTAGTAAAATCAACCATTACTCAGGAAACTATACGTTTTGGTATGAGTCTAGCCAATTAGCAGCAAAACAACGTGCACAACAAAACAAAAAAGCAGAAGAAAAGAAACAAGAATTAGAAGAATTTATTCGTCGTTTTAGTGCCAACGTTGCTAAGTCTAAACAAGCAACTTCTCGTAAAAAAATGATTAGTAAGCTTAATATTTCTGAGATTAAACCTTCAAGCCGTCGTTATCCTGCAATTATTTTTGATCAGGATCGTGAAGCAGGAGATCAAATTCTGAATGTTGAAAACTTAAGCGCTTCAATAGAAGGAGATGTTTTGTTTAAAGGTGTTGATTTGAATATGGCAAAAGGAGATAAAATTGTTTTATTCTCTAAAGATTCACGTGCAACAACAGCATTCTACGAAATTTTAAATAACAATCAAAAAGCCGACGAAGGTACTTTTGATTGGGGAATCACAACAAATCAAGCTTATTTACCAGCAGAGAATCATTCGTTTTTTGAGAATGACTTAACATTGGTAGACTGGTTACGTCAATGGGCAAAAACTGAAGAAGAGCGTGACGAAGTTTTTATTAGAGGATTCTTAGGGAAAATGATTTTTTCAGGAGAAGAAGCTTTAAAAACAAGTAGAGTTTTATCAGGAGGAGAAAAAGTACGTTGTATGTTATCTCGTATGATGATGGAAAGAGCCAATGTATTAATGCTAGACGAGCCTACAAATCACTTAGATTTGGAGTCGATTACAGCATTTAACAACTCACTAAAAAACTTTAAAGGATCAGTGATTTTTACAACACATGATCACGAGTTTGCTCAAACTGTAGGTAATAGAGTAGTAGAGCTTACACCAAATGGAGTTATCGATCGTTATATGACATTTGATGAATATCTAGATGATGAAAAAATACAAGAATTAAGAGTGAAAATGTATTCTTAATACTTAAAAAATATCTTTTTAAAAATCCCATTTGCCGCGGCAAATGGGATTTTTTTTTATTCTATTATTTCTTACCAAATATTTTAATAATTAGGTAAATTATAAGAACAATTACAATAATTACAGCAAAAGCACCGACACCCATTCCTGCTTTAAAAATACCTTCAATAGCCTCACAACTAGTAAGTGATAACGATATAATTAAAGCGACTAGTATTGTAGATAATTTAGTTTTCATGATTTTGTGTTTTTAAATTAATTAAAAATGACAATCATTATTGTCTTATTGTGAAATTAACAAATACCATAAAAACAACGTTATATAATTCCTGTAAAATGTTTTATTATTTGATTTTTAATTTTATGAAAAATAGTTGAGAATAATTGAAAATTAGACTGTTAGACCCCGTTATAATTGAAGAATTCGATTGTATATTTTAGCGAAATAAAATTATATTTGAGCTAATATACTATAAATTAATCCTTAAAATATTATGTCAGAAAATGCTTTTAGTTTAAAAACTCCCCGTATAGAAGTCATAGATGCATTACGAGGTTTAGCCATCATGGCGATTATGTTACTTCATAATTTAGAACACTTTGATTTTTATTATTTGCCCGAATATTTACCAGAGCCCATCAAGGTATTAGACAAGATAATTTGGGATACATTATTCTTTCTTTTTGCAGGAAAATCATATGCAATCTTTTCACTACTCTTCGGTTTTAGTTTTTTTATTCAATACGATAATCAGCGTAAAAAAGGAAATGATTTTAGATGGAGATATGTTTGGCGACTAGCCATACTATTTGTTTTCGGATTAGTAAATACACTATTTTTCTCAGGCGATATATTAATGATGTATGCCGTTTTAGGATTAATATTAATTCCGGTTTGTAATTTAAATACCAAATATGTATTAATAATAGCGACTTTCTTATTGATGCTTCCGATGGAATGGTTTAACTTTTTTAATATACTTTTTAATCCAGATTATATACTTCCAGCTAATAGATCAAATGCTTATTATGGAGATATGTATACTTACTTAACTGGGAGTAATTCATTTGTAGATCACGCAGTAGGGAATATATCAATAGGAAGATGGGCATCAGTATTTTGGTCATGGGAAAACGGAAGATTTTTTCAGGCACCAGCATTGTTTATGTTTGGAATGATTGCAGGAAGAAAACAGCTTTTTGTTATTTCGGAAGCTAGTATTGCATTTTGGAAAAAAGCATTACTATATGCTATAATATTATTCATTCCGCTATTTGCATTCAAAACATATTTGCCAGTACTTATAGCAAACAAAGACATAGTAAATAGTTTATTAATCATTTTCACATCTTGGTCTAATGTTTCCTTTATGGTTGTTTTAGTAAGCACATTTGTGTTGTTATATCAAAAAGAAGCTATAAATAAAGTTCTGATAAAATTAATCCCATTCGGAAAAATGAGCTTAACAAGTTATTTTTCTCAATCTATTTTAGGGTCGTTTATATACTACCGTTTTGGTTTAGGATTATACCAATATACAGGCGCAACATTTGGTTTGATAATAGGTATTATTTTGTTTCTGTTACAATTAGGATTTTGTACATGGTGGTTAAAAACACACAAACAAGGACCATTAGAATATATTTGGCATAAAGCAACATGGATTTCTTTCGGAAAAGAGAAAAAAGCTGTTACTGCATAAGATTCTCTAACTTAAAAAGGGACGCGGATAAAACGGATTCGCCAAGGCGAAAACGCGATCCCGAAGCGTCGGGACGGATTTTTTTCTTTTTATAATTTTAAGAAATCTGTTTTTATCCGCGTCTTTACTTTAGTAAATCCGTCTCATCTGCGTACCCTTTTTAAGTATTATTAACTTTACAATAAAGAGAAGTAAAGATAAAAGAAGGGTAATGTTGTCTTAAAAGTATTTGCATTTTGGTAGAATACTTTTGCTTCGTCTAACAACGAAACAACAACTCATGAAAAAACTCTACTTACTATTATCCCTTTTAGGAATAGGTTTTACTGCACAAGCACAAAAACTATTTCCTTATTTACAAAATGCAACCCCTACATCTATTTATGTTAACTGGAAAACAGAAAGCAATCCAGAAACTATTGTAGAATACGGAACAACCGAATCTTCCCTTAATGTTACAGTTACAGGTAACACTAATGTTTTTACAGATTCAGGTTACCCAGGGAATTATTTTTACCACAGCGCGAAACTGATGAACCTTTCGCCAAACACAAAATATTACTACCGAATAAAAACTGGTGCAGATGTGTCTACCGTTTATTCCTTTAAAACATTGCCTAATCCTGGGCAAGCAGCTACTGCCGATGGACATATTCGCTTTTTGATTATGGGAGATAATCAGTTAAAAGCTGTACCTCGTTACGATTCATTAGTATCGGCTGCAAAAAGAAAAATAAAACAAAAATGGGGTGCTAAATTGTCTCCAGAAGATAATATTTCGATGACATTTATGGTTGGAGATCAAGTTGACGTAGGAACTTTAGATCATTACGAAAACGTACACTTCAAGAAGAACAGAGGATTATCTGGTAATATACCAATTCAGACTACAGTAGGAAACCATGAAACGTATGGAACACTAGGTATGAATTCGTATTACGATCATTTTTATATCAGTGAGCTTTCCTATAAAGGAATTTCATCAGGAACAGAAAATTATTATGCACAACAAGCAGGTAATGTTTTATTTATCAGTTTAAGTTCAGAACATACAGGAGCTGCACAGTTAACATGGTTACAACAGGTTCTTGCTGCTGCAAATGCTGATAATACCGTAGAGTGGATTTTTTCTCTTAGCCACAGACCATATCAGGCAGAGCAATATGTTGGGGATATCTCTACATGGGTTCGTAATACGGCCGTTCCTTTATTGGTAACATCTCCAAAATATTCTATGCATATTGGAGCACACCATCATTTGTATCACAGAGGACAATTAAAAAACACACCTACCTACAATATTATTTCTGGCGGAACAGCTTGGGATCAATATTGGGGATCATCTACAGAACAAGATTTTGAAGATGTGCAGAAAACAATATGCAATTGGATTTACCAAATTGTAGATATTGATGTTACAAACGGTAAAATGGATATCGAAAGTTATTCTATCGGAAGCGTTGATAAATGGAAAAATAACCAATTAATGGACGAGTTCCATAGGTATAAAAACAAAGTTGCACCAGTAAAGCCAGCAATCACAAATACTTTTGCTGCAAATGTTACTTTACCTTTAACAATATCAGGTTCGGCATATAGTACAACAACGAATGAGTTACTAAACACAAGTCAGTTTTTAATTTCGCAAACGCCAACATTTGATATAATTAAAAAAGAAGTATATCGCGATTTCGAAAATTTATATGGAAAGTATAAAACGCAAAAAGATTCAACTCTTGATATAAATCTGGGTGTAGATATTACCAAGATGGATCTAGCTTCGAACTCGCTTCCTAATGGTAAGTATTATGTGAAATTAAGATATAGAGACCGCAATCTGGAATGGTCTCCTTGGAGCGATACTCAAGCATTTACTGTAACAGGAAGTAATAATGTGAATACAGAGATTGTTACCGATGCGTTAACTTATTCGCAAAATACACCTATTAAAGTTGATTTTACTGATGCACCAGCGAGTACAAAAACTTGGATAGGATTGTATAAAGAGGGGCAAACACCGGGATCATCGACACCATCGCTAACTTGGCAATATACTAATGGTAGCCCAAGCGGATTTATTAATTTCCCAAGCGGATTGGCTAATAAAGGACGTTATTATGCCGTAATATTCTCTAATGGAGGTTATACGGAAATTGCACCACGAAAATATTTTTATGTAGGACCAGTTCCTGTATTAACTACAGATAATACTGAATATTCTGTAGGAACACCAATAGTTGTTAATTATACTAATGGACCACAATTGGCAAAAGATTGGATTGGTATATACAGAATGGGAGTAAATCCAGGATCAGGTGTTACGTCTACAAGTTGGCAATATGTTACCACAGTTGCAGACACGAAATCATTTAACAACTTACCAAAAGGATATTATTATGCAGAATACTATTTGCAGGATAGTTTTAATGCTATCGGAAATAAAGTATTCTTTAAAGTGGGTGCTGTGGTTACCGAATTATGGATTAATAAACCTGTATATGATCTTGGCGAACAAATTACAGCTTCATGGACAGATGCTCCAGGAATTGTAAAAGATTGGTTGGGGATTTACCATGAAGGCGATAATCCTAACGAAAAGCCATTGGTGAGTTATACTTATTTTGAAGGACTTTCGGAAGGAACTAAAGCCATTGCTACCACAGAGTTACCTACCGAAAAAGGAAATTACTTTTTGGTAATGTTTACCAATGATTCTTATAACGAAGTATCAAACAGAGTTTCTTTTGAAGTAATTGATAGTTCTCTAGGTAACGACGAGTTTAAAATTGATAATGGATTAAAAGTATATCCAAATCCTACTAATAGTAGTGCGGAAACTTTTATTCAGTCGGAATATCCTATTGATGAAATTGAAATTTATAATATGGAAGGAAAATTATTATACGCTACAAAAAATGTAAACAACAATAAGTTCTCTCTTATAAACCAAGATTTACCAAAAGGAGTTTATATCCTAAAAATACATTCTCGTAAATTGTTTACAGCGAAGTTAATTGTGAAATAGTAAAACAAGAATATTTAAATAGCAAAGAGGCTGTCCGAAAAGTAATTTTTGGATAGCCTCTTTTTTTAGAAGTTTAAAAAAAGTGATAAATAATTGCTCCAAAGGAGTTCATATTTATATCAAATATGCAGGTTCTAGAGATTAAGCTACAGCGTAGCGATGTTTTTGTTTTTCTTTCAGATTGTTAAATATGTCACCGAGATCGGGTGTAAAGAATTTCTGTGCAATGGACAATGTCGGTTATTATGCTTCGTAGTTAGAAATAATTCGTTGAAAATCTCTATTATTCTTGAGTAAATCCCAGTCAGTATCCTGCTTAACATGTTCTAAAGGTATTTCTTTATTTTTTAAACTTTTTTCAAGAAGTGCAAATGAATTTAGTTTATCATTTAAAAGAGCATAAATACAAGCTAGGTTATAGCTTTTGCCACCTAAATTTACAGCTGTGTTTAATAGTTTAAGGCTGTCGTCAAGAAGTTCGGGTTTATTCTTTAGTTTTGCATATTCTGCCAAAATAGTGCCCCATTTTTCTAGTATTTCATAATTTCCGGGGCTTATTTCATGAGCAATTTTAAATTTTTCAAAAGCTTCGTCAAATAATCCAATATCATCATCTTTCTTCGCAAACATGAAGAGTGCAGAGCCCCAATTTGAAAATATTATTCCGTTTGTCGAATTTAGATTAGCAGCCTTTTTATATTTTTCTATACTTTCTATATAGAATGTTTTATCATCTATAAGGCTGCCTAGTTCATGCAAAGTATCAGCCCAAATAAGAAAAAAATCTGTACTGCATCCATTTCGTTCAAATGCAAGTTTGAATTTTTCAATACTCTCAAAATACAATTTTTCGTCTTTTTCAGCTTTAGCTATTGAACGAAGTATATATGCCCAATTTTCATAAGATGCTGCTTGGAAATCGTTAAGCTGAATTGCTTTTTTGCATTTTAAGATTGCATCTTTGTAGTGAAGTTGATTATTGTCAATGTTTGCATAATCATACAATGTAGCTGCCCAGTTATTAAATGTAGAATAATTGGAGGGGTCCAATTTCGATGCTTTATTGAATTTTTTAAAACTTTCTTTGAATAAAACTTTATCATTTTTTGACAATGCTTTTCTTGATATTTCAGTAGCCCAAGTAAGATAATATTCTGCTAATAATTTATTAATTGCTGGATCTTTTAGAGGTGCTAATTTTTTCTCAATGCTATCAATTTTTGTTTGATTAAATTTTTTATTAATTATTTGATCTATGACTTCTTTCTGAAGAAGATTTTTATCTATATTTTCTTTTAAAAATTTATCTTCGACCATTTCGCCTTTTTCAAATTGTTGAATTGCTAATTGAACATCTTTTTTTACGATTTCAAGCCTTTCTTTTACCCCTTTAAAATGCTCTTTATCTTCTATATCAACTATATTTTCTAAGGTTTGACTCAGAGATGTAAAAGGTGTATCTATTATTGAAGGCTGTGGTAGTTTTAATTCACTATTAAGTTGTAGCATAAATGAATCTGAATCGTAACCTTTTAGTAAGAATGCATTTGTGTTTTCTTTTTCAAGTAAATTTACACATACTTGATCACATGGATTATTTTGATTATAGGAAATCCAATAAAGACCGTTATCAAATCGTCCCAGTTTAGTTATATGTTGAAAAATGGGGTCTTCTCCACTGTAACCTAAAAATATCCATGCTCTCTGATTTTTAATACTACTTAATATGGGAGGAATCATTTCATTAACTTTTGCCATTTCTTCTTTTGTATTTAGTAGCCATAGCCCATGGTGTTGACCATGTAAGTAAACAACAGATTTTTCTTTAAAACCTGTTGTTGTTAAGTCTTTTAAAATTGCCATGTCATAAGTTGGCGGAAATTCATTGAATAAAGCTAATGCTCGCAGCATTAGATTATCAAAATTCACAGTAAGAACATAATCAATGTATCCGTTGATAATTAACTGTGCTAAATAAATGTGAGTAACATTGATCTTTGCTTCTTCTATGTATTGTTTTAAAAGTTTATTTCTTTCAAAAGGAGTAAGACAAGACATTAAAATAGGATATGTTTTCTCACTTTCTTCAAGACTTCTGATATTTGGTTTATCTGCATATTTAATTAAAATATCTTCTGTTATTTCAGATGCAAGTGGAACACCTCCAGATTTTGAAGCTCCAGCTCCTAAAAAAACTATTGGTTTTGGAAGTCCTTCTTGTTTAGCTTGATTTATAAGGTATGCTAAATCTTCTATTGTAGCTGTATTCATAGGTTTTAAGGCTGTCTTTGTAAAATTAAATCTGTTTGTATTAATCTGACAAAGTCTCCTTTTAGAGATGATCTTTTCAGAAATGTTAAATATTTAAGATGTAGCTAAAATATAATTTAAAACTATAATCACCTACAAATAGTAAGATTTTATTCTATAAAATAAAAGAATAAAATCGACTAATAACTCCACTCCCGAACCTCCCAAATCTCCATCAAATCAAAAAAAAATATTTCCCACCTGAACACCCCAACAAATAAAATCTGATTTTGTATATTTGCCCAACCAAACACTACACTTTACTATGAGTCAAAAAGTATTACTTAATTCAAAAGAAGTTACTATCATATTACATCGTTTGGCCTGTCAATTGATAGAAAAGCATCTTGATTTTTCAGACACGATTTTGGTAGGAATTCAACCTAGAGGTGTTTACTTGGCAGAGCGACTGAAAGAATTACTAGAAAAAGAATATAAAACGCCTGAGATTACATTAGGCTATTTAGACATTACTTTTTTTAGAGATGATTTCCGAAGAACAGATAAACCTCTTGAAGCTAATAAAACCCAAATCAATTTTATTGTAGAGAATAAAAAAGTCATTTTTATAGATGACGTATTATTCACAGGACGAAGTATTCGATCAGCATTAACTGCTATTCAATCCTTTGGCCGACCAGCAGAAATTGAATTATTGGTATTAATCGACAGGCGTTTTAGCCGACATTTACCAATACAACCTGATTATCGCGGCAGACAGGTGGATGCTATCAATAATGAGAAAGTGATTGTGAGTTGGAAAGAGAATGATGGCGAAGATGTCGTTTACTTAGTGACAAATTAGTTTAATCGGTTAACCGGTTAATTGTTTAATCGGTAGAAAACGATTAAACAGTTTAGCAAAAAACCATTAAACAAATAAAACAATTAAACATAAAAGATGAAAGAATTAAGCGTAAATCATTTGTTAGGAATAAAATACATCAATGAGAATGATATTAACCTAATTTTTGAAACAGCCGACCATTTTAAAGAAGTCATTAACCGACCAATTAAAAAAGTTCCTTCGTTGCGAGATATTACTATTGCCAATATATTTTTTGAAAATAGTACCAGAACAAAACTTTCATTCGAATTAGCACAAAAAAGATTATCGGCCGACGTTATTAGTTTTTCGGCAGCACAATCATCGGTTAAAAAAGGAGAAACACTTATCGATACGGTAAATAATATTCTTTCGATGAAAGTGGATATGGTCGTAATGCGTCATGCCAATCCTGGAGCAGCTTACTTTTTATCCAAGAATGTAAAAGCAAGTATTGTAAACGCAGGAGATGGAGCACATGAACACCCAACACAAGCATTACTAGATAGTTATTCTATTAGAGAAAGACTAGGAGATGTAGCAGGAAAGAAAGTTGTAATTGTAGGTGATATTCTACACTCAAGAGTTGCTTTATCTAACATATATGCTTTGAAAATGCAAGGTGCCGAAGTAAAAGTTTGTGGTCCAAAAACATTAATTCCTAGATATATTGAATCATTAGGAGTTACTGTAGAACCTAATTTACGCAAAGCATTAGAATGGTGTGATGTAGCAAATATGTTACGTGTGCAGAACGAAAGAATGGATGTGAACTTTTTCCCTTCTACAAGAGAATATTCACAACAATATGGTGTAGATAAAGCGTTATTAGATTCTTTGAACAAAGAAATTGTAATCATGCATCCCGGACCAATAAACAGGGGAGTAGAGATAACATCTGAAGTAGCCGACTCAGAACATTCGGTTATTTTAAATCAAGTCGAAAATGGAGTAGCTGTTCGTATGGCGGTTATTTATCTTTTGGCTTCAAAAATCCAATAAATTCCAAAAAGAAACTACCTTCGTTGTTCCAAAGAGGTATTTAGGGATTAATGAATGTAAAGCAAGAGAAAAAATGAAAGTAGATCAAAAAGGACATACAACAATAATTAAAGATACTCAGGGAGATTTTACTTCTTTTCTGGAGAAAATAACACAGCAGTTTAAAACCTTCGGAAATCACAATATTATTATCGATTTATTAGCACATAAAGATTTAACCATAAACGATATCAAATTATTATTACCTCTTTCTAAACAACAAAAAAAAGCCAAAAAATCTTTTGCTATTGTTGTTTCTGATATAGATTTTAATGCCGTTCCAGATGCATTAATTGTTGTTCCTTCAGTTTTAGAGGCGCATGATATTATTGAAATGGACGAAATAGAAAGAGATTTAGGATTTTAAATACTGAACGAATCTTAAAATTTTAGATATATATATTAATATAAAATATGGGTTAATTGTTTATTTGTTTAACTGTTTAGTCGATTTATTTTGATGTTTTATTCTTGAACGATTAAACGATTTTACCCAATAAACAAATAAACAAAATTGAAGTTAACAATATTAGGCTGTTATGCCGCAACTCCAAGAACTTTTACTAATCCTACTTCGCAGGTATTAGAAATAAAAAATAGATTGTTTCTTATCGATTGTGGTGAAGGAACTCAGGTACAATTGCGTAAAAACAAGATAAAATTCTCTAAGATTAATCACGTTTTTATTTCGCATTTACATGGAGATCATTTCTTTGGACTCATCGGATTAATATCTACTTTTAGCCTTTTAGGACGTACTACTGATTTGCATATTCATGGTCCGAAAGGAATTAAAGAAATCATCTTACTACAACTGAAATTATCGAGTTCATGGACAAACTATGGTTTGTTCTTTCATGAATTAGTGTCTGATAAAAGCGAAGTTGTTTTTGAAGATCAAAAAGTTATTGTAACCACAATACCTTTAAATCATCGGGTTTATACGAATGGGTTTTTGTTTCAGGAGAAAAAAGATCCGCGTAAACTGGATGTAGATGCTGTTCAGCATTATAATATAGATACTTGTTATTATCAGAAAATCAAGAATGGTGGAGATATAAAGTTGGATGATGGTACTATTATCGCCAATGAAAAATTATCATTTGACCCTTTGCCACCTAAGAGTTATGCATTTTGTTCTGATACTGTATATCATGAAGCCGTAATTCCTATTATAAATAATGTAGATGTTTTGTATCATGAAAGCACCTTCTTGCAATCGGAAGAGGCTTTGGCTTCAAAAACATTACATTCAACAGCCAAAGAAGCTGCTACAATTGCTTTAAAAGCCAATGCTAAACATTTGGTTCTGGGGCATTATTCTACCAGATACGAAAGTATCGAATTGTTTAGAGAAGAAGCAGAAACTATCTTTCCTAATGTATTATTAGGAGATGATGGAAAGAGTTTTGAATTTTAGAGCTATTGCTGAAGGAATTAAGCTCTAAGCTTTAGGCAATCTAATTAATGAGATTAATAATTCTAAGAAGTCTAAAAGGTCTAGTAATCTAAGAAAGTCTAAGTAGTCTAACAATCTAAGAAAGTCTAAGATATCTAATAATCTAAGTAGTCTAAAAGGTCTAACAATCTAACTAATCTAAAAAAAAATGAATGATCTAAGTAATTATAGAAAATCCTACGAGAAAAGTGAATTGCTGGAAAGTAATATTCCAGAAGATCCTATTAATCTTTTTAATAGATGGTTTCATGAAGTAGAAGACTTTGGAGGAGTCGATGAGGTAAATGCAATGACAGTGTCGACAATAGGATTGGATGGCTTTCCTAAATCGAGAGTTGTTTTATTGAAGAAATTCTCTGAAGAAGGTTTTATTTTTTATACCAATTATAATTCTGAAAAAGGAAAAGCAATACAGAATAATCCACATGTTTGTTTGTCTTTCTTTTGGCCAAGCTCAGAACGCCAGGTTATTATAAAAGGAATAGCAGCTAAAACATCTGAGTCGGTTTCTGATGGTTATTTCGATTCAAGACCTGACGGAAGTAAGTTAGGAGCAATTGTGTCTCATCAAAGTGAAGTTATTCCATCAAGAACATTTCTAGAAGGTAACTTAAAAGAACTAGAGAAAGAATTTGAAGGAAAACCTATTCCCAGACCTAAACATTGGGGAGGTTTTCTTGTTACTCCTGTTGAGGTTGAATTTTGGCAAGGAAGACCAAATCGTTTGCATGATAGAATTAGATATGTTGCTCAAGAGGATTACTCTTGGAAGATTGAACGACTTTCGTCTTAAAAGTAGGAAAAATACATTATAAATAATTTTTATGATGTAGTTCGTCGATTTTTTTTGGTAGTTTAACGATAAAATATGTAGATTTAACTAATAATTAAAAAGAAGCATAATTTATTTAATACAATTTAAAGAGTTTGCCCCACAATCTACTTTAAGCTTAAACTACTAATATTTATGAAATTGAGAATTCATTTTTTATCGCTTTTGGTAATAGCGCTTACCTTGAATTCTTGTGCATCTGATTCGGTTGACTCAGTTTCAAACCCAGAATCAGGTGTTTCTTCTGAACTTGTTACCGACTATACTTATAGTCAATCAGAGCTTGAAACAATGCAACTTATAAATGATTATAGAGTTAGTGTTGGATTAAATGCTTTAAAAACAATAAATCACGTTTCTTTTAAATCTGAACAGCATGATGATTACATGATTGCTCATGATGTAGTAAATCATGATGGTTTTGTAGATCGTTCAGAAAACATTATTAAAGTACTAGGAGCTAAAAAAGTAGGTGAGAATGTTGCCTATAATTATAATACACCACAAGCAGTATTAAAAGCGTGGTTAGAAAGCGAAGGACATAAACAAAATATCGTAGGTGACTATACGCATTTTGGTATAGCAATAAAACAAGATCCAGAAAACGGAAGAAAATATTACACAAATATTTTCGCAAAAATATAATTGAATCTATTTTTTTTTACAGAAGAAAATGGAAGTAAAAAGACCCTTTTTATGTTACTGGTTTATTTAAGTTGAGGTTAATAGCCGTTATTTTAATTAATAACGGCTATTTAATTTGTAGTGGTAAAAAGCTGTCTTTATAGACAGCTTTTTTTATGTTCGAAAGTTTAGTAATTAGGCGAAAAAATTACCGCAAAGGTCGCAAAGGATTGCACAAACTTATTTTAGATTGTCGAGCTACTCGCGGAGATTCTTCCTGCGTCAGAAAGACAAGTTTGTAGAGAAACAATACTTGTTTATACAAAAAACCAGTGAAGTTGATTTCACTGGTTTAGGTTTAATACATAACTAACAATTTTTTATTAAAACTATACTTTGATTTATTGTTATAAAGCCGAAATTATAAATTCGCTTCGTCTGTTCATTTGATGCTCAGCTTCGGTACATTTTACTCCATCAGAACAACCATTTACAAGTTGGGTTTCTCCATAACCTTTTCCGGTTAATCTGTTTGGAGCAACACCGTTTTGAATCAACCATTTTATAGTCGATTTTGCTCTTCTGTCAGATAATGCTTCATTGTATTTGTGGGAAGCTCTACTATCGGTATGAGAACGAATATCTAATTTCATTTTTGGATATTGGTTCATTACATCTAGTATTTTTTCTAAATCTAAGGCTGCTTCTCTGCGAATATTAGATTTATCTAAATCGAAATAAATCATTTTGATACCAAAACATTTTCCTAAATCATCACCAATTGTTACCACACAATCTGATTTTTCCAGCGCTATAGGTAAGTTTGTTCTTCCGTTTTCTTTAAGGATAGTAACACTTTGTTCCTTGGTTGTATATTTTTCTTTTTCGGCTCTTACATTATATACTAATCCGCATTCTACTGGGAAAGTATAATTTCCGTTTTGATCAGAATAGCCTGTTGCAATTACCTTAAAGGCGCTAGAATATAAAGTCAGTTTTGTGTTTGGTAATACAGCTCCAGTTGCTAAATCGGTAATGGTACCGTATAATTCCTGAACACATGCAAGTTTTCTTGTTTCAAGAAATTTATAGATATCATCAGATCCTTGTCCGCCATCTTTGTTAGATGTAAAAAAGCCTCTACGTGATTTAGTATCGATTAAATAAGCAAAATCATCTTTAGGAGAATTAATATCAGAACCTAGGTTTTGGATATTGCTCACGCCACTATCATCAAGTTTTCCAACAAATACATCTAATCCTCCAAGTCCGGGATGACCATCCGAAGCAAAATAAATTTCATTCTCGTCTGTTATAAATGGGAACGTTTCTTTTCCTTCGGTATTTATTCCAGGACCTAAATTTACAGGAGAGCTAAATCCTCCGTTATTATTAATGCTTACTTTATAAATGTCCGATTGTCCAAATGTTCCCGGCATATCCGATGCAAAGTATAATGTTTTTTCGTCAGGGCTAAGTGCTGGATGTGCCGTACTATAATTATTGCTATTAAAAGGGACTTCCATTATGTTAGTCCATTTGTCATTTTCTAGTGTAGCTTTGTATATTTTTATTAAGGTTATTTTGTTTTCATCTTTTCCCTTTTTTCCATCAATGTAATTGTTTCTTGTAAAATAAACAGTTTTTCCATCTTTTGTGAAAACAGGAGTTGACTCATGAAATTTAGAATTTATTTTAGACTTGAATTTTTTGGGTGCATTTGGATTAAAATCTTGATCTATATCTGACTGATATAGATTAGTGAAATGCTCGCCAGTCCATTTGTGTTTACGTTGTCCTAAACCACCAGTATCTCTTGCCGAAGTAAATACTATTTTGTTTTGATAAAAAGTAGTTCCGTAATCAGAGTACTTACTATTTATTCCTGCATCCTCAATATTATAGCGTCCAGAGTTGGCTTTAATTTGGTCAAGATAATTTTTGTCGCTTTCATAGAGTTTACCACGAGTATCCTTTTTTGATTTCTGATTAAATAAATCAAGCATTTGGTTGGCTTTGGTATTATCTCCAGTAGATTTTAATGATTGCGCATATCGATAATAATACTCAGGTTCTACCTCGGTATTCATGGCAAATAACTCACCATACCATTTTGCAGCCTTATCAAATTCAGAGTTAAAGTAATAGGAGTTGCCTAGTTTCTTAAACATATCTTCTGATTTGTATCCTTTTTCGGCTACACGTTCATAAGTCTTAATGGCATCTATATAGGCATAGTTGTCGTATTTTTTATCTCCAGAGGCAATCTTGCTCTGTTGTGAATAACTGTTTAAGGAAAAAACACTTACTATTGTTATGTAAAGGATTGTAAAATTTTTCATGTTGATCTATTTATTTGTTTTTTAAAGGAACATGGTATCGCCATTCTTCTTTATTATTGGCTATTTTGGAATCATTGCCGATTTCATAATAAATATTTTTAGAAGAAACGAGGGGTTGTCATTTTACCATTGTTTTTGATAAATTCATAGCGTAAGAATATTTCATGTGAGCCAGAATTATAATTGTTTAAGTTGGTGGTCTCACGGTCATAGCCATATCCTATATATAATCCATCGCTAACCTGAAAACCTACCATCGCACTTAATGAGGCGCTCCATCTGTAAGCTACTCCAACTACAAATTTGTTGACAAACATAAAATTGGCCGAAACATCTACTTGTAGTGGTGCACCTTCTACCATTTTAGTTAATAAAGCAGGTTTAAACTTAATGTCTTGGTAATAATCCAAATCAAATACGTATCCTGCCATCAAATAATAATTTATCTTATCCTTGTATATTACAATATCATTATCATTATAACGATTGGTTTCGATGAAGTTTGGTACTGATAAACCTATGTATGCTTTATCTGAATGAAGATATATTCCGGCTCCGATATTTGGTTTAAAGACATTATCTAAATTCTGAAATTGTGGATCGCCTTGATCAGCTGGATTTAATTTATTGACATCTAAATTGAATAAATTACCTGTGGCTTTAATACCAAAAGATAGTTTATAGTTTGGTGAAGTAGGTATAGTGTAGGAAAGGTCTACAGAAAAAGTATTTTCATTTGTAGGTCCAATTTTGTCATTAACCAATGATACTCCTAATCCTAGATTACTGTTATTTATTGGGGTATTTACCGAGAAACTACTAGTTTCTGGGGCGCCATCAAGTCCGACCCATTGCGTACGGTATAAACCAAAAATACTTAGAGCTCCTCGTGACCCTGCATAAGCGGGGTTGATATTTATGGTGTTGTACATATATTGTGTAAATTGAGCATCTTGCTGTGCGTAACTTACTATAGCTGTAAACATCAAAACGAAAGAAAATAATTTTGTTCTCATAGTAGATATTTATTATTTTATTATTGCATTGGTTCTTTTTTGTTAATGATAAAAAAGTAGTAATACCTTCGTGTATCAAAAAAAGACTTGTTTTTATTAAAACACTTCACTGATAACAGAGCTGTTATATTATCAGTGAGTTGTGTTCTTTGTTATTTTGTTAGATATAAGAAGCCATCTTTTTTATTCGTCTGAATTGCACCGTTTCCATCTATAGAAGTGTAATTTAGAATATAAAAGTAAGTTCCTGAAGGAAGACCGTCTGATTGTTTTACGGTTGTTCTTCCTCTTGAAATACCGTCAAAAGCATTTGTTGTGTTGTTATAATTTCTAGTTTCAAATACTAGTACTCCCCAACGGTTGTATATTTCGACAGTATTATCTGGATAACATACTGTATCTTCTATATTGTCGATAACAAATTTATCATTGAAGCTATCGCCATTAGGAGAGAATGCATTGTGCACCAGTATTGTTCCGCATGCTAATACTTTACAATCATCATTGATAGAAAGGTTTACAAATAAACTTCTTGGACAAACTTCATCTTGTATTTGGTATTCAAATAAATAGTTACCAACAGGAAGTCCAAAAGAAGTAACAATGTTACCGTTTATAGCATGAGAATTATCAGTATCTATCCAGGTACCAACCGCAGTTGTGCTTCTAGGTAATAAATTAAATAAGTTAACCGTAGATGAATCTGCATTACAAGCTTCACTATTAAAAGTTGCAGTTGGTATAACATCATTTTTAACCGTAATTGTTTGTACCAATATGGTTTTATTACCAGCACAATCAGATAAAGTATAGGTTCTGGTTAAGATGTATGGACTACCTCCACAACCAGTACCACCGTTATC
>NZ_JSYP01000006.1 GCF_000813005.1 Flavobacterium sp. KMS | reverse complement strand
CTCTAGAAGATGATTTATTAAGAGATACAGATTTCGATACACAAGAAGAATTAAAAGAAGAATTATTACAATATTTATATTATTATAATCATGAAAGACCACATCAAGGAATTGACGGAAAAAAACCAATCGAAATGATTAATCCGTTACCGAAATAAGTAACCTTTACAATTTCGACGAAGGAGAAATCTTCGTGAGCAACTCTACAAAGCTAGGACTCTCGTTGCGGAGTTTCTTGTGGAGATTTCTCCTTCGTCGAAATGACAAACAGTGTGGATAATTGATGTTTATAAAAAATTCACGCCTTTGCGATAAATTTATTCAATACACTATTATAGATTTTCCCTTAATTTAATAACATTACCCGAAACCCCTGGATTAAAACATGTTAGAACACTCTACTGTAATTATCTAATTATCTAATTGACAAATTATCTAATTAGCTCTCTTCTTCTCATCTTCATTTCCAAAATCACGTTGATTAACATTAATCTTTTTGTTCCCGAAATTATAAACTACAGATAAACGAGCAAATCGGTTGCTTTCGTTTTGGCTATAAACTTGTTTTACGCCATTTACAATCGAAACATCATCTTTTAAATAAGATGTATTAAAAATATCATTTACCAAAAAGGCAATCTGCATTGTTTTGTTTAACAAATCTTGTTTAAAACCAATATTCAAACTTGACGTATATCCAGTTTCATACAAACCGCTTTTATAAGGCGAAGTATAGATAAAATCTATTTGCAATTTAGTCGCTTTGCTCAATGAAAATGTATTATTTGTCGAAAAATCAACTTCAAGACTATTTGCTGGTGTTGCATTGATATCTCTAGTAAATTTAATATCAGATCCTAAAAAATACAAAGAGTTCTCGCTCTGCCACCAATCTGTAAAACTAGCCGAATACGTTTCTCCAACTCCATAATTAATACCTTTAAAATAATTCTCTCTCGATACAACTTGAGTCAATGTTTCAGGGTTTGCAGTAAATATTACGCCATAACCATCCGTAATCGCATTTAAGAAAACACTAGTTCGCAATATTTTTTTATACGAATGAGAAAATTCAAAATTGTCACTAAAAGAAGGTTTCAAAAACGGATTTCCTTCAGAATAACTATTACTGCTAATATAAACTCGAAACGGATTCAATAAAGAAAAACTCGGCCTACGAATTCTTCTTCCGTAGTTTAAACTAAAACTGTTGCTTTCATTTTTATTATAAGAAGCATAAAATGTTGGAAATAACTTAAGATAATTGTTTATCGTTTCCTGATTCAGGTTTTCCGAAAAACCATTTGTTTGCGTATTTTCTAATCGCAATCCTGCTTGAAAATTCCATTTTTCATTGATTTTTTTATCTGCACTAATATAAACCGCCTGATTATTTTCGGTGTATTTAAATTGGTTTGTTTGGTTTATATCTAATTCTGGAATTCCAGTAATCGTATTAAAGAAAATAACATCGCTATTACTTTTTGTAAAACTTACTTTCGCCCCATAAGATAAATTTAACGCTTGAAGCGGATGTTCCATATCTGCCTTGAAGCTTAAATTATCAATATCCTGATTCGAAAGATTACGTCCTGATTGATCTACATCGATAAAGGTTCCATTTGATGAATAATTGTTTGCTATAAAATCTCTGTCGAATTTTGAATTATAATCAAAGTAATCAACATCAAATGATAATTTTCTGTTGAGAGAATCCAGTTTTGTAATCAAATGTAAATTATAAGTTTGATTGCCGGATTTCCTGTCTAAAAAGCTCTCATTAATTATATAACTATCCAATACATTTTGAGCATTATATTTATTAATTCTAATATCCGAGTCAAAATCCGGATTGCTTTTATCTTTTAAAAATTGAAAACCAATTGTCGTTTTTTCTGAAAAATCATAATCTAAAGCTAACTTTCCAGATACATTTTCCTCATTTAATTTTGTTATCACATCCATTTTCGTAGGCCCTTCTACAAAATACATATCCAGAGTTTCATTAATATTTTTATAACCTGTTTTTCCATTAACGCTGGCCGAAAACCTAAACTTATTTTTATTATAAAAAAAATTATTCCTTAAAGTATAAATTCCGTATTTATTTTGATCATAAGAAGCTGTAATTGTATTTTTCCAAGAATCACGAGCACCTTTTTTCATAACAACATTAATCAATCCCCCAGTACCTTCCGCCTCATATTTTGACGAAGGATTACTTATAATTTCGATATTCTTAATATCACTTGCCGAGATAGATTTCAAGAAATCGTTTAATTCTTCGCCAGTTAATTCAATCATTCTTCCATCAATCATCACACGAGAAACTCCCTTTCCTAATATATTAATAACATCATTCTGCACCGCAACTCCTGGTGCAGTATTTATAGCACTCAAAGCATCGCCAGCAACGTTTGTTACATTATTTTCAAGATTATAAACCAAACGATCTGTTTTTTGCTCAATCGTATTTTTTCTGGATTGAATGACAACTTCTCCCAAATTTGTTACATTTTCCCTTAAGATAATCAAACCCAAATTGGTATCTTTTTCAATCGTAATTTCTTTATCAAATTCCGAATATCCTTGTGAACTAATTTTTACTTTATAAGATCCTTTATTCAAAATCAATTCAAAACTACCATCTTCTTTTGTGGTTGCTCCATTTATAATTTTTCCGTCTTGATTTAAGATTACAACATCTGTCCATGCTACTGCTGTTTTTTCATCAGTAATTTTTCCATTTAATTTAAAGGATGTTTGTGCTAAACAAAAGAGAGGCAATAGCATAAAAATAAGGAGGGTAACTTTTTTCATAATTTCTAGTTTTAACTTGTTTGATTAATTTGAAGCAAAGTTGCCTTAGAAATTTCCGATATGCGACCGACAAAAAAAGTCGAACCAATTTCCTTTTAGGAAATCAGTTCGACTTTATTAAGCATGAAGTACGACTTTTTACAAACCGCTAATTACGAAGCGTTTCGGTAAGCCGTAGGTGTAAGATTAGTATATTTTTTAAAAGAAGTATTAAACGAAGATTTTGAATTAAAACCTACTTCGTATAGAATTTCTAAAACTGTTAAATCTCTTTTTAAAGGATTTTTTAAAATACTCATAGCTTTTTGGATGCGATATTCGTTTACAAAATCAAAAAAATGCTGATCCATATGATGATTAATCAAAACCGATAAATCCCGAACAGGAATATCGATTTGATTGGAGAGTTCCTGAATCGTGAGCGACGGATGAAGAAAAGGTTCTTTTTCAGTCATATATTGTTTCAATGTCGAAATTTGAGCCGTAATCACTTCGTTTTTATTCTCTTTTATTTCGATCGTATTTTCATTTTCCTCAGGAACAATGTCTCTTGCTAATTGCAATTTAGAATCAATTCCTCTAAAAAGTTCGGGATAATTTAAAGCCTTTAAGACAAACCAGCAGGTTACTACTAAAGCCAGAAATTGCATTACTACATTTGCCCAAATCCACAGTAAATTAAAATCGGTATATCTTATAAAATTCTTAGCTATTGATAAATAATACAAAATAAAGAGTACAATTGATATTTGAAATAACCATTTAAAAATAGAAGTTTTAGGATTGGTATAATTTTCCTGATATATTTCTCTATACTTTTTTAAAACCCAAAATACACCAATACTATACAATACGATTTGCATACCTAACATTAACTGGAAACCGTAAAATTCGGGCATTTCACTACGATGATTATAAAACTGCATTTTATCTACATCATTTAAAAAGTAAATCCTGAGTATGAAAACAGCATTTATGATTATAAATGGAATGGCATGAATTAGATGCTTGGTTTTTAATCGAAAATCAGTGAAGCAAACTGATATTATATACAGATAAAAAGCAGGAAGTATCAAAGCACAACTAGCCCATCTAAAAAATTCTAAATTAAGATGGTCTTTAACGAAAGCTTCATTAATAAAAATTCCAGAATTATCAATTGCAAAAAGCAGTAAGTATGCCACAAACAGTCGGTTTGCTGATTTATTTTGAGTTTTCACAGTGAGTAAAAAGAATGCCAGCAATAGTGAAACAAAAACTGACATCCAGCCCATAACACCCAAAAAGCTATCTATATTCATTTATTTTTTTGATTATTTAACAAATATAATATTTTAGTTCTTTTAATAAGATTTCAGAAAGCAATCGTTGCATAAAAATTAAAAGAGAAAAAGTTTTTTTTATCTTTTAATTCTTACGTTCTAAATTTCGAAATCGCGAGAAAAAAGATTAATTTTGGACAAGATATTATACGCAAAATGACCTTCACAAAAACTACAGAACAGTCCTCAAAATATGAACATCTGGAAAATATGAGTGTTCATGACTTAATGATTAATATAAATCAGGAAGACAAAACAGTTCCATATGCCGTAGAAAAAGCAATTCCACAAATAGAAGCTTTGGTGGATCAAATCGTAGCCAAACTAAAACTTGGTGGACGCTTATTTTATATAGGTGCAGGAACATCTGGTCGTTTAGGAATCTTAGATGCATCCGAGTGCCCTCCTACTTTTGGCGTTCCAGCATTTTTAGTAAACGGAATCATTGCCGGAGGAGATAAAGCCATTCGCCAAGCGGTAGAAAATGCCGAAGATAATCCCAAGCAAGCCTGGATAGATTTGCAAGCGCATAATATCTCTGAAAATGATGTTGTGATAGGAATTGCTGCTTCGGGAACGACACCTTATGTAATTGGTGGCTTAGAGGTTTGCAATAAAAACAACATAATCACAGGTTGCATAACCTGTAATGCTGAAAGTCCGCTTTCGCAAACAGCCCAATATCCTATAGAAGTAGTTGTAGGTCCAGAATTTGTTACAGGAAGCTCCCGAATGAAAGCTGGAACTGCTCAAAAATTAGTTCTTAACATGATTTCGACAGCAACCATGATAAAACTAGGAAAAGTAAAAGGCAACAAAATGGTGGATATGCAATTAAGCAACAGCAAATTAATTGATCGTGGAGTAAAAATGATTATGGGAGAAATTCCTGTTACATACGAGCAAGCATCAGATTTATTACACAAATATGGAAGTGTAAGAAATGCTGTAGATAATTTTCAGTCACAGTAATTCAGTCACAGTTACTGGTACTAGTCTCAATAAAAATATTGCAAGGATATACTATCTGTCATGCAACAACAAATAGAAGTTTTTTAGTTCTCGTAACTTTAAACTTCAAACCTTAAACTTTTAAGAATAAAAAAAATGGGAACAAATAAAGAGTTAATAGGAAAAGGAATTAAATACTTATCGGGTTCTTTGCCCCTATTATTTATTGGCCCTGCAGTAATTTACAATGCGTTTATGAACAAACAAAACGTTTGGCATTACTTAGTTCTGGCTATTGGCATAATTGCTTGTTTAGCGGGAATGTTTTTAATCTTTTATGGTTTAAAAACAATCATGAGGGGTCTCTTTAACGACTAATATTTAAACAAAACTCAAAAACTCCAATGGATAGCTTAATTCATATTCAAAAAACATTCGATAAGGTTATCTACATTGATAAAAAAATAAACAACCGCGAATTTGAGGATTGTGTATTTAAAAATTGTGATTTCTCTAATAGTAATTTTGCTTACAATACCTTTTTAGATTGCGAATTTATCGATTGCAATTTATCTATGACCAGCCTAAAAGGTACAAGTTTAAAAAATGTAACATTTAAGAACTGTAAATTGCTCGGAATTGCATTTAATGAATGTGAAGATTTCTTATTCCAGGTATATTTTGAAGAATCGGTTTTGGACTATGCCTTATTTTCTAATAAAAAAATGCCAAAAACTAAATTTGTAAATTGTTCTATGAAAGAAACAACTTTTATAGGAACCAACCTAACCAGTTCTGTTTTTGATAACTGCAATCTGGAAGGAGCAATTTTTAACGAAACACAATTGGCTGGTGTTAATTTTAAAACAGCATATAATTTTAAAATTGATCCGGAATTTAATCCCATGAAAAAAGCTCAATTCTCGACCGAGGGAATTTTAGGTCTTTTAGATAAATATGACATTAAAATTGTATAATTATGAATGCAACCGAAGCGTATTTAGAAAGTGTAAAAAAACAATTTTTATATTATAAAACACTGGGCGAAAAAGCAATCGCACAACTCGAGCCAGAGCAACTTCTTGTTACAATAAATGAAGATACAAATAGTATAGCAACTATTGTAAAGCATCTTTCGGGCAATATGCTTTCGCGCTGGACAGATTTCCTTACAACCGATGGCGAAAAAGAATGGCGCAATCGCGATGAAGAATTCGAAAATGATTTCCAATCTAAAGAAGAAATAATGACAGCTTGGGAAAAAGGTTGGAAATGTCTTTTTGATACCATAAATAATTTACAAGCCAATCAGCTTTCGGACATTATTTATATTCGAAATGAAGGACATACGGTTATTGAAGCTATCAACAGACAATTAGCACATTATCCTTATCATGTTGGACAAATTGTATTTTATGCCAAACAATTAAAAAATAGCAGCTGGGAAAGCCTATCGATTCCAAGAAAAGAATCTAAAAATTACAATGCAGGAAAGTTTGCTAAAGAAAAAGAAATTAAGAACTTTACCGATGATGAGCTGAAACGGTTGAAATAGTTTTATTTTAAAATTACAATCAGGGCTCGAGCGAAGCGAACTGACGAAGTAAATAGCTCCTAAATAAACAAATTACTTATTATGAAAAAATTACTATTACTCCCTTTATTACTTATTGTTGCATCTTGTTATAATACGGAACACAATTGCAAGGATTTTAAAACTGGAAAATTCAAATTTGAATACGAAGTTGATGGAGTAAAAAAAACAACTATTTTTGAAAGAAAAGACGATATTGAAATCGAAACTTTTGAAGGAAAAACCGACACGGCAACAATTCGTTGGGTAAGTGATTGCGAATATGTTCTGGAAAAGAAACATCCAAAGAACAAAGCAGAAGAGAAAGCTATCGGAATGAAAATTTTGAGTACAACCAAAGATTCTTATACTTTTGAGTTCGGAATGGTTGGTTCTACCCAAAAACAACGCGGAAAAGTTGTTCGAGTAGATTAAATTACATTTTTTATACTAATACCCCTTAATTAACACCTTTTTTAAATGGAAGTATTCTTAAACCCTGACGCTTGGGTTGCCTTATTAACACTGACTTTTCTTGAAATTATTTTAGGAATTGACAATATCATTTTCATATCGATAGTAACAGGGAAATTACCTCCTGAAAGTCGTAAAAAAGCAACTCGAATTGGTTTGTTTTTAGCCATGTTCATGCGTATTGCTTTGCTAATGGGTATTTCGTACTTAATTGCTATGAAAGCAACAGTTTTTAGTATTAAATGGGGCTGGCTAAATGCTGATTTTACTGGACAAGCCTTGATTTTATTAGGTGGTGGATTATTCTTGATTTATAAAAGCACCAAAGAAATAAGCGAAAAAGTTGACCATAAAGGCGATGAAGAAAAAACATTAAAAGATGTTGCAAAACAGTCCTTCTCGAATGTAATTGTACAAATTTTACTAATCGATTTAATCTTCTCTGTAGATTCTATTTTAACTGCAGTAGGAATGACAAATGGTGTTACTGGTGCTTTAACAATTATGATTACTGCTGTTGTTATTTCGGTAGCAGTTATGATGTTGTTTGCAGTTCCTGTTGGAAATTTTGTAAATGCAAACCCCTCTATTCAGATTTTAGGACTTGCTTTTTTAATCTTAATTGGGTTTATGCTTATTACTGAAAGTATGCACTTATCTAATGCTTCTTTAATAGGAGAACATATCGGGGCTGTACCAAAAGGTTACTTGTACTTTGCTATATCATTCTCATTGGCAGTTGAGTTTATTAATATGAAGATGAGAAAGAGATCGAAATCATAACTGATTTAATTTATAACAAAAAAGCGCTAAGATATCTTAGCGCTTTTTTTGTATTCATTTGTTTCCTAAATTAATCCTCGATAAATAATCGATACGGAAATACATTTGATGATCTGTTTTTTAAATTCTTCATAAAACTCTCACACAAATAATCCCACTCGGTTACCGATAAATGTTCTTTTTCGGATGCATTAATTTTTAGATAAATATCTACTGTTCGACTGAAACCTGCTTTTACAGAGATTTCTTTTCGTGTTCCTTTTTCTATTTTAACATCGGTAATACAACTTTTAAAATGGTTAAAAGCGAATGCTTTTATATCTGCAAAAGTTACAATTCGTCCTCGTGTTAATAATGCATTACGATAAGCCAGAATACGGTCTTTGTTATTTTGTTTATTCATTCCGCCAACTGTATTAGTAACTAATACCGCTTCTTTACTCACAAAAAACAAATCTTCTTTAGACTCTAAGACTGTACCTGCTTTAATATCATTTCCTTCTTCAGCACAAGTCGACCAATAACTTATTATAAATGATTTCCCTACTGATTCATCAATTTTAGGTTTAATCATTAAATACGGATCATTATTTTTAGAAAAGCTACTTTCTTTCGCCTGTTGTTCTACCGAAGCCAATAGTTGATTAATTTCTACCAATGAACTATTCATGAAATCTTTTCCTAAACCCGAAAACGATGAACTCTCGTCTTTTAATAAGTCTAATACATTCTGAAGTAATTCAGAAGCTGTTCTGGAATCAAATCGAGACACTCCTCCTGTACGTAATACAGCATTTCCTTCTTCGATAACTCCGTCTTTAAACTCTTTTATTTCATAATGGTTATCAAATGGATCAACTACGGTATCTACATCAAGATATATATTATTACCCGTATCTAAGGATACATAAGACAAGAAACCACCAAGTGTTTTATTTATGATATGTCGTCTTTTATTAATTACTGGAAAGCAATTTGCTGTAAAAGATACATTGTCTATTATTTGAGGAATTAATGACTCTGGAAAAACCATTTTAATCCAAATAACAGAATTATCATTATTGTTTGTTACCTCATCAAAACATCTATATTCTGAGCCATAATCTCTTATGTTCTTATGTTTCAATGCTCCTTTTAGCGTATAAAAATTATCAAAGTAAAATTCATTTACTTCTTGCATCAACTCGCTAAGATGAGTATAATTTCTGTTTATGATACTTTCGATATCTAGATTGTTTACAGGAACATTATATCCCTCCTCTATCTTAATTTCCTCATCATCATGAAAGCATTTCATTTGCTTTAAATAATAATGGAACATTTCTTTTTGGTGGGTGTTTTTAATATCTATAAACAACATTAAATCCTCTAGTTCTTCTACGCTAGTATTATTTAATTCTATTCCTAAAAACACTATTCCTGAAGGTAGTGAGTTTTTATAATCACGAACTGAGTCTTTATAAAAAAGATTCGAAACTTCGTATAAATTTCTTTCGTAAGCAATGTACTTAACCTCACAAGAAGCTAATTTCACCTCTAATGTTGGCGAAAGCGTTATCTCTTTAGTAATTGGTGCTAACGGATTATAAATATTATGAATTCTCCTGCTTACCGACATTTGGTTTAGCAAAGAAACGTTCATGTTGTTATCTATAGGTAAAGCATGCATGATTGCCCTGGATGGTTTGGCTCCGGCGCTAACTTCTGGAAACATAATTTCAAGAACTCTTTCGACCACACGAGTTTTAGAATCTTCAAGTTCATGAGCTACTTTTTCAAGTTCATACGATAATGCATTTAGCATCATTGATACAACAGGATCAAATGATGTTTCCATTTCTACATCCGAAAAGCCCCATGATCTCGCTGCTCTTTTTAATACTCTATCTTTTATTCGTTCTTGTCTCATTATTATATTTTTTTTGGAACGTATTTTATTACGTAGCTTGAATTACTATATTTTTTTCTTATTAAAATATTAGATTTGTAGAGATTACAAATCTACCATATCAGAGTATAAAAACTGTTTCATTAAAAATTTTCTAATTTTATTAATCTATCAATGATTTATTTTTATTTTCAAAACTATACTTCTTTATTAGTTTGCCGTCAAGTGTAAAATGATAATAATATTCATCTTTTTTAGCATGAAGGTAGGATTGTAATCTATAATACTTTAAAGAATCATATTCAATTGGTATAATAGTCTGCATTTTAAAATCAATCATACCCCATTTATCGTCTTTTTTTACAATAATTGAATTATTGACAACCTCAATCATTTCTATTGTTTTGATAGGTTTTATGAGATAGTTATTACTATCATCAATAACTCCATTTTTGCCATTAATTTCCACAACAGCATATCTCTTACCATTACTATGTACAATAGAAAAATCAGAAATAAAGTCATATAAAAAAGGGACCAAAATATTATTTTTATAATCTAGAACTCCGTATTTTTTATTTTGCATTGCTATAATAACTCCTTCACTATCCAGCCTTATCTCACAATATTTTATTGGAATAACAATTTCATTATCATCATTAATTATCCCATAATAGTTGTTTTTTTTAACTATTATTTTTCCATTTTTCACGTAAAAAAAATTAAAACTATTTTCTAGATTAATAATATACTTTCCTTCTCTGTTTAGTAACGCATATCTAGTATTATTTAAGCTATCTATTTTCGATACGATATAATATCCATCCATATCATATGATGCTGAACTAAATTGTGGCTCAACTATTATGCTACCATCTTTAAGAGCATATCCCATTCCTTTACCTCTATGACGAATAATATCTAATTCTGATTTATTCTGTGCATAAACAGAGTTAACTGTAAATGTTAGAATTATCAAATAAATGTATTTTATCATTACAAATTTTTTAAAATGTGTAGTCTTGTCATTTGTTGTGCACAACTACTATGAACCCAAAATTTTGCTAGTATCCCGATAAATAATACTTCATCTATACCAAAATTAATATTTATAATATTCCTGTCCTTTGTCATGCACAATGCGTATGTATTCTATTTCGCCTTCGGTTTGGCGATACATAATATTATAAAAATCAGCTTTTTCTTGTTCTTCAGGAGTTAAAAAACCATTAAAAGTAGTAAAATAACCATTAGACAAAGTAGTGGTAGAACCATCTTCTAGTTTTGAATTCAAATCTGCGTCATAATACTTGATGAGAGGCAAATCTGCTGCAGCTCTTTTTTTATTAATATCTGACACTTTCATACCTGCTTTTACCTCTGCTCCTTCTATGTTTAGCGGATTTGCATAAATTTTAAAAGGGTAAATGAAATTTTGTGGAGAATCTGAGCCTGTAGTATTTCTTTCTTCTATCCTTTTATATTTTTCATTTTTGTAATCTTCTTTAAGCCAGTCTACATTTTTATCTTTTTCTTTTATAAATGCTACAGATACTCTTCCTTTGGCTTCTTCAAGTTTCCCCATCTGTCCCAAAGGGCTATCAAGATTCATAAAGAAGATTTGAAGTTCATTAATATTTTCATCTTGTTCTGATTCGGAAACGTAAATCCCTAAATTGTCCCAGATATATATCCTTTTATAAGGTCTTCTATTATATTCTCCAAAAATTTTCACCCATTCGTCCACGGGTTTACCAAAAGGCAATTCTTGTTTTTTATAAGTAATCGTATGTTCGCTAATATAAAAATCAGTTTCTAACATGGGTTCTTTCTTTGAAGTTTGACATTGCATAAAAAAACTACTCAACATTAATATTACTAATTTTTTCATTTAAAATATTTTAAAATTTCCTGCACTTTTTTGTTACTTATTGCTCTTTGTGTAACTTGTTCTGCATGTTCATAGGGTGTAGAACTTTGGAGCCTTGTTATAATAGTATCATTTTCATCTATCCATTTATTAACTGGTTCATTAGCCCAATCCGTAACTTGGTAAATTGGATGCACCGTATATTTTTCTATCACATATTTGGCAAGTATCTCTCCCTTAGGGTCACTACCTGTTTTCCAAGCATCCAAAACTCTTGTGGCTACATCTTTAACTGCTATTTTAGCAAGTTCAGAGGCTAAAGGATTAAGTGGGTGATTAAGAGCATCTTTGGCTATTTGGGTATGAGTTGGATCGGTACCATAGTTTTTATTACTATTTTCTGTTTGCTCTATTTTTAGATCTTCATCTACTGAGCCTAAAAGCAAGTTGTATGCTATATTATTAAACGTTGCTAAGGAATCTCCCATAAAACTTAATCCTCTATCTATTATCCTTCCTAACAAACCAGCATATTGTACTGCCCCTGCTTTGATATCAATCAGTTTTAAATAACTTTGATACATAGTAAGTAATTCCGAACTCTTCATCCCCATATAAACAGGATCTTTTTCCAGACCATCAGTCTGTTGTCCAGTAGATAAATCTTCTAAAGTGGTTAATATAAAGGCATCCTGAAAAGTTCTGTCTCTAGGCTTTCTTTGCACATAATCTTGTATCCCAACTGGAAACATCTTTTCGCCTACTTTGGGCAATACACTTGCCATAGTGTCATCTAGTAAAAACTTACCGGTTACTATAGGAATAGTACTATAATCCGCGCCTTTCATGTCTTGTACCCATGGATATACGAGAACCAATTGTTTACCTAAATCACTATTTTTATTTTGATCAAGAAGTAAACTTCCTGCTTTTATTAACGCTAATTCTACAAAATTGGTATGCGAAAAAAAATCTTCCAGCACATGAAAAGCTGCACCTAAATGCCTAAAGCCATCTTTATTTTTACCATATTGCACTGCTAGTTTAAGCTGTTGAAACATATAAACATCAGATGTTGGTCTTTGAGGATCGGGTTCGTCTTTTGTAGCTATATAATTTTTTAAGTTAAGCCCATTTACCAATAGTGCTTTAGGCTCTTCTCCTGCATATAATTTCTTCGTGGTAAAACTTCCTTTTGGATATTCATATTGAAAAGAAATACTAAGACTACTAAAATCTTTTAGACCTTTCGGGTTATCAATGTGTTCCTCTGGTCGGTATATCCCCAAAACATCTTTAGTAAGTTCTCCATATTCTTTTTGAAAAGTCTCTACATGATTTTTATAATTCGGAGTAAATTTATCGGAGCCAAATACGAATTCTTTAGCTGCCAGTATTTCTAAAAGCTTTATGAAACCTTCATGGGATATTTTGTACGGATTCATTTTAAGCAGACTATTAAGATGCTCGATCTTGCTCTGTTTTATTTTATCAATGTCTGGTTTTTCTAATCTTATAGTACTTTCTAATATAATTTGAGAATAATCACGAAGCCAATTACCATAATAGATTTGCTTTACCTCTAATTCCGTTAGCCTATTTTCTCTAACCAAGTCTTTTAATGCCTCTCTTTCAATTCCTCCATGCATTCCAGCCTCAAAACCGGCACCAAAACCCTCTTCTTCATCTTTTGGGTTGGCATCGTACTGCTTATCTTCACCTACATATTCTTTTATCTGCGTATGTAACTCAGAAAAATCTATTATCAAATCTCCTGTAAAGTTTAAGGTTTCTGCTTTAGCAAAACAAAGCTGTGTTTCTTTAAAAATATCAAAATTAAATAAAGCATAAGCAAACTTAGCTCCTTCATCTATATAATCGGTATCTTCTACTCCGTTGGTCGCAAGCTCAGTTCTTAAAATATTATCAATATGATGACCATACTCTTCTACCAAAGCGGACATCAATTCTGCCCTTGCATCATTATCTTTTACTGCCAAATCAACAAAATGTTCCCAAACTAATATCTTTTTTCTATGATTACTATAATTGGCTTTTCTTCCTCTGGCAGGAAATTTTGTAACCACAATCTCTGGAGGTGTAATAGATTTATCACTTAGTCCTCTATATAACTTACTTAGTGCACTTGCTTCGATTTCTTCTCCAAAAACTCCAACCATAAAAAACATGAAAGGCAATTCATCTAATTGTTTTGCTAAAGCTGAAAGTTGATCATGTGCGTAAGTACTTTCAAGTTTATATTTACTTTCGACAATTTCTTGTTTAGGAGGGCTTTTCGGCTCTCCATAACTAATACCTACATCACTTGTTTCTGTAATAGCTTTACCTGAATTATAAACAATATTGCCATCAGAGTAGATATTATGGTCGCCAACAGTAGTTTTTGTTATTGTACCTCCTACAATTCTTATTCTGCTCATAATTTTATTTAGTGTGATTTAGATTTTTTAAACCAGAAATAATTATTGTTCGTTTACTTATCTTCTTTATTTATATTTAGAAAAGAACATTATTGAATACGTAATAATTAAAAATAATATAGTCAGTACAGATAATCCAATTGAAACTACCCACCAATTTGTTTTACTTGCAGCTTTGAAAAAGAAAAAATAAGCAATCAATAAAACTACTGCATTAAAAGCTGCTAAAAAATTCAATTCGATAAAAGCAGCAGGTATATGACTATTTCCATTTTTATAGATTAAATACAAATGAATAAAGCCCATCAGTTGCATGAAAATGGCAACAGCAGGAATAATTATACTCTTATACATGTATTAAATATATCAATCAATTAATCTCTATTGATTTCTTTTTATCTCATTAATCGAGATAAATCATAGTTTCCTAAAGAAAATCCAGCTTAAATTCAATCCAAATATTTAAAATTCAGATTTACTTTTATCCGATAATGAAATTTAAACTTTCAAAAACAAAGACGTAATTATCATTATGGTCTTGTCTCTTTTATATAGTTCCTTTTAATTATCTTACCAGAGTTTGAATCTACATTATACTCAATTCTTCCAAAAGGATAGATATCTTTAACCACCTCCCACATATTCTCATCATTACTTAATGTTAAAAACGTATTTTTAACATCTTCCCTATCTGCAGGATTAAGTATCGTATATTTTTTTAGAATTTTAGAAATGATATCTGGTGAAATTTCATCTTCTTTTTGTGGTAAATCAAAAATAGCTTTAAAAAGAACTTGCTCCTCTTTGCTTAGATTTACAAACAAAGGTTCTTTCTTTAAAATTTCAAATAAATTAAGTGGCTTCACTTTTATGTTTTCATATTTAGCTGCTTCATCCACTTCCTTTACTAATTGACCATTATTATCATAATACTTAGAAGTATCAAATTTAACAATATCAGAACCTAACTGCAATCCTATATATCTTCGGGTTTCAGATTCTAAGAAACCATTTTTATGATAACTTTTATGCGTTTCTATTAATTCTGGAACAGGCGGTAAAATTATTACTGTTGCCGATTTATCTTGTGCCTGAGAACTTTCAACCACATTTCCATTTGCTAAAACCTCAATATGATTATAAAGATCAAACTCTCCTAATTTTCTTTTCTCTTCAACAATTCGGTTATATTTAACAAAATCAAACTTATCAGTTGTCATAATTTTTTCTTTAGGATAATAAACTCCTTTTTCTGTTTGCCCACCACAAGACATTAAATTAAATGCAATAATGCATAGACATATTATACTTTTTATTTTTTTCATCGTATGCTGGAATTAAGAATCTTCCATTGCCATTTATTTGTTGAAAAACGTGCTTTACCGATTTGATGTGTATAATCCATTATATTATCTGTTTTACAAAACTTGTAAGTAAACAAACCATCGTTATCAAAAGTGTGATACAATCCCATGGCATGCATTAACTCATGAGGAGCGGTAGAATCATTCCTATTTTGATAAACAACAGCTACTCTGGAGTTACCGCCCACATTTTCAGCTATTCCGTTTAACTTACCATTAGGAAGCATATATAATCTATAGCAATCTTTATAAATTTCATTTTTTTTATCTTCAAAAAACACCTCATCAAGTGTTTTATGAATAGATTTTACATTAGAAGTGTCCATTACTTTATTTCCTTTTTTATCCTTTGAAGTAAAAAACAAATCATACCACCAACCCCCAACTTTTATTTCTTTCATGCTTTTTATATCCCCTTTTATATAAGATTGATTTAAAGCATTACCAAGAATTTGTACTTCATTTCCTTTTATACTTCCTTTTATACCGTTATGGCTAACAGGGATGAACAGAATTTTAATTTCTTTTACATTATTGTTAGGTAAAATGAATATTTCTCCTACTTTCTCTAAATATTTTTTCTTTGTTGCTATAATACGGATGCTTTGTTTTTTATCAAATTGTTTTAAACATTTAATTTTCAAAGCTTTTTCATCATAGTGTTTCCCTTTTGTTGAAGTTAATTTTTTTAAGATCGTAAGTTCAAAAACAGCTGTATCATAGACATAATGCAATTTCTCTGGTTCTTCTTCAACTTCAGTTATTACATCAAAAAAGGCTGTTTGTCCCTTCATAAGAGTAACATTGGGGATATAGTATTTTCCTTTATAACAATTAAAAAAACTATATTGATTTAAATGGTTTAGATAAGCTTTATTCTCTGGAGTAAAGATTGCAGTAGGTTCAGATCCGTAAGTTGCACCATATTTCCCTATAATTCCATTATAAGGAACATCAACAGCCATTTTACTGTCTTTTTTTCTAGGCCAATCAATACCAAATTCACCTTTCCAATCCTTACAAGGTCTATATTCAACTAAACATTTTGCAATTTTTTCAGGAGGCGGAGCATCTTTCGGTTCCCCATAACTAATACCTACATCGCTTGTTTCTGTAATTGCTTTACCTGAATTATAAACAATATTTCCTTCAGAGTATATATTATGATCTCCAACAGTAGTTTTTGTTATCGTACCTCCTACAATTCTTATTCTGCTCATGTATTAATGAGATTTAGATTTTTCAGCACTATTATTCTGCATTTCTTTTTTAGAATGCTTATTTATACCTCCTTCGCTGCTTGTATCAATTCCTTTCACGGCTATTTCTTGTCTCTCTTTCTCGGTATGAGATTCTAAATTACCTTGAATATTTTCCGTGAAGTTCCCCGTCACATTTAGCATATTATCTCCTCCAACACTAGTATTTAGCATCATTGCTACCATAGTAGTTTTGTCTGCTCCTGCACTTTCCATAATACTCATTCCTGCTGTAGTCGTAACATTTTCAGAAGCATTCATAATAATGTTAGTAGCATTCATTGTTATTGTATTTGATGCGGTAATATTTATATTTCCACCTACAGTATCGAGTTGTATTTCGTTGCCGTTTTGATCTGCAATTATTATGCTCTCTTCTTCTGTAAACTTGATTATATGCCCGCTACGGGTATGAATGGCTTTTATATTATTTTGAGCATCTGCATACCCACTTTTATCTTGTCCGTTGTATTGTGTTCCTATTACGTAAGGATTCTGGGCATTATTTCCTTCAAAACCTACCAATACTTCTTCTCCAATTTCTGGAATAAAATAAAATCCTTTTCCTGCACCAGAATGAGGTTGTATCATACGTATCCATGGACTTACAGCATTGCCACTTGTTCCATAAAACTGTACTATAACTCGTCCTAATCCTTCGGGATCACTATTATCTTTTACCTGTGCTGGCTGGCTTTCTGCTTTAGCAAAAACATGTACATTAGTATAATGTGGTACAGCAACATCTGCAGGAATAGCTTTGAACTCACAAGAATAGTTACCGTGAACCTCAGAATGGTGTATGGCTTCTATAACAATAAGTTCATGTTCTACGGTTTGATTTACTATCGTAAAAACTTGACCTACTCCTAAAGGAAAATAAGAGATTCCGCTATAATATACACTATTGGCATCGCTACCTCCTGTTTGCAACGTAACCATTTCATCAATTTCTTCTTTATTCTGTGCGTTGGTTGTATAGGCACTAATACTTAAATCTGATTGTGCAACAGTTCCTTGATTATAGCCTACAATAGCCGAAAAACTATCTTTACTACCCGCAGAAGTTCTTGCAGCAGCATTACGTATTGTAGCTCCACTTTCATAGTCATAACCTGTTAAGGAGATTTTGTGCGACACCATATTGGTCTGTATCTTAAAACTGTGTAAAGAAGCTCCATTGATGAGTTTTACTTTACTAGTTTTTGTTTGTCCAAATTGCATGCGCATACCATCAAAATAAAACCATTGTCCATAACGTGTTGCCAGTCTTTTAAGAAATTCAAAACTGGATTCATTATACTGTGCTATGTATTTTAATTCCTTAAGATAAGTTGATCTTATAGAATCTCTTTGATAAAATTCTCCTGGCCCTTCGGCTAAGATACTAAGTACAATATCATCCATTCCTCGTTCCTGATATGATCTTGTTTTTTTCATATCATCGAGAACAATACTATGACTCACACCTGTTACATGTAAACCCACTGGGCTTCCATGAAGATCTACAGACGAAAGCTCTGTAATGATACCTTTACTCATCAATCTTATTCCGGTAAGGCTTTTAAAAGTAAAAATAACTTCATCTCCTAAGTAACCTCTTAAAGCTTTTGCTTGGTCTGCTGGTTTAATTATTGCTTTACCTGTGTATTGCCAAATAAACGAAAAATGATGATGATCAGCCATCTTTTGCGATAGCTTTAAATCATAATAAACAACGTTTTGGGTAAAACTTCCTATAGATATATGTACTTGTTCTGAAAAGTGTGCCATAATAATGCGTCCTTGTTTTTAATTAGCCTTTACAATTAATCTAAAGCAATCCAGTTGTTTGAAAATTTAGCATCTCCAAAAGTCAATTCTTTGGCCACCAACTCCATTGTTATTTTCATTGGTACTTCGGTTGTGCTTGTAAATTGCTCATCATAACCAATACAAAATGCTTTTACAAACGTAAGTTCTTTCATTTTGCTCAAAGCATCTCTTCTATAAAAAACAATTTTTCCATCTTTAGTTAAATCACTATTTAACATCCATGATAGAAAATGACTATTCTGACTTGCCTCGATAATCATTCTTATAACACCACCTTTGGCATCACCGGTAGGTTTACTTGTTGTATCGATTTTTTGTTTAAAACTAATATTAAATTCCAGGACATTATATTCTTCCCCGTCTATGTGTAATTTTGATAAAAAACTCATTTGTTGATTTTTAGATTGTTAAAAAGTAGTGTTATAAGGTTTAAGCTTCTACTTAAAAAAGATTTAAGTAGTCACATCAAAACAAAAAAGGAAGTCCAATAAATGGACTTCCTTTAATAGTTTCAAGCTTAATTAAGTTTGATAAAGTCCAAAGGATTAAACCCAAGCATTATCAAATTCTCCTCCGCCCATCGAGATTCTACGAGCTGAGATCATAAAAGTTTCCGTTAACGGAGTAGCACTGTTATGATCAAAATTCTCTTTGTACTTAACCATGTAAGCTTCTGTGAACTTCAACTCTTTTAAAGTAGCATTCGAATCACGTTTGATGAATTTTACTGACCCATCTTTTCTTTCGAAATTATTGGTCATCCATTCGAACAATTCTGTGCTACCAGTTGATTCTACTTCGATCATGATTCTACCACCACGTGTTACTGTAGATGGACGCCCAGAAGCATCAGTTTCTTGAGCTAAATCATAACTTACATTTAATACTTTGTAGTCCTTTCCGGCTACTGACAACGATGTTAAAAACGACATAATAAAAATTTTTTAATTATTAATTTATTTATTTATCCTGTAAATATATATAAAAAAAATCTTATTATAATATATTTTTTAATAAAATTTTATTTACATTATCAATATTTTAAGAATTTAGCAATCAAAACATAGCTAAACCCTTGTATTTAGTACTCAGACGAGTAACTTTTATTTATAAGATAATGGTCCTACAAAAAAATATCCTCTAAAATCAAAATTTCTATTAGTACTTTTTATTGTTGCTTCAATAATAATATCGACTCTTTTCTTGGCTCTGCTCACATCATCAATTACATATTTTGCCTCAGTTAATTCCACTTTAAGCTCATTAACTTTAATCCTTCCTTCATGAAGAAGTAATGATTGTTTCATGGTTTTAGAAATTATTTCTTTTAATGTATTTTCATTCATTAACAAATCAAAATCAATCTCCCAGATTTTAGAACCAAAGGTTTCATCAAATTTACATTCTCCAAAAGTGGTTGTTGCCAACAATATTACTTGTTGGGCAATAGAATGTTCTATAGAAGTTTTTTCTAGTTCTTTTTTCTGAATTATAGCATTAAAATCTATAGGCAGTTTATAAAAAGCTCCTTTCATTTATTTAATTTTTAAATATAAATCAATCGATCTGTTTGTCCTTGCTTATTTGTTTCCATAGCCTTCGAAACTTGCTTTCTCTTAATTACGTGAAGCTTTACCTTTGGCGTAAGCTTTAAAAATTTCTCTCGATATAGAATATCTCCTATAAAGCGTTGTCCTTTTTTTTCATCGACAATAACAAAATAACTTGTTCCTTTTTCTACTTTAAGCGTATTTATATCTCCTGCAAAAATTTGTATATTCTGATTTTCTTTTTGAAAAGTATAAGTAAGTTCATCATGATTTAATTTTCTATATCTAGAAATATCAAATGTCTCTATTTCTTCTTTTAAAGGTTCAAAAGGAATATTTTCGAATAGGAAATTTTTAGTGGCTAAAAATTTTAATCCCAAAAAGCTCCATAATCCTTTTTTGGTAGTTTGTTCTTTAAAGAAATAGGTATCTCGGGTAACTTTATATATTTCTTTTTCATCTGTTTTATCATCAGTAACTATCATCTGATACGTTGGAATCTCAATTTCAGCAGGAATTTCAGCACCTTTAAAGTGTGTTTTTAAATTCACCGATCCTATTTGCTGTTCAGAGATTGTAATACTAATAGTATGCTGTTTCAATGCAGAATCTGTACGAACAATAACTTTACCTTCGCCACTTCCTGCATAAAAAACAGAACCATCATTGTCTGTAAGTCCTAATGAGAGATTTAATTCTGGAATTGGCATATTTAGTCTTTTAAATAAATTAAACTTTAGTTTTGTTTTTAAGAATGGTGCTTATTATCTCTATTTTGAAATTATAAATTCATTCTATTTTTTCTTGATTCTATACAATTTCAGACAATGTAAATATTCTTTTATATTTTTATTATCGTTAGCACTTGGACTAAATTCATAATCTCTTTTAAGTGTATAAAATTTGATGGTATTAATATCATTGGCCATTAATTTCTTTATGTCTCTTCTTCTGAGCTCCAAAGCAGCTGTCCCATCACAGTTTACAGCAAATGAATTTTTCAGGATATATCTTTCTCCATTTTTAAAATAAATTTCCAATGGTTGCTGTTGTTTCACACACACATTATCTGTGAAGATTTTAAAATATAAGTATATGCTACTTCTTCTTTTCCCAAGTTGAAATACTGCATATTCATAATCTTCATTAAAAACACGTAGCAAAATTGGTGTCGCACTTGCAAAAAGTTTACCCGAAAGCAATAATTCATTTTGCGAAATAGGGCAATTTAAAGTATCAATTGCTCTTATTTTTTGAGCATTAGCCGAACTTGAAATTGAAAATAATGCGATTAAAAGTAAAATTTTAAGTACGTTCATGAATTTGAATTATTTGGTTTGATCATTCAAAAGATCAATATTTTGTTTAAAAAAGGAAACACAAAACATATGTGTTTCCTTTTTTGAATTTACTATACAACAATTATTTTTGTTCGTAATCTGTATCCCATTCTGTTCCATCATCTCCTTTATGACCATCCATTTTTATAAGGAAATTTTTGGCTGGGAAATATGGTTTCATATGGATATCCATATATATTCTATCCTTTTGGATTGGATCTTGCTCAAATCTTCTAATCTCGAAGTTCTCGATTAATTTGTCTGGACCTGTAATACCATCAAGGAAAGCAACGATTTGGTTCATTATCTCTTTACGAGTCTTAGCAGTAAAGTTTTCGAATGCACGACGATTAAGGAAATCCATTAATACTTTAGTCACATAATCAAATACACGAACTACTGAATATGTTTGCAATCCTAAGTTGTCTCCGTTAAATAATGTTTTTGCAGAGAAAGCCATTACTTTACCATACTCGTTTACCATAGGAACTAATCCTAAGTTTTCAAGATTTGCAATTTCACTTTTCTTAAGATCAAATTTTACACCATCAACTTCATTGATTCCACCGAATTTTTTACCAGCAGTAACCTGAGACATTAATGTTTTGTAAATTTTCCCTGCAAGTGCTGCAGATGGAGCAATGTGCAAATCTTCGTTTTCACCAATTTGGTCAAATCTTCCACGTCCTACTAACCAGTTACATGTCATAATTACATTTGAGCGATATACATCTCCTCCTGTTAAAGAGGCAGCATCAAACATTTCCATTACATCATCCGGTTCATCTAAATGTTCAAAATCTGTAACCAACATTACTTTGTTTTCATGTGCAATTTTTGCCCATTTTTCGATTACTTTATTTGATCCTAAATAACCTGGAATAACAAGGATACCGTAGTTGTTTTTAAGATCTAAACGATCGTAGTTATCAACTAATTCTGAGTGAATTGCATCAATAAAACGAGTGTTATCAAGGTCTTTTAATTGCTCTAAATCAGCATTTACTATGGTAACATTTTTTACTTTATCTGTTTCTGTATTTTTGAAAAACAAAGCAACAGTTCTATATGCTGCCTCGATTTCTCTTGTATCTTCAACAGCTTTTACTAAATTCTTTTTTAATAATACTTCAGACTCTTTGCATTTGTCTTCACTTTGAGCCACCATATCAGTCAAAGCTTCATTGTTACTTAAAACCGAAGCCCAAAGTTCTAATGTTTTTAAAAGTGTTTCTCTTTCTTTAGCTTTGTTTACTTCTCCAAGGAAAATTTTTCTTCTTGCTTTTCTCTCTGGATTAAGGTTTTGAATTCCTTCAATAGACATTTCCAACAAATCAAACCCACCGTATTTAGCTAGTTTTTCAACGTTTTTTTCAATAGAAGAACCTCCTGTTACTTTACGTTCTAATACTGCAGTATCAACGTCATTACTTTTATATGCTTCTTTATTTGCCATACTTTCTATATTTTTTTAAATTTCTTATTTATTCTCTTTCAATTCTGTAATTAGAGTTCCAAGGCTTTCTAATAAAGCTTTCTTAGCATCAGCATCTTCTAATGCTGCTTTTAAGATTTTATTCGATTTTAACTGACGAATAATTTTTTGATATTGGTCTTTTTCAGTTTCCAGATCAGATAAAAATTTACTCTGTGCAGTGATCCCATTTATACCAAAATCTCCTAAATTTTTAAACTTTAATGCTTCTACTTTCGTAGCTCCATCTGCAGTTTCAAAATTCACTTTTACTTCTGGTTTAAAATGTTCAAATGCTTTTTCAACACTTGTAATTCCTTCTACTAGTTCTGGTTTAACAGGTGCATCTACAGTTAGTTTTTGAGCAACAAGTGTTCTGTTTTGAGGGATTGCAGTGATTGCTTCATCTGCATCTAATTTTACTTCATTACCTCCAATTCCATAATTTGATAACATAATTTTAATTTTTTAATGATTAGTTTATTAATTCTTTTACTCTAATTTCTTATTATTGGTTTTGATAAATCTGACGACAAACATCCAAGTCTCTACTTACTTTTTCTAACTCTTCTTTATATGTTTTTGCCGATTGGTTCAAACTATCTATTAAATGAGAATTATGGGTAAGACTTCTAATTTGCTTTTTATAATCAATAATATTCTTGTATGCCAAAATCACATTGTTATATAACTTTTTATTTTCAGTGGTGTCTTTTGGTATTTTCTGATAAATATTGGCTATCATAACATTAGCCAAACGTTGTTGAAAATCATTATCTACTTTTGGCGAATTAATAGAGTCAATCGTCATTCTAACACTATCAATTTTTACCGAAAAATTAGTTTGATAATCATACTCTCTTTTCATCATTTCATTCTCAGCCTTTAGCATTTTATTTTCTGCCATTGGCATATAAAAATTAAACGATACTGCAATTAACATTACTGTAAAAGTTAGAATAAAGGCTACTAGAAAAGCTATAAATGCTTTCTGGCGTTCTGATTTGTTTAATACTTCCATAATTTATATTACTATTATTTTTAATCTTTTATAAAAAAACCATGTCGTTTCGGGTTATGAACAATATCTTTTTTGTCTGTTTCAGCAACAAATAATTCGATATTTTCTTTTTTCTTCCCTATATAATCCAGCTTACTCAAAGTTTCAAACAGCTTCTCTATTCTTTGTAAAAAAGTCATTGTTAAACCTGCTGTTTTATCTATATGTACGTGATCGTAACCTGTATTTATGAGTGAAGTAAACAGTATTTCAAAATCTCCTTGTGATATATCACACCACTCAGCAAAATAGTTTAGTAACTCTTCTTTTCCTGCTCCAGATTTCGAATCAATAAAATTTTTCATCACTCTGGCAAAAGAAACCACTGTACTTAACATTGCTGCTGGATGCTGGTGTAACGAAAACCAACGAAATTGAGTTAAACAATTCCCTAAATAATACCCTGTATTATCTGCCAAATGCATCATCGTATGTGCCAAAACACCAGTTTGCTGAACACGGTTAATTTTTTGAGAAATCTGTACTGAGTAAATTTCTATCTGTCCAAACGAACGTGCAATTTGTGCTTGCATATCAACTAGTTTTGGGTGACAGGTTACTGTAACTGATGATGGGATATAATCCTCATCCAGAACAGTAGTATCTCCTACCAAAACTTTACCGATTGCCAGATAAAATCCTCCATACCCAATTCCTGAACGAAATTCTTCGGCCTTAATTAAGTGTAATTTATATTCTGGTTGTGTGTACGGATATCTTGGCGGAACTTCATCTGGATCAGGCTCACCAAACGGAATTCTTTTTTTAGAATTAACCGATATACAGGCTAGCAATTCTAATTGTTCTCCTTCTTTTATCTGATAAGTATCCTCTGGATAAGGAACCTGAAGGTCTAATGTATCTGTATTACTCTTACTAATCTCGATTCTTGATCCATTTGGGGTTATTGCATGACACTCCTCTACACGTACGCGAAGTAGTTTATGATTATCAATTCCTAAAGTAATTTTTGTCGATTCTCTGTTCTGATTTCCCAAATCCAGTAATCCATAACTCATAGGTGTTGTATGAATACCTATTGCATCATTTACCAATTCGGAAACATTGTCCTGCATCGATAAGAAATGACTTTTGTTTATCTTCATCCCATCAATCCAGTTAACGGGAAAATGATTCAGTTTTTCTATCATAATTCTTTATTTATTTTTTTATTGGAAATATAATTTTGTTATTTCTTATCCTCTTATTTTGTTCTCTACTCTAATTATTGCATTGTCATAAACAACATTATCTTTTAAATCTTTCGCAAGTTTGTAATAGTTTAATGCTTCTTCAAAATCATTATCGTTTTCAAAAATCTTAGCAATATTGTAATATGCGCTAGCTTTGGTTGTGTTTATAGAATTACCTGCTGCATAGGTTATTGCTTTCCTGTTAGCATAAATGGCTTCTGCTTTATATCCTTTTTTAATATACATAAGTCCCAAATTACCATAGGCTTGTCCAAAAACTGGATTGTACTCTAAAGCTTGTTTGTAAAAATTTAAAGCACCATCTATATCTTTACCTTGGTAAGCTAAATCTCCCTTTGTGTTTAATTGAAGTGCTTTTTTTCTGTCCTCATTAGATACATATACTTGTTCTTCAGTATCCTCACCAGACGTTTCAACAATACCTACTTCTTGCTCCGTTTTCGAAATGATATTATTTATATCAATGATTTCTCCATTTTCATTTATTTTGAATAAGTTCCACACATTACCTTTCTTATTTTTTGGGATGTAATATGTTTTAACCAATGATTGTCCTACATAAACAAACACTTTTGCTCCACTTGCCGATAGTTGCGAAGAGTTCATGTCTTCTTTATTAGAATAATCGTGAACAAAATAATGATAGGCTTCTCCGAATTTTTTATTCTCAATCGTTATCGTTTCTGGTCCATAACTATCCGTATCATCTACATCTAGATTAGCCATATTTCCTTTCTTATGCTGAAAGTATATATGATTGCCTTGAAAACTTAAATGAGAGTCTAAATCCTCCGGATATTTCCCCCAGTTTAAAACGATTCTCATTCCGTCTAGGTTTTTCATTACTGGGCTCAACGCATATGTTAAATCATTACATGGACATTTTACAACAAGAGTCGAATAGTTTTCTTTTTTGATAATTAATAAAGTATTCGAATCGTCTTGAAAACCTCCATTAATGGTTGTTTTCCCCTGAGCATTTGTTAATCTTTTTGCTGATGATTCCCCATTTCGTTGAATCATTACTTCTGCATTGTCTAATACTTTATCTTTTTCTACCGCAGATAAAACTTGTATGGAAATATCTTGAGCATTCGCATTTTTACCAAAAGCAAGAACTAAAAAGAGTACTAAAAAATTTATTTTCATTTTATATTATTTGTTTACTATTTATTAATTTTAAAATGTCATGAACAGACTTATTAAATAAGTTTATTTGGGTTAAATACAAGCAATGGCGCGCATTGAGCCCATATTATCCAGAAAATTTTTACCTTACAATTTATTTACTTTAAATAATTTTATGCTTAATTAATTATTCATAACGACCTATTAAGGTTCTATTTTTAGAATTTAATTATTGGTTCGTTATTTATAATCTCTCTTAAAATGCTTATTTCAAATCTGTTAATAGGTTTATTTAATCTTCGTTAAAGGAAATTCATTGTTACCAGGATTTATAAAATATATCGGGTTTCCAGAGATATAAAATTTATCCTCATTTACCTCTATAAATATTACTCCCATTTCATCTTCAAATGCTTTGTTGTATGCTATTTTGATTTTATTCTCACTAACTTTTTCTCCCTTTATATCTAAATATTCTTCTTTGCTTCCGGCATCGTCAATATTTACAGATATATCGTCTAGAGATTTAATTATAATATCAAAAACCGTTTTCTCATTATCTCTATTACTTGCTTCAAAATGATAAACTCCTCTCCAGATATCCAAAGAATCTTGATTTATAATATCAATAGAATCATTAGCTAAATCTCCAACATCATCACTTGTAATGCAATCTGCTTTTGTTCCTTCAACTGTTTTTATGCTTTTAAAATTCAATTTATTCACAAAATATTTAACAACAGTTGACGATCCATCATATGTGATTTCCCATTTAGATATACCTTTATTTTTATCAATCCATTGAAATCTGTAATATGATTTTTCTGATTTATCCGTAAATAAACTTATCCCGTCTTTATTTAGTTTTACATGGTCGATTTTCATATTACTATCTTCCATTATTCCTTTTTCAAAAATTGAATCTCTCGAAGTTTTTATACTTTCTCCATCATAACCACAATCTACAAGTACAAATTCATTTCCTTTTTGTTTAACCTCTAACCAAGTTCCTATATACTCTTCACTACTATCTTCTGATTTACAGGAAACCATCGTACCTAATAGAAATAAAATAAATACTAGTTTTCTCATTTTATAATTTTATCTTTTTGCGTTTAATCATAAGAACTTATATTTTAAAATTTGCTAAATCAGTTTAATAAGCCTGTATAGTTCCATCTGAATTGACAATGTATTTTGCCGAAAGTTTATTTTTCTTCTTATAAACTTTATCAAAAACTGAAACTGATAAATCCTTATTAATTACATAAGTCTGATTACTAACATCTACATCCTCTGGAGCTTCTCCATCAGGATATTGCCCAATTAATTGATTTGCTATAATTTTATTATTTCTCACATTCATTAAATAAGTAGTTGAAAGATAATCCTGTACTTCATCTCTTATTATAAAAACATAAGTTTCAAAATCCAAACCTGAATTATCTATACAATAAATTCTCTCTGGTGTATTTTTGTTTATCTTACTGTTAATCAATTGTGTTACAACCGACAATTCATCACTTTTGTAAAAAGGAAAATTTTCATCACAAACTTTACTTTCTTCTACGTAACATAAATCTATATATTTTTCATAATCAAAAGGAAGTTTCACTTTCTTTTGAGATAAATCAGTTTTATTTTGGGCAACCTCACTTTTATCACCTTTTCTATATAAAATTGCAGAGTCAGGCGAATAAAATTCTCCTTTAGGTGATTTTATAATTTTCCACTCAATATGATTTTCATAAATTTTAATTTCTGCTTTTCCATTTTTGGCTCCAAAAAAGCTATCGAAACTTAGCTGAATTTTATCCTTTACAATTAAACCTTTTATGTTATTTGTATCATCAATATCACAATCAAGTTTATTACCATTATTATAAACTGCACAATACTGTCCAAATACAGAATCCTTCTCAACTCTTTTTATTTGTATTGTAAATTGTTGAGATTTATCATCAGATCTCCAATTCCAGACACCAATTATATTCTTTGAATCTGTTTGAACATAATTATTGATAATCTCATTTTTGTTATCGTTATCATAATGAACATCTTTTTTTATTTCATTGTTTTTACATGAGGTAAAAAAAATAATTATGACTGCAATCTTTAAAAATTTCATAATATTATTATTTTATAATTTCCCCGATTAGCAAGAGTATACCACTCTCACTAACTGGGGCTTTTCTTTTCAATACGTCAATGAGCTTATTACTTTTATTATTTTTCTATATTCTCATATTTAATTTTTGAATCATAATTTTTAAAATCAATCTTTCCAAAATCTTTTGGATAAAGAAAGGAACTTATAGGTAAAAATTCTGATCCATCTGATCTTTCAAAAAGACTTCTTTTGAATTTAGCTAAAGTAAGTTCATCTGATTTATTATTATATTCAAACGTAATATTGTCATTTTGTATCCTACCAAATTCGTCACATGTAACTTGCTCAATCGTAAAATAATTATCCTCTGAAGTTGTTTTTTTTAACCCGTCTGAAGGACAATTATAAGAAGCAGTATAAATAATATTATTGTTGCTTATTATAGAATAACTATTATTTCCTTTGTTTATCATTATGTATAATGGAGAATCCATTAAGAGTGAATTATCCAAATCCATTTTTTTAATCACTTTAGGTTCAAAAATTAAAATTATATCCTCCTGTCCATCTTTATTTAAATCACATTTTAATTCTTTTTTTATCTTGTACTTATCTAATTGTAGCTTTAAAGATTCAATAGTTTGGGTTGTCATTTTCTTTTCAAAAGCCCATTGTTTTAAAACTTTATTCTTTTGCAAAAAAATAAGATTCCATTTCTCCTTTATATAACTTTCCTTAACAGAGAAGGATAAAGAATCATAATCTTTAAAGTTTATAACATCAATAATTAAATATTTTTTTACATCATCATTTTTAATAAATTTCTCTAAACTAAATATATAATCTTTAGTATCCTCTTTTCTATAAATGGTATAACTTAAACTATCTATATTAATTAAATTTTCAGATTTTATGAATAAGTAATTATTTAATTCATCTCCCTCAAAAAATGTTTTGCCAATAAAAATTTCTTGTTGTTGTTTTTCTTCTTCTAATTTTTGCTTTGTTTGAATAATATTATCTTTTTCTTGCCCTTTACAAGAAACTAATAAGAAAACGACTAATAGAAATATAAAAATTGATTTAAAAAAATCATAAACTTGTTTAATATAACCTTGGAGGGATTCAGTTAGTCTTTCTTCCATTTTTTTATTTTGAATCAAACTCATATTCTAAATATTTACTTTCTTTTTATCAATTTAGAAATACCTCCAATTAGCAAGAAAATTAGACTCTTGCTAATTAGGGCTTTTCTTTTCAATACGTCAATGACCTTGTTGTTGTTGTTGTTGTTGTTGTTGTTCATAAATCAAATGCACTTTTATAAAAATTACAAATCTGCAAGACGATTAGTTAACAACTTTATTAGTCACATTTTGTTAATTCTATTGGATTTTTACCCCCATTCTCTTTTAGCATTATAAAATCATCTACAAAATCTAATTTCTTTGTTTTAACATTATGTAAGCCATACCAATAGAGCAATGCAGTCTTGTCTTTCAAAATAAGTTTAGCAATATTTTCAGTTTTAGAGATTTCATCATCTATTACATTCTTATCATCTTTATAATATTTTTTTTGAGAATCTGTATTTTTAAATCTTAAATAATACTCATTCTTTTTATTTGGAATATCTATTATATCAACATTTATATAAATTGCATTATTTGAATACAATGATAAATAACCTTTTTTGTCAGAAATATCAAATGTAGTTAAGGAATTCTCACAGTTTAATCTCCACAATCCGTTTAAATCTAATTTAGAATCTTGAGATTCTTGAGGTATACTCTTTTTCTGTTTTAAATAGAATGTTTTAAAAAGCTTATCTTTTACTAAAGCATCAATAATGAACTCATTATTATTAAACGAAATCTTAAAATCTTTTTTTAAAACACCAGATTTTTCTACGTTTAGCTGGTTAATATCGAAATCTCCTAAATAATATAGATCTTCATTTTCAAAAATATATACAAAAAAAACAGAACTATAATAATCATCTCCTTCAATTAAAAAGACCTTTTTATTCTCACATTTGTAATAATAAAAGTTAATGTTTGCACTTTCTAAATTTAAATTTGACAAATATTTTTTACCATTTAATACTATATCATAAGCTTGTTCGTTGTTGTTCTTTATTTCATAAGTTTCATTTTCATATTTGTATAAAAAATCATCATTATCCTTTTTATTAAGAGATTTTTGTTTCACAAAACAGGACTTATTAACAATTGTAATAGTATTTTCAATATTGTTTACTTTTATTTTTTCTTTCTTTTCAGAATTACACGAACTTAATGCAAATGCAAAAATTACTAAAAGTTGAATTATTGTACTTTTCATATATTTTTTTTTAGTCTGTCTAAAATACCTCCAATTAGCAAGAGATTTAGACTCTTGCTAATCAAGGCTTTTCTTTTCAATACGTCAATGACCTTAATTATTTTTATATTTTTATTTTCTTTCGACTTCAATCCATTTGTTAAAAGTTCCTTCTCCACCTAAACCTTTCATATAAAACTTATTACCTTCTTTTTTGATTCTAAAATTAGGCTTGTCAGTTTTACAACTTTCTTCATCTCCATCATAATATAATTCTAAGACATTATTATTTTCAATTGCTCTATAATTACCATTACAGCTTATCGGCTCGTGATAGCTTGCTTCATTTAACTTCACAATATTACTTGATATAGAAAAACTATATGTTACACTTGCCATCCCTGAAGTAGTCAATTCAGTTTCAACTGTAGTTGAGAAACTTCCTTGATACTTTGGATTAATATTTGAAATATTAGCTTGTTTCTTTATTTCCTTATCTAATTTCTCAAAAAAACCATCTTTATTTATCTTAAAATTGTAAATATGTTCAGCTTGACTTGTCTCATCTTCACTACATCCATAGTAATCTTTTATTTCAATAGCAAACTCTTTATTTATACAAAAATCTCTAAACCCACTACACTCACTAGTAAATATTGAGGCTACAATTAATTTATCAATTAATTTATCCCCACTAAATGTTTGAATTTCTAACCTTGGCTGAGTTTTTTCAGAACTAAATAAATATGCATAAAATATAGCTGTAATTTTATCGTTAATTATAATTTTCCCTACTGAGGATGCCTTTCCATCATATGGATAATGCATGAAATAATTTTCATCTTCAGATACAAAATCAATCGTATTGGCACTAAATAGATTATTTATTTTATCATTATTTCTCTTTAAATTATGCTTTACTAAAAATGTATCAATATTTGTTTGATAATATTCATTACCTGTTTCAAAATCAATATTTAAACAATATGGCAATTCGATATTGCCTGTGCCACTAAAATCAGTAACTAATTCGCTATTCTTTTTATCTCCAATCTTTATTTCATTGTTTTTACATGAAGTAAAAAAAATAATTGCAATAGCAATCTTTAAATATCTCATAACATTTTTATTTTTGATAATTTCCCCGATTAGCAAGAGTATACCACTCTCACTAACTGGGGCTTTTCTTTTCAATACGTCAATGACCTTATTACTTTATTTACTCACTAATATGAATAAGCACTCTAAATTTATACAATAATTTAGTCATCACATTTTGTCAATATAATTGATTCTTTCTCCACTCTTTTTGTAAATGGATTTTCTAAATGAATTCTTTTTTTCGATTTAGTATTATAAAATCCATACCAAATAAACTCAATCTCATTTCCGTTTTTTTTCATTTTGGCAATTGGTTCAATTGCTGAAAAATCTTGGTAATTTTCCATATCATCAGGATATGGTCTTTTCATGTAACTATTATCAAATAAAATATGAAATTCATTATTACCTATTTTTTTAATTTTAGTATTAATACTAAATCTTTGTCGAAATACAAATTGTCCACCAACTACACTAAAATACACATATGATTCATCTAATTTACAATCATTAGACCATGACTTAGCTGAAACAATATCTTTTTCGAAGTTTATATTTTCCTCTGGAATATTGCTTGTTTCTTCATCATTATCGTTACAAGGTTCCTTAGTAAGGATTATTTTATTTATAAATAGGCTATCAATAAATATTTGATTGTTTATTTCTAAATAATACTCTTCAACATTATTTTTTTTAATTTGAATTACTTCATTCTTCTTTGTATTAAAGTTATATCCTTTAAATATATAAATACCTTTATTTTCTATAAATGATATTTTTTTTATCAAATCATATTCCTGTCCCCAATTATGATACAAAGTATCATTATAAAACTTATATTTTTCAATAGATGCACCACATGGTTTGAATAAGACTTTTCCTGAATCAGTTTCAGTAACTTTAAAAAAAGTGTGTCCTTCAATGTTTAGAATGCCTTCATTATCCTTTTTTTCATCGTTTTTCTTAATTGAAGAATCTTTACAACCAATTAAAATTAGAGAAACGACTAATATTATTACTCTCATTTTATTAACATTCAGAATCATCTTCATATTTTCAAACATATTAATCTATTATTTTTCTTTCATCAACCTTAGGAATACCACCAACTAGCAAGAGAATTAGACTCTTGCTAATCGGGGCTTTTCTTTTCAATACGTCAATGAGCCTTATTTGTTTTTAAATTATTCAGCTTTTATCTTGTTTTTGTAAACATATCCTTTATTACCTGATTTAGTTTGAATAAACCACCAATTACCTGAATCATCTAATACATCTATTTTTTCACCAGATTTAATTTTTTGAATTATATCTGAAGTACTGTTTTTGTCTTTCCTTAAATTGGTAAATCCATCTGGATCTTGAATATAATATATTTTAACTTCAGAAGTTTGATCATTATTTTCTTGCATAGTATGGAATACTTTTACAAAAAACCTCAAATCCTCATGTCCGTAATAATTATTTTTTTCAAAAGACATAACTATTTTAGGATGAGAAATCAGAATATTATTCAAAAGTCTGTATGCCATATCATTATCAGTATCTACATCAGCATCTGATTTACCCTCAAGACCAAGATTTAAAAGATATGCAATAGCCTCGTCAACATTTTCTGTTGATATTTTATTCACTTTAATTATATCCTTTCTTTCATCTGCCAAATAAAAAGTTATGTGATATATAAGTTCATTATTTTTTGATAAATATTTTAGAAATTTTTTTCTAATAGTATGATCTCTGTTATAAAAAACCATTGACAATTTGAAATTATTTGAAAAATCATCCCAATCACCTATATTGTCAGAAACTTTCTTTAGAAAAGATTCATTTTTTTCAAAATTAAATAATACAACTATATCCCTTGCTAAATCAATATCTTTCTGACTAGTTCCTAAAATAGAGGCTAAATCATTTAAATATAGAATTTTATTTAAGCTAATCAGTGATTTCATATATGGATAACTCACAAGCTTTTCTTCTTTAATCTTATCAATATCTGGCAAAATATCCGATCCTATTTTGATATACCTTCCCTCTTTAGATATTTGATAATCGGTAGGTTCATCAAGAATATTAATATCGTTATAACCTTCTTTCAAATCATGAGTACTAATACCAATAATGTCTTTATTAATATTTTCAAAGTTTTCTTTGGTATTCTTATAATTTGATTTATTTAAAATATCGGTAAACATTTCTATTTCTTTTTTTTCTACATTGATTTTTTTATTATCCTGACCTTGACATGATATATTAAGTAATATCAACAAAATATAAGTATACCTACTGAGCATCATTTTTCTTATTCTTTCGTTTTGTTGTTGAATCTTTTGGATCTGCAATTGTTTCATAATCTGTAAATAATTGATTTAAATTGTTAGGATTAACCTCTTCTACGTATACAATAACTTTTTTATTTGAGCTTAAACAATTTGAAAAATGTTTAGTTATCTTTGGCATATCTGCATTATAAACTCTAATACAACCATGAGTTACCATAAGTGCTCCATTATCTGTTAAACCTGTCTTTCCATCACCAATTGTATGTCCGCAATGTATTAATATTCCAGATCTAGAAGAAGCTTTTAATGCATCTCCTGCTTTAGGAGAAAGTCTGATTACCCCATGATTACCGAAAGATACACCTACGTTAGCAGTTTTTAATTCTAATCCTGCATTCCATAAACCATTTGGTACATTTCCAAAACCACCATTAGTATATCTGTCTTCTCCTCCTGTTCCCAAAGCCAATGCATAACACTTGAACAAAATACCCGAATCATCGAAAAAAACCAATAATCCTTCTTTTTTTCTATCTGAAGGGACTATAATATTAATGTATGCTGTTTTATTGTCTGCAACATAATTATTATCGTATGTTGCATACTTACCAACTACTTTAGGTTTAGGTTTAGTTTCTTTCATCCCCCATTTACATTCATCAATTTTAAATGTTTTAGATGTGGTATCATTAAAATATTTCTGCTTTTCATCATAGTTTGTAGATATTTTTTTATTATTCTTATCCTTAATATCTACATTATTTCCAACCAAAGGACAAATATCATTTTTTACATCCCTTGTTTTATTTGCTTTTTTATTTATTTTTTTCCATAAAAAGAAAATCATTGATGTGAAAACAGCCAAATCTATACGTTCCCCAACTAAATGTGACTTAGATAAAATATCAATTTTCTCATATTTTTGTATAAATGAGTTACAAAATGTATAAATTTCTCTACCCGTTATTTGTATTAATCCTCTCCCTTTAAAATTCCAACCATCACTACCTCCTTTATTCCCTAACTCTTTTCTATTACTATAAGCTGTATTTGCTATCATTTCCTTATTAGCACTTTGATACTTAAGATTTGGCTTATTATACTTAATTTTCAGGGCTTTAATATTTTTTTCATCAATTCTCCCATATTTGAACGCTAATTCATTTGGTGGACCATAACGTTTTCCAGTTGTACTAAATGCCGAAAAAGTATCTGGCAAGGCTTGTACTGGAAAATTCATTCCCTCCCCAGTCTTTAACTCTAATGATTTACCTCCTTCTACAATCGCTTGTGCAAAAAAATGAGCTTTATTCCAGCAAGTATCCATCCCTAACTCTTTCATATACTTGGTATAAGTTTTGGCAACCTTTTCCAAGGTAGCAGGATCGGCTTGAGTAAATATACCTTTAAGTTGACCAGCAGTTACTGGATCTATACAATTTTGACAAACAACCTTTTTATCATCCTTCTTCTCATCCTTTTTATCATTCTCACCTTGCTTCATCACACTACTCGAAGGCTCTATAGGATCTGGCTTAAATACTGTAGCATCTACATTTACTATTCCACTTGGTTTATTCACACCACTTGACAACACTTCAACATATGCAAACAACTCTAATTCAGGCCCTTCTCCAAAATCACCTCCTAAGCTTCTTGGTATTGTATCTAGAGGTACTAGCCTAACATGTAAATCTGACTTGATAGTAAATTTTTGATCAAGTAATTCATCATTGCTAACAATATCTTCATCATACAATTTAAGACGAACTTCTTTCCCGATAAGCCCTTTAGAATTTATCCAAACTTTAATTCGGTTTTCTTTAAAAACACCTTTTATTTTGTTTCCATTAATATCAGTAATGTTTACACTATTAATTACGCCTTTTACTTTTGTCTGTGTTGGCACAGTTGGAGTTGGAGTTTTAGGTTTCTGTACAGGCACATTGTTCTTAACCGGTTGTGTTTGTCCTGGAGAAGTTGTTTTACCTTTAAAAGGTGCTACGGGAGCTTCAAGCTCGTTTACATTAACATTATTACTAGGTATTTTTTGTTTATTAAATTCCGTAGTCACATAATATTCATGGATCTTGTCTTTTTCTGGTCCTGCTTTTGTTGCAATTTTTGCAAAACTTGGTCTTAAAGGAAAATCAACATCTGCTTTTCCGTTTTTAACGATACCAAAACGTGTTTCTATTATATTTTTTTCATTCGCTGTATTATGTCCCCCCTTCTTTGCATCATCTTCCCATAGGGTAACATACACTTTGCGTTTCTCCATGTGCAAGCAATGTACTCTCGCTTTAAGTGTTTGCCCATAAGATAATGGCTTAGCAGGCTTTTTTCCGCTTTTATCAAGTAATTCTACACTATCAATTTTTGGACTCCCAGCTGCTTGGGTCTTTATATCTAGTCGGGCAACTTCTTCTCCTCTTTTTGCCAATATGCGGATACCTTTTCTTTCCAGACTCTTCTGCAAGAAAGTATAAGATACTTTATCTCCTGTTTTGTCATTCTCTTTTGTTTTTCGCCACTTACCGTTCTCCAATACGTGTATCGTCCAGGAAACTGGTGGACCAAACGAACTCTTAGGCATAAGAGGATTTGGTAGCAAACTACCAAAAAAAGCATTTATCGTATAAAACTCTTCTTTTCCTACTACAGGATTAGGATTACCAGTTATTTTAAAATCTGACATACTGCTTAATTTTATTTACAAATAGAATCACTCTCTTCTAAACTTTCTTGAAATTTAGCTGTATCTACCAGTGGGTTTATTTGATTACTTACCTGTGGCTTAGCCTTTTTTGCATTTTGTTTTCCTGGTTCTGCCTTTTGTCCATGCTTATCTACAGTAATACAATCCGGTCCTCCTATAGGACAAGTTGCTTTACTGTCTTCTAATAAAATTTTCCCTTTATTAGATAATGTAACTTTATCATAAAAACCACTCCATTTGGTAATCGTTGCTTTACAAGGCAAATAATCTCCACTTCCGTTAGGTTGCATCTTGCATTTACCAAACGTGTTTTTCTCTAGTGTTTGTCCAATTTCTTTATCGGTTGCTATGAGTTTTTTTTCGGCATCTTTGTCATTAGCATAATGCTTATTTTGTGTTTTCACCTTAAGTTTATCCAACTTAGGCTCTACACTAAACTTACATTTTACCGTTGCTCCTTGTACTACTACATGTTTCTCACTCATGGCTTTACCTTTTTTGGATATTAAATATCCTTGTTGATTCCGTTTTCTTTTTTATAAATCTTACTCAAATCAATTATTATCTTTTTTAGCTCTCAGTCTCAATTTTATCTGGTAGAGAATCTATTGTTATAGCTATTTTTATGGGTTCATGGTAGTCAATACTACATTCTAAATTCATATTTTCTATACAATAAGTATCTGAATCTAAAAAATAGGTTGCGCTATAATTCCCTTCCCAAGGTTCAAACCCAAAACTTTCATCAAAACTAGAATCTATATAAGTTCCTTTTTGCTCTACTTTAATTAAACCCGACGCTTCTAGATAAGGAGCTACCTTTTGTTCTACTGCAAACAGAGACTCTTCATTTTTTTCTAACGGAAAAGAAATCTTATTCTCAAAAGAGAAATTGGCTGTATAGCCTACATGAATACCATTAAAAAAAGCTCTCAAAAAATAATCAGAAGATAGTGATGCCAATAATGTTCCTGAACTCTCTAATGCATACTCGGTATGTTCTATATACGCATGAGTTACTTCTCCTTCATAATAATCTAAAATTTCTCTTTTAGTATCTTCCCAGCGAGTTACGATTTCATTATAATTATAAATATCAACCCATTTTCCTGTTCCGTCAACTACAATCTTTAATGGATATAAAATTTCGGCAGTTTTTGCTCCCAACTCATCCATCATTGTATCAGGCTTTTCGGCATTAATATAAATATTAGACGCCTTGTTAATTTCAAAGAGCTGAAACTTATTCTTATCTACAGCAAGCCATTTCACATTTACTTCTGTAGTAATAGTATCTACCTGATCTCCTACTTCGCTAGTGTAATGCACTTTATATTTCTTATCAAGACCTCTAAGCAGAAATGGCAATGTATAATCATTTTTTAAAACAACTTTTGCTGTTCCATCCTCAATGCTTTTTTTCTCTGCATTGACACTATTTACAGGAGCCAAAATCAATAATTCCAGATGACTTTTAAAATCAGCTTCGATTAAATCAGGAATAGGACAATATATATTATGATATCGTCTGAGTTCTCTAGCATCTATACCAAGTTTATGAGCTACACTTTCCAGCGTATCTCCTACCCTTATTTTATAAATGCGATGTTTGTCGTATGATGACATCTCAGATCCCTCTATATAGTACATTATGTCTTAGCTAATTTTAATTTATTCCACAATTTTACAATGCAGGTTCTTTAACTTCCTTTTTACTTCCTTTTTTTTCCTCTACCGTAGGTTCGTACATAAAACCTTCTTCGTCTTTCTTCTTTTTTTTATCTACTTTGATTTCTTTTTCTTTCTGTCTTTTACAAATAATAACCGAGTTCTCGGTAATACCATTCATTCCCAAAGTATATTTCGCATCTACGTATTTAGCGCTTTGATACCATTTGGGTTGCAAGAAAAACACCCAATTGTAGTTTTCACCATTTTGGTCTAAGTCTATAATGCTTTCGGCATTATGATCGTTATATCCCGAAACAGTATGGTAAAATAAGTTTCCAAAATCAATCCTTACGGGGCCTTTAGATCTAAGAGAGGTATAAGTAGCACTATCAGGTTTTTTCTGGATCAACAAGGTTATAAGTAATAAATCCTTCATCTCTACACCATCAATTTCTGGAAAAGGATTTTTCCCTTTAGGTATTCTCCAGGTAACATATTCTTTAGGTGGTATTTGCATCATATAATTAAAAACAGCATAAATCCCTGTAGGCACAATAAATACCAAGAAATGAGAGCACATTAGGAAAGTAAGCCCAATACCATTAAGTGCTGTATAAATAATTATAAACAGAACACTTGAGTACAGTATAATTAATAACGAAAATAACAATTCGATACCAACAGATTTCATACTAAATTCCTCAAAATACCATCGGTATAAATAAACATGGAGGCATCCAAACAATAAAGAAGCTATTTGATAAAACAGAAACTCATCAGATAATTCTGTAAATAACTTGTTATAACCCAAGAAGGCTACTAATGCGTAAATAAGCACAAATGAAAATATATAGATATAGAATTTCTTCTTATATTTTACTGCAAATTCTTTTATTTTATCACTAAATACCATTGTAAGAATAACACTTACTGCTATAATTACAACCAGAAATACAATGAGCCTAATATCTATAAGCGCTGCTAAATGTTTCTTTACCATTTCTAAATTCGTGTTGTATACCCCAACACAGGTTGTTTACTAAAATTAAATGCTTCTGTTTCTTCATTCATTAATAAGATTGTTTTAAGCTCAACTTCCATTGGAAAAAAATGCTCATAAAAACAATCTATAAATTTTTTAACCCCGCCTTCATGAATATAATCTTGAAAAGGCTTATTGATTATTGGTCCTATCTCGACGGTTACATTCATGGAGTAATCCATATACTTGTTACCGCAAATAAAATCGACACCCAATCTATTCTCTCCTAAATTAATTTGCTGACTCTCATCACTATATTCTTTAGAACTTGTTATTTTATATTGTACTTTTTCTTCTATAATACTGCCTAAACAGCGGCATGCTAAATCAATATCACCAACAATTTTATAAGCGTATGGCAAAAGCTGAATAAACTTAGACACCAAAACTGCTGGGTAAATATGTGGCAAACCCCAGAAATCATAAAAAAAATCTAGTGGTTTACTTCCGTTTAATTTGTATAAAAAATCTCTCTCAACACTTTCTATCTTAGTCCTATAATGAAAAATTTCATTTTCAAAAGGAATAAAAAAATTACGAGCTTCGGCTTCTTGTTTTTTCTGATGCTTATGCTCTTTTATCATTTGTCGAACAGACTTATCAGTATTGTTCTCACTCAAACTATGAACATAGCCCTCTGGTAGCGCATCATAGATACTATCTCTAGACAAGAATATATTAAGATACTCCTGTTTATCATAGTTATCATCCTGAATTGTTGCGCCCAAAACATCACTCCTATACGCTCTTGAGAATTGTCCTCTGTTAGAAATTATAATTTCTTCGGAGACAACATTATTGCTCTCAATAAGCTCATTGGCTATAATTTCGGCTCTGATATCATAAGAAATACTCTCTATTTCTTTTACCAAAGTTTCAAGAGATTGTTTATTTCTTCTTTGCATCTTCATTGATTCTTCCTGCTCCTATATAGCGCAATTGAAAATATTCGTCATTGAAATTATAAATCGCCAATCCTTTATCTGTACATGCCAAAATCCTATCGTTATGAAGGTATAAACCAACATCCGAGATAGGATGATCTTTATCGTATCTAAAAAAAACTAAATCCCCTTCTGCCAAAAAACTTCGTCCTGTAAAAATCTGAATTGCTTTAGATTTCCACATTCCAGCAGGGTCTTTAGGAAGTGTTACTTTATAAACATCACTATACAGTGATTGCAGGAAATAAGAACAATCGATTCCTTTTTTCGAAAAACTTTTTTCTTTGTACGGCGTATTAATCCAAGTATCGATATACCCATACAAATTGTAATTCGTTATTTTATTAGGAGTTACAGCAAGAACTATCGAATACTTCTCCTTTAAGGCTAAAGTAGCATCACTTAAATTTTCCGAATTATCATTTACAACAGTTTTATTCTTTAATCCAGTTTCTTCCATATGAGATTGTTTTTTCAACAAATCCAAGGAATAATCATATTTAAAGGGAATCTGAGAAATATAACTCTGACTCCTACACTCAGTAAATGAACATATCATTAGCATTAATAAAATTACCTGCTTCATTTATAAAATTTATTATTTTATCTCTATAGAAAAAAATAGAGTATTTATTAAGATTATCAATTATTGAAAATCCTTTAATCCTTATAATTTTTAAAGCTAATTGTTGTGGTATTTATTAGCTTAGATTCTTTGTTATAATTTTTCTTAGTGATAATGAATTTAAACATCCAATTATCTCCAGATTTTTATTATTCTAAAATTTTTGTTGCAATCTAAATTATAATTCTATTAAAAAAGACTTATACAAGTCATAAAAATACTACAATAAGGTATTTTTTATTTTTTAAATAAATGTAATAATGCTAAAAAGTGAAATGAAATATCACTTTTTAGTTTCCAAAAGACTAACTGTTGTGGTATTTGTTAGCTTGGTTCTTTATATTATGAATTTATTACATCCATAATCACAAGGTTGCAAACGTAATAAATTATTCTGTAAGAATACAAATTATTTTTTGTAAATTTTATAGTAATAATTCTTGGAATCTTAAAATAATAAAAACTATTTTTGCGAGCAACTTTATAAAATATATTCTGACTTTTGTGAATTCTTAAAAATAAAAAATGAATAAAAAAAATATCGATATTAGGGTTATATTCTTCTTTTCAATTTTATTATTGATAGGAATAGTTGCATTTATAGTACAGTTTTTCAACCATGTAGACTGTGAAGATGTTAAGCTTTACATTTTTTCAGATCACTCGCAAAGCGAGGAATCCATTGAGTTTTATGACCGAACCCATAACGCAAAAACATGGGAATGGGATTTTGGAGATGGGTCGTTACTAGATGTAAGAAGACATACATTTCACGTGTATAAAAAACCTGGAAAATATAAAGTTACCCTAACTATAAATGGGGATTGTACCCATACTCGAGAACTCGTAATTAAGGATAAATATGCTGCTGATAAATTTGGAACTCCGCAAATTATCGTCCCAAAAATAATCACCGCAGGACAACCCACCTATTTTAGATCAGAATCTGATGATGCCAGAACATGGGAATGGTCATTTGGAGAAAATAGAAGAGGAATCGACGAAACTTCGGCAAATCCAGTATACACTTTTTCAACTCCGGGCGAAAAAACAATTACACTTATCATAAATGGAGATTTTAGCACCGTTGCAAAAAAAACAATTTATGTGCATACCAGAGTAATTAAGAAAACAAATCCGCTGGATGTTACCTCGTATGAATATGAAAAAAAGGCAGAAGCTTTTTCATTACCAAGGGGTTCTGTTAAAAAAGACCCTCTGGAAGACATGTTACAATATGTACCTGTTGCCCCAAAAACTAAAACTCAAAAAGATAGTATTAGCGCAGTAAAAAAGGCTCCAAAAGTATCCGAAGATCAGTTTGAAATTTTACTAACTAAAGTTGCAGAAGGTAGCAAAGTCAAAGATGATTTCTCTGAATATTTATGTGATGATCTTGATATTCCGATTGTAAAAAATGATAAAGAATTGTTGACTTTTTCACAATTATGTGCTGCTATTAAAGGAAAAAAAATAAAAATAGAATCAATACGATTAAACAAAGACAAACAAAATAATTGCATTAAGGGACTAAATATTAGCTATAAAGTAAAAAAATACTTGATCTGGTCTAAAGATTAAAATAGTATGGAAGAAGAAAAAAACATTTTCAGCGTAGAATTACTAAGTGCATTTGAAATAGCAAGAAAAATTGCTAAAACCAATTCAAACAAATATTATTCGGCAGCCCATTTATTAAAAGCCATTTTAAACAGAGATTTATCTCTTTTAAAACAACTTGAAACTATGGGGAAAGATGTTTATTATCTTGACGAATGGGCAGAAGTTCGAATGGAAGATGAACCTAAAACAAGTCAGGTTCTTAATGCAGAACCGAGCGATGTAATTGATGAAATTATCAAAGAAGCCGAATCGGTAAGAGCTATATTAAATGAAGATGAAATTACTCTTTATGCCATCATAGTAGCATTAAGTTCACCTGGAGTAGGTTTTAATTTCGACCAGATGAAAACTTATCCTATTTCCCGAAACGAATTACTAGAAGACCAAACTAATATACCTCAAGACCAAAATGTTGCCAAACAAGAAGTTAAAAAAGGCTTTTTAGGCAAATACTGCATTCATAAAAACCTCGAAAAAAAGAAAAAGAGAATAGTTGCTATTGGTCGTGAAACAGAATTAAACACGATTAAAGAAATTCTTTGTCGATTTTCTAAACCCAATGTATTATTAATTGGTGATCGAGGTATTGGAAAATCGATTTTAATAGATACACTTGTTCAAAATGTAATTGCAAATCAAGTTCCAGATGTCTTAAATAAAGTACAACTTTTCGAACTAGATTTATCATCCCTAATCGCTGGAGCTTCTTATAAAGGCGAAATCGAGGATAGATTAAAGAATTGTATTCAGGAACTAAGACAGTTTCCTAAAGCGATTCTTATTATCGAAGAAATTCATATTCTATTAGATAAAAACGGTGGCGATTCAGGTGTTTCTAATGTTTTAAAAGGCGAATTAGCTAAAGGATTAAACATTATTGCTACATCGACAATCGATGAATACACCAAAAGAATTGAAAAAGAACAAGGTTTATCTGGTATGTTTGAGATTGTAAAACTAGAAGAATCTGATGATGACACTTTGTTTCGAATGATTCGCGAGTCCATTAAAACATATCAGGAACATCATAAAATACAAATCGATGATGAGACTATTACGGAGTCCATTCGATTATCCAAAAGATATTTAAAAGAAAAAAGTCTACCAGAATCGGCTATTAATCTTATCGACCATACGATGTCGGTTTTAAAAACGTCTGGCGAAACTTTTCTTAAAGAAAAACAATCAATTCTTGATAAATTAAAGCTTTTAAAGCAAAATGATGCTGGTTTATCTGAAGAACAATTAATAAAAGAATCAAACTGGTTCCTTACCGATTTAATCAATAAGACAACATTTTTGATGGTTGTTGATGAACAAAATGACAACAAAATATTTGAAACATCAGAGTCTATCATCAATCATATCGAAAGCCTAATAAGTACTCTTGAAGAAAGAGCTTTAGACAAACGTGTACATATCGAAGCTTTTGATTTATCGCTTATTATTGCTCAAAAAACAGGTATTCCTGCTGGAAAACTAAAAGAAGAAGAAAAGCAAAAATTAAACAATATTGAAGAAGTTTTAGGTCGAAGAGTTATTGGTCAGGACCATTGTATTGCTACAGTTGCAGGATCTATCTTAGAGTCAAGATCAGGCTTAAGTAAAGCTGGACAACCTATTGCATCATTTTTCTTTTTAGGGCCTACAGGAACAGGAAAAACAGAACTAGCAAAGAGTTTGGCCGAGTTCCTTTTTCAGGATGAAAATGCTATTATCCGCTTTGATATGTCCGAATTTAAAGAAGAGCACTCCGCAGCATTACTTTATGGAGCACCTCCGGGATATGTGGGTTATGAAGAAGGTGGATTATTGGTGAATAAAATAAGACAAAAACCATATTCAATCGTATTATTTGATGAAATCGAGAAAGCACATACCTCTGTATATGATGTGTTTTTGCAAATTATGGACGAAGGAAAACTTCATGATCGATTAGGTAAAGAAGGAGATTTCTCAAACGCTATTATCCTTTTTACTTCTAATATTGGTGCAGATCATATTGTAGAAACTTTTAATAGTGGTAAAATTCCAACTTCAACTTCCTTAATGGAAATTATGGGGAATTATTTTAGACCAGAATTTTTAGGACGATTAACCGAAATTGTTCCTTTTGCTCCTATTAGCAAAGAAAACGCATTGAAGATATTTGAAATCCACCTCAAAAAAGAGTTCATGGATTTACTTAAAAACATCAATATAACTGTTGAAATCCCTATGGAAGCCAAACTATATCTGGCAGAAAATGGATATAATGCCAAATACGGTGCAAGACCTATTAAGAGTATTATTCGTAGTCATTTAAGAAGACCATTGGCCAAGAAAATAATTTCTGGCGAAGTAAAAGATGGCGATAAAATGATTGTCGTTATCGAAAATGACGAGGTAAAATGGATTAAAGAGGAAGTATTAATTAACTCTGAAAATTAATTTAATTCTCATTTATTATAAATGAAAAACGCTAAGATTTACTTAGCGTTTTTTTTTGTGCTTATTTTTAAAAATAATCTTTTAATCTAAAACCAACCCGATTTGTCCATCGTCGTCTAGTTCCGTTTCAACTGAATCATCATCGGATAGTTCCGGTTTTTCAGGAACTTCTTCTTTTGGTTCTTCGTATGGTAATGGATCTAACAGATTAACTTGTTTTATCTTATCACTTGTTAATTGATTCCCTAATGCTTTAAAGCCTTTTACAGCAATAAAATCTTCGATATCTACATACAAATTATCTTTTTGAACTCCTTTTACCTTAGCAAAAACTAATTCGACTACAGGGCGATAATCAGTCGCAACAATCTCTAGCTGAGAATTAGGGTGTTCAGTAATAAAACATTCTTCTTTATTTTCAGTCTCAATCAAGAAACGCTTAATATAGTAACGTTCTTTTTCCCCATCAAAATAAATAGCTGAAATTGGCTTTTTAGGATTCCATTTTTCCAAAACAATCATGTCTTCATCAAAATGAGTTGATAATTCTGGAATAATCACCTTCAGCTTTCCTGTCTGGCTAATGATTAATATTTTATCACTTGGCTTAAATTCTCCTAACAATTCTCCACGTGCATCTACATTTAAACGCTTTACAGTATCATCAAACCAAACTTTTCTTGGCAATAAAGTAGAGATTCCTTTTTCTTTAAGTTCGATTTTCTTAATTGGATATTTGGTTACCAAATTTCCTTTTGAAGCTCTTCCTTTAATAGCTAATTTGGCAAAATCAATATCGAATTTCAATTTTTTAATCGTTCCAACCTGACGCAGTAAAATAGTTATTACTTCGGCTTCTCCGTTTGGATTATGCGAAAAATAAACTACTTGCGAACCTGTAGTTTCATTGGTTAAATCATACGCTTTATCACGTGTAACTCCCGAAACATTAAAACGTTTTATATATGAAGGCCCTGATTTTCCGTCACGATACATCATATTGTAAATTGTACGTTTATCGCTTTTATCAAAAATAGCAACATGTATGATATCTTTACCCACAAATGTCTTAGAATCAACTTTTGTAATTATCATTTTACCATCTCGTAAAAATACAATCACATCATCAATATCCGAACAATCAGTTAAATACTCATCTTTTTTCAAGCTAGTTCCAACAAAACCTTCTTCGCGGTTTACATAAAGCTTTGTGTTACGTAAAACTACTTTTGTAGCCTCAACATTATCAAAAACACGAAGTTCTGTCTGGCGTTCACGTCCTTTACCATATTTCTCTTTTAATCTGGTAAAATAAGCAATCGCAAAATCTGTTAAGTTTTCCAGATTGTATTCTACTTCCTTCATTTCATCTTCTAACTTAGCGATAAAATCATCGGCTTTATCAGAATCAAAACGGGTAATACGTATCATTGGAATTTGAGTCAAACGCTGTAAATCATCATCGTGAATTTCTCTTACGAATGATTTCTTGAAAGGTTCAAATCGGTCATATAAATATTTATACAACGATTCTCTGTCAGAATATAATTTGAAATCAATGTACATTTCCTCACGAATGAAGATTTTCTCTAAAGTAGAGAAATGCCATTTATTTTTTAATTCCTCTAATTGAATTTCTAGCTCTTGTCGAAGCAAATCGACAGTTCTGTTCGTAGAAATCTTCAACATTGCTGAAACACCAATAAACAATGGTTTATTATCCTCAATAACGCAACCTAAAGGCGCTACAGAAGTTTCGCAGGCTGTAAACGCAAACAAAGCATCAATTGTTTTGTCTGGTGAAACTCCTGGAAAAAGGTGTATCAAAATCTCTACATCTGCCGCAGTATTATCTTCAATTTTCTTGATTTTGATTTTGCCTTTTTCATTGGCTTTCAAAATACTATCAATTAAAGTAGTCGTATTGGTCGAAAACGGAATTTGCGTAATTACAAGTGTATTCTTGTCTAATTGTGCAATTTTGGCACGTACACGAACACGTCCGCCACGAAGTCCATCATTATAATTAGAAATATCTGCAATACCCTGAGTCATAAAATCAGGATATAATGTAAACGGTTTTCCTTTAAGAATTTTTACCGAAGCATCGATTAATTCATTAAAGTTATGTGGCAATACTTTCGTAGAAAGTCCAACCGCAATACCTTCGGCCCCTTGTGCCAAAAGCAAAGGAAATTTTACTGGTAGATTATTCGGTTCTGCACGACGACCATCATAAGAAACACCCCAATCGGTAATTTTTGGAGAGTATAAAACCTCCAAAGCAAATTTAGATAAACGTGCCTCAATATAACGCGAAGCTGCAGCTCCATCTCCTGTTAAGATATTTCCCCAGTTTCCCTGACAATCTATCAATAAATCTTTTTGACCTATTTGTACCATTGCATCACCAATACTCGCATCTCCGTGAGGGTGATACTGCATGGTGTGACCTACAACATTGGCAACTTTATTATAACGACCATCATCCAACTCTTTAAGAGAGTGCATAATACGACGTTGCACGGGTTTAAATCCGTCTTCGATAGCAGGAACAGCACGTTCCAGAATTACGTACGAAGCATAATCCAGGAACCAGTCTTTATACATTCCGGTAACTTTGGTAATGGTATCACCACCTTCTCCATCGTTATTATCGTAAAAATGTCCTCCTTCAAAAGATTTGGCATCTACTTCGATAATCTCTTCAGATTCATCTTCTTCTTGATTCTCATCATAAGAATTAGTATCCTCCGAATTATTTTCTTCGTTATCTGGAATTATGTTATCGTCTTCTTCGTCTTTCATTTAATTATATTCGAAATTATAATTTTAATATTATTTGTTTTCGATGAGTTCTTTTAAAACCTCAACACTCGGTAACACTGTTTTATATTTACTAGCAAAAATTTGCTCGTTGTTTTCTGGTAAAGTATATCTTACTACTGCCTCACTTTTATTTTGGCAAAGTATAATTCCAATCGTTTTATTCTCATCTTCCAAACGCATTTCTCTATCATAATAGTTAACATACATTTGCATCTGACCTAAATCCTGATGTTTTAATTCACCTATTTTCAAATCAATAAGTACAAAACATTTTAAAATTCTATTATAAAAAACTAAATCAATTCGGAAGTGTTTATCATCAAATGTAATTCTTTTTTGTCTTGCGACGAAAGTAAAACCATGACCTAACTCTAGTAAAAAATGTTCTAGTTTATTAATAATTTCTTCTTCTAATTGCAATTCTGAATATTGATGTAATTCTGGCAATCCTAAAAATTCAAGTATGTAAGGATCTTTAATAATATCTTTAGGTTTCTCAATGATCTGACCTTTTTCTGATAATTTTAAAACTCCTTCTTTATCACGACTTAATGATAATTTGCTATAAAGTGCCGAATCATACTGTCGCTTTAATTCTCGAACACTCCAATTGTATTTTTCAGATTCTATTTCGTAAAAAAGTCTTTCTTTTTCATCATCAATTCGCATTAAAAAAACATAATGAGACCAAGTCAATTTAAAAAACGAAGATAATATCTGCATTTTTTCATTTCTGAAATTCGTCGACAGCGATGACGAAATTGAATCATTAGAATTCCGCGACACTGTCTCGGAATTCTTAATTTCCAAAATACTAGACACTGTCTCGGAAATTGAATACACTAAATAAAATTTTCTTATATTCTGTAGGTTATCAACTGAAAATCCTTTTCCAAATTCCTTAATCAATTGCTGAGAAAGTCCTTTCAATAATTGTTTTCCATATTCGGCTTTATCTTTTCCGTTTTGTTCTTCTTCAACAATCATTCTTCCTATCTCAAAATAGGTAATTGTCATCGTTGAATTTACAGTACATAAAACTTGTTGTCGGGCATTTTGCAATAACTCAACTACTTGTTGAAATATGACTTTATTTTGAAGATCGGTTGACAATATATTTTATTTAAAAACTAAACTTCCTCCTCTATAGCATCTAGTTCCACTTTCAAATTCTTGATAATAAACTCTTGTCTGTCTGGTGTATTTTTACCCATATAGAAAGATAATAATTGTTCTATCGATGTGTTTTTATCCATCATAATAGGATCTAGTCGAATCGTCTCTCCAATGAAGTTCTTGAACTCATCTGGCGAAATCTCTCCCAAACCTTTAAATCGCGTGATTTCTGGTTTTGGTTTTAATTTTTCGATAGCTGCTTTTCGCTCTTCTTCTGAATAACAATAAATAGTTTCTTTCTTGTTTCGAACCCTAAAAAGTGGTGTTTGCAAGATATATAAATGTCCTTCTTTTATTAATTCCGGGAAAAATTGCAGGAAAAAAGTAATCAACAACAAGCGAATGTGCATTCCATCGACATCGGCATCGGTTGCGATTACAATATTGTTATATCGTAATTTTTCTAATCCGTCTTCAATATCTAAAGCTGCTTGCAGTAAATTGAACTCTTCATTTTCATACACAATTTTCTTTGTCATTCCGTAGGAATTCAAAGGCTTACCACGCAAACTAAAAACTGCTTGTGTATTTACATCACGTGACTTGGTAATAGATCCCGAAGCCGAATCTCCCTCGGTAATAAAAAGGGTACTTTCTAAGTTTCTAGGATTCTTTGTATCTGGAAGATGCGCACGACAATCTCTTAATTTTTTATTATGCAGATTGGCTTTTTTAGCACGATCTGTCGCAAGTTTTCTGATACCAGATAGTTCTTTACGCTCTCTTTCTGCCTGCAAAATTTTACGAAGTAAAGCTTCGGCTGTTGGAGGGTTTTTATGTAAATAATTATCTAATTTATTTTTTACAAAATCATTTACAAAAGTACGAACTGATACTGGCGGCGTTCCATCATCAGATCCCATATCCATAGAACCTAATTTGGTTTTGGTCTGAGATTCAAATACTGGTTCCATCACCTTGATGCTAATCGCACTCACAATCGATTTACGCACATCTGATGCTTCAAAATTCTTATTGTAAAACTCACGGATAGTTTTTACAATTGCTTCTCTATAAGCAGCTAAGTGCGTTCCTCCTTGCGTTGTATTTTGTCCGTTTACAAAAGAGTGGTATTCCTCGCTATATTGTGTTTTACTGTGTGTTAAAGCAATCTCGATATCCGTATCTTTTAAATGAATAATTGGATATTCTAAATCTTCAGCACTAATTGTTTCTTCTAATAAATCTCTAAGACCATTCTCTGAAATGTATTTTTCTCCGTTAAATATAATCGTCAAACCATTGTTTAAGTAACAATAGTTTTTAACCATTTTTATTACATATTCTAATCGGAATTTATAATTTTTAAAAATAGCTTCGTCTGGAACAAAAGTTACTTTTGTTCCTTTTCGTTTTGTAGTATCAATTACATCTTCTTCAAGAACCAAATTTCCTGCTGAAAATTCGGCTGCTTTTTGTTTGTCATCACGAACAGATTCTACGCGAAAATAGTTAGAAAGTGCATTTACTGCCTTGGTTCCTACTCCATTTAAACCTACTGATTTCTGGAAAGCTTTGGAGTCATATTTCCCTCCTGTATTCATTTTTGAAACTACATCAACAACTTTCCCTAGAGGAATTCCGCGGCCGTAATCACGAACCGAAACGGTTTTATCTCTGATAGTCACTTCAATAGTTTTTCCTGCACCCATGACAAACTCATCGATACAGTTATCTAAAACCTCTTTTAAAAGAATATAAATACCATCATCTGGTGAAGATCCATCTCCCAATTTCCCGATATACATTCCGGGACGCATACGAATATGTTCTTTCCAGTCGAGTGATCGAATATTATCTTCGTTATATTGATTTTGCTCTAGCATAAATGAATTTTGGATTTTTTGCTAATGTACTATATCTCCTTAAAAAATGAAAGTCAATCTTTTGAAAGTTATCAATAAAAGTATCTTTTAAACGCATTTATTTAAATTAAAAACAGAAACTCATTATTTTTATAAAAAAACTGCTTTTTAAACAATATTTTAGGATTTAATACCTAAAACTTGTTTTGCCAAAGCAATCATTTCGGGAGTTCCCGTATTTTTATTTTTTTCGTCCGAAAGTTTTACAACTCCTTCCCAATGTGTAAAATCTGGCTTCGTTTCGGTTAATTTTATAACCATATTCATTGCTGGCAAGCCTACATCATTGGTAAAATTTGTACCAATTCCGAATGACATTTTTATCTTGCCTTTACAGAAATCTGATATCACTTTTACCTTTTCTAAGTTTAATGAATCAGAAAAAACTATGATTTTAGACTTAGGATCGATTCCGAGTTTTGTGTAATGTGCAATAATTTTTTTAGCAAATTCAATTGGATCTCCACTATCATGTCGAACTCCATCAAAAAGCTTGGAATACTTTTTATCAAATTGCTCAAAAAACACATCTGTAGTATAAGTATCTGTCAAGGCAATTCCTAAATCACCTCCGTAAACTTGTGTCCAATTCTCCAGCGCAACTATATTGGCAACTTTAAACCCATATTGCGCCGCATGAAACATAAACCATTCGTGCGCATGAGTTCCTAAAGGTCGTTTACCGTTAAGCATTGCTAAATGCACATTACTTGTACCTAGAAAACTTTCCTGACCAAAAAGAGCTAATGTTTCATTAACCAAAGTATGTACTTTATACGAATGACGTCGTCTTGTACCAAATTCTAAAACTGAAGCTCCTAATGCATTATAACTTTCAATTTTGGCTTTGGTAATATCCTGAACCGCTTTATCATCTATTCTCACTAAATCCTGAGATGCGTAAAAAAGTTCCGAAATTAAAGCCATCAATGGGACTTCCCATAAAATGGTACGGTACCAGAATCCTTCGATTGTAATATCTAATTCGGAACCAACTTGTTCTATCTCGACCTCGGAAGCATCAAAAGTATATCCTTGTAAGAAATCCAAATAGGTTGGATCTAGATAAGGACAATGTTTCTTTAAATATAATTTCTCTTCTTGAGTCAATTGTAGTTTTGTCATTGCTTCAACAGAATGACGCAATAAAACAGCAAAACCCGAAGGAAAAGTATGTTTTCCTCTGTTTATAAATTTATACCGCACTTTAGCTTTAGGAAACAGCTTTATTACAGCATGCTGCATTGTAAATTTATAGAAATCATTATCTAATATTGATTTTAGGAAGATTGTCCCCATACCCAAATTGCTTTATTAATTTAAAAAAACCTTGATTGCTAATATACGGCAATTCAACAAAAAAAGAAAATTGTTTAAACAAACATCTTTAATTATCTCTACTTTGGAATTATTTTAAAAGAAGCAACACTATTTTGATAAAGAAAAAAAGTAATAAACGAGCCTGTTTTTTTATCATAAGTAATCTGGAATTCCAAAGTTCCTCTTACTTCTTTTGGATTTTCTACTTTGACTGGCTGTCCTCTTTTTAAATAAAAAAATGTATCCGATTTTGAAATATTTTTTATTTTGAAAGATATTTTATCACCATCATTGGCTTTAATTATTCCTGATTCAGGTCTTAAAATTTCGAGATCTTCTTCAATAGCTTTATCAGAAATTAAAGGGCCATTTAAAAAATCTTCCTGATTTAATTTACGATCCAAATACATTCCTGAATCAGGAAAATGCTTCGCAAAAAAGTATTTTGGATCCGTATCAAAGTAAACTGAGTTAAAATAATTTACCATTACTTTTCTATTACTATCATAATAACCTTGCCCCCAAGTAACGTCGACCAAAATCCATTTTCCATCAACCCAAACAATATTCCATGAATGATTAGTCAACAAATTTTTCCGACCAATATCTGTCAATGATTGCTTGGAATCACCTCGAATTACTTGAGATTTCAAATCTACCAAAGAAGCTAAACGTTGATACAAAAGCGTAAAACCTTCGCAAACTGCTTTTTGAGAATCAAATGCCTTTTGCCACGTTTTTTCCTTTATTAACTCTATTTGTTTTTGCTTTTCGGCTTCAGTTCTATAGCTAAATTGTACGGGCTTCTGCGGATTTAAATACGCTTTGTAATCATATTTTATATTTAAAGCAATCCAGCTATAAATAGCTCTTGCCTTATCATATTCTGAAGTAAAATCTTTTTGAATTCTTGTCGCTAAATCTTCTGTCGAACTAAAATGTTTTGGGTATTTCCGCACAATATCATCAATCGCATTGTACTTTTGTGAATATGCCGAATAGAGAAAAATATAATTCAGAAAAAGAAATATAAAAGCAATCTTTTTTATTGTCATCGATTAAAAACTAGACTTAATAATGTCTTTTAATTCTTTATCTAACTCTGTATTTGATATTTTATTTTCTTCTAAATCAAAATTAGCATTAAAACTCGGCAATGAAAAACTTGCTTTAATCTCGGTACCATAACGTGGGAACAATTTTGTGGCAATTTCTAAAACTGAAGCTCCTCCTCTCCCTCCTGGCGATGTAGCTAATAACAGCATTGGTTTGTGCTGAAAAACATCTTTCTCTATACGCGAACACCAATCGAAAACATTCTTGAAAGCTACTGAATAATTCCCATTATTTTCTGCCATAGAAACTACCAAAATATCTGCTTCTGCTAATTTTCCAAGAAAAGCTTTTGCTGTTGGGTGCTGCCCTATCTCTTTTTCGACATCAACACTAAATAATGGCATTGCAAAATCATTTAAGTCCAGTACTTCTACGCTGGCATTATCAAATTGATTTGCAGCATATGTTGCCAATTTTTTATTGATGGAATGCTGACTGTTACTTCCTCCAAATGCTATGATTTTCATGATTTTATTTTTAGTGTTTACTCTATTTCTAAGATTTCTTTTTTTATTTCTACCGAATATTCATTCGGGTAAATCTTACCTCCGTATGTCTTAGCATACACCTTCGTAAATTCAGCTCCAAAATACAGAATAATTGCCGAATAATAGACCCAAACCAGAATTATTATTACGGAACCTGCCGCACCATAAACCGATGCTGTTGTAGAACTTCCTAAATAAAATCCTATGGCAAATTTCCCGATCATAAAAAGTACCGCAGTACAAGATGCTCCAATAAAAGCGTCTTTCCATTTTATAATTCCATCGGGTAATGCTTTAAATATAATTGCAAAAAGTAAAGTAATGCTAATCAATATAATGATTAGATTTATTATATTAAATAAATAAACGGTACTCTCTGGAAAATACAACTTTAAACGTGCACTCATTAAATCTAAAATTGTACTTACAAAAAGGCTCACAAGCATTAAGAATCCTACCGAAACTATCATAGAAAATGACATTAATCGGTTTTGTATAAACTTCTTAAGCCCTTTGTTTGGTTTGGCGCGTAATCCCCAAATAAAATTAATAGAACTCTGTATTTCGGCAAAAACTCCTGAAGCTCCAATTAATAACATCCCGACTCCAAAAACAGTGGCAAAAACATTGCTTCCTGATAGCTGTACATTTTTTATTGTTTCCTGAATTTGTATTGCTGCACTATCTCCCACTAATCCGTTTATTTGACCATAAAGCTCGCCTGCAACAGCATCTTCTCCAAAGAAAACACCACAAATGGTAATAATTATAATTAACAAAGGTGGTAACGCAAAAATGGTATAATAAGCCAATGCTGCACTTAACTTTATTGCATTATCATCGTTAAACTCTAACACTGTAGTTTTTAACAAATACCATGATTTGGATATTATACTTTGACTTTTCACAATACTTTAATTAATTATTTCTCTCAAATATAAGCAATTAAAAAAATAAAATTATTCTCATATTTCCTGTAAATGTTATACTTTATCCATGACTACCCCAGATTGTAGTGGAAAGCATTTTGAGAGGAAAACCACTTTTTTGTTACTGTAAAAAAGCGACCAGCGGAAGCTCTTTTTATAGTATTACAAAAAAGGTTTTACCGAAAAATCTTGAAACGAAAAGCTGGAAATAGGTTCTGAGAAATTAAAATTTAAAACCATTAAGACATTGAGTTTTATTAAGACTTAACTTCTCTTAATCCCTTAATGGTAAAAACAAAAAAAACTGCTGAATATCTTCAACAGTTTTCCTTTTTTATACATTTAAAACCAAGCTATTTTGAAACTTTTTTGAATTCTTGCTGATATCCAAAATTCTTTAATTTCAACACGCTTTTAAATTCTCTGCGAGTTGGTTTAACCACAAAAGAAGTTGAATCTAGCTTTTGCGATTTAATAGCTGTAATAGAATCTAATCTCCTCAAATCCTCCATTAAAAGAACATTATTAATTCTTAATACGTTATTCTCTATTGATAAAATCCTTACAGTCCAAAAAATAGAATCACGCTTGCTTAAAACCAATTTACCATCGATTCGTTTTGCCTTATTATAATATGAAAATCTAAATAGTGTATCAATATTTTTCTCTTCCAATTGTATCGAATCACCTTTATAAATCATATCATATTTTTGATTTGTATCTTTTATTATTAATTTTCCATCTACAATATCATACCTCCTTATTAAAGAATCTAATTCTCGTTTGTGAATCATAAGATTATAATGCCATTCGTATTGTACAGTATTTTCATTAATTCTTAAAAATGTAGAATCTGTATTCATATACACCCCCTTAAACTTAGTAGGAAATCGATCTAGTTCGGAATCATTAACTGGTTGTGGAGCTTCAAAATATAAAGCAAAGGCATCGGCAGGCGCTGCATCAGCTTTTCTACAAGATGCTAGAACAATTAATATTCCTAAAATTAGAGCGATTTTTTTCATAAGTTGTTTTTTAATTAGATTAACCAAAATTCAAGCCAAATGTTAAAAAAAAACCAAAATGAGCACAAAAAATATTTTCACGCAGATTTTACAGATAAAAGCAGATTAACCTCTTTATTACCTTTAAAAATAAAAATTTAAACAAAAAAAAAGCTGCTGAATTTCTTCAGCAGCTTTGTCTATTCTCTTTAATCTTGATTCTTTTTTCTAAAGAAAAATTATACGTTAAAACGGAAGTGCATTACATCTCCATCTTTTACGATATATTCTTTTCCTTCTACTTTGAATTTCCCTGCTTCTTTAGCTTTTGCCTCTGAACCGTAATGAACGAAATCTTCGTATGAAATTACTTCAGCACGGATAAATCCTTTTTCGAAATCGGTATGGATAACTCCCGCAGCTTGTGGCGCAGTAGCTCCGATATTGATTGTCCAGGCACGAACTTCTTTTACTCCTGCTGTAAAATAAGTTTGTTGTTTTAATAATTTATAAGCAGCACGAATTAAAACTGATGCTCCTGGCTCTTTCAAGCCCATATCTTCTAGAAAAACCTGACGCTCTTCGTAGCTTTCTAATTCGGTAATATCTGCTTCTGCTCCTACTGAAAGGATAATAACTTCTGCATCTTCATCTTTTACCAACTCACGAACCTGATCTACGTATTTGTTTCCGTTTACAGCAGAACTTTCGTCAACATTACAAACATACAATACTGGTTTTGCAGTAATTAACTGAAAAGATTCCATTAAAACCTCTTCATCATTACCTTGAGGCGTAATAGTACGAGCTGATTTAGCTTGTAATAATGACTCTCTAATTCTGTCTAAAAGTGCTTTTTCTGTCTGAGCTTCTTTATTTCCAGTTTTAGCTGCACGATTTACTTTCTCTAAACGTTTTTCAACAGTTTCTAAATCTTTCAATTGCAACTCAATGTCAATTGTTTCTTTGTCACGAATTGGGTTTACATTCCCATCTACGTGAACAATATTATCATTATCAAAACAACGTAAAACGTGAATAATCGCATTACACTCTCTGATGTTTCCTAAAAATTGATTTCCTAGTCCTTCACCTTTACTTGCTCCTTTTACCAAACCTGCAATATCTACGATATCTACAGTTGCCATTTGCACGCGTTCTGGTTTTACCAATTCTTCTAATTTTTCAATTCTTGGATCTGGTACGTTTACAACACCAATATTTGGCTCGATTGTACAAAACGGAAAGTTTGCACTTTGTGCCTTTGCATTTGATAAACAATTAAATAATGTTGATTTTCCAACATTTGGCAATCCTACAATTCCTGCTTTCATATGTAGTTTCTATTTATTTTTATTTGCAGCGCTTCAATTCTGCTGAAATTTATGTTCTCGCTTTTAAAAGTTTGCAAATATAAGATTTAATACTTCGTTGCCGAACAAAAACTGCGTATTAATACACTTTTAAACAAACCCTTAAAAAAAATTAAACATTATATTAATATTTTGTTAAAAAGAATTACTTTTAGCTAAACATCTAACCAAACAACAAAATCAAACTCAATTAATTATGAAAAAATTTACAGTATTAGTATTTATACTAAATATTACATTTCTTTTTGCTCAAAAAGAAATTAGTGGCGTCGTAAAAGACCATAATGGCGTAGCGCTTCCGGGGGTAAACATTATGGAAAAAGGAACTAATAACGGAGTATCTACCGACATACAAGGCGGTTACATTATTAAGGTTAAAGAAGGCGCAGTCTTAGTTTTTAGTTATGTTGGGTACACAAATACCGAAAAAAATGCTACAAGTGGCATTATCGATATTACTATGAACGAAAACGGTGGACAAACCTTAAAAGATGTTGTAATTGTAGGCTCAAGAAACACCAAAAGGACAGTTGTAAACTCTGCTGTACCTATTGATATCATTAACATAAAAGATGTTACTACGCAAAGCGGAAAACTGGAAATTAACCAATTACTGCAATACATAGCCCCATCTTTTAATGCTAACAAACAATCTGGATCTGACGGAGCAGATCACGTTGACCCTGCTTCTTTACGTGGTTTAGGCCCTGATCAGACTTTGGTTTTAATTAATGGAAAAAGAAGACACCAATCTTCGCTCGTAAATTTATTTGGAACTCGCGGACGCGGAAATACTGGAACGGATTTAAATGCTATTCCTGCTTCATCTATAAAAAGAATTGAGATTTTAAGAGATGGCGCGGCGGCTCAATATGGTTCTGATGCTATTGCGGGAGTTATTAATATCGTACTAAACGATAATATAAACGAACTTAATGGCTCGGTTACTTACGGAGTTTTTAATACTAAAGCCAAAGGTGATTTTCTTCCTGGAACTCCTAACACTAAGGGATATCGTTTGGATAAAAACGGAAATGGAAACTCGTATGGAAAAAATCAAGATTTTGACGGAGGTTCCGTAAAAGTTGCTGCCAATTATGGTGTTGCCATTGGAGAGAAAGGCGGCTATGTTAATCTTACTACCGAGTATATCAATAAGAATAAAACGCTTCGTCCTGCTTACGATTTTAGAAAAGGCTTTGGAGATGCTGCAATTCAGAGTTTTAATCTTTTTGCAAATATTGCTATCCCGATTTCGGATAAAACGGAGTTCTACGCCTTTGGAGGAAGAAACTACAGAGATACTGATGCTTATGCCTTTACTCGTAATGATGGCGAGAGAGTCGTAGAATCTATATATCCTGGCGGATACACACCAAGAATTACATCGAATATTATTGACAACTCATTATCGGCTGGATTTAGAACTGTAACTACTGGTGGATGGAAAATAGATATTAGTAATACGTACGGGAAAAACCTTTTTCACTATTATATAAAAGGAACTATAAATGCTTCTCTTGAAGCTGCTTCTCCAACTGAGTTTGATGCTGGAGGTCATACGCTAACACAAAACACAACTAATTTTGATTTCTCTAAAAATTACGATTCTGTACTTGATGGATTAAACTTAGCTTTTGGAGCTGAATATCGTACTGAAAATTTCACCATTTTTGCTGGCGATGAAGGTTCTTACGCTACTTATGATACAAACGGAATCCCGATAAGAGATCCCGCAAACCAAAATGCTCCAATTGACCCTATTTCTGGTAATCCAAGACCAGGAGGTTCTCAAGGTTTCCCTGGATACAGCCCGCTTAATACGGTTGATAAAGGTCGTACTAATTTATCTTTATATACGGATGCCGAACTAGATATTACGGATGCTTTCTTAATTAGTGGTGCTGTTCGTTTTGAAAATTATAGCGATTTTGGAAGCACTTTAAATGGTAAACTTGCTATGCGATTAAAAGCGAGCAAAAATATCAATTTTAGAGGTTCTGTAAGCACGGGATTCCGCGCTCCATCATTGGCACAAATATATTATAATCTTCATTTTACAAACTTTAATGCTGGTGGAGCAACAGAAGTATTGCTTGCGCCAAATAACAGCCCAATTACCCGCGCTTTTGGTATCCAAAAACTAGATGAAGAAAAAGCGTTGAACGCTTCTTTGGGTTTCACTGCAACTTTTGGTGATTTTACTGCAACTGTCGATGGGTATTTTATAAAAGTAAAAAATCGTATCGTACTTACGGGTTATTTTGATGCAACTGCATTAAACATTGGTGTATCTGAAGCTCAATTTTTTGTAAACGGCGTAGATACTAAAACAACTGGATTGGATTTGGTTCTTGCATGGAAGAAAAAATTTGGAGAATCGCTATTTAGTGCAACACTGGTAGGAAACATCAATAACATGAAAATTGACAATATAAAAAATGGCAGCTTACCTGAAGAAACTTTTTTCGGAAGACGTGATAGAGCATTTTTATTAGCTTCGGCTCCTAAAAATAAATTTGGATTGAACTTAAATTATGCTCGTCATAAATTTGATGCTGGTTTAGCTTTTACTCATTTCAGCAAAGTAGTTTTAGTAGATTATGGTGATGAAGATGATACGTATTACCCAAGAATTGTAACAGATTTAACTGTAGGATACCAGCTTACAAAATCATTAAAATTAAGTGTTGGTAGTAACAATTTATTTAATGTTTACCCAACAAAACAAGATGAACAAGGAAACACTGAAGCTGGTGGATATTGGGATGCTGTACAAATGGGTTTCAGCGGAGCGTATTACTATGCAAGACTTGGATTTACGTTTTAATACAATGCCTTTCTTTTATCAGCCTGAGCGAAGTCGAATGGACTCAGCCTGACAAAACAAAAAAATCCTGAGCGTCAAACTCAGGATTTTTTTATATAAAGATTACATTTCACTTCTCACAATTCACATCTTATAATCTAAAGAACTTATTATTTCTTTTTCTTTATCGGTGGCGGTAAATCCCGAAACATCCCAATAATTGGTCAGGATTTTATTCTTTTTATTAAAGAGTGTTTTCTCTTTAAAAACATCGCTTTCGTTATAAGTGAATTTTTGTTTATTGAAATTGGTCGTTATAAAACTATTCCGAACTTGAATATTCTTGACTTTGTCTTTTAAAATAAGATTATAAGCTATTTCTTCGTTAGAACTCAATAAATAATAATCCGACCCATCTATTCTGTATTTTACTTTTATGAATGATCTCGTAATATTTTTAGAACCTACATCTGGTTTTTCTTCCGTTTCAACTGGCTTTGCAGGAATCAAAGCACACGTAAACTCAATAATTATCTTTTTTTTATGGTCATAAATAACTTCAAAACTATCCATCTCCTTCTTAGACTTATCTAGTGGAGTAATACTCATTACATAATAGTCTTTATTACCAGGAAATCCTTTTACTATAAAATCATATTCTTTTTTTGCTTTTGAATCTAAAATAGGCTCAAAATAATCCAAATTAGAATAATTCTCCATGATATTATTCAAATTATACCCTTTTAAATCAGCACTTACATCTGCTTCTAGTAAACCATAAGATCGATTTTGCTCTACCAATAATGTTGTTGTTGCTTTTTTGCGATTTCCTGAGAACTGAAAATTTACAAGTCCGTCATTATAATACGAATATTTATCATCAAGCATAAAATACTCTCGTACATATACTTTTAATCGATATGGCATTGTTAGTTTTTCTACCGAATTAGAGACAATTTTTTGAAGTATTTTTTGCGGAGATTCTTTAGACACAACAATCTCAGTTAACTTATTCTTCTTGTTCTTTAAATAAACTACAAATTCATTCTCTTTTAAAGCTATCCAACGAGTTGTTAAGCTCTCATAATTTGTCTCGGAAGTCTGAACATTTGAAGCTCCTGTTAACATAAAAGTAACCTTACCTTCTTCGTTACTCAATAAAACTTGCTTAGTTTTCATTATAACTACCATTGCATTTTCTATCGGCAACTGCGTTTCTATATCTTTTACGATTATAGAATATTCTTTGCTTTGTGCAAAAATACTCACGTTAAAAAACACAATAAATAAAAGTATAAGTCTCTTCATAGGCTTTGTTAAAAAAATTAACCGCTATAAAACTACAAATAAAACATTAAAAACCAATACAATACAAAAAAAAGGTTATATACAAAAAAATCCTGAGCGTAAACTCAGGATTTTCTTTATGTTTAAAATCTAAAAAGACTTAAGTATTTATTCGTTATGTAAAAACGCTTGTCTGTTTAATAGCGTCTCTTCATCTTCTACATGATTATCATCTGGTACACAACAATCTACAGGACATACTGCCGCACATTGTGGTTCATCATGAAAACCTTTACATTCAGTACATTTACCAGGAACGATATAATAAACTTCGTCAGAAATAGGAGTCTGAGCATCATCTGCGTCAACTTCTGTACCGTCTGGCAAAATTACTTTTCCTTTTAAAGCTGTTCCATCCTTGTATCTCCAATCATCAGCACCTTCATAGATTGCTGTATTTGGGCACTCTGGTTCACAAGCACCACAATTGATACATTCGTCGGTTATAATTATTGCCATTGTTTTTTAGTCTTAAAGTTAAAAGCCTTAAAGTTATCAAAGTCAAAAAAAACAAAAAAGATCATTTTAGCGTTTTGACTTAATGACTTTTGACTTTCGACTTATTTATCCTTATTTTTGTGCAAAATTACAATCAAAACTATTCATATACAAATTACTTATGTTACAAAACGAAAAAAAACAATCTTTTATAGAACTGGGCAAATTTTTGAGCCAATTTTCAGAAAATGATTGTAAAAAACACAATAATGTTTTAAGTAATGACTTGTTTTTTGATGATTTCATAAAACTGATTCACTTGTCTCAATCACATAACGGTTGGTACACTCCTGAACAAGTTTTTTTTTCTATCCAATCATGGGCCAATGCTTTAACAGAAGAGAACCTTAATAAATGGCTTTCTGCTTATTCTTTTGACTCTGTTAAAGAAGGTAAAAACGTAGCCTTAATACTAGCTGGAAACATTCCGCTAGTTGGTTTTCATGATTTTCTATCTGTTTTAATTACTGGACATAATGTCTTGGTAAAAACATCTTCTAATGATCAACATTTACTTCCTTTCTTGGCGAAATATCTTATTGCTATCAATCCTGATTTTGCTAATAAAATCACTTTCGTGGAAGGAAAACTAGAAAATTTTGATACTGTAATTGCTACAGGAAGTAATAATACGGCACGTTATTTTGAATACTATTTTAAAGATAAACCTTCGATTATTCGAAAAAGCAGAAACTCTATTGCCGTTTTAAACGGAAAAGAAACTAAAGAACAACTTATTGCTTTGGGTGAAGATATATTTAGATATTTTGGTTTAGGATGCCGAAATGTTTCTAAACTATTTGTTCCTGAAGGATATAAATTTGATGCTTTTTTTGAAGCAATTTTCGAATATCAGGATGTTATTCATTATGAAAAATATGCCAACAATTACGATTATAATAAGGCAGTTTTCTTAATGAGTAATTTTAAATTACTAGATAATGGCTTCTTAACTTTAAAAGAAGATACAAGCCACGCCTCACCTATTTCGAGTGTTTTTTATGAAACCTACAATAATATTGAAGATTTAAAACAACGATTACAAGCTGAGAATGAGCAAATTCAATGCATTGTAAGCGATAACCTGATAGAAAACAGCATTTTATTTGGAAAAACGCAAACTCCTGATTTGTGGGATTATGCAGACAATATAGATACTATATCGTTTTTGTTAATAACATAAGTTAAAATCTGATAATTATTGCGAATAATTTAACGATTTTTCGGGCGCTATTACCGAAATTTGCGTTTCTAAAAAATATTGGAATTTAACTACACCATGAAAAAACACAACTACAGCGCAGGACCAAGTATCTTACCTCAAGAAGTTTTTGAGAAAGCATCAAAAGCTATTTTAAATTTTAATGACTCAGGATTATCAATTTTAGAAATTTCGCACCGAAGTAAAGATTTCGTTGCTGTAATGGAAGAAGCTCGTTCTCTTGCTTTAGAATTATTAGGACTTCAAGGAAAAGGATATCAAGCCCTGTTTTTACAAGGTGGTGCAAGTACAGCATTCTTAATGGCTCCTTATAACTTAATGAAAGAGAATGGTAAAGCAGCTTATTTAGATTCTGGAACTTGGGCAACTGCCGCTATAAAAGAAGCAAAACTTTTTGGAGAAACTATTACTGTAGCTTCATCTAAAGAAGAAAATTACAACCATATTCCAAAAGGTTACGAAATACCTGCCGATGCAGATTATTTTCACTGTACGAGTAACAATACCATTTTTGGAACTCAAATGAAAGAATTCCCAACAACTAGTGTACCAGTAGTTTGCGATATGAGTTCGGATATATTTTCTCGCAGTTTAGATTACTCACAATTTGATTTAATTTATGCTGGAGCTCAAAAAAATATGGGTCCTGCAGGAACTACTTTGGTAGTTATTAAAGAAGAAATCTTAGAGAAAAACGGTAGAACAATTCCTAGCATGTTAGATTATGCCAAACATATTAAAGCAGAAAGTATGTATAATACTCCTCCTGTTTTTGCAATTTATGTTTCATTATTAACATTACAATGGATTAAAGAAAAAGGTGGTGTTGCAGCCGTTGAGAAATTAAACGACGCAAAAGCGGCGCTACTTTATGCAGAAATTGATAGAAACCCTTTATTTAAAGGTGCTGCAGTTGTAGAGGATCGTTCTAACATGAACGTTACTTTCTTATTAAACAATCCTGACCATACTGCAACATTTGATGCTATGTGGAAAGAAGCTAACATTTCTGGTTTACCAGGTCACCGTTCGGTTGGTGGTTACAGAGCATCTATATACAATGCAATGCCTATAGAAAGCGTTCAGGTACTGGTAGATGTAATGAAAGCTTTGGAAGCTAAAGTTTAATCGCTTTCTTCGGTTAATCGTTAATTTGGTTAACTGTTTAATCGAAATATCCTTTTACACAAAAAACAGTAATTGAATACCGGATTCCTAGCCCCGATAGAAGTGGAAATCCTTTTATTTTTTTCTTTAAAAAATAAAAGATTGTAACGGATAGCGGGATTAGCTCCTAAATCAAAAAAGAAAAAATCATAATATTTGGCTCATCGGTTAAACAATTTAACGATAAAACGATTAACCAATAAAAAAACACATAAACTAAAATGAAAGTATTAGCAAATGACGGAATTTCTAAAAGTGGAATTCTAGCTTTAGAAAAAGGTGGATTTGAAGTTATAACTACAAAAGTGGCTCAGGAACAAGTAGCTAATTTTGTAAACGAAAACAACGTAGATGTAGTTTTGGTACGTAGTGCTACCAAAGTACGTAAAGATATAATCGATGCTTGCCCAGGATTAAAAATTATTGGTCGTGGTGGTGTTGGTATGGATAACATTGATGTTGACTATGCAAAAAGCAAAGGAATTCATGTAATTAATACTCCAGCTTCTTCATCTGAATCTGTGGCTGAATTAGTTTTCGGACACTTATTTAATGGAGTTCGTTTTTTACACGATTCTAACAGAAATATGCCTTTAGAAGGTGACACAAACTTTGATGGTTTGAAAAAAGCGTACGCAAATGGTACTGAATTAAGAGGTAAAACTCTTGGTATCGTTGGTATTGGTCGTATTGGTCAAGCTACTGCAAAAATGGCTCTTGGTTTAGGTATGAAAGTTATTGCTGCTGATAGTTTTATTCCTAAAGTAGACGTTAAAGTTGAATTCTTTGACGGTCAATCTATCACGACAACAATAGAGTCTCAATCATTAGAATCTTTATTTAAAGAAGCTGATTTCATCACTTTACACGTTCCTGCTCAAAATGGTTACATCATTGGAGAGAAAGAATTTGAAATCATGAAAGATGGTGTTGGAATCGTAAATTGTGCTCGCGGAGGTGTTATCGACGAAGTGGCGCTAGTAAAAGCATTGGATAGCGGAAAAGTATCGTTTGCTGGTTTAGACGTTTTTGAAAGCGAACCAAAACCAGAAATGGCTATTTTAATGCACTCAAAAATCTCTTTGACTCCACACATTGGAGCCGCAACTGGAGAGGCACAAGACAGAATTGGTACTGAACTAGCTTCACAAATTATTACTTTGTTGAGTTAAGTAATTAAAAAATAGTTTAACTTTAAAGGGATTTACTGCGCATTGTAGTAAATCCCTTTCTTTTTATTAAATTTGTCGTCTAATCTAAATGTAAACATCATGTTTGAACAATTAACCCAATTAGTGCAACAATACGGAGGCAGTGCAGTCGTAAACAACCCCGCTGTTCCTAATGAACACAATGAAGCTGTAATAAGTGAAACTAGTAATTCTATTTTTGCAGGATTGCAAAAAATTGCTTCGGAAGGTGGCGCAGAACAACTCGCCAGTTTATTTAGCGGAAAATCACCTATTGACAGTTCGAACCCTGTTGTACAACAAATAACACAACAGTTGTCTGGTAATCTTGGAGAAAAATTTGGATTAAGTAGTGAAGCATCTAGTGGTGTTGCTGCAGGTATGATTCCGCAAATTTTAGGTTCTCTTGTAGGGAAAGCAAAAGACTCAAACGATAGTAGCTTTCAAATTTCAGATATTATTACTGCTATTTCTGGTAACGGAGGACAAGCTTCGGGTATTATGGATGCAATTTCTAAATATGGAACTCAATTTGGCTTAGACCAAAATGGTGATGGGAAAGTAGATGTTAGCGATGCTATGGCATTAGGAAACAAAAGCGGTGGCATAGGTGGTTTACTAGGTAAATTATTCGGGAAATAGGTTTTTTAGGAAGGTACTGAGGTACTAAGGCTCAAAGGCACAAAGGTTTTCTGTAGAGACGCAACTCAGTACGTTTAAAGTTTCTAAATTCTAAGATTCTAAGTTAAAAAATAATCAAAAGCTGTTTACAATTATGTAAGCAGCTTTTTTTGTGGGTATGTTTCTTGAAATTTTCATTCTTAATAGATACGCCTATTGCAAAAAACTTTGTGTCTCTGAAGGTTTTAAACGCACTACAGTGCGTCTCTACAGAAAACCTTTGAACCTAAAAAGATATGCAATTACACCCCAACAAGAAACCTTTGTCTCTTTGAATCTTTTAGACGCACTGCGATGCGTCTCTACAGAAAACCTTTGAACCTAAAAATTATGCATCCCAACTAAAAACCTTTGTCTCTTTGAACCTTTTAGACGCACTGCGGTGTGTCTCTACAGAAAACCTTTGAACCTAAAAAGATATGCAATTACACCCCAACAAGAAATCTTTGAACCTTTGAACCTTAGTACCTCAGTACCTTCCTAAAAAACCTTTGTCTCTTTGAACCTTTTAGACGCACTGCGGTGCGTCTCTACAGAAAACCTTTGAACCTTAGCTCCTCAGAACCTCCCTTGAAAAAACTGTTAAATAAGAAAAGCCTTCGCTGATTTTTTTGTAAATTTATATCTCATTTTTAGGCCATGAAAAATAGTATCTATATATTGCTTATTCTATTTGTTATCGTTGCGTGTTCTACTCAAAAAACAAGTATGGCTGTTACAAAACAACCTGCTACATCGGTAAACGATACAGTTCGTATTGCAAACGACGATTTAGAATATGAAGTAATTATAATAGACAACGGTTTTAGTACTTGGCTAGCTTCTACAGCATTACCTCGAAATTATTATTCACAAGCCTATCTTGAAAATAAAAACCAACAATATGTACGTGAATGGAATAACAGGGTTTTACAACCACAACGTTTCAGTCCCAATTTGTATGAAATGAGAATTGATTACGACCCTACAATTAATTATGGATACGAGGTAAATTACTTAATTTACAACTACATGATTTATTTTCAAAATACTTACAAACAAAAGCTAGCTGGATATGTCCCATCAAGATAATGTTACTATATTTGTATTCATTATAAATAGAAATGAATAAATTAAAACAACGTTGGGGTATTACTTCTAATTTTCAACTCACTATCATATTTATTGTATTTGCTATAACCGGTTCTACTTCGGCATGGTTATCAAAACCTTTTTGCGTTTGGTTAGGAATTACAAAAGAAGATTTTGGCTTTTGGTTTACCCTTATCCGCTTAATAATTATTTTCCCTATCTACCAAGTATTACTTGTAGCAATAGGAGCTATTTTTGGGCAATTCCGTTTTTTTTGGAACTTCGAGAAAAAAATGCTTAAAAATATGGGACTAGGATTCTTGTTTAAAGAATAATATCGTTATCAATATGCTTATCTTTCTTTTGGATAAAATAAGTATAAACCCATGTTAGGGTAAATGATGGGATAATATCTGTAAACGGAAGTATCTCTTCGACAAAAGTTAAGATTCCTGCCACCTTCCCTACTCGACCTTTATACATATAAGTCATTAAGAAACCAGCTAGTGGCGCCCAAATAACATCGGCAAATTCCCCTAAAAAAGGAATTGTAAAACTTACCATTCCGATTGCATCAAAAAGCAATCCTAATAAAAGTTTTTTTGTTCTCTCGTCTTTCACAAGTGTTTTTTCTTCCATTTTAATATATATTAAAACCTGAGTTACTTCAAATATAATTCATTTTGAACAGATTGTCTATTTATTTTTTTCGAATAAACTTATCATTCCGTAACCATTAATCAAATTTCATTCCTAAAATAATCTTCATCAAAAAAGAGATTTTCTTTTTTAGAATCCTCTTTCCTTTTTTTACAATTTACTTTTACCAAAAAATGTTCCTAAAATTCTGTTACAACACATTTTTATATCGGTAGAATCTTTGTTTCTTTGTAAAAACAGTTTCGTAATGATAAAGGCAAAAAATATACATAAATTCTATGATCAACTTGAAGTTTTAAAAGGAGTTGATTTGCATATAAAAAAAGGAGAAATTGTTTCTATCGTTGGAGCTTCTGGAGCAGGAAAAACAACACTTTTACAAATTTTAGGAACATTAGACAAACCTGAAAGAAATAAGGAATCCTCTCTAACTATAAATGGAGAAAATATTTTAGCACTTCAGGATGTAGAAAATGATAATTCGAAACAAGAAAAAAGGCTTCGAATTGTTACTTGGATAGGAGGGATTTACGCTGTAGTTTTAGCCATATACTTATTATTTTTTAGATCAAAAATAGGAGATGATTTGCTTGGAACAGTTACCTTAGTATCAATATTTTTACCAATAGTATCTCTATTTATTTATTACTTTAGATATTTTAAAGAGAAAAGTAAAAAAGACAAAACATTGTCTGAATTTAGAAATCTTAATTTAGGTTTCATCTTTCAGTTTCACCAATTATTGCCTGAATTTACAGCATTAGAAAACGTTTGTATTCCCGCATTTATATCCAATAAATCTAAAAGCGAAATAGAAAAAGAAGCCAAAAAACTTTTAGAATATCTAGGTTTATCTCACAGAATACATCATAAACCAAATGAACTTTCGGGTGGAGAACAACAACGTGTTGCAGTTGCCAGAGCTCTAATCAATAAACCCGATGTTATTTTTGCCGATGAACCTTCAGGGAATTTAGATACTCATTCTGCAGAGAATTTACATCAATTATTCTTCCAGCTTCGTGACGAATTTGGACAAACTTTTGTTATCGTAACTCATAACGAAGAACTTGCTAATATGGCCGACAGAAAACTAGTAATGGTGGATGGGCAAATAATATCCTAAAATGATTTTAATTCTTTTAAGCTGGATTTATATTCTTTTCACAACCATAAATCTTGGTTTAGGAACTGATAAGATTCTACGATTAAAGAATTCAAACTTTATAATTCTCTCTATTCTAGGCCTTTTTACAGCAACTATTCTTGCGAGTATTTGGGCTATTTTTGACAGGATAAATATTGAGTTCCATCTTTTTCTTTTAATAGCAAATATTGGAATCTGCCTAAAGTTAAAAAATGAAATTAAAGTTATTTATACCTCATTTTTTAAAGAATTACGATCTTTAGATAGATCCTTAAAAATAGCTTTAATTAGTATAACTCTTTTAATTTTAGCTCAATGTGCATCAATTCCTTACATAATAGATAATGAATCTTATTACATACAAACCATTAAATGGATTAATGAATATGGTTTTGTAAAAGGTCTTGCCAATTTGCATCTTTTTCTTGCCCAAACAAGTGGTTGGCATATTACCCAAAGTGCATTTAATTTTTCGTTCTTGTATGATAAGTTTAATGATTTAAGCGGATTTTGTCTTTTACTAGGAAATATTTATGCCATTTTACATCTTAATTCTTATTTCAAAAATAAAGGAATCAATTACCTTATTATTGGTTTGTTGCCTTTGGCAAATCTTTTCTTTTTTTCTTTTATTAGTTCTCCTTCTCCCGATTTGCCTATTTATATCTTATCTCTGATTATCTTTTTCAGCTTCTTAAGCAGCTATAAAAATCTTAATATTGGGACATTTAATACCGTTTTTATTCTAGTTGTTTTTGCGATATATATTAAAACAACAGCAATTGCACTTATCTTGATTCCGCTGTTATTATTTATAAAACACTACAAAATTTTAATTCCAAGAATAGCAAAACCCTTAAGCATTGGAATACTTGTTTTCTCTTTATTTTTAATAAAAAACACCATTATTAGCGGATATCCTTTATTCCCTATAACACTAAATATATTCCATTTTGATTTTCAAATTCCTGTATCAATGGTGCATTTTTATTATGATGAAACTAAACGGGCAGCTTTTTCGATTACACAGAATGAATTCGATACTATGAGTGTATTCGAAATCTTTAAAACATGGATTTCAAGACCCGCATTACATGGCTTATTTAATAAATTGATTGTATTATTACTTATAATCATGCCTTTTTTTATCTTTAAATTTTTCAATAAAAAAACATTTTGGGTTTTATATGGCGTTTTTGTTTTTCAAATAATATTGCTCTTATTATCTTCACCACAATATAGATTCTTCATGAATTTCATATTGCTATTTTCATTTCTAATGGCGAGTCTTATTCTTAATAATCGAAACAGGATTATTCTTGTTCTTTATATATCATTATCAATACTGGCATTTATTGTAATCTTTCCAATTAATTTAAAAGTATTTACAACAAATACTTTTTTAACGAGCAATAGTACTTTTTCTATAAGCAACATCGTTTATCCATATAAAAACTCCAAATTTGATACCGAATATAAACCTATCATAAATGGCAATTTACGATACAATTCTCCTGTAGATAATTCTTTTTTCTGGGGAACTGGAGATGGCGCAATACCTTGTGTTAATAAAGAACAGATTAAATATTTTGAGGCTTATTACAAGATAAAACCTCAAATGCGAACAACTAATTTAAAAGACGGCTTTTACGCCAAAAACATATCAAATGAATCAAACTGAGCTTAAAGATTTTCTTGACGAAAAAGTCATTCAATATAACAATCAGGATTTTATAGAAAGTGATCCGGTGCAAATTCCGCATTTATTTTCGCAAAAAGAAGACATTGAGATTGCTGGTTTCCTGAGTGCAACAATTGCATGGGGAAATCGCAAAATGATTATTAAAAACTCACACCAAATGATGGAATTAATGGGTAACACGCCCTACGATTTTATCATGAGCCACAGCGATGAAGACATAGCAAGATTAGAAAATTTTGTACACCGCACCTTCAACGGAAAAGACTTTGGCAGCTTTATAAAAGGATTGCAACACATTTATAAAAATCATGGCGGCTTAGAAGCTATTTTCTCTAAAAATCAGGAAAAAGATAGTTTACAAAAAAGTATTCACGAATTTAAAAAAGCATTCTTTGAAATCGATCATTTACAAAGAACTCAAAAACACATTTCAGACCCTTTAAACAATTCGGCAGCCAAACGCATTAATATGTACCTAAGATGGATGGTTCGCCAAGATACAAAAGGAGTAGATTTAGGAATATGGAAAAATATTTCGCCTGCTAAACTTTCTTGTCCGCTTGATGTACATTCTGGAAATGTCGCTCGTAAACTAGAACTGCTTTCGCGAAAGCAAAACGATAGTAAAGCACTGGCAGAACTAGATTTAAATCTCCGCAAAATGGATCCACTTGACCCAGTAAAATACGATTTTGCATTATTTGGACTAGGCGTTTTTGAAGGCTTTTAAGATTGATAATTAGATTGTTATATCACTAAATCAACAGATGATTCCAAGATTCTAGTGAACTAACCATCATTTTAATGTACCTTTGCACAAAATTTAATGCAAATGAGCACTTTCGAGACATTCAATCTTCCTAAATCCGTACAAAAAGCAATCGATGAATTAGGCTTCGTTACGCCTACTCCTATCCAGGAAAAATCTTTTTCTGTAATTATGTCCGGTCGTGATATGATGGGAATTGCACAAACCGGTACAGGTAAAACATTTGCCTATTTATTGCCTTTATTAAAACTATACAAGTTTACTCCAACCAATACACCAAAAATTGTAATCCTTGTTCCAACACGTGAATTAGTAGTTCAGGTTGTAGAAGAAGTTGAAAAGTTAACCAAATACATGTCGGTTAAAACATTAGGTATTTTTGGTGGTGTAAATATCAATACACAAAAGAAAGCTGTTTACGAAGGAATCGATATTTTGGTGGGAACACCAGGACGAACTATGGATTTAGCCTTAGATGCAGTTGTTCGTTTTGATGAAACTCAAAAACTAGTTATTGATGAGTTTGACGAAATGCTTAATCTTGGTTTCCGTACGCAATTAACAGCACTTTTGGCAATGATGAAAACCAAACGTCAGAACATATTGTTTTCTGCAACGATGACAGATGAAGTTGATGCGGTTTTAAATGACTTTTTTGATTTCCCTGAAGAAGTTACCCTTGCAGCATCTGGAACACCATTAGAGAACATTGAACAAATTACGTACAACGTTCCTAACTTTAATACCAAAGTAAACTTACTGAAACACTTATTACAAACTAACGAAGACATGAGTCGTGTCTTGGTATTTGTAAACAATAAGAAGATTTCGGATATGCTTCATGACCGTATCGAAGAAGATTTTGAAGGTCAGTTTGGAGTAATTCACTCTAATAAATCACAAAATTATCGTTTGAGCACAATGGCTTCTTTTCAAGAAGGAACGTTACGCGGACTTATAACTACCGATATTATGGCGAGAGGTTTAGATATCTCTAATATTACTCACGTTATAAACTTTGAACTTCCTGAATTCCCTGAATTGTATATGCACAGAATTGGTAGAACTGGTCGTGCCGATGCAACAGGAACTGCAATAAGCTTTATCACGCCACGTGAAGAGGAGTTTAAAGTAGAAGTAGAAGTTTTAATGAACAGAGAACTTGAGATTGCCGATTTCCCTGAAGAAGTAGAAGTTTCTATTAAACTAATTGAGCCTGAAAAAGACAGACAACCCGTTAAGTTCTTGATGAAAAAACAAAAACTTGATGGTGATGGAGCTTTTCATGATAAAGCCAAAAAGAACAAGAAAATCAACTTGGGAGGCCCTTCTAAAACTAAAAAGAAAACGCACGGATCTGTTAACAGAAACATGCTAAAAACAAGAGATAAGAAAAGAAAAGATAAGAACAAATAGATTTTCTTAAATTCCAAAAATTAAAAATTCCAAATTCCAATGCTGTTACGCTTGGAATTTGGAATTTTTTTATTGGATTTTTTTCTTTTTATATTTTACGCACAAGACAGAGAAACCTTTTAGCCTTTGTAACTCTGAACCTTTGAACCTTTAATAAACTAAATCTTCGTAAAAACTAAACCAACTGGCGCACACAACTCAATTCTCTTTCCTGTATCTGTAAGTTTTCCTGTTGCTTTATCTCTTTTAAAAACTACAATATTATTGGTGTATTGATGTCCTACCAAAAGGAATTTCCCTGTAGGATCTATAGAAAAATCTCTTGGCCCTTTTCCTAAGGTACTTACTTGTTCTACTAATTCAATTTTTCCATTTTTAAGAATTTTATAAACTGAAATATTATTAGCATCTACACGATCAGACACATATAAAAATTTACCGTCAGGCGAAATTTTGATAGCTGCTGCTCCTGTTCCTCCCTTAAAATCTTTAGCAAGAATATTTGTTTCAGCGATTAATTTCAAACTTCCATCTTTATCATAACTAAACGTAGTTAAGGTAGCATCTAATTCCTGAATTAAATACACAAACTTCCCGTCTTTGCTAAACGTTAAATGTCTTGGGCCGCTTCCTGCTTTTACATCAACACTTCCTTTTAAGGTAAGAACTTTATCTTTTGAAGTTGGATTGTAATTGTAGATAAAAACTTTATCAAGACCTAAATCATTCGATAAAACATATTTTTTGTCTGGCGAAAAATAAACCATATGCACGTGAGCACCTTCTTGTCTTTGTGAGTTAACTCCTTTTCCTGTATGTTGAATCACTTGTTTTGCTTCCGAAATTCCTTCGGCAGTCTTTTTAAATACTGAGATGTTTCCTCCAGAATAATTAGCTGTAATTACATTTTCTCCATCATTAATTAAGTAACAAGGATCTGCCCCCATTGCTTTTTGCTTGTTCAAAAAAGTAACCTTTCCTGATGCAGGTACATATCCAAAAGCACTAACTGTACTTTCTGCTCCACTTTCGTTAACAGCATAAATAAATTTATTATCTGCAGAAACCGATAAATAGCTTGGACTTACGGTACTTTCTGAAGTGTTTTTTAATTTAGATTCACCCGAATTGGTATCAAATTCATACACATAAATACCTTTGCTATCACAACTATTAGTGTAAGTTCCTACTAATAAATTAACTTTGTTTTGCGCCTTTAAATTTGTAACAGCAAAAGCCACTAAAAGTAGTATATATGTTCTTTTCATAGTATAAAAATGTTTTTTGAGTATGCTAAAATACTCAATATTATCAATAGAGGTTGTTTTTTTTATAACAAATGGAATCTCAAAAATTAAATTGTACTTTTGTTTTTAATTAAGAATATTCTTCTTTTTTATTTTAAATCAAAACATTACAAATGAAACAACTTTCAGTTTTATTATTACTTATGATTATTTCTAGTTGCAATGCTCAACAACCAGAAATATTTGGAGAAAAGCCTTTAAATCTTAAAAATAAAATATTTGATTTGAACATTCCCGTTTTTTTTCCTGAAAAATATAAGTTGAAAAATAATCCCGAATATTATGAAATCCCTATAAATAATAATTTAGGGATTGATTTACATACGCAATTAATTAAGAAAGACACACTATTTATTAACGATGATGGTACGCTTGATAATTCTAATTTTACAAAAAACAAAACTTCAAAATGGATTGTATATACTAAAAAGAATTACTCTTCTATAGATACCGTAGCAGTGTATGAAAAATTTCCTTTTCAAGCTATAAACGTACTGACTACATTAGACAATAAACTAATCTTAGTGAGTGGATTAATTGATGAAATTAGCTTAGAAAATTCAAACAAATTCATTCATCTATTAATCTCAGATTATGGCAAACCAATTATAACTAAAAGCAAAGTATTTTCTAAAAATATAATTATTTATACTTGGGTAAATGATGATAAGTTATTGAAATATTGCACTTTTTTAAATAATGAAAGTAATACTATAGTTATAGAAGTTGACAAAGATAATTCTATTATAAAAAAAGGAGACAAAACGCCTCATCTTGAAGGATATTTTTATATTGCAAAAAAAGAATTTACTAACCACCTAATAGGTAATATAAATGTGGGAGATTTTGCTTTTTTTGATTAGATAAAAACTGAGCAACATACTTATTTTCAATAAAAAATAATCTTTAAAACCTTTAACTCTAAACAAATTTGTATTTTTGACCAGCATCTTCGCGAAAAATAAAACGTAGTGAAATAAACTAAACTTTAGAATGCATTTTAAACATCCCGAAATTTTATACTTTCTGTTCTTATTGATTGTTCCTATTTTGGTTCATTTATTTCAATTACGCCGTTTTAAAAAGTCCTATTTTACCAATGTTCGACTTTTAGCAAAACTCTCTATTCAAACCCGAAAAAGTTCTAAAATCAAGAAATGGCTATTACTAGCTTCTCGATTATTGTTGCTTACTTGCCTTATTCTTGCCTTTGCTCAACCTTTTTTTACCGCCAAAGACAGTAAAAATGCCAATAACGAAATGTATATCATTCTAGATAACTCGTTTAGTATGCAAGCAAAAGGTAAAAAAGGCGAACTACTAAAACGTGCCGTTCAGGAATTATTAGAGAATACGCCCGAAAATACTCAATTTTCTTTATTGACTAACACTGATAATTATTGGAATACCGACATAAAATCAGTTCGTAACTCATTGCAAAGTCTAAATTATAGCGCAACTCCTTTTGAACTGGACAATATAATGGCAAAAGTAAAAGCTCGCAAATCGGCCTTTAAAAAAGACATTATCATTATTACAGATGCAGTAGGACTGGACGAAAAACAATTAAAAAATATAAACACTGAAGATGCTCCGTATTTTATAATTCCAAAAGCAGAGCAAAAAAATAATGTGGCGATTGATAGCGTTTTTATCAATCAAACTTTGGATAACTTTTATGATATAGGTATTAATTTATCTGGTTATGGTGATGATTTCAAACCTATTTCTATGTCTTTATTCAACAACAGCAAACTAATAGCTAAAACCATTGTAAACTTTGACACTAAAAAGAAAAAAGTCAATTTTACTATTCCTAAACAAGCTTTTCATGGCTATGTAGCTATTGAAGACAATGGTTTAGAATACGACAATAGATTGTATTTTAGTATTTCTGACCCTAAAAAAACCAATGTTATTAGTATTGGAGATCCTGCAAAAAGCAATTTCTTATCTCGAATTTATACATCTGAAGAATTCAACTATCATAATTTTGATATACGTTCGCTTGATTACAATAGTCTGGATAAACAAGACGCAATTGTCTTGAATGAGCTAGAAGAAATTCCTCAAGCATTACAAACCACTTTAAAATCATTTGTATCCAAAGGTGGAAACGTTATTATTATTCCATCAGAAAAAATGGCTGTAGCCAATATGAATTCGTTTTTATCAAATTTTGGTAAAGTGCAAATGAGTTCACTTGAAAACAAAGAAAAACTGATTACCAAAATCAACTTTGATCATCCTATATTCTCGGGTGTTTTCGAAAATAAAATCAAGAATTTTCAATATCCAAAAACAAAGAGTTCGTTCCCTATTACAAGTTCTTATTCATCGGCTTTGTCCTATGAAGATCAAAGTGCATTTTTAACTTCGATACAAAATCAAGTTTCGGCAGTTTCCGTTTTTTCAGCACCTATAAATAGTATTAATTCTAACTTTCAGCAATCACCATTAATTGTTCCTGTTTTTTATAAAATGGCACAAAGCAATCAGAAATCTGGAATAGTAGCAATAACAATTGGTAATAATCAGCCTTATTTTGTTGAAGCTTTATTATCTAAAGATGCAATTCTGGAAGTACGAGGAACTGACGAACAGTTTATTCCTATTCAACAGATTTTAAATAATAAAGTAAAAATCGTTTTCAACGATTATCCTGAAAAAGCTGGTAATTATACTATTTACAATAAAAAAGAAGCATTAGAGAACGTAAGTTTTAATTACAAACGAAGCGAAAGCGATTTAAGTCAAGTCAATTCAAATCTAGTTTCTGATTACAAAACTGCCGATACGATTTCGACTATTTTTAACACCTTACAAACTGAACGAACTGACAATCAAATTTGGAAATGGTTTGTTATCTTTGCACTGTTATTTTTAGCATTAGAAATGGCAATTATCAGGTTTGTGAAGTAATTTTTTTACAACTAAGACATTAAGAAAATTAAGTTTTTCCTTTATCAACTTAATTCCTTAATGGTTCAAATAAATTAAGCTTTACTATTTTAAAACTTAATTGTTACAATTAAAATAAATTTATCTACATATGAAAATAATCATCCGTGAAGCAAAAATTATAGATTCTAAAAGTCCGTTTCATAATAAGACTGCAGATATTTTAATTAAAGATGGTTTAATCGAAAAAATAGGAACTTCGCTTCCTAATACTGAAAATGCCGAAGAGATAAAACTCGACAATTTACATATTTCGCAAGGATGGTTTGACAGTAGCGTTTCGCTTGGAGAACCAGGTTATGAAGATCGCGAAACAATCTCAAACGGATTAAATGTAGCTGCAAAAAGTGGATTTACCGCCATTGCTTTACAACCTAACTCCTACCCGATTATTGATAACCAATCACAAGTTAATTTTGTAAAAAACAAAGCCAATGGTTTTGCTACAGAACTTTTCCCAATAGGAGCTTTAACCAAAGCTAGCGAAGGAAAGGATATGGCTGAACTATTTGACATGAAAAAAACAGGAGCGGTAGCTTTTGGTGATTATAATAAAAGCCTTGACAATGCCAACTTGCTAAAGATTGCATTGCAATATGTACAAGATTTTGATGGTTTGGTAATTGCTTACTCGCAAGATCAAAATATAAAAGGAAATGGTGTTGCCAATGAAGGAATCGTTTCAACAAAATTAGGATTAAAAGGAATCCCAGATCTTGCTGAAGAATTACAAATCGTTCGCAACTTATTTTTATTAGAATATACAGGAGGAAAACTTCATATTCCAACTATCTCGACTGCTAAATCGGTTCAATTAATTAAAGATGCTAAAGCAAAAGGACTAAACGTAACAACTAGTGTTGCTGTACATCATTTGGTTTTAACCGATGAAAAATTAGAAGGTTTTGATACCCGTTTTAAAGTTACGCCTCCATTACGAACTGAAACTGACAGACAAGCATTGCTTAATGGTGTTCTAGACGGAACTATCGATATGATTACATCTGATCATAACCCGATTGATATTGAATTCAAAAAAATGGAATTTGATATGGCGAAAAACGGAACAATTGGTCTAGAAAGTGCTTTTGGTGCTTTGCTAACTGTATTACCTCTAGAAACTGTAATCGAAAAACTAACTCTAGGAAAGTCAGTTTTTGGTATTAAAAACGACACAATTACCGAAGGTTCTAAAGCAAATATCACGTTGTTTAATCCTAATGGAGAAAGTATTTTCGCAAAAGGAAATATCTTATCTAAATCTAAAAATTCTGCCTTTTTAGGAACACAATTAAAAGGTTCAGTTTACGGAATCGTGAATCAGAATCAATTGGTATTAGAAAAATAATAAAAAATTAAAATTTTACCATTAAGAGATTAAGAAAAATTAAGTTTAATTAATATACCTAATTTCTCAATGGTCGAAAAACCTTTTTAATCTGAACAATTTGATGCAAAAAAGATAATCATTAAAGAATTAAGAAAAGTCAACTTAATTTTTCTTAATCTCTTAATGGTTTAAAACAAATTGTTAAAAACAACTATAAAACACAAGAATGAACAACTCAATCGAAGAAGGAAAAACTCCTGCTATAACCAGCTATATATTAATAATTGGTGTTTTAATCGCTATGTCGATGAACTCTGAAAATAAAAATAGCTTTGCTTCTTTTCATATACGTCAGGCGTTAGGGTTATCATTAACTTTTATCTCCTTCGGACTTATCATAAGCAACTTTGACAGCTTTATGATTACTTTCCCAATGTGGATTTGTATCTCTATTTTATGGACATACGGGATTTTCAGCGCTATACAAGGGCAAACAAAACCAATACCATTAGTAGGTGCACTTTTTCAAAAATGGTTTAAAAGCATCGGTTAGTCTTTGATTTTTAAATTCAGATATAAACTAAGAGCCGACAACTGCATTTCACAATTTACAACTCACAATTTACCATTAAAAGAATGAATTTATCTTTAGAATATAAAATAAGAGAACCAAAAGTTATCTTAGACAAAAACCCACTATTACTATTACTTCACGGATATGGCAGCAACGAAGAAGATTTATTTTCTTTTGCCAGCGAACTTCCTGATAATTATTATGTTATTTCGGCTAGAGCTCCTTATGACTTACAATATGGCAGTTATGCATGGTACGCCATTAATTTTGATGCAGATCAAAACAAATTCTCTGATAACGAACAAGCTAAAACATCACGTGATTTAATTGCAAATTTCATTGATGAGTTAACTGCAAATTATCCAATCGACTCAAACAATATAACTTTAATTGGCTTTAGCCAAGGATCTATTTTAAGTTATGCAACAGCGCTTTCTTATCCTGAAAAAATCCAGAGAGTAGTTGCAATGAGTGGTTATTTTAATGATGAAATCATTAAAGATGGTTACGAGAAAAACGACTTTAAAAACTTAAAGATATTTGCTTCACACGGAACTGTAGATCAGGTAATCCCTATTGATTGGGCTAGAAAAACACCTGCAATTCTAGAAAATCTAAATATTCCTGTTTCTTATAAAGAATATCCAGTTGGACATGGAGTTGCTCCCCAAAATTTCTTTGATTTTAAGAATTGGTTAGCACAATAGTTTACAGTATTCAGTCACTTTTTTAAGTTGAAAAAAACAATCAAATATAAATCAAAGAGTAATTATAAAATTCTTAATTCCAAGAACATCTTTATAATTACTCTTATTGTCATAAGCTTAACAATCCTATCTGTTTGGCTTTTTGGCCTTGGAAATCATAATTCTGTTTTTGAAAATTCATTACTATCTACAACAATTTTATCCTTAGCTTTTTTCTTATTTATTTCAATTGGATTGTATAGAGGAGTAAAAATAAAAGATAATTTAGGCAAAATAACTGATCGTTTTGAATCAAAAAAATTAGATTTTTTAAGAGACTTAGCTGCAGAAGGAAGTTTATCTTCTGCTCCTGATGTTGGCGAAGGCATTTTAGGAGCTCTTATCGGTCTGATTTTATGGTTTTTTATGGCAATTATAATCAGTTATTTATTTTGGGCTTTTGGAGCAATAATATGGATTTCTATTCTAACTTTTATTGCAATGCTTTATTGGATTTTTTTTAGAGCTTTAAGGCTTATCTTTAAAAAATCATCCATATGTAAAGATTCATATTCAAAAAGTTTTTTTTATGGTTTTAGTTTTACAATACTATATAACTTTTGGATCTATATAATCATTTTTATGACAGTATCTCTTTTTTGAAAATATTTCAGTTGTAATTTTTAAATTCTATCAAATACTGTAAAAATTTATTTAATTTTAAAAATTAGCTAAACTCGAAATAAGATTTTTTTACTTAATTCAGGTTCTAAAACAATAACAAAAAACACAATTATGGGAATAGAAAGTTTAATTGGTTTTATTTTACCAATAGTATTAATTGCCAGTGGTCTTTTTATAAAAAACACTGAAAATCCGAACTTCCAAACTTCTAAAAAATACTGGAAGATATTATTCATTTTAGGGATTCTAAATTTATTAATGAAGTTATATCTTCTATTTTTTCTTTAATATCAGTTTTGATATTTTGAATTGTCTCGAGCCTTAGCTGGAGTAATAATATATTGACTTTAGTCAAAATGCCCCGTTATTTTGACTAAAGCCACATTTATAAACAATTCTTAAACCTCCAACTAAAGCACAATGTCATTAAGTTAAGAAAAAAACTTTTAATACTGTACTGAATAAATCTCTCGCAAAGTCGCCAAGTTTAATCATAAAATCTTTGCGCTTTTGCGACTTTGCGAGAAAATAATTAACCATGATCAGTTCAAAAAAGCTTAACTTAATGACATCGAACTAAAGCAGGAGGCAATTCAAGAATAGGAATTTAAACTCACTTTTTACATTTCCTTTTTACAACACACATTTCACCTTCTTGCTTTTTTTTACATTTTACTTCTCACTTTTTACATATAATAATAAATCATCTTATCTTTAAACTATTATACTTTGTAACAAATAACAAAGTATAAGACTAACTCGATAAACCTGATTTAACTAACCATGAAACAACTATTATTTTCACTGCTTTTTATTGGCACTTCTTTTTTCGCAAAAGCACAATCGGATAACAAAATTACTATTGGTACGATTGAAACCATTCATTCTAAAATACTTAATGAAGATCGAAAAGTTTGGATATATGTCCCAGATGGTTATACCAAAGGCGCACCCAAAACTGAGAATTATCCCGTTCTTTATTTATTAGATGGAAACGTACATTTCACTTCTATTGTTGGTATGACGGAGCAATTAAGTACCATGAACGGTAACACAATTTGTCCAAAAATGATTGTAGTGGGAATACTCAATACTGACAGAGCCCGTGATTTAACTCCTACTCATATCGAATCTGATTTACCAATGATGACTAGTGAAGCGAGTAAAACTAGTGGCGGAAATGAAAATTTTATTGCATTTATTGAAAAAGAATTAATACCATACGTTGAAACCAACTATCCTACTGCTCCATACAAAATGCTAATTGGTCATTCTTTTGGCGGTTTAACAGTTATAAATACACTTGCAAATCATACTAATTTATTTAATTCTTATGTTGCTATCGACCCAAGTATGTGGTGGGACAAACAGAAATTTTTAGAGCAAAGCAAAAAAACATTTGCTGAGAAAAAATTCAAAAACACTAGTTTATTTTTAGGTATTGCAAACACGATGGAAGCCGGAATGGACACTCTTAGAGTAAAGAAAGATACTACTCAAGTTACAAGACACATTCGTTCAATATTAGATTTAGCCAATGATTTAAAAAAGAACAAACAAAACCAATTACACTTTGAATACAAATATTATGATAAAGACAGTCATGGTTCTGTTCCGTTTATTGCCGAATATGACGCACTTAGATTCATTTTTGATTTCTATAATCTGAACTTGACTATTACTGATTTAATGGAAACAGGGATGGCATTACCTACAAAAATTGAAAAACATTATCAAAATGTTTCCGAAAAAATGGGGTATAAAATACCACCTCCCGAAGCTCCTATTAATCAATGTGGATATATGGCCCTAGGCAGAAAGAACTTAGCTCAAGCTGAGTATTTTTTCAAACTAAATGTAAAAAACTATCCAGAAAGCGCTAACGTATATGATTCTCTAGGAGATTATTATAAACAAGTGAATGATAAAACTAATGCAATAAGCAATTACAAAAAAGCGTTATCCATCAACAAGGAAAGTGCCGAAACGAAACAAAAACTGGAAGAACTTCAAAAAGGAAAATAACGCATAACAATCTCCTTTTGAACTAAAAAATGATAAAAACAGTGTTGACTTTATTGTGTGAAAATTTGATTTTCATCTCACTTTTTACTTTTTTACAACATCAACTAAACTATAAAAATGAAAATATCTAAACTTGACAATCCCGCATTAATACTAATTGATATCCAGAAAGGTTTTGATAATATAGAATATTGGGGCGGAGAACGCAATAATCCAAATGCTGAAAAAAATGCAAGTGAGCTTCTCGAAATCTGGCGAGCTAATAAATTACCTATTTTCCATATTCAGCATTGTTCCTCTAATCCCAATTCATTGCTCCATGAAACCAATCCTGGAAATGCATTTAAAGATATTGTAAAACCTTATTTAGGAGAAAACGTAATTCAGAAGAATGTAAATAGTGCTTTTATTGGCACCAATTTAAAAGAACAACTTGATGATGATAAAATCGATACGCTTGTTATTGTAGGTTTAACAACTGATCATTGTGTTTCGACAACTACAAGAATGGCTGGGAATTTTGGTTATAATACCTTTCTAATTTCTGATGCAACTGCCACTTTTAATAAAAAGGGATTGAATGGACAGGAATTTAGTGCCGAGACAATTCACGAAACTGCTCTTGCCAGTTTAAACGAAGAATTTGCTCAAGTAGTAACAACCGATTTTATAAAACAGAATATTTAGACTGAGAAAATTTAACCGCAAAGCGCGCAATCCCGAAGCGTCGGGATACGCAAAGGTCGCAAGGTTTTAAAATCTTTATCTGAAGCAGAAAAGCAACAGATCTACATAAAAATAAGAAAGGCGAGAATTACTTCTCGCCTTTCTTGTTTTGTCTTTTTTATAATCTGTAAACTGCAACTAGATACTGCAAATTTTACTCTCCTGTATAAATAATCTTTCCAGCTTTTTTAAGTACATAACCTTTCCAAGGGATTAATTCTAAATCTCCTTTAATCCAAGGTTCTCCTTCGGCTTTGCGCTCTAAAATAATTGTTCCATCTTCAGTATCAAGAAAAAGTTCGGCTTTGTTTCCGTCGTTTTCAAAAATAACATAAGCAACTGTCGAATACGTTTTACCATCTTTGGCGTGCTCTAACTTTGTACCTACTTCAAACAATCGTACACATTCATTTTTAACAACCGACCAAGTATAACCAGCAGATCCTTTACATCCATGTGCATCTGAATCTCCTCCTACAATACGCTCGGGTTTAACTTCTTCTTTAATAGGTTTTGTTTCTTCCTGAGAAACTTTTTTAGCACAAGAAAATGTAAGACCTATAATAATCGAAAATAAAAATACTTTTTTCATATGTTCTATTTATTAGTTGTTACAATTATTACACTGTGTTAGGAATACTATTTTTGGTATAATAATGATTGATTTACTTCAAAAGTAATACTTTCATCATTATTAACAAAGTATTTTAACAAGACTTCTCCCCATATTTCTCCATCACTAAAGTCTGCAATAATCCATCTGTGATTTAAAATCTTAACTTTATTGATGATAAATTTATTGGCGCCTATTTGGTCTTGTCCTGTATATGGATTCCCTTTTGGATTCGCATTTAGATCCATTAATTTCTCAGTAACAATAGGAATTAGTTTCTCGTACTGAATAGTTTTAGAAGCATCTGCTGAATCAAAGTAATTTTGGGCGTTTTGATTATTCTCTAATGAAAAGTAATTGGCTTCGTTTAATTTAGTTTCTACTAAATTAAGGCTATCTCTAAGCTTTTTAGTTGTTTTAACATAACGTTCCTGTTCAAACTTTACTTCTTTACTATAAAACATATAGGTAAATATATTCATAAGTATCGCAATGATAAAAAGGTAAAGCAATAGGGATTTTTTCATTTTTAAATGTAATTAAGTTGTGATTTCTAAATTATCATAGGCTAGAAAAACATTTTTAGGCAGCATTTTTTGTACCTCTTCATGAAATCCTAATACATGACTAATATGTGTTAAATAAGCCTTTTCTGGCTGAACCAAAGTTATAAAATCTAGGGCTTCCTGCAAATTAAAATGTGTATCGTGTGGCTCAACACGTAATGCATTTATCACTAATACTTTTAAGTTTTTTAGTTTCTTGATTTCGACTTCTTCAATAGTTTTTACATCTGTTAAATAAGCAAAATCATCTATTCGATACCCAAAAACCTGTAAATCTCCGTGCATAACATTTACCGGAATTGCCATTTTATCACCCACAGCAAATGGTTTATCATTAACGACCTCGATTGTTTTTACTGATGGTGCTCCTGGATATTTATTTACGGTTTCAAAAACATAATCAAAACGTTTTTTTAAGTTACCAATAACACGCTCGTGTGCATAAATTGGCATTTCGCCTTGTCTGAAATTGTACGGACGTATATCGTCCAAACCTGCAGTGTGATCTGCATGCTCATGTGTAAATAAAATTGCATCTAATTTCTGACAGTTACAAGATAACATTTGTTGCCTGAAATCAGGACCACAATCTATAACATAAGAGTGGTCATCCCAACTAATCCAAATCGATACTCGAAGCCTTTTATCCTTAGCGTCAGTACTTTTGCATACAGGATGATCTACCCCTATTATCGGAATGCCTTGTGATGTGCCTGTGCCTAAAAAATATACCTTCAATTGTACTTTATTTTTTTACAAAAATAGGATTAATTATCTTTCATTAGAAGCCTAATTTACTAACTTTGTAACAAATCAGCCATATTTAAAATAAAATGGGTATAGAAATAAAACTTAAAGGTGACAAAGTCATCGCTCAGATACCATCCATAAAAGACAAAGCACTACGCATAAATCTAAACGAAAATATTTACGGAACCTTTGCAGAGATTGGTGCGGGGCAAGAAACGGTAAGACATTTTTTTAGATCTGGTGGTTCGTCTGGAACAATTGCGAAGGCGATGTCTGCTTACGACAAAGATTTTAGTGATGCCATTTACGGAATTGAAAGTGATGGCCGCTATGTAACTGAAGAGAGATTAAAGAAAATGTTAACTCTTGAAGGGCAAATAATTGAAGAACGTTTAAGCAGAGAAAAACACCCTACAAAACTTTTCTTTAGCTACGCTAATACTGTTGCAACAATAGATTTTGCAAAACAATTTAAAGGTCACGGTTGGGTAGGAATAAGATACCAAATTGAACCTGATGAAGCTTATAATGAAATTATACTTCACATTCGTTTTAAAGAAACTGATGCTCGATTACAACAAGAAACATTAGGTATTCTTGGGGTAAACTTAATTTATGGAGCATTTTATAAATACAATGATCCTAAAAGATTACTTCGTTATTTATATGATCATTTAGATAAAGATCAACTAGAAATTGATACTATTAACTTTTCTGGTCCACGTTTTGCCGATGTAGATAATCGATTGATTAGCTTACAATTGGTAAAAAACGGAATGACTGATGCCGTAATGTTCAATCCTGAAGGTAAAAATATCCTTCCTGCTGCCATTTTATACAAAAAGAATATTCTTGCCTTACGCGGGAGTTTTCGTCCTGTAACGAAGGTTAATATGGATATGTATGAGAAATCATTAAAAATGTTTCTCGAAGAAAATAAAGTCGAAAAAGACAATACGCTGGTAATTTTTGAAATCACTTTATCTAATCTTCGTTCTGATGGAGAAATCGATGAACGCGATTTTATGGATAGAGCCGAATTACTTTGTTCGTTAGGACAAACTGTAATGATTTCGAACTTCCAGGAATATTATAAAGTTGTTGAGTATTTTGCGAATTATACTAAAGCCCGAATGGGATTAGCAATGGGTGTTAACAATTTAGTCGACATCTTTGATGAGAAATACTACCGCCATTTAAGTGGAGGAATTCTTGAAGCTTTCGGAAAATTATTCTACCGCGATATGAAAGTATTCTTATATCCTATGATTGATGAAGATGGTACTATCATGAATTCGACTAATTTAAAAGTACATCCTAGAATGAAAGAATTGTACAAATTCTTTAAATTCAATGGTAAAGTTGTCGATGTAGCCGATTTCGATCCTCATACATTAGAAGTATTCTCGAGAGAGGTATTAAAAATGATTAGTCAAGGAAAACCTGGATGGGAACCAATGCTTCCTGTAGGTATTGCCGAAATTATAAAAGAACATCACTTATTTGGTTATGAACCGAATAAAGTTTTAAAAGAGTCTAATTAGTTTTCTGAGGAACTAAGGTTCTGAGAAATAAAGGTTCAAAGGTTTTAAATAGGAAAGCATCAGTTTTATAACTGGTGCTTTTTTTGTTTTGGGAGGATTTGAGATACTAAGTAACTGAGGTTTTGTTTATGTACAAAATTATCGCAATATTGTCAAGCTAAGTCCCTTCGACTCCGCTCAGGATGACAAGAATGAGAGTATCTACTCTATGTTATGTTGTATTGCTATTTATTTACTCAAGTAAAAATGTCAAGTTTGTAAAAAACTGCTAAACCTCAACAAATAAAAAACGAATGGTAATCTTTGTCAAAGTTTTGAACCTTGACAAAGATCTTATGAAAACTGAGTTTAAAAACCGAAATAGTAATCGCTACTTTAAGATTTGATCGGCGTGTTCTTTGGTCTTTACTTTTGAGATTATATCTTCGATAATTCCTTTTTCATTGATAACAAAAGTTGTTCTGTGGATTCCGTCGTATTCACGGCCCATGAATTTTTTAGGTCCCCAAACTCCAAAGGCTTGAATTACTGATTTATCTTCATCTGCCAATAACGGGAAAGGGAAATCGTATTTTTCTTTGAATTTGGCTTGTGCTTTTTGTGCATCGGCACTAACTCCCAAAAGAGCATAATTGTTTGCTTGAAAACGTTCGTAGTTATCTCTTAAATCGCAAGCTTCGGCTGTACATCCTGGTGTATTTGCTTTTGGATAAAAGAATACTACTAATTTCTTGCCTGCATAATCGGCTAGTTTATGTGTATTTCCGTCCTGATCTATTCCTGAAAAATTTGGTGCTTTATCTCCTATTTGTAATGTTGTCATTTTATTTTAGATTTTTGTTTTTTTTAGACTGACTTAGAATTTTAGACTTCTTAGACTTTCTTAGACTTTCTTAGACTTCTTAGACTTCTTAGAGTTTTAGACTCGCTTAGAATTTTGATAGCAAATTTAAATAATTCATGACTTATAATTCCTAACTCATCTGCCATAATTCTTGATTTGTTAGCCCAGATTGTAGTGAAAACCCCGGAATTGTGGTGGTTTACATTTTATGTATTGGCAAAGCGACCAGCGGAAGCTCTTGCGAATACTTAAAAATGTTACTGCCTCGATGAGGTGTTGTAACGGAAAGCTGGATTAGGCTCATGATAAAATTTGTACTATTTTTACGGGATTAAATTTACGGAAATGAATAAACAAGAACGGGTAACTTTTGTTATAAATACGTTAAAAGAATTATATCCTACTATCCCTGTCCCTCTAGATCATAAAGACCCTTATACTTTATTAATTGCTGTTTTATTGTCGGCTCAGTGTACCGATGTTCGCGTGAACCAGATCACGCCTATATTGTTTGCAAAGGCTGATAATCCGTATGATATGATTAAAATGTCGGTTGAAGAAATTCAGAATATTATTCGTCCTTGTGGTTTATCGCCTATGAAGGCTAAAGGTATTTATGGTTTATCACATATCCTGATTGATAAACATGGCGGAGAGGTTCCTCAGAGTTATGAATATCTGGAGGAATTGCCTGCTGTTGGGCATAAAACAGCAAGTGTTGTTATGTCGCAAGCTTTTGGTGTTCCTGCATTTCCTGTAGATACTCACATTCATAGGTTGATGTATAGATGGAATTTATCTAACGGAAAAAATGTAACTCAAACTGAAAAGGATGCTAAACGTCTTTTTCCTGAGGAGGTTTGGAATGATTTGCATCTTGAAATTATTTGGTACGGTCGTGAATATTCGCCTGCTCGAGGATGGGATCTTGATAAAGATATTATCACAAAGACTATTGGAAGAAAATCGGTTATTGATGAGTATTACGAAAATCAGTCTTCTAAAAAACAAAAAAATCACTAATTGCATATTGCCCTTAGTGATTTTTTAATCAAACGACCAATTTGATTAATTTCATTTACTTTCAAAACATCCGACAGTTGCTGTGGGCTGTTTAATTAGCTATAATCTCAAAACTTTTATCTTCGATTTTCACTACTGTTAAGGCTTGTGAATAGCTCAATAAAAAAGAAACTACTTCTTTGTTTGGTTTTAGATTTTTACTAATCATCACTTTTTTTGAGTAAATTTTTGCCATGCTAATAAATGTTTATTTTATATAACAACGACCTATTGCTCAATTTAGTATATTAATTAGTTAAAATAATTTGATGTTTTTCTATAATTTTTCGAATATTCATCAATGCATATCTCATTCTACCTAATGCTGTATTAATACTTACACCGGTTATTTCGGATATTTCTTTAAAGCTCATGTCTTGATACATACGCATTACGAGTACTTCTTTTTGATCATCTGGAAGTTCTTCGATTAATTTTTTTAAATCGACCTCAACTTGATCCATAATCATTTTGTTCTCTATCGTTAAGGAATCATCGGACATGATGGAGAATATCGAAAACTCTTCGGTTTCTCTATACATTGGCATTTTCTTATTTTTTCGATAATGATCCACAATTAAGTTGTGTGATATACGCATTACCCAAGGAAGGAATTTGCCTTCTTCGTTATAAGAATTGCTTTTTAATGTCTTGATTACTTTTATAAATGTATCTTGGAAAATATCATTTGATATATCTCTGTCTGCTATTTTTGAATATATGAATCCATAAATCTTAGATTCATGTCTTTTTATTAATGTTGACAAGGCACTTTCGTTACCTTCAACATAGTTCTTCACCAATAGAGCGTCAGGAATTTGCAGATTAGCCATAATACTACCTTTTAGTTTTAGTTTTGAATTGGAGTAATTTTCTAAAAAGTAATTTTAATGTATAGGCTTCTGATTTTTAAAGTGTTAATTAAGTGTTCAAATTTAACAAATAAATATTTTATAAAGCAAATTAAATTAAGAATAATTAACACAAAAAACTGAGAAACATTAAAATAAAGTCAATGATTTCTAAAAAAAGACCAAGAAACAATAAATTAACATTTTGGTTACAACAGTTAAAAAAGAAGCTTAAATCTCACAAAATAAAGTAATTACGATTTAACCTTCTTTTTTTTGCAATCTTTAATTACTGATATACCCGAATATAATCGACAATAAAATCTTGTGGAAAAACAGTATCGTCTACTTCGGGTCCTCCAAAATTTCCTCCTATTGCCAAATTAACTAATATATAAAATGGCTTATCAAAAGGCCAAACATCTTCATTTTTATCTTTTGGTTCGAATGTGTACACTAAATCTTTGTCTACAAAAAAGTCGATTTTGTCTTTTGTCCACTCTATTGCGAATACATGGAATCCTTTTTCGATATCTGGAAATGCAGTTTTCTTGGTATTAATTGTATTCCCGTGGCTATCTTGGGTGTGCAAAGTGGTATAAACCATGTGTGGATCTCTGCCTATATATTCTAAGATATCTATTTCGCCACATTTTGGCCAGTTTACCTGATCTATATTTGCTCCTAACATCCAGAATGCTGGCCATAGGCCATGACCAACTGGTAATTTGGCTCTGGCTTCGATGCGTCCGTATTTAAACTCTTTTTTACCTTTGGTTGTAATACGTGTAGATGTATATACGTTTCCGTCTTTTCTTGCATTAATAATTAAGTTTCCATCTTTTAATTGATGGTTTGTCTTGGTATAAATTTGTCTTTCGTTATTACCCCAACCACATAAATCAGGACAACCGTCTCCGAGTTCGTAATTCCAAACGGTTTCGTTTAGGGTTTTTCCGTTAAAATTTTCTTCCCAAACCAGTTTCCTTTTTGCTTGTTGTGCAAAACTTAAATTACCTATTAATAATAGGATTAAAATTCTCTTCATTTTATTTCTTTTATTTATCATTAAAAATAAGAAGGCTAGCAAATGTGCCGCTAACCTCCTTATTCCGACTAACTTTAACTTTTATATTATTGATATACTCTTACATAATCTATCTCCATTGTAGATTGTGTAAATGCTGGATCTATGACTCCGCCAAAGTTTCCTCCCATTGCAAAATTTAGTATCAGAAAGAAATCTTTATTAAATGGTGTTGTTGCATCATTGGCAAAAGAATGAAACAAGGCATTATCTACATAAAACTTAATTGATTCCGGGCTCCAAACTGCCTTGTAAACATGAAACTCTGATGATGCTGTTGCAATAGTTGTTGAACCTGTGTTTCCATCTCCGCCTGAATGTCCTGGATAATGCAATGTGCTATGAATTAGGTTTTGGCTATTGCCTACATGCTCCATAATATCTATTTCTCCGCAAGCGGGCCATGAGTTTGTTGCATAATTTTGTCCTAACATCCAGATTGCTGGCCAAGTCCCTCCTCCTATTGGCAACTTGGCTTTTACCTCAACTTTACCATAGGTGAATTTAAATTTACCATCTGTTTTTAATCGTGCCGAGGAATATGCCATTCCGCCTGAAGTTTCTTTTTTGGCAGTTATCTTTAAACTTCCGCCTTGCACTATTACATTGTTTGGACTGTTGGTATAATTTTGTTTTTCATTATTTCCCCAACCGCTGTCGCCAGTCCCTAACTCATTTACCCAATTTGCAGGATTTGGTGCTCCATCGGTATTAAATTCATCCGACCAAACTAAGGTGGTATAATCAGTAGGAGGCGCCTGAGTAGGTTTTGTTGTGGTAAATATATGATACCATGCTAATGCCGGATTACCTCCCATAACTGCTCTTACAACCATTCTGTTTGCTGTTATGGAGATTATCTCGTATGAGTTCTGACCTATATAATACCCCATAAATCCTCCATCAGAGAAATTCATTGTTGTTCCTCTTGTTTGTGTTAAATGGTCTGGATTGCCCATAATAACCGATTCTGAAGGACTTAATGATACTATTTTTGTTCCGCTTGAGTTGTATGCTAAACATGCATCGTCTGGCGAGCTTCCGCCTGCTACGCTTGCAAAAGCTGCATTAAAGAATGTTGCTCCTCCGTTATCCAGCTGGTATTTTATTTGTTCTCCGTCTAGCGAAAAAGTCAATACATTATCATATAAACAACTACTTACTGGTGAAGCTGCTTTCTCAAATGGTCCTGCTGTATAATAGTTGGCATAATAATTCTTGGTTGCGTCGCCATCATTTTGTCCAACACCTAGATGACCTGGTTCTGAAGCTGACCAATACCATTTTTTAGAAGTTCCGCCTGTTAAGAACGTTACTGCATCGGGATCACTAAAATCACTTTGTACGGTAACCTCTATCGAGGTGCTTGATTGTATTCCTCCTGTTCCTGTTGCTATTACAGTTACTGTATAGGTATTTAATCCTGTTTTAGTAAATCGCTTTTCGGTTTTACCTGTTGGCGAGTTTAACGATGTACCGTCGCTAAAGGCGTACTTGTATGAGATTGCATCATTTGCAGTAGCGACAAGTTTTACCAATCCCGAGCCGTCTCCGTTAGGATCTGCATCCGTTTTACCTACAATTTCGGCAGTAATTACAAGGTTTGTTGGCGCTTGTAGTTCTCCAAATTTTAAATCATCTTCCTGGCAACCTACCATAAGAAGCATGGTGAGTATGCACACGATATTTATAATTATTTTTTTACTCATGATTCCTTATATTTTTAGTTGGATTGTTTTATATCATCAAAATAGTATGTTTTGCCTGTGCCGCTATTTCCAAAATCAAAGAATACTACAATTCTCTGATAATTATTGGCATTTACAATCCCTGCAAAATCAAATGTGAGTTCTTCCCAACCATTTGCAACTGTCGTGGTAGCATCTATCTCTTTATTTATATTCGAGTCTGCCAGATTCTCTAATTTAAATTTCACAATAATTCCAGCCTGTGGTGACCAAACTTTCATTTTTAGTTTTTTAAATGTGGAGAAATTTATCGGAGTATCTAATGCTAATGATGAACCTGCCCAAACTTCGGATCCGTTTCCTTTTGTTAAAGCACTAACCGTTGCTGATGTATTTATCCCCGATTTATCTGGATTTGTAATGACTGCTGAGCTAGCTCCTCCAAAATTTCCGTAAGCATAACTTAATGTAGCCGATTCGAATGTTAATGGCAGCACTAGAGATTCTCCTCCGGAGGTTAACTGAATATCATCATAGTAATAATCGGCTCCTGTTCCTGCATTACCAAAATCGAAGAAAAGAACTACTCGTTGGTATTTATTGGCATTATCTACAGCCGAAAAGTCGAATGTAAGTTCTTCCCAACCATTTGCCACTGCATTAGTAACATCTACTTCGGTATTAATATCTGGATTGGTTAAATTCTCTAATTTCATTTTAACCACAATTCCTGCTTTTGGAGACCAAGCTTTAATTCTGATTTTTTTCAATGTCGAGAAATCAATTGGTTCCCCTAGTTCTAAGAAAGAACCTGCCCAAACTTCTGCGCCCGCTGTTTTGGTTAATTTAGCCACTTTTGCACTTACATTACTGGCATCTACACTAGGATTATTGGCTACAGCGGTAAGTGCTCCTCCAAAATTATTAAATGCATAATTTAATGTAGCCGATTCAAAATCAACTGGTAGCAAAATTGGGTTCGAAATTGTAATAGATTCTGTATGCGTAGTCGTTGCTACTCCTCCGCTTAAAGCGACAACTTTTACTTCATAAGTCCCAACGTTTGCATAAGTGTGCTTAATTGTTTCTCCTTCCATAAAATCAACAGGAACTTCATTTGAGGCTTCGCCAAAATAAACTTGAAAGAAGGTTTCAAAATTGGCTTTTGCGCTTACAGATGCCGATAAATTATCGCCAACTACATGCGCTAATGTTACCTGTAAATTTGTTGGTGCCAAAAACGAAACTGTAAGTGTTTGCGTTATTTCTGTCTTTTTTCCATTAATTCCCATTGCTACAATTTTTGCCTGATATATTCCTTCGGGATATGTATGTGTAGTTGTAGCTCCTGGATTTACAATAACGGGCTGCGTGGCTCCGTGCCCAAAATAAATTTCATATTGTGTAACTCCTTCGCCTTTTGGCAAAAAAGTAACTTTTCCTGAATTATCTTGTGCAATTGTTGTAAGTGCCGATATATTTACTGGCGCTCCTACCGAATCTATATCGACATCGCTGCCACTACTGTCATTAGAACAACCTATTGCGATTGCTAAAACGAACAGACTTATAATAAAATGTAATTTTTTCATGATACTATTTTTTAATATTGAGGATTTTGCTGCCAGTTTCCGTTTGAGAATTGAATCTCTTCGATAGGAACTGGAAATATTTCATTTTTTCCAACCTTAAAACCTACAATTTCTTGTGCTGCTTTTCCTGTACGTACTAAATCGAAAAAGCGAAGTCCTTCTCCAACAAATTCAAATCTTCTTTCTGACCAGATAAAATCTGTTAAGGCTGGTCCTGAAGCCGATATATCATGATTTGTATCTCCAAATGCACGTCTTCTTACTTCGTTTAAGTATGTTCTTGCTTTGGCATCGTCTAATCCTCCTCTGTTATAAGCTTCTGCTGCCATTAACAAAACATCGGCATAACGTATTGCTCTATAATTATTAGGATTTGTTAGGTTTTGATCCCCAATATTAGCATCTCCTTGGCGTGGTAAATATTTACGGTTAAAATATCCTGTGTGTTTATATCCTACTCCATAAGTGGCATTATTGGCTGCAGCCCAAGCAACAATATCCAGGATAGCAACATCTTTACGTTTATCGCCTACCTCAAATGCATCTGCAATTTTTGGAGTTGGTATATTAAAACTATATCCTGAGTCAAAAAATGGTCCTACATAGTTTCTTACTCCGTTAAATCCTACTGCTACGTTACCTTCGCTACATTGTAAACATCCAAAATTTGCTCCTTCGGCATCGCTATATTGTACTTCAAACACAGATTCTCTTCCGTTTTCTCCTGCATTTTCAAAGATTGTATTATAATCTGTCACTAATGAATATTTACCTGATTCGATTACTTTATCTAAAACTTTGGATGCATCCAAATATTTGTTTTGATACAAGTACACTTTTCCTAATAGTGCTTGTGCTGCACCTTTAGTCGCTCTTCCTACCTCTGGAGCATTCGGGTTTAAATTAGAGACTGCGTAAAGCAAATCGGCTTCTATAGAAGCATAAACTTCTGGAACTGATGAACGCGGAATTGTTTTCTCATCATTTAATTTAAATCTCTTGTCTCCGTTTAGCGGAATAGCCCCGAACCATTTTACTAATTCAAAATGATAATAGGCTCTTAAAAAATGAGCTTCGGCCAATATTTGATTTTTCCCTGGGAAGTCTGTTTTGTCTTTAAACTCTAAAATGTAACTTGCTCTATTAACTCCCGCAAACATCCAGTTCCAAACATCTTTTATATTACTATTTACAGCTGTGTGTGTCATATCATCTACTTGCTGGAATCCTATTACATCACTGGCACTTTCTCCTCCCGAAAATGTATTATCTGAGGCTATCTCGCCCAACAAAACATTTACATAAGAGGATTGTAATAAATCGTAGGCTCCAATTAAGGCATTGTAATAATCTGATTCTGAATTAAAATAATTTTCAGAATCTATTGAATATACTGGATCACGCTCGACAAAACTATCTGTACAAGAAATACTTATTGCTCCCAAAAGCACGATTCCTAATCCTATATTTATAATATACTTTTTCATTTTCTTAATTTTAAAAATTTAGATTTAATCCCATTGTATAAATCCTTGGTGTTGGATAAAATCCGTTATCGATTCCTGATCCCACTGACGATTGCGAAACATTATCAGCATTTAATGGTCCTGATAAAGCTGCTGGGTCAAAACCTCTGTACTTGGTAAATGTGTACAAATTGTTTACTCCCATATACAAGCGTAGTTTTGAGATTCCGATTTTATCCGAGAATGCTTTGTTTAATGTATAGCCTAATTGCACGTTTTGGATTCTTAAAAAAGAAGCATCTTCTACATAATAGTCTGAAAAGAGGGTGTTGTTTGTAGCTCCGGTTGTTACTCTAGGAACTGTATTGCTTGTTCCCTCGCCTGTCCATCTTCCTAAAACATAATTAGATTTATTTACATCTGTAAGTGTACGTTCGTAATTTCTAACCATATCATTTCCTATAGATGCATAAGAATAAGCAAGAAAGTCAAGGTTTTTGTAATTAAAAGTCAAATTTAATCCCATGATTACACTTGCAATTGGATCTCCAATGTTGGTTCTGTCTCTACTATCTATTACGCCATCATTATTTAAATCTATATAGCGAATATCTCCTGGAGCTGTTGTAACCGAACCTAAAGCTGCTTGCGATGGATGCGCTGCAATCTCGGCTTGGTTCTGGAAGATTCCATCAGTTTTATATCCATAAAAATAACCTATTGGCTGTCCTTTTTCCATTCTTGACGGAGGTAGCGGTTGCCCTACTCCAAAACTTCCTGCATCGGTATAACCTGTACTATTTGCTACTTCTAAAACTTCATTATTGATCGTTGTTATATTGTATCCGATATTAAAATTAAAACTATCAGATATTTTGTCTTTGTAATTAATAGCAAACTCAAATCCTTTATTTCTTACCGAACCTGCATTCATAGTAGGCGGAGAAGCTCCCGGAGCGTAAACTCCTGTTATTGCCGATACTGGAATTCTTGGGATTAATAAGTTATCTCGTGTATCTATAAAGTAATCTGCTGTAAAGTCTATTTTTTCATTAAATAATCGAAAATCTAATCCCACATCAAACTTTTTGGCTTCTTCCCATTGCAATTTTGAATTTGGTAACGCCCCAATTGCGGTTCCGTTTACTAAAGCTCCATTATATACGTAAGTCGCTTCTCCATCTAACAATCCTGCATAACCATTATTAGGGATTAAGTCGTTTCCTAAAACTCCATAACTTACTCTTAGTTTTAAGAAATTAATGAAACTGTTATCTTTTAAAAATGACTCTTCTGAGACTACCCATCCCCCAGTAAATGACGGAAAGAATGCTACTCTGTTATCTGGTCCAAATTTGGTCGAAGCATCTCTTCTGATTACTCCGCTAAAAAGGTATTTCCCTTTAAAATCATATTCTAAAATTCCAACATAAGAGATTCTTCTTTCATCGTAGTTGTAAGACGAAACATCACGACCTCCAGCCGGGCTTGTTCCTTTAGCCAGATTTATATCGGCATATTGCCATGAATTATTAGGTACATCATAACCTGTTGCTCCAAGTCCTGATCCCCAAGTTTTATAACTTGTTGATACAAAAATTGCTTTGATGTTATGACTGTCAAAAAGTGTCTTTTTATACTCTGCCAAAAAATCATAAGTATAATCATTATCGTTTACTGTGTTTTGAGTAACACTGCTTCGGGAAATATCAAACACTTTTCCTCCATAACTTATTTGCTTTGAAAAGTTTTTCCTAATACTATTTCCTGTATTAAACCCGATACGTGATGTAAGTTTAAACTCTTTGGTTACATCATAAGTAAGACTAACACTTCCGTTCAGTTTTTTTAATTTATAATCATTGTATGTATTCTCTATTTGTGCAAGCGGATTAATAATTTCGACTCCGTAACCTGGTGTACTAGGAACTAATGTATAATTCCCGTTTTGGTCACGAACTGGTAAAGTCGAAGGTGTATTTATAGCATTAAAAAGCACAGAACCCAATCCGTTTTCATTTAATGAATCTCTATCTAGGTAAGTATAAATTATATTGGTTTGTAGTTTTATTTTACTAGATAAATCGACTCCTAAAGACAATCTTGCTGTATTTCTTTTAAAGTCAGATTTAGAACCTCCAATAATACCTTGTTGGCTTAAATCTGATCCGCTAAATGTATATGTGATTTTATCCGAACCTCCTGATATTGATATATCATTATTAATTATAGGAGCTGGATTAAAAATTTCATCTTGCCAATCTGTTCCTTTTCCTAAACCCGAAACATTAGGATAAGGCAATGTTTGTCCGCCATTGGCATAACTTTCGTTTAGTAGTAATGCATATTCTGTAGCATTTAATACCGACATTTTTTTGGTTGTTTCCTGTGTACCAAAAGAGGAATTAAAAGAAACTTTGGTTTTAGAATTCTTTTTACCCGTTTTTGTAGTTACTAAAACAATTCCGTTAGCTCCTAATACTCCATAAATTGCTGCTTGCGCATCTTTAAGAACCGTAATCGACTCGATATCACTAGGATTTAAAATACTTAAATCACCCTGATATCCATCTATAAATACAGTTGCAGCATTATTCCCATTGGTGGCAACACCTCTAATATGTATATCCATAGCTGCTCCCGGAGAACCCGATTGCGCAGTAACACTAACACCTGCAACGGTTCCTTGCAAGGCTTGCTCTACTTTAATAGGATGTAAATCTTCGATAGTTTTACTAGATACAATAGAAACTGCTCCTGTTACATCTCTTTTCTTTTTGCTGCTGTATCCTAATACAACAACTTCATCAAGCGATCTGGCATCATCACTCATCTTTACAGTAATTATACTGCTCGAAACCACAATTTCTTGTGTTCGAAAACCAATATAACTTAAAACAATTGTGGTTCCTTTTGGGATACCTAATAACTTAAAAGATCCGTCAAAATCGGTGGTTGTACTTTGTGACGAACTTTTAACCTTTACATTTACGCCAGGCAATGATAAACCTGAGCCATCGAGTACAGTTCCCTTTACATCAAAGGCTTGCGAAAACGCAAAAGATGTAAACAGTAACAATACCATTAGTAATAATCTAGATTTCATAATTAGTTAGTTTTTATTGAAAGATAAATTTATTCGGATTCACTGATAATAATTCAAAAACAACCTTTACAAAAAACATACAATCACAAAAAAGACTATTTATTTTTAATATAACATAAAAAATTACCAGTATTAATAGTAAATCAGCAATGTTAAATTATGTTAAAATATTAATGTAAATCATAAAAAAACCACAACAATAACGTTAATGTTGTGGTGATGTATAGGTGAAATTTTCTGTTTAGTAGCTTCCTATACAGCAAGAATATACTCGACTAAGCCTTGTTCATGCTGCAAATCCATTTTTTTACGCAAACGGTAACGTTTTATCTCCACGCTTCTTACCGAGATATTTAGTAATGGAGCAATTTCTTTTGACGACAGATTCAATCTCAGGTATGCACAAAGTCGTAAATCATTTGGAGTTAATAAAGGGTGAAGTTGTTTTATCCTTTTCAGGAAATCTTTATCAGCATTGTCAAATGCTTCTTTAAACACGTTCCAGGAATCATCTTCGGTGATATTTTTATTGATGGTCGTAATTACCGATTTTATATTTTTATCCCCGTCTTCCGATGTTTTCTTTAGATCTTCTTTTATAAAAGCCAGCAATTCGTTTTTGCTATTTAAACTCATTGTAGAAACTGCCAATTCTCTGTTTTTACTATCTACATCCTGAGTTAATTGCTCGTTTCGCAACTTCATTAATTGTTGCTCATTTTCAAGCTCTTTAATCTCTAATAACAAGTTGTTTTCTTCTATTAGTTTTTCTTTCTGTTTATGGTAATAATTCCTGTAGGCTTTATTTATAAAATAAGCTACGATTAATGCTAATAACAAATAAATAAAATAAGCTACATTGGTAAGATACCAGGGTTTTAATATCGTAAACGAATATGTTGCTGTATTTTCTAATACTTTATTGGCAAATTTTGCCCTTACCTTAAATGTATAATTTCCTGGCGGAAGGTTTTTAAAATTCACCGCTGGTTTTACACTCCATTCGCTCCAATCATCCTGAAAACCTTCTAGTAAATATTGGTATTCTGAGTTAATGTATTTATTGTATTCAGGAACCGTATAATTAAAAGTTATATTATTCTCGTCAGATTTAAAACTTCCTTCTTCAAGAATAGATTCATTGGCAATTCGTTCATTAAGTTTATTTGTAGTAATGGCAGCAATAGAAACTACATAATTTTTAAAACTCAAATCATCAATATTCAACGTATAATAACCATCTGTTGTACCGATGAGGTAATCTGATTTGGATAACTGTGTAATATTCTCAAATCCTAACATGGAGTTGGTTAACGATGCAGGAATCGGAATAACATTTTGCTTAAGCTCACTTCCTAGTTTACTTGCCGAAAAATAATGAATGTAGTTTTTAGAAAACAACCATATTCTATTCGAATTATCTACAATTAATTTCCCCGAAGTATATTCGTCTTTCTCAAAAACAGAACTTAGCAGTTTGTCTTTCTCAAACTGTTTTGTTGCATTATTAAGCTTAAAAATCCCTCCTTTGTAAGCATAATAAATAGAATTATTAAACTTAATTAAACTCGCATTTTTCCCTTTCTTGGGCGATGCATACGCAAAAAATGTTTTAACTTTTGTTAGTTCATTATCTAGTTGTAACCTAAAAATACCTTTGTACTCATGACTTACATATATCTCCAGATTCTTAGTAATTTCAAAATAGCGTGACGAATAATCAAATCCTATTATTTTATTTCTAAATCCCCACTGATTATTAAGCTTTTCCAGAATCGAAATACCATAATAATTACCTTGCATCAATAAATTACTATGACTCGCGATTGTTTCAAATTTCCAAGTTCCAGACGCCGAGAATATCTTTTTAGCAATATTATTCTCTATAACAAATGTTCCCGAATCGTGTCCACAAAATAAAGTTCCGTCATAGGTAAACAAAGACCAAACCTGACCTTTGGTTCCGCTTATAAACTTAAACTCTTCGGTGCTTTGGTACTTTTTATAAAATAACCCTTGATTTGTTCCTATATATAAAATTCCGTTGTGGGTTGCCGAGGCATAAACCGTTCCCAGAATCCCAGTATCATCGGTAAAACTATGAATGGGCGACTGAAGATTAATACAGTTTATACCGTTATCTAATCCTACCCAAAGATTTTTATCATCATCCTCAAACAATGACAAAGCGGTATTATTACTCAGTCCTTTATTTTGAGAAATATGATACTTGAGCTTGCCTTCTTTCGAGATTATAAAAATCCCATCAGATACCGTTCCAAGTGCAAAACTACCATCCGAAAGCAGCTGACTACTATAAACAAAACTAGCTTCTAATTCATTATCTATCTCTGTATGAACTTTGGTTAAACTATCCCCGATTAGCTTATAAAATCCGCTTAATTGCGTCTGAATTAGCAAACCTTCATCAACAGAGAAAATATTTACTATGGTATTATTTTTTAAAATTGGATTATCCGAAATCAAGACTTTTTTGCCACTTTCTATTTCAAAAAGGCCTTCTTTCATTGTCTGAAAGTAAATCGAAGTATTCGTTCTAAATGACTTAACAACACCATTTTTGGGCGCTATTATCTGAAACTTTTTAGTTTTAGTATCATAAATATAAATTCTGTTTAAGGATTGAAACAGAATCCATTGATCGTATTTTAAGATATTCCAAAACTGTTCGTCGTCAAGAATTTTATTTTTTATAGAATCACTAAGCGAAGTATATTTTAATTTTCCATTTGGTTGTCTTGTCCAAAAACCAAAATTCATATAAAAACCAGTATAAACTTTATCATCGATAACTTTTACAGATCGAATAATCGTTTCGTTAGGAGATGGATATAACTCCCAATTGGTTCCATTAAATTCTAAAAGACCTTCATTATTAGCAAAAAATAAAGAATGTTTTTGATCTTGCGAAATCATCCAACTCTGATTACCTGCTCCGTAAACGCTGGGAGGATACTTAATTATAGGCGGTAATTCCTGAGAATAAACACTACAATATAAAAAAACGAACAAAAGGTAAAATTTCGATTTCAATGGTATCTGTGGTATTAATTTAGTATTAAAACTGCACTAAAATAAATCATTATTAACTGATAAAACACTATTTTGGCAAAAAATGAAATAAAAATACAAATAGTATTTTATTGCACTTATTTAAACTCTAAAACAATAATTATCACATTATTTTAAACAAATTGAGTCCCTATCCTTAACATAACTCAAATGAAAATTGATTACTTTTGTGGAAATTGATTTTTTGTATGCAAATTGACCTTTCTACACTCGACCCAAAGAAAAATATCATCATTAAAGGTGCTCAGGTACATAATTTAAAAAATGTAGATGTTGCCATTCCAAGAAACAAACTTGTTGTTATCACGGGACTTTCGGGTTCTGGAAAATCAAGTTTGGCTTTTGATACTTTGTATGCTGAAGGACAACGTCGTTATGTCGAGAGTTTGTCATCGTATGCACGTCAGTTTTTAGGTCGATTAGATAAACCAAAAGTCGAATACATAAAAGGAATTGCTCCTGCAATTGCTATTGAGCAAAAAGTAAATACTACCAATGCGCGCTCGACTGTAGGAACATCTACAGAGATTTACGATTATGTAAAGTTACTTTTTGCAAGAATTGGTCGTACATACTCTCCTATTTCTGGTCAAGAAGTCAAAAAAAATACAGTTACCGATGTTGTTACCGAAGTAAAAAGCTTCGATTTAGATAGCAAATGGTTACTTCTAGCTCCTATTCATCTTGAAAAAGGAAGAAAACTAGAAGAAAAACTTAATGTTTTATTACAACAAGGTTTTGCTCGTATATTAATCGATAACGAAATGGTTCGTCTTGATGAATTTGCTTCTTCGCTTGACGCGAAAAAGGATCAGGATATATTATTGATTATTGATAGAATCGTTGTAAAAGACGAAGAAGAGTTTTTCAACCGTCTTTCGGATGCTGTTCAAACTGCATTTTTTGAAGGAAAAGGAATTTGTTTTTTACAGGAATTAAACACCAATAAAAGATTCAGCTATTCTAATAATTTTGAGTTAGACGGAATCACATTCTTAGAACCAAATCCGCATTTATTCAGTTTCAATAATCCATACGGGGCTTGCCCTGCTTGCGAAGGATATGGAAATATTATTGGTATCGATGCCGATTTAGTCGTTCCTAATACTTCTTTATCTATTTACGAGAATGCTATTTTCCCATGGCGTGGCGAAAGCATGAGTTGGTTTCGTGATCAGTTGGTAAATAATTCTCATAAATTCGATTTCCCTATACACAAACCTTACTTTCAATTAAGCGAGGAACAAAAAGAGTTAATCTGGAAAGGAAATCAATATTTTGAAGGTTTAAATGATTTCTTCAAAGAACTAGAAGAGAAAAATTATAAAATTCAAAACAGAGTAATGCTTTCGCGTTACCGCGGAAAAACAAAATGCCATGTTTGTAAAGGAAAACGTTTACGAATAGAAGCTTCTTATGTAAAAATAAATGGCAAAACGGTTTCAGATTTAGTCGATTTACCAATTCAGCATTTAGTTACTTTTTTCAACGAAATAGATCTTAACGTTTACGAAAAACAAATTGCAAAACGTTTATTGGTCGAAATTAATAATAGATTATCCTTTTTAACGGAAGTCGGATTATCTTATCTTACTTTAAACCGAAATTCCTCGACTCTTTCTGGTGGAGAATCTCAGCGTATCAATCTGGCAACTTCGCTAGGAAGTAGTTTGGTTGGATCTATGTATATTCTAGATGAGCCTAGTATTGGTTTGCACCCTAAGGATTCTGAACGATTGATAAAAGTATTACTTTCTCTTCGTGATTTAGGTAATACGGTAATTGTTGTAGAACATGATGAAGACATCATGAAAGCTGCCGATATGATCATCGATATTGGTCCTGAAGCAGGAACTTTTGGAGGAGAATTAGTGGCTCAGGGAACGTATGACGAAATATTAAAATCAACTTCTCTAACGGCTAAATATTTAAATGGCGATTTAGAAATTACTGTTCCTAAACAACGCCGTAAATCTAAAAATTTCGTACAGGTTATTGGTGCTCGCGAAAACAACCTTAAGAATATAGATGTTACTTTCCCATTAGATGTTTTAACTGTAATTACGGGAGTTTCTGGTAGCGGAAAAAGTACGCTTGTTAAAAAGATTTTGTTCCCTGCAATTCAGAAAAAACTAGATAATGCAGCCGAAAAAGCAGGTCAATTTACCGAAATAAAAGGTTCTTTCTCGCAAATAAAACATATCGAATATGTCGATCAAAATCCTATCGGAAGAAGTTCGCGTTCTAATCCTGTAACCTACATTAAGGCTTACGATGATATTCGAGAATTATATGCCAAAGAAAAACTTTCAAAAATAAGAGGTTACCAAGCCAAACATTTTTCTTTTAACGTAGATGGTGGAAGATGCGAAACTTGTAAAGGTGAAGGCTCTATTAACGTCGAGATGGTTTTTATGGCAGATGTACAGTTACCATGCGAAACTTGCGGCGGAAAACGCTTCAAGAAAGAAGTATTAGAAATTACTTTTGATGACAAAAACATCAATGACATCTTAACCATGACAATTGATGATGCTATTAGTTTCTTTTCTAAAAACAGCCAAACTAAGATTACTCAAAAATTGCAACCTCTACAAGATGTTGGTTTAGGATATGTACAATTAGGACAATCGTCTTCGACTCTTTCTGGTGGTGAAGCACAACGTATAAAACTAGCCTCGTTCTTGGTAAAAGGAGCGACAAAAGATAAAGCTTTATTTGTTTTTGATGAACCTACAACTGGACTTCATTTTCATGATATCAAGAAATTATTGGCTTCATTTGATGCATTGATAGACAAAGGTCATTCTATAATTGTTATTGAACACAATCTTGACCTTATAAAATGTGCCGACTGGATAATAGATTTAGGTCCAGAAGGTGGAGAAAATGGTGGAGAACTATTGGCCGAAGGAACTCCGGAAGAAATCGTTAAAGTAAAAAAATCTGTAACAGGTATTTATCTAAAAGACAAACTGTAATCTTAAATTATTCGTAGTAACATTTATCTTCAAAAGGAATTCCATCTTCATCGATGGCAACTAATATCTTTTTGTTTTTAGATGATTCTATGGTTAAATATAACCATGCAATAGACCATAATCCGAATGTTAAGCAACAAATCAGGAAATTAAAACTATGATCAACTACTCTCTCCCCTTTTGATAAAACCGCAAAAAGCATTTCATCGTTTCTTTCTTCTAAGATAAAACCGTTATGTATTTTATTTGAAATTATATTCGAAAATACTTGTAGACTTTCTTCTTGTGTAAACTGTGGGCTTTTCATAATCGTTAATTAAAATTATTTTAGCTATTTACTTTAATAATTTATTTGGGGAATTTAGAAAGCAAAATTAGCTCACAATCAGAAACTACACAATACCCACTTTTAGTGATATTACAATTAATTTTTCATCATAAAACACTAAAAAATATTAATTCCACAAGATAGAGTCCCTTATTAAAAGTTTCATTGCGCATAAGGCAATTCACTTTTTTTTAGCTATCTAATTCCTTTTAAACAAATTATAACTTACCATTTATATTAAACGTAGGAGTTTCGTAATTATTACCTAAATAGTCTTCGGGTATTGTCGTTTTATTTCCATCACGCAGCGCTTTATAATGTGGCGACATAATTTCGATACCAGCTTCGTTAAAACTATCCTGAATATTTTGATGTAAGGATGAATAAATTTGAGGTTGTTTCTGAGGTTCTTTGGTATAAGCATTAATTTCATAGGCAACATAAAAATCATCCAAACTTGTTTGCAAAACAAACGGAGCCGGAGTAGTTTCTATAAAATCTGTTTTTGTAGCTGCATTAATTAATGCTTTATGAACATCTCTCCAAGGCACATCGTATCCAATTGTAACTGTAGAATGCATAACCAATCCTCTTGCATCTTCTTTTGTATTTGCCGAATAATTAGTCGATGTACTCGATAAAACAGTTGAATTTGGTATTGTAATATCCTCAAATTTTGGTGTTCTTACACGCGTAACCAAAGCCGTTTTTTCAATTACTTCTCCGCTTACATCTCCTATTTTTATAAAATCTCCTATTTTAAAAGGGCGCATATAGGTTATTACAAGTCCTGCAACCATATTAGCAATTGCATTAGACGATCCTAATGAAAATAAGATTCCCACAAAAACTGAAACTCCTTTAAATATAGGTGAATCTGAACCTGGTAAGTACGGAAAAATAATAACCAACATAAAAGCATACATTAAAAAGCGGATGATATTAAAGGTTGGTTTTGCCCAATCACTATAAAAACCATCTATTTTTATGTTCCCTTTACTAATCTCATCTACAAAAAACTTAATCCCTTTTAAGGTGTATCTAAAAATAAATGCAATTACAAGTATTGTAAACAAATTAGGAAGAAATGCCAGAAAACCCATTACAGCCAATTTTGCAGGCGTAAGAATCCATCGTAATAAAGTTGTTGTATAACCTTCGGTAGCAGGAAAAATACTAAAGAGTATTGGTAAAGATAAATACACAATTAATAACAAAACGAAAACCTTTATAGCTCCTATTAATCGTAATGCCAAAAAGTGTTGCTTTTGCGGACTAAGAATAGTTATCTCATTGTATTTATATCCTGTAAAATACTTTTTTTTATTTCTGGATACATAAAGACTTCCTTTATTAAAAAGTTTGCCTACAAAAAACAATACAAGACCAAGAATTAATATTAGCAGAGCCGTAAATCCAAGTCTTTTTGGTAATAAAGAATAGTTTTCATTCTGGAAAAGAATAGCTCTTTTTATTGCCGTAAAATTACGCTTGGCAACATTGGCAGCAGGCATATTCTCTGATTTCGCATCCGCTTCAAGAATCGACATTATAACAAAATCACTTTCGTAAACAATATCCAAACTTATATCCGAAGGAATAATTTTTAGAGAATCGCTTACAAAAAAAGCATCTTCATAAATCTTTTTTATTTTGTCCGAAATAGCTTTGGCTCTATTCTCGGCAGAAAATGAACCTACTTTATTATAAACATAAAAAAGGGTGTCTTTAAAAGGCGTTACGGGATATCCTTTTAAATTATTTTTAGCAATCGTATCGACAGTATTACTTTGAACGATTTCTTTTTCAGGTTGTTTTTTTGCCTTTTGAGCAAAACTAACTTGTGAAACTAATAGCAACGAAATAAACAGAAAAACAATTACTCTCTTTTTCATATTTGTATGTAATAAAACCACAAGCGGCTATAACAAATATAAAAACAAAATGCATCACTTTTAGTTCGTGACCTTATTTCTTACTAAATTTTAATTCCAAGCTTGCCTATAAACTTATTTATTACTTGATTTATCTCTTTAGAGATGGCAAATTTATAGTTTAAATACACATAAAAAACCGTCACAATAGCAGATTTTAAAGCAATTCCGATTAACGGATAGACTGGAAATTCCCAAAAGTAAAACAATAGAAACAATACCGTTGTAACCAGTAATGAATACAAGTTTTGTTTAGTAAAAGGATACAAATGAAGTTTCTTAACTACAAAAAGTAATTTTGCCAAACTGTATGCTGTAATAGATAGCAACGTTGCAAATGCAGAACCTGTAATACCATAAATCGGTATAAAAATTATATTCAAAACAAAGGTTAAAACAACTAAACCTAATCCTAAGAACAATACCGTTCGGTAATATTTTGTATTAAAAATAATAGCATTATTATTCCCTAAAATAAGATCAAAATATTTAGACAATCCAATCATAAAAACAACAGGAACTCCTCCTCTATATTCCTCAGGAACGATTTCGTATAACTGATTAATATTTACGAAAATACACAACATCACAAATCCACCAACGATCTGTAAGTTAATAGATGTCTTTTTGTACAAATCATTCAACTCATCGTGTTTATCATCGTGCATTAACTTTGCAGTAATAGGATATACAATTTGATGCATGGCACGACTTGGAACCGAGATTACCAAGGCTATATATGTTGCTACCGAATAATAAGCAATATTCTCAATTTTCATATACTGATTAAGCATAAGCTTATCTCCATCCAAAAGCAAATTGGCTACACTTCCTGAAAGGATTATGTAAAACGTATATTCCATTACACTTTTTACATTTGCAGGTATTGTAATCTGAAACTTAGGCTTTTTAATACTAAAAGCATAAAACATCGTTACGATAAAAGCTATAAAATAAATTGCAGCCGTCACATATACAAATTGAATTAAGGTTATCCAATCAAAATATAATCCTACCAAAGCAAGCGTAGAAAATAATCTTAAACCAACTTCTTTGATAAAATTACCAAAAACGGAATGCATATGTACTCTTGCCCAAGCATAAAAAATCTCGAAATAAGCCATACAAATTCCGATAAAAGGAATCAGTAAGATAAACTCTTTTACAACAGGATTTTTCTTTGATACAAAAGCCGTGATATCATCAAAAAAGAAAAGTCCAATTATTCCCAAAGGAATACACATTAAAACAGGAAATAGTGCTGTAAAGGACAAAAACTGCTCTCTCTCTTCTTCTGTTTTATATTGAGAATAAAACTTGACTAATGTATTTTGCATCCCGATAGCAAACAAAGGCATGATAACATTTGCCGCTGAAGTAACGTAATTTGTTAAACCATAATAAGTTTCGCCTAAATAAATCGGATATAAATAAAGCGTGTTTATTGCACCAATACCAAAACCAATATATGTTATAATAGTATTTTTAAAAGACTGATTTAAGACTATGCCCATTGAAGGTATTTATGTTTTTTATTGAAATTTTAAAAAGTATTCTATTTAATCAATTGTGCTAACTGTTTTGTTAGGTTTTTTCTAGAATATTGCTGCAATCCAACTCCGTTTGATTGTAGTTTTCCTTCTAAAAATTGATTATAAAAATCCAAAATTACACTTTTTAATTTCATTTTTTCAGAATAGTCAAAAAACACACCTGTATTTGTCTGAGTTATAATATCTGAGAAGTCAGAACCTTTAGGTCCAATTGCAATTATTGGTCTATTAGAAACCATGTATTCAAACAACTTACCTGGAATAATACTCTTTGTATCTTCTGAGTTTATTTCGATTAACAATAAAACCTGAGATTTTCTTTGATGAGCAATAGCTTCGTTATGCGAAACATAACCTAAATTATTCAGGTAATCATTCAGTTTGAACTTCTCGATTGTTTCTAATACTTCCTGACTAACTGCACCAATTAGTTTTACCTGCAAGTGTTGTTTGAATTCAGGGATTTCCTGCAATAACTCAACCAAACATTCCCATAAAAAAAGAGGGTTTCTTTCGGATAAAAAAGAACCAATATGCGCCAAAGTAAATTTGGTATCTAATGTTTGCTTCTCTACATTTTCTACATCATAACCATTGGTAATAACTTCAATAGGTTTTGTTGTTATTTCCTGAAATTCTGCTTTGGTAGTTTTACTTGTAACAAGAATAGTATCGGCAGTATTTAAAACCTGATGTTCTAATTTCTTATGTTTTTTAGCAGCATAACTTGATAAACGCAATGATTTATGATAACCTATCGTAGTCCATGGATCACGAAAATCGGCAAACCATTTTACGTTTAATTTCTGCTTTAATTCTAAACCAATAAGATGCAAACTATGTGGTGGCCCAGAAGTTACAATCGTATCAATATTATTTTCAACAATATATTTTTCTAAAAAAGAAACCGATGGCTTTACCCATAAAACACGAGCATCAGGAATAAATAAATTACCACGAATCCAAAGGAATGTTTTATCCAGAAAAGATTGCTTTTTCTGATTCGGGATAATTCCAGAAGCTATTTTCTTTGTTTTATTTTTCGAAAAAAATGAAGCTAATTGATAAGGCTCAATAATTTTATTCTTGATAACAATTACCTGATCCGAAACTTCATTCATCAAACCTTCATCAACAATAGGATATGTTGGATTTTCTGGTACATATACAATTGGCTGAACACCAAATTCGGGCAAATATTTTACAAATTTCAACCAACGTTGCACGCCAGGCCCTCCAGCTGGTGGAAAGTAATATGTTATAATTAGGAGTTTCTTTTGTTCCAAGAAAAAAGTGGTTTAATGTTTAAAGTTACAAATTTAACAGTTAATAGAAAAAATACAATTTCATAAAAATTATTTCGAAATAGTTTTCTTAAATATTCTAAATAAAATATAGAATAAAATAAGCCAATTTAAAACAATCCAAAAATTATAAAAAATCCAAACGATCTTATATTTAGTTTCCATACTTGAAAGACTAAAATATTCTCCTTGACTCTCTTCATAAAAGTCATCATATCCCATCATATAAATACCACAGAAAATGAGTATTGCTACATCCAGGAATACAAGAAGAAATACTTTAAGAATTTTTAAAATCATTATTGTCAAGCTAAAATCAAAATCTGATTACTTAACGCCAATCGATTTTTTTCTTTCAAAATAAATTCCTCCGATCAAAAGAACTAGCACACCTATTGAACTAGCAAGTGTAATCATACTACCAGTTTTAACAACTTCTGGCTCAAATTTAAATTCTATTTTATGTTTTCCTTCAGGAACCTCAAGAGCTCTTAACACGTAATCTACAGGAAAATGATTTGTAAGTTTACCATCAATGTAAGCATTCCATCCTTTTTCGTAATAAATCTCAGAGAATACTGCTAAACCATCATTTAAGTTATCCGATGTATATTTAATATAATTTGGTTTATAAACGTCTAATTTTATAGTTCCGCTTGCATCCCATTTTTTCTTTAATCGAGCACTTTTAAATTTAGAACCATGATCATGAATATTAAACACTGCTACATTCTTAGTATCTAAGTGATCCAAAAGTTTCATTTCGGCATCGGCAGTATTTACCAATTTTACATCTTTTACAAACCAAGCATTACCGTTAGTATTTGGGTTTATTGTCGGGAATTCTTGTCCTTCTTTATTTGTTTGGATAATGTATTTTATATTTAACATATCCAATACTTCCATATTATTTTTGGCTATCTGATAGTCAAATAACTGTTGCATTCTTCTTGGTTTTGCAGCATGATATCCACCAATTGATTTATGGAAATAAGAAGCTCTAGCACTTGATAAGTTACCATTTACTTCAAAAACTCTATAATGTGTAGTGTCTTTTAAAATTTGTACATCCGAAGGTGTTTCCTGAAAAGGAACTGCAACTTCTCTTCCGCTTACAAAATCTTTGGCTGAAACATATTTTTTATCAACAAAGAACAAATCAAAAATCATAAAAACACTCACAATAATTAATGCTGCATTTTGAGATAATTTATTCTTAATAAAGAACCATAATACTCCAAAAGTAACTACTATAAAGAATCCAGAACGCAACAAATCTGCTGAGTATAATGTTCTTCTGTCTTCTTTTAATGCATCTACAAAATCAGGTCCGTAATTCTCTAAGAAATAACTATCGCTACCTCCTGAAAAATTAAACATACTCTTGCAGAAAACTAATATTAGTAAAACTCCAATACTAAATACTCCTGTTTGCACCAATCCTTTTTGCTGTAGTTTTGGGTCAATGTCTTTTAGTTTAAAGAAAGATTGTAATCCTATAATTGCAAGAACAGGGAAACATAATTCTAAAATAACCTGTATAGAAGAAACTGCTCTAAACTTATCATACATAGGAACATGATCGATAAAGAAATCAGTTAATATCGGAAAATTTTTACCCCAAGAAAGCACTAAAGCAACCATTGCTCCCGAAAAGAATACATATTTAATTTTTCGGTCATCAATAAACAAAGCCAAAACTGCCAAAAAGAAAACAATAGCACCTATATATGCTGGAGCAGCTACAATAGGCTGATCTCCCCAATACGTTGGCATTGCCGAAACAAAATCCTGAGCTTGACCTTCTGGAACACCTTGTCCAATCATGAATTCGTACATCTTACTATCTGTACCAACATTTTCACTATTAGAACCACCAAATAATCTTGGTGCAATTAAGTTAAAACTTTCAGCAATTCCGTAACTGTATTCTGTAATATAATCACGACTTAATGCGCTTCCGTTTGTATTACTTTTTGAACCATCTGGATTAAATGTTAGTTCACTTTTTCCTCTGGTACTAAAACTAGCATATTCGCTAGTAGCCAATAAATTAGTAGCATTTGCGCCTAAAGCAAAAATACCGGCTACTGCCAAAACTCCAAATGAAATTAAAAGTGGCTTATATTCTTTTTCTTTAATAAAATTGAAAGTATAATATCCTGAAAGAATCAATAAGAATATCAATAAATAATACGTCATCTGGAAGTGGTTAGCATTAATTTCTAACGCTACCGCAAACATGGTGAGCAAACCTCCGAGAATGTATTTTTTCTGGAATACGAGTATAAATCCGGCGATAACCAGTGGCATATACGCAATAGCATGCGCTTTGGCATTATGCCCAACTCCTAGAATAATAATTAAATAAGTAGAGAACCCAAAAGCTAATGCTCCGATAAAAGCCTTAAGCGGGTCGATTCTCAAAACCAATAACAAACCATAAAACCCTAAGAAATATAGAAACAGATAATCTGCCGGACGAGGTAAAAATCGTAAAGCATCATCTATCTGACCTACATAATCATGCGGATAATTAGCTCCTAATTGATACGTTGGCATTCCGCCAAAAGCCGAATTTGTCCAATATGGTTCAGAATGTTCAGTTGCTCTGAAATCATTTTGTTCCTTGGCCATTCCGGCATATTGTGCAATATCCGATTGAAAAATCTGTTTTCCTTGTAATACAGGATAAAAATAAATTAAAGAAACGAGTACAAATCCCAATATAACAAGGGCATGCGGATAAAGCTTATTTATTACTTTCAATTTTGGTGGGTTTGGTTATGGATGAAAATCTATTATTTTGACTACAAACTTAATCTATTTCTTCGTAATCAACGTAATCGCCTACTTTTTTGGTTTCACGAGGATTTTTCGCATTGGCCGTGTCAATTATAACCTCATCATTTGTTCTGGTTTTTTGCCATAAATTATCTTGTGGTTGTCTATATTGTTGTTGCTGTTGTCTCTGAAAGTTTTCACCTGCTTTATCTACTACTTTTTTAACTAAAACTGGCAGAAATAATTTTGCCAAGAATCTAAAAATGTAATAAAAAGCAATCATATAAAAAATCGCTTTTATAAGACCTGAAAAAGATGCTGTTTGCATAATCATATAATTTTTTTCAAAAATAATAAATCCATTCTTCAAAATTAAAATATCAATCTTAAATTAATAATAAAATATAGTACATTTGAAATGCGTTATTACTTTTTAACTAATAAAAATAATATGTTTAAAATCAGAAACTTGATTATTTCCAGCGTTTTTTTAACGCCTTATCTTTTTTTCGGACAACATACCGATGTAATTAATTCAAACCGCCCAGGAGAAACAATGTCTGCTTTTGCTGTAGGAAAATCTGTAATACAAGCTGAAGTTGGTGTTTATGGAATTAATGAAAAACATGACTTATTAAATTATAACGCAAGTGGTTTCGGTACTGATTTAACGCTTCGTTGGGGACTTTTTCGTGAGCAACTAGAGCTTATCGCCGATTTGCAATACCAAATGGAAGATTATAGCACTCCTTTTAATAGTTACAAAAAAAATGATTTTAAGCAAACTATACTTGGAGCTAAATATTTAATCTACGATCCTTTTAAAAACTACGAAAAGAAACCTAATATTTATAGCTGGAAGGCTAATCAAAAATTTAACTGGCATCAATTAATTCCTGCAGTTTCTATTTTTGCAGGAGCTAATTTTACTTTTGCAGGAAATCCGTATGCTTTTTCAAATGAATCTAGCATTTCTCCTAAAATCATGTTGATTACTCAAAACCACTTAGGTGATGGGAAATGGGTTTTTGTAACCAATATCATTGCCGATTATATTACCACCGACTATCCTAGTTATGGATATGTATTAACACTTACAAGAGGTTTTAATGATAAATGGTCTGGTTTTGTCGAAAATCAAGGATACAAAAGCGACTTTTATAGCGATTGTATTATTAGAGGTGGTGCTGCATATTTATTAAACAAAAGCATGCAAATCGACGCTTCTATAAGTACTAATTTTAAAGACACTCCTTCTATTTTTTATGGTGGAGTAGGTTTTTCCTGGCGTTACGATGCAAAATATAAAGAGGTTCAGATGAATTTTACTGATAAAAAAGGCAAAAAAGACAAAAACCCTAAAAAAAGCAAGAAAAAAGAAAAAGAAGAAGATTATCAGTTAATGGAACAAAAGCGTAAAGCTACTTTTGAATAATTTAAATCATAAGAAAAATTTTATACTTTAAGATTTTTATTGTCTAATATTACTTACATTTGATAATTAGCATTATTATCATTTCTATTAATCAATAAAATTCTTATTATGCAAAAAAAATTTAAAGCTAAATTTTTCGCAATTTTAGCAAAATCGACATTCTTATTTTTATTAAGTTTTATTATTTCTTGTGACAAACAAGAAAATACTAATTTAAATTCTACAAGTAATAATAGTATCAATGAAAACATAGCCTTAGATGTTGCTCAGTCGTTTTTAAAAAAAAACAACATTACCAATAAAGGAGTAGACAATCCTAAAATGATTAATACTATTATAGCACATGAAACGAAAAAAAATAAAAAGGCATTTTATGTAATTAACTACAAACAGGGTGGGTTTATCATTATAGCTGCCGATAATAGAGTAACCCCAATACTAGCATTTTCTGACACTGGAAGTTTTTCTTCAGTCCCTACAGAAATTATTCCTCCTATACAGGAATGGATAAAAAGAGGAAAAGAACAAATCCAAAATATTATAGATGATAAACTCCCACAAAGTAAAGAAATTCAACAAGAATGGGAAGCAATTACAGATAACAGTATAGCCGTAAAATCCCCGAATACAACCAATAAAATAGCTCCAGATTCAAGGACAGATTGTCCCGATACAAATATTACAAAAGGCCCCCTTTTAAAAACAACTTGGGATCAATCTTGGGGTTATAACGACTTGGTCCCATATAACTGCCCTAATAATGCTGGAGGAAAAGCTCCTACAGGTTGCGTAGCAACAGCTATGGCACAGGTATTATACTTTTTCAAAAAACCTAATACTTACAATTGGTCAAGTATGCCTCCTAACTACGGTAGTTACAATACCCAACTCTTAATGAAAAATGCAGGTTCATCTGTAAACATGGAGTATGGTTGTGATGGTTCTGGAGCCTACTCGGCAGATATAGCTCCAGCTCTAAAAAATTATTTTGGATATTCTAATGCAACTTATACTACAGACAATAGTGACACCCGTTTAATTACAAGTAATATCGATGCTAACAAACCTGTAATTCTAGGAGGGTATTCTTCTTATGGAAGTGGACATTCGTGGGTTTGTGATGGTTATCAAAGAAATACATATTATCAAAAAGATAGTAATGGAAATTGTACTGGATACGGCGTTACTACATTACAACTTTATATGAATTGGGGATGGGGTGGTAATTATGATGGGTTTTATGATTATAACAATTTTAATCCAGGAAAAGCTTCATACAACAATCAAATTTCTGTAGTATACAATATAACTCCATAAATCAGACTATCATGAAACAATTATTTATTTTAATACTAGTTATTTTTACTTCATGCAATAATGATCGTGAAGCAATAATGTGTACTACATTTTCTAATTCAATTAAGATTAATCTTAAAAATAGTTCTACCGAAAACATTTTGGACTCCGATAAATACCCGATAAACCTCATTTACGCTGATTACTTAGTTAATGACAAAATAATTAGAGCAGAGAGTAATGCTATCAACATCTACAATACTAAAGATAATAATGGTACTCATTTAAATTTTATATTGGGATTAAATAGTTCGCCAGACGAAGAATATCCTATTACCTATTTACATTGGAATAAAACAGAAACGGATACTTTAAAAGCACAATACAGAAGAGAGACAGGAGAATGTAACATCATTATAGTCGAAAAGGTATGGCTAAACGGAACCTTAGTTTTAGACATCCCTCAAGAGCAAATGAACGGTGAAATTACGATAATCAAATAAAAAATGTAATCACGTTACATTCAGCATCAAAGTGCAAATAGATAAAACAATCATTAATAACTAGAAAGCCCATTAATTTGGGCTTTCTATATACAAGAATTTTTTAATTATAGGAAAGATAACTATATTCGTTGTCTCTATTTTAGGAAAACAAACTATACAATACCGTCTTAATGATTACAATACAAGAAGCTAAAACTAAAAAGGAATTAACCGAATTTGTAAAATTTCCTTTCTCTTTATATAAAGACAATAAATATTGGGTTCCACCTATTATTGCTGATGAGTTAGAGACTTTTGATAAAACCAAAAATCCTGCATTCGAAAATGCCGAAGCTACTTTTTATGTAGCCTCTAGAAACAATGAAATTGTAGGACGAATTGCTGCCATAATTAACTGGGATGAAGTTAATGGACAACAAAAAAAGAAAGTCCGTTTTGGTTGGTTTGATGTTATTGATGATATCGAAGTTACCAAAGTTTTACTTGAAAGAGTATATGAATTAGGACGAAAAAACAACCTGGAATATGTTGAGGGTCCAATGGGATTCTCTAATCTGGATAAAGTTGGAGTTTTAACCGAGGGTTTTAACGAAATAGGAACGATGATTACTTGGTACAATCATCCCTATTACGCAACTCATTTTGAACAATTGGGTTATGTGGTAGAAAAAAAATACGACGAAAGTAAATTCCCTTTTGCTAACGTAAAACCAGAGTTTTTTGAAAAGGCGAATGAGTTGGTTAAGAGAAGATACCAATTAAAACCGCTTAACTTTAAGACAACTAAAGAAGTTATGCCTCACGTAGATAAGATGTTTGATTTATTTAATGAATCTTACGCTTCTTTATCTTCATTTGTAGCAATATCGGATGTTCAAAAAGAATACTTCAAGAAAAAATACATCAGTTTTATCAATCCCGAATTTATAAAATTTGTAGAAGATAAAGACCATAACATTGTAGCTTTTAGTATTGTAATGCCATCATTTTCAGAAGCTTTACAGAAAACAAAAGGAAAATTATTCCCGTTTGGATTTCTTCATTTGCTTAAAGCAAAAAAACATAGTAAGGATATGATTTTTTACTTAATTGGCGTGCACCCTGAGTACCAGAACAAGGCTGTAACTGCAATTATCTTCAATGAATATTACCATACTTTTAAAGAAAAAGGAATTGTTAATTGCTATAGAACTCCTGAATTATCAGATAATGTAGCTATCCATAATTTATGGAAACATTTTGATCCTGTAATACACAAGCGAAGAGCTACTTTTCGTAAAGAATTATAATAAAAAATCCATCCCGTTTAGACAGGATGGATTTTTTTTATACTCTCAGTTTCAAACTATTTGCAATCAACCTTTGATAAAGTCATTTTTGAATCAAATTTTAAAAGCTTTTTATCTTTAAATACCAATTTACCATTTGTTTCTATAAGGTCTCCATATCCCTCAATAAAAGTTCCTGCTTTTTTCAGGAAAGCAACTTCTCTTATAGAAGAAACTCCTTCAGATTTAAAAGTATAATCAGCAATAAGTGTATCTCCTTTTATGCTCCCTATTATAGTTCCTTCGTTTTTATCTTTTTGATAAATCTTGTACGTCAATTGCCCATCTACTTCATTATGAGAATTTGTGTTTAAAGTCAGTATGACTGTATCCTTATTAGTTACTGATTGAAAACATTGTTTGCCTACAGATTCTTCGATTTTTGCAGATTCGACCGTACTAGGGATTATTTCTTCTTGTTTCTCTTTTTTACAAGAAACCAATACTAATGTAACGGCTCCTATTATTGCTATTATTTTTTTCATAATTATTCCGTTTAAAAGTTTGAATGTTAAATATAGTACATAATAGCCTTAAACAAAAAAAATCCATTCGCATAACGAATGGATTTTTTTATATAATTCCCATATATTCAATTGAATATTGGATTGTAACTATGCATCTAAATCAACTGTAGTTCTACTAGCAATTTCTTTATAAGTTCCATTTTCTAATTTTTCACGAATAGCTTCAAAAGCTGTAAGTGTTTCATCAATATCTGCCAAAGTATGAGATGTAGTAGGTATCATTCTTAATAAAATAATTCCTTTTGGAATAACTGGATAGATAACAATTGACAAGAAAATACCGTAGTTTTCTCTTAAATCATTTACCATTACCATTGCTTCTGGTACACTTCCTTGAAGATAAACTGGAGTTACACATGTATTTGTATCACCAATATTAAAGTTTCTAGAACGTAAACCGTTTTGCAATGCATTTACATTTTCCCAAAGTTTATCTTTCAATTCTGGGTGATTACGCAATAATTCTAAACGTTTTAATGAACCAATTGTTTGAATCATTGGCAATGCTTTTGCAAACATTTGAGAACGTAAATTATATTTTAAATAATCGATAATATCTTTATCTGCAGCTACGAAAGCTCCGATATTAGCCATAGATTTAGCAAAAGTAGAGAAGTAAACATCAATATCATCCTGAACTCCTTGCTCCTCACCTGCTCCAGCTCCTCTTTTACCAAGTGTACCAAAACCGTGTGCATCATCTACTAATAATCTGAAATTGTATTTTTGTTTAAGAGCAACGATTTCTTTTAATTTTCCTTGTTGTCCTCGCATTCCAAACACACCTTCGGTAATAAATAAAATCCCACCACCTGTTTCAGTTGCCATTTTTGTAGCACGTTGCAGGTTTTTCTCCATACTCTCAAGATCATTGTGTTTGTAAGTAAAACGTTTCCCCATGTGCAAACGTACTCCATCAATAATACAAGCGTGAGAATCTACATCATACACGATAATATCGTTTTTAGTAACCAATGCATCAATGATAGATACCATTCCCTGATAACCAAAATTCAACAAATAAGCTGCTGGTTTCATTACAAAATCAGCCAATTCATTTTCTAATTGCTCATGATATTTAGTATGACCAGACATCATACGTGCTCCCATTGGGTAAGCTGCACCAAACTGAGTTGCAGCATCAATATCAGCCTTACGTACTTCTGGATGATTTGCTAAACCTAAATAGTCATTCAAACTCCAGTTTAAAATATTTTTTCCACCAAACTGCATTCTTGGGCCAAGTTCACCTTCTAATTTAGGAAACACAAAATAGCCCTCAGCTTGTGAAGCCCATTTTCCTAATGGTCCTTTATTGTTCTGAATTCTTTCGAATAAATCTTTTACCATAAATATATTTTGAAGTAATAATTTTAATTTAAACAGCGTGCAAAAATAATGATTATTATTCTAAAATAGAGTTTGGCAATTATTTTTATTGAAAAATATTCTGAATATCAATATCCAAATAATTAAGTTAAATTTTAACTCACACCTTTAACAAGATTAAACGCAATTAAATAAGAACAATTTTGAATTAAATTATATTTTATATGACTTACATGACTTTTATCATAATAAAAGACAAAACTGTCTTTTATTTTTGTTTAAAGATTTAAAACTAAAATAAACCAAACCTTGTTATGAAAAAGAAATATAAAATGCCCTTAAAATTGAGAGCTGTTTTTTGTGCAATTTTTGCAATGCTATTATTAGCATCATGCAAAAAAGGAGAAGAATCTACAAATTACACTGATATTAAAACTGATGGAGAAATGGAAGCTGAACTTACAGCTCCACCAATGGTACCAAAACCTGTTGGTAACAGACCTGCCATGAAACTAAAAGTTAATATGGAAATCAAAGAGCAAGAAGGAACTATGACTGATGGTGTAAAATATACCTATTGGACATTTGGAGGTTCTGTTCCAGGAAGTTTTATTAGAACTCGTGTTGGTGATGAAGTCGAATTTCACTTAAAAAACCATCCGGATAATAAACTTCCACACAATATCGATTTACATGCTGTTACTGGTCCTGGTGGTGGAGCATCATCATCACTTGTAGCACCTGGTCATGAAAAAGTGTTTAGCTTTAAAGTAATAAACCCTGGACTATATGTTTACCATTGCGCTACAGCTCCTGTGGGAATGCACATTGCAAACGGAATGTATGGTTTAATTTTGGTAGAACCAGAAGGTGGTCTTCCTCCAGTAGACAAAGAATACTACGTTATGCAAGGTGATTTTTACACTCAAGGTGAATATGGAGCTCAAGGACTTCAGGCTTTTGACATGAATAAAGCGGTAAAAGAAACACCTGATTATGTTGTATTTAACGGAAAAGTTGGTTCATTAACAAATGGAGGTGAACTTACTGCAAAAGTTGGTGAAACGGTTCGTTTATTTGTTGGTAATGGCGGTCCAAACTTAGTATCTTCTTTCCATGTTATTGGTGAAATATTTGATAATGTACATGTAGAAGGTGGAAGCATGATTAATAAAAATGTTCAAACTACGCTAATTCCTGCTGGTGGGGCATCTATAGTTGATTTTAAAGTAGAAACTCCGGGAAGTTTTGTCATAGTCGATCACTCCATTTTTAGAGCATTTAATAAAGGTGCACTAGGAATACTAAAAGTAGAAGGTGCTGAGCACAAAAACATATATTCTGGAACTATCCAAGAAGGTATCTATTTACCAGAAGGAGGAACAATTCAGAAAATGCCTGATAATGGAGCTGCTAAAACAGTAATTCCAAAAAGAACTGTAGCAGAAAAGGTAAAAATTGGAAAAGAAATTTTTGGCACAACCTGTTTTGCTTGTCACCAATCCGAAGGGCAAGGAATTCCTAGTACGTTCCCTCCTCTTGCAAAATCAGATTATCTTAATGCAGATGCTAACAGAGCAATTAAAACAATCCTGCATGGTTTAAGTGGAGAGATAACTGTAAATGGTAAAAAATATAACAATGTTATGCCTAGCCAGAATTTATCTGATGATGAAATAGCAAATGTTATGACTTATATATACAACAGTTGGGGAAATAACAAAACAGATGTTACTCCCGAAATGGTAAAAGCACAAAGATAACAACACCAAATAGTATGCAAAAAAGCATTTTCATTATTATTCTTTTCTTGGCTCATATTACGGGAATGGTATGGGCACAAGAATCGAAAATGGTTCCGATAAAAGAGGGCTCCTTTGTCCCTCTTTACGGGGCTACAACAAAAACGCCTGTCGTTGTAAAACCTTTTTTTATAGATGTTTATCCTGTTACAAACAATGAGTTTTTGAGTTTCCTCAAAAAGAATCCAAGCTATAGCAAATCTAAAATAAAAGGACTTTTTGCAGACAAAAGTTACCTGTCTTATTGGAAATCGGATTTTGATTTCGGAAATTCAAATCCAAAAGCTCCTGTAACAAACGTTTCTTGGTTTGCTGCCAAAAAATATTGTGAATGTCAAGGAAAGCGATTGCCTACAATGGACGAATGGGAATATGTTGCCATGGCAGATGAAAAAAGGATTGATGCCAGAACTAAAACGGAATTTAATAAATACATTTTGTCCTGGTACGAGAAATCAAAAACGTATGAAAATCCTATTGGACAAACGTTCAAAAATTATTGGGGCGTTTATGACATGCATGGTTTAGTATGGGAATGGACTTCAGACTTTAATAGTATCTTTTTGTCTGGAGAATCCAGAAAAGATAAAAGCGACGATAAGAATCTTTTTTGCGGAGGCGCATCTGTAAATGCATCCGACTTGATGGATTATGCTGCTTTTATGCGATATGCCTTTAGAGGAAGTCTTAAAGCGCAATATTCAACGCGAAATCTAGGTTTTAGATGTGCTAGTACAACAAAGCTATAATTTTAAATCATTTAAAAATGAAAAAAACAATAATGGCAATTTTCATTCTTCTTTTTACTTTGCAAAGTTGCAAAGAATCTAAAAAAGAAGACGGTTCATTAGCCACAGAAGACAAACCAATTAGTGATTTATCCATTTATAATTTGCCCTCACAATGGACAACCCAAGATGGAAAAGATATTGAACTAAAAAGTCTAAAAGGAAATGTTCTGGTTATGGTAATGATTTATACAACTTGTAAAGCTGCTTGCCCAAGATTAGTTGCTGACATGAGAAATATAGAATCTCGATTAAATAAAGAAACAAAGAAAAACGTAAAACTTATTCTCGTAAGTATTGATCCCGAAACTGATACTCCCGAAAAACTAAAAGCATTTGCTATTGCTAATAAAATGGAAAATGACCCGTGGATTTTCTTACGTTCTACAGAAGATAATACTCGAGAATTTGCAGCTGTTCTCGCTGTTAATTATAAAAAGATATCTCCCATAGATTTTTCACACTCCAATATTATAAGTGTTTTTAATCCTGATGGAGAATTAATTTACCAACAAGAAGGCTTAGGAGTAAACAATGATAAAACAGTAGACAGAATAAATCTGGAAGCAGAAAAAATTAAATAGGTTAATTAATTCGTAAAGAACAAGGGAAGATTTTGATTAATCGACTCTTGTTTTTTGTTTTATAATATTCAGGAGAATTAACCGCAAGGAGTGCAAAGTTAACCTGTAGCAAAAAAAGGACGCGGATTAAACTGATTTACAAAAGTAAAGACGCGGATAAAAACAGATTTTAAAACAATAAAAAGAAAATCCGTCCCGACGCTTCGGGATCGCGTTTTCGCCTTAGCGAATCCGTTTAATCCGCGTTCCTTTATTGACAAAGTATTAGGTGTTAGAATCCTTTTAATCATAATAATCTGTGGCGAAAAAATATTACAATCTAACATTTTTTGTCTTAATGATTGAAGCTGTAATTAAACTTAACCCTACAACAATAAGAACGCTTGTTCCGAAAATTTCATCATAATAACCCCAAAGTGCTCCTTTACCAAAATAAAGAAATCCCCCTTGAATAAATAGCAATATTTCTGTTGCTATATATCCCAAAATAAAACACTTTATTCCTGCACGAAGTAAATAAGATTGATGCGAAAGCAGCTTATTCTGAATTAATACTCCAAGCAAAAATCCTGTAATTATGCCTAAAGTTGTTAAATGAATAAAACCAATTATAAAGCTTCGGATCTGATGTGAAATTTCGGCTAGATTAGGTATTAAAACCAATAATTGTATGCCTATTTTCAAGAATAAAGAACACAACGCCAAACCATATACTATTTTAGTCGTTGAATCTAAATTAGCTTTAAACGAGTTTATTTGAGGCTTTAGCATTTTATAAAAATAGACAAAAGCAACCAATTGCAAAACAACTCCAATAGTATTAATCCAACTTAATAAATTGTGCTCGACATACCAACTTACAGGAAATGCTACGGTTAAAAATGTAGCTATGATGAGTAGAGTGAAGAATATTTTGAACGACTTTTTTTCTATTTTATCTTCAAATTGCTTTAAAAACAAAGCCAAAACCGCAAACAAAAACCATCCATTAAACTGAAAATGCAGGAAAAACTGAATTGCAATTTGATAAAAAGCACTTTGTTTCCCCAACATACTTACTGCTGGTCCTAAACACCAAACTCCGAAAGTAGAGAAAACCATAAATAAAATCGCTGCCAATAAAAGTTTATGATTGCTTCTTTTATCCTTAAAGCCATCTCTCCAAACCAGCCAACAAAAAACATAACTGAGTACAATATGCATTGTAGAAAATATAATCGAAAACAAGGCATATCCCTGAATCGGGAAAGTTACCATCATACCAATAACAGCAAATTCGGTAACCCAGAATAACTGATTATAAATTGGTTTCTGACTTTTTTCTTTTGGGATAAAAAAACGAACAATTAAAACATAAATCATCAAATAAGCCCAACCTAACATCGCTACATGTGAATGTGCATGAAGTAAGAAACTGTAATTTATATTTAAAGGAAATAGATAGACATAACGCATTAACAACCCCATAAGCGAAGCTATTAAAAAATTAAAGAAGCAACATACAACCCAACTTTTTTGCGAACTCATTTTAGTTAATAATTTCATCTTTATTTAAATTAAAAGTAGTTCAAAATAATCCTAATCTCCTATTTATAGAAATAAAAATGCACCGATGTTAATTAATTTATCGGTGCATTCTTTTATTAATTATACATTCTTATTTTTTAAGAAAACTCTTTTTCCAGAATCATTGCTTTAGGAAACAAGATATTATTTTCCAGATGAATGTGTGTGTGCAAATTCTCTTCAAATTCTTTTAGCATAGCATACGTTACTTTGTAAGTAGTACATCCGTCACTTGGCGCTTGATAATCATTAGTTAGGCTGGCAATTTCGCGAAAGCGTTCTCCCTCGGCATCATGCTCATGCATCATCATAGCAATTGGGTTCGATACAGTTCCAAAAGGAGGTTGCGCTAAAGCTTCGTCTGTTTCTTTTGCTTTAACCATCTTTTTTATAAAAGGGAATAACATCAATTCTTCTTTTTTCATGTGTTGAGCTAATTCGCCAGCACATTCGGTAAACAATTGGTTTATCTTAAACAATTCTGGATGATTCCCACCATGAACACTGCAAAGTTTATTTAGAAATTGCATTATAATGATAGATTTATCCTCTACATAACGGTGGTGTGTTTTCTCGATATAATCAGCCAATAAATCCAATGGCCATGAGTTAAAATCTATTGCATTAGTATCTTCGGCTGATAAAGCTTCTTTAATCTTTTTAAGCAAAACTTTAGAGTCAATTTCTTGCTTTGCACAAACTTCATCGATGGTTCTGTTTCCTTTGCAACAAAAATCGATTTTATATTTTGAAAATACTGCTGCAGTTCTAAAATCTTCTGCTACAAATGTTCCTATTGTTTTATTTTGTAAATTTTCCATGATATTATTTTTATTATATTATTTTCTTCTGTTTTTTAATGTCAAATCAAAGACAAACCAAGCCGTAGTTATAATTCCTATTCCGAAGATAGAATCCCCTATGGCACGCATCCATTTTAAAGTAATCATTGTAGGTTGTTGCATTAACTCTGATGAACGTGCATACCACATTCCGTGATCAATACTTTCGATAGCTTGCCAAATTCCTATTGGCAACAAACTCAATACAGCCATTAAAAACAACCCTATATTTAATGACCAAAACGTAATTTTAAGTAGTTTCTCGTTCCAGGTAATATTTCTGTATAAACTTCTTAAAACAAAAAGCATTAAACCAATTCCTAACATTCCGTAAACACCAAACAATGCTGTGTGTGCGTGAAGAGGTGTTGTATTTAAACCTTGTACATAATACAATGCAATTGGCGGATTGATAATGAATCCGAAAACTCCAGCTCCAAGGAAATTCCAAAACGCAACGGCTATCATAAAGTAAATAGGCCATTTGTAATCAATAATCCATTGTGTAGATTTTGACAGTTTATAATTTTGGTATGCTTCAAAACCTATTAATGTAAGCGGTACAACTTCTAATGCACTAAATGAAGCTCCTAATGCCATAATAGCTGTTGGTGTTCCAGAAAAGTACAAGTGATGGAAAGTTCCAAGAATACCTCCCGACATAAAAATAATAGTTGCAAACAAAACATTTAAAGTAGCTGTTTTGGTTTTTAATAATCCCAAACGAACGAATAAAAACGCGATAACAACTGTTGCAAATACTTCAAAGAATCCTTCTACCCATAGGTGTACAACCCACCATCTCCAATATTCGGCAATGGCTAAATTTGTTTGTCTTCCCCACATTAATCCTGCTCCATAAAACATGGCGATTGCTGTACAAGAAATCAAGAATAAAATGATTAGATTTTTTTCTTCTGTCTTTTTCTTTAAAATAGGAATCAACGGACGTATCATTAATGCCAACCATAGGAACAATCCAACTAGAAGGAATATTTGCCAGAAACGTCCCAGATCTACATATTCGTATCCTTGGTGTCCAAACCAAAAGTTTTGTACTAAATCTAGTTTTTGCATTACCCCAAACCATTGTCCTACCATTGAACCCAAAACAATGATTAATAAAGCAATAAACAAGAAGTTCACTCCAAAACACTGAAATTTAGGGTCTTTACCCGAAACTGCCGGAGCTATATATAATCCTGTAGCCAACCAAGCTGTTGCTATCCAAAAAATAGCCAATTGGGTATGCCAGGTTCGTGTAACTGCGTAAGGTAAAATTTGATCTATTGGAATGCCATATAAAGCATTTCCTTCTACACCATAATGAGCTGTAATTATCCCTAAAGCCATTTGTAAAATCATCAACAAACTCACGACCCAGAAATATTTTTTGATCAAATGCATCGATGGAGTCATTCCTTGATTAAGTATTGGATCTTTACTAGGAAGCGGAAACTCCTCTTCTTCACCCGATTTCGCATGATAAAATACTAGGATTCCGATACTAAAAATCAGTAAAATAATACTGACACCCGACCAGGCAAGCAATTCTTTTGTGGCATTATTACCAACCAATTCGTCTGATGGCCAGTTGTGTGTGTATGAAATATCCGAATCGGGACGTTGGGTTACAGTTGCCCAAGTTGCCCAAAAGAAAAATGCATTCATTTTATGCATTCTTGTTTCGTCTTTTATTGAGTTTTTAGGAATTGCATATTCTTCTCTTAATTTATCAAACTTAGGATCATTGGTAAAAAGTCCTTGATAATATTCACTAAGATATTGAATTGCTGCTACTCTATTTTCTGAAATTGTAAGTGTTTGTGAATTTTTATCATAACGATTTGTTCTCACATCTTTTTGTAAGCGTATCTTTAATGCTGCTTGTTTTTCCTTATCTAAGTCATTAAATTCCTTGCCAAAATCTTCTTTCGAGTATTTGTTCAGAATAAACATGGCTTCTCTATGCAACCAATCGGCAGTCCAATCTGGTGCTACATAAGCACCGTGTCCCCAAATAGATCCTACCTCTTGTCCTCCTATACTTTGCCAAACATTTTGCCCGTCTTTAATCTCATCTTCAGAAAAAATAAGTTTTCCGCTATCTGAAACTATTTGTTTAGGGATTGGTGGCGCTTGTTGGTAAATTTCATAGCCATAATACCCCAAAACAGCAAACGATATGCTCATTACCAAAGCAAATGCTATCCATAATTTTTTTTCTCTTTTCATTTTTTTAAATTTCATCAATAAAAGACTTTTTTATCCTTTATTAGTTTAATAAAAAACTCTAACCCACTAATTTATGGATTAGAGTTCTTTAATTATTCAACAATTAAAACACCTTTCATCATGGCAACGTGCCCTGGGAAAGTACATAAAAAATTGTATGTTCCTTTTTTATCTACAGTAAACTCAATAGTATCCTCTTCTCCTCCACCAATTAATTTAGTATGAGCGATAATCGAAGCTTTTTCAGAAGCAGGAATATAATCAGTGTCTTTAGCAGCAGCAGCTTTACCCGCAAAAGCAGCTTCATCTGTACCTTCCTGTAAAATAACTACATTATGCCCCATAGCAGCTTTAGGAATCTTACCTACGTGTTTTAATGTTAACGTGATAGGTTTCCCTGCTACAGCTTTTAACTCTTTGGTATTAAATTGCATTTGATCATTTCCTTCAATAACCAGAACATTACTAACTGCTGCTGTTTGCCCTTCAGAATCCTCTGTTGGCTCACTTACCTCTGTTGGCGTATCAGTTGGTGCAGTTTCTTTTTTTCCACATGAAGTTATTGCTAAACATCCCATTAGCATTACAATCGAAATTTTGACTTTTTTATTCATTTTTGAGTATTTAAATTATATAATATTAATTGTTTTTGTTTAATGCTTTAAGAAAAGAATCTCCTGATTTTACACCTAATGCGAGTTCTTCCAGAGTTGTATTTGTAAGCATATCTAAAAGTAATTCACGTATTTGCTTAAATTGATTATGTACCGGGCAAGGATGCACTTCTGAACATTCTTTTAAGCCAATACCACATCCTTTATATATGTTGTCTCCATCAATGGCATCAACAATCTGAATTAATTTAATAGATTTTACTTTATCAGTAGAAACCTCAAAACCACCTCCTACACCTTTTGCCGAATCTATAATTCCGTTTTTGGTAAGAATCTGCATTATTTTGGCAGTAAACGGTTCTGGAGAGTCAATTTCTTTTGCCACATCTTTTATCCCAACCCTAATTCCTTGTGATGATTTTGTAGCAATAAATATCGAGGCGCGAATACCATACTCACAGGCTTTTGAAAACATAGACTAGTTGATTTAATTTTATACAAATGTATTTAAAAACATATTAAAAGACAAATTTATCTTTAATAGATTTCTAAAATAAAAATCTTACCTTATTTATAACCAGAATAATTTAATTATTCAGAAACACATATTATAAAGCAAGATCCTATAAAAACTAATTTTAGTTTTATCTTTGGTAGATTATAATTTTGTAAAACCAAAAAATGTCTTTAAACAGCACCAAAGAATTGAAACTTGCTGTACTTATCGATGCTGATAATGTACCGTATAGCAATGTAAAAGGGATGATGGAGGAAATTACTAAATTTGGTACTCCAACAACTAAACGTATATATGCCGACTGGACTAAACCTAATGCAAACGGTTGGAAAAGCGTATTACTAGAACATGCCATTACCCCTATCCAACAATATAGTTACACCGTAGGTAAAAACTCTTCCGATTCGGCATTAATTATCGATGCCATGGATTTATTATATTCGGGAAAACTAGACGGTTTTTGTATCGTTTCTAGCGATAGTGATTTTACCAGATTGGCTATTAGATTGCGTGAATCTGGTATGAAAGTAATTGGTATTGGTGAAAAGAAAACACCAAGTGCATTTATTGTAGCCTGCGATCGTTTTATATATATTGAAGTATTAGATGGCGCTATCAAAAAGAAAGAGCCAAAACCCACTACTTCTGACTCTAAAAAACCTGTTGAAAAACCAACTGGAAAACAACCTGAGAAACAAACCGAAAAGCCACTAAACAAAATTGATCTTCAAACAATTGAACTTATAGAAGATACAATTGATGCAATTGGAGATGATGATGGATGGGCATTCTTAGGTGATATAGGTAATCTTTTGGTTAAGAAGAAACCTGAATTTGACCCAAGAAATTATGGTTTTTCAAAATTAACTCCAATGCTAAAATCCTTAACAGATATTCTTGAAATCGACGAAAGAGATTCGGATAAAAAAGGGATCAAACATAATTACGTTCGCTTGAGATACAGCTAACATATTTTACAATTTACATTTACACTTTTCAAATTAAAAATTAAAAAACATGAGAAAAAAATTCTTTATCTACGGATTCTTATTGTTTCTAGTTGTTGCAGCAATTTATCATTATTCTGAGTCAGGACGTGGTTTCTTACTCCTTATTATTATTCCAATACTATTAGTTGTTGGTGTTTATAATACAATTCAAACAAAACATGCTATTTTAAGAAACTTTCCTGTTTTAGGTTATTTCAGGTATTTATTTGAAATGATTGCACCTGAAATTCAGCAATACTTCATCGAAAGATCTACAGACGGTAAACCTTTCTCTAGAAATCAACGTTCATTAGTTTATCAAAGAGCCAAAAATATAGATTCTAGTTCTCCTTTTGGAACACAACTAAATCTTAATCATGATAGTTACGAAGGAATCAAACATTCCATTTTTCCCGCCAAAGTAAATGAAGAATTACCTCGTGTACTTGTAGGTGGTAAAGATTGTAAGCAGCCTTACTTAGCTTCTTTACTAAATATATCGGCAATGAGTTTTGGTTCGCTAAGCGAAAATGCTGTTCGTGCCTTAAATATAGGTGCACAAAAAGGAAAATTCTATCAAAATACTGGTGAAGGTGGACTTACAGAATTTCATCTTGCTGGTGGCGGTGATATAACCTGGCAAATAGGTACTGGATATTTTGGTTGCCGTGATGCAAATGGAAATTTTGATGGAGAAAAGTTTAAAGAAAAAGCATTACTGCCAAATGTAAAAATGATAGAAATTAAACTATCACAAGGAGCAAAACCAGGACATGGTGGTGTACTTCCTGCATCTAAAAATACAGAACAAATAGCTAAAATAAGAGGCGTACAACCACATACCACAATTTTATCTCCTCCTAGCCACAGCGCATTCTCTGATGCTAAAGGATTAGTTCATTTTGTGGCTCGCTTACGCGAATTATCTAACGGTAAACCTATTGGTTTTAAACTTTGTATCGGTAGCACTAAAGAATTTGAAGACATTTGTCATGAAATGATTTCCGAAGATTGTTTTCCTGATTTCATAACTATCGATGGTGCCGAAGGTGGTACAGGTGCAGCTCCGCTAGAATTTGCAGATGGTGTGGGTATGCCATTTGAGCCTGCTTTAATTTTTGTAAATAAAACATTGATTTCTCTAAATATTAGAGATAAAATGAGAGTAATTGGTAGCGGAAAAATTATCTCTGGATACTCTATCCTTCATGCTGTAGCACTTGGTGCGGATATGTGTAATAGTGCCAGAGGTTTTATGTTCTCATTAGGTTGCATCCAGGCTTTACGTTGTCATAATAATGAATGCCCAACAGGAGTTGCAACACAAAATAAAATGCTGATGAAAGGTTTAGTCGTTACTGATAAATCCGACCGTGTATTTCATTTCCATAAAAATACCTTGCATTCGGCAAATGAATTATTAGCCGCTGCAGGAAAAACACGTTTTGCTGACGTTGACATTAATATCTTTATGCGTGGTGATGAATTTACCAATTTATCAGAACTATATTTCCCAGATAATCTAACAAGCGTTACCAAACGCTAAATAAAAAAAGCCTCTTTGTTTTACACAAAGAGGCTTTTAAGTTTTTAGGATATTTTACAAGCTTACTTTTCTTTTAACAGCTCTTTTAATTCTTCCTTATTAATTATCACTTTAGACAAAACTGTATTATCCTTAGCTAAAAAATACACATGAAAAGATACTCCTTCTTCGATTAACGCTTTAGGGAGTTGTTCTTTTTTAATCATTTCAGCCAACAAATCAGGAAATGCCTTACTATATTTTTGTTTATTTGATTCGTTTTGCTCTAAATCGGTTTCTATTCTTATTTCAATTTTATTATCTTCTAAATATCCTCTGGCAGTAGTTCCAGTAATATTTTCGCCTTTAAAACTTGGTGCTATACTAGTATTATAAGTAATAACGTATTCCTGAAGTTTTTGTTTAGTGTTTTTACAACTTACTAATGACAATATAATAACGATAGCAAATGAGATTTGGATAATTTTCTTAATCATAATTTTTTCTTTTGAGTTGAATCAATAAATCATTAATTCAAACATAATCTAATTATATTTCATACGCAATACCTATCACTGGACTGGACATTCATACACCTTTGTCAAAATTTTGAACCAAGGCTGCAACGAACATATTCTACTTTCCGCTGGATTGCCATATAAAATACAACATACAGTGTCCTCAAAACTCCGGAAGCTTCATAAAAACTACGAAGTCGAAATTCCATCAAAACTTTGTAACTTTGTATGAACATCTTTTTAATTACACACCTATATATAATGGATCTCGTTTTTGCTTCGAACAATAAAAATAAAATTGTGGAAATACAAAGTATACTCGACGGTAGTATAAAAATATTAAGTCTGGAAGACATTGGTTGTCACGAAGACATTCCAGAAACTGCTGATACTATTGAAGGTAATGCTATTCTTAAAGCCGATTACGTAACCAAAAAATATGGTTACGATTGTTTTGCCGATGATACAGGACTTGAAATAAGTGCTTTAAATGGAGAACCTGGAGTATATTCAGCCAGATATGCAGGAGAACAACGCAACTCTGATGATAATATGAATAAAGTTTTAAACGGGCTTAATAATGTTTCTAACCGAAAAGCTCATTTTAAAACTGTAATTGCATTAAATTTAAACGGAAAGCAACACCTATTTACAGGTATTGCTGATGGAAGTATTACTCAGGATAAAAAAGGAGATCAAGGCTTTGGCTATGACCCGATTTTTCAACCTGAAGGCTATGAAGAAACTTTTGCTGAATTACCTTTAACTGTTAAAAATAAAATTAGTCATCGCGGAAAAGCAACCCAACAACTTATTGATTTTCTGAACCTCGTTCAATAATTGTTTAGAATGCAACATTTTACATCCCAAATTTTAAATTTCTAGACGTTTTTTTGCTGCAATTTCATAAAAAACGATGATAAAATACTTAATCAAAAACATAACCGTTTGATAATCAAATCATAATAAATATACAATTCTTAAAATAGCATTAGTTTATCTGAATAATTAACAGTAATTTTGCACCCTATTTTAAAAATACATATGAATAAATTTGAACAATTAGGATTGAGTGAATCGTTACTGAAGGCGATTTTAGATCTAGGATTTGAAAATCCGACTGAAGTACAGGAGAAAGCGATTCCCCTATTATTGGAAAAAGACACAGATATGGTTGCGTTGGCTCAGACAGGGACAGGGAAAACGGCAGCTTTTGGTTTTCCGCTAATTCAAAAAATTGATGCCAACAACAGAAATACACAAGCATTAATTTTATCTCCAACCCGCGAGCTTTGTTTGCAGATTACTAACGAAATTAAAAACTACTCTAAATACGAAAAAGGTATTAATGTAGTAGCAGTTTACGGTGGTGCAAGTATAACAGAACAAGCTAGAGACATAAAAAGAGGAGCACAAATTATTGTGGCTACTCCAGGTAGAATGCAAGATATGATTAACAGAGGATTGGTAAACATTTCTCAAATCAACTATTGTGTTCTTGATGAGGCTGACGAAATGTTGAACATGGGATTCTACGAAGATATCGTAAACATCTTATCAACATCTCCAGACGAAAAAAGCACATGGTTGTTCTCTGCAACTATGCCACAAGAAGTTGCTAGAATTGCAAAACAATTCATGCACGAGCCATTAGAAATTACTGTTGGAGCTAAAAACTCAGGTTCTTCAACTGTATCTCACGAATTTTACTTAGTAAATGCACGTGATCGTTACGAGGCTTTGAAACGTTTAGCTGATGCTAATCCAGACATTTTCTCTGTAGTTTTCTGTCGTACTAAAAGAGATACTCAGGCTGTTGCCGAAAAATTGATCGAAGATGGATACAGCGCTGCTGCATTGCACGGAGATTTATCTCAGGCGCAACGTGATGGTGTAATGAAATCTTTCCGTGGAAGACAAATTCAGATGCTTGTAGCTACTGACGTTGCTGCACGTGGTATCGATGTTGATAGTATTACTCACGTTGTAAACTACCAATTACCTGACGAAATCGAAACTTACAATCACCGTTCTGGACGTACTGGTAGAGCTGGAAAATTAGGAACTTCTATCGTAATTGTTACTAAAAGTGAATTACGTAAGATCTCTTCTATCGAAAGAATTATCAAACAAAAGTTTGAAGAAAAAACTATTCCTTCTGGAATCGAAATTTGCGAAATCCAATTATTGCACTTAGCAAACAAGATTAAAGATACTGAGGTTGATCACGAAATTGACAACTATCTTCCTGCTATTAACAATGTTTTAGAAGGATTATCTAAAGAAGAATTAATCAAGAAAATGGTTTCTGTTGAATTTAACCGTTTTATTGCTTATTACAAAAAGAACAGAGATATCTCTAATCAATCATCTGGTTCTGAAAGACGTGATGATAGAGATGGTGCAGCAAGACCTAATAACAATGGTGGTGCAACAAGATATTTCGTAAACATTGGATCAAGAGATAATTTTGATTGGATGTCATTAAAAGATTACTTAAAAGAAACATTAGACTTAGGTCGTGATGACGTTTTCAAGGTAGATGTAAAAGAAGGTTTCTCTTTCTTTAACACTGATCCTGAGCACACTGACAAAGTAATGGAAGTATTAAACAACGTACAATTAGAAGGACGTCGTATTAATGTTGAAATTTCTAAAAATGACGGTGGTGGAAGACGTGACCATAACGGAAGAAGTTCTGGTGGTGGTTTTGGTGGCGGAAGAAGTTCTGCTCCAAGAAGAGAAGGTTCTGGTGGCGGATTTAGAAGCGACAGAAATTCTGCTCCAAGAGAAGGTGGTTTTAGAAGCGACAGAAACTCAGCTCCAAGAGAAGGAGGTTTCAGAAGCTCGGCTCCAAGAAGCGAAGGTGGTTCTGATAGAGCTCCAAGACGTTCTGAAAGCTTTGGTGATTCATCAAGACCAAGAAGACCAAGAAGAGATTAATACTCTTTGTTAATTTTCTTATAATTATACTTGAAGACTACAAAATATTTAATCCTGATTTACTACTTTTAAAGTTTTAAATCAGTTTATGAAATATTTTGTAGTTTTCTTATTTTTAGTACTTTCCACGACCGCGTTTTCTCAAGACATTGAGCATTCTCAACGAGTATCTGGTTACATTGTTAACGACAACACAAAACTTCCTCTATCTAGCGTAAACATCATTAACCTTAATAAGGTAAGAGGTGCTACATCTGATGCTAAAGGATATTTTGAAATTGATGTACAGCCAAACGATACCTTACACTTCTCTATTTTAGGATTCCAGTCCTTAAGGATTCGTGTTACGAATGACTGGATAAAAAACAAAGTCACAAAAATTCAACTTACTGAAAAAGCAATTGCCCTTGAAGAGGTAATTATACGCCCTTTTAACCTAACTGGTTATCTGGAAGTTGACTCTAAACTGATTCCTGCAAAAGAAAATTATCGATATAGTATTTCGGGTTTAACCCAAGGATATGAAGCTGGAGAATATTCACCAAATGCCTTTGGTAAAGTATTAGGATCCATCTTTAATCCGACAGATGTACTTTATAATTTTTTCGGAAAAAACCCCAAGGAGCTCAAGAAACTCAAGGAAATGAAAAAAGACGATACAGTGCGTAACTTATTAGAATCTAAATTTGACAGGGAAACCGTAGCTGTACTTCTTGGAGTAAGCAAAGATGAAATTCCTGAGATTTTAAAACGTTGCAACTACTCTGATTCTTTTATACAATCGGCAAATGACTTACAAATAATGGATGCCATAAGCGGTTGCTACGAGCAATATAAAATACTTAAACGTAATTAAAATTACTTTAAATAATAAAAAGCAAATCCTCTCTACCAAAAGTAGTTGAGGATTTTTTTTTGCGTCAGCATTATGCATCATAGCTATTTCAATATAAAATTCGTACTTTAACTGTAAATAAAACCTCTATTACAATGAAACGAAGAATAAACAAAGTCTTGGATTTTATAGACCTTCACAAAGGAGAAGAAGACAAAAAGAAGGTAATCGAAAATATTACCGGTGCCATTTCTTTTAGAGGTTCTAATTTATGGATATTAGCATGTGCGATACTTATTGCATCTGTTGGTCTGAACGTAAATTCCACTGCCGTAATTATAGGTGCCATGCTAATATCGCCTTTAATGGGACCGATTGTTGGAGCTGGTTTTGGTTTAGGCATGTACGACTTCGAATTGGTCAAAAAATCTATTAAGAACCTTCTTATTGCTACATTTGTAAGCTTAGCTATATCGACTATCTATTTTTATGTAAGTCCCTTTAAAGAAGCTCAATCTGAGCTTTTAGCAAGAACATCACCAAACATATATGATATCCTAATTGCCTTTTTTGGAGGATTAGTTGGTGTAATTGCAGTAACCAGAGTCGAAAAAGGAAATCCTATTCCTGGTGTAGCCATTGCCACAGCATTAATGCCTCCTTTATGTACTGCTGGATACGGATTAGCTCTTGGGAACATAAGCTATTTTTTTGGTGCTATGTATTTATACACTATAAACTGTGTGTTTATTTGTATTGCCACTTTTGTGATTGTAAAATTTCTAGAATATCCTGTTGCAGAACAACTGGATTTAAAACGCGAAAGACAAGTAAAATACGGAATTTCAATTCTTATAATGCTTATGATTTTGCCTAGTATTTATTTTGCTTATCAGCTTTTTGTTGAAAAAAGTTACACTCAAAGAACCGAAATTTTCATTAAAAAAGAATTTACCGACCATGATTACCCAATAATATATGAGAAAATAGAATATAATTCGAGACCTAAGAAAATAAAACTTGCCTTTTTATCTAAAAAATTCAACCATCAGGAAATTGTTGATTTGAATAAAAAATTGGTCGAATACAACCTACTTAATACGCAACTGATAATTCAGCAAGATACTTTTAATCTAAGCAATGATGTTCTTAAAAGGATAAACTCTAGTAAGGATTTAGCAGATAAAAAAGATATTCTCATTAATAGTTTACGAGAACAACTATCCGAATATCAATTTAACAATGAGCAAATTACAAACGAATCAAAAGCATTATTCCCTTATATATCGGCATTAGCCATTGGAAATTACTCTTATAAAGATGGACAAACTACTAAAATAATTCCAATAGTTTTATATCAAAGCAAGAAAGAGTTAGACCGTGAAATGGATAAAAGATTAAAATCATGGCTCAAAATTCGACTAGCAAAAGATTCGATAGAAGTGTATAAACAGGCATCTAAATAAGAAATAGCTCCTGAAATTATTTTAACAAAAAAGGTTTTACTCTTTACAAGTATAAACATCTGAAAAATAGTCACTATATTTACTTATATATAAAAAGAAATTAACTAAACTTAAATATCATGGCAAAGAGTCAAGACGCTAAAAAAACAGCAAAAAAAGAACCTCTTAAAACTGCAAAAGAAAAAAAAGAGGAAAAGAGAGAAAAGAAAAATAGTCCTAAAAGAGACTAATTTTTAGTAATCAGTCGCAGTTTTTAGTATACAGTTTTTTTAACTGAAAACCGAAAACTGCGACTGTGAACTTTATTACTTAACAGGAATATTTGATAGAATTTCTAATACAAATTTCCAATATTTTTGAGCAGATGAAATACTTGCTCTTTCGTCTGGCGAATGTGCTCCGTGAATTGTTGGACCAAAAGAAATCATATCCATATCTGGATAATTTGTTCCTAGAATCCCACACTCTAAACCAGCGTGACAAGCTACAACTTTTGGTTTCTCATTATTCTGTTTCTCGTAAATTCCAACTAAAACATCTAATATCTCAGAGTTTACATTTGGAGTCCAACCAGGATAACTTCCTGAAAGCTCTACTTCACATCCTACTAATTCAAAAGCAGAACGCAATGAATTTGCTAAATCAAATTTAGAAGTTTCAACAGAAGAACGTGTTAGACATCCTACAGAAATCTCCCCGTCTTTTACAATTACACGAGCAATATTGTTAGATGTTTCTACCAAATCGTCCATATCAGCACTCATTCTGTAAACTCCATTGTAAGCTGCATAAATAGCACGAATAATTCCTTCCTGAACACCTAAATCCATAACTTTTTTAGGTAAATCGCATTTTACGATTTCTATTGTAAGGTTTGGTTCAGTTGTTTTATATTCAGTTTTAATATCGTTGATGATTTCTTGCATATCAAAAATGTAAGCTTCATCAAACATTTCTGAAATGATCACTTTCGCAACACTTTCTCTCGGAATTGCATTACGTAAGCTTCCTCCATTGATTTCAACAACTTGCAATCCGAAATTTTCGAAAGCATCAAATAATAAACGGTTCATTATTTTATTTGCATTCCCTAAACCTTTATTGATATCCATTCCTGAATGACCACCATTTAAACCTTTTACAGTAATAATATGCCCAACAGAACCTTCTGGAACTTCTTCTTCATTATAGGTTCTTGTAGCTGTTACATCGATTCCTCCTGCACAACCAATATCAATTTCGTCATCTTCTTCAGTATCTAAATTTAATAAAATCTGACCTTGAAGAATTCCTCCTTTTAAATTTAATGCACCAGTCATTCCTGTTTCTTCATCGATTGTAAACAATGCTTCGATTGCAGGATGCGGAATATCTTTACTTTCTAAAATTGCCATTATTGTTGCAACTCCAAGTCCATTGTCTGCACCAAGTGTAGTTCCGCGAGCACGAACCCAATCCCCATCAACATACATATCAATTCCTTGTGTATCAAAATCAAAAACCGTATCGGCATTTTTTTGATGTACCATATCCAAGTGTCCTTGTAAAACAATTGCTTTACGGTTTTCCATTCCCGGAGTGGCTGGTTTACGGATAATTACATTGCGAATTTCATCCTCAAAAGTTTCTAATCCTAAACTAGTACCGAAGTTTTTCATGAACTCAATAACACGCTCTTCTTTTTTAGACGGACGAGGTACAGCATTCAAATCGGCAAACTTATTCCAAAGTGCTTTTGGTTCTAAATTTCTTATTTCTTGACTCATTTATGTTTTGTTTGAAGTTTAACATTTTCCAACTTCAAAGTTACAAAGTTTAAATTCTTTTTCGATACTAATTGATATTGTATTTATATTTACGTATCCAAAATTTACACTGTGAAACGAAAATATATCCTTCCTCTTTTTTTACTCCTACAAATCATCATCTTAAAGATTATTCCATTCTTTCCAGAGTTCATTGAAAAAAATTATAGTAACGGATTGTATTTAAAAATTGCTTCCTTTTCTAGAATTGTACTTGGCAGAATTCCTTTTTCGATAGGAGATTGTATTTATTTTATCTTGATTGTATTGTTTTTAAGATGGCTTTGGATAAAACGAAAATCATGGAAATTATTATGGAAAGATAACCTCCTGACTGTTTTAAGTTATCTGTCGGTATTTTATTTTTTATTTCATTTTCTATGGGCGTTTAATTATTACCGAGAGCCTTTATTTGAAAAAATGGGAATTCAAAAGGATTATTCTGATGCCGATTTATTGGCTTTTACCAAAAAACTAATTACGAAAACCAACACCATTCAATTACAAATAACCAAGAATGATAGCCTTAAAGTTGTGTTTCCTTATTCGCAAGAACAGGTTTTTAACATGAACTTAAACGGATATAATAATCTTGCTGCCGAACATCCTTATTTTACCTATTCACATTTAAGTGTCAAGAAATCATTATTTAGTTTACCGCTCACTTATATGGGTTTTGGTGGTTATTTAAACCCATTTACTAATGAGGCTCAAGTAAATAGTCTTGGTCCCATGTATAGTTTTCCAATGACTACAAATCATGAAATGGCACACCAGATGGGATATGCTAGCGAAAACGAATGCAATTTCATAGGCTTTCTGGCATCGATAAAAAATGACAATATCTATATTCAATATTCAGGTTATAGCTTGGCTTTGCGTTATTGCTTAGGGATTATTCAAGCAAAAGATGAAAAATTATCTAAACAATTAGTAAAAACCGTTCATCCCGGAATTATAAAAAACTATAAAGAAAGTCAGGATTTCTGGAAACAATATGAGACTTTTATCGAAACTGGTTTCCATATTTTCTATGATAATTTCTTAAAAATAAATCAGCAAAAAGATGGCATGGAAAGCTACAGCAAATTTGTCGATTTAATGGTTAATTACTATAAAGGAAAAGAACTATAGATTTAGAAAAACTATATATTCAATGGTTTAAACTATAACTTTGAGAACTTTTTTTCTAACTCATCCAACCAATTTTCACGTTTGCTTTGACTCACCATTTTTACTCTATTATAACTAATCCATTTTCTATTTTTATAGCCTAATTTCCAAAATATGCCTCTCATAAATGCTTTTTGAATTGCATTTCCAAAAATCCAACGATAGATATATCTTGGCGTATTCATTGTTGTAATTACTGTAACTCCTTTTATATTATTTAGCAGAGGCTTCATTCTTGTATTCTTATCATTTGCATAGTCATAAGCCAGTCCAGGAAAAATAACTTTATCGATAAATCCTTTCATTAAGGCTGGCATCAATTCCCACCAGATAGGGAATATAAAAACGAGATAATCCGCTTTTTCCAGTCGTTGCTGATAAGCAATAACTTGCCTGTCGCTAGGTTTTTTATCTCTAAACGATTTTAAATCTTCGGCTGTCATTACTGGATTAAATTGCTCATTATCCAGATGAATTAAATCCATAGAATGTTGCGCAGTTTTAAGGCCTTCTTGTACTGCATCGAGTAAAGCATTACAATAACTTCCTTTAAATGGGTGATTAAAGATGATTAAATAATTCATAGCTTTTTATTTAATTTGAACTAATTTTATTAATATAAGAATCAATGTTTCTGATAATCTCGTCATAATCCTTAACTTTTCCGATATCGAAAATGAATTTATCAGGTCTGATTACAACAAAATCTACTTTATTTTTAATCATCCATTTATTAAAAAAAACAGATTTAATCTCGATCGAGGAATCCGAAAAATCTTCCACTAGCGAAATGTATTTTAAAAAACCTGAAGGGTTAAAAGGGATTATTTTGCAATCTGAACGAAATAGCACAACCCAATGAAAACCACATAATTCATCAAAATATACTTTTCTTTGATTTTTTAAAATAACAAGGGGTTGAGGGATTCGTTTGCCTACCAAAGGATGCTTTAATTTTGAAAAATTTTTGACCTCTAATCCATAAAGATATTTTTCTATAAGTGCATCAATAGGTTTGCTGGGCAAAACATTCAGCAATCGTAAGAATCCATTCCTAAAAGATGCCAAAATAGGATTAGAATACTGAATAAATCCACCTAAAATAGAAGCCACTTTTATTATTTTTTCTACCTGCGGTGCTCTTTCCTTGTAATAAGAATCTAATAATTCATTTGTTGCTACATTAAAATTAGTACAAGCGCTAACAATCTTCCAGGATAAATTTTTAGCATCTTTTATACCAGAACACATACCTTGTCCTAAAAAAGGCGGCATTTGATGTGCTGCATCTCCTGCAAGAAAAACAGTGCCTGAACGCCATTCCTTAGCTACTAAAGTATGGAATACATATTTTTTCTTTCTAATAATTTCAAAATCATGTATAGGAAAATGAGATGCCAATCTTGGGATCATCGTATCTGCCAGCATTTCATCTGAAAATTTAGCATGTTTTTTAGAAATCATAAATTCCCACCTAAAATGATCTTTAACCCCATTTACATAGGTCATAGGTTGATTTGGATCACAATATTGTTTATGATCTTCGGAGAAAATCTTTTTTCCTGTATAATTCGTATCAACAACAAACCATTCTTTTTTAAATCCAAAATCATGAACAGCTATATTCATCTTTTTTCGAATGGCACTTCTACCTCCGTCGCAGGCAATAAGAAATTTACCTTTTACATTTATAGATTCCTTTCTATTATTGGTTAATACCAAAGAAACTGTATCTACTTTTTTATCTAAATCACTCCAAGTTGTTTCTTTTAAAAATTCGACATTTGGATACTGCAAAAATCCGTTTCGCAAATGTTTCTCGATTTCAGGCTGCAAAATCCAACTACAATCAGGAATGTCTTCAGAAATACTTGAATTGGGTTGAAACTGAAAAAGTAGCTTATCTTTTTTTGAAACTAATGAATAATTTACAAAAGGCTTTATCGCATCTTTTTTCATTCCCTCATAAAGTCCTAATTCCTGAAAAATTCTAATTACGTCTTCATCGATATGTACAGCTCTAGGATATTCTATAATATCCGCTCCCCTATCAAAGAGTAAAACCTTTAAATTTTGCTTACCAAAATAATTAGCAAATGTGGCTCCTGTGGGGCCACATCCTGCTATTATTACATCATATACTTCTTCCATATGATATTTAAATTATAATTTTTCGACTAACAAGGCTGTTGCTGTAAGTCCTGGCCCAAATGCCATTGCTACAATTTTTGTCCCTTGTTTTATTGTTGGATCATTTATAATTTCATTAAAAATATGAGGTACTGTTGCTGATGACATATTACCTTGGCGACGTAATATTTCGTAAGACCAGCGGGCTTGTTCTTTAAAAACTCCTATTTCGTCAACTACATAATCAATTATTTTAGGACCACCAGGATGAATTGCAAAATGCATATTGTATTTTTCTTCTTCAAGATTTATACCTGCTTTTTCACAAAGTACTGCCAAAAATGATTTGATGTTTTTACGAATAAAAACAGGAACTCGCTTAGAGAGTGTCATTATAAAATTAAACTCTCCTAAATCCCATGACATATCTTCTAAAGAATCGGGTATAATAACTTCATGCGAAGCCAAAACACGTAATCCTTTTTTCTCCTCTATACTATCATCACTCATGAAAGCCTCTTCTTCGAGTAAAGAATATCCAATAAATCCATCTGCAAAAAGAGAGCAAATCATAGTATTAGAGATAGAAAATTCAGTTAAATTAAGATGGGCTGACAATAGTTCTGTATGAATAACATCAACCCTTCCGTTACCAGGACTAGCGCTGATTAAACTGCTTGCGGTACGAATCGCCGGAAAAGCTCCATAACATCCCATTTGATAAGAATGTGTTACTTGGGCTGTTTCCCATTCTCTTTTTATAACGGCTTCTTGAGCTACACTAGGTGAGGCATAACCAGAACATGTAACATGCACGAGATTTTCTGGAGCAGTTACTGTTTTAGAATAAAACTCGTCAAAAACATAACTCATTTTTTCTTTAAACCATTGCATACGGTTCCCTATTTTAGGGATACACAAATCGCCAGACTCGTTCGTAAGACTATTAGGGTATTGATAATCTAAATGCGAAACACCATCCATTTCGTTTTCAATAAACTGCGCTACTTCTTCAAAAATTAAAATCTGTCTTTGACTAATGTTTTCGGGAGAAATAGAATACTTATCAACTTGATCTGAGACAAACTCAAAGCTGGTTGATACCTCGTCTTCTCCAGCAAGCGATAAAACAGATTGGTTTTGAAAATGATGATAAAGAAATTTAGTGTATTCATTAAGTTTCCTTTGGTCAATTAATTTCCCTACAAGGATAGGTTGGAAATTAAATAGAATAATTTTTTTGTTCATTTTTTTTGGGGGGTTAGTTTTAAACAAATTTCAGTCAAATTTGTTTTTTAAAAATTAACAATTGTTAATTAAAAACGTACAAAAAAACCACCCTTAAAATATCTCAATTACATTGGAAACCTTATTTTTTACTTTTTCTCGCTCGAATCCGGCTTAAAGATACCGTAGTAATTCCTAAATAGGAAGCGATATATTGCAAAGGAACACGTTGCAATATATGTGATTTGTTTTTCAACAAATTTTGATATCGTTCTTCGGGTTTCTCTTTTATATAAGATAAAAAATGATGTATATAATTAATAAATCTATCCGAAGTAAAATCAAAAAATAGTTCTTTTAACGAAGGGTTTTCATCCATGATAATTTTCCAATGTTCCTTTCTAATTACCAAAACTGTCGTATTTTCTATAGTATCTAAGCTAAAAAAACTGGGAGTATCTTTTAAAAAACTCTCAAAGGAAGCAACAAAATCATTTTCAAAGAAAAACTGTATCGTTATTTCATTACCGTTATTGTTATTAGAAAGTCGCATACTTCCTTTTACTACAAAGTATAGCGTATTAGAAACATCTCCTTCTTTTAAAACGGTTCGCTTAGATGGCAAATTTATTTCTGACCAAAATTCTTTGTAATTAGCAATAATATCACCCAGCTCTGGATGAGTATTAGATATTCTAGTTAGCATTTATTATAAAATTAAGATTCAAATTACGTTGCTTACTAATACAGCATATTTTATGTTTATATTCAGATAATCAAATGTACTTGACAGTCAAAAAGAAACTATTAGTTGTTTCGGCTAAATATTTTTCAAAGTTTTTAATTTACACCAATATAATGATACTTTTATATTTGATACAGACTGAGTGTTCATTTTAGATTATTGAATTACTAAGTTTCTGAAACGCGAAATTATAACTATTCTTACAATTTATAAAGATATACGAAGACATAAATTGTTAATTTTGCCTTACATTCTTTTTCTTTTGTTAAAATAAAAATATGAACCTTGAATTTATAAGCTAGTAATAATCTTATTATGGAAATATTCTTCTCATGATATAAACCGTGCAGCAATAATTCTATTATGAAGTATTAATATCAAAAAAATATAAAATAAAAAGATGTACTTTGTAACAAAATCAGTGTTCCTAACACTAATATATTATGAGCGATAATTTAGAACATTCATTTGTTGTGCAATTGCAGGCAAACCAGAATATAATCCACAAGATTTGTAGATTATATACTGCCAACCAAGATGCTCACAAAGATTTGTTTCAGGAAATTACGATTCAGCTATGGAAAGCATATCCAAAATTTAGGGGCGACAGCAAATTCTCTACCTGGACCTATCGTGTCGCGTTAAATACCGCTATTACTTTATATCGAAAAACGAAACGCTCGATAGCGACTGTAGAGTTTGAAAATCACCAACATTTTATAAAAGAAGTTGATTACAACTATGAGGAAGAAGAACAAATTAAGTTAATGTACAAAGCCGTTTACCAACTAAACGATATCGAAAAGGCATTGGTTTTTATGTATCTTGAAGATAAAGATTATCAGGAAATTGCCGAAACGTTGGGTATTAGTGAAGTGAATGCACGAGTGAAAATGAATAGAATTAAAGGGAAACTTAAAAAAATATTAAATCCTTAAAAAAATTATGAAAGAACTGGATTTACTAAAAAAAGATTGGAACAAAACTGCAGACACTTTTCATCAAGTATCTGAAGTTGAAATTTATAACATGATTCATAAAAAATCGTCTTCGATTGTGAAATGGATTTTAGTTATAAGTCTTCTAGAAATATTATTTTGGACAATATCAAATTTTGTATTTAGCATTGATGATTTTTTAAAACAAATCAATCATCCTGAATACATACTATATCTTGAAGTAATAACTTACTTTAATTATGTAGTAGTATTAATTTTTGTGTATTTTTTCTATAAGAACTACACAACAATTTCTACAACAAAATCTACAAAATTACTAATGAGTAGTATTTTAAAAACCCGAAAAACGGTTCAATACTACGTTTGGTACAACTTGGCAATGGCTGTTTTAAGTTCTGTTATAAGTTTCTTTATTGCTTTTTCAAGCCCAGAAATGAATTATCTTAAAGAAAAGATTGCTACCAACGCAACGGTAATGTTAATGGTAATAGGAATTTTACTATTAGTGACTCTTGGATTCCTAGGGCTCTTCTGGTGTTTTTACAGGCTTATATATGGTACGTTACTACGAAGATTGTACTCTAATTATAAAGAACTTAAAAAGATTGATTTATAGGTAAAGAAAGGCTCAAAGAGGCAAAGGTTCAGAGAGATAAAGCTTAGGATTAATAGAGATACAATAAAAACTAAAAAGGGAGATGTAAAATATTTTACATCTCCCTTTTTACAAAAATAATTTATCTGGAAAACTAATAATCCCATCTACGCATTTGATTTAGTTCTTCCTGAACTTTTAGCTCTTCAGATGGAATAACTTTTAAAAATGAAGGATGTTGTTCGATAGCAAACTCTACTTTTTCAACAATTTCTTCTATAGTTTCATTATCATAGTCAATAACAAGTGGCTCTTTGATAATAAATGATTGCAGAATTCCTTTCTTTTTCAATCGTAATCCTTTTTTGTCAAAAGAACGACGGAAACCATCTATCACAATCGGAACTACTATTGGTCGGTGTTCTTTAATAATATGTGCTGTACCTTTACGAACTGGCTTAAATGATTTGGTTGTTCCTTGCGGAAACGTAATTACCCAACCATCATTAAGTGCCATTTTAATATTTTCGGTATCATTTGGGTTTACTTCTCTTTTTTCGGTAACATCTACGCCTTTAGCACGCCAAGTACGCTCTACTGTTATTGCTCCTACATAAGATAAAATTCTTGGTAGCAACCCTGCTCTCATTGTTTCTTTGGCAGCAACGTAATAAATATTCATTTTAGGTTGCCATAGATAACCTACATTTTTTATATTATCCTCTCTCCCACTTAAACTTGCGTTAAAAACATGAAACATGGCCACAACATCGGCAAAATATGTCTGATGATTGGATATAAAAAGAACATTTGTATCGGGTAAGCTTCTTATAATTTCTGAGCCATCAATTTGTAATTCATTAAAACCACGATAGCGTCTGTGCGTAACTGCTCCAAAAACTCGAATTAACCATTTTTTAATGAATAATATATGACCAAAAGGATTTCTTTTAAACAATCCCATAAATTTATGTGTTATTTTGAAAAATTAGAAGGACAAACTTACGAAATTTATTTTTGTCGTCCCAAGTAGAAACTAGTCTATGAATGCAAAATGCAACTTATTTAATATCAGCATTAATACTATCAATTATTTAAAATAAACGTTCCTTTATGTTAAATAATTGTATCTTAAAAAAATAAGACTTTCTATTACTTTTATCTAAGGCGTGAGTCTTTAAATACTGTGCTAAAACTATTTGGTTACAAAATTCTCTTTTAAAAAATCTTTCAACTCACTTAATATCATAGCAGTAGCTCCCCAAACAATATGATTTTCTATCTTAAAAGCCGGAACCGAAATATTAGCCGCATACGAAGTTGATAAAATGGTATCAATAACTATTTCATCATCTAAAAAAACTAAAAGTGGCAACTCAATAATATCAGCGACCTCTCTAGAATCTGGATAAAAATGAATTTCCTCATTACAAACTCCAAGAAAAGGATGTACCATAAAGTTACTAGGCGGAATATACATAGGTGTAAAAGCCTTTAATACCTTAATCTTTTCAGGCAAAACTCCTACTTCTTCATATGTTTCTCTTAAAGCAGTTTGCTCATAATTTTCATCTTCGAGCTCATATTTCCCACCAGGAAAAGCTATTTGCGACGAGTGAACTCCATTATAGGCATTACGAACAATTAATACCAAATGTGTTTTTCCGTTTTTGGGATAAAACAACATCATAACCGCAGCAATTCTTGGGTTCTTAGTATTCATATCCTGATTTATCAAGGACTCTACTCTTTCCAAAGGTGCCATTTTTAAGTGAGCATCAATAGCTGGAAGTTTTGCATGCGCAAAATTGGGAACAAAATGTAAAAAGTCTTGAAAATCCATAATCAAAGTCTATTTTTGTAGTCTCAAATAATATATAAATATACTTTAGAAAATGGTGTCTCACAAATTTTCTAGATCTTAAGCCAATAAAAATGTATAGTAAAGAAGAATCACAAAAATTAAAACGAGAATTCTGGGTTTCTTTCGCAGAAAAATATCCTCGAAAATGGGTGCTTTATGATACCAAAATAAAAGATTTTTCATTTAAATTTTATGTCGATAATAAAAAAGCACAAGTCTTAATAGATATCGAACATCGAAGTGATGAAAAACGAAATGCTTACTATGAAAAACTGGAAGCCTTAAAAAATATTCTGGAAGAAGAATTTATTAAAGATCTAATTTTCGAAAAAGAATACACACTGGAAAGCGGAAAAACTATTAGCCGAATTTGGGTTGAAAAACTTGGAGTTGGTTTTAGCAATCGTAATTATTGGGATGCTATTTTTGATTTCTATTACGAGAAGATGAATGCACTGGAAATGTTTTATCTAGAGTATGATGAATTTATTAAGGATATTGAATAGAGTCCAGAGTTTCGAAGGTTTTCCTGTAGAGATGCACAGCAGTGCGCCTAAAGGTTCAAAGGAACAAAGGTTCTATGAATTGTGGCAATATAATTTTATAAAAAGGAACAAACAAACCCGACAAGTTTTATAACTTATCGGGTTTGTTTTTTTAGTTACTAATTATTGCGATAAAAGCTAAAAATCAGTTTGGTTTAGCTTAAAAAACAATAAATTAATATCAGCAAAAAAACTCAAATTAAAACACTTAATTTCTTACAAACGTTAATAAAATTTTTATATTTGACAAAATTAAACCTAATCAATGAAAAAAATTTTACTCGCAATTATTTTAGTTTCATTTGCTAAAACTTATTCTCAAACAAATTACGCATTCGTTTATAATAATGATTCCATACTTAAAAAAGGAATCTCTCTACATGATGCAAAAAAATATGACGAAGCAATTAAGGAGTATGAAAAAATCAGTAAAACTGATCCTAAATTCTTTAATGCTCAATATGAAAAAGCAATTAGCCTTCGACAATCTGATAAAAAGGAAGAATTCAAATCCTTTATCGAAAGCTTATACACTAAAAATGTAATGCCCGAGTTCCCTGAACTTTACGCGGTTTATGCTAATTATTTGAGTGATGAAAAAGAATATGACAAATCAGAGAAAATTTTTAAAGAAGGAGAAAAGTACTTACCTAACTCTTCTTCATTTCTATATAATCTTGCAATTCTGTATGTTCGAAAAGGAGAAACACAAAAAAGTGTTGATATACTTGAACGTATAATTACAAATAATCCTAATCACCCTTCATCTCACTTTTTCTTGGGATCGATTGCATTAGAGAACGGAAAAATAACCGAAGGCACACTTGCTTTAATGAGCTACCTTATAATTGCTCCAACTGGCCCATATGCAGAAGCTGCTATTTTAAAATTAAATGCTAAATATGGTCAAAATTATCTTGACGAAAGCAAAGTTATTTTTTCTAAAACAGGAGATAATTTTGAAGAAATAGAAACTATACTTAGAAACCAATTGCCTTTAAAAAGTGCTTACAAAGTAAAGTCTAATATCGATGATGTTATAACACGCCAAGTTCAGGCTGTTGCCGAATATACATTAGAGCACAAAATGGGTGATGGTTTTTTTGAAACTATTTATATTCCGTGGGTAAAAACCATGATGGAAGAAAACCAATTTGAAGGATATTCATACTATATGTTAGTATCAATGGAAGAAAAATTAGGAAAAACATTAACCAAGAACGTAAAGAAAATCACCTCTTTTAATGAAAATTACATTAAAAAAAGCTTTTGGTCAAAATATGCTAAGAGAAACTTAGATATTTTTGGTAAACAAGAAGATGTAGTTATAACATTAGAAAACGGCAGACCTTATCTTATTGGTCCGCAAATAAATGGAAAATCAGAAGGAAAATATAAATACTTAAATAGTGATGGAAATCTTAAAGGAGAAATCAACTTTAAGAATAATTTATTAGATGGACATCAAAAATATTATGATGACAAAGGAAACCTAAGCGAAGAAAAATATTTTATAAATGGAAAGTTAGAAGGTACCAGAACAACATATTATAAAAATGGATCTATAGACTTAGTCGAAAATTATAAAGATGGTCTTTTAGATGGAATATGCACTTCTTATTATCCTAATGGAGGGAAAAATTGCGAGATAACTTTCACTGGTGGAAAACGTAACGGAAAGCTAATTTGTTTGTATCAAAACGGTGGAAAAAAATCTGAAACAGGGTATGAAAACGGAAAATTAAACGGGAATTACTTAGAGTACAATGTAGCTGGTGATATAGTAGAGAGTGCGAATTATGTTAATGATGTAGTCGACGGAAAATCTGTTCAATACCATGATGGCAAAACAGTAAAAAATGAAGTTACCTATAAAAATGGTGTTGTACAGGATACATACAAATCCTATTACAGTAATAAAACTCTAGAAAGAGAAAGTACTTTTTCAGCAGGTAAAATAGTAAAATTAAATGATTACTTCCCGAATGGTAAAAAATCCACTGAATTAACATACGACCAAAAAGGGCAATTAGAAGCATACAGTTATTTTGACATCAATGGTAATAAATATTATGATGAAAAATACAAATCTGGAGAATTAAAATACGGATTACAATATTCTGATAAAAATGCAAAACCTAAAGAAATAAGTCTGTCACAAAAACCTTTTGAAATTAAAACTTACGAAGGAAAAGTAGTAGTTTATGGTAATTATGAGAAAGGTAATAAAAATGGCGAATGGAATTATAACTATAGATCTGGCAGCCCTAAATCTAAAGAGTTTTATTCCCGAGGTAAACTGCATGGTTTATATACTGCTTATAATCAGAATGGAAATATAGACAACATCCGAAATTATGCAAATGATACAATAAATGGAACTTTTGAAGTATACGAGGATAACAAATTAAACAGAACTTTCTATTATCAAAACAACACTCAAAACGGACCTTTTAAATCTTTTTATTCTGATGGAACAACAAGTATTGAGGGCTATTTTGTAAATGGAGATTTGAATTTCAAAAAATATAGCTATTCTCAAAATGGAGTAATCTCTATCATCGATAATTATGTTGATGGTTATTTGATTAGTAAAGAATACTATAATCAAAAAGGAATTAAAGAGAATGAAATTGATTATAAGAATAAAACAGGAAAATTTGTTTTATCACATAATAATGGTACAGTTATTCAGGATTACAACCTAAAAAATGGAGTATTTAACGGTGCTTATACATTAAAAGACAAACTAAATACTCCTATTACTACAGCCGAATATCTTAATGGCAAATTACATAATTCATACAAATCGTATAGCCCATCTGGTAGTATTTATACCGATAGTAATTATTATTCTGGAGATATAAATGGTATGAGTAAACAATACGATTTAGTGGGTAATTTAAGGCTTACAACCGAGTACACTTTTGGGGATGAAAACGGAAAAACCATTCGTTATTACCACAATAAAACTAAATTATCAGAATATAACGAACTCGACGGATTAACGGAAGGGGAATACATTTATTACAATCAAAAAGGGGAACCTATATTAGCTATTGGCTATACAAATAATCAGCCTATGTATTATACCCGCAAAAGTAAAACAGGCGAACTAAATGATAAAGTAATTATAGAGAACGAAACAGCTGAAGTTAGTTCTTATTACCCTAACGGAAAAGTTGCGATACAACTGAATCTCTTAAAAGGAAATCTAGACGGTAAATTAGTCATTTACAATATGGAGAGTAAACCTGAATATGAATCTATGTACAAAAATAGTATTCTAGACGGAGATCGTATTGAATATTATGCAAATGGTAAAATATATAAGAAAGAGCATTTTGTAAAAAATGACTTCGAAGGCATTCAGGAATATTTTAAAGAAGATGGAAAACCTTGGCTTAAGTCTGCTTATAAAAATGGTGAGTTACACGGGAACACATTAATTTATAAAGAAGGAAAGCTAGTATTAACAAAAAAATACGATTCAAATGAATTGGTCAATATTGCTAAATAAACACCTCTTATATATTGCTTTTTTTGCGTCTTTTGTATTAACGAGTTCTGCTCAGAAATCACTTAAGGACTATAAAATTTTGTATCCAGATTATAATGAACTCATTTTGAATGAGGTTCAGTCTTATGATATATCTATTAAAGATAAAAAACTAAAAATCATACAGGATAATCATTATGAATCAATGATTCTTAACCAAAATGGTATTCAAAACACCAAAGAATCATTTTCATATTCGGATTTAATAAAACTAAAAAGTTACGATGCATACACCATTATTAACGATAACGGAAAAGAGAAAAAAATAAAAGTAACGCAAACAAACGAAAAGCAATCGCAACAAAGTTCTGTGTTTTATAATGATGTTATGGAACGTCAGCTTACATTTCCAAATCTTGAAACGGGTGCAAAAAAAGTATATGATTATCAAACTGAATTTATAGATCCGTATTTATTACAAAGATTCATTTTTGGAAATAATTTACCAATTCAATATTCAAGCTTAGAAGTAAAAACGGATAAAAATATCTCGATAGATTTTAAGATTTTTAATGATCCTAAAAATACAATCGTATTTTCTAAAACAGAGAAAAAAGGAAAATGGATTTATAAATGGACATTAACCGATATAAAACCCGTAAAATACGAAGACAATTCTCCAGGATATTTATATCTGGTTCCTCATATTGCGTTTTATATAAAAGAGTATCAAATAGACAATAAACCAACAGAAGTATTAGGTACTACAAATCAATTATTTGGTTATTATAAAGGCTTTGTTAAAGATTTAAATAAAGACGATAATGCCGACTTAAAAGCGCTATCTCTCGAAATTACAAAAGATAAGAAAACAGATAGCGATAAAATAAAAAGCATCTTTTATTGGGTAAAAGAGAACATTAAATACATCGCTTTTGAAAACGGTTATGAAGGATTTATTCCTCGTGAAGCAACTTTGGTTTTTCAGAGAAAATTTGGAGACTGTAAGGACATGGCAAGCATAATTTCCTGTATGGCAAAATATGCCAATGTAAGCAATGTAACTCTAGCCTGGATAGGGACACGAAGTATTCCCTATTCATACGATGATTTACCTACACCTGCTGTTGATAACCATATGATTGCTCTTTTTAAAAATAATGATGAATACATCTTTTTAGACGGTACCGACAAACAAACCCGATACGGAATCCCTACAGCATTCATACAAGGAAAAGAAGCCATGTTTGGCGAAAATGGTACCTATAAAATTATTAAAGTCCCGATAGTACCTGCCGAAAAAAATGAAATAAAAGAAACCGTAAACATCACTATTGCAAAAAATAAATTAATAGGGTCAGGAAAAGTATCACGCACAGGTTATGACAGAAGCCATACATTAATGCAAATTGGAGATGCAACAAATAAAGCCCGATTCGAAAGAATAAAAAGTCTTGTTATAAAAGGCAACAACAAGTTTAATCTGGAGGAATACACCGAGGAAAATGTAAATGACAGAGATAAAGCCTATATAATAAACTACAAATTCGATTTAGATAATTACATCGTAAAAGTAGATAATGAAGTCTATATCAATTTATTTCTGGATAAATATCTAGATAAAGCTGTTATAGACCAAAACCGAACTTTTCCATATGAGTTTGAATATCTAACGAAATTCAATACACAGTATATTCTTGAAATTCCTAAAAATTATAAGATAAAATATCTTCCAAAAAACTTTGAATTAGACAACGATTATATAAAAGCAAATTTTACTTACATATTAAAAAACAATCTTTTATATCTAAATATCGAGTTAAGCCAGAAGAAATTATTACTTATCAATTCTGATTTTGCTGCTTGGAATGAAACGATAAAAAAACTAAAAACCAACTACAACGAGAACCTAATCTTATCTGAGAAATAATGAAAAAAGAACTATTAAGAACAATCTTAACCTTTATTGCAATTATAAACACTTCCGTTTTTTTTGCACAAGATTACAGTTTCAAAGACTATGATTGGAAAGAGAAAGAAACCACGATAGAAATTCCTAAACAATACAAAGACGAAAAAGAAGTAATTTTAAATCGTACCACCAAAATAGAAATTATTGTAGTAGGAAAAGCAGCTCAACAATACCGATTATTTCATGAAAAAATTTACATCAATTCTGATGAATCAATAGAAAGAAATAATAAAATCTATATCCCTTTTAATGAAGATGAAACCCTATTGCTTAATAAAGCCAGAGTAATTTTAAAAAATGGAAAAGTAATAACCTTAGACAAAGGAGATATTAAAGAAGAAGTTGATGCCGAAAAAGGATTAAAATATCATTATTTTGCTGTAAACGGACTTGAAAAAGGAGCAGTAATCGAGAAATTATACATCCTGCAAGAAACGCCAGAATTAGATGGTAAAACAATTAAAATGCAATCGCAATACCCTATTGCCGAGCTAAACTTTGAATTAATTTATCCAGTACACCTCGTTTTTAAAACTAAATCATATAATGGATTAAGTGAACCAGTTTTAGACGATAAAAAGTTTGAAAACAAAACGGTATTGAGCATAAACGATAAAAACATCATTGCTTTAAAAAATGACGAAGCATACTCAAATTGGGACGTACAATTAAGATTACTACGTTACAAACTAAACGCTAATAATTATAGCGGCTCAAAAAACATCAATAACTTTAAAGAATATGCTACAAGTTTATATGAACGCATCAATCCAGAATTAGATAAAAAACAACAAAAAGCAATAACAGAATTTTGTTCTAAAATACCTAAGTCAAATGACTTACAAGAACAAATCTGGAATATTGAAAACACAATTAAAAAAAGCATTGCTTACGATAAATATGTAAGCCAGAAAGAAACATTAACAGAGGTAATTAAAAGTAAGCAAGCCTGTAGTATCGATATTTTAAAATTATATGTTACCGTTTTAAAGAATTTTAATATCGAGAACAACGTCGTATTTACTTCAAACAGATACGAAATCCCTTTTGATAAAAATTTTGAGAGTTATGAAAACTTAAGCGAATTTTTATTCTATTTCCCTTCAATAAAAAAATATCTTACCCCAACAGAAATGGAATTCCGTATTCCGTTATTTCCCGCTTACTTAGCAAATAACAATGGTTTATTTATAAAAGAAAAAGTATTTGCAGGCGTAAAAATGGGAATTAGCGAGATTAATTTTATCGAAATTCCTGATGCTACAATCACACATGATTTCATGGACATTACTATAGATTTTACAAAAGATATAGAAAACCCATTAATAACAAGTAAATTTACTTACGGAGGTTATTCAGGACTAAATTTTCAGCCTATAAAAGATTTTGTTTCTGATGAACAATACCAAACCATGCTAAAAAGCATAGCCGAAAATTATACTTCGCAAACAGAATTCAAAACATTAACTACCGAAAATGATGGAACCGATTTTATAGGAAAAAAACCTTTTATAATTAATCTTACGTTCGATGGAAAAGAAATGATTCAAAAAGCGGGGGCAAATTACTTAGTATCCGCTGGAAAAACTATTGGTAAACAAATGGAGCTTTACCAGGAAAATAAAAGAATGTTACCTATAGAAATTGATTACCCACATTCCTACACAAGAAAAATTAAGCTTATACTCCCAAAAGGAGCGACCATAAAAAATCTGGAGAAATTTAATATGGATTTCAAGACACAGATAAACGGCAAAACCGAAGCTGGTTTTACAAGTAAATACACTAAGAACAATAACGAAGTTATAATCGAGAATAGTGAGTTCTACAATATCGTAAACTACCCCTTATCGAGCTTCGAGCAATACAAAGCAGTTATAAATGCAGCCGCAGATTTTAATAAAGTTGTAGTTATTATCTCAAAATAAACAAAAAACCCGACAGACTTTAAAATCTGTCGGGTTTTCTATTTAGTTTCTATTTCTTCCTTATTAGTCCGATACAGCGTTTACATTATCGTATCTTAAATAATTTGGGCGTGTCCCTTCGGGTCGGGCTGTTCGCTACAAGTCCTCGCACTTCCTTCGTCAGGCTGTGGGCTTTTCGCTGCCATCCCTCACGCAAACACATTCTAATATAATTACATATTAAAAATATTATACACTACAATTCGGTCATTGTAATTTATATACAATTGCTTTCTGTTATCTTGCATTTTTCTGGTAATGATAGACAACTTAGCATCGTTTCCGCCTAAATCTTTACAGATAAAAGAATACACAATATCGGTATCATTTTCTTCTCTGGCTATATAATCAGAAATTTGAAATACTTGAACCTCTTGAGAGTTAACAACAATTCGGTTTTTATCAGTATCTAAAACAACCATAATATTAACCAATTCCAAGTCGGACCATTTGCCCCATTTCCCCTTTTCATTTTTCTGTAAAACACTATAACCAGAAGTCCTAAATTTGTAACTCTGACTATAGGTTTGTTGCAAACCAAGACCTAAAAAAAGTAATACTATATATATTTTTATGCGATTCATTTATCTAAAAATCTAAATTTAATGTTTGCTTACGTGCACTTTCAAAATCCGAAATCATTTCTTCAATAATTTCAGCAGCAGGTTTAATATCATGAATAAGTCCAGCTATCTGTCCGATTTCTAATTCTCCTTCTTCCAAATCTCCTTCAAACATTCCGCGCTTCGCTCTCGCTCTACCTAAAAGTTCGACAAGTTCTTCTTTAGTTGGACATTTTTCATACAATGCCTGAACATCCTGATAAAATTTATTCTTAATTAATCGTACAGGAGCCAATTCTTTTAATGTCAATTGAGTATCACCTTCCTTAACCTTAACAATAGTTTGCTTAAAATTATCATGTGCCGATGATTCAGTCGAAGCCGCAAAACGACTACCCACCTGTACTCCATCAGCACCCAGAATCATTGCTGCAAGCATTCCTCTTCCCGTTGCGATTCCTCCAGCTGCAATAAGCGGAATAGTAATTTTTTCGCGCACCATCGGAATCAATGTAAAAGTCGTTGTTTCATCACGACCATTATGTCCCCCAGCTTCAAAGCCTTCGGCAACAATGGCATCAACACCTGCTTCTTGCGCTTTTAACGCAAAAATAGTACTACTTACCACATGCACAACCGTAATGCCATTTTCTTTTAAAAAAGATGTCCATGTTTTAGGATTTCCAGCCGATGTAAATACGATTTTCACCCCTTCATCAATAATGATTTTTATGATTTCGTCGATGTTAGGATAAAGCATCGGTACATTAACACCAAATGGTTTAGATGTTGCTTTTTTGCATTTCTGAATATGTTCGCGCAATACTTCAGGATACATCGAGCCAGCACCAATTATTCCTAAACCACCTGCATTACTTACTGCACTAGCAAGTTTGTAGCCACTATTCCAAATCATTCCTGCCTGAATGATTGGATATTTTATATTAAAAAGAGTTGTAATCTTATTCATGTAATAATGCCAATTATTGTTTTATAATTTTACCTGTTTTATGCAGGTTATTTGCGTCTAAAGTATAAAAATAAATCCCAGAATGTAACGATTGCAATGAAACCGTCGAAGCCTCATTTGTAATTTGCTTTTCGATAACCTTTTGCCCAAGAATAGAATATACTGTTACTAACGCTTCATTAATACCATTTGATAAAGTAAAGAAAATATCAGAATCAGTTGGGTTAGGATATAGCAAAAAATCAATATTTTCATTTGATTTTACACTTAAAGCAGTATTTAATGCCAAACTAAAATCAGGGATTCCGTAGCCAAATTGTGGATTAGGCGAAGCATATCTATCTGCGGATTGCAAAACCAATTGTCTAATTTGCTGATTCGTTTTATTCGGGAAAGCCTGCCATAAACAAGCTATTGTTCCAGCCATTATGGGGCATGAAAAAGAAGTTCCGTTTGTTGTACCAATATTTCCTGAAACATCCGATACCACTGCAGCCGTACCTTGAGCCATAACATCAGGTTTAATCCTCTGGTCATAACTAGGACCAATAGAACTAAAATAAGATAAATTCTTGGTAGCAGTCACCGAACCTACAGTAATTACAGATGCAGCATCAGCTGGGCCTCCAATATGTTTCTCTGCAGTATCTCCTTCATTTCCAGCAGATGCAACCACAATCATACCTCTGCTAAAAGCGATTTCTGCTCCTCGCGAAATAAAATTAGTTGTACCATTCATATCGCTATATGTATGGCTATAATTTGCATTATCATATCCAAAATATCCCAAAGAAGTTGTGATAATATCTGCCCCTAACCTATCTGCCTCTTCTGCAGCTTCAACCCAAAGAGATTCCTCTACAGGATTCTCTGAGTTATCATCTTCAGTAATAAACAAATAATAGGAAGCATCGGGAGCAGTACCAACCAACGCATTAACTTTATATCCTCCCATAGTCGACAAAACTTCGGTACCATGAGAAACGCCGGTATAAAAATCTGGATTTCTTAAAACGTAATTATAACCGCCTAGAATCTTATTATTATCTCTTAAGCGCTGAAAAGTACTTGCGGTATTAACGCCTGGAAAACCCGCATCGAGAACAGCAATTATTTTGCCCGCACCGGTATAATCTTGTTGATGCAAGATATGTCCGTTAAGCATTTGAATCTGGTTTGCAGAAGTCCCATAAGAATAGTTCACAGCAGTTTTAAGCTCTTTATCTGTTACTTCAACCTTATCCGAAGCTACTTTTCTCCCTGTAAGATTCAATGATTTATTTGCAAAATCAACTTTAGATACAAACGATAATAGCTTTAGATTATTGATATTAGCTTGTGTTCCTCGAATATGCATTGCATTCAACCACTTCGATTTTGCCATAACTGTTATTCCTGTACTAGCTTGTACCTGACTAACATATGCTGTTTCGATAGGAATATCTTTAAAATCTAAAGCAATATTCTGATTGGTCCTTCTATCCAAAGCTCTTTGCGAAAGCATCGATAAAGGATTATCATAATAGGTTTGAGAATTGGGTTTTGCATTAAAATAAACCCATGCTTCTTCTTGCGAAAAACTCGCTGCCGAAATGAATAATAAGAGAATTATGAAATATCTTTTCATAGGATACTTTTTTAGATAAGGTTAAACCTTCCGTAAAAAAGTACTAATCTAAGAAATTACTCCCGAACCAACTAATTCATTATCTAAATACCAAGCAACAAATTGTCCTTCGGTTATAGCCGATTGTGGCTCATCAAAATGAACATACATTCCACCCTCAAATTGGTGCAAAGTTGCTTTTTGTAAAGGCTGGCGATAACGAATTCTTGCCATTACCTCCATTTGTTCTCCATTTTTTAAAGCTAAATCAGTACGAATCCAGTGTACTTCAGATTTTTCTATAAACAATGCTTTCTTGAACAAACCAGGATGTTGACTTGTTAAACCAGTATAAATAGTATTAGTTTCAACGTCGGTTGCAATAATAAATAACGGATCAGTTGTTCCGCCCACATTAAGTCCTTTTCGCTGACCTGTAGTAAAATAATGTGCCCCTTGATGTTTTCCAACTACTTTACCCATTTTTGGAGTGTAAAGTAATTTCTTAGCTTCAAGTTCTAATTCTTTTTCAAGAGATAAATCTTCTGATTTCTCAGCATTATATATTGGGTCATTTTTATCAATTTGTACAATTAACCCATCTTTAGGTTGCAGTTTTTGTTGTAAAAATTCTGGCAAACGTACTTTCCCAATGAAACATAATCCTTGTGAATCTTTCTTTTCGGCCGTAACCAAATCCATTTCAGCAGCAATTTCGCGTACTTCTGGTTTAGTCAATTCTCCAATAGGAAACAACGATTTAGACAATTGTTCTTGCGACAATTGACATAAGAAATAAGATTGATCTTTATTGGTATCAGCTCCGGCAATAAGTTGGTATACTTTTTCGCCGTTAACTTCGATTTCCGTTTTTTGGCAATAATGTCCTGTTGCCACATAATCGGCTCCAAGACTTAATGCAATTTTCATGAAAACATCAAATTTAATCTCACGATTACACAACACATCAGGGTTTGGTGTGCGTCCTTTTTCATATTCGTTGAACATATAGTCAACGATTTTTTCTTTGTATTCTTCGCTTAAATCAACGGTTTGAAAAGGAATCCCAAGTTTTTCGGCTACCAATAATGCATCATTACTATCTTCTAACCAAGGGCATTCGTTAGAAATAGTAACCGAATCGTCATGCCAATTCTTCATAAAAAGCCCAATAACTTCGTATCCTTGTTGTTGCAACAAGTAAGCCGCAACACTAGAATCAACACCTCCGGAAAGTCCTACTACAACACGTTTCATATATTCGAAATCTAAAAAAAAATTATTTTGCAAAGTTAATCCATAATTGCAGATAATAACTATTGTTTCCATTAGTTTATGCAATTGGGTAGTAGATAAAAGTTATTGCAATTTTTGTTTATATTTAATACTCAAATTAATTGCTATGAAAAAGTGCATTTACACCATTATTTGCTTTGTAATAATTACCACTTTTTATGCTCAAAATTATGTTTCAAAATTACCAAACTACGAAGCATACAAAGCATTCAGAGGAAAACCGCTATCTGATAAATTCTCTAATATCGAATCGGTTAAAATTATTTATGACCTTAAAAGCAAAAAGATATACTATTTCAATAGTACATTAATTAAACTCCATTATGATTTTGTGGTTGATTATTTAGGCTATAGTAAAGAATTAGAAATCTTTAATCGTGATAATTATAGCAATACCAACAAAAATAGAAACTATCTACTTGGAAATCTTAACCACATAAAAGGAACTGAAAAATGGATTTTTGAATTGGCAGCTTCTGATCATATGCCAATTCCACTGATTGAACAGTTTTACAACCTCATTACCGAAACTAGTTTTATTGGAAAAAACCTAAAATTTTATCTGAATAACAGAGAAAATATTGACTTATATGAATTGGGTAAATTTAAAATTCCTTGTGTAAAATCCGATTATATCTTTAACGAACTTAAATACCAAGAAGTCGTTTCGGGAAAGAATATTGGTATTCTAAAAATGTACCGAACTAAAGATTTAGAAAAGATAAAACCCAACAAAGACGAGATTATTATTCTAGACGGAACACCAGAAATCCTACCAAATGTAAGAGGAATTATTGTAAATGAACTACAAACTCCTCTGAGTCATTTAGTCATATTAGGAAAGAACCGAAAGATTCCGATTATGGCTTATATCGAAGTTTTAAAGGACAACAAAATCACAAGTTTGGTTGGTAAAAAAGTAGAATTAAAAATTGCTATTGATACCTTTTACATTAGTGAAACAACCAAGAAAATAGCCGAGAAATCAATCTCAAAAAAGAAAAAACTAGTCGTAGATAACTCGATTACAGAACTGATTGACTTATCTACTATTCCGAAAAATGGTGTAAATTATATTGGTGCAAAAGCGCAAAATCTCGCTTATCTAATTGCTATTGCAAAAGAAACCCCTTTTAAAACACCTGAGAATGCTAATGCGATTCCGTTTTATTATTACACAAAACACATTCAGAATAAAAGTATTTCACCACTAATAAAAGAGCTTTTAGATAATCCGCATAAGGACTCCGCACAATGGATAAACAATCAATTGAAAAGGATTCGAACTGCGATTAAAAAAGAACCCATCGACAATGTATTGATTACTAAACTAAATGAAAAATTAGGAAAACAAACTGATTTTAAGAATTTCAGATTTCGTTCTTCTACTAATGCCGAAGATATAGCTGGATTTAATGGTGCAGGCTTATATGAGTCTAAAACCGGAATTCTAGGAGACACTATTAAAACATTCGAAAAAGCAATTAAACAAGTTTGGGCAAGCGTATGGAATGAAAGTTCGTATTGGGAGCGTGAACTCTTTGGCATCGACCAACAAAATATTGCGATGGGAGTTCTCGTTCATCGTTCGTTCCCAGATGAACTGGCAAACGGCGTTATTATTACTAAGAATATCTTTAGAGAAAGCCTTCCTGGGATTACTGTAAACATCCAAAAAGGAGAAAACTCAGTTGTAAAGCCAGAAAAAGGTGAAGTTTGTGAACAATTTGTAGTTTATAATTTTACTTTCGAAGACGCTAAAGATCCCGATTTTGATGTCGATTTTACTTCTAATTCAAATTTAAATGACAATAAACCTTTGCTAACGAAAAAGGAGATCAATAACCTTTATTTAGTTAGCAAAAAGATAGAAAGCAAAATGTCCCGTTATTGGAAAAATTCAAGTAGCGCTATCGACATGGAATTTAAGATTGTAAACCAAAGCAGGGATTTATATATAAAACAAGTCCGCCCTTTTAATGATTAGCTTTCACCATTTTTTACCTTTTTCACCATTAAGAGATTAAGAGAAATTAAGTCAAGTTTTAAAAGTTTCTCAAAGACGTAATGCAAGAGTGTAAGGCCTTTAGATTTACACAAAATAATCTCAAACTTGTCTTTTCGACGAAGGAGAAATCTCCGCAAGAAACTAACTCACAGTTTTTTCTTAAATTGTCGAGCTACTCGTGAAGATTTCTCCTTCGTCGAAAAGACAATATTAAGGGTAAACTATGCGAGAGATTTATGAAAACTTAATTTTTCTTAATCTCTTAATGGTTCTAATATCTAATGGTTTAAATATTTTTAGTAATAGCTATCAATACAAAACTGTAACGTCGATTTCTTTTGTTACGGTATTTATGGTAATGATTTTGAAATCGAAATTTTCTATATTAATTTGTGTTTGAATTAATTGTCGTATATTCTGATTATTCAAAGAAAAGTCATCTCCCAGGCTTACTTTCACATCAACCGTGTTTAGATATCTCGATGCTTTTTTGTTTACTAAAACGGAAGCTAAGATGTAAAAACCAATGATTATGAACTGAAAGAAAAGCAACACTTCTATTTTTTCAAATGGATACATAATATCCAAAATAGAAAGTGTAATCGTTGCAAACAGAAAGATTATAGCATTTACAGTAAAGGTTTGGGTTCTAAATCTTAGAATAGAAAAAATAGCAAATAAGCCAAAGCCAATCCCTACTCCTATTTCGATTCTAGTAAACAAATAACACAACGAAAAAGTACATAACCCAACAATAACCATTAATGGATTAATTGTTTCATTATCTTTTCTGTTCGAAAAAAAGTATAAAATCAGAATTGAAAAAAACAATAATACAAATCTTCCGAAAAGTTCTTGTAAATCCATATGAATCTATTAGTTAAGACTCAAATTTAACAAATTTATCTATTGCTTTATTTTTTTTTCTTCTCGACTTTCTCAGACATTTTGTTTGCATTTTTCGGATCGCTCATATTGATTTCTTTTACTAGTTTTCCTTTTTCGAAAAATTGCCAGTTACCTGATTTTTTACCATTTAAAAACATCCCTTTTGAAGCAACAGTTCCATCAGCATTATTAAAAATAGCTTCTCCGTTATATTCGTTGTTTTTATAATACAACTGTTCTAAGACAGTTCCATTTTCTGCATATCTTTTATAAGGACCGTCTTTTATACCGTCTTTATAATTCATTTCTTCAGCAATTTTTCCATTTGGATAAAAAACCGAACGCAAACCGTTTAACTTCCCTTTTCTGTAATTCTCGATTGTCATAACAGTTGGAGAAGCTTGGTGATAATATTTCCACTCTCCTTCAAAAAGCTTATTAACTACTTTGCCTTCGCTAACTTTATTCTTGCTCTGATCATAAAAAATAGTATAAGCGCTCCCATCATTAGCACTAAAATCTCTCGTTGCAATTACACTAGCAGCTTTGGTATCATCATAAAACTTAAAGATACCTGTTTCCTTACCGTGACTAAAAGTTCCTTCGTAACGAGGTCTTTTTGATTCTTCATAAATCCCTTTCCAAAGTCCATCCTTTTTTCCATCCGCATCGAGCTTATTCAAGTTTGCCTGAGCATTTATAAAAAAAGCATTCAACAAAAGCAATCCGAGTATTATTCTTTTACAAATCATTTTATCTTCTATTTAAAACCTTAACGAAATAGTGTATTATAAATTATACGTGTATAAAAAAATCCCGATAAATCGAGATTTTTTTATTTTTAACAAGTATATTATTTTTTGCCTTTGGCAGCTTTAGCAGCTTCTTGTTGCTCCATAACTTCTTGTAAACGTCTTTGGAACTTACCTTGTTTTTTAGGCTCTTTTAATTTGTTTTCTTGTATTTGAGCGTGGATTTTATCACTATCTACAATGTAGTTTTTAATTACAAACATAATTCCGATTGTAATTAAGTTAGAGATAAAGTTATATAAACTCAAACCTGCTCCGTAAGAGTTGAAGAATATCAACATCATAAGTGGAGAAACATAAATCATGATTTTCATCATCTTAGCCATATCCGGCATACCTTCTTGTTGTGGAGCTGCCATTTGTTGGTCACCAGATGTCATTTTCATGTAAAAGAAAATCGCAATTGCTGCCAATATCGGGAACAAACTAATATGATCTCCATATAAAGGAATGTGGAATGGTAATTTTGCTACAGCATCAAATGAAGATAAATCGTCTGCCCAAAGGAAACTTTTTTGTCTTAACTCAAAAGCAGATGGGAAGAACTGGAACGAAGCATACATAAACGGTAGTTGTATCAAGGCTGGAATACATCCCGCCATTGGGTTTACTCCTGCTTTATTATACAGCTTCATTGTTTCTTGCTGTTTCTTCATTGGGTCTTTCTTGAACTTTTCACCCAACTCTGTAATTTCTGGTCGCAACACTTTCATTTTTGCCTGAGACAAGAATGATTTATAAGTAATAGGCGACATTGCTATTTTTATTATAATTGTAAAAACAATAATAGCAATACCTAATGACAATCCAATTGTAGAACTCAAGAATCCGAATAACGGAATAAAAATAAATTTATTAATCCATCCGAATATTCCCCAACCTAATGGAATGATTTTTTCGAAATTTTTATCGTATGATTTTAAAGTTTTATAATCTGCCGGTCCAAAATACCAACTCATTTTATAATCAACTTCTCCATTAGAAAATGCTAAAGGAACTGTTGCTTTAAATTGTTTTATGTAATTAGTATCAATTTTTTCATCTTTTACTAAATCATCAGATTGTAATCTTGATTTTTCGAATGGCTTATCTGTAGTTAAAATAGTGGTAAAAAAGTGTTGTTTAAAAGCAACATAACTTACTTTTTCAGGTGTTTCTTCTTTTCCTACTCCATTAGGATTTACATAGCTGTATTTTTCATCTCCATATTCATAATAGATTTCAGCATAACGTTTTTCTATAGAAACACTTTTTTCATTTCTATTCGTTTTTAAATCCCAAACTAAATCTAATGGTTTAGACGAATTTAAAACTTTGTTCAATCCTTGAGAACGAATATCAAAACCAACTAAATATTCATTTGGTTTTAATACATATTTGTACTCTAAAAATTCATTTGCACCAGCTTTTAAACGCATTGATAATATTTGATCCTCACCATTTTTAGTTAATGTAGGTTCAAAATATAAGTCTTTTGAATTTAAAGTTCTGTTGTCAGTTGTTTGCAACTGAATATTTAAATGAGCATTGTTGTCTTTAATCAACTCTACTAATTGTCCTGAATTTTTCTCGAATCTTTTGAATCCTTTTAATGTAGCTTCTACTATATAACCACCTTTATTAGCGATTTTCAGTATAATCTTTTCATTTTCGATAGTTGTATAAGCATCTTTAGCAGAAGGAAGCGTAGCTGAATAAGCAAATCCACCTAATGTTTTTTGCAATTTTGCTAATTGCACTGTATCTCCAGGAGTTGCTGCAACTGGCAAGACTGCAGTTTTAGCAGTAGTAGCTTCTTTAGCTTGAGCTTCTTGTTTTGCAACTAATTCTTTCTTGGCTTTTTCTGCAGCAATAGTAGCTTCAGATGGTTTATTTTGATACATTATCCAAATCAAAATACCAAAAATCAATATAAAACCAATAATTGAATTGAGATCAAATTTTTTTTCTTCCATTGTAATTTTTATTCAAGTTTTATGTTTGCGTTTCTCCTGTTTTTTAGAAACTTATACAAATACGTATTATTTTTTATGAGCCGTTACCGCAGCGGCTATAAAATTCACAAAAATTGGGTGCGGATTCGCTACCGTACTTTTGTATTCTGGATGGTATTGTACACCTATAAAAAATGGGTGATCTTTTAATTCTACAATTTCTACCAATCCTGTATCAGGGTTTACTCCTGACGCTATTAATCCTGCTTTTTGTAACTCATCTACATACTGGCTGTTGTACTCGTAACGGTGACGGTGACGTTCAGAAATAGTTGTTTTACCATAAATTTTGTGTGCCAATGAATCTGGTGTAATATCGCATTTCCATGCTCCAAGACGCATTGTTCCTCCTTTATCGGTAATCGTTTTTTGCTCTTCCATTAAATTCACAACTGGATGAGCTGTTTTCTCATTCATCTCTGTTGAGTTTGCATCTGCATAACCTAAAATATTACGAGAATATTCGATTACTGACATTTGCATTCCTAGACAAATTCCGAAAAATGGAACTTTATTTTCACGCGCATAACGCACTGCTTCGATTTTTCCTTCTATTCCTCTTTCTCCAAATCCTGGAGCCACAAGAATTCCGTCTAAACCTTTCAATTTGTCTTCTATATTATCAGCATCGATAAACTCTGAATGTATAGAAACTACATTTACTTTTGTTTCATTTGAAGCTCCTGCATGTATAAATGCTTCTAAAATTGATTTGTAGCAATCTTGCATTTCTACATATTTACCAATCAAACCAATATTAATTGTATGCTTTGGATTTTTTAATCTTTTTAAGAAAGTATTCCAGTTTTTTAAATCCGGAGCCGCTTTTTTAGGTAAATCCAATTTCTTTAAAGCAACTACATCTAAGCCTTCTTCCAGCATTAAATTAGGTACTTCGTATATTGTAGATGCATCGATAGACTGGATTACAGCTTCTCTCTTAACATTACAGAACAAAGCAAGTTTGTTACGTAATTCATCTGATAATTCGTGTTCTGTTCTACAAACTAAGATATCAGCTTTTATACCGCTTTCCATCAACGTTTTTACAGAGTGTTGTGTTGGTTTTGTTTTTAACTCTCCCGCAGCAGCCAAATAAGGCACTAATGTTAAGTGTATTACAATTCCGTTATTTTCTCCCAATTCCCATACTAGCTGACGAACTGACTCTATATAAGGTAATGACTCTATATCTCCTACTGTTCCACCGATTTCGGTAATAACAATATCATAATCGCCAGATTTACCTAACAATTGCATTCTATCTTTAATTTCGTTGGTAATATGTGGTACTACTTGTACTGTTTTACCAAGAAATTCTCCTCTTCTCTCTTTTTCTATAACCGAAAGATATACTCTACCAGTAGTTACGTTATTTGCCTGTGATGTAGGAACGTTAAGAAAACGCTCGTAGTGACCTAAATCCAAATCGGTTTCGGCACCATCATCAGTCACATAACATTCTCCGTGCTCGTACGGATTTAATGTACCCGGGTCTACATTTATATACGGGTCAAATTTTTGAATAGTTGTGCGATAACCTCTTGCTTGTAACAATTTTGCTAAAGATGCTGCGATAATCCCTTTTCCTAATGAAGAAGTCACACCGCCAGTAACAAAAATATATTTCGTTTGATTCATTCTGTTGTTGTTTGTATTGTAGTTGTGTAAAAAACGTGGCAAAAATAGTGAATAAAATTGGATTATTAGAATTTTATCCTAGACTTCTTAGAATTCATAGACTTGCTTAGACATCCTGGATTTTCAGACAACTTAGACTTGCTTAGATTATTAGATTACTTAGATTTTTAGACTAACTTAGATTATTAGACATCTTAGATATTTAGACTCCTTAGACTTTCTTAGATTTTAGACCTGCTTAGACTGCCTTAGACTTCTTGGATAATTGGATTGTCTAATTTTAGACTGATGAATTATAGTAATCCTAAAAAAATTTCCCAAATTATATTATTAAATTTCAAAGTCGAATATAAAAGTAATGACTCTTTATTCTGGTGATTTACATAGCATATACTCTATATGATGCGTAGTATATAACCTATATAATGTAAAAATTTAAAATCCGATATTCCTAGAAAGTCTGAAAACTCTAAGAAGCCCAATAATCCGACAATACTAAAAAATCTAAGCAAGTCTAAGGAGTCTAAGAAAGTCTAAGATGTCTAAATTATTATCAAATTATAGAATGAAAAAATAAAAAACACAATACTGAAGAATACATCAAAAATCAATACTATTTTAAAATTAGAAAATTGAAGTATCTTATTAATGAGAAAACGTGCTATTAACTGAATAAGGAAGAATGAGAAAATTTTTAAACTATAAGGATTATAAGCAATTGCTCCTTTTAAGTTGAAATTTAGAATTTGAGAAAACGCTCTTGTTAATCCTCGGCTTTTACAATAACTTAAAGGCATTCCTTCGCAAAGGGAACGTACTCCTAAATTTAAAAAAGAGGATAAATAACAATAAAAAAAGATAAACATGATTATTATAATAAAAATCTTGTTTATCCTTTTATATGAATCAATTTCGTAAGAAGGTTTTGTTTTCACAAAAAATTATTCTTTTGGTTCTTCAACTTCAATTGAATCAGTTACTGTTTCAACGCTGTTATTTAAAGAATCCTGTAATTTTAATGTCTCTGTATGTATAGAATCTATAGTTGATCTTATTTCATTTTCATCAGATAATGATCCTGCCCAAACTGAACCTACAAAAAGTAGTACCCACATAAGTGCAAAGATAGTCCCAACAACTCCTAAAACTATTCCTGCTATTGGCATTGAGGTAGAAGCATTTCCTTTTTTGGCTTTCATGTAACCAATTATCCCAAAAATCACTGCAAGTATTCCAAAAAATACCGATATTAATCCTACACAAGGAATAAATGCTATTAGAATTGTTAATATCCCTAAAACTAAAGCGGCAGTTCCCATTCCTTGACCTGCATTTGATGATTGTAAATTATTATCCATATCGTTTTTTATGTTAATTGCTGCAAAAATAAGAAAACACTTATACTAAAAAGAGAGAATAATTCAAAGTTATTAACAAATAAATGATTATCAGACTAACTTAGAATTTTAGACTTTCTTAGACTACTTAGACTTATTATATTATAAAGTCTTAAAGTGAAATATCAAAATCGCAGTTTTACTAATCCCACATCATGAATAATGCGAAAATAAAACCATAAATTAAGGTAAAGAAAACCGCAATTAGTAATGCTATGATTCCTATAATAAAGCCGGCTTTTGATAATGCAGTTGAAGCATTTTCGCTTTTTGCCTGAGACATTCCTATTGCTGCAAAAATCATTGTTAAAACCCCACCAATTATAGCTAGTATATAAAAACAAGGTATAAAAGCAACTACAATAGACACTATTCCTACTACTAACGCTGCGATACTCATACTTTGGCCAGCATTTGATTGCCGAAAATTATTCCCCATACCTTTTTTTAGTGATTTATTATTTTAAAGGCTTTGGATATTGCTTTTTGATATTTCTAATCAGCTCTTCTAATCCGTTAAGTTTTAACTCATAGACAAGCGCCAATTGTTGGCCTAGCTCGCCATTAGGAAATCCTTTATTATGATACCAAACAACATAATATTCAGGAAGTTCAATTAAGAATCGTCCTTCGTATTTCCCGAAAGGCATTTTGGTATGGGCTAATTTTATGAGAAGTTTTTTGTCTGGTTCCATTTTTTTTAATAAAAAAGAAGCAAGAAAAAAGAATATAGACTTATTCTCTCTTCTCGCTTCTATTGAATGCAAAGCTATTATTATTTTCCTTTTATTTTTGCCACTGATTAAAAAGATTTTCACAGATTTAAAAACCTTGAACCTTTCTTTTAACCTTTTCAACAAAAACTCAGAAACTTAGAAACTTAGAATCTTAGTAACTCAGAACCTTTGTAACTTTGTTCCTTTGACCCTTTTAGTAATGCCATCTCACGAAAGCTTCCATTGCAGCGTAACGTGATAGACCTAATTGGTTATATAATTCTGCAGTTTCAGCATTTCTGTCTTCGGCTCTTTGCCAGAACTCACGTGCATCTGATCCTTGGAACACAACTCCATCTTTTTGAGATTGGTGTTTAAAGATTCCATGTCTTTTTGCTAATACCTGATCTGGACTCATTGGTACTGCCATTTCTACTTCGTCAATTCCCCATTCTTGCCAAGCACCACGGTATAACCATAACCAGCAATCATCCATAAATGATTTTGGTTTTAATCGTTTTACTGCTTCAAAAATAGCATCCAGACACACTTTATGTGTTCCGTGTGGATCGGCTAAATCTCCTGCCGCATAGATTTGAAACCATAACCAACAATCATCCATAAACGATTTTGGTTTTAATCGTTTTACTGCTTCAAAAATAGCATCCAGACATACTTTGTGTGTTCCGTGTGGATCGGCTAAATCTCCTGCTGCATAGATTTGGTGTGGTTTGATTTTTTCGATTAAAGCCATTGTAAGTTGAATATCTTCTTCTCCAATTGGTTTTTTCTCGATTGTTCCTGTTTCATAAAATGGAAGTTCCATAAAATGAATTTGTTCGTCTGGCAAACCTACAAAATGACTTGTTGAGCGTGCTTCTCCTTTTCTAATTAATCCTTTTATGTAACGAACTTCTGGAATATCAATTTCACTATTCTTCTTATTGGTTAAGAAGGTTACTGCTTTTTGATAGATATTTTCTGCTTCGGCGCTTTTGATTCCGAATTTCTCGTTGTAATCGGTAACGAATCTTGCAAAACGTAAAGCTTCATCATCTGCAACTGCAATATTTCCTGAGGTTTGGTATGCAACATGTACTTCATGTCCTTGCTCTTGCAAACGCATAAATGTTCCTCCCATACTAATGATGTCATCATCTGGATGCGGGCTGAATATCAATACTCTTTTTCTTGCAGGTTCAGCTCTTTCTGGTCGCTTGGTATCATCTGCATTTGGTTTACCTCCCGGCCATCCTGTAATGGTATTTTGCAGCTTATTAAATATCTTAATATTGATATCGTATGCTGGTCCTGAATCGGCTAGTAAATCGCTCATTCCGTTTTCGATATAATCGGCATCGGTAAGCATTAGGATTGGTTTCTTTAAATCTAGTGCTAATCCTAAAACAGCTTTACGAGTTAGTTTATCTGTCCAAACAATTTTCTCTACTAACCATGGTCTGTTGATTCTTGTTAGTTTTGATGATGCTTCTTTGTCTAAAACAAAAACCACATTGTTATGCTCTTGCAAAAATGACGCAGGGATTCTATTAGTAACTTCTCCTTCTACAGATTTTTTTACAACGTCTGCTTTTCC
>NZ_JSYP01000005.1 GCF_000813005.1 Flavobacterium sp. KMS | reverse complement strand
TTTTTGTTTCTACCCAATCTTGTCACCCTGACGAAGGAAGGGTCTCCGTAAGAAACTAACACAAAGCTTTTCTTGATTGTCGAGTTACTGGCGGAGATTGCTTCGCCAGTTCGCTATCGCTTGTGTCTTCGTTCCTCAGAAAGACAAGTTTGCGGTTATTTTATGTGTAAGCTGGGAGTTTTATGAGAAGCTAACACAAATTATTTAAGATTATCGAGCTACTAGCGAGGATTTCTCATTCTTCGAAATGACAAACTGGACGAAAAAACAACCCTTTCTTCACTCCACATCTAAATAAGGATCTAAGGCTTCGGCTAATTTGTTGAGCCAATAAAAATTATCTTCAATGTTTTTTATTTCTGATGCTGCGGTTTCGCATCCTCTCATTAAGCATAAAGCAAGCAGATGATTTACTTGGCGTATTGTTTTTGCCATGTCTTCGGGTTCCATAACTTCATTGAAAAAATCCCTTAGTCTGATTTCTGTTTCTTTTGAAAGTCTATTTTCGCTCATGATTTTAAAATTTAGTAAGGAGTATGAAAATATCATAACAGCAAAAGTGATAAGATTTATTCTGTAATTGAACGCATATATGGGGTCAACTCTATTTTATATTTCTCTATGCAAAAGATTGATAAAGGATAAATGTTTAATCGAGAAACTATAACGCATAAAAAAAGACCTCAATTGAGGTCTTTTTTTTTGTTTAAATATATTGGTTTTATGCTTCTTTTGGTTCTGGAAACATAACCGAAAGTACTACAGATATTACTAAAACACCTGCAATAACAATTAACGAATACATTGATTCGATGTGGTAGAATGGCGAAATAATCATTTTTACTCCAATAAAAGCAAGGATTATCGCTAAACCATACTGTAATTTGCTAAACAAATGAATGAAATTATCAAGTAAGAAGAATAATGCTCTTAAACCTAATATTGCAAAAATGTTTGATGTATAAAGAATAAACGGATCATTAGAGATTGCAAAAATCGCAGGAATTGAATCTACTGCAAAAAGTAAATCGGTAAATTCTATTACAGCTACAACTACTAAAAGTGGTGTTGCTAGTTTTTTTCCGTTTTCGTATGTAAAGAATTTATCTCCATCATACTTATCGCTTACGCTAAAGAATTTTCTAATTAATCTTGCTCCTCTTGTATTGTTGTAATCTTCGTCTTCGTCCTCATTTCCTGATGACCATGATTTTATTCCTGCATAAACTAAGAATAATCCAAAGGCTGTCATGATAAGGTTAATATCGTATTTAAATCCTTCGACACCAACTAGGCTTAAAAGCTTGTTTAAATAGGTTAATTCGATTAAAAAAGCTCCAGAGAATATAAATATAGCTCTAAGGACTAATGCTCCTATAATACCCCAAAATAAGACTTTGTGTTTGTTGGTATTTGGTACATCAAAAAACTTGAATACCAGGATAAACACAAATAGGTTATCTACAGAAAGTGCTTTCTCGATCCAATACGCCGATTGAAACTCGTAAAATTTAGCTGAACCTGCATAATAGTATACTAAACCACTAAAACCCATTGCTAAACTGATCCATACTAATGACCATGAAATAGCTTCTTTATTGGTTACGACATGACTTTTTTTGTTGAAAATACCTAAATCTAGTAATAGCATTATAACTACTGCGATTGCAAATATTGCTATTAATCCAGGATGTTCTGAGAAAATGGGATGTTCGTTCATTATTGTTTATTAAGTTGAAATTTATTATTTATTTAGATTTATTTGTTTCTTTATTTATAAATATGATTGAAGTATTCTTTGGGCTGTTTGTCCTAAGAAACTATCTTCGGTTGGGTCACCAATGGCACTAAATCTCCATTCGTTATCGCGTTTGTATAATTTCCCCATGATGATAGAACGTTTGTTTATGTATTGTCTATCTGCAGAAACGTTATAGGACGCAAATTCCGAAATTACTTTTGTTGGTGTTCCCTCATACATTCTTATTTTGGCATACGGTATTTGCGAAAAGTCTTCTTTTCCGGCATTATTCAAAAAGAAAAATATCTGAGTAACTTTTGCGTCAATTTTCGACAAATCTACGGTTATGATTTCATTATCCAAACCATCATCGCCACCTTTATCACCCGCAAGATCATCGCCAGTATGTTTTAATGCTCCATCGTTGCTTAATAATTTACCTTTGGATAAACCAAATTGCTGTAAAGCCTCAAGACGGTATAATGGAGAATATAAATGATCATAAAGTTTATTTTGATCATCTATTAATATGCAGCTTAAATCAAGGTCAACATCTGTTACGTTTTTTGATAAACCTAAGAATCCTTTGGTTTCTATTGCTCCCCAGTTTACACCAACACAAAAGCTGGTTAATGATTCTCCGCTTGATTTTCTTAAATCAATTTTTTGTCCTTTGGTTAAATTAATTGCCATGTGCTTTTAATTGTATTTGTTTATATAATCCTGAAGACCACCTTTCATCCCGATTCCTACGGCTTCAAATTTCCACTCTTCGTTTCTTTTGTAAATTCTTCCAAATTCTACGGCAGTTTCTATAGAGAAATCTTCGTCTAATTCGTATTTAACCAATTCTACATTCGATTGATCTAAAATTCTGATAAACGAATTACGTATTTGTCCAAAATTTTGTCTTCTTGTATCTGCGTGATGTATTGTAACTACAAATGAGATTTCGTTAACCTCAGGAGCTATTTTAGATAAATCTACTTGTATTTTTTCATCGTCTCCGTCGCCAGCACCAGTTAAATTGTCTCCAGTATGAATTACTGCCTGATCTGGTGATTTAAGGTTATTGTAATAAACAAAATGATTGTCGCTTGGAATTTTTCCATTTGCTCCAATTAAAAATATTGATGCATCTAAGTCAAAACTTTCTCCAGTGCTGCTAGAATTACTATCCCATCCTAATCCTACTGTAAACTTTGGAGCGTCGATGCTTTGTCTTTGTCCTTTTTCTAAATTAATTGCCATTCTATGTTCTTAATTAATATTAATATTTAACATTGTTTTTAAAATATTGGTCTGTTCATCTACATTTTGTAACTCATCAAGAAAATCTACAGATGAAATTTTGTCCAGATACTCTTTTAATACTTCTTGAACTGTATCTGGTAGTATTGTTTTTATTGTACTAAGCTCTAATTTTAAATCAGCATTTTTAGCTGTTAACTCCATTACGATTTGCTCTTTTGATGAGCTGTTTTTTGAGAAATCAATTCCTTTTGCTCTTTCGTGGTCTAGAAAATAGAACGATTTGTCTTTTGCAATAAAAATAAATTTGTCGTTAGAATCTCTAAATTCATAAGCTTCGACAACTTCATTATTGTAAACCAGACCGCACATGAATTTAATTTTAAATTTAAGAATGTTTAATCTTCCTAAAAGTTTTCTTTCGAACTTAACAAACGAGTTTTCGTACAAACTATTGCTGGCTTGTGTGAGTTGCTCGTATTGTTCGGTATTTATTTCTCGATAATATTCGGATTGAGCACTATCTGAAAAAATCGTAATCTCATTCCAGTTAAAAAAATCTTCTTTTTCTGTTGCAAATAATTGATAGAGCTGTTCAATTTTTTTAGACATATTTAGAGCATGCACTTGTGTTTGCTTAGCAAATTTGGCTTCTCCGATTTCGACTTTTAATTTAGAAACAATGTCATCATTAATATATATTTCATCAGTAATTAAAAGATACTGTTGCTCTTTTGATTTCTTGATTTTTTGAAACAAATCAATAAGACTATTTGTAAACTGAATGTGAAATAATTCTAATTTATTAATGTCTAATGTTCGGTTGTTTTGAAAAAGAGAGTGGATTATTTTTGTTTTGATCAAGGTATTAACAAGGTCCTTGTGATTAAAGAAATTGGCTAACAATTCTAAAATCACAAGTCTTCTGTTACTATCTTTTATTATTTGAACGAACCGTTCCTCTTCCTCTTGCATTTAATTGATTTCTTATTTTCAATTAGCTTATAACACCTTTTTTTAATTCAGTTTCAAGACTTTGTAAACCAGCGTCAAGTTGTCTTCTGGTTTCTGTACCTTGGTCGTGAATTTGTTTTACTTCTGTCAACGTGTCTATTAAAGATTTTGTTGTCATTTTCAATGTCTCTAAAGAAACAATTGTATTTTCATTTTCTCTGGCAACTTCTATGCTGTTTTGTTTTAGCATTTCGGCATTCTTTTGTAAAATGGTATTTGTTGTCTCAGATACTTTACGCTGAATCTCGATATTCTGTTTTTGTCTTTGTAAAGCAACGGCTAATGTAAGCTGGTTTTTCCAGACTGGCATTGTTGTCGTTAAGATAGATTGCGCTTTTTCGGCAATAGAGGTGTTGTTGTTTTGAACCACACGTATTTGCGCTAGAGATTGCAACATAATAAAACGAACAATTTTCATGTCGGCTAAACGCTTATCCAGACGATTGATGAAATTTCTTTTGTCAGAAATCTGATAGTCTTGATATTGTGCTGTATTAGCTTCCATTACTGCAAGTTCTTCGTTTAGTTCTTTAAAACGAATTTGTCCTGCAATAACGTGTTTTTCCATTTCTTTGATAAGTCCAACATTACCATCAAACATAGTTTGAAGTGCACTATTGTCTTTTACCGAATTGATCATTCCAGCTTTTACTTTATTACTGATTTTGTCAATGTTTACAGTAATTTTATCGTATTGCTGAAATAACTTTTTTACATCAGTAACTAATTTATTAAGAACTGGAATTTTTGAAAGAAATCTTTTAAACGGACCTTGATCTAATTGATCAATATCTACATAATTTAATTCTGTCAATAAATCGTTTATCAAAGTTCCTACTTCACCAGAGTTATATGTTCTAACGTTGGTTAAGAAAGTATCACTTTGTTTGGCGATAGAGTTTTGAATTTCGGCACCATAATTCAAGATAGAATTGGCGTCGTTTTCATTTAACTGATTTGAAATCGATTTGTAACTATTTACTTCAGCTTCGGTAATTGTAGCCAAGTTTACATTTCCATCTTTGTCAATTAACGCAAGATTTTCCTGTGTAACTAATTGATTATCTATCATCTTATTTTATAAATGATTTTGTTGAATAGTAAGAATTGTTTCTTCTAGTTTTTTGTCTTTTGTTGGAGCTCCAATCGCACTAAATTTCCACTCATCGTTTCTTTTGTAAAAAACACCAAGTACCATCGATACATTACCAGCGAAAGAAGAATCGTTTGCAACGTCGTAACGAGCAAATTCCTGACTAACTTTTGTTGGTGTGCCTTCGTAGATACGAATAGATGCAAAAGGAATGTCTTTAAAATCCTGACCTCTAAAACTATTGATAAAAAAAGCAACGTGATTTGCAGAAGGAGATAATCTAGAAAAATCCAGAGTAATAACTTCATTATCTAATCCGTCATCACCATTAATATCTCCAGTTAAATCATCACCACTATGTTTGATAGCTTGGTCGTTTGATTGTAATTTTCTGAAATTAACAGAGTCAATATGATTTTTTTTGTCATCGTAAACTGCGCAACTTGCATCTAGATCAACAGGTTCTTTCTTTGTTCCGAAAAGTCCCTTTTTTTCGATTGCACCCCAATTTACTCCTACACAAATGTTTTGTAATTTTGTACCGTTACTTTTTTCAAGATTGATACGTTGTCCTTTTTCTAAATTAATTGCCATAATCTTAGTTATATTTATTTAAGTAATCTTCTAATCCGCCTTTCATTCCTGCGCCAATAGCTTCAAATTTCCATTGTCCGTCTTTATTGTATATTCTTCCAAATTCAACAGCTGTTTCTATAGAGAAATCTTCTTCTAATTCGTATTTCAGCATTTCGGTATTATTGCTATCATCTACAATTCGGATGAAAGAATTACGAACTTGTCCAAAATTTTGTTTTCTTGTTATAGCATCGTGAATCGTAACTACAATGCAAACTTCTTTTACCGAAGCATCAATTTTAGTTAAGTCTATTTTTATTTGCTCATCATCTCCATCTCCATCTCCAGTTAAGTTATCTCCTGTATGTATTACAGCCTCGTCTGGTGATTTTAAATTGTTATAAAAGATAAAATGTGAGTCAGAAATTATTTTTTTGTTCTCACCCAATATAAACACAGAAGCATCAAGATCAAATCCAGATCCAGTTGAACTGTTGTTTGTATCCCATCCTAAACCAATTGTGAATTTTGGGGCATTTATGTTTTCTCTTTGCCCTTTTTGTAAATTGATAGCCATAGTTTAATCTATTTTTATTACGTTAATATTGTTCTTGTATTCTATAATCTGATGATAATTATTACTTATCGCAAGATGAAATAAATCGTTGCTTTTTTCTGTAGATATATTATTTACTAAATAGGCAAACTCATCTTCGCTGAGACTTAATATAAACTTCACTATACGAGTGTTGTACTGAAAATGATCGCTGTTTATAATATTCGCGATATCCTCGACATTCTTAACCGAATAATAATTATAATGGTTCTCTATGTTCGGATGTATCTCTTTGTTTATTAATTCAGCAAAATACACAAATATAAAATCTCCATTTACATTATATTGATTTAGTATTTTATTTACCGTATGTTCATGACTTCCAGTTATCTTAATGTCATCTACGAAAATACAAAGTTTTCCATCAATAAAGTTTCTGTCGATATAATAAGTATCATTCGATATTAATTTTACTCTTTCTTCAAAATCTAAATTTCCATAATCGGTAACATAGGTTTGATTTCTGAATATTTTAGATTCAATAGATGCTTTTTTGTTGTTTTTAAATAGGAAACTGTTCAGTTGTTTCTTAAAATAATAACATAAAAAGTTTGAAGCAGTAGGAATCGATAAAAATGGACTTGGCAGAATGACAATTTCCTGATTTGATAAAATTAAATCATGATATTGATCTACAAAGCCATCAAACAATTCTTTTGCAAATTTCTCTGCATAAAATTTATCCCCAAACTTAAATCGGCTGTATTCTTTTTCCTGAAACGGACAATTATCTTTCTCAAGAATTTTATGTAAACTATAGTTTCTATTCACTTTTATAATTTTAATAGATGTGCATCAAATCCAAAATTAATAGCTCCGTTGTAATCGGCGATAATATTGTCTCCTATATGCAGTATTTCTTTTTTGGTTATCGGTTTAATTTCATTTGCTTGGTTAAATACCAATTGAAATATTTCGTTATTAGGTTTTGAAAGTCCCACTTCATCTGAGTAAATCTGAAATTGAAAGTAAGATTCTAATTCATAATGAGAAAGTATCTTTCTTAATGTGTTTCCTTTAATGAATGCTGTATTACTTAATAAGTTAATGGTTTTATCTTGTTGGGTAATCTCTTTAAAAAGTTGCGGGATATTAGCATAAAGAAGTTCAGGTTTGTATTTTAAAAATAATAACTCTGTCTCGTTATAAAATGATTTTAATTTAGTGGTGTCGATATCATTTATATTGACATTTAGTGCACTAAGAATTAGGTAATATATTTCGTAAGTGTCAATATTTAACCCAGTTCTTTCGTTTATATTATTGCATAAAACATCATAATAGCGCACAACATCATTAACCTTTTCGATTGTAGCATCTACATCGAAAAAATCTTTGAATAATAAATTTCTTTTGCTTTTAAATTCGGGATTTGATTTTATTAGGGTTAGCCATAAATCAAAAGAAAGGTGACTGTGATTTTCGTAATTTATTTTCAAGCTTGTGATTTTAATTAAAACAAATTTATTTTAATGTTTCAAACAACTTCAATCGAGTTTCTTTGAATTGTAAAACAGTTTGTTTTCTGTAATTATTAATGAAACGAATGGCTCTGGACTAGGTATTAGAAATTATTTAATGATTTCGCCAGAATAATATTTTTCTAAAAAGTAACCTAAATCGGCTCTGTATCCTATTCCCGAAGCTTCAAACCTCCATTGTTCATTTCTTTTATAAAGCCTTCCAAATTCTATTCCTGTTTCTATCGAAAAGTCTTCGTCTAACTCATATTTTGCAATTTCTTCACGAGTCGAATTGTCAACGATTCTTATGTATGAGTTTCTAACTTGACCAAAGTTTTGTTTTCTTCTTTCGTAATCCTCAATTGTAACCACAAATAAAATTTCTTTTACCCTTGGGTCGACTTTTGTCAAGTCAATTTTTATAGCTTCATCATCATCGCCATCACTACTTTTTCCGTCGGGATCATCTCCTGAATGTTCTAGAGATCCGTCGGGAGATTTGAGATTGTTGTAGAAAACAAAATAATCTTCATCTAAAAGTTTTCTTTCAGAATTAATCATAATTGCTGAAGCGTCTAGATCAAAATTGCTTCCTGTGCCTTCATTTGGATCCCAACCTAAACCAATTGTTATATTTAATAAGCCAATATTTATTTTTTGCCCTTTCTGTAAGTTAATTGCCATAGTGTGGTGTAAAGTGAAACCTATTTTAAAGGGTTAAAATTAAAATTTAATTTTGCATAAAACTATTTAAATATGCTAAAAACAGGTTTTTATTTCTATTATTTTGGTAAGTTATTTACAGCCTAGGGCTATTTTAGATAAAATCTCAGATTTAGTAAGCTTATCCTTAATGCTGAAAAAAAATCTTCTTCTTGTTTTGTTTTGGAAAACTTAAATCCTGTAAAACTTAATTTTGGTTAGTTTCTTCTAATTGAGTGTTTTGGCTTTTTTAGATTTGTTTTAAATTCTGATTTTTTAAATGCTTACTATTTTTGGAACATTATGACATTTAGAATTTAATTAAAGAAATAGATTTTTCTTAAACTGATCTCCAGAATAAGATATAAATGCATTGATGAATCTGGGAAAACGGAGTAGTATTTTTCGTCTAAATTTAGACTTCAGCCAGTTTTGTTATAATTAATTACAGGATTCGTTAACGCTGGTTTGTTTCTGAAAAAAGGAAAAAATAACTGTTGATTCGCTATATTATTATGTAATTTCTTAATTTTTTTTCAAGTTTTAGTTTGTATTGATATTTAGAGTATTAGCGATTTTATTGGGTTTTAAGAAAAGGGATGGAATTAATGAGAAATTGAGAAGAAAAATTTTTAACGTTTTTTTTGGATATGTTATTATTTTACATACATTTATCACATAAACGATAAAATGCCACACTTTGTCGATTATTTATAATTGATATAAATTATTTTTAATTAAAAAATCCAGATTAATGAATCCAAATTTACAAATTGAACTTAGACGTTTTATTTCTTCAAATGTTGTTTCAAAACTGAATAAATTTTATTTTGAAAATGACGCCTTATTAATTAAAGCTATTGATGCTTCTATCGGAACTATCTTAATAGGAGTTTATAATAAAATACACGAAGTCAGTTTGTATAATGAGTTGGTAGAGATTGTTGGGAATACAGACTTTTATAAAGAAATAGATTTTGAATCTGGAAGACTATTATCAGTCGATGAATGTTATAAAGACGAAGGCAATAAGTTATTAAAACGAATTTTTGATAACAAAAAGGGGCGAATTACCGAAATGGTCTCTAACGAAGTAGGTATTAAAAGCGAAACTGCTCGCGAAGTATTAAATTTTTCAGCATTATTAGTTCTTTCTTATTTTAGCTATAAAAAGCAAGTGCAAGAAGACCTCCAATTATTGCTAGAAGAGCAAAAAAGAGGTGTTTTAAATAGTATTCCTCTCGGAATAAAAATTATCTTAGGTTTTTCATCTTACGAAGTTGTTGAAGAAAAAAGGAAAACCAGATTTTCAAACTCAATTTTCAATCACATTTTTTCAAATAGTAATTCTTAAAAACCGTCTTTTGTTTTTAAGTTAAAAAAAAATCCCATTTTACATTTTGTAAAATAGGATTCTCTCGTTTATATATAATTTGAAGATTTATACGTTCTTCAAATTGATAACTTCTTGTTCTGTTAAAAAACGCCAGTTACCTCTTGGTAAATTCTTTTTGGTTAAACCAGCAAAAGATACACGGTCAATACGTAAAACATCATATTCAAAGTGTTCGAAGATAGCACGAACTACTTTTACATTTGATGAACGTAACTTTAACCCAATTTCGCTTTTTGGCTCATTGTCGATATAGCTAATGTCTTCAACAAAAACACGGTGTCCATCAAGAACTAATCCTTTGTTTATTTTTTCTAAATCTTCAAATTTCAAGTTTTTATCTAATGAAACCTGGTATATTTTAGATGATTTCTGGCTTGGTAAAGTAAATTTACGAAGCATATCAGTATCATTTGTAAACAATAATAAACCTGTAGTGTTTTTATCCATTCTACCAACTGCAGCAATCTTTGCATTAGTCGAACCACGAACCAATTCTAATACGTTACGGTATTCCTGACCTTCGTCAAAAGCAGTCGTAAAGTTTTTTGGTTTGTTTAATAAGATGTATTCTTTCTTTTCTGGAGTTAAAGTTGCTCCGTCAAAATTTACTGTATCTCCTGGTTTTACTAAGTATCCCATTTCTGTAACAGGTACTCCGTTTACTTTTACATTCCCAGATTGGATGTAGATATCTGCATCACGACGAGAACAAGCGCCAGAATTAGCAATATATTTGTTTAAACGAATCTCATCAGCAGCCTTTTGTCTTTTAGGTGCTTGATTCGGTTTTTTGGCAGCTTTTGCAGCAGCTTCTTCCTCTACTTTAGTAATCGGTTTCGCTTTTTTTGGCCCTTGTGCACGCTTTTGCATGGCAGGTTTTGGCTTATTTGAGTTAGGTCTTGAGCTATTTGCTCTTGGTCCTTTTCCTTTATTATTGCCTTCCTTATTATTCATAAATCCTGTAATTTGTGCAAAGATAGTTTATTATTGGTTAATAGCAGTAACTTGATTGTTGTTAGATTACTAGCTTTTAATACTATTACCAGCCTTTTAATTGAAAATAATCTAAAAATGCTGAAAATTTTAAATCAATTATATTTTTAAAAGTAAAGTTTTTCCATGCCACAAAACACTTGGATTAATAAGTACAATACAAAACACTCCCGAAACGATAAGAAATTTTAAAACATTGTGCAGAAGTAAAAATTGTGTCTTAGAATTTGATTTCCAAAGGTAAAGTAAGAAAAATATTAAAACAATAAAGCAGATGTAGAAATAAATGTCCATATAACCTACATCATATATTTCGATTAGAATGTAAACGGGAACAATAGTAAGAAAAGTTAAAAAGGTAATTATCTTTTTTGAAGTTCTCTCACCATAAAGAATTGGGATGGTTTTGTAATTATTAACCAAGTCTCCTTTTAGGTTTTCTAAGTCTTTTATCATCTCACGAATAAGCAATAATAAGAATAGAAAAACAGCATGAGCAGAAATTACTGCAAAATGCCCTCTTTGGTTTTCTAAATCATCAAAAGAAATTTGATTGTAAAAATATACTAATATGGCAAAGAATGGTAAAACAGCAAGTAAGGCAGCCGTTAAGTTACCGATTAATGGATACTTTTTTATTTTATGAGAATAAAACCAGATTAAAAATATATACGCCGAAAAGAATAAAAATGCCCTCCAGGACACAATCAGCGCCATTAATGAGCCAATGAAGTTTAGGGTGAAATATACGCTCAGTTTTGTTTTCTGACTTACTAATCGATCCAACATTGATTTGTTGGGACGATTTATTAAATCTTTCTGACTGTCATAAAAATTATTAATAATATAACCTGCAGCAATAGTAATTGCCGAAGCAAAAACAATTAAAAATAAATTGAAGTCAAGTAGTATGTCAAGCGCCCTTTTTTCGGGAGCCAAAATAAATATTGCCGATAAGTATTGTGCTAAAACGATAATAGGAATGTTGTAGCCTCTTATTACAGAGAACAAACTTATTATTTTCATCGCTAAGATTTTATTCTGTCGGCTTAACATTTCTTTTGTTAGAGGTTAGTGTTCTTTGTAGGATACAGATTATATATTGGTTTTAAAATTACTAAAGTACATCTTTTAATAATTTTGAAGAGCCATATCCCAATTTTCTTATGCATACTAAAGCCTCTTTTTGTGATATTGTGGTTTCTTTTATTCTTTCTTTTTCCATAAAATAGATAGAACCACTCCACGGACTTGGGGCATTCGGGATAAAAACCGTGCAATGTTCTTCGTCGATTTGTTCTATTAAAAAAGCAAATTGCCATCCATCATCTACACGAGCCAAAACAACTTTTAAGTCTTTAGAATTTTCAAGCCCTATGATGTTTTCATTCATGTTCTTCATAAACGAATATCCAGGGATAAGACTTAAAATGCTAGTTTCTAATTTAATAATTAAGATTTTTGCTTGTTTGGTTCGAGCTAATAATCCTGCCAAAAAACAAATTAATATAATAATTAGTAGGCCTATTAATTCTTCTAGCGCCATTCCTAATACTCTTACTTTGGGTAAATTACTAACTAACGGAATGGTAATCTTTTGTAAAATGTGATAGCCTTTTTCAAAAAGGACCAGGATTATGGCTAATGGAATCAGAAAAAGAATTCCGCCTACAAAAGTTGACTTGAGGATGCTTAAAATACTTTTCATATTAAATAACTTGCTAGATTGTGATAATTTTTTAGGAAAAAAAGGCACGTTAGTGGCATTTAATTTTTAGAGTCGAATATATATCGACTCTAAAAATTGTAACTATTTAATATTCTAAAATCTTAGAATTTGTATTCTGTATTTAAAATTGGTAAACTACTTCTAGTTTGTAGTCTTTTAATGATTGCTTAGCGCGTTCTAAATCTTGAGTAAAACCAAGAATATAACCTCCACCGCCAGAACCACATAATTTTAGGTAATAATCGTTTGTGTCAATACCATTTTGCCAAATACCATGAAACTGTTCTGGAATCATAGGTTTGAAATTATTCAAAACTACTTTTGATAATTTTTTGGTATTACTAAATAAAGACTTCATATCGCCATGTAAAAAATTCTCTACACAAGCATCAGTATATTTTACAAACTGGTTTTTTAGCATAGTTCGGAACCCTTTGTCTTTTAGGTTTTCCATAAAAATATTTACCATTGGAGCAGTTTCACCAACAATTCCTGAGTCTAATAAAAACACAGCTCCTTTTCCGTCAAAACTTTGATTAGGAATTCCAGTTGCCTCAATATTATCTTTAGAGTTTATTAAAATCGGGATGCTCAAGTAACTATTTAATGGATCTAAACCAGAACTTTTTCCGTGGAAAAAACTTTCCATTTGAGAAAAAATAATTTTTAACTGTAATAATTTCTCACGAGTTAAATTTTCTAGAACCGTGATTTTATTTTGAGCATATTTATCATAAATGGCAGCTACAAGTGCACCGCTACTTCCAACTCCATATCCTTGTGGGATACTTGAGTCAAAATACATTCCTGTTTCAACATCATTCTTTAAAGTAACCAAATCAAAAGTAACCAATTCTGGTTGCTCTGCTTGTAATGTTTCAAGGTATGATGTAAATCTGCTTAGACTTGCATTTGAAGAAATGGCTTCTGCTGAAGGGTTTTCGGTTCTCTTCAGTGCGCCATTGTAAAAATTATAAGGAATAGACAAACCTTTAGAGTCACGAATAATTCCGTATTCTCCAAAAAGTAATATTTTCGAGTAAAATAATGGTCCTTTCATAGTTGAAAATTGATAATTAACAATTGATAATTATGCATTTTTTGTGGTTTTTACGATGCTTGTTAGCAAGCGTAAGAGTTCTATTATTTTTGGTTTAATGTTTTGAAATTCAATATCTGAAAGATATTTAGTTTCGTGTAACAAATCTAACCAATATTCTGTTTCGTTTGCTTCTTTTAATGAAATAGATAACTTATGAATAAAATCTGCTTTACTTTGTGCGTGTTCTGCTTCTCTTACATTAGCCCCTATTGAGGTTCCTGAACGTAGCATTTGCCTAGATAAAACGAATTCTTTTTTCTCAGCTAAAACTTTATAAAGACCAACTATTTCAATTGCAAAAGCAAAAGTTTTTTCCTTTATAATGTTTTTCTTTTCCATAAACTATGTAATTATCAATTGATAATTTTTAATTATCAATTAATAAGCTTCCGCTTCCAATTTCGTCGCAAAGGTACTGACCATTCTGACAAAATACAACTAAATCGTCCTGAATAAATTGTAAGATTTCTTCTTTAACGTTTTCGGGATACAAAATATGAACATTTGCTCCTGCATCTAGTGTAAAACAAACAGGGATTTTTGTTTCTGTTCTAAATTTCCAAATAGCATTAATAATCTGAAGTGTATTTGGTTTCATTAAGATAAAATACGGCATTGATGTCATCATCATAGCATGTAATGTCAATGCTTCGCTCTCAACGACTTTAATGAATTCGTCCAAATCTCCACTTTCAAAAATAGAAATTAGTTTATCTAAGTTTTCATGCGCTTGTGCAAAACGTCTTTCGGCATAAGGATGGTTGTGCATTAAATCATGACCTACAGTACTCGAAACTTGTTTTTCGCCTTTATCAACTAATAAAATAGTGTCTTGGTAATTTTTAAAGTTTTCATGAATTGTATTTGGAAATTCTACTCCAAATAAATCTGAGCTTCCTTTTATATTTGCTTGATTTCCCCAAACAACTACGCTTCCTTTTACACTTCGGCATGCACTCCCTGAACCTAAACGAGCTAGGAAAGAAGCTTTCTGAAAGAAATAATCATCGGTCATTTCTGGGTTTAAAGTTTTTTCTAAACTCATAAAATTCATTGCCAAAGCTGCCATTCCAGATGCCGATGAGGCTATTCCTGAACTATGTGGAAAAGTATTTTGAGTGTCAATTGTAAAATGATACTCTTTTAGGAAAGGGAGATAAACGAAAACGCGTTCCAAAAATTTCTGTATTTTCGGTTTGAAATCTTCTTTTGGTTTTCCCTCAAAAAGTAAATCGAATGAGAAATTATCAGTTGAAATGTCTTTTTTAGCGAAAGCTAGTTTAGTAATTGTTTTACAATTGTTTAAAGTAAAACTTACTGAAGGATTAGCTGGAATTTGATTGTCTTTTTTTCCCCAATATTTTACCAAAGCAATGTTACTTGGGGCGCTCCACTCAAAATTGCCTTGATCTATAGTCGAAGTATATTTTTTTGGAATAAAATCGTTTGCTGTAAACATAAAAATATAAAATTTACGCAAAGATACTTTTTTTGAATTATACCTTTTGCACTTTTTGATAGCCTATAAAAATGTTTACCTTTATTAACTCAAAAAAAGAATATAAAATGAATAAAATCACTCGAATTTTAGCTGTTGTTGTTACTTGTCTTGCTATTGGATATTTTTCGGGAATTGTTACCAGAACTAGTGTTGATACTTGGTATCCGACTTTAATCAAGCCAAGCTTTAATCCGCCTAATTGGGTTTTTGCACCAGCTTGGAGTTTGCTTTATCTTTTGATGGGGGTTGCAGCTGGATTGGTTTGGGACCGAATAGAATATGAAAAAGAAGCAGTTAAAAATGCATTGGTTTTCTTTGCAATTCAATTGGCTCTAAATGCTTTGTGGTCTTATTTATTCTTCGGATTAATGAATCCGTTATTAGCGCTTCTTGAAGTTTTTGTTCTTTGGCTGATGATTTATGAAACACTTTTAAAATTTATAAAAATCAATAAAATCGCAGGTTATTTATTAGTTCCTTACTTGCTTTGGGTAAGTTACGCCACGGTTCTGAATGCTAGTATCTGGTGGTTGAATAAATAGTTTTTCTAGTTTCGGAGACTTAGTTTTTAGATTCAGCTTTCATTTTTTTAAAGCTTTCATTCTTTGCATACAAAAAATCCATTGTGGTTAATATGTTATTGTGTTCTAAAAGGTTCTTAGATCTTGGGTCAGCATCACAAAAAGTTAGAAATAATTCTTTTTCTTCGGGGTTTAATTTTAAATCCTTTGTGAAAAAATCTGGATTCAATGTTGTCTTTACAAGTTGAATAAAATCTATTTCTGGTGTTTCGATTTTTCTTTCTTTTTCTTTTTTAAATATGTTATAGATTTGTTTACCAAGTCGAACAAAATCAGTTCCGAGATCAATCGGAGCTGTTCCATCTTTATAACCATCAATTTTCATCCCTAGTTTGGCTCTGGATTTGTTTAATTTAATTTCTTTGATTTCTTCTTTGGTTATGAATACCGATTTTGGGTTTTTAGATAAAATGAGCACTTCTTTTAATTCTTCTGGTTTTGGAAGCATCTTTACAGTAAGATTATTCATTTCAATATTTTCCTGAGTTATTTTTAGTCTTTTAAAAAGATAATCATTGGAGAAAAATATTAAACTGTCTTTTACATTTACTAAAATCAAGAATTCTCCTTGTTCATTTGTAGTAGTACTAGTTTTAGACGTTTTATTGATTACTTCTACATTTTTCAAGAGGATAGTTTCTGATGTAACTTTTCCTTTTAAGAGTTTTTCTGTTTGTGAAACACCAAGTTGGTAGGTAAATAAAGAAATTGTAGTAAGTAATTTTGCTTTCATCTATAAGTATTAAGTTGTAAGTGAAATTATTAGAGTTATCTTAAATAAAACTTATGGAATTTCTAAAGTCTTGTTAATTCAGTTTTTAAATTATCAGTCTCAATGTTATTACCAGTCGTAGTTCTTAGAGTTGAAAACTGCGACTGGTACTGAATACTAAATTGCAGAAATTTTATTCACGAATCGAGCTAATTCACCGTTATTTATTAGAACAGGGCCATGACCAAAACATAATATTTTTGGGTTTAACTTGGCTAGTTTTTTTATGGATTCCCTATTTTTTTGTTGATTGGTTGTAAACAAGTTTGGAGGTTCATGTAATCCAGGAACAGTGGTTAATAAATTCATGTTAGTCATTACATCACCAACTATAAGAACACCATCGTGTTCTCTAAAAAAAGATAAATGCCCGCTGGAATGCCCAGGAGTTTCAATTACAGTAAATCCGCCTACGATATCTCCTTCTTTAATAATTTTGGATACTTGACAACCTTTTCCAGCCCAGACTTTTGCCTGAAAATTAGAAATTATATTATTTGGATTTGGGTATTCAATAGTTACATTTCCGCTTTCGGCCGCTTGTTTTTCGGGTTCACTACACCATAATGGGATTTTTAAAGTATCACAAATGATTTTACTGCTTCCCTGATGGTCGGCATGCGCATGGGTGAGTACGTGGGTATTTACTTTTTTATTTTTTATAGCATTTAAAATTTTGGATGCCGAGCTTCTTATTCCTGCATCAATAAGTACATCTTCAATTAAATAACAATTAATACTGTTTCTGGGTAATACCGGTATTTGGTACACATTTTTGGCTACGTTTTTCATTTTATCAAATTTTATTATTGACAAAGATGAAAAACGAAAATACTAACCTATTTGATAAATGTTAAGAAATGCTTTGTCTAATGCGACTTAAAGATTCGGGTGTAATACCCAAAAAAGATGCAATGTATATAAGTGGTGTACGCTTGATAATCTTTGATGGTGCGGTTTGTAAAAAAGTAAGGTATTTTTCTTTGGCAGGAATCATTTGTAGTTTCAATAATCGATCTGCCATGCATAGGTAGTTTTGTTCGGCCAGAATTCTTCCAACACGTTCCCAATTAGGAATTTCATTATATAATTGTTGCATTCTTTGATAGCTTATCGAAAGAACTTCGCATTCCTCAATACATTGTATGTTTTCGAAAGAATGAGTTTGGTTTATAAAACTGGAGTAGGAGGCAATAAAGCCATCATCACAGCTTAAGTAAGTTGTAATTTCTTTTCCGTTTTTTAAATAATAAACTCTGGCGAGCCCTTTAATAATGAAATAAATTTTATTGCTGGTTTTCCCAATAGTAGCTAAATATTCTTTGGCTTCAATTTTATCATATTCAAAACAAGAAACAATCTTTTTAATTTCGTCTTCGGTAAATGAAGCGATTGCTTGTATTTGTTTTTCTAATGAAATTGAATTCATAGTTAAGTCTTTTAGATACTATTTGCTACAATAAAACCACTTGTCCATGCATTCTGGAAATTAAATCCACCAGTAATTGCATCGATGTTTACAATTTCTCCAGCGAAGTATAAGTTTTCATGAAGCTTGCTTTCCATCGTTTTAAAGTTGATTTCTTTTAAATCAATTCCGCCTGCGGTTACAAATTCTTCTTTAAAGGTACTTTTTCCGTTTACCGGGAAAGTTCCATTTGTTAACTGATTAGCTAAATTCTGAAGTTGAATTTTAGATAAATCTGCCCATTTAGTTTCTATTTCTATATTAGAAGCGAGAACTAAACTTTCCCATAATCGATTTGGGAAATCGAAAGGGGACTTTTTGGAAACTGCTTTTTTGGCGTGTTCCTGTTTTAGATCTTTTAATATCTTTTCGGCATCTTCGGTATCAATGTCATTTAACCAATTTACAAAAATCGTAAACTGATAATTTTTATCATGCAAAATACGTGCTCCCCAAGCCGAAAGCTTTAAGATTGCCGGACCACTCATTCCCCAATGGGTAATTAATAATGGACCTGTTGATTCTAGTTTGGTGTCTTTTACCTTTACTGTCGTTTGTGCAGCAACACCAGGTAACTCTTTTATTCTTGGGTCTTTTATATTAAAGGTAAATAGGGAAGGGACTGGGCTTACTACGGCATGCCCAAAAGTTTGTAACATTTCCCATATTTTAGGATTACTTCCTGTAGCTAAAATCAATTTTTCAGCTATATAATTCTGGTTTTGTGTTTCAACTTTCCAGAAGTTTTCTTTTTTAAAAATAGATTGTACACTTTGACCCGTAAGTACTGTAATACCTAATTTTGCGGTTGCTTTTAAAAAGCAATCAATGATAGTTTGTGAAGAATTTGAAACAGGGAACATTCTCCCATCATCTTCAATCTTTAGTTCTACACCATGTTTCTCAAACCATTCTATGGTATCTCCGGAACAAAACTGATGGAATGGTCCTCGTAGTTCTTTTTCGCCACGCGGATAAAACTTAACCAATTCATTAGGCTCAAAACAAGCATGAGTTACATTACAACGACCACCACCAGAAACGCGAACTTTTGTTAGTACTTCGGAACCACGTTCTAAAATAGCGACTTTTAATTTTGAGTTTTTCTCTACAATATTAATTGCTGTAAAAAATCCTGCTGCTCCGCCACCTACTATTATTATATCAAAATTTTGAGTCATATTTTTGTTTTAACCTCTAAGTATCTTTGTCAAAGTTTTGAACTTTTACAAAGATTAATTGGGAAGTTGGTTTTTATATTCTATCTGGGAAATCACTAATGATTCCGTTTACGTTGTATGTTTTTATTTTTGCAATGTCTGCTGCCTCATTGACTGTCCAAGGAAAAATCTCAAATCCTTTTTCTTGTATTTGTATTGCGTTCTCTTTGCTTAACAAATTAAAATCGGGATTAATTGCTTTTGCTTTTATCGCTTCTGCAAAAGTAATAGCCGAGTCAATATCGGTTTCGGTTAAAACGCCAACGGGTATTTTCGGATTTAGTAAAACTATTTCTTGTAAAAAATCCCATTCGAAACTTGAAACAATAAAAGAATTGTAATTCCAGTTTTTTTCCGAAACGTATAATTCGATTAATGCAGCTACCGCATTGACAGTTCCTTGACCTTTTAATTCTATATTAATAAAACATTGTTGGTTTACTAAATCAAAAATTTCTGGTAATGTTGGAATTTGCTGCTCCTTTTCTGTGCGAAACGCTTTTAATTCCTGCAAAGATAAGTTATTTACAAAGCCTTTTCCGTTGGTAGTTCTGTCAATTGTTTCGTCATGAATTACAATAATATGGCCATCGGCGCTCAGGTGAACGTCTAGTTCTATTCCGTGAGCATTTAAGTCTAATGCTTTCTGGAATGCCTTTAAGGTGTTTTCGGGTTCGTAACCTCTTGCGCCACGATGTGCTATTTTAAGAATTTCACTCATAGTGCTACAAAAGTAAACAAAATGGCGTCGATTTTAAAAATGAACGATAAAGAGCTCTGTACATTTTTACGTACATTTGTAAAAATACTAATCATGAAAACAGTTAGCGTAACAGAATTTAGAGGGAACATTAAAAAATATCTTGATATTGCTGAAACTGAAAAACTAGTAATACATAGAAGTAAAGGTAGATCTTTTGTGGTTATACCTTTAGAGGATGAAGATGACGAGTGTTTGTTAAGCAATAAACAAAAAGTTGCGATAGATCAAGCTTTAGAGGATGTTGCTAATAACAAAGTACATTCTCATGAAGATGTTATGGAAGAAACTAAAAAACGCTTTCCTCATTTATTCAACAGATAATCCATGATACAAATAATTTGGACAGAAAGTGCCAAGCTTGATTATTGGGGAAATATTGAATATTTGGAAAGAGAATGGACATTGACAAACGTGTATAGTTTTATAGATAAAACAAACGATTTAATTGAGTTATTAATCAAAGAGAATTTAGTTTTTAAACCAACAAATTATAAAAATATATTTCAAGTTCCAGTAACAAAACAGATAGTTCTGTTTTATAAAGTTTTAGATAATAATGATATTGAACTTTTAAGATTTTGGAATGCGTACCAAGATCCTAAAAGTCTTATGCTTTAATTAATAGATATTCAAATTAGATTGTTTTATTGAGATTTTACCGCAAAGAACACAAAGTTTTACGCAAAGTCCGCAAAGCTTTGCTTTAAGAAGTAGTTTATGAATTGTGGATTCGCACAGATTTAAAAATCCTTTTAATCCGTATAATCTGTGGCCAAAAAACATTGTGGTTTAACCGCAAAGTCTGCAAAGCTTTGATTAAAAGAAAGCCACAGATTATAATGATTCGTACAGATTTCAAAAATCCATTTAATTATTATAATCTGTGGCTAAAACTTTGTATTTAGATTTTAACTTTTATTCTAGTTCTAGTACTATTGCTGACTTTGGTTCTAGAGTAATTTCAGATGTTAAATCGAACGTTTTTCCTGTAAGGATGTCTTTTCCTGATTTAAAGTTTTTGATGTTTTCTTTAAAACGATTTGTTTTAAGAGATTGCGCTGTAGCATTGTTATTAAAAACTACCATTACAGTTTTAGCATCAGTATATCTGAAATAAACATAAGTATTATTCTCAGGGATATAATGTGTCATTTTTCCGAAATGAACGGCTTCATTTGATTTTCTCCATTTGAATAATTTTGAAGTAAAATCGAAATATTTAGCTTGTTCTGTTGTTCTTCCTGCTGCGGTAAAAGCATTGTTTTTATCGCCATTCCATCCGCCAGGGAAATCTTGACGAATATCGGCATCGCCTTTGCTTTTATCACCACCCATTCCGATTTCTGAACCATAATACAATTGTGGGATTCCACGAACGGTTGCCAATAAAGTCATTGCCAATTTGTATTTGACAAAATCATATTTATAAACATCATTGATTCTATTTGTATCGTGATTTTCGGCAAAAACCAAAATATTGTCTGGGTATGGATATAGATAATCTAATGCAAAATTGTTGTAGAATTTAATCATTCCGTTATCCCAAGTTGCTTCACTTTCGTTAAAAGCAGAACCAATTTGATTATGTAATGTAAAATCCATTACACTTGGTAAATTAGAATTGTAGTTTTCAATCGCACCTATTTTACTGTCTTTTTGCCAAAAGGCTAAATTTGCCTGATTGTGCATCCAGATTTCTCCAACAATATTAAAGTTTGGATATTCATTGGTAACATCTTTTGCCCAATTTGCCATTGCAGCTGGGTCAGAATAGTTGTAAGTGTCTACTCTAAATCCGTCAAGATCTGCATACTCAATCCACCAAATTGCATTTTGAGTTAGGTATTTTGCTACTAAAGGATTTTTTAAATTTAAATCTGGCATTGAAGGTACAAACCAACCATCAATACAAACTTCCTGATCTAATTTTGAAGCGTGAATGTCTGTGATTACTTCACGACGGTGGTGGGTTTGTGTGAAGGTTTCAAATTGATTGAACCAAGTTTTGGTTGGCATATCGTTAATCATCCAATGTGTGATTCCCCAGTGATTAGTTACATAATCCATAACCAGTTTCATGTCTTTTTTATGCATTTCTGCAGCCAAGCGTACGTAATCTTCGTTTGTTCCGTAACGAGGATCTATTTTATACACATCAGATTGGGCGTAGCCATGATACGAATGTTGTTTGTCATTGTCTTCGTTTAAAGGCGTATTCCAAATAGTTGTTGCACCTAGAGAAGAAATATAATCTAAGTTTTTAATGATTCCGTCAATATCACCACCATGACGTCCGCTTGGGTCTTGTCGGTTTCCTTTTTCTGTTAGAGTAGCATTAGTATCGTTTTTTGAGTTTCCATTTGCAAAACGATCTGGCATGATTAAATACATCACATCGGATGCATCAAAACTTTTGCGTTGAGCAGAATTTTCTCTTCTCTTTTTTAAAGAATATTTTTGTGTAAATGCAACTTTGTTTTTGTTTTTAAATGAAAAAACTAACTCAGATGCTGGAATGTCTTTAGTGTCGATTGTTACGAAAATGTAGTTAGGATTTTCGGTTTTTTTAATGTCTTTAATAGTTACATTATTAGAAACAGTAGGTTCGTATTGGGCAATGTCTTTTCCGTAGAACATAATCTGAAGTTCTGGATTTTTCATTCCTGCGTACCAAAAAGGAGGCTCTGTTTTCTGAATTTGCGCTTTCGCGGAAGCAGAAAACAATAAAACAAATAGGATTATTTTATAGATTGAATGGTTGAGGGTTTTTTGGATATCCATAATTTTAAATGTAATTATTCTCGTTGTCAGTTCGAGCGGAGTCGAGAACCATTGCGGCATCTCTCCCGAAGCTCCAGGACGTTCGATGTGACAAAAAGAGAGTTATGAAAAAAAGACAAGTAATCTTGGGAAAAATCACTTGTCTTTTTTAAGTTTTATTTAGTTTCGATTATGCTAATTGCATAACCACCACCTGGAACAGATAACTGTGATAATTTTGATTTATTTGTTACTGCTATTTTCTTAATAGTGTAAGCTTGTGGATTTGTTTTGTAGTGTGCATCTTTTGCATCAGCATAAATTGTTGCTGTGTATTTTTTTCCTTTTTCAAGGAAATCAAAGTTGATGTTTGATGTACGACTAACGTCTCCGTTTACATTACCTACAAACCAGTTGTTAGTTCCTTTTGCTTTACGTGCTACAGTAATGTAATCACCTGGTTCTGCTTCAATATATTTACTTTTATCCCAATCGATAGCAACATCTTTGATGAATTGGAAAGCATCTGCAAATTTGTTGTAGTGCTCAGGAAGATCGGCAGCCATTTGTAATGGGCTGTACATAGTAACGTATAATGCCAATTGATTAGCAATTGTACTGTTTACATGCGATTTGTTATCAGGATTAAGTTTGCTAATGTCCATTTCGAAAATACCAGGAGTATAATCCATTGGTCCACCAATTAATCTTGTAAATGGTAAGATTGTTACGTGGTTTGCTTTAGATCCACCAAATGCTTGGTATTCTGTTCCTCTTGCAGATTCGTTACCGATTAAGTTAGGATATGTTCTGCTAATACCTGTTGGGCGTACTGCTTCGTGAGCATTAACCATAATTTTATATTCAGCAGCTTTTTCTAAAGCATATTGATAATGGTTTACAATCCATTGGTCATAATGATTTTCTCCTCTAGGCAAGATGTCACCTACGTATCCACTCTTTACAGCATCATATCCATTGTCTTTCATGAATTGGTATGCTTTGTCCATATGACGCTCGTAGTTACGAACTGAACCTGAAGTTTCGTGGTGCATGATGATTTTTACACCTTTTGATTTTGCATAAGCGTGCAATCCTTTTACATCAAAATCTGGGTAAGGAGTTACGAAATCAAAAACATAATCTTTAGAGTGACCAAACCAGTCTTCCCAACCTTCATTCCAACCTTCAACAAGTACGGCATCAAAACCATTTTGTGCTGCAAAGTCAATGTATTTTTTTACGTTAGCATTAGTTGCTCCGTGAGTTCCGTTTGGTTTTGCTTTAGAGAAATCAGAAACTCCAAGTTGTACCGTTGGGAAATCGTTAGTGTATGACCAAGAACTTTTTCCTGTAATCATTTCCCACCAAACACCTACATACTTAACTGGTTTTATCCAAGAAGTATCTTCAATTTTACAAGGATCATTTAGGTTTAATGTCATTTTTGAATTAAGAATTTCTCTTGCATCATCGCTAACAATAATTGTTCTCCAAGGAGAATGACTTGGTGCTTGCATGTATCCTTTATCACCTTTTGCATCTGGAGTTAACCATGATTCGAAAATCATGTTTTTATCATCCAGATTTAAGTGCATGCATGAATAATTAATTAATGCTGCTTCATGAAGATTGATATATACTCCTTCGGCAGTTTTTAGCATAAGCGAAGTCTGAACTCCTGTTGGAGAAAAAGATTTTTGTGATACGTTTGCAGTATATGCTTTTTCAGATAATCCACGGATTTCAGATAATTTTGATTTTGTATAATCGTATTCTTGTGTATCGTAATCACCAGGAATCCAAAATGCAGTATGGTCGCCCGTCATTGCAAATTGTGTTTTTTCTTCTTTGATTACAAAATACGTAAGGTTCTTTTGAGTTGGGAATTCATAACGGAATCCTAGTCCATCATCAAATAAACGAAAACGGATTAACAATTGTCTGTCTGTTCCTTTTTGGTTTAAGGTTACCGCAAGTTCATTATAATGATTGCGAATAGAAGCTACTTCTCCCCAAACTGGTTTCCAGTTTTCGTCAAAAGTTGCAGTTTTTGTATCAATAACCGTAAAATCATTTAGTAACGATTTTTTATCGTCTTTAAGCTCAAGTCCCAACTTACTGGATTTTACAACCTCTTTGTTTTTGTATTTAAGATTGTAAGTTGGAGTTCCGTCGCTTTGTAGCGAAAACTCCATGACAAATTTTCCTTCAGGCGATTTTAGTTGTTGTGCTTTTGTAATGTTACAAAATGCAACTAGAATGAAGGCTGTGAAAATGAAATTCTTCATGTTGATAAATTAAAAAATGTTATAAAAATATATAGAAGCTACTATTTATGCAATTGCATATTTTGTAGCGACTACGGTTTGGCCATTAACGACAATGGCTAAGTCGGTATCTCCATCTACAGAAAACGTAGTTTCGTTATGGTTTATTGACACTTTTAGAATTTGATTTCTAAAATTGATTTTAAATGAATATCCTGTCCATTCTTTTGGAATTTTAGGAGAGAAATGTAGCGTATCATTTTTTACACGCATTCCTCCAAAACCTTCTACAATACTCATCCATGTTCCAGCCATCGATGTAATATGACAACCTTCTTCAACTTCTTTATTGTAATCGTCTAAGTCTAAACGAGAAGTTCTTAGGTAGAATGTATATGCCATATCCATTTTGTCCAGAGCTGCTGCCTGAATAGAGTGTACACAAGGCGAAAGTGAACTTTCGTGCACGGTGAAAGATTCGTAAAACTCAAAATTACGCAATAGTTCTTCTTTTGTAAAATGGGCCTCAAAAAAGTAAAAGCATTGTAAAACATCAGCTTGTTTGATATATGGTGAACGTAATACGCGATCCCAAGACCATTTTTGGTTTATAGGACGTTGCGATCGGTCTAAGTCTTTTACTGGAACTAAATCTTTATCCAGGAATCCGTCTTGTTGTAGGTAAACATCAAGTTCTTTCGAAAATGGGAAGTACATATTATTGGCTACTTTTTTCCATTCCTGAATTTCAGTTGCAGTAAGATTTACTTTTTCGATAATTCTTTTGTGATCGGAAGGGTATTCGGTAGCAACTTTTATAATTTGTTCTTCGGCATAATCAATACACCATTTTGCAATATAATTGGTATAGAAATTATTGTTGATGTTGTTTTCGTATTCGTTAGGACCTGTAACTCCTAATATCACATACTGATTTTTATCTGTAGAGAATGAAGCTCTTTGATGCCAAAAACGCGCAATACCAATTAATACTTCTAATCCTTTTTCTGGAATATAGGAGTAATCTCCTGTGTAACGGTTGTAATTGAAAATGGCAAAAGCTATCGCTCCATTTCTATGGATTTCTTCATGCGTGATTTCCCATTCGTTATGGCATTCTTCCCCATTCATAGTTACCATTGGGTATAAAGCTGCTCCATCTTTGAAACCCAAATTGTCTTTGGCATTTTCAATAGCTTTATCCAATTGGTTATAACGATAGGTCAATAAATTACGAGCTACTTGCTGGTCTTTTGTCGCCATATAAAATGGAATGCAATAGGCTTCGGTATCCCAATAGGTTGATCCTCCGTATTTTTCTCCAGTAAATCCTTTTGGTCCAATGTTTAATCGGTTGTCTTTTCCTGAATAGGTTTGGTTTAACTGAAAAATATTAAAACGAATTCCTTGTTGAGCTTTTACATCGCCATCGATAGTAATGTCTGACATTTCCCAAACTTTAGCCCAAGCATCAATTTGTTCTTGTAATAATTGGTCATATCCTTTGCTTAATGCTTCCTTAATTGCTTTTTCGGCAGCAGTAAGAGTGTTGGTATGGTTTAATGAAACGGTATAACCACCAATTTTTTGTATAGATGAGGTTTGTCCTTTAGCAATGATTACACCATAAGTATATTCTACTTTATCTGTTGAAGAATCTATTGTAGAAGGCGAAATATTAATATTCTCGTTATTAGCAAAAATGCTATTGTGCATAAAAGTCGTAACCTTAAAATGTGTTTTATAGGTTTGAGCAGTTACATAAGCTTCATTTGTAGCTTTTTTTACTTCAAGAGGTTCCCAGAATTTTTCTTCCCAGTTTGCATCTTCATTGGTAACACCAGCATCCAAATATGGTTTGTAAAGAATTTTTGCATCTTTATTTAATGGAGTTATTTCGTATTTGATAATACCAACTTCATCCAGATTCAAAGACAGAAAACGACGTACGTTAACAGCAATTTCGGTTCCGTTTTTTAATGTTGCTTCAAAGGAACGATTGTACCAACCTTCTTTCATATTTAATTCTCTACGAAAGTTTTTTACTTCGGTACAAGAATTTAAATCGAAAGCTTCTTCGTTAATTTCAACGTTGATACCAATCCAGTTTGGAGCATTAAGTACTTTGGCGAAGTATTTTGGATATCCATTTTTCCACCAACCCACTTTTGTTTTATCTGGATAATAGATTCCGGCAATATAACTTCCCTGGAAAGTTTCTCCTGAGTATTTTTCTTCAAAATTGGCACGCTGTCCCATGGCACCGTTTCCGATACTAAAAAGACTTTCAGATGATTTGACTCTTTCAACATCAAAGCCTTCTTCTATTATTGACCAATTGTCTGGTTTTATATAATCTTGATTCATTGTTTTTAAAATTTGACAATTCGTAAATTAGAAAATGAGATAATTAAGCAGTTTGAGAATTATCTAATGGAGTATCTAATTGATTAATTGTTTTCGATTGATTGATTTATTTTGTGATTAATGATTTGATGAAATTTTGATCTATTAAGGTAAAATCCTCAAAGATGTATTTTGCTTCGTGTAATACTGTTTTGGAACCAATTCCTACACTAGTCATTTTTGCAATATTAGCTGCTTGAACTCCTGCAACTGAATCTTCAAAAACGATAGAATCTGTAGGGCTTATGTTTAATAATTGAGCCGCTTTCAGGAAAACTTCAGGGTCTGGTTTAGCATTTGTAACATCATTACCATCTACGATAACATCGAAGTAGGAGATGATTCCTGTTTTTTCGAGAATCGGACGTGCATTTTTGCTAGCTGAACCTAATGCAATGGCTTGTTTATTCTCTTTTAAAAATTCTAAAACAGGGAAAACTCCAGGAAGGATTTCGCTTTTATCCATATCTACCAGATAAGTCAGATAGTCTTCATTTTTTTGGATGAGCCATTTATCTTTGTCTTCTTGTGAAGCTTGTATGTTTCCTAATTCCAGGATGATATCTAGAGAACGTACACGACTTACTCCTTTTAAGAGTTCGTTGTGTTCGTGTGTAAAGTCAATGTTTAATGCATTTGCAATTTTTTGCCACGCTAAATAATGATATTTAGCTGTGTCAACAATTACGCCGTCCAGGTCGAATATAAACGCTTTTGTATTCATTTAATAATATGCTTATTTTGTATTTCTTTTCGAAAAAGTATTTAAATTTTGATTGTAAGGAAACCATTTCTCATTTTATCAGAAAGAGAATTTTTTAGATGTGAGTTTTAGATTTTAATGTCATCTACATCTTTCACTTTGTAAACTAAAACTGCGGCTATCAAAAAGCTGACTCCACTCGTGATTAAAGCGTACATAGCATCACCGTTATAAAGGTATTTTACGATTGGCCCTCCGATTATTGCGTTTATTATTTGAGGAATTACGATGAAGAAATTGAAAATCCCCATGTAAACCCCCATTTTTTTAGGAGCAATAGATCCAGCCAGAATAGCATACGGCATTGCGAGGATACTAGCCCAAGCCACACCAATTAATACCATAGAGAGAATAACCCAATTTTCATCTGGCATGAAGTAAATAGAAATTAAACCTATTCCTCCAATAACTAATGAAAGGGCGTGAGTTGATTTTCGTCCAATTTTTTTTGCAATCATCGGAAGAAAAAACAAGGCTATAATTGCCGAAACAAGATTGTAAACTCCAAAGAGAATTCCAACCCAATCCCCAGCATCTTGGTAAGTTTGACTTGAATTATCGTCTAATGGTAATCCGTAAATATGATGTGCAATTGCTGGAGTACTAAATACCCACATACCGAAAAGTCCGAACCAAGAGAAAAACTGCACCCAACTAAGCTGACGCATAGTAGTTGGCATTTTTGCAAAATCCGTAAAAATATCTGTAAGTCTTGATTTTTCTTCAGAAGGAACATCAACTTCACTTTGAGGATCTTCAAAATTGGCTAATTCTTCAGGAGAATATTCTTTGGTTGTAAATAAAGTTACCAGAATAGATCCAATTAAAACGACAGCTCCTAAAACAAAGGAAAGAGTAAGATTTAAAGGGACACTACCAGGAACGGTACTGTTAGAAACTCCAAACCATTTGGTTAATACATAAGGTAATGCCGAACCAATTACGGCTCCGAAACCAATAAGTGCTGTTTGGATACTGAATCCTGCTGTGCGCTGGTCAGTTCTTAAATTGTCTCCAACTAAAGCACGGAATGGTTCCATGGCAATATTAAACGAAGCATCCATAATCATAAGCATTCCTGCTCCAACCCATAATGCAGGTAAAACAGAAATAAATATGTTTGCTTGTGGCATTAATATTAATCCAACCGAAGCTAGAATAGCACCTACTAGAAAAAATGGTTTTCTTCGACCAAATTTCCCCCAGGTTTTATCACTATAATGTCCAATGATAGGTTGAACAATTAATCCCATTAAAGGAGCAATTATCCAAAACCATGAAAGTTCGTGTACGTCGGCACCAAAAATTTGAAGAATTCTACTGGCATTTGCATTTTGTAGAGCAAACCCCATTTGTATTCCTAAGAAACCGAAACTCATGTTCCAGATTTCCCAAAAACTTAATTTACGCTTTTCCATTATCGTAATTTAATGAATGTACGATAAGCGCTTTGCTTATCAAAACTTAACTTATTTTTCGAAGTAAAAGTAAAAGTTTTGAGCTGGCGTAAATTTATAAATTATTTTTCTAAAGAAACAAATAAAAACCCATTAAATAATTTTAATGGGTTTTTGTATGTGATTATTTAGGGAGTTAATCTGTAGATTCTCTTTCTATAAGATGAGTTTCAATGACTTCAGTTTTGTAATTTTCTTCTTCTTCCTCGCCTTCTTCGGTTTCTGATTCCAGGCGATCTATAAGCATTTTCGCAGCTTTATTCCCCATTTTGTTACCGCTCTGGCTTACGGTAGTAATAGTGGGAGTCGAATATTTGGATATAATTCCATCAGTAAACGCAATAACGGCTACATCCTCGGGAACTCTAAGTCCCATTTTGCTGGCTGTTTTTATTATAGTAACGGCAAAAAGTTCGTTAACTGCAAAAACTGCATCTATAGCCCGATCTTCTAATAATTGACTAATAATTATTTCGCAAGTGTCTACATCTTCAATCTTAATAATAAGGTCTTCATTAAAAGGTATGTCGTTGTCTAATAATGCTTTTGTGTATCCATCTGTTCGTAGTTTTCCAACGCTTACGTAATCAACAGTTGTAACTAAAGCTATTTTTTTACGGCCCTTATCAATTAAACTCTGAACTGCTTCATAAGCTGCCGATTTATCGTCGATAATTACTTTGTCGCATAAAATTTCATTGGTAACCCTGTCGAACATAACGACTGGCATTCCTTGATTTATGACTTCGGTTATATGATGAAAATCGCCTTTAAATTGTGTTTCTTTAGATAATGATATGATAAAACCATCGATACTTCCGTTGGCAAGCATTTCCATGTTAAGTACTTCTTTATCAAATGAATCATCAGATAAACATATGATAACACTATAGCCATTTTCGTTAGCAACTTCCTCGACTCCGTTAATGACTGTTGAGAAAAAATGATGTACAATTTCGGGAATAATAATACCTATTGTTTTGGTTTTACGATTCTTAAGGCTAAGGGCAATATTGTTGGGTTTGTAGTTATAGAATTTGGCAAAAGCCTGAACTTTTAATCGGGTATCTTCTCCGATTTCGAGGCTGTTTCGAAGTGATTTTGAGACGGTAGAAATAGATACATCAAGCTCCTTCGCAATTTGTTTAAGGGTTATTTTGCGTTTCATACTGTTGATATGGAAAAAATTGTTTTGTTAATAAAGATATGGTTTATTTTTAAAAATGACAGTATTATGCTTAAAAACTTATATAATATAGAAAGTTTTCAACACTATCACGTTTTCGTAAGCTGATATGATTTTGGTCATGTCGGGCATGTTAATAAATCCTTAATTTTGAAATTCGAAGTAAAAATAAAAGTTAAATATTCAACCAAAACTCAATTTTAATTTAAACAAAAAGTATGAAAACAATTTATAAAAAGTTGTTATTTTTATTCTTACTCCTTCCTTTTAGTGTGTTTGCTCAGAGCACATTAGATGGTGTTGTTCTTGATAAAGCAACAGGGCAACCGATTCCAGGAGTAAATGTAAATGTACAAGGGGGTACCAATGGTACTTCGACTGATTTTGACGGAAAATTTAAACTGTCAAATGTAAAAAGTGGGGATAAACTTGTCGCTTCTTTCATAGGTTATGTTAGTGCAACTATTAGTTTTAACGGACAAAAAAACATAAGTATTTCTTTAGAAGAAGATGCAAATCAACTTAGGGAAGTTGTAGTACAAGTAGGTTACGGAACTGTTAAGAAAAAAGACGCAACAGGTTCAGTATCTCAAATTTCTGCTAAAGAATTTAATAAAGGAATTAACGTAACTCCAGAAAGTTTAATCAGCGGAAGAATTGCTGGTGTAAATGTTGTTGGAGGTGGTGCTCCTGGAGCAAAAGCTGATATTAGAATTCGTGGAGGATCTTCATTAAGTGCTTCAAACGAGCCTTTAATTGTAGTAGATGGTCTTCCTATGAGTAATGCTAAAACAGAAGGAGCAACAAGTATTTTATCTACAATTGATCCTAACGATATTGAGTCTTTTACTGTTTTGAAAGATGCTTCGGCAGCTGCGATTTACGGTTCTAGAGCAGCAAATGGTGTAATTGTTATTACTACTAAAAAAGGAACAAAAGGTGGAGTAAAAGTTAATTTTAGCTCTCAGGTTGGTATCAATACTGTGGCTAATACAGTAGATGTTTTAAGTGCAGACCAGTTTCGTACTCTTGTAAATGAAAAAGGTAACGCTGCACAAAAAGCTTTACTAGGTACAGCAAATACAAATTGGCAAGATGAAATTTTTCATACTGCTTTAACAACTAACAATAACATTTCGGTTAGTGGTGCTTTATTTAATAAATTGCCAGTACGTTTATCTGTTGGAAATGTTGATAATCCTGGAATCTTAAGAAACACTTCTTTTGAAAGAACTACGACATCGATATCGCTAAACCCTGTTTTATTTGATAATCATTTAAAAATTGATATTACTGGAAATTTAGCTTTTGGAAAAAATCAATTTCAAGATGAAGGTCCGGTAATTAGTAGTGCGATTATGTTTGATCCAACACAACCTGTTTATCAAGATGGTTCACGTTATGGAGGTTATTTTGAATGGTTGGAAGCAAACGGTAATGTACCATTGTTACCAGCGAGAAATCCAGTTGCAAGATTAAATCAAGATGAGCGTAGAGCAACTTCTACAAGAAAATGGGGTAACATTAGGATAGATTATAAACTTCATTTCTTTGAAGATTTAAGAGTTGTTGCTGAGGCAGGTATCGATAAATTTGATACTAATGGTTATACCCGAGTAAGTACGGAGAGTATTTTAGGATACCAACCTACTACATTTGATAAAGGGAACTGGACTAATTTAGGAGGGTATACTGGTTATACAGATAGTCGTCAGAATAAAAACTTAAATACTTATTTTAACTATACTAAAGATTTAGGGAAATTTAAAATTGATGCTACTGCCGGATACAACTATCAGTTGTTTCAACGTGAGGGATATAACTCAGGTGATATTATGCGACCAAACCCACCATCAGATGTTACTACAGATGCAGATGTTAACTTACAATCTTATTTTGGACGTTTGAATTTAGGATATGATAGTCGTTATTTATTAACGGTAAATTATAGAAGAGACGGTACTTCTCGTTTCTCTAAAGAAAACAGATGGGGTAATTTTGCAGGAGGTGCTTTTGCATGGAATGTTGCAGAAGAAGACTTCTTAAAAGGAAATGAAACACTATCTAGCTTAAAGTTAAGAGTTGGATACGGAACTACAGGACAGCAAGATATTCCACCTGCATACGATTATTTGCAGCGTGTAACATTAGGAACGCTTAGCACACAATACCTTTTTAATGGTGTTATTTACAGAGCGGCAAAACCAGAAGGATACAATAAAGATATAAAATGGGAAGATTTAGCTGAGGCAAACGTAGGAGTTGATTTCGGGTTTCTTAACGATAGAATAACAGGAACACTTAATTATTTTGATAAAAAATCTAGTGACCTTTTAGCAGAGATTCCAGTTCCAGATGGTGCAAATATCAGAAACCAAGGATATAGCAATATCGGTAGTGTAAGAACAAAAGGGGTTGAGTTTAATCTTCAATCTGACATTATTAAAAATGATAAATTAACTTGGAATGTTGCTGCTAATGCAACTTACATTGATCAAAAAATATCTGATTTAGGGACAACTGTTCCAGGATTTCAAGGGTATATTACAGGAGATGTTATCGCTGGAGGTACAGGAAATCAAGTTTTAATACATTCTGAGGGATATGCTCCAAATTCATTTTTTGTATTTGAACAATTATATGATGAAAACAAACGACCTATTCAGGGTGCATATGCAGACAGAAATGGTGACGGTGTTATAACAGATGCTGACCGTTATAAGTTTCATAAACCAGCAGCAGATTACACTTTCGGATTATTCTCTACTTTAAATTATGGGCAGTTCGATTTTACAATGAACTGGAGAGCTAGTGTTGGGAACTATATTTTTGATAACGTAAGTTCTGATAAAGGATATTTACAAGCAGGTTTAAGAAGAGATTCTGATTTGTCTAATATTAGTTCTGATTATTATAATACTGGTTTTACTACTGAAAGTAATTCTAATGGGACACAACGTAATTACTCTGATTATTATGTAAAAGATGCTTCTTTTATTAAGTTAGATAATGTTGTACTTGGATACACTTTTAATAAAACGTTACTGAAAGCTGCTTCATTGAGGTTTACAGTTGGAGTTCAAAATGTTTTCGTTTTAACAAAATATGATGGCTTAGATCCTGAAAAATTCAACGGAATAGACAATAATGTTTATCCAAGAGCCAGAACATTCTTGTTTGGAGTAAATGCAAATTTCTAATAGTACGTTGAAAAATAAAATTTTAAAAATAAACAAAATGAAAATATCATTTAAATATATATCTTATTTTCTCCTATTCATTTTAGGATTGAATATGACCCTTACTTCATGTACGAGTGACTTAGATGTGAAGCCGACAGATGATGATGAGTTCCTTTCTGATGACTTTTTTAAAGATCCGGCATCATACAAACAAGTAATGGCGAAGTTATATGCAGGTTTGTATGTAGGAGGAAATGATGGAGATGCTTCTCCGGATATTTTTGGTCTTGGGGGTGATTTTAGCAGTTATTTGCGATTGTTATTTGTTACACAGGAATTCCCTACAGACGAAGCTATTGTAGCTTGGTCTGATGATGGTTTACCAGCTATAAATGGACAAAAATGGAGTCCTAGTAATCAGTTTTTGTATGGAATTTTTTCAAGAGCTTTTTATGAAATTAGTATTGCCAATGAGTTTTTAAGACAAACGTCAGAGGAGAAATTAGCAGAAAGAGGTGTTGATGCTAATTTGAAAGCTGAAATTGTTAAATTTAGAGCAGAGGCTCGTTTTTTAAGAGCGTTCTCTTATGTTAATTTAATGGATTTGTTTGGAAATGTACCAATTACTACTGAGAATGATCCTGTAGGATTCTTTTATCCAGAACAAAAATCAAGAGCACAAGTTTTTGCTTTTGTAGAGTCAGAATTAAAAGATTTGGATAATACTTTAGCTGCTTCTGGTGCAAATGAATACGGAAGAGTAGATAAAACTGCGGCTAAATTTTTATTAGCACAGATTTATTTAAATTCTAAAGTATATACAGGAACTGAAAGAAACAATGATGCTGCTATTGCTTGTAATGAAATTATAACAGGTTCTGCTTATAGTTTTGCAGATGTTCCATATCGTTATTTATTTGCTGCGGATAATGACAGAAACGGAGCTCAAAGAGAAGTAATCTTCCCAATTGTTGGAGATGGTAATGCTATTAGAGCAATAGGTGGAGGTATGAGTTTTATTATTCATGCATCTATTGGTGGTAAGATGGTGGGTGCCGATCAAGGAATGGATGGAGGCTGGTCAGGAACAAGAGCAAGACCAGAATTTGTTAAATTATTTCCTGATGCAACGGCAACAGCTGATCAAAGAGGTACTTTTTATACTAACGGACAAACTCTGGATATCGCTGATTATGGAGTTTTTAGTAATGGTTATGCTGTTACAAAATTTACCAATATCAATTCTGATGGTAGTGCTGCTCAAAGAAATGATGTGCCAGACACGGATTTCCCAATGTACAGATTGTCAGATGTGTATTTAATGTATGCTGAGGCAACACTTAGAGGAGCAGCATCTGGAAATGTTGCAACATCATTAGAGTATGTAAATAAAATTAGATTAAGAGCTAAGGCGGGCGTTGTTACAACTTCAGATTTAACACTGGACTTTATTTTAGATGAGAGAGGAAGAGAATTGTTTTGGGAGTGTCACAGAAGAACAGATTTGATTCGTTTTGGAAAATTTACAGGAGGATCTAAAATCTGGCAATGGAAAGGTGGCGTTAAAAATGGTAGTGGTACAGAAGAATTTAGAAACTTGATGCCTATTCCTTCAAAGACAATTCAGGCTAACCCAACTTTAAAACAAAATCCAGGATACTAACTAATCTTATAAAAAAATAAATAAAATGAAAAATATATATAAAATTTTAATCGCATTCATTGGTGTTTTAACGGTGTCTTGTAATGGAGATGATGTAGAAAACAGACCAGTAATACAACCAGTTACAGCTCCAGTTTTATTAAGTCCTCAGAACGATTTTAATATTGTTCTTACAAAAGAAAGTGAAAAAGAGATTGCTACAACTGTAATTTGGAATGATGCTAAGTACGATGGTACACCAACCGTTGTAAATTATACTATTGAAATCGCAAAAGCTGGGACTAAATTTGCAACTCCTGTTGCAGTAACTACAACTACAGCTCGTTTCAAAGCTTTGACAGTAGCGGAATTAAACTCTGCTTTAGTTAACGGAGGTTTTATTGAGAAAGAGGAAAATGATGTTGACATTCGTATTAAAGCTACTTTAGGAATTGGTGCTGAAGCACAGTATTCTAACTTCTATACTTTTAAGGCAACTCCTTATCACGTACCATTAGCAAGTTCTCATTGGTTAGTTGGAGAAGCAACTCCAGGTGGATGGTCATGGGATGGTGATGCTGAAACAGAATTTCCTTTAGTTGCAGGTCAAACAGATATCTATCAAGTAACTATTGTTCTTAAAAGCGGACAAGCATTTAGAGAATTTTTATCTAATGACTTTACAAGTGGAGGAAATTGGGGCGCAGGCAATAGTCGTAACTACCCATATTATTCTGGTAATGGATACACTATTGATGCAGAATTAGTTAATGCAGAAGATGGCGATAAAAACTTCAAATATACTGGACCAACTGGACCTAGAGTTCTTAAAATTGATAATGTTGCAAAAACTATAACATTAGATTAATTTTTTAATATAAATAATTTAAAGGCTATCCCTATGGGTAGCCTTTTTTATACAAACTAACCAATCAACCAAAAAACTATGAAAAAAACTTTACTATTATCTTTCTTTTTGTTGTGGGGTATTGTTACTCATGCACAGCAAATAACAGTATCGCCTGCTGTGTTTCAGGTTAACGAACCTATAACAATTACTGCATCTTTTGCATCGTCAACTTGTAATGAAATGGGTACGAATCCCACAAAAGTATATATGCATGCAGGAATAGGGACAGAGGCTAACCCATGGGCAACTGCAAAAGGAAATTGGGGTGCTGATGACGGAATTGGATTAATGACTAAAAATCCAAATGGTACATGGAGTATCGTTATTACGCCAAGTGTTTATTTCGGATTAACAACAATACAACAAGCAGCTGCTGTAAAAATGGGAATGGTGTTTAGAAACGCTGCTGGTTCTCAAACACTAAAACTGGCTCCGTCTTGTTCTGATTTCTTTATTAAGGTTGGTGCTTTTCAGGCAACTTTAACTTCACCGCTAGAAAATAGCAATACTATTGTAGCAAGCGGAGGAAGTTTAAATATTACCGCTACAAATACAAATGGAGTTGCAAGTTATAGCTTAAAATCAAACGGAGTAGTTTTAAATACTAACCCAAGTAGTTCGAGTTATGCTTTTAATCATGTAAATATTACGGGGAATCAGAGCTATGAATTAAGTATTACTCAGAGTGGAACAACTATTACTAAAAAATTCACAGCAATAGTCAATCCAGGAACTGTAATACCTGTTGCTATGCCCGTAGGATTAGTAGATGGAATAAATTATAATACTACAGATGCTACAAAAGCAACATTGGTTTTAGATGCTCCGCTAAAAGATTATGTTTATGTGGCAGGAAGCTTTAATAATTGGGTTTCTACGAGCGATTACTTAATGAAAAAAGATCCAACTTCGGGTAAGTTCTGGTTAGAGTTAACAGGATTGGTTTCGGGAGTAAATAATACCTATCAATATTGGGTTGTTGCTAATGCCCCAATTGCTAATTCACCTTCATTAGTAAAAACGGCAGATCCTTATTCTACATTAGTATTATCGCCTTTTGACGATTCAGGAATTCCGGCAACAAGTTATCCAAACATGCCAGTTTATCCAGTAGGGCAAGAACGTGAAGTTACAGTTTTAAAAACAGGACAAACAGCATATCCTTGGCAAGTAACAGATTTTGTTAAACCCGAAAAAGAGAAATTAGTGGTTTATGAAGTTCTAGTTCGTGATTTTGATGCAAACAGAAACTATCAAAGTCTGATTGATAAGATTGATTATTTCAAGAATTTAAAAATAAATGCTATTGAGTTAATGCCTGTTATGGAATTTGAAGGCAATGAAAGTTGGGGATATAATACCTCATTTCATATGGCTTTAGATAAATTTTATGGTACTTCGGATAAGCTTAAAGAATTTATTGATTTATGTCACCAAAACGGAATCGCAGTTATTATGGATGTTGCATTAAATCATGCATTTGGTCGTAATCCTATGGTAAGAATGTGGATGAATGATCCAGACAATGATGGTTGGGGTTCACCATCCACAGACAACCCTTATTTTAATAGCGTAGCAAAACATAGTTATAGTGTTGGAGAAGATTTTAATCATCAGCAAGCGAGAACTCAAAACTATGTAAAAAGAGTAATCCAACATTGGGTTGAAGAATATAAAATAGATGGTTTGCGTTGGGATTTAACCAAAGGGTTCACGCAGAATTGTACTGCTGGCGATGAATCGTGTACAAATAGTTTACAGCAAGACAGGGTGGATGTATTAAAAAAGTATGCCGATTATTCCTGGAGTCTTGATCCTACACATTATACAATTTTTGAACATCTCGGTAGTGATGCCGAAGAGCAGTTATGGGCTAATTATAAAATAAATGAAAGTCCTAGTAAAGGGATAATGATGTGGGGGAAAATGACCAATGCATACAATCAGTTGTCAATGGGATATGCTTCAGAAAGCAATATTTCTAGAATGACAAGTGCTAGTCGTGGTTTTTCTGCCAATCGATTAATAGGGTATGCCGAAAGCCATGATGAAGAACGATTAATGTATAAGAACATACAATATGGTAATAGTAATAATACAAGTCATGATGTTAAGAACTTAAATGTTGCTTTATCCAGAATGTCAGCTATTGGAGCTGTTTCTTTATTGATTCCTGGTCCAAAAATGATATGGCATTTTGGTGATTTAGGTTGGGAGAGTTCTATTTTTGCATGTAATAACGGAACCGTTAATGATGATTCGGGGACAATTCCTGGAGATTGTAAACTTGATACAAAACAACAACCACAATGGACGGGTAATTGGTTAGGTAATTCAAGCCGAAGCAAAATTTATAATGATTGGGCAAAAATGATTACTATGAAAACTGTTGAGCCTGTTTTTTCGGGAACAGTTACTGTTTCTAATACAAATTCATTGTCTCCTAATATAAAAATTACAAACGCAGCATTGGCATCAACGCAGCTAAAAGACGTGTTGATTCTGGCAAATTTTGATGTAACTACTCAAAGTGTTGCTACAGGTTTTCCTTATGCAGGAGTTTGGTATAATTTAATGGATAATACAACTATCAATGTTACTAATGTTGCAGCTCTAATTGCAATTCCAGCAGGAGAGTTTAGGATTTATGGTAATAAGCAAGCGCTGTTGGCTATAGAAAATTTTGAGAAACCAAATGCGATTACTTTACATCCTAATCCGGTTTCAGATTATTTTACTTTAAATACTGAGGTTTCAAGAGTAGAGATTTATTCTTTGACTGGACAGTTAGTGAAAAGCTTTAGCGGAAGCGGAAAAATAACTTCTGAGTTCTCAGTGAGTGAATTAAATACAGGATTGTATATCGTTAAGGCAATAGATGAAAATAATAAGACTCAGGTAATGAAGTTCTTGAAAAAATAATTTTGTTTAGTTAGTTAAAAAGCTGTCTATAAGTCATTATAGGCAGCTTTTTTGTTTTAAGTAATTTTAGGAAATAGAAAATGTAATTTATTTTTTCTTATCATATTCACCTATCAATGAAAAGTACCCAAAAGTACCAAGACCTAAAACGATTAGAGGAGTGAGAATAAATAGAATTATAATTCCGAAGACTAAATCGTCCTGTTTGTCAGAAACAAGTTTCGGTAACCCAAATTCAAAAATGCAAAAGTAAGCAGCAGCAATAGATAATATTATCCATAGTATTCCTAATATTCGTTTTAGTACATCCATTGTAAAAGGGGATTAAATGTGAGTGTTTTTGTCTTTATTGTCAATATAAATCATTCCGATAACAAAACATATCGAAGCTATAATAATAGGATACCAAAGGCCGTCAAGATAAAAGTCGGATTTGCCAACTTCCTTAGAGTGCGTTACAAAATAGGTTGAAATTGCAGGAAGTAAACCGCCAAAGATTCCGTTCCCAACATGATAAGGCAAAGACATCGATGTGTATCTTATTTTTGCTGGAAACATTTCTACCAAGAAAGCTGCAATAGGACCGTAAACCATTGTTACAAATAAGACCTGAACAAAAACTAGAAAAATCAATGTCCATTTATCTTGAGAGTTAATAGTGATTGTAGTTTGTCTTTCGGGGTTAATTTTTTCAGCATGATTTATTTGCTTAATCATGGCAATTGTGCCATCTGAATATTCATTGTTTATAATAACGTAATGTTCTTTTTTGGCATTGTTTTCGGATTCAGTTGTATATGTATTCGAGATAATTTTGTTGTCTAGATTTACGGTTTCATACATTTGTTTATATATAGGTCTGTAGAGTAGAATTGCGAGTAGCATTCCGCCCATCATAATATATTTACGTCCTATCTTGTCGCTCAACCATCCAAAAACTATAAAAAACGGAGTGCCTAATAACAACGCAATTCCTAGTAAGCCATCTACTTGAGAAGATTCGATACTCATTACCGTTTTCATAAAACTCATGGCGTAAAATTGTCCAGTGTACCAAACAACACCTTGTCCCATTGTTGCACCAAATAAAGCAAGTAAAACAAATTTCAGGTTATATCTATTTCCAAAACTTTCTTTTAAAGGGTTTACACTTATACTTCCTTCTTTTTTTGCTTTAGCAAAAACAGGAGATTCATCCATGTTTTTACGTATCAAGTAAGAAACTCCCACCATTACAATTGAAACCCAAAAAGGAACACGCCATCCCCAAGAATCAAAAGATTCGGCCGAAAGCGTATTTTTTGTAATTAAAATAACCATCAAAGAAATAAAAAGGCCAACGGTTGCTGTGGTTTGAATCCACGAAGTCCAATACCCGCGTTGTCCCACAGGAGCATGTTCGGCTACATAAGTTGCAGCGCCACCATATTCTCCACCAAGTGCAAGACCTTGTAATAATCTTAAAATCAAGACTAATACTGGTGCTAAGAAACCGATAGTATCATAACTCGGAATACAACCAATTAAAAAAGTAGAACATCCCATTAATAGCAGGGTCGCCATAAAAGTGTATTTTCTCCCAATTAAATCTCCAAGACGCCCGAAGAATAAAGCACCAAAGGGCCTAACAACAAAACCTGCTGCAAAAGTGGCTAGAGTTGCCAAAAATGATGCTGTAGGATTGTCTGATGGGAAAAATTTGGTAGAAATAACCACAGCCAAACTCCCGAAAATATAAAAATCATACCATTCTATCATCGTCCCCATAGAAGAGGCCGAAATAACTTTCCAAATTCCTTTTGTAGATGTATTACTCATGAAATGAATGTGTTTTTAATGGTAAATAAAAGCATAAGGCGATGTTTTACGAATATATAAGATATTTTCTTATTTAGTTGGTAGTTTTTTAACAAAAGCTGATTATTTGTTGATTTAACATTTGTTCAGAAGATCAAAGTTTGATAATTCAAAATAAAGTATAGTTTGCAGCAATGCTCAAGGCCTTTCAAATAAGAACTATTGCATTGTTACGAAAGAAAACATTAGTTTTGCAGCTCAAATTTTAAAACAGAAAATGGTTGTCATATCGATATGATATTGACATTAAAAGGGAATTTGGTGTAAATCCAAAACTGTCCCGCAGCTGTAAGCTCATTAACTGAAGCCCTTTAATACGTCACTTTTCATTTAGAAAGGGAAGGCAGGGTGTAGGGAGTAAGTCAGAAGACCTGCCGTTTTTTTATACTAATAAATAGCTTTCGGGGATTGAAGCTTGAATTAAGAACAATACTTTTCACTTTGTGTGATAATGGTATTGTTTAGCTATTCTATTCTCGTAAGCCAAAAAATGGAATTTATGAGATTTTTTTTCTGCAAATATAATATCGTAAAAGCAATCCTTTCTTGTGAGCTTTTCTGTTCGATATTTTCCTTTTCTACACTAAAAAAATCATTAAAACGTATCGCTTTACAATATGCTGTGCTTTTACAAAAGTTTATTTATAGAACTTTTGCAAGAGTAAATTGTATTTCGATTTAAAAATTTAAGTAATATAATTTTTTAAATATTTAATAATGAAAAACCAATTTTTTTCCAAGCAATTAATCGCAATTGCTTCTTTGATTATGCTAACAGTTTCGTGTAACAATGATGATGATTTTACAGAACCTCCAGTGATAAAAGGCGAACAGCAATTAAAAGATACTTTAACCGTTGGGAAAATACTTCAATTAAGCTCAAAATTAGCAGATAGAAAAAATGTTTCTTTTGAATGGGCGATAGATGGAAAAGTAGTAGGATCTGATTCTACCTATATCTTTAAACCAGAAACGAGGGGAGATTTTAAAATTACAATGATAGCCAAAAATGATGGCGGAAAAGTTTCTCTTACTTATGATATCCATGCATGGGGAGCATATGAAAACGGTTTTTTTATGATCAACGAAGGATGGTTTGGTCACGGAACAGGAACGGTAGGGTTTTATAGATACGATACAAGAGCTATAGAAGACAGTGTTTTTGTAAAAGTAAATCCAGATAAAGATTTAAAACCGGCATCATCTACATTAGAATTTGGAACCATCATTAATAAAAAACTATTTTTAGTTTCTAAAGTTGGCGGACCTGTTGTAGTAGCTGATGCTTATTCGTTAAAAGAAGAAAAAAGAGTCCCGGCTAAAGGCGGAAACGACTGGCGTGCAGTTGTGGGTATTGATGAAAATCAAGCCCTTTTGACTTCTGGTAAAGGGATATTTAAGCTTAATCTTAATACGATGGAAGTGAATGGGCAAATCGAAGGTGTTACAGGTCAGGTTGGAGATGTTGTTAAGGCCAATGGTTATATTTTTGCATTGTCTGCTTCAAAAGGTGTTATTGTAATAAATGCTTCAACATTGGCAGTCGAAAAAACGATTCCGGGTATAGTTTTAGGATTTGCTGTTACCGATGATAAAAAAGTATGGGCAGCAGGAGGAAAAAATCTTATAAGTATAGATTCGAATACTCTTGAAGTAAAAGAAATTGCATTAGGTTTTCAGGCTTACGGAAGCTGGGGAGCTTGGCATCCGGGATCTATTACGGCTGCTAAAAATGATGTTTTCATTGCTAAAAACGGAAGTTTTAGTGGTGGTAAAGAAATTTACAAATACACTGGTACTCCAGAGTCATTGACTGCGCCTTTTATTACATTAACAAATTCAAATATCTTATATGGTGCAGGAATTGGTTATGACCGAAAGAAAAATACTTTGGTGGTAAATACCTTAAATTCAGGTTTTGGTGTGAATTTCTCTATAAACAATCTTTATATATTTAACGCTGATTCAGGAGAAAAAACAGCATCGGTAAATTTTTCAGGATATTATTTTCCTGCAGTTTCTGTATTTCATCAATAATTTTTTTGTTTTTTATCCGCAAAAAAAAATTACCGCAAAGATCGCAAAGTAAAAACGCAAAGTTCGCAAAGTAAAAACGCAAAGTTCGCAAAGCTTTATCATTAAGCTTTGCGAACTTTGCGTTTTTGAACATATTCATAAGTGAAAATCTTAGCGACCTTTGCGGTAAAATTCTTTTGAAAATAAAATCAGAAAAGTGTTAAAAACAAAAAACCCGAATATTTCTATTCGGGTTTCGTGGTACCTCCAGGGATCGAACCAGGGACACATGGATTTTCAGTCCATTGCTCTACCATCTGAGCTAAGGTACCGTGCTTGTTGCGGGTGCAAATATAGAATGTTTTTTAGTTTCTCCAAAACAATTTTAAAAAAAAATCAATTCGTATCTTCGCATTCGTAAAGTAAGAAGCTATGGTTTTAACAATCGATGTTGGGAATACTCGTATTAAGGGTGCTGTTTTTGAGAATGATACTGTTTTGGAATTGTTTGTTTTTGATAAAAATGAGCTCCAAATAAAAATTAAAAAAATTTTAAAAAAATTTGAAAAAGTGACCGATTTGGTCGTTGCGTCTGTCGGAAATGTCGAAAAAGAGTCGTTTTTGAATTTTGAAAATGACGTAAATGTTTGTTTTTTGACAAATGAAGGTCATTTTCCATTTAAAAATAATTACGCAACGCCAAAAACTTTAGGAATCGATAGAATTATACTTGCTAGTGGAGCAACATTGCAATATCCTAATCAAAATAGATTGGTTATCGATGCTGGAACTTGCATTACATACGATTTTGTCGACGAAAATGATAACTATTTGGGAGGAGCTATTTCTCCAGGGTTGCGATTACGATACGAAGCGCTTCATAATTATACAGCAAAACTTCCGTTATTAACTTTTGAAGAGCCTAAATCATACGTAGGGAATTCAACGCCCGAATCAATGCATTCGGGGGTTGTAAACGGATTCGTCTATGAAATAGACGGTTTTATCGATCAATACAAAGCAGACTACTCAAACTTTATAATAATTTTAACGGGTGGTGATGCACTTTTTTTGGCTAAACGATTAAAAAATACCATATTTGCCAATTCAAATTTCTTATTAGAAAGTTTGAATCAAACATTTCAATATAAAATCAACAATGATTAAAAAAATTATAATAAGCGCTTGCTTACTTTTGTCATTCGTATCTTTTGCTCAGCAAGGAACAGCTTCTCCTTATTCTTTTTACGGAATTGGAGATGTAAGATTTAAAGGAACTATCGAAAATCGCTCTATGTCGGGTGTTGCAGTTGAGCAAGATAGTATTCATATGAATTTAGAGAACCCTGCGAGTTACGCAAATCTTAAACTTACAGCTTTTACGATAGGGGGAACATACAATTCAAGTACATTAAAAACAGATACTGAATCGGCAAAAGCACAAAGAACAGCTTTAGATTATTTAGCTGTGGGTATGCCTTTAGGAAGTAAATTCGGATTAGGTTTTGGATTAATTCCATATTCATCTGTAGGATATCAAATAGAATCGCTTGCTATAAATACAGGAGATAACAATAAAAGATTTGATGGTTCTGGTGGATTGAATAAAGTTTATTTAGGATTTGCTTATAAAATCAAACCTAACTTTAGCATTGGTGCTGATATGCATTATAATTTTGGTAAGGTAGAAACTACTAGTTTAGAGTTTATTACTGATGTTCCAGTTGGAACAAGAGAGTTGAATACGACTCATTTATCTGGAGTTAATTTTAATTTGGGAGCAATGTACCAATATAAAATTAATAAAAAATTATCTCTTTTTACTAGTGCAACATATACATTACAGAGTAAATTAAATTCTGAAAACACAAGAAATATATCTACAGGAATGTTAGGTTCTGGACTTAACTTTAGTGTTATTGACCCTGGAACGGATCAAAAATCTGAGGTAGATGTAAATATGCCATTTAAACTTGCTTTAAGTGCAGGTGTTGGACAGGCAAGAAAATGGTTAATTGGAGGAAAAGTTTCTTATCAAAATTCAGTTGATCAATCAAGTACTTATAATGCTGCATCAAATGTAGGATACGGAAAATACGCTAGCGCAAGTTTAGGAGGTTATTATATTCCTAACTATAGTTCTTTTGCAGGTTACTTTAATAGAGTTACTTATAGAGCTGGTCTTAAATACGAGAAAACAGGTTTGATTATCAATGGAGAGCGCATAAATGATATTGGGCTTACTCTAGGAGCTGGATTCCCTATTTCAGGAACATTTTCTAATATTAATTTCGGAATGGAGTTCGGAAAAAGAGGAACTACATCTGCAGGTTTAATTCAAGAAAATTATGCTAATTTTAGTCTTGGTTTCTCATTAAACGATAAATGGTTCGAAAGAAGCAAGTTTAATTAATCCGGATTATAGATTACAAACTCTGGTTTAGAGTTTAATTTACCTTATTTAGCGAATGAATTTACTTAGAACATATAGCGTCATTCCTGGGCTTGTAATTTTTATTGCGATGTTTTTTCTAGGATGCGAAAGCAATTTTAAAGAGGTACAAAGAAGTAATTTTACTGAGTTTGTTCCTGCTAGTGATGCTGATAATGTTAATATAAAATATACCGACTCTGGACTTATTTCAGGAATTTTAATAAGTCCTAAGATGTTGGATTATTCCAATGTTGCTTTTCCATTTACCGATTTTCCAAAAGGTATAGATGTTACTTTGTATGATAAAAAGCGCAAACGTACTTACGTAAAAGCAAATTATGCTATTTCGTACAAGCAAACTTCTATCATCGATTTGCAAGGAAAAGTGAAGATTACAACAGATGACGGTCAGATGTTAGAGACGGAACAGTTGTATTTTGATCAAAAAAATGAATGGTTTTATACCGAAAGAAAGTTTAAATTTACAGATGTAAAAGGAGTTTCTTATGGTCAGGGAATCGATTTCAGTAAAGACTTTAAAATAATAAACTCTCAACGAATAAACGGAGAGATACAAACCGAAGAATAAAAAACGATTATTATGGGTTACTTAAAATATACACAATACGCTTATCTAGTAATTGCAATTCTGTTTATTTATGATGCAGTAATGAAAATAAACGCGGGTGGAGAGACTCCTTGGTTAAGTTTTTTAATTGCGGGAATGGGAATTTTTATGTTTTTCTTCAGAAGGAAATTTTCTAAGAAGTTTGATAATCAGAATCCTAATAAAAAATAATAAAAAATGGAGATTAGTATTATAATAGTTTGCTTAATACTATCGGCCTTTTTTTCGGGTATGGAAATAGCATTCATATCCTCGAATAAAATTTATCTTGAGATTGAGAAAAAACAAGATAATTTTTTATCCAAAATCCTTACTAAACTTACCGAAAAACCATCAAAATTTATAGCTGCAATGCTTATTGGTAATAATATTGCATTGGTTGTTTATGGTTTTTTTATGGGGGATTTGCTTTTAAAGGTTATAATTAAATTCGGGTATCATTTCTCGGATGTTACTAGCTTAATTGTTCAAACTGTGATCTCTACCTTTTTGGTTTTAATTACGGCAGAGTTTTTTCCAAAAGTTTTTTTTCAGATTTATGCAAACTCTTTAATTAAGTTTTTTGCAATCCCAGCGTATTTTTTCTACTGGCTTTTTTATTATATCTCTACATTTTTTATCTGGATTTCAGATTTTATACTGCGAAGATTTTTTAAAACTGAAGGGGATCAAGTGCAGCTTTTTTTTAGTAAAGTTGAACTTGGGAATTATATTACCGAGCAAATGAGTGCGGTAGAAGATGATGAAGAAGTGGATTCAGAGATACAAATATTTCAGAATGCATTAGAGTTTTCGGGTGTAAAAGCAAGGGACATCATGACGCCTCGTACGGAGATTGATGCAGTAGAACTTTTTGATACAGTTGCAGAGCTTAAAGCATTATTTGTAGAAACTGGATATTCTAAGATTTTGGTATATCAGAATTCTTTGGATGATATTTTAGGATATGTTCATTCTTTCGATTTGTTTAAAAAGCCTAAGACTATAAAGTTAGTATTGATTCCTGTAGAATTTGTTCCGGAAACAGTTTATATAAAAGACGTTTTGAATTTGCTTACAAAAAAACGAAAAAGTGTTGCTGTGGTTTTAGATGAATATGGAGGAACTTCGGGTATAATAACTGTTGAAGATATTGTAGAGGAGTTGTTTGGAGAGATTGAAGATGAGCACGACCTGGACGAGGAATTAATAGAAAAAGAATTGGGTGAAGGTAAATATCTTTTCTCGACTCGATTTGATGTTGAGTATCTTAATGAGACTTATAAACTAGATATTCCCGAAAGTGATTCTTATGGAACATTAGGTGGTTTTATTGTAGATCATACGAAAGAAATTCCTCAGGTTGGGGAAGAAATTACCATCGAAAACTATCATTTTGTGATAGAAGAGGCGACAAATAAGAAAATAGAATTAGTAAAAATGACTATTAGAGAGTGATATTTTTTTAGAAAAGTAAAAATTCTTGCAAAATAAATTGCTAGTAGTATTATTATTAACTAGATAATTGTATTTTCGCAAACTGAATATAAAATTAACAACAATAAAAATGGCAGTTTTAGCAAAAATTAGACAACGTTCCGCTTTATTGATAGGCGCTATTGCACTTGCATTATTCGCATTTATCATTCAAGATCTTTTCAGTAAAGGAGGGATGGGCGAAAGTTCAAAAGACGTGGGAAGCATCAATGGGAAAGATATCTCATTTGAGGATTTTAGAATCAAAGTAAGTAGTGTTGAGAAAAGTGGGCAAGGAATAACTTCCACTGAAGCTGCAAACAGAGTTTGGGATCAAGAAGTTTCTATTGCTTTGTTATCATCTGAATTTGATAAACTAGGATTAAGAGTAGGTGAAAAACATTTACTTGAGGTTTTAAAAGCTGACCAAAATATCGGAAAAAATCCAATGTTCTTAAATGCAGCAGGGATGTTTGACGTAGCAAAATTTAAAGAATATTTTAAAGCAAATCCTGAGCAAGCTCAATTCTTAAAAGATAGAGAGAAAGATGCAGATTTGAATGCAAAATACCAAATATACAATACGTTGATTAAAGCAGGTCTTTATACAACTGTTGCTGAAGGTAAATTGAAATATGAAATGGAAGCAAACAAAGTTAACTTTGCTTTTGCTGCTGGTTTATATTCTTCTATCAAAGACAGTGATGTAAAAGTAACTGATGCTGAGATTGTAGATTTCATGAAAAAAGACGAAAAGAAATTTAAAGCAGATGAAACTCGTGAGGTTCAATATGTTTTAATTGAAGATAAAGCGTCTAAAGAAGATGAAGCTGATATTAAAGCTAAAATAACTGCTCTATTATCTGGAAGTGTTGTTTACAACCAAAAAACAGGTAAAAACGATACTTTGCCAGGATTTAAATCGGCTAAAAATGTTGCTGACTTTGTAAACTCAAATTCAGATGTACCTTACGATTCTACTTATGTAGCTAAGAAAGATTTGCCAGCTGTTGATGCTGATAAATTATTCAGTCTTGCTCCAGGTGAAATTTACGGTCCTTATGTTTTTGGTAAATACTACTGTATTTCTAAATCTTTAGGTTTTAAAGCTGGAGTTAATGCAAAAGCAAGTCATATCTTAATTAGTTATGAAGGAACTCAAGTTCCAAACCAAAAAGAAAGAAGAACTAAAGAACAAGCTAAAGCTAGAGCAGAAGAAATTTTGGCTCAAGTAAATGCAAATCCAGATAGTTTCTTAATGTTAGCTTTTACAGCTTCTGATGATTCATCTGCACAACAAGGTGGTGATTTAGGATATTTTGGTCAAAACCAAATGGTGAAACCATTTAATGATTTTGTTTTCAGTAACCCAATTGGAAAAGTTGGATTGGTAGAAACTCCTTTCGGATTCCATATCATCAAAATTACAGATAAACAAGACGGTATTCGTTTAGCAACTATTGCTCAAAAAATCGAAGCTTCTGAAGCTACATCTGATAAAGCATTTACTCAGGCAACTAAATTTGAAATGGATGCTGCTGATAAAGACTTTAATCAAGTTGCAAAAGAAATGAAATTAACGGTTGCAGCTCCTGCTACTGTAAAAGCTATGGATGAAAACTTTGGTCCATTAGGAAATCAAAGAACAATCGTAAGATGGGCTTTTGATAAAGAAACAAGCAAAGGTGATGTAAAACGTTTTGAAGTATCAAATGTTGGTCACGTTATTGCACAACTTAAGAGTGTTAACAAAACAGGTTTAGTATCTGTAGATGTTGCAAGACCTTATGTTGAGCCAATTCTTAAAAACAAGAAAAAAGCTGAAATATTAAAAGCTAAAATGACAGGTGCAACTATCGAAGCAGTAGCTAAAAATGCTGGAGTAGCTGTACAACAAGCTACAGATGTAACGATGAATAACCCAATTTTACCTGGTGGTGTTGGTCAAGAGCCAAAAGTTGTTGGTAATGCATTTGCTTTGGCAGCAGGTAAACTTTCTGCTCCAATTGAAGGTAATACAGGAGTATATGTTGTTAAAAACGTTAGTACTGTAAAAGCACCAGCTTTAAAAGATCATGCAGCTTATGTTGCTCAGGTAAAAGCTCAAAGTGCACAAGATGTAAGCAGAATTCTTCCTGCATTAAAAGACAATGCTAAAATCGTTGATAACAGAGCTAACTTTAGCTACTAGTTTATTACGACTTAAATAAAAGATTAAATTAAAAAATCCCGAAATGTTTATTTCGGGATTTTTTTTGTTTTAACCTATAAGGCTTTTAAAACCTTGTAGGTTTGTTTGTATTAGAAGTTATGGGTTTCGAGTCCGTTTAGTTTTATTTTGATTGTGTTCACGAGTGGGACGCTTGCGCCAACAAGTGGTTGCATACATCTGAAATCAAAAATTGTTAATCTAAAATCATCAATCATTTTTCTCTGTTTTTCCTTAACTTAATGACATTGCGCTCGCGCCAGCAAGTGAATCTCCAATAGTAGCTCAGTATTTTTTGGAAGCATTGTGTTAGTTTCTTGCGGAGATTGCTTCGCCAGTTCGCTATCGCTCGTGTCTTCCTTCGTCAGAAAGGCAAGTTTTTGGATAAAACAAGATTATGAGTTAAAGACTTGTCTATTGTTAAAATCCTTTTAGGTATTTTGTATTGATTATAATAACTAAAAAATAAAAAACCTTGCTAGAATATAGCAAGGTTTGTATTTAGTAATCGAATATTTGTAATTTGGTTTATGCTAATATCATTTCGTTATAAGGGATTATTGTTTCGTATCCTTTGGTTATGAAATATTCGGTTGGGTCTTCTTTGGATATTGCCATTACAAAATCGCCTCCCCAAGCACCAAGGCTTTTAATTACACCATCAAAATCAGGAAAGAGTCTTTCTTTAATAGTTTGCATTTCTAATACATTACTCATTTCGGCTTCGTGTATTGCTAGTGCCTTTGCAAATTCTTTTCCAGTTTTGGCTTGTATAACTGTTTGTGTGATTTTGTCGTTGTTGGTAATTATCTTGGCAAGGTTGTTATTCTTGTTGTTGTAATAAGCAGAAATAGCTGCTTTGCTACTTTGTTTCTTGTTTAAGTACACAAAGTGTAGATTCTGGCTAAACTCTGGCTTAAATGCTATTTTTTCGATAATTGGTAAGTCTTGTTGTAAATGATATAATATAGGAGTGTTGTTTTGTGCACAGGCAATATCATATCCGCTACCTCCAAAACTATTTTTAAGCAATGTAAAAGCATCGATCTTTGTCCATTGGGCAATATTGTTTAATAATGTTGATGATGTGCCTAAGCCCCAATTTTTAGGAAATGTAAGTTGTGTGCTTATTTGATATCCTTCGGATTGTGTTATAAATTCTGGATTTAATAAATAGGCTTCGTGAAGAATATTTATTAATGTTGTTTTTACAGTTTCGGTTTCAGTTTCGGGATTGTCTATTATTTCGGCAAATGTTATAATGTCTTCGAACCAAACGTGGCTATCGGCATCGTAACTTTTCCATTGTATTTCTTGATTTTCTCCTTTGGCAACAATTAAATTCTGTCCGAATTTTGTTGGTAATGCAAAGGCTTTAGCGCCATCTAATACTAAATATTCTCCTGTTATTAAAAGTTTTCCGTTACTGTAAAAAGTTGTTTTCATACATTTATTTTTAGCCCTGATGGCAGCGGTATCCTTTATGTTTTTCCTTTAAAAATATAAAGATATAGCGAACAGCGGGAAATAGCTTCTGGAAAAAAACGTTCTCCTTTTGATTTTGCTTTAGTTATTCTTTGACTCCGCTCAGGTTGACAATTAAATTATTTTCTTAAGTTCTCGATAAAATCTACCACGGCACTATGTGAGATGGTGTTGTTTTTAAAGTGATTTTTGATTAAATGACGTTCTTCGTCATTGGCAGCAAATTGATTGATGATATTATTGATGTGCATTTTCATGTGTCCTTCCTGAATTCCTGTTGTTGTTAAGGAACGCAATGCGGCAAAGTTTTGTGCTAATCCTGCAACGGCAACGATTTGCATTAACTCTGGGGCCGATGGATTCTCGAGCATTTGTAATGAAAATTTCACTAAAGGATGTAAAGATGTAAGTCCGCCAACGGTTCCTATGGCAAGTGGAATGTCTAGCCAGAATGTGAAAATCCCATCTTCGATTTTAGCATGAGATAAACTTGAATATTGTCCGTTTCGGGATGCGTATGCATGAACTCCTGCTTCGACTGCACGGAAATCATTTCCTGTGGCGAGTATTACTGCATCGACACCATTCATGATTCCTTTGTTGTGTGTTACTGCACGAAATGGTTCTACTTCGGCAATCTGAACTGCCTGTACAAATCGCTCTGCAAATTCTTGAGGATTCGGGATGTGTTTTTCTGCTAGTTCTTCGACAGGACAAGAAACTTCGGCTCTAACTACGCAATTTGGGACATAGTTAGAGAGTATGCTCATGATAACTTTTACTTCTTCATTGGCTTCGGTGAATAATTCATATTCTTGAGAAGCTTCTTTTAGTGTTTTGGCAAATTGCTCTAAACACGAATTTATAAAATTGGCTCCCATGCTATCTTTGGTTTCAAAAGTAGCATGAAGCTGAAAGTAATTCGGTAATAAATTGGTTTTGTCTTTTAGAACAATGTCCAGAATTCCGCCACCGCGTTGTTGCATGTTTTTGGTAATACTTTCGGTATCGCTAAAAAACTTGCTTTTGGTTTGTGCGAAAAATAGATTCAGTTTTGATACATCTCCATTAAAAGTAAAATGTACCTGACCAATTTTTTCGGTGTTAATTACTGTAGCTTTAAACCCACCTCTTGTCGACCAAAACTTAGCTGCTTTTGAAGCTGCTGCAACAACAGAACTTTCCTCAATTGCCATTGGAATTGTGGAATATTTGTCGTTGATGAGGAAATTTGGAGCTACACCAAGTGGAATATAAAAATTGGTTATGGTGTTTTCGATGAATTCATCATGTAATTTCTGTATTTTTTCGTCAGCATTCCAGTAATTTTTAAGTAAAAAAACTGCTTCTTCGGGTGTCGAAAAGTACTTTTTTGCAATCCAGTTTATTTTTTCTTCTTTGGATAATTTAGAAAATCCAGAAACCGCGTTGTTCATTCTCAGTAGATTAAATGGTAGTATTGCTGCAAAGATACCACTTTAACGGATTTGTTTATAATGTAATTATGGACATTAAATAATATGAAAAACCAATTTCTTAACATTTAACATACAAAAAGTATATTATGTGTATTTTTTTCACTAAAATTGGGCTCTTTTTTATATTTAACTCAATTGTATGAATACTAACAAACTTACCGCATTGTTTTTATTTTTTTGTGTGACACTTTTTGGTCAACAAAAAATTACTGTAGATGATATTTTTAATGGAACATTTCGAGCTAAAGAAATGTTTAAACTACAGTCACTACACAATACAAATCAATATACTGTACTGAATTTTGATAGAGCTGGTAGAAGTATGCAGATAGATTTGTATGATTATGCTACATTAAAAAAAGGAGCAACTTTAATCGATACTAAAGATCATAGAAGTTTACCGATGATTGATAGTTATACTTTTGATGCATCAGAAAAAATGATTTTGTTGGCTTGTAATTCTAAAAAAATCTTCCGTCACTCGTTTACAGCAGATTATTATTTATATAATATAGGTACTAAAGAGTTAACTAAGCTTTTTGATTTTCAGGTTCAGGAGCCGACTTTCTCGCCTGATGGACAAAAAATCGCTTACGCAAAAGAGAATAACCTTTATGTTTATGATGTAGTTTCGAAGAAATCGACTCAGATTACAACAGATGGAAAGAAAAATTCGGTAATTAATGGTATTACGGATTGGGTTTATGAAGAAGAATTTGCTTTTGTGCGGGCTTTTGATTGGAGTAAAGACAGTAAGAAAGTAGCTTATATTCGTTTTGACGAAAGTATGGTTCCAGAATTTTCGATGTCAATTTTTAAGACAGATCTATATCCTTCAATCGAAACATTTAAATATCCTAAAGCTGGAGAGAAAAATGCAGTAGTTTCGTTACATATATATGATGCGGCTGCAAATGCAACTAAAGAAGTTAAGCTTGGTAATTACAACGACTTTTATATTGCAAGAATGCAATGGACAAATGATAATAATACCTTATCTGCACAGGTGTTAAACCGTCACCAGAATAATTTGGATTTATTATTTGTAGATGGTACTTCGGGAACTTCGAAAGTGGTTCTTAATGAAAAAGATAAAGCTTATGTAGATGTTACTGATAACTTGACATTCTTAAAAGATAATAGTTTTATCTGGACTAGCGAAAAAGATGGTTTTAATCATATTTATTTATACGATAAAACTGGAAAGCTTAAAAATCAGGTTACTAAAGGAAACTGGGAAGTAACTTCATATTACGGATTTGATGAAAAAACAAAAACTGTTTTTTATCAATCTACAGAAAATGGGTCAATCAATCGTGATATCTACCGAATTGCTCTTGACGGAAAAAATAAAATACGTTTATCTAAAAACGTAGGTACTAGTAAGGCAACCTTCAGCCCGAATTTTGAATACTACATTAATACATTCTCAAGCGCTTCTCAGCCTACAACTTATACTCTTAACGATGCTAAAGCCGGTAAAGAATTACAAGTAATAGAAAACAATGAGGCATTAGCTTCTAAACTTAAAGGCTATAATCTTGCTACTAAAGAGTTCTTTGTGCTTAAAACGGCTAAAGGAAACGAATTAAATACTTGGATTTTAAAGCCTAAAGATTTTGACCCTGCGAAAAAATATCCTGTTTTTATGTTTCAATATTCAGGACCAGGATCTCAGCAAGTGGCTAACCAATGGAATAACTCTAATGATTACTGGTTTGAAATGTTAACGCAACAAGGTTATATCGTTGCTTGTGTGGATAGTAGAGGAACAGGTTTTAAAGGAGCTGATTTTAAGAAAGTAACTCAATTGCAATTAGGGAAATATGAAGTTGAAGATCAAATTGATGCTGCTAAAGTAATTGGGGCTTATCCTTATGTTGATGCTTCTAGAATTGGAATTTTTGGATGGAGTTACGGAGGTTTTATGGCTTCGAACTGTATTTTCCAAGGAAACGATGTGTTTAAAATGGCAATTGCTGTTGCTCCTGTTACTAACTGGAGATTTTATGATACGGTTTATACTGAAAGATATATGCAAACTCCTCAGGAGAATGCAAGTGGTTATGATAATAACTCTCCTATTAATCATGTAGATAAATTAAAAGGGAAGTTTCTTTTAATTCATGGATCTGCAGATGATAATGTACACGTACAAAACTCAATGCAAATGATGGAGGCTTTAATACAAGCTAACAAACAATTTGATTCGCAAATTTACCCAGACAAAGATCACGGTATTTATGGCGGAAAAACAAGAATTCAGCTTTATGATAAAATGACTAACTTTATCAAGGAGAACCTATAATATAAAACTAATAAACCTAAATAAATAATGAATAATATGAAAGAAACAGAAGTAAAAACGGCGCATCCAAAAGGGCTTTGGGTATTGTTTGGAACCGAGATGTGGGAGAGATTCAATTTTTATGGCATGCGAGCCTTATTGACTTTATTTCTTGTAAATTCATTATTAATGAAAGAAGAAGATGCTTCATTAATTTATGGAGGTTTTCTTGGTCTTTGTTACCTTACACCAATGCTTGGAGGGTTTATTGCAGATCGTTTTTTCGGAAACAGAAACTGTATTCTTCTTGGTGGTTTTATGATGGCAATTGGACAATTATTATTGTTTACTAGTGCCAGTGTTTTTGGTTCTGATTTAAATTTTGCTACTATTATAATGTATTGCGGATTGGGAGTTATCGTTTTTGGTAACGGTTTCTTTAAGCCAAATATTTCTAGTATGGTAGGGAGTTTATATCCGAAACAAGAAAAAAGTAAGCTTGATACTGCTTTTACTATTTTCTATATGGGTATTAATTTAGGTGCTTTTCTTGGGCAATCTATTTGTCCTTTATTAGGAGATGTAAGAGATACAGGTGGAGTTAGAGATATTCACGCTTTTAAATGGGGATTCCTTGCTGCTTCGATAGCAATGTTTTTAGGAACAATGCTTTTCTTTTTCTTAAAGAATAAATATGTGGTTACTCCGGAAGGAAGACCTTTAGGTGGATTACCGTCTAAAAATGTTGCTGCAGATTTTGAAGAAGGTGAATCTCAAAAAGCTAACTTTTCTCAAACTGCATTGACAGTTGCTGGTGTAGCATTTTTCGTTATAGGTGCAATTGTTCATTTTGGTTTTGGTCAAAACTTAATTTATACTTTGATTTATTCAAGTGGTTTGACTTTGGCAGGATTAATCGTTTCTGATTCTTCTTTAACAAAAATTGAAAGAGATCGTATTTTTGTAATTTACATCGTTTCTTTCTTTATTATCTTCTTCTGGGCTGCGTTTGAGCAAGCTGGTTCATCTTTAACTTTTATTGCAGATAACCAAACAGACAGAAACTTCTTTGGATGGGCAATGCCTGCTTCGATGGTACAAATCTTTAATGGTTTATTTGTTGTAGTTCTTGCGGTTCCTTTTAGTATTTTATGGGATAAATTAAGAGCTGGAGGTAAAGAACCAATCTCGCCTGTAAAACTTGCTTTTGGTTTATTGATTATTACAATAAGTTTCTTCATGATTGCTACTCAGGTTAAAGTAATTGGAACTTCAGGATTGTTAGCTATCAAATGGTTGATTTTATTATATTTATTAAATACTTGTGCTGAGCTTTGTTTGTCTCCAATCGGATTGTCTTTGGTTGGTAAGCTTTCGCCAAAACGTTTCTCTTCATTATTATACGGAGTATTCTTCTTATCTAATGCTTCTGGTTATGCTTTAGGTGGTACTTTAGGTTCTATCTTGCCTGCAACAGGAGATAAATTTGTAAAAGCTAAAGAATTAGGTATAGATTTACAGGCTGTTCTGGATAAAACTATTACGCCAACTGCGGCTCAATTAAAGTTATTGGCAGAGCATCATATTAATGATCATAACCCTGTTTTTGCAGGTTTCGAAATTCATAACTTATTCGAGTTCTTCATGGTGTTTGTTATTTTAACGGGATTGGCGGCTATAATTTTGTTTGCACTGTCTCCGGTTTTAAAGAAAATGATGCACGGTGTTAGATAAAAAAAAATAATAATATATAAAAATTACCTACAGGTTTAGACTTGTAGGTAATTTTAATTTTAAAGAGTTTATAGTTATGTGGAAAAAACATCCTAAAGCATTGCCTTATTTGTTCTTATCTGAAATGTGGGAGCGTTTTGGTTATTATTTAATGATTGGAATTTTTACTTTATATCTTAAAGATGTAAAAGAAGGTTTTGCAATGACCGAAAAAGAAGCTTCTGATTTGTATGGAACTTTTATTGCATTGGTTTTTTTAACGCCTTTTATTGGAGGTCTTATTGCTGATAGATATTTAGGGTATAAAAAATCTATTGTTATTGGTGGGATTTTAATGGGTATTGGTTACTTCCTTATGGGGGTACATGATGTTACGGTGCTTTATATTGCTATGACTTTGGTAATTGTAGGGAATGGTTTTTTTAAGCCGAATATTTCTACCTTATTAGGGAGTTTTTATAATAATGAAGAGTATAAAGATAAAAAAGATGAAGGTTACAATATTTTCTATATGGGAATTAATGTTGGGGCTTTTATTTGTAATTTCTTTGGGGCTGCTCTACAAATTCTTTTAGGATGGCATTGGGCTTTTATGGCTGCAGGTGTAGGAATGTTTATAGGTGTTATTGTGTTTTTATTAGGTACAAAACATTATGTTGGACACGACCAGAAAAAAGGAGTGCAAGAAGGGGATATGCCGTTTTATAAAATTGTCTTATTTATTTTGTTGCCTTCATTTGTTTTTGGTGCAATAGGTTGGTTGTTAAAAGGAGTTACTTCAGAAGCTAATCCTGATAGTTATATCTTTGGATCAGATAGTACAGATGCATTTATCTTTGCTTGTATTCCGATAATCTTCTTTTACGGGTCGCTTTATTTTAAGGCTAAAGTAGAAGACAAACGTCCAATTGGTGCCTTGTTGGCAATTTTTGCAGTGGTGATTTTATTTTGGGCAGTATTTAAGCTTAATGGTTCGGCGCTTACAACTTGGGCGGACCGTTATACAGATAGAGAAGTTACTGGAACTGCTGGACAGATTGTAGGTAACGTAAAATTAGCAAAAGAAGTCGAGTATAAAAAAGTATCTACAGAGCTTTATGATGATCAGTTCCGTTTGCAAAAAGTAAATGGAGTTGTAGAAAAAGTAGAGGATTATCCGTTGTATTTTAGAAATGTTGCTCCAGAAAAATTACCTGAAGAAGGAGCCAAAGTGCATCTTTGGGCAACAAATTTAAGTCAGTCTATTAACCCAGCCTGGGTAATTATATTAACGCCATTGATTGTTGCTTTTTTCTCTTTTTTACGAGCAAGAAAAAAAGAACCATCAACACCTACGAAAATTGCTTTTGGTTTATTAATTTCGGCGCTGTCAGTTTTAGTTATGATTGCTGCTGTAGAAATTGGAAATGATGGAGCAGAGAAGGTTAGTGCTTGGTGGTTGGTAGCAAATTACGGAATCATAACAATCGGGGAGCTATTTTTGAGTCCCATGGGATTATCTGTGGTGTCTAAATTAAGTCCCGTTAATATTACTTCCTTAATGATGGGAGGTTGGTTTTTATCAACTTCTATAGGGAATAAACTAAGTGGAGTTTTAGCGAGTATGTGGGATACATACGATAATAAAGCCAACTTTTTTTGGGTGAATTTTGCATTGTTGATGTTTGCAACTATATTGATGTTTGCTTTGGTAAAGCAACTCAACAAGGTGATGAAAGAAAAAGGAATCAATTAATTATTTATAAATAAATGGAACATAGTATTACTTTAGATGAAATACAAAATTTTAAAGGCAAGTACCCAAAGCAATTATGGTATTTGTTTTTAGTCGAAATGTGGGAGCGTTTTTGCTTTTACGGTATGAGAGGTGTTTTGGCATTTTTCATGGTCGACCAATTAGGATTATTAGAAGGAAAAGCAAATTTGCAATATGGAGCCATACAGGCATTTGTATATGCTTTTACTTTTATTGGAGGTATTTTTGCCGATAAAATTTTGGGATTTAAAAAATCGTTGCTTTTTGGTGGAATCGTTATGATCATAGGGAACTTGATTATCGCAGCTTCGCCACATGATTTTTTCTACTACGGTATTACGCTGTCGATTATTGGAACAGGATTTTTTAAGCCAAACGTTTCTTCTATGGTTGGAGAGTTGTATCATGAAAATGATGGGCGTAGAGATGCTGGATACGGAATGTTCTATGCGGGTATTAACATTGGTGGAATGTTAGGAGGAGCAATTCCTATTTATTTAGGGAAAAATTACTCTTGGAGTTTATGTTTCCTTTCTGCTGCTATCGTTATGATTATTGGTGTAATCACTTTTCTATTAACAAAGAAACATTTAGCGCCTATTGGTAATTCTCCATTGGAGAAATTTACCCCAAAAAAACGTAATACGTATGAAATTGGAGTGTATGTAGGTTCGTTATTAGCAATTCCGCTTATTTATATAATGGTAATAAATTCTGATTTTACAGAATATTTCATGTACACTATTGGTGCCGTTGCTCTTTTATATTTCTTGTATGAATTACTAAGAATTAAAGATCGTAACCAACAATATAAATTGCTTGCAGCATTTGTCTTTATCTTCGGATATTTTATGTTTATGGCAATCTCTGAGCAATCGGGTGGATCATTGTCATTGTTTGCAAAAGATAACTTGTCGAGTAAGTTATTGTTTTTTAATATTGATCCAAACGTGGTTAATAATAGTATAAACTCTTTATACGTTATTATTTTTAGTCCGCTAATCGGGTTATTATGGATATTTCTTTATAAGAGAAAAATTGAGCCAAATACAGTTGTGAAATTTGGATTCTCATTCATTCTTCTTGCAGCTGGATTCTTTATATTTTATAGTGCTCGTTTCTTTGTTGATCCAAATGGATTGAGTTCACTTAATGTATTTGCTTTAGGGTATTTAGTATATACACTTGGGGAATTATGTATTGGACCAATCGGAATGTCGGTTATTACTAAATTGTCTCCTAAAAGACTTTTTGGAATGATGATGGGATTATGGTTTTTATCAAGTGCATTTGGACAGTTTGCAGCTGGAAAATTGGGTTCGGAAATGTCGAATGCAAATACAGGAACTACATTAATGTCTAAGTTACTTGCTTACACAGATGGATATTATCATTTAGCAATTTATTCGCTTATAGCAGGTATTGTTTTAATTGTAAGTACTCCATTGATTAAAAAATTAATGCAAGAAGTAAAATAGAAAATATTTTCTAGTTCATTTTTTCCTTAAATTTGAAAAAAAATAAAAACAAGATGAAAAAGATATTTATTGCATTGTTACTTATGTTAGGTTCTTTTGCTGTTGAAGCACAAGAATTAAAATGGTATACAGATGTAAAAGAAGCAATTGCTGTAAGTAACAAAGAGAAAAAACCAATGTTGTTGTTCTTTACTGGTAGCGATTGGTGTGGATGGTGTATTCGTTTGCAAAGTGAAGTTTTAAAAACACCTGAGTTTAACAAATGGGCAAAGGATAATGTTGTTTTGGTTGAATTAGATTTCCCTAGAAGAACACCACAAACTCCAGAGGTTAAAGCTCAGAACAACGAGTTGCAACAGGTTTTTGGAATTCAGGGTTTTCCAACCGTTTATTTTACTAAAGCGGAGAACAAAGACGGAAAAGTTAATTTTCAAGGGCTTGGTACTACAGGATATGTAGCTGGCGGACCTACGGCTTGGCTTGCTGTTGCAGACGGGATAGTTAATCCGGTTAAGAAATAATTAAATGATTTAGATAGTTTCTAGTAACTATCAATAAATAAAAGAAGCTCTTTTCGTTTTATACGGAAAGAGCTTTTTGCTGTTTATAAGGTAATTCATTTGGTTTTTGGATTCTGAATATTGGTTTTTTATTGGATGTTTAAAATATTAGTTATAAAAAAACATAAAATATATTTTTAGTTATAAAATAATTTGGATAATTAAAATTAAATGTTAATTTCGTTTACCTTAACTAACCAAAAACCAAATTTAATATGATGAAAAAACTACTTGTATCCCTGTTTTTTTTAGGATTTATTACAATGCAATCGCAGAATTTAGTTTGGAAAACAAATATTAATGACGCTATTGAATTAAGTAACCAATTGAAAAAACCAATGTTGATTTTGTTTACTGCAAATAATTTAGCCGATAACTTACAAAACGAAATAATGAGAACGCTGGACTTCGCACTTTGGTCTAGAGATAATGTTGTTTTAGTAAAATTAGATTTATCCGATAGTCAAATTTCAGATAGTGACAAAGAACAGAATATTAGGCTTAAAAATGCTTTTGGAGTTCAGGATCTACCTGAGATTTGTTTTGCGAATGCTGTAGTCAGAAAAAATAAAACTACTTTTCAGGCACTGGGTAAAATGGCTTATAGTGGAGGCGGAGTAAAAGCTTGGATTTCGGAGTCGAATGCGCTTTTGCATCCTAGTGAATTTTAAATATTACTTTAAAAGAAGTTATAATCCTGATAAAGATTAAAAAAAGCCAACCATATAAGTTATGTGAGTTCATTTAAGAGTGCCATTTGAATCTTATATTTTCTTAAATTCTTATATGGTTAAAACAATAATGTTACTATATTAATTCAATTTATAGAATCCTTTTTCATTAGTAGAATGAAAAGGGATTTTTTCTTTTAGGCACGTTTTCTTCCAATAGTGCTGAATCGATTTATAGTTTGTACCATCAGCAATAACCATTTTGGGTTGTGTGTTTTTTAATAGCCTTTCTAGATTTATTTTTGATGATTGTGTAATCATTATAATATCTGGTTTTATTCCTTTAGGATATATGCCTGTACTATCTATAATCAGAATTTTATTTTTATTGAAGTAAGCAATGTTTTGAAGCTTTTCTCTTTTTGCTAACTTTCCAAAATTACCTACCAAATAAGATGTCAATGAGTAATTGTTAGTGATACTATTAGAGGAAGTGTCTGTAGTAAATAATTGTACATTGTTGCCTTTTCGTTCTGTAACCTGCGAATTTCTGGATACATTATAAACGATCCATTCTTCTTGAATTTCTGTGTCTTTTCTGTTTACTATAAAAGTAATTTGTAATAAGATTAATGAAGTCAAAGTGAATGCTAACTTTGTAAAAGTTGGTTTCTTGAACCAAATAGTTGCGGTAATGATTAATAAAAAAGAACTAATTAATAGATAAGTGTTAAACGAGATATCTCGAATAATAAAGCTTTCGAATGAAGCAATACTATTTATGATTTTGTTTAAATAGAATATACTTTTCTCCAGTAATTGGACAAGAATTAACGGAGTAACATCAAATGCTGCTAAAACCATTACTATAATTCCTAATATCATTATAACGCTTAAAAATGGTATGATTACAATATTGGCAACAAAGAATAATCCTGGAAACTGGTGGAAGTAATATAGGCATAGTGGTAAAGTACCTATTTGAGCTGCAAAAGATACTGTCAAGGCATTCCATATTGCAGTTGTGAATTTATGCTTTGGTTTCCAGATTGTTTTTAATCTTGGCTGCAGCCAAATAATAAAAAATAAAGCCAAGTAGCTTAATTGGAAACCAACATCAAATAAAAAAGCGGGCTCAAAAAGCAGTAACAATAATATAGAAACTAATAGTGTATGATAAATGTTTACACTTCTCCTTAAATGATTTCCTAAGGCCACAAATGAAAACATTACCACAGATCGTAATACTGAAGGTGAAAACCCTGAAATAACAGCAAAAGAGAATAAAGAAACTATTAGTGCTATAAGTTTTATCAGCGAGCCTTTTTTAGTATTAGGAATCGGTTTTAAGAGATAAGTTATAAAGATTAATATATAGCCAACATGAAGACCAGAAACGGACAAAATATGAGTTACTCCTGCATATTGATAGTCTTTGATGATTTCGGGCGTAATATCTTGCTGCTGGCCTAAAATTAAAGCCAGAGCAACATTCATTTCGGTTTTATTAAAATTGTTCTTCTCTAGATTCTTTATTATGTTTGTTCGCATTCGAGCTGCATAATACCAAATGCTTTTCTCGATTTTAGAACTAATAGCAATATCATTGTTTTGTACATACAATTGCGCATAGATATGTTTGTTATTTAAATATTTACTATAATCAAACTGGTTGGGGTTTTTGGGAGCGCTATTTTTAGATAAAAGACCTTTTGCCCGAATACAATTTCCGATTTCTAGACTTAATCCTGTGCTGTCCTTTTTTATGTTAAGTATTATTTTGCCAGAAGCAGGTTTTTGATCAATTTGGTTTACGCTGGCAATATACCTGTCGCTGTAATTGTTGCTTTTTAATTTCTCACTAATTATACAATCTATTAAATGTGGTTTATCATAGATGCCTTCATAATTAGAGTAATTGTTTTTTTGGAGTGATTCGGTATGAAGAGTTTGAGTTGTTATACCAATGCAACATGCTAATAAATAGGTTGCAATGCCAAAGTAAGCTGTTTTCTTTGGTTTTATAGTTGAGAAATAATAAAAGCCACAAAAAAGTAGTGTTACTGTACCAAGGGATACAAACGTAAAAGTTAAGGAAAGACTTAAATAATAAGCCAGCAAAATGCCTATTATAAAACTAATTGTAATTCTTACCAATGGAAATTGTAGTACTTTCATGTAGCTAAAATACAACAATTTTGTAAGAAATAACTTTAATTAAAAAAAATGAAAATCTGAATTAATGATTATAAAACTTAGTCAAATTTTTGAACTTTGACTAAGTTAATTGTCATCCTGCTTCTTAATTTGAAAAGTTTTGTTTAAACCTTTGTCAAAGTTTTTTGAACTTTGGCAAAGGTAATTGCGTGAGTAACCTAACACAAACCTAACAGGTTTGTGTTAGGGAAAAAATATAGATTTAATTTACTTCTTGGTTATTCTATAACGCGATTTACTTGCGCATAGGAATCACGATAATATGGCTCTTTTGTTGATGAAATAATTACGCCTTTGGAAGTAGAGGAATGTATGAATTTAATTTCGTCATTATTAATTTCGACAATTAACCCGACATGATTTATTTGAGAACTTCTATTGGTTTTAAAAAATATTAAATCTCCTTTTTTAGCTTTATTTCGATTAATAACTTCTCCAACTTTAGACTGTTCGTATGAAGATCTGGGTAATTTAATGTTTTCAGAATTGAATGTTGTAAATACCAAACCAGAACAATCGTAACCTTTATTTGTTGTTCCGCCAGCTTTGTAGCGCACACCAATATTTTCGGAAGCTGTATAAATTAAATCTTTAACAACTGCTTTTGGATTGTCTTCTTTTTTAGTGGTAGTAACAGACGATGTCGATTTACAAGATGCAAATAACAGTAATAAGGCTAGTATGGATAATATGTTTTTCAAGACAATGTTTTTTAAGCCGATGGACTATTTTTGTAAATCGGCTACGATTAATTTTGCCGTTTTTTCACTGGCACCAATTCCTCCAAGTTTTTCTTCTAATAAATCATAATTATGCAAAAGTGTTTTGCGGTAATTAGGTTCAAGTATTTTATTTAATTCTTCATTAATTCGTTTAGGAGTGCAATCATCTTGAATAAGTTCGGTAACTACTTCTTTATCCATAATTAAATTTACCAACGAAATATATTTAAGCGTAATAATACGTTTTGCGATTTGGTATGATGCCCAACTACCTTTGTAGCAAACTACTTCGGGAACCTTAAAAAGTGCCGTTTCCAGAGTTGCCGTTCCTGATGTAACTAAAGCTGCTGTAGAAGATTGCAATAGAGCATATGTTTTATTTGATACAAACTTTATGTTCTCGTTAGTAATAAAGTGTTGGTAGAAAGAATAATCCTGACTAGGAGCGCCAGCAATAACAAACTGATACTCTTTAAAATCATTTACAACGCTTAGCATAACCGAAAGCATTTTGGTAATTTCCTGTTTGCGACTTCCTGGTAATATGGCAATAATAGGTTTATCGCTTAAATTATTTTCTTTTCGGAATGTCGTTTCGTCAAATGAAGGCTGGTTATGAATAGCATCAATTAGTGGGTGTCCAACAAATTCTACTGGAAAATGATGTTTGTCTTCGTAAAAACTTTTTTCGAAAGGTAAGATTACAAACATCTTATCGATATCGTGTTTAATACTTGTAATACGACTTTCTTTCCAAGCCCAAATTTGTGGAGAAATATAATAATGAGTTTTATAATTCAGTGCTTTTGCCCATTTTGCAATACGCATATTAAAACCAGGATAATCGATAAAAATTAATACATCTGGTTTAAATTGTGAGATGTCTTTTTTGCAAAAAGAAATATTACTTAGTATTGTTTTTAAATTAAAGATAACTTCAATAAAACCCATAAAAGCGAGCTCACGGTAATGTTTTACCAATGTTCCGCCAGTTTTTTGCATTAAGTCACCTCCCCAAAAACGAATATCGGCGTTTGGGTCTTCTTTATATAAGGCTTTCATCAAATTTGAACCATGTAAATCGCCTGAGGCTTCTCCTGCAATAATGTAGTATTTCATGTTTTTGTTTTTGCGAATGGTAGTTATCTAAGTTGTCATTAAATTGAGAATGACAATTTCTTTATAATTGCAAAGATAAATTAAATTAATAAAGTGAGAAGTGCTAATATGATAACAGCCAAAACAACACCTCTTGCTCTAAATTCTTTGTTTTGTTTTAAAAATACACCAAATGCTACTAAGGATAAAATAGAACCCAGAGTAATTACTTTGCCCAGATATCCGTAATTTTTGATGATTCGGATGCTTTCCATTCCGTTCGAAACATCAAAATCAGTAAGTAAAGTTAGAAAGAGAAAGCTTCCTAATAAAGAAGCCATCAGTCCTATGATAAAACCTATAAGTAAATCTTTTTTATTTCTTGAATTATTCATTCCATTTCCATGTATTAAGTTGTTGCATTGTATGATGAGCCGTTAAGTCAAATTGTACAGGTACTACAGATATGTAACCATTTTCTAATGCCCATTCATCAGTATCTTCGCCTTTATCCTGGTTTACAAATTCGCCCGAAAGCCAGTAGTAATCTTTACCAGATGGGGTTTTTCTCTTATCGAATTTTTCCATCCATTGTGCTTTCGCTTGACGACAAATTTTAATTCCCTTGATTTCATTCTCTTTTAATTTCGGAAAGTTCACGTTTAAAACTACTCCTTCAGGTAATTTGTTTTCTAGAGTTTCAAGAGTGATTTTTTTGATAAAAGATTTTATGCTTTCAAAATCTGCATTCCAGTCATAATCTAATAAGGAGAAGCCTATTGCAGGAATTCCTTCGATACCAGCTTCAACAGCTGCACTCATAGTTCCTGAATATATTATATTTATAGAGGAGTTTGATCCGTGGTTTACTCCCGAAACACATAAATCTGGTTTGCGTTTTAGAATTTCGTTTACTGCTAGTTTTACACAATCTACCGGAGTTCCAGAACAGCTGTATTCTGTAACTAAATCTCCTTCTTTAGATAATTTATTTAGGTATAAAGTACTGTTTATAGTGATGGCATGACCCATTGCGCTTTGTGGTTTGTCTGGCGCTACAACTACAACTTCGCCAATTTGAGACATTACACTAATTAAAGCTCTAATTCCGGGAGCCGAAACGCCATCGTCATTAGTTACTAAGATCAAAGGTTTTTTTGAATTCATTTTGTAAAATATAAAGGAAAAATTAGGTATGTAGGGTTTTTATTAGCAAATGTAGTAACTGGTTTTCTTAAAATAGTAACAAAATATCTTAAATTTGCGAACTTCGCGCTTTTAATTAATTGAAAGAAAAACTATATTTATATCTTTAACAAAAAATTATACGACTCGTACTTTGTTGGCATAGTTTTTACCGTAAATTAGATTAAAAAATTGATGAATGCTATTATTAAATTTATGAAACGAAATTATAAAATTATCCTAGCCGTTATTTGTTTATCTGCTACATTGTTTGCATTTAAAATTAATAGCGATAAAGGTATAGACCCAGACCCGAATAAAGATAAGATGCTTTTGGAATTACTTGCCTTTGTAATCGAGAAAGGACATTATAATCCTCCTGTTATGAACGATGAGTTTTCTAAAGGAGTTTATAAGGATTATATCGAAGCATTGGATCCATCCAAAAGATTTTTCTTGCAAGCAGATATCGATGAATTTTCTAGATATGAGTTGCAATTAGATGATCAATTTGTAAATAAAGATTTAACTTTCTTTAATCTTACTTATGCGCGTTTGATGAAAAGAATGGAAGAGGGAAAAAAGAGATACAAACTTATTTTAGCTCATCCGTTTAACTATAAAGTAAACGAAACTTTTAGTACAGATTACGAGCATTCGCCTTACGCAAAAACTCCTGCCGAATTGGTAGAGAAGTGGAGAAAACAAATTAAGTTATCTACACTATCTTCTCTTGTAACCAAAGAGAATATCGAAGACGAAAAGAAAGTAAAAGACCCAGCTTATAAAGCAAAAACATTTGAGGCTTTAGAAAAAGAAACTAGAGATAATTCATTAAAATCATTAGATGAATATTTTGGTTTTATTAAAGATTTAGATAGAAGTGATTGGTTTTCAGTTTATGTAAACTCTATCATGGCTCGTTTTGATCCACATACAAGTTATTTTGCACCAGAAGAAAAAGAACGTTTTGACGTTAATATCAGTGGTAAACTTGAAGGTATTGGTGCTAAGCTGCAAAAGAAAAATGACTTTACTGAAATTTCAGAACTTATTTCAGGCGGACCAGCTTGGAGAGGTAAAGAATTAGAAGCAGGTGATTTAATTATAAAAGTAGGACAGGGGACTGATGAACCTGTAGATGTTGTGGGTATGCGTCTTGACGATGTAGTTAAGAAAATCAAAGGACATAAAGGAACAGAAGTTCGCCTTACAGTTAAAAAAGTAGACGGAACTATTAAAGTAATTTCTATCATCAGAGATATTGTAGAGATAGAAGAAACGTATGCTAAATCTAGTATTGTAGATAAAAACGGATTGAAATATGGTGTAATTTATTTGCCTAAATTCTATATCGATTTTGAAAACAAAGATGGTAGAGATGCAGGAAAAGATATTGCTCTAGAGGTTGAAAGACTTAAAAAAGAGAATGTAAACGGTATTATTCTGGATGTTCGTGATGACGGTGGAGGATCTTTATCTACAGTTGTTGACATTGCTGGATTATTTATTGAGCAAGGTCCTATAGTGCAGATTAAATCTGCTGGTAGAAAAAAAGAAGTTCTTTACGATCGTGATAAAAAGATAGAGTGGGATGGACCTTTAGTAATTATGGTAAACGGTTTCTCTGCTTCGGCTTCAGAAATTCTTGCTGCTGCAATTCAGGATTACAAAAGAGGAGTTATTATTGGTAGTAAACAAACGTACGGTAAAGGTACAGTTCAAAATGTTATCGATTTAAATCAGTTTGTTCGTAGTAGTGATTTTGGAGATTTAGGAGCTTTAAAAATTACAACTCAAAAGTTTTATAGAATCAATGGTGGATCTACACAACTAGAAGGTGTGCGTAGTGATATTGTTGCACCAGATCGTTATGCTTACTTAAAAATGGGTGAGCGTGATATTGATAATGCTATGCCATGGGATAAAATAGATCCAGCAGAATATAGTGTTTGGAATAATGGTTCTAATTTTAACCAAGCTATTGCAAATAGTAAAATGCGTATCGCACAAAATCCTCAATTCCAATTAATAGAGGATAATGCAAAATGGATTGATACTAAAAGTAAAGAGAATACGTATAGCTTGAATATAGATGATTTCAAGAAAACTCAAACAGAGGTAGAGGCAGAAGCTAAAAAATATAAACCAATTACGGATTATAAAAATAACTTACAGTTTACTTCGTTACCATACGAAACTGCAGAGATGGCCAAAGATCCTTCTTTAAAAGAGAAAAGAGAAAGCTGGCATCAAGCTTTAGCAAAAGATATATATGTAGAAGAAGCTATAAATGTATTAGATGATTTACAGTCTAAAAGTGGTGCAAGGCAATCTTCGATTCCTGGTAAATCAAAGAAAGACAAGCTAGCTTCTAAATTATAGCGCTTAGTAAAAGCATTAAATTTTTAGTTAATTAATAAAATGCTCCAAAAATCATCATGATTTTTGGAGCATTTTTTATTGGATTCATTTAGTTAACTTTGGATTTGTGTTTTTGTAAAATGATGCGAGCACTATTTAAGGTTTTAATAATGATTTTATGGTAATTGTAAAAAGAGTTTTGTTAGTTGGTTTTGCAGTTGTATTTCTTTCTTCTTGCAAAAAGGATTCAGGAAGTGGTAGCAATAGTTCTGATTCTAATGTAAAAGATAGTTTAAAGGGTGAAACAGCTTTATATAAAGACGATAATACGGAGTTTGATTACTTGCCTGCTTCTACAACAAATCAAATCGTAAAACATGATTATTACACGCTTTCGTATAATGAAAAGTTTGAACAAGCAGAATGGGTTGCTTACGAGTTAAAGAAAAGCTATATCAAGAATAATGATTTTAAAAGGCCTTATTTTAATGAAGACCCAAAAGTAACTACAGGCTCTGCGGATTGGCGTAATTACAAAAAATCGGGTTATGATAAAGGGCACCTTTGTCCAGCCGGAGATATGGAGTTTGATAAAAAGGCGTATGAAGATACTTTTTTAACCTCGAATATTTCACCACAAATACACGAATTTAATGACGGAGTTTGGAATAGGCTAGAGCAAAAAGTACGTTATTGGGCTGTAAAATATGATGATATTTATGTGGTAACTGGCGGAGTTCTTACCGACTCGAATACTACAATTGGAAAAGAAAAAGTGCTAGTGCCTAAATATTTCTATAAAGTACTATTAGACGAGTCTAATGGAAAATACAAAATGATTGCATTTTTAGTTCCAAATGAAAAAAGTGAAAGACCTTTGTACGAGTTTGTAGTTTCGGTAGATAGTATCGAAAAATTAACAGGCATAGATTTCTTTCCCCATCTAGATGATAAAATAGAGGATAGTTTAGAGAAAAATAAAGATTATAAAGCTTGGGCTTTTTAGTTTATTTGGTTGAAGCTACCACTCATTTACTTTATTAGCATCCATTTTTAGGAAGATAAATAGCAAAATGGTGAATCCCCATAATCCTGAACCTCCATAAGAGAAGAAAGGAAGTGGAACCCCAATAGTTGGAAAAATACCAATAACCATGGCAATATTTACAAAAAAGTGAATAAACAAAATACTAGCAACACAGTATCCATATACGCGGCTAAATTTTGTTTTTTGCCTTTCGGCTAAATAAATAACTCTTAAAAATAGTCCAACAAATAAGGCGATGACTACTATAGAACCTGCAAATCCCCATTCTTCTCCTACCGTAGTAAAGATGTAATCGGTATGTTGCTCAGGTACAAATCCTCCTTTGGTTTGGGTTCCCTCTAAGAAACCTTTACCTATCCATCCGCCAGATCCAATCGCAATTTCAGATTGATTGGTATTGTATCCAATACCTTTCATATCGACTGTTTTTCCTAATAAGATATTAAAACGGTCTCGGTGATGTTGCTTAAAGACATTGTCAAAAACGTAATCTACAGATAAAACGAAGCCAGATATAAGTGCAAGTAATATACCACTTAAAATGAAATTCCTATCTACAGCCCTGCTTTTAAAGTGCATTATAAGGAGAACCAATATGGATATGAGTATTACGTATTCTGGTTCTAAAACAAGAGTTAATACAAATAAAAGTATTGCTATAAAGCCAGTCCATATATACCAGGAAGGAAGACCTTCGCGATATAATACGATTAAAAAGATACAGTATATTAAGGCACTTCCTGGATCGGGTTGAGGAAGAATTAATATTACAGGTAAAAAAACAATTGCAAGGGCTTGTATTTGCCTGTTAACGTCTTTTAGGTTTATTTGTGTATCACTTAAGTATTTTGCTAATGCAAGTGCAGTTGCAGATTTAGTAAACTCTGATGGTTGTAAAGTAAAACTTCCTATGGCATACCAACAACGCTGTCCTGCTATGGTTTTTCCGAAAAAGAATAATCCGACGAGTGATAATAAGGCAACTCCAAAAATGATACTGGCATATTTTTCATAGAATTTACCATCTACAAAAAGTACCACAAAAATTAAAGGGATAGTAAGCAAAATAAAAATCAGCTGTTTCTCAGAAGTACCATCAGTAGAGGATAGAGAAGATGAGTATATGTTTAACCATCCCATTACCACTAATGCGATATAGATGATTACACTTATCCAGTCAATATTATTTTTTACACTTTGATTTTTCATCAGGAATGAATCTCTTTATTAGTTTTTTTGAGTTGTATCTACTTTTGTTGTTTTAACTTCTTTAGGTTTAGGCTTGTTCATTTTTGCTCTCATAACAGAATCTTTAGGTGTAGTTTCTATTAAACTAGCTTCAGTCATTCCTCCTAATTTTGCATATTGGTCTTTCAAGCTTGTGTTTAGAATGCGAATTTCTAAATCGTTTCTTGTGATTTTTTTACGAAGGTATTTCTCAATCATTAAACTGGCTATAGGTCCTGCAATTGTTGCTCCAAATCCTCCGTTTTCGATCATTACTGCTATCGCAATTTTCGGATTGTCTTTTGGTGCAAATGCCACAAATATAGAATGGTCTTTAAGTTGTGTTCTTTTGCCATTGATTTTAGCAAAATTCTCAGCAGTACCCGTTTTTCCACAAATGTCAATCCCTTCAACACGTAACCTACTAGCAGTTCCTAGGTTGTAAACATCAAATAATCCGCTGATTATAGGAGGGAAATATTTTTTGTCTATCGTAGTTTCGTGTTTAGTCGTGAATTTAGGGTCTATTTTTTCTCCCTCAATTTTTTTAATGATATGAGGTGTGTAGTAATGACCTTGATTGGCTATTGTAGCCATCATATTTGCTAACTGAATTGGGGTCATTAAAACTTCACCTTGACCTATCGAGTTGGATACAATTGTTGTACTTCTCCAGCCTCCGTTAGGATAAATTTTCTTATATGTTTTAGAGGTTGGTATATTTCCTTTTTTACCTGTTGGTAAATCATATCCCATAAACTGACCTAGACCAAAGCTTTTTACGTGGTTGCTCCATATGTCAACTGCGTAAGCAGGATTGTTGTATTTGTTTATGGTAAGCATGTAAGTCTGGGCGAAATAAGTATTACATGAATTGTAAATACCATTATGTAACTGTTGGTTTGGTGCGTGGCTATGACATTTCATAAAACGACCTCTTCCATAACTGAATCCATGGTGACAAAAAAACGTCGTGTTTTCGTTTATTACTTGTTCCTGTAAACCAATTAAACCTGTTAGGATTTTAAATGGTGAACCTGGAGGATATTCGGCTAATAATCCACGATCGTATAATGGTTTTGCAATTGAATCATGATACAATAAAGTATAGTTTTTAGAACGTTGTCTACCAACTAAAATACCAGGATCATAAGATGGGGCAGTAACTAAAGCTAAGATTTCGCCAGTTTTAGGTTCTAAAGCTACAATCCCACCACGTTTGTTAATCATTAACTCTTCTCCGTATTTTTGAAGTTCAGCATCAATCGTTAGGTTGATGTCTTCTCCTTGTACGGCGATTGTGTCATATTTTCCGTCTTTATAGGAACCTATTTCTCTATTGTATTTGTCTTTTTGAATATATTTTACACCTTTAATTCCGCGTAAAACATCTTCATAGCTTTCTTCTACACCTTGTTTCCCAATTAAATCTCCACTGTTGTAATAAGGGTTTTTGGAAACTAATTTTTCATTTACCTGAGTAATAAAACCAAAAATGTTAGCGCCATAATCGACTTCATAATCACGTAACGATCTTTTTTGGAAATAGAAACCTTCAAATTTTCTGATTTTCTCTTGAAAAGCAGCAAATTCACTTTTGTTTAACTGTGCTAAAAATACAGATGGTAATCGAGGGCTATATACTTTAGCCTTCTCGATTTTTTTTATAAAATCTTCTTTGGTAACATTCAAGAGTTGACAAAATTCTAAGGTATCTATGTTTTTTATCTCTCTAGGGATAACCATAATATCATAAGATGCCTGATTAGCAACTAATAATTTACCGTATCTATCGTATATATAACCTCTTTCGGGATAGTCGTATTTTATCTTTATAGCATTATTCTCTGATTTAAGTTTAAAAGAATCGTCTATAATTTGTAAATAGAATATGCGAATTACTAGCAAAGATGCTGCAATGATTATTAAAGAGGGCAGCAGAACTTTTCTCATCTTCTGTTGGGCTTAATAAGATATATTATTATGATACAGGTTATAATGGTAAATATGGTACTGAATAATGTACGAAGTAAAACATCTAAAATGAAGTTAAACTGGAAAGCCTCCAATGTAAACAGTATTATATGATGTAATAATACCGATACTAATAAAAACGAGAATCGTTCAGGGGTTAAAGAATCGTTTAATTTTATAGTTTGGTATTCGTAACTCAATCCAAATGAAAATTTAAATATATAAGGTCTGTAATAGGCAAGAATTAAACAAGCTGTTGCGTGTATTCCTCCCGAATTACAAAACATATCCATTACAAGGCCGAGTAAAAAGCTAGATACTATAAGACCAGATTTGTTTCCGTTTACAGGAAATAATATGATATAAAGTATGTAAGGAAACGGACTTATATAGCCAAGGAAGTTCATGTTATTAAAAATAATAATCTGAACTGCCAATAGCAGGATAAATCGAGAAATATTGATTAACAACGCGCTATTCATCTTTTTCTCTTTTTTCTAATTTAATAAGCTCTTCTCTATCTCTACTTTTGATAATATATACATGTCCTAAATTTGTCATGTCATTAAATAATTTGACATTGATTGTATAATAATTTGTTTCCTTAGATGTGTATATATTCTCTACAGTACCAATTCCAATATTTTCAGGGAAAATTACCGATTGACCACCAGTTACAATAGTGTCTCCTTTACGTACAGAAGCCAGTCTGGGAACATCTATTAACTGAACAAAACCAGTGCTTTTTCCATTCCAGATTAAAGAACCAAAATGATTTGATTTCTTTATTTTGGCATTAATCTGTGATTTGATATTAAGAATGCTTACAACAGTAGCGTATCTTGGAGATGTATTATCTACAATACCTATAATTCCTAAACTATTAATTACTCCCATATCAGGTTTAACTCCTTCATTAGAACCAGAGTTTATGGTAATGTAGTTTTCATGTACATTATAAGAGTTATGTATCACTTTCGAAACGATAATATCGGCAGGTTTAACGCCTTTAATGCTGTCTGGAAGAGGTAATTTGGTAGTGTCTTCTGCATTAAATAAAAGACTTTTTAGTCTTGCGTTTTCAAGAACCAATTCGTCGTTTTCTTTTCTTAAATTCAAATACTCATTTACGCTGTTTATTTTTTCGTAAACACCACCGCTCAAGAAATTAGCAGAACTAATAACTCTACTTTTATGAAAAGAATGAGATTGAATGGAGAGACCCAACGAAATACCTAAAAGCAGCAAAAACAGTAACCGATTACTGTTTCTTATAATAAAATTAAATATCTGCTGCATTTCTTGCTTGGTTATTTTGTTTCAGGATATGCTTTAAGTTTCAAAATTCCTTCAGAGCTAAGTTTTATAAATTTTAGCTCTGAGGAAATATATAATAATTGTTTATCTTATTTGATTAAGATACTTTTAAATTTTGCAATGTTTTTAAGTGCCATTCCAGTTCCACGAACTACAGCTCTTAATGGATCTTCAGCAATGTAAACAGGTAAATCTGTTTTTTGCGAAATTCTTTTATCAAGACCTCTTAACATAGATCCTCCACCTGCAAGATAGATACCTGTATTGTAAATATCGGCTGCTAATTCTGGAGGTGTTTGAGATAATGTTTCCATTACAGCATCTTCAATTCGTTGAATTGATTTGTCTAATGCTTTAGCAATTTCACGGTAAGAAACATCTACTTGTTTTGGTTTACCAGTAAGTAAATCTCTACCTTGAACTGACATATCTTCTGGAGGTCCATCTAAATCTTCGATAGCGGCTCCAATTTGAATTTTTATTTTTTCTGCAGTACTTTCTCCAACAAATAAGTTGTGTTGTGTACGCATGTAATAAACGATATCATTTGTAAAAACGTCACCAGCAATTTTTACCGATTTGTCACATACAATTCCACCTAATGCAATTACTGCAATTTCAGTTGTTCCACCACCGATATCAACAATCATGTTTCCTTTTGGTTGCATAATATCGATACCAATACCAATTGCCGCAGCCATTGGTTCGTGAATCAAATAAACTTCTTTACCATTTACTCTTTCGCACGATTCTTTTACTGCACGCATCTCTACTTCAGTAATTCCAGAAGGAATACATACCACCATACGTAATGCAGGAGTAAACATTCTCTTTTTTAATGCAGGAATACTTTTGATGAACATATTGATCATTTTCTCAGAAGCATCAAAGTCGGCGATAACCCCGTCTTTAAGTGGCCTTATGGTCTTTATGTTTTCATGGGTTTTACCTTGCATCATATTGGCTTCCTTACCAACAGCAATGATTTTGCCTGATATTCTATCACGTGCCACGATTGAAGGACTGTCAATAACGACTTTATCATTATGTATGATTAAAGTGTTTGCGGTACCAAGGTCTATCGCAATATCCTCGGTCATGAAATCAAAAAATCCCATAAGTTTTTTAGGGGTTTAAAAGTTATAAATTAGTAACGCACAAAGTTAAACAAATTAATGTTTAAAATGACGCGTTCCTGTAAATACCATTGCAACTTTATTTTCATTGCAATAATTTATGCTTAATTCGTCTTTTATTGATCCACCTGGCTGAATTACAGCTGTAATTCCTGCTTTTTTGGCTAATTCTACACAATCCGGAAAAGGGAAAAATGCGTCACTTGCCATCGAAGCTCCATTTAAATCAAATCCAAATGCTTTTGCTTTGTCAATTGCTTGAACCAAAGCGTCTACTCGAGAGGTTTGTCCCGTTCCAGATGAAATTAAAGTTCCGTTTTTTGCAAATACGATTGTATTCGATTTTGTGTTCTTACAAATCTTTGAAGCGAATATTAAATCTTCTACTTCTTGCTCTGTAGGTGCAGTAATTGTAACGGTTCTTAAATGCGCTTTATTGTCGGTAATATTATTTTTATCTTGAACTAAAAGCCCGTTTAGACATGTTCTCACTTGTCTTGTAGGTAATTCTACCTCATTTTGAACCAATATAATTCTGTTTTTCTTTTCTTCTAAAACTGTAATTGCTTCATTGTCATAACTTGGAGCGATTACTACTTCGCAAAATAATTTATTTATTTCTTGAGCTGTAGCTAAATCAATTTTTGTGTTAGAAATTAAAACTCCACCAAATGCAGATGTTGGATCGCAAGCCAAAGCTGCTAAATAAGCTTCGTTAATGTTTTTTCTTGTAGCTAAACCACAAGCGTTATTGTGTTTTAAAATTGCAAACGTAGGTCCGTCAGTTTTAAATTCTGCAATTAAGTTTACAGCAGCATCTACATCAAGTAAGTTGTTGTACGATAATTCTTTTCCGTGTAGTTTTTTGAACATTGCGTCAAAATCTCCAAAGAAAAATCCTTTTTGATGTGGATTTTCACCATATCGTAATACTTGTCCGTCAGCAATACTTTCTTTGTAAATAGTATCGTCAGTATTAAAATAGTTGAAAATTGCAGTATCATAATGAGATGAAACATGAAATGCTTTTGTAGCAAGTAATCTTCTGTTCTCAAGAGTTGTTGCTCCGTTTTGTTCTGTAATTAAATCCAACAATAAGCTGTACTCATTTACCGAAGCCACAATAGTAGTGTCTTTAAAGTTTTTTGCAGCAGCACGGATTAATGAAATTCCACCAATATCAATTTTCTCGATAATATCTGTTTCACTAGCTCCAGAAGCAACTGTTTTTTCGAATGGGTATAAATCAACAATTACTAAATCAATTTGAGGAATATCAAATTCCTTCATTTGTTGTACATCACTTTCGTTATCTTGACGGTTTAAGATTCCACCAAAAATTTTCGGGTGTAAAGTCTTAACTCGTCCACCAAGAATTTCAGGAAAAGAAGTTATGTCTTCTACAGGAACTACAGGAATTCCTAAGTTTTTAATAAAGTCTTCCGTTCCTCCAGTAGAGTAAAGTGTTACTTTTTGTTCGTGTAGTTTTCTTACAATTGGTTCAAGCCCATCTTTGGAAAAGACTGAAATTAATGCCGATTGAATAGTTTTTGTTGTGCTCATTGTGTAGTTATAATTATGAAGGTGCAAAAATAGTTTTTTTTTGATTATAAAAATCATCATTTTATGTAACATTCTCTTAAAAAATCCTACCTATGAGTAAGTGAATTTTTATTAGGTTTTTGACTAAAATTTATTGAATTTTACTTTAATGTAAATTTAAAATCTATGCTGCTTTATCTTCGATTATTAAAAGAAAGTTTTGGTTTTGCGATGAATGCCTTACGTAGTAACAAACTAAGAACATTGTTGTCTTTGTTGGGAGTTACCATTGGTATTTTCTCAATCATCGCAGTACTCGCAGCTGTAGATTCTTTGAATAGAAAAATTACTAAGGATTTAAGTAGCTTAGATAAAAATACGATTTATTTAATGAAGTTTCCTTTTGGTCCATCAGATATTCCGCAATGGAAAAGAGAACAATTTCCAAACGTAAAATATGATGAATATACTTATCTGAAAAATTCTCTTACAAATACAAATCAAGTAGGGTATCAGCTTTTTGTTAAACGTGAAAGTTTAAAATACGATTCTAAAACAGTTAGTGATGTAAATGTAGTTCCAGTTTCATATGAATTTATGGAAATCGAAGGTTTGGATTTTGAGAAAGGTCGTTTTTATAACGAATCAGAATCAAATTCTGGAACACCAGTTATAGTTTTAGGACATGATATAGCCGAGGGGCTTTTTGGAGATGAAGAACCTATCGGAAAAAATATTCGTTTGTACGGGCAACGTTTCACTGTTATAGGTGTTGTGAAAAAGCAAGGAGCAGGTTTGTTTGGAGATAGTAATGATACATCAGTGTTTTTTCCAGCAAATTTTTTACGTCGTATGTATGGTGATAATAATGATGGGATGACTCCGGTAATTGTATTGAAGCCTGAAAAAGGAATTGATATGGATGCATATAAAGCCGAAGTATCGCAGAAATTAAGAGCCGTTAGAGGTTTGAAAGCGGGACAAATCGATAATTTCTTTGTTAATGTGTTTTCAGGATTTACAGATTTTATAGATGGAATTATCGGACAGATGAATATGATGGGTTGGATAATAAGCGGATTCTCTCTTCTTGTTGGTGGTTTCGGGATTGCTAATATTATGTTTGTTTCGGTAAAAGAACGAACGAATCTTATCGGAATTCAGAAGTCTTTGGGGGCAAAAAATAGATTTATCATGTTTCAGTTTTTGTTTGAGGCAATTATTCTTTCAGTAATTGGCGGAGCAATCGGGTTGATCTTGGTTTGGTTAATTTCTGTAATCCTTACGAAAGCGCTAGATTTTGAGTTTGTACTCGGAATGGGAAATATTCTTCTGGGAACTGGGCTTGCAGCATTAATTGGATTAATCGCTGGGATTCTTCCCGCAATATCTGCTTCCAAATTAGATCCTGTTGAAGCGATTAGAACTGGGATGTAGCTTTTTTGAGGTTCAAAGGCTCAAAGGATAAAGATTCAAAGGTTTTCTGTAGAGACGCACCGCAGTGCGTCTATGCAATATTGGTTTGTTTATAGTAATCTTAAACTTGTTTTTCTTTCTGACGCAGGAAGAACCTTCGTGAGTAGCTCGACAATTTAAGATCAAGTTTGTGTTAGTTTCTTGTTGAGACCCTTCGTTCCTCAGGGTGACAAGATTGGAGAGAAAGGAGTAGAAGTTTAAGGGTGTGCCGTAGTATCTCTACACAATATAGGCCTGTCATAATATAATCAGATGTCAGATTGAGGTGAAGTCTCTCAACTTCGTACTCATACCAATAGGTTATTTATCATCGTTGTTGCTGCAAAGTTGGATGGTTATAGCTTTAGTCTTTGATTTTGTAATTAGGGAATTTGATTTTTGTTTTGTCCCACTTTATGTCTTCTGAATCATAATACTTATTGTTTTTCTTGTACTTCAGTACAGTGTCTTCTTCTTGAGTGGTTCTTCTGATATGATAAAAATCACGGCCTTTAGTAAAAGATTCTAGAGTTTTTCGTAAATCGAAAAAAGCCTTAGATTTTAATGTGTCAGTTTCTGAAGCAATAAAAGTTATATTTCGAAAGTCATCTTTGTAATTCAATTTTATAAAATCATAGATGTTTTTATTTGGTATTTCGATTAAATCTTTAGGTTGTAGATTTATAAAATGAGGAATCGTATCAGCTGTTTCTGTGCCGCAAATAAATCCTATGTCGTTTCTTTGGAAATAATATATTTTTGAATCAGTATCAATAATAAAAGTATTTGTTCCGTAAACTAACCATCCTGGTATTGTTGAATTTGAAGGTGGAGGAGGAAGAGGTGGAATGTTTTTTATCTCCTGCTTGTTTTCTTGTTTGCTTGAAGGCTTAGGTTTGTTCTCTTGAGAGATAATATAAGGCTTGTTTGTGTCGACTTTCTTTTCTTCTTTCTTGGTGCAATTAAAAAGGAATAAGCAAGTAATAAAACCGATAAAAGCACTTTTCATATAATAGTATTTGAAATAAAGATATAAAAAAATCCCATTTGCCGTAGCGAATGGGATTTTGGTATTTTTAGAAGTTTGTAAACTATCTAATTGTATTGTTTTGAATCAAATCGATATACAAGTTTATCTTGTCTTTCAATTCTTTTCTAGGCGTTATAAAGTCTAAAAAGCCATGTTCTAAAAGGAATTCAGCAGTTTGGAAACCTTCAGGTAAATCTTTTCCTGTAGTATCTCTTACAACTCTAGGTCCTGCAAATCCAATTAAAGCACCAGGCTCAGAAATATTAATATCTCCTAACATAGCATAAGAAGCAGTTGTTCCTCCTGTTGTTGGGTCTGTACATAAAGAAATATATGGTAATCCAGCTTCGGCAAGCTGAGCAAGTTTAACAGATGTTTTGGCTAACTGCATCAAAGAGTAAGCTGCTTCCATCATACGTGCTCCACCAGATTTAGATATCATTACAAATGGTAATTTGTTTTTGATAGCATGATTAATTCCTCTAGCAATTTTTTCACCTACTACAGCTCCCATAGATCCACCAATAAAGGCAAAGTCCATACAGCAAATAACAAGTTCTTTTCCTTTAGATTTTCCCACTCCTGTACGCACAGCGTCTTTTAAGTGAGTTTTCTCCATTACATCTTTTAATCTTTCTGCATATTTTTTTGTATCCACAAAATGCAAAGGATCTTTAGATGTCATGTTTTTATCTAATTCAACAAACTCGTTGTTATCAAATAAAATCTCAAAATAGATTGCGCTTCCAATTCTAACATGGAAATCATCTTCTGGGCTCACAAATAAGTTACGAGCCAACTCATCAGCATCAATAATTTTTCCAGTTGGAGATTTGTACCAAAGTCCTTTTGGGACATCCATTTTGTCTTCGGTAGCAGTTGTAATCCCTTTTTCGTGTCTTTTAAACCAAGCCATTTTTTTTAATTTAGAATGTAGTCCCGATAGTTATCGGGATTAAAGTTTAGATTTTTCAATCTGATTCAAAATTTAGATTTCAGGCTTTTTAGAAGTCCGAAATCTAAATTACGAAATCTAAAATTTAAAGTGTATTTACGTTATTCAAGTCAGCAAAAGCTTGCTCAAGTCTTGTATTGAATGTTACTTCGCTTTCACGTACCCATTTTCTTGGGTCATAATATTTTTTGTTAGGAACATCAGCACCTTCTGGGTTACCAATTTGTGTTCTTAAATAGTCAATGTTTTTAACCATATAATCACGAATTCCTTCAGTATATGCAAATTGTAAATCTGTATCAATGTTCATTTTGATAACACCATATCCAATAGCTTCTCTAATTTCTTCAAGTGTAGAACCTGAACCTCCGTGGAAAACGAAATCTACTGGGTTATGACCAGTTTTGAATTTGTCTTGAACGAAATCTTGAGAATTTTTTAAGATTTTTGGAGTTAATTTTACGTTTCCTGGTTTGTAAACACCGTGAACGTTTCCAAAAGCTGCTGCAATTGTAAATTTAGGACTTACTTTAGATAATTCTTCGTAAGCATAAGCTACTTCTTCTGGTTGAGTATATAATTTTGAGCTATCAACATCAGAGTTGTCAACACCGTCTTCTTCACCACCTGTAATACCAAGCTCGATTTCAAGAGTCATTCCCATTTTGCTCATTCTAGCTAAATAACCTTTGCAAATTTCGATGTTTTCTTCGATAGGCTCTTCAGATAAGTCAATCATATGAGAACTGAATAAAGGTTTTCCTGTTTCTGCAAAATGTTTTTCAGAAGCATCTAGTAAACCATCAATCCAAGGTAATAATTTTTTTGCACAGTGGTCAGTATGTAAAATTACTGTTGCACCGTAAGCTTCTGCTAAAGTATGAATGTGTTTTGCTCCAGCGATTCCACCAGCGATTGCTGATTTTTCGTTAGCATTAGATAATCCTTTTCCAGCGTTAAATTGTGCTCCACCGTTAGAAAATTGAATAATAACTGGCGCATTCAGTTTTGCTGCAGTTTCAAGAACTCCATTGATTGTACTTGATCCAGTAACGTTTACTGCAGGAAGTGCAAATCCTTTTTCTTTTGCATAATTAAAAATCTCTTGAACTTGATCCCCTGTTGCTACTCCTGGTTTAATATTGTGTGCCATTGTAATTCTTTTTAGTTGTTTTTTAGTTTTTAGGTTGCAAAAATAAGAATTAAATAGCATTAGAAAGGATAATTTATTCCAAAATTTAAAACTGAGTGTCCGAAATTGTAATCTCTGAACCAGCGTTTGTTCATTTCGTAAGCAGGATTATAGGTTTTAAATCCTAAGTCAAAACGGATTACGAAAAAACTCAAATCATAGCGAAACCCTATTCCTGTTCCTAGTGCGATGTCTTTAAGGTCGCTTAAGTTCTTAAATGTTGCTTTTTCATCCGTTACATTATCTAGTACATTCCAGATGTTTCCTGCATCTGCAAAAATAGCCCCTTTTAACTTCCCTAAAATCTTATATCTAAATTCACCGCTAATAGCGATTTTCATATTGGCTTCGTTAAAATCATTAACAGCTCCTGTGCTTCCTGGTCCTAATGAATAGGGTTGCCAGGCTCTATTGTCATTTGAACCTCCAGAATAGTAACTTCTTGAAAAAGGTACATAATCTGAATTACCAAAAGGAACAGCAATTCCAAAAAACGTTCGTACAGCAATTACTTTTTCTTTAGATAGATCCCAGTGTTTAATGTAGTCAAATTCGGTCTTTAAATATTCTGAATATTCTAAATTGAAAATTTCATAGTTCCCATTTGCATTTTTTTGCAAACTAGCAGCTTGAGAGATTAAAGAAAGTAATGATCCGGCAGTTTCGATTTTTGCTTTAAAAAGATAAAAGGTATTATCTAATAAATCTTTTTTTGTCGTTTTTGTGAATGTGTAATTAGATGCTAAGATAAAATCATTTTCCGTAAGTCTAATCCTTCTTTCTTCGATACTTTCTACCGATTGATAATCATCACTAGAGACAGGAATTGTTTTATCCAATACCTCTTTTGTAAATCCTGTTGTGCCCTCGTCTATTACTAAATCATTATTATCGTCAACAAATAGAGGCTTGTCGTTATAAGTGTATTCTTGTGAAATATCATTTAAAGCATTGTAAGAAGAACGATATACTCTGTAGTAATTTTGAGGATTTAAATTTCGCACATATTGAATGTTCAAAAGATCGACACGTGCAGTGTTATTTCTTTTTGGAGTCCAGTTATAGGTAAAAGCACCTGTAAAGTTTTCTTTATCAAGACCAATGTTTCGTTGTTTTGCAAAACCAGCAGTCATTACCGTAGACGGAATCATGCTTTTTGGAATGATTTTTTCAGTTCCAAAAGGCATTAATATCCTAGGTACATTCAGTTTAATGTCAATTCCATATTCAGAAGCATTAAAGAAAGTTCCATTTGGATTTGCTAAATCTTGTGAAGAACCAACATTAACACGGCCAGCTATTTCTAGTGTTTCGGCGCGATTAAAAACATTTCGAATTGTTTCAGAAAGACTAAATCCAATTCCGAAATCCTGAATATTCGAGTGTGTAACATCCAAAGTCGTTTGAAAACTATATTTTTTTCTAGGAGTTAAGTATATCTTGGCAATTAAAGATTGTGCAGTCGAATCTCTTTTGTCGACTTCATAATGGATAGACGGATAATTAAATATCTTTAAATTGTTTAAATATCGGGTTGTAAGAGTTGTTTTAAAATCAGCAAATGTGCTTCCTTTGGTGATAAAAATAGCATCAGTTATAGCGTAAGGCTTATATTTTAATTTCTTGTAACTGTATAAATTAAAATTTTTATAAGTAGTACTATCTTTAATTTCTAATTTGGCATTTGCAGCAGAATAGTCTGTGTATATGTTAACGTCGCTAATTTTGTAGATTTTAAAAGGCATAGTTCTACTAGAATCTTTGTCCTGATAACTATAATCTTTTATGATTAAATCGATATTAGCTTTGTTCTTTTTATTTATTGTGTCAATATTATAGGTAACATTGTTAGATTGAAAATAATATACACCGTGATTTCTAAAGTAAGTTGTTATACGGTTTTTCTCATCCTCTAAATCACTTGTTTTATATTGATTTCCAGATTTTAATACTGTGTTTTCAATGCTTTTGTTATATAAAGAATCTACATCAGGAGATGATATATTAGTACTGATAGTATCTAAGAGAAATGGTTGTCCTGTTGTAATGTTGTAACGAATCTTGGCTTTTTTTGCGGCTACACTATCAATTGTAAAAGCAGTTTTTACATTAAAATAACCATTGTGAAAATAATGATATTTTAAACGCGTAGCTGATTTTTTTACCTTACTAGTATCTATAATTACTGGCGGCTCACCTGTTGTTTTAAAAAACTCATTTATTCCTTTGTATAAAAAAGATTGTCCTAATCGGTCTACTTGTTTTGCAGATAATAATTTTGATAATCTTTCATATCTTTTAGGATTACTTTTGTATTTTGCCTGAAAAGTTGAATCTGGATTTGGATTGGCTAAGTTGTATAAGTTTAAGCGCAACTTGTATCCACCAATAAGCGTACTGTTAGGTTTTTGGTACAATTGGTTGGACACGCTTTCGTTATTAATAGGCTTGTCATTTACTATAATTTCATTCTTTGTAAGAAGCTTTTTGCCGTTAGGAACTCTTTTTACAGAATTACAAGCTGAAATAAATATTGCTATTAGAATAAATGCTGCTATTTTTGTGGAATTCTTTCTCAAGTGTTCTAAAATATTTAATTCAAAAGTACATTATTTTATGGTTAGTAAAAACCAAATCAAGCTTATATCGGGTTTACTTCAAAAAAAACAACGTTTTGCTAATCAATTGTTTTTTGCCGAAGGGGTAAAAGTAATTCAAGAATTGTTGCAATCCAACTTTGAACTGGAACACCTATATACTACTCAAAACGATTTTGAGACTGTTTTAGTCTCTAAGAAAACGTTAATTAGTGCACAAGAATTAAAAAAAATAAGTGCATTATCAACTCCTAATTCTTGTTTGGCGGTTTTTAAAATTCCTGCCGATAAAAAAATAATAGAATCTGGTTTAATCTTAGCTCTTGATGACATTCGTGATCCAGGAAACTTAGGGACTATTTTACGTCTTTGTGATTGGTTTGGAATTAAGCAATTGCTTTGTTCTAAAGAATCAGTAGATATTTATAATCCTAAAGTAGTTCAGGCTACAATGGGTTCAATTGCCAGGGTTAATGTAAATTATATTGATTTAAAAGCTTTTCTTGCTCAAACACCACTTCCTGTTTTTGGGACTTTTATGGACGGATCCAATATTTACCAAACAGATTTACCCCAAGAAGGGATAATTATAATGGGCAATGAAGCCAACGGAATTTCCGACGAAATCGAAAAAACTATCAAAAACAGACTAACTATTCCTAGATTTGGGGAACTTCAAAAAACCGAAAGTTTAAATGTGGCTACTGCAACCGCAATTATACTTAGTGAGTTTAAACGAAATAGCTAGTTATATAGTTTTAATGAAAAGTAAAGTTAATTAAAATTGCTCTTGATTTTATAGACTCAATATTTCCTGTCCAAGGACTATTTGGGTCTTTGTCACGTATTAACTCGTCATTAATACCAAATGAACCCCTGATAGAAGGAGAGAATATAAAATACTCTGAAAAGAAATCTATACCAAAACCTAATTCATAATTCATAGTCCAGGCTTTTACCCTAAAGCGTTGCTCTAAGTTGTCGTCTATAGATTTTGCGTTACTAGATAAGTTTAATGTTGTAGAAACTCCTCCAAGCAGGTAAGGACGTATGTTTCCAGTTCTTAGAGATGAAAATTTTAATAACAAAGGAAAATTGATGTAAGTACTACTTACTTCTCTTAAATAATCTGTCTTCGAAGTGAATTCGGGATCAGGAAAGTATAAATCTCTTTTTGTGTAATATAACCCAGGTTCAAAACGAAGGTTGATATATTCCATTAATCTTAAATCGGCTACAACCCCAACATTAAATCCAGTTGTTTTTTTTACCTGAATGTCTTGGTTTATTTTTTCATACGATTTATAGTCTATTTTGAAATCATAACTATTAAATCCGAGGTAATACCCAAAATAAAGGCGTTGTTTTTGCCAGGTTTCCAAATTGATAATAGGATCTTTACTAAACATACTTTTAGTAAATTGACTATATCCTTTTGTAGTCAGGGCAAGTAAAATTAAGATTACAGTTTTTTTCATACTATTTTTTAGAAGCTGAATATATTGTTGCTACACCAAATGTTTGTGGCATAGCCACGACACTTATAAACCCAATTTTTCTTAAAATATTGTTTAAGACTTCTCCATGTGGAAATGCGGCAGCAGATTCTGACAAATATCCATAAGCTGAATTGTCTTTTGAAAACAATTTTCCTATTAACGGAAGTATATTTTTAGTGTAAAAAGAGTAGCCTTGACGGTATAGAGGTTTTTCTGGAACCGAGGTTTCAAGAATTACAAAAACACCATTAGGTTTTAAAACTCTTAAGATTTCTGATAATCCTTTTTCTAGATTTTCGAAATTTCTAACACCAAAAGCAACGGTAATTGCATCAAAATGATTGTCTCCAAAAGGTAAATTTTCAGAATCTCCTACAACCATGTCAATAGTTTGAGTAAGGTTTTTTGCTGCGATTTTCTTTTTTCCTACTTCAAGCATTCCTGAAGATATGTCTAAGCCAATAATTTTTTCGGCATTTGTCTGAGCCATTAAAATAGCTAAGTCGCCAGTTCCTGTTGCAATATCTAGAATTATCTTTGGTTTTTTGTCTGAAACTATTTTTAAAACTTTCTTACGCCATTTTATGTCAATACCAAATGAAATTACACGATTTAAGTTATCGTAATTTCCTGATATTGTATCAAACATTTGTTCTACTTGTTCTTTCTTGCCTAAGGCTGAATCTTTATAAGGTGTTATTTTCTCTGCCATTTTTTTTATTTGTACAAATATAATACAATCTGTATTAACTGTTATTCAGTTTCTTTAATTACGATATGAAATTATTTTTGGATCTGTGTTCTTATACCCACTTTTAATGATTTGTAAAAAATCACTAAAAGTGGGTATTGTAGGATCCTTATTTAATGTGGAAATTTACTTTGTAAAAATGTATATATTTTTTCAATGATTAATAGAGAATTAATGACCCAAATCAAATGGGTGCTACTTGCGCTTATCATCTCGTTTGTTCTAGTAAGTTGTTTTGAAAGTACTGTTTTTGAGAGCAGTATTCTTTTTAAAGCGCAAAATACGTTCTTAGGATTAAATTTGTTTTTGGAAATTTTAATTTTCTTTGTCTTTAGTACCTTCGTGGTATTTGGTATTAAAGGCTTTTTTGAGATGTACTCTCAAAAAATCTCAAATATTATAATATTCTTTTCTGGTGTATTTTTAATATTTGTAATTTTTATTTTATGTTATCAAATACTCTTTCTAGAGTAGGTCATTTCTCTAATCATTGTTTGCCAAAAAAAAGTCCCTCATTATTGAGGGACTTTTTTTTGTGCTATTGTCTAACGTAGGTCTCGTAAGTGTAATCGTAAAGATGTTTTTCATCTCTGGTGTTGGGTTCAGCCTCTACGAGTTGCCATTCCTTTTTATTAATTTCTGGAAAAAAGGCATCGGCCTCAAAGCTATGATGTACTCTTGTAATTTCTAGAATATCTGCTAATGGCATTCCCAGATTGTAAATTTCTCCTCCGCCAATAATAAACGAATCATCATTTTCGGGACATTTTGCAATTGCTTCTTCTATGCTTTTTACAACAATACATCCTTCTGGTTGATATTCTTCTTGACGCGTTATTACAATATGAGTTCTGTTTGGTAATGGTTTAGGAAAACTTTCAAATGTTTTTCGTCCCATTATAATATGATGTCCAGTGGTAAGAGCTTTAAATCTTTTAAAATCATTTGATAAATGCCAAATCATTTCGTTATTTTTTCCAAGCGCATTGTTTTCGGCAACAGCCGCAATCATTATAATCATTTTGTTTCGAACTAAAGTTTGTTTTCGGTATTGTCATTTATGCTTGAGTCTAGCTGAGCTATTCTTTTTTGTTGTAATGCAACAAGTCGGTCAATTTGTTCTCTTTCCCAATTCTTATTCATGAAACGGTCGGTGATATATACTTTTATAAAGTGTAAAATAAAAATAAAACACCATGCGGTAATTATCCATAGGTACCAAGTTTGCCCATTTGAGACATTAAAAAACCGATTGGCAATAAATAAAAATAAACTTCCTAAAAGGAATAAGACAAAATGGAAATAAAGGGTTTTCTTTTGTTTAATTCTTCTTCTGGCGTATTCATACTGCTCGTGTAATTCCTTTTCCATGAGTAAAATATTAGATTATAAAGATAAAATTTATTTTGAAACAGGACTGTTTTGATAGTTGAATATTTATCCTGTAAGAGATTTTGCTCTTGAAAGAGCATGGTTTGCATCTTTTTGAGATAAAAAAAAATCCGCTCGTTAAAGCGGATTGTTGTTATTTTTGATGTTTTTTATACGGCAACACTACCTTTGATCCCTGCATGTGGTTCATAACCTACAAGGGTAAAATCATCATAATCAAAATCGAAAATGTTTTTTATATCTGGATTTAAAACCATTTTTGGTAATGGTTTTGGTTCACGTTTTAATTGTAATTCCAATTGTTCAAAATGGTTATTGTAAATGTGTGCATCTCCAAAAGTGTGGATGAATTCTCCAGCTTCGAGGTCACAAACTTGTGCAATCATCATAGTTAATAAAGCATATGATGCAATATTAAATGGAACTCCCAAAAAGATATCGGCACTTCGTTGGTATAATTGACAAGATAATTTTCCTTTAGTTTCGCCTTTTTCAAGGTCAGGACTTGCTACGTAAAACTGAAAAAAAGCATGACAAGGAGGTAATGCAGCTTTATTGTTAGCTACATTTTCTTCAAAAGATTTTTTTGTATCTGGCAATACCGATGGATTCCAAGCAGAAACCAACATTCGGCGACTGTTTGGGTTTGTTTTAAGTTCGGTAATCAGTTCCGAAATTTGGTCGATTTCTTCACTATTCCAATTACGCCATTGGTGTCCATAAACAGGACCTAAATCTCCATTGCTGTCTGCCCAGGCATCCCAAATTTTAACTCCGTTTTCTTGTAGATATTTAATATTAGTATCTCCTTTTAAAAACCAAAGCAATTCGTATATGATAGATTTTAAGTGTAATTTTTTGGTAGTAACCATTGGGAAACCTTCACTTAAATCAAAACGCATTTGGTATCCAAAAACACTTTTTGTACCAGTTCCAGTTCTATCTCCTTTTTGACAACCGTTCTCAAGAACATGTTGTACTAAGTCTAAGTATTGTTTCATTTTTTATTTGGCTTTATGCCTTATGCTATAGGCTTTAAGCTTGTAGCGTAAAGCGTATTGCTTTATGATTCTCTCTTCGAAATTTCATCACGAATCTTGGCTGCTTTTTCATAATCTTCCTGAAGAACAGCTTGCTCTAATAATTCGTTAAGTTCTTGAGTTGTGTGTTTAGAATAAGTTTCGCCAGATTGATTAGATTCTTCTTCGCGACCAAATGTTTCTGGATTAGAAAGAACATCATCAATTTCTTGAGAATCCTTATCGCTCTCCATAGAGTTTGACTTTAAATAAATTCCTGCCTTATCCAATATGTTTTTATAAGTAAATATTGGAGCATTAAAACGCAATGCCAATGCTATAGCATCAGAAGTTCTTGCGTCGATTATTTCTTCAATTTTATCTCTTTCGCAAATTAAGCTGGAATAGAATACTCCATCAACCAATTTGTGGATAATAACTTGCTTAACAACAATATCAAATCGTTCTGCAAAGTTTTTGAATAAATCATGTGTTAATGGGCGAGGTGGTTTTATCTCTTTTTCTAAAGCAATAGCAATTGATTGCGCTTCGAATGCACCAATTACAATTGGTAACTTTCGTTCGCCATCAACTTCATTCAAAATCAAAGCATAAGCGCCATTTTGAGTTTGACTGTATGAAATTCCTTTTATAGATAATTTAACTAAGCTCATAAGTTGCAGACGTAAAAGGTATTACTACCTCATTTTAATTAGAATTTTGTGTAAAAAATAAAAGTGCAATTTTAATCAAAAAATATGGAACAAAAAAGCTACCTAAAGCAAAGATACGATTATCTTATTTTTAGGTAGCATTATTTTAGTATAGAATTTTTAAAATCTATGAATGTTGCGCTTTGAATGCTTTTAATTTTTCAATTAACTTAGGTACAATTTCAAAAGCATCACCAACAACACCATAATCTGCTACTTTAAAGAAAGGAGCTTCTGGGTCATTATTGATTACTAATTTTACTTTTGATGAGTTAATACCAGCAATATGTTGGATAGCTCCAGAAATTCCTATTGCAATATATAAGTTTGTTGCAACTGGTTTTCCTGTTTGTCCTACGTGTTCGCTATGAGGTCTCCATCCTAAATCTGAAACGGGTTTAGAACATGCAGTTGCAGCACCAAGTACAGCAGCTAAATCTTCTACCAATCCCCAGTTTTCTGGTCCTTTTAATCCACGACCTCCAGAAACTACGATATCAGCATCTGCAATAGATACTTTTCCAGTAACTTTTTCTACAGATTCTACTTTTACTCCAAAATCATTGTCTCCAATTGTTGGGTTAAAATCTTCTGCTGTTGCAGCACCAGCGCTTTCGTAAATACCATAAGAGTTTTTAGCAAGAGCTAATACTTTTACATCTGTACTGATTTCTGTAATATTGAAAGCTTTGTTAGAAAAAGCATTTCTTTTTACCTGAAAAGGGGATGTGCTTACAGGTAATCCTACCACATTTGATGCAAATCCAGCGTCTAAGCCAACTGCAACTAATGATGAAAGATAAATACTGTCTGTGCTAGAAGATAGTAAAACTACTTTTGTACCTTCTTTTTGAGCTGCTTGTTTAATAACGTCAGCATAAGCTTTAGCAGTAAAACCTGCTAACTTATCGTTAGTTACTTTAAGAACTTTATCAACTCCGTATTTCGATAATTCGCTTACGTCGCTTGTGTTTATAGTTAATGCTGTAACAGTTGTTCCTAATGATTCGGCAATTTTTTTAGCGTATGAAGCTAATTCAAAAGCTACCTTTTTAAATTTTCCTTCTGCAGATTCTGCATATATTAATATTGACATGATTTTATTTGTTTAAAAGTTTAAAGTTTTAGGTTTAAAGTTATTGTAACTGAAAACGGGGACTAAAAACTGATTACTAGATTACTTTCGCCTCGTTGTGTAATAAATTAATTAACTCATCTAAATTGTCTGGAGAAACTAATTTTACTGCAGATTTTGGAGCTGGTTTTTCAAATTTAACCGCTTTAGTATTTACAGGAGCATCAACTGGTTCAAGAATTGCTAACGCTTTTGTTCTTGCAGTCATAATTCCTCTCATGTTCGGGATACGTAAATCTTTCTCTTCAACTAATCCTTTTTGACCACCAATAATTAATGGTAAAGATGTGCTTACAGTCTCTTTTCCACCGTCAATTTCACGAACCGCTTTTACGCTAGTTCCGTCAACAGTTATATTTGTACAAGAGTTTAAAAAGTTATATCCTAAGATTCCAGAAATCATTCCAGGGACCATTCCACCATTATAATCTAATGATTCTTTTCCTGCAATTACTAGATCGTAACCACCAGTTTTGATAACTTCTGCAAGTTGTTTTGCAACGAAGAAACCATCAGTTGGGTTTGCATTGATACGAATTGCTTCGTTTGCTCCAATTGCTAATGCTTTACGTAAAGTTGGTTCAGTGTCAGGACCTCCAACATTTACTACAGTAACCGTAGCGCCTTGTTGCTCCTGAAACCAAATTGCACGTGTTAGGCCAAATTCGTCGTTAGGATTAATTACATATTGTACGCCGTTGGTATCAAATTCTGAATCACCATTGGTAAAGTTGATTTTTGAAGTAGTATCAGGTACATGACTGATGCAAACTAATATTTTCATAAGTATATATTTTATTATTTCTAAATACGTTTCCACAAATTTAGAAATATAATCCGAATAATTTACTATGCATGCATAATATTTTAGAAAACTATTACGTTTTCGTAAAATGGGACTTGAATTTTGAATAATGTTGCTTTTTATGCCTGAAAAAGTGGTTATTAAGCAAATATTTATGACTTAAAAAGAATCAATAGTAAATGAAAAAAAGAAATATTGGAGTCTTTTTTGCTGAATTTTATTTCCTTAAAATGGAATTTCTAGCAAAATAAAAAATAAATAAGAAGGGTATAACTATTTTATAGTGTAATATATCGATTTCGTAACTGGAAAATTTTGATTGTCAAAAGTTAAAGTTCTAGTAAAACATCCATATAGCAAGTACTTCTTGTTTTTTAAACTAAATTTATGCATTTAAGTAATTTAAAATATTTATTTTTGCTTTTCAGAAAATTACAACATACAATATAAAATATGAGAACAATACAATTTAGAGAGGCCATTTGCGAAGCGATGAGTGAAGAAATGCGTCACGATGAATCCATATATTTAATGGGCGAAGAAGTTGCAGAATACAACGGTGCATACAAAGCATCAAAAGGAATGCTTGCTGAGTTTGGCGAAAAAAGAGTAATTGATACTCCAATCGCAGAACTTGGATTTACAGGAATTGCAGTTGGATCTGCAATGAACGGTTGTCGTCCAATTGTAGAATATATGACTTTCAACTTCTGTTTAGTTGGTATTGATCAAATTATAAATAACGCTGCTAAAATGCGTCAGATGACAGGAGGACAATTTAATGTGCCTATCGTTTTTCGTGGACCAACTGCTTCAGCAGGTCAATTAGGAGCAACACACTCTCAAGCTTTAGAGAACTGGTTTGCAAATACACCAGGACTTAAAGTTGTAGTTCCATCTACACCTTATGATGCAAAAGGACTTTTAAAATCAGCTATTCGTGATAATGACCCTGTAATCTTTATGGAGTCTGAGCAAATGTATGGTGATAAAGGAGAAGTTCCAGACGGAGAATATACAATTCCTCTAGGAGTTGCTGATGTTAAACGTGAAGGAACTGATGTAACAATCGTATCTTTTGGAAAAATTATCAAAGAAGCATTTATTGCAGCAGATGAATTAGCTAAAGAAGGTATCTCTTGTGAGATTATCGATTTAAGAACAGTTCGTCCAATGGATAAAGATGCAATCTTAACTTCTGTTAAAAAAACAAACCGTTTAGTAATTCTTGAAGAGGCTTGGCCATTTGCAAGTATATCTTCTGAGATTACATATATCGTACAAGAACAAGCTTTTGATTTTCTTGATGCGCCAATACAACGTATTACAACTGCAGATACACCTGCACCTTACTCTCCTGTATTGCTTAAAGACTGGTTGCCAAATTCAGGTGATGTCATAAAAGCAGTTAAGAAGGTAATGTATAAAAAATAAGAAAATTAACAATACTAATAAAACTTCATCATTTTCTTATTTGATGAAGTTTTTTTTGGATTATGAAAAGAATAATTGTACTCAGTCTATTTTTCTTATTCGCATTTGTGAATAGCATTTTTGCACAAACAAAAGTGAGTGGAATCGTCTTAGATAAATCCAATCAACCGATTCCGTTTGCAAACGTAGTTTTTAAAGGAACCAATATAGGAATTGTTTCTAATGAAGATGGACGTTTTTATTTAGAATCGGCAAATACTTATACTACAATAATTATTGCATCGGCAGGTTTTTCTGAAAAAGAAATTACTTTAGAGAAAGCAGTAAACTACAACTTTAAAGTAGTACTGAACGAAGCCGAAAGTTTAAAAGAAGTAGTAATCTTTACTGGTAAAACTTCTAAAAAAAATAATCCTGCGCTTGACATCCTTAGAAAAATCTGGGAGCGAAAACGTAAAAACGGATTATACCAGTTTAAACAATACCAAATGGAGAAGTACGAAAAAGTGGAATTCGATATGAATACCATTGATAGTGCCTTCATGAAAAATAAGATTTTTAAAGGAATGGAATTCATCTTTAAACAGGTGGATACTTCTAAAATTACAGGAAAAACATATTTACCTATTTTTATAAATGAATCTTTGTATGATGTATATGGAGATAATAATATAAAGAAAGTAAAAGAGATAATAAAAGGAAGTAAGACTTCTGGGTTTAATAACAACCAGCAAATATTATCTTTTGTAAAAGACCTATATTCTGAATACAATATTTACGACAATCACCTTACATTCTTTGATAAAAGCTTTACAAGCCCATTATCTACAACAGGAATCGATGTGTATAACTATGTTTTAAAAGACAGTACATTTATCGATAACAAATGGTGTTATAATATCGTGTTTTATCCAAGACGTAAAAACGAATTAACTTTTAAAGGAGATTTTTGGGTAAACGATACCACATTTGCAATCAAGAAAATTAATATGGCAGTTACAAAAAGTGCCAATATTAACTGGGTAAAAGATATTTATATCGAGCAAGAATTTGATGTAGTAAGTGATTCAATCTTTCTTCTTACGAGAGATTATATGATGTCGGATTTTGCATTAAACAAAAAAGAAAGTTCAAAAGGTGTCTATGGAAAAAGAACGAGTTCTTATAGAGATCATAAATTTAATATATCAAAACCAGCAGCTTTTTATAAAGAAGAAGTTAACTATATAGATAACGAAGTTTATAATAGGCCTGATGAATATTGGGAAGAAAACCGATTCGAAAAACTGACCAAAGACGAGCAAGGTGTTTATAAAATGCTCGATACATTGCAAACGGTCAAGAAGTTTAAGCAATTGTATAGCTTAGTTTCTATACTTGGTAGTGGATATGTAGAGTTTCCTAAGTTTGATTACGGACCGATATTCTCCACCTTTGGATATAACGAAGTCGAAGGAGTTCGTGTACGAGTAGGAGGAAGAACTTATTTTGGACCAAATGACCCATGGCGATTACAAGCATATACCGCATATGGTTTTGAAGATAATAAGTTTAAATATGGAGTTTCGGGAAAATGGATGGTCGATAAAAAGAATCGTCTTATTATCTCGGGAGGAAACAGGCGCGATGTAGAGCAAATTGGAGCTAGTTTAACCACAACCAATGATGTTTTAGGTCGAAGTTTCGCTTCATCAGCATTGTTCACAACAGGAAGCAATGGGAAATTAACCAACATTAATTTAACCAATGTTGCTGCCGAAATCGAACCAATCAAGAACCTAACATTTCAGGTAGGATTATCATATCGTACATTAGAGTCAGCATCGCCAACTTTTAGTTTAGATTATTATACAACTTTACCTTCTGCCACAAATCCTGCGGGAGTTATAGAAAGTGAAGTAAAACAATCCGAAGCAAATATTCAGATAGAATACACTCCAAATCGTAAAACAATTGGTTTTGGGGTTGAAAGAAATAACGTTGACAGTCCGTTTAGTAGATTCTTTATTAATTACAGCCACGGATTTAAAGGCGTACTGAATAGTGATTTTAAATACGAAAAAGTTCAGTTGTATTACAAGCAACCTATAATTATTGGTCCGCTTGGTCGTACAAACCTTATTTTGGAAACAGGAAAAACATTCGGAACAATTCCGTTAGGATTAATGAGTGTAATCCCGGGTAACCAGACTTACTTTACAATTGAGAATACATTTAGTAACCTGAATTTTTATGAGTTTGTAACCGATCAATACACGACTTTGCAATGGGATCATAATTTTGGCGGACGACTTTTTGCTCGAATTCCATTTATGCGTAAACTCAATTGGAGAGAAATTATTGGTGCCAAAGCAGTATACGGAACAATCTCGGATGCAAACAGAGCAATTAATGCATCAGGCTTGGTTTACAATGCACCCGAAAAAGTGTATTGGGAATACAGCGCAGGAATCGGGAATATTTTTAAAGTATTCCGTATCGATTTCTCTTGGAGAGGAAGTTATCTAAATACACCAGATGCTAATAAATTTGCAGTAAAAGGATCTTTCGGATTTTACTTCTAATATTTAGATAAAAAAATAATCTTGTAAAGCGCCAAGTCACTAAGTTTAATTTCTTAAGACTTGGCGTTTTTGTATGATTAATATTTTGTTTCACGCAAATTTATTCTTTTTCAATGCTAATTAAAGATCTCTTTAATCTGCCAAATCTGCGTGAAAAGAAAACTTTGCGAGTTTTTTTTAATTAATTTTAGGAGCTATTCCCGCTATCCGTTTCAATCTTTTGTTTTTTAAAGAAAAAACAAAAGGATTTCCACTTCTATCGGGGCTAAAAAACTCACAGGTATGCAAGAAGCTATCGATTATCTTTCAAATAAAAGTCCAATTTTTCAGGCAATCATTAAAGAGTATGGCTTGCCACCAATCCCGAAGCGACCACAAGGATTCGAGACATTGGTTTTGCTTATTCTAGAGCAGCAAGTATCTATAGATTCAGCGAAAGCTACATTTTTAAAAATTAAAGCATATACAACTTGTAATCCCGAAACATTAGTAATCTTACCCGATGAAGAGTTTCGTGCTTTGGGTGTAAGCCGACAAAAAACAGCGTACATTAAAATATTAGCTTTAGCGATATTAAATAATGAAATCAATATTGAAAGTTTTGCTACCAAATCAGCCAAAGAAGTTCGTGAGGAACTTATAAAACTAAAAGGAATCGGGAATTGGACCATCGATATTTATTTGATGTTCTGTCTTCAGGAGCCCGATTTAATTCCGCTTGGAGACATCGCTGTCATAAATACAATCAAAGAATTGCTTGATATTCACGACAAAACAGAGATGGAAAACCTTACCTCACAATGGAGCCCATATCGTTCTTATGCTACATATTTGCTTTGGCATTATTATTTAAAGAAAAGAAAAAGAACTATTACCTATTAACTGCCTGTTTTTTAAAAGAAAAGTGCATAGATTAATGGATTTTTTCATTGTAAAAAAGGATTCTTTAACTACTTTTGCAATCGAAATTATAGAAAAAATAAAAAACGAAAATGACCGCAGACAAACTAACAACTTTCGATGTATTAATCGAAATACCAAGAGGAAGCAGAAATAAATATGAGTACGATTTTGAAATAAAAAGAATGCGTTTCGACAGAATGTTATTCTCTTCAATGATGTACCCAGCCGATTACGGATTTATTCCTGAAACTTTGGCTCTTGATGGCGATCCACTAGATGTATTAGTTCTAGTAAATGAGCCTACTTTTCCTGGATGTGTTATGGAAGTAAAACCAATCGGTGTTTTCCATATGGCAGATGATAAAGGACCAGATGAGAAAATTATTTGTGTACCAGTTTCTGATCCAATCTGGAATTCATTAGAAAACCTTTCGGATATTAATCCACACTTATTAAAAGAAATCGAACACTTCTTCCAGGTTTATAAAGATCTTGAAAACAAACAAGTAGATGTAGAAGGTTGGGGAGATGTAACAGAAGCATTTAATATCATTGCAGAATGTACTAAACGTTTTAATGATATCGAAAATAAACCAGAGGGATTATTTAGTATTAAATAATTTTTATCCTATTCTATTATAAAAAAAGCAGCACTTAGATAAGAGTGTTGCTTTTTTTGTTTAAATTCGTTTAGTTACATTACTAATACTAACCAAAATACCATTAAAAATTATGAATGCATTTATGATTTATTTGCCAATTGTTATGGCAATTATAGGATTACTTTTCATGGCAATAAAAAGGACTTGGGTGTTAAAACAAGATGCTGGCGATGGCAAGATGAAAGCCATTTCAGACCATATTTATGAAGGAGCATTAGCTTTCCTGAAAGCCGAGTATCGATTGCTTACCTTTTTTGTAATTGGAGCAAGTATTGTTTTAGCGGGAATTTCATTTATAGTTCCCACCACACATATATTAATAGTAGTAGCTTTTATTTTCGGAGCATTTTTCTCTGCTTTAGCTGGGAATATGGGAATGAAAATAGCAACCAAAACCAATGTTAGAACCACACAAGCAGCAAGAACTAGTTTGCCACAAGCATTAAAAGTATCTTTCGGTGGAGGAACCGTTATGGGATTAGGAGTTGCCGGATTAGCTGTTTTAGGGTTAACCGGTTTTTTTATAGTATTTTTTCAGGTATTTATGGGTGGAGTTTGGACTTCATCTGAAGATATGACAAAAGTTCTGGAAACATTAGCAGGATTTTCATTAGGAGCCGAGTCGATCGCATTATTTGCAAGAGTAGGAGGAGGTATTTATACTAAAGCTGCCGATGTAGGTGCTGATTTAGTTGGTAAAGTAGAAGCTGGAATTCCAGAAGATGATCCTCGTAATCCAGCTACAATTGCAGATAACGTGGGTGACAATGTGGGAGATGTTGCAGGAATGGGAGCCGATTTATTTGGTTCGTATGTTGCTACAGTTTTGGCAGCAATGGTTCTGGGTAATTATGTAATAAAAGATATGGGTGGGAATATCCAAGATGTTTTTGGAGGAATCGGACCAATTTTATTACCAATGGCAATTGCTGGTTTCGGAATCTTGTTCTCTATTATTGGAACGACATTAGTAAAAATTACAGATGATAATGCAAAAGAAGCACAAGTACAAAAAGCATTGAATATAGGAAACTGGGTTTCGATTGTTCTAACTGCAATAGCTTGTTATTTTTTAGTACAATATATGTTACCAGAAACCATGCAAATGAGTTTCTTTGGAGAAGGTTCTAAAGATATTTCTTCAATCAGAGTATTCTATGCTACCATTGTTGGATTAATCGTAGGAGGAGCTATTTCTTCAGTTACCGAATATTATACAGGATTGGGTACAAAACCAGTATTGGCAATTGTACAAAAATCAAGTACAGGCGCAGGAACAAATGTTATTGCAGGATTGGCAACAGGAATGATCTCTACATTTCCTACTGTACTTTTATTTGCTGCAGCAATCTGGATATCTTATGCATTAGCAGGATTTTATGGAGTGGCATTAGCAGCATCTGCAATGATGGCAACAACAGCAATGCAATTAGCAATTGATGCTTTTGGACCAATATCTGACAATGCAGGTGGAATCGCCGAAATGAGCGAATTACCAAAAGAAGTTCGTACAAGAACAGATATTCTGGATTCAGTAGGAAATACTACAGCAGCCACGGGAAAAGGATTTGCAATTGCTTCGGCAGCATTAACTTCATTGGCACTGTTTGCGGCGTATGTAACATTTACAGGAATTGACGGAATTAATATTTTTAAAGCACCAGTTTTGGCAATGCTTTTTGTGGGAGGAATGATTCCTGTAGTTTTCTCAGCTCTGGCTATGAATTCTGTAGGAAAAGCAGCGATGGATATGGTGTACGAAGTACGTCGCCAGTTTAGAGAAATTCCAGGAATCATGGAAGGAACTGGAAAACCAGAATACGCAAAATGTGTAGATATTTCGACCAAAGCCGCTTTACGCGAAATGATGCTTCCAGGAATCTTAACGATTGGTTTTCCTATTGCGATTGTTCTTTTAGGGAAATTAGTTTACGGAAGCAATAACCAATTAATCGCCGAAATGTTGGGTGGTTATATGGCTGGAGTTACAGTTTCGGGAGTTCTTTGGGCAGTTTTCCAGAATAATGCAGGAGGAGCTTGGGATAATGCAAAAAAATCTTTTGAGGCAGGAGTACTTATTAATGGAGAAATGACCTATAAAGGCTCGGATGCGCATAAAGCAGCCGTAACAGGAGATACAGTTGGAGATCCATTTAAAGATACATCAGGACCATCGATGAATATTTTGATAAAACTAACTTGCTTAATCGGGTTGGTAATTGCTCCGATATTAGGCGAAGGACATTCAGCTTCGGGAATGGCAGAAGGAGGTTCTTGTTGCGCTAAAACCGAAATGCATGGAGGACATTCTAAATGTGATATGTCTAAAATGGCAACAATGACCAGAGAGGAATGTGCACAAATGTGTAAAGAAAAAGGATGCAGTCCAGAAGAAACTGCAAAATGTTTAGCAAACTATGATGCAAACGGAAAATACCTTCATAAAAAAACGGATTGTTTTGATACAACTAAATACACTAAAACCGATGCAGTTCGTGTAGAAATTGTAAACGTGAATGGTCAGGTTGTAGGAACGGTTAGAACTACAACAAATGGTAAAGTAGATGAAAAGGTTTTTAAAGGAACAGCAGATGAGGTTAATGCTCAAATTGATGCTTTGAAATAATAAAATGACTTATCAATCTTGAATACTTACACTTTGACAAAGTTCTAAAAACAAAAAATGCCTCTAATAATTTAGAGGCATTTTTTTTATGTTTTAAAACAATCCGTTTAGTTCGGCATCAATTCTATTAATGATGTCTCCTAAATCTTCAGGATTATCAACAAAGTTTATGTTGTCAACATCTATAATCAATATTTTTCCTTTAGTGTATGTTTGAACCCAAGCTTCATATCTTTCGTTCAAACGACTTAAATAATCAATAGAGATAGAGTTTTCGTATTCGCGACCGCGTTTATGAATTTGTCCTACTAAGTTAGGAATAGAGCTTCTTAAGTAAATTAATAAATCGGGTGGTTTTACCAATGTTTCCATTAGTTCAAACAATGAAGTGTAATTCTGGAAATCACGACTAGTCATTAATCCCATAGAATATAAGTTGGGAGCAAAAATATAAGCATCTTCGTAAATGGTTCTGTCCTGAATAACTTTTTTACCGCTTTCGCGAATTTGTTGCACTTGGCGAAATCGGGTATTTAAGAAATAGATCTGCAAGTTAAATGACCAACGCTCCATTTGATGGTAAAAATCATCTAAATATGGGTTGTCGACAACTTCTTCAAAGTTGGGTTCCCATTTAAAATGTTTAGCCAGTAATTTGGTTAGAGTTGTTTTTCCTGCGCCTATGTTTCCTGCTATTGCTATGTGCATTACGGTATTATGATTTTATAATTTGTAATTCCTCCAATTGTAAAAATAGATAAAATTTGGTCTTTGTAATAGAAATTACCAAACGTTTTTTCTGAATTTTCAATTTGCAAAGGATCTCCTGATTCGGGGGTACTGATGTCTTTAAAAAACAACAAATTAGCTTTTTTGTAAATGTATTGATTGTTGTTAAGAATCGTCAAAGCATCAAAATCGGGTATTTTCCCAAAAGCAATAACTTTGCCGAAGATGTCACAAGAAAACCAATTGTTCTTTTCGTCTACCCAATAAAAAACGTTGAAATTCGATTGATAGTATTTTATATTTCCTGAAAGTGGAGTTGAAACAGTTTTGTACTCATCCTTTAAATAGTTGTAAAGACCAATTTGCTGGTTTAATGTATTGTAAATCCAGAGCTGGTTTTGGGAAGCAATCCCAATTCCAGAAGCGAGGATTGGGGTTGTATTTTTAGAAAAATTAATTCGACTAGTTTCATTAAACTGATTATCTAATAAAACCACAGTATTGAAATCTTCATAAAATAAAACAACTTTAAGCGGATTTTCTAAATCAGCCTTGGTAATCTTTCCTAAAGAGATGTTTTTATATTCGTAGGCATCTTTACCGTTTGTCTTTATAAAACGGTTGTCTTTTATTAAATATACAAAGCCAAAAGTATCGGTTCCTGAAAATTGATCAGCATCAAAAGTTATACTATTTACAGTAGTGATTTGGATTTTCTTATCCTGAGAAAAAGCTGCTGAAAAGGAGCAAATAAGAATCAGAAGTATCAAGTTTTTATGCATTGTTGTTTTGGTTTTAATAACTCTGATTTTGAATAGGCCAAATTACAAAAAAACTCAATTGCTATTTGCTTTAGCATAAATATTTGGACTAGGAATGATTATGCAGCACTACTTTTTTTAGGAATATCTTGTTTAAAGCCACATTTGTCTATCGTTTCAGGCAATTGATATATTAGTTTTTTTAGACTTTGAGATTAGTAATAGCTTTGGTTAATAATCTAATAATTAGACAGAACCATTTTAAAGATAGCGCTATGATGAATAAAATATTTTTTACACTTATTGTGATGTTTGGATTTTATCAGGCACAGGTACAAAAAGACTTTCAGGGAATGGCAATTTATGAGTCTAAAACACAAGCTCCAAAATTTAATGGAATGGAAGGCAACAGAGATATTACTCCCGAGATGCAAAAAGACATGGAAGAGCACATGAAAAAAATGCTCGAAAAAACATTCATACTTAATTTTGATCAGTCAGCTTCGATTTATAAAGAAGAAGAAAAGCTAGATATGGGAGGACAAGAAGGTGGAGGTTTTAGAATGATGGGTTCTATGATGGGCAGCGGCGGAACTTTTTATAAAAATGTAAAAGCTAAATCGTATACCGTTGATAAAGAATTTATGGGAAAAGAATTTCTAGTCGTGGATTCATTGCCAAATATAAAATGGAAACTAGAGGGTGAAACCAAGCAAATAGGAGGTTATACATGTTATAAAGCCACGATGGTTAAAACAGTTAATGAAGCAGATATTAGAAATGTTAGACCCAAGAATCCTGATACTAAAAATGAAGAATCAAAAAAAGTAGAGAACCCTAAGAAAGAAGAGAAAGGAACAAATTTCATGGAGAGTTTTGACGTTCCTAAAGATATAATTGTAACTGCTTGGTATACGCCAGATATTCCTATAAACCAAGGTCCTGAGAATTATTGGGGTTTACCAGGTTTAATATTAGAAATTAATGATGGGAGAACCATTATACTATGCTCTAAAATTGTTTTGAATGCAAAAGATAAAGTTGCTATAAAAGCACCAACAGCTGGTAAAATAACTTCTCAGAAAGCATATGATGAAATTGTAATAAAGAAAATGAAAGAATTTCGGGAAATGCATCCTAATCGTAGCAGATCAGGCGGAGCAGCAACTCTTATAGTTAGATAATTTAATTATAATGAAAAACATACTCTCATTTTTCACTCTTTTGGTTACAACCATATCATTATCTCAAAGTATTAAATACGATGGTTTTATCTTGGATGAAAAGAAACATCCGTTAGAAATGGCTAATATTATGGCTGTTAATATAGGCACGAAAGCGATGGATTCGTACGGAATAACCAATGATAAAGGAAGGTTTCAGTTGAGTTTAAAACCAAATTCATCCTACAGCATAAAAATTAGTTATCTCGGAATGAAATCTAAAGAGATAATAATCACAACACAATCTATAAATATTTCTCAGAATATTGTTTTGGATAACCTCGGGATAGAACTTGAGGGGGTCGAGATTGTGCGCGAAATGCCAGTCTCTATAAAAGGTGACACGATTGTATATAACGCAGATTCATTTAAATCTGGAACAGAAAAAAAACTAGAAGATGTTTTGAAAAAACTACCAGGAGTTGAGGTAAACGCTGATGGTGAAATAGAAGTAGAAGGCAAAAAAGTTTCTAAATTAATGGTCGAAGGCAAAGATTTCTTTGATGGAGATACAAAATTAGGAGTCAAAAACATTCCTGCTGATGCGATTGATAAAGTACAGGTGCTAAGAAATTATAATGAAGTTGGCGCATTAAAAGGATTAGAGAATGATCAGGATAATGTTGCCATGAATATTAAACTTAAAAAAGGAAAGAACAATTTTTGGTTTGGAGATATGACAGCTGGAATAGGAGTTGGAGAACTCGATAACCGTTATGTAATTAACCCGAAAGTGTTTTATTATAGCCCGAAGTATAGCATTAATGTGATTACCAATTTTAATAATATAGGCGAGTTACCTCTTACAATTCAGGATTATTTTAAGTTTACGGGCGGTTTTAGGAGTATGATGAAAAAAGGTGGAAGTAGCTTTGATGTTTCTTCTAATGATTTAGGAATTTCGCTTTTGCGAAATAATCGAGCAAAAGAAATCGAAACCCAATTTGGAGCTACTAATTTTACTTATAACGTTACTAAATCTTGGAGTTTAAGTGGTTTCGGAATTATTTCTTCGGCTACGACCGAACTCGAAACTAAATCTCAAATCTCAATACTAGAATCTGGAGATCAACAAAAAAGTGATGAACTAACACATCAAAAAAATAATCTGGGACTTTTTAAATTAAGTTCGACTTATAAACCAAACGCAAAATTTCAGTTTGATTATGATGTTTTAACAAAACTATCCAAACAAGAAGAGAATAGTAATTTATTGCGAGAATCGATTGTAGATAATACGACTACAACCGAGAATATATTTACAAAGAAAAAGCAAGATCCAACATCTGTCAATCAAAATCTGAGTTTGTATTATACCAAAAACGACAAAAATATTTTTGCTTTTGAAGCCCAGTATTTATATCAGCATGAGAACCCGTTTTATAATGCCAATTTGCACAGTCAGCCGTTTGATTTATCGGGATATATCTCAGGTCAGGATAGAAATGATTTGAATCAGAATCGGTTTGTGAAAACAAATAAACTAGATGCTAAATTCGATTACTATTATATGGTAACCCCTAAGAGCAATATTAACGTGACGATTGGGAACACCTATTCTCATCAAAATTTTAATTCTCATATATTTCAAATCTTGGATGATGGCACAAGCAATGATTTGAATGCTGCAGAAAATAATAATCAGGTAAATTATAACTTTAACGATGTGTTTTTAGGAGTACATTATAAAATTCTGGCGGGTAAATTCACCTTTACTCCAGGAGTGAGTGTACATTCGTATAAGATGGAAAATAACCAATTAGGTTCTGGTTATTCGCAGAATTTTTTTAGAGTTCTACCCGATTTGTTTGCTTTGTATCAGATAAAAAAATCAGAAACATTAACCTATGATTTTTCATTGAGCAATAATTTCACCGATATTAATCAGTTGGCTTCTGGTTACGTTTTGTCTAATTATAGTAATTTGTTTCAAGGGAATCGATTCTTAGAGAATGCAACTTCTCAAGTACATTCTTTGCGTTATTTTAAATACAATATGTTCAATTTTGAAAATATTTTTACCGATGTAACCTATACTAAAAAAGTAGATGCTGTAAAAACGAAGTCTGATTTTGCAGGAATAAACCAATCTTCGATGCCTTATAATTCTAATTTAGCCGACGAAACTTTTTCAGGATTGGGAAGTTACGGACGTTCATTTTTAAAGAACTATAAAGCATCCGTAAATGCGAGTTTAAACTGGTCTAAGTTTAATAATATCCAGAACGACTCCCCTTCAGTAACAGAAAGCTTTAGCCAAAATTATACGGTAAAAGCAGCTACAAATTATAAAGATTTGCCTAATCTAGAATTTGGTTATACTTTCTTGGTTAATGAATATAGTGGTTCTACTTATTATACAGATAAACCTTTTGCTAAGCTGGATTACTATTTTTTAGAAAGTTTTTCTTTTGTTGCCGATTATGAATTTTACCATTATTACAGTAAGAATAAGGCAATCGATAACGAATACGATTTTTTAAATGCTAGTTTGGTTTACCAAAAAAAGGATAGTAAATGGGAGTATAAAGTCTCGGCTACCAATTTGTTAAACACAAAATATTTAAATGATGATAGTTTTTCGCAGTTTTCTACCAGAGTTTCGCAATACACAGTTCAGCCTCGATATATAATCTTTTCGATGAAATATAATTTGTAGTTGTTTGTGTGTTAATTTTTTTTCATCCTAAAAAAAGAAGATATATTTGTGTAGCTTATTAATAATTAATTACAATTTGTATGCGAAACTTTTTGTCTGGCACTTTAGTGCTTTTTTTTGTAACATCATTTTCATTTGCACAAAACCAAACTCTCGAGAAAGGTTCTTATTTGTCTAAAGATAATGATCAGGGGTTAAAGATAAAACTGAATCTACTGGAAAATAATAAGTATGAATTGGTTTTTTTGGAAGGTGACTATGAAGTAAAAAATGATTCATTATTACTAAAAGGTAAAAATAGAGATGGAGTAGTTTTTGATGTTGACTACACTTATGATAAATCGGAGAGTGCAGGAAAACTGAAAGTTAAATTTGCTGAATCATTATATTATGGTTTTTATATTGGTACACAAAACGGATCAGATCCAGTTCAGTACCAAAAAATATCTGATATAGAAGTTGTTGGAGACCCAAGTGCAGATTCATCATTAAATTTTGAAATTGATCATGCTCAATTTTTATATCTTGTTTATGAAGGATATGATAGTAGTACTCCAAGTAAAGTATTAAAATATGAGATTCCTGCCAAAGCTACAGGCGTAGCGATAAAGTATCAACCGTATTCTGATAATCCTGAGTTAAAAGGTTTTTTTGATAAAAAGAAAAATGAGTTGGTGGTTTTTGAAATATCGGGTAAAAATCCGTTGACTTTTCAAAATGCAAAAGCACTTAATAAAGAATCAGTAAAAACAAAGTTGCTTCCTCTGGAAAATAAAAGTATTACAGATTGGACTTATCCAGGCAAAGAACCGCTTCTTACAGAAGATTGGGGAGTTGGTACAGATAGTGTAGCTACAGCGGTTTATGATGTTGCCCCAAAAGTAAATTTTAAACTAAAAGTAGAAAAATCTTTAGCAGATGCCATAAAAGTAACCAAAGCTACAGGCGATAAGTTTTTGATTGTATATAATGATATCAATAATAAATCGGCTCAAGATGATTTTGATGCATTTGTCATAGCTCAAGAAGTGAGCATAGGATATAATTTTTACGATGCTTATGATGCTCAATATGATAGATTTAATTATTATTTAGCGACCAAAAGTGATAAAGCCTGGTTGAAGAAAAACAAGATAACAGATTCACCAAGTATAATTGTATTGGATAAAAACGGAGCTGTTTTAGCAACTGCAAAATCAACTTTGGTAGATAAAACAGATATGTTCTCTTATTATGGATCTTTATTTAACAAATTTAAAAAAACCTATGCAAAGAATAATTTTGCTAAAACAATTACCAATAAAAAAGCCAGTGATGCTGAACTGATAAAAGCATTTAATGATGTTGCAGCACTTGGGAATATTAGCGATTATGACTATGATTATGGTACTGAAGAGCCTAAAGAAGGAGATTTTAAATTTATTAAATTCGATCTGGATAAAAAACAAGCGCAACAAACTTGGGATAAGATTATTGTGACACATCAAAAAGACGCAAAACCGAATATGATTTTGGTCGAAGCTATCTTGCAGGAAATTAAAAGTGTTGGTTTTAATAAACAAGTTTTTTCGGTAGATAAAGTTTTAAACGATACCGATTTTAAATCGATAGATTATCTGATAAAACATTATGATGCTATCGAAGCTCTGCGTACAGAATATAATGCTCAAGATGAGTCGCATGTTGCAATTGGTAATATAAACACAGAAATTTCGACTGCTTTACAGAATAACACAAGTTTGTATGTAGATGAAAATACAGAAGCAAAATCAGATTCGGAAAAAGTAATGGAAACATACAAGAAGTTAATTTCTAGCGGAAAAGGTAATTTTGATTCTTATAGAAATTATTTCTATTATTTAGCTGCACATGCCGTAAATGAAGATGTTAGTAATACCTATTTAAAAGAATTTGACGCTTATTTTAATAAGGTTTTGGCAACGCAGGAGAATGTTATCCAAAGACTAGACGAAATATATAGTACAGATGTTACTGCGTCTTATTTCGATTGGAAAGAGTTTAAAGAATATCATACTAATCTTTGTAATGATGTGGCTTGGTATACAGTATTACATTCAAACGATGCAGGTTCTATAAAGAAAGCAATTATATGGTCAGAATACAGTTTGGTTGTTAAAAAGAACGATCCTTATTATCTGGATACATTGGCACAATTGTATTACAAAGACGGACAAAAAGAAAGGGCTATTAAAATGCAACAACAAGCTGTAGAACTCTCTAAAGATGTCGAAGAAGAAACTAAGATAGAAATGCAGGAAACATTAGTTAAAATGCAAAACGGAACCTATTAGATTAAAAAAGCCTTTGAAGATAACTTCAAAGGCTTTTTCTTTAATTTTTATGGTTTGTTCTAAAAAGATTTAAAGTAGAATTATTCATTTCTTTTGTGAAAGCAAAGAGAATCTTTAGATTTAATTGTACAGCCCCAAATCATTTCTAAATCATTCATGACTTTATATTTAATATAAATCACTTCATCTTTAACTATATAATTTATGGAATAACGTTTTAAAACGGGTTTCATGTTTTTATAAAAATTAGGAGGTATTTCATTTGGTCCTGCAATTCTGTAAAATTCATTTTGAGAGAACACTATAATATGATCAATGTTTCTCTACTAATGAGGTATCTGAGTCTTTAATATATTTGTTTTTTCTAAAAAGCTTAAAAAAAACTAATTAGTGTTTTTTTTTAATCAATTTAATTTTCTATTCCACCAAGCTTTTTTATTAAACCAAGCAGAATCCTTAGTTTTAGTTGTATAATTCCAAATAGTTTCATAATCATTTATTTGCTTATATTTAGCATATATTACACCATTTTTGAATATGTAATCTATACCACAACTTTTTAAAGTTGGCTCTATGTTTTTATAAAAATCTGGAGGGATTTCATTTGGCTCTGCAATTCTGTAAAATTCATTATCAGAGAAAACGATAAGGGGACGTCCAAGGTCAACCGGAATAACAGGTTTGAATTCTACATATCTATTTTGCCAATAATAGTAGGCAGAAAACAAAAGAATTAATACGGATAATGGGATGAATATTATCTTTTTCATTTTCTTATTTTAATTTAAGATTTAAATTTCCCGAAGAGGTATATTGAAAGGTTTTATTAAATGTTTGTTGCCATTTGCTTTCCATTCTAAAGGGTCTTGCTCCACAATATTTCTCTACCAACAAAGCATCTGAATCCTTAATAGAACCAAAACTAGGAATGTAAGCATTAGCTCCTTCATGCCAGTCGTATATGTCCCACCAAGTATGGATTATATTTCCAACTAAAGTGAAATTATTTTTTGTTCTTGTTATTTTAAAATTACAAGTTGATATTATTGTGCTAGTTCCAGACATGTAATACAATTCTCCAAAAATTCCAGCCGTAAATTGTTTATCATAATGATCTGTATATGGTTTAGAATCTCCTACATTTAAAGTTTTAAGAAAATCTTTAAATTTAGAATCATTGTCTTTTTCAAAACGTTCAATATTTATGTTTTCTGCTACGATAACTTCACTTTTACTTCTAAGCCAATGAAAATCTATTTTTTTTGTAAATCCTGTGCCGTCTAACCACCATTGTAAACAATCAGCTGCTTTATCGAAATTTCTTTCTCTGGCTTTTTCAATCATTTTTATATAATTGGCTTTTAACATCAAAGCTTTTTCTCTCTCATTTAATTGAAGATAAAATTTTCTTGCTTCAGAATTCCCTGTTATTCCCCAAAAAGGATCTCCAAATAAATTATTATATTCAGAAGGTACTAAATCTGTTTTTTCTTTAAATAGACTACTATTCATGATGCGTATGATTAGTTATTTTTTTAAGTAATTAAGGTTTTTGTAAAGAAAAGCTTAATTTTAAATATATTAATATTTTTCTTACTATTTATTTAGTTTAAAATAATAACATAATAGCGGCATCAATATCGGATATTCGATTTTTATTTAATCAACTAGATTTTCGTATTCCTTAAGATAACTTCAATGGCATTTTTTTTATTTTTTTATGCCAACCATTACTTTAATCTGGTAAGCGGTTAAGGTTTTCTTTCCTTTTGTAACGTTTCCATTTGCACTAATGTAAGTTAAAGTGATAGTGTATTTTGGGCTATCTACTTTTTGAATTACTTTTTCATTTGTATTGTTATTTCGGCTAAAGTTGGAATTTGCATTTACAAAATCATTTATTTTTAAAGGAACTATGTCCTGATTGATTTGTAAATCAATTCCATAATCAGTTTTTTTAGCCTTTATAGTGTAATTTTTCCCATCTATCGAAGTACAATTATTGCATTTAAAATCATTGTTATAGGATATTGTAAACAAAAAGTCTTGTCCATGAATGTTTTCTACTTGATTATCTTCATTTCCATAAAAATAATAGTAGAATGAAGTATCTATGTCATCCTTTCGATCATAATAATATCGATACTCAAACCCCAGGCTATTCATTACTTCATTATCACTAGGAGATTTGTCTTTTTTAAGTAAAGCTTCTAATTTTGCTTTAGCATAAGGAACCATAATTTTTGTACCATAATTGTCTTGTAAAAATGTAACAATACTGCTTAAATCCTGTTCTTGCTCAAAAGTTAGTTTTTCTTTTTTAGCCTTTTCCATATACATTTCAAATCTTGATAATTGACTGTATTTTGAAATTGAATTAGCACTTTGAGGACCAACTAATGAAAGTAAAGCTGCTAAACACATACTTATCGGAATGAACTTTATTTTAGGTTGTTTCTGGATTAAAAAATAGGCCACAACTATTGTAAGCCATATTGATAATAACAGAACATAATAACGCTCATGCGTAAATCCGTAAAGATTAATTCGGTACAAAATTGCCCAAAACAGTAATCCCAGTAGCGGAATTAATAGAAAATAAAATAAACGATTAAAAGTTCTTATCCAGAGATTAGCTTTTTCGGTTGCAATAGGATGAACCAATAAAAAAGAAAGAATCCCGAAAATAGCAAATACCAAAACAAGATAAGAAACCCAGCCAACAGGTAAAGATAGTGTTACAAGAATTTTTGCTTCATAACAAATCAAGATCACCAAGTATAAACTTATTAAAGGTAATAAGACATACTGAGTAAAGTTTTTAAGACCTTTTGGGTAATTAAGGACTAAAGGAGATTGTTCATTATTGGTTTCTGGCACTCCACTCAAAAAGAAAGTAGTATTAAAAATTCCGCTGATGATAAAAAAGATATGAAAATAAATGTGATCATAAAATTCTACATGAAATAATTCATGAACAGCTAATATTGCCAAAGCTAAACCAGCATACAGTACAATGCTGTATAAACCAGCCGTTAAAATCCTGAGGAAAAGTTGTTTGTTAAATTCCCAATATTCATCCTGATTGTATGCTCTGGGCAAAAATCCTGCAAATGAAACTAACAAATGCAAAGCAATGTTAAGGACTATAAATTGTTGTATTTCTATTTCTGTAATATCTTCATGAAAATTGAAAATAAATAGAAAGATTAAAGATCCCAGTATGATACTGGTTAGGTAACGTAGAAGGTTGTTCTTTTTTGCAGCTATAAAAAATAAACTAACAGAAAGGAATAAAACTAAGCATAAAGAGCAACTCATTAAAGCTTTTACATAAAGCTCTTTGTTTGGATCGTCATACTTTGCTTCGTTGAGGATAATGGTGAGAATAGTTCCTGTAATCGAGATTAAAATTTCTAATGGAAATCTAAGAACTGTCTTTAGTGTTGAGTTTAAAACGTTTTGAAAAGAAGGGAATTTAGCCATATTTTTTTGGTAGGTTTTGTTCTACGAAGGAAAGAAAATAGAAGCACATTGCCAAAGAAAAACCCCGAAGTCTGCATTTGCAAATTTCGGGGTTTAATATATACTAAGATTTATTTTAAGCTTCTAAAAAGAACTTCAAATTACAATCCAAAAGCAGCTTTTACCTGGTCAACAAAATCAAGTTTTTCCCAAGTAAACAATTCTACAGTAACAGTTTTCTCATTTCCTCCCGGAGCAGAAAAAGTTTTAGTTACAATTTCTGGTTTACGACCCATGTGCCCGTAAGCAGCAGTTTCGCTATAAATAGGATTTCTTAATTTTAAACGTTGTTCGATAAAGTAAGGACGCATATCAAAAATAGCTTCTACTTTTTTAGCGATTTCACCGTTAGTTAAGTTTACTTTAGATGTTCCGTAAGTATCAATAAAAATACCCATTGGTTTTGCAACACCAATAGCATAAGAAACTTGTACCAAGATTTCATCAGCAATACCAGCAGCAACTAAGTTTTTAGCGATATGACGTGTAGCGTAAGCAGCACTTCTATCTACTTTACTTGGATCTTTTCCAGAGAAAGCACCACCACCGTGAGCACCTTTACCACCGTAAGTATCTACAATTATTTTTCTTCCTGTTAATCCAGTATCTCCGTGAGGACCTCCAATTACGAATTTTCCTGTTGGGTTAATGTGATATTGAATTTTATCGTTAAATAAATGTGCGTGAGTTGGGTTCTTAGCAATAATTCTTGGAATAAGAATTTCGATAATATCCTTTTTGATTTTAGCAAGCATTACAGCTTCTTCATCAAAATCATCATGCTGAGTAGATATTACAATTGCATCGATACGTGTTGGCTTATTGTCATCACTGTATTCTAATGTTACCTGAGATTTAGCATCAGGACGTAAATAAGTGATTTCTTTGTTCTCACGTCTTAAAATAGCTAATTCTTGTAGTAATTTATGAGATAAATCAAGTGCCAAAGGCATATAATTTTCAGTTTCGTTAGTTGCATAACCAAACATCATACCTTGATCACCAGCTCCTTGTTCTTCAGGATTTGCTCTGTCAACACCTTGATTGATGTCTGCAGATTGTTCGTGAATAGCAGATAAAATTCCGCAAGAGTTTGCCTCAAACATATATTCGCTTTTCGTATAACCAATTTTTCTGATTACTTCGCGAGCGATCTGTTGTACATCTAAATATGTATTTGATTTTACTTCACCGGCCAATATTACTTGTCCAGTTGTTACTAAAGTTTCGCATGCTACTTTAGAATCTGCATCAAATGCTAAAAAATTATCAATTAATGCATCTGAGATTTGATCCGCAACTTTGTCTGGATGTCCTTCGCTAACAGATTCTGACGTAAATAAATAAGCCATAATATTTATTAAATTAAAATTATAAAATTAAGCGAGGAAAAGAAATAATTGCTGGAAATGCTAAAGGAGGATTCCTGCTTTAGCATTTTTTAAAACTGAAATGAAAATCTTTCAGCATCCATAATGAATGTTTTCATTATGAAGAGGTTGCAATCAGTCCAAATTTTTCCTCTGTATTCGGCTGCAAAGGTATAAAACCATTTTGAATTGCAAATTAATCTTTTGTTTTTTTAATTTAATATACAAAAATTTAACATATTCGACTTGTTCTATAGAGTTTAGAAAATAAATCGACATTTGTTTGGTAGACTAAAAAATAGTTCGCAAATTTGCCCCAACAAAACAAAAGAAAAATGAAATTCACTGTTAACAATATGATGTCTTGTAAGATGCCGGAGTATTCCGCAGAGATACTATTGTAGTTTATTTTCAAAAATATACATAGAACCTCTGCAAATTGCAGAGGTTTTTTTGTTTAATGAAGAAAACAAAACAGAATGTCATTTTAAACCAAAATATTAATAAATCAGTAAAAAAGTAATGAAAAAAAATGTAGCATTAGTTTTAGGTCTTTTGACATTTTCGGGCATTTATGCTCAGGAAAATAAAAAGGAGAAAGATACTTTACAAAATAATGAATTATCAGAAGTAACAATAATCGGTTCTAGAAGTAAAAACAGAGTTAAGACCGATGTACCCGTTCCAATCGATATTTTTAATATTTCGGAAATAACAAAAGGAGCACCACAAACCAGTGTAACTCAAATATTAAATTATGTTGCACCGTCGTTTACCAGTAATCCAACTTCTACAGCAGATGGAACCGACCATATTGATCCTGCGCAATTAAGAGGATTAGGACCAGATCAGGTTTTAATACTTGTAAATGGTAAAAGAAGACACACAAGTTCTTTGGTAAATATAAATGGAGCACCAGGAAGAGGTTCTGTTGGAACAGATTTAAATGCAATACCATCATTTGCAATAGAAAGAATTGAAGTACTAAGAGATGGGGCAGCAGCACAATACGGATCTGATGCAATTGCGGGAGTAATTAACATTGTATTAAAAAAGAATGCTAATTATCTTTCGGGAGATGTACAATATGGAGCAAACATGTCTTCGGGATCTAATAACTTTAAAGGAGGAACTGATGGTCAGGCTTTGCAAGTAGATTTAAATTACGGAACATCTTTGGGTAAAGAAGGAAGTTTCCTGAGCGTTACAGGTAGTGCGGTTACAAGACAAGCAACCAGTAGAGCAGGAATTAGAAGTAATGCTATTTTTAATGCTTATAATGCTGTCGAATATAGAGCGGCTCAGAATGGTGTAAATGTGAATTCATTGTTCAGTAATATTAATACAACTCCAAACTCAGCTCAAATTATAAGTACATTACAACAATACGCTCCACAAGTTAGTTATTTTACGGCAGCACAACAAACAGCAATTGCTGGCGCAACAAATATTACACAAATGCAAGCGGCATTAGGTTTTGATGCAACCAATAATGAAATCAATTATAGAGGTCAGGAAAGAAGTGATTACAACATGAGCGTTGGTCAGTCAGAATTGGCATCTGGGCAACTATATTATAATACCAAATATCCATTAACAGAAATTACTTCGTTGTACTCATTTGGAGGAGTTTCGTATAGAAACGGAAAATCATATGCTTTTAACAGATTGCCTAATGGAGCTGGAACATTTACACAAGTATATGCAAATGGATTTTTGCCAGAAATAGAATCGGATATTATTGATGCTTCTTCTGCTGTAGGACTTACAACACAATTATTCGGATTTGATACTGATATTAGTACAAACCTTGGATCAAACTCTTTTAAGTATGATGTGAACAATACTATTAATGCTACTTTAGGAACAAACTCTGATTCTAGTTTTTATGCTGGTAAAGTTTCGTTTTTACAAAGTACAACCAATTTAGATTTAAGTAAAAAGTATGATGTTCTTGATGGATTGAATGTTGCTTTTGGTGGAGAATTTAGATATGAAAATTATCAGATAAAACAAGGAGATGTAGAGTCTTATGGTTTATACGATGTAAACGGAAATCTAGTATCTGGAATTTTACCAAGTAACTCACCATTAATCGTAACCGACTTTTTTGGTAATAAGCGTGGAGCAGGAGCACAAGGTTTTTCAGGATTCCAACCATCAGATGCTAAAGAAAAAGATAGAAGAAGTGGTGCAGCATATATAGATCTAGAATTAAACGCAACCAAAAATTGGTTAATCAACGGTGCTGCTCGTTATGAGAATTATTCAGATTTTGGTAGTACAGTTACTTTTAAACTAGCTTCACTTTTAAAATTGAATGATAATATTAACTGGAGAATTTCTGGACAAACAGGTTTTAGAGCGCCATCATTACAACAAAAATATTTTGAAAGTAGCTCTACACAATTTATTAATGGTTCGCCTTACCAAGTAGGTTATTTTACAAATGATTCTGAAGCTGCAAAAAGTATTGGAGTAGAGAACCTAAAACCAGAAACATCTAAAAGTATAAGTACAGGATTTACATTTAAGATTCCTGCAGCTAATATTACAATTGCTACAGATGCTTATTTTACAAGAATCGACGACAGAATTGTTTTAACAGGACAATATGCAAGACCTACAGATGCACAAATAAACGGAGCAACATCACCAGAACAAAAAGATGCATTAACATTGTTTCAGCAAGCATTTGATCTAAAAGGTGTAGAAAGAGCTTCATTCTGGACAAACGGAATTAACTCTGAAACTAAAGGAATCGACTTAGTGATTTCTCAAAAATATAATGTTATTGAGGATTTTACAATCAGAAATGATTTTGCTTTAAGTTATAATACAACAAAAAGAGTTGGATCATTAAATGTCCCTCAATCTATTGTTAATGCAGGTGGAGATCCATATGTATATTCATTTTTCCCAGAGTCAAGCAGAATTTATCTGGAAGAAGCAATCCCAAAATTGAAAGCTAATTTAATGACTACTTTCAGTATTAAGAAACTGGATATTTATTTAAGAAATAGCTATTTCGGAAAAGTTACAGATCCAGGAGCAACAGATGTAAACTTAGATGGTTTTTCTTCAGTTTATGAGCACCCAGAATACAGTGCAAAATTAGTTACCGATTTATCTTTAGGATATCAGATAAACGAACATTTAAGAGTAACACTAGGAGTTAATAATATAGGAGATGTTTATCCTGACAGAAATAATCCAGCAACTCCGGCATTTACAAATACAACACCAACATTGTCTCCTGCGCCAAGTACAGATTTAAGTAATGCAAATCAGTTTGCTTATTCTAGAGCAGTATCACAATTTGGATTAAACGGAAGATTTGGTTTTGCCCGTTTAAGTTTTAAAATATAATTTAATTGCTGGGTGTTATTTTGATGTTTAAAATAAAATGTACCCAGTGATTTCGATTAAAAGTAACCATTTAAGTAATATAAGCTCATTTAAGTAACCTATCTAGAAAACTTATATCTTCTTAAATTACTTATATGGTTTAAAAATTATATAATGCTTTAGTAGCAATAATAGGGCTTTAGGTAGTTAGGAAATCTTTTTATGTAAAAAATTGAAATTAAGTTTGGTAGTTAAAATTATAGTTACTATATTTACTCTATCGAATTAGTAGAACTAATAAAAACAGATAAAACAAATTTTATAAAATGAATACAATAGCAAATAATATGATAATGTGTTGTAAGATGATGCAAATGTGCATCCCAATTTGCTATTGCCAAAAGTGAAAGATTAAATCTTTGTTATAGTTAAAGCTATAAGCCCTTTTGGTAGCCATCCGAAAGGGCTTTTTTTTATTCCATAATTTAAAATTTAAAAATCATGAAAACATTCTATAAAATTTCAAGAGCAATTCAAGCTTTATTGAAAGCAGATGCCAAAAGAATTTTTGGTGTAATACAAACCAAAAGAATAAATACAAACGAAGTAAAAGGAAAATTGTATACAAGTGAGTCAAACTCATTATTGTTTCAGATGTATGCCCACGAAGATGAAGATCTTTTTATATAAACAGAAAAATAATTAAAAAATATAAACACACAATCTTTTAACTAATTAAAAAAATAGAACCCATGAGCACACAAAAATTCGCAACAAACGCACTACACGCAGGACACGATGTAACAAAAAATGGTAATACAAGAGCAGTGCCTATTTACCAAACATCATCTTATGTTTTTAATAATTCAGATCATGCAGCTAATTTGTTTGGTCTAGCCGAAGCAGGATTTATTTACACACGATTAAACAACCCTACAAATGATGTTCTGGAACAACGACTGGCAGCGCTAGAAGGTGGTATTGGAGCAGTTGTAACAGCATCTGGCGCATCAGCAATTGCAACAACTTTGCTAACATTGCTTAAAGCAGGAGATCATATTGTAGCATCAAATAGCTTATACGGAGGGACTTATAATTTATTAAAAGTTACTTTGCCAAGATTAGGAATCACAACGACGTTTGTAGATCCATCTGATGCCGAAAACTTTACCAAAGCAGCAAAGGAAAATACAAGAGTCTTTTTTGTAGAGTCATTAGGGAATCCAAAATTAGATGTATTAGATTTAAAAGCCATTTCGGCAGAAGCCAAAGCATTTAAAGTTCCATTTATTGTAGACAACACCGTTCCAACACCATATTTGCTTAATCCAATAGAACATGGAGCAAATATTGTAATTCATTCCCTAACCAAGTATATCTCAGGAAACGGAACTTCTTTAGGAGGAGCAATTATCGATGCTGGAACTTTTGACTGGGCAAACGGAAAATTCCCTGAGTTTACAGAACCATCTGCAGGTTATCACGGATTAGTTTATAACGAAGCACTAGGAAATGCTGCATTTATTGCCAAAGCACGTATAGAAGGATTACGCGATTTTGGTTCAGCATTGAGTCCATTTAATGCTTTTCAGATTATTCAGGGATTGGAGACTTTACCCATACGTATTAAGAAGCATAGCGAAAACGCATTAGCCTTAGCATCATGGTTACAGGCACAAGATGAGGTGGTTTGGGTAAATTACCCAGGTCTAAAATCGAATAAATATTATGTCTTGGGACAAGAATATTTGCCGAAAGGACAAAGCGGAATCATAACTTTTGGATTAAAAGGAGGTTTTGAAGCTGCCAAAAAAGTAGCCGATGAAACCAAATTATTCTCACTTCTTGCAAATATAGGCGATACAAAGTCACTGATTATCCATCCTGCAAGTACAACTCACCAACAATTATCAGAAGAAGAACAATTCTCGACAGGAGTTTCAAAAGATTTGATTCGACTTTCGGTAGGGATTGAAGATATAGACGATTTGATTGCCGATTTACAAGCGGTATTTAAAAATATAAAGAGTGCTCAATTAGCATAAATTAGAAAGTTAGGTTTTTTTGTTTTTTGTTAGAAAAATTGCCTTTAACCACGTGAGCAGGGTTAAAGGTGATTTTCAAAAAATAATCAAAAACAATAATACTAAGTAAAAGTTCAAAACAATATTTCTTGAACTGCTTTCTTGGCATAGATGCAAAAGATAAACACGAATTTCACGAATTGGCACAAATCATAATGATTAGCTTAGTTTGTGAAATTAATTTCACAAACTAATTAGTGCCAATTCGTGAAATTCGTGTTTAAATTAATTGTCCAGATGGTAGATTTCTTGAATTTATTTTAAAATAAAAGTAAAAATTATGTCAAAGCTTAAAATAAACATCATCCTTTTTGGAATAGGAAATATTGGCAGCACTTTAATAAATCAGATAATTGAGAGCCAAGTATTTTTTAGCGAAAATAAAAGCATTGATTTGCGGTTTCCTATCATAACCAATTCTACATTGGCATTTTTTGAAAAAGAAGGCGCAGAGAACGCCTGGGAAGCCAATTTTGTACATCTCGCAATTCCTTTTAAGGTAGATGATATTATTGCTTTTGCAAAAGAGAATGCTTTCGAAAACTTAATTGCTGTAGATGCAACTGCAAGTGACGAATTAATAGATCATTATATTCCGTTAGTTCAAAATGGGTTTAATATTGTGGCAGTAAATAAAAAAGCAAATACATTGCCAATAGACTTTTATAGAGAACTAAGAGAAAACCTTAAGAAATACGATAAAGAATTTTTATACGAAACCTCAGTAGATACAGGTTTTCCGGTATTACAAACTATTAGAGATTTATATAACTCGGGAGAGAAAATAACCAAGATAAGAGGTGTTTTTTCAGATTCATTAAGTTATGTCTTTAATCGATTTTCATCAGAAGACACTTGTTTCTCTACTATTTTAAAAGATGCCGAAAAGCTACAGTTAATAACATCCGATTACGAAGGAGATTTATCGGGTAGTGATGCAGCCGAGAAATTACTTATTCTTACTAGAGAAATAGGGAAAGACTTTGAAATTTCGGATATTAAAACAACTCCACTTTTAGATCATAATCAATATGAGATAAATGCCAAATCAAAACGTGTGATTAATAAAGAACTATTAGATAAGTCTTTTAAAATCGCAAAAATTACACAATCCGATAATCATGTTTTACGATATGTTGGAGAGTATAATGTTTTAGAAAATAAACTAGAAGTCAGATTAGTTTCAGAATCTACCAAAACTGCAATCGGGCAATTAAAAGGATCAGATACTATTTTTGAAATCTACACACAATCTTACGGAAACATTCCGATAGTTATTCAAAGTGCTGCTGCGGGAAAAGAAGCTATAGCAAGAGGAGTTATAACAGACATTCTAAAAGTTGCCGAAAAGATAAAAAATAAAGAAGCTATTTGGGCTTAGAAATTTTTGAAATTGAATTTTATATTCAATTTTTTTTTGATTTATAGTTAGATGTTCTTTGAAATTTATGTTTAGTGAAGGAAGTTTTTAAACAGTTGAGTGTTAATTTTATACCTCATTCGGAGTATTTCGTCGAAAAAAAGTAACATTTCGTCGTTTTTTTGTTTTTAAATGCAAATTTAACGTGGTTTTATCATTAAAATATGGATTCTGGCTTGGTTAATCCGAAAAAACGTCGCATATTTGTTAAACCAAAAAGATACCAAAAATGAATTTTAATATTTGTAAAATTAATAAGGTCATGTCGGAGAAATCCGTAGGGAAGTCTATTGCTTAAAATTATATCTATAAAAAATATATAGCAAAGCCTCCCAAATTTATTGGGAGGCTTTTTTTTAGATTATACAAATATTGAAATTTTTTAAAATGATAAATAATAATATTAAAATGAATAATAACTCGAAGTTTAAGATGATGCAGAATGTCGCGCTTATTTGCGTACGCGTCTATTGATTTCCAAAAGTATAATAAGTTTAAACGACTTAAACCCTTTTGGTATAATTATCAAAAGGGTTTTTTTTTGGACATCGAGTTCATTTAATAAAAACAAACACAAATAAACAATTATAAAACACACATGTTATGAGCACACAAAACTACTTCGCAAAAAGGTTCGGATTCTTTAGATTCTTCAGAGCTAAAAAAACAATAACAATCCAAACTGTAAATGAATTGGCACATCCAAGATTTGGAATGGAAGCTACAGATGAAACTGCGGAAAAAAAAGCACCTAATTCTTTGCTTTTCTTGATGTATTCAAAAGAGAATGAAACTTTATTTATTTAAATTAAAACTTTAAATAAAATACAAGCTAGCAATATGAATTTTCTGGATATATATGTCCAGCGGTTGCTTGTACGTGATTGTTTTGTTTGAACTATTTTGTAAACGAACTAAAATCAAATGAATAAAAAATTTGGTCGTTTAAGAAAATAGTAGTTAATTTGTGCCATTAAGTTCAAAAACGTATTGAAATGTTATAAAGAAAGGACGAGGGATTAGACCCGATGAATCCTTAGCAACCCTTCGATAAATCGAAGAAGGTGCTGCATTCTACCACGCCCAACGTGGAAAGATAACACAAAGAATTTCTCTAGCATAGCTCTAGTTTTTTCTTTTTAATATTTCCATGTACAAATCAAAAATTACAAAAGATTTGAAATTGGAAAATAAAACCATCCCGATTATATTACAGAATTTTGTCACCGAAAGTGGCGCTTCGTATAATGCGATTAACCTAAGTTATGAACTTTTTGGTTTACCGTTACACACTGCGCCTATAGTTTTGGTAAATCATGCATTAACAGGAAACGCTCAGGTTACGGGCGAGAATGGTTGGTGGAACGATTTAATTGGTGATAATAAAACCATTGATACTGCAAAATATACAATTCTAGCTTTTAATGTTCCAGGAAATGGACATAACGGAATCTCTATAGAAAACCATACAGATTTTACCGCCAGAGATGTTGCCCGAATTTTCATAAAAGGGATTGAGTTTCTTAAAATCAATCAATTATATGCAATTATTGGTGGTTCTGTTGGTGGCGGCATCGCATGGGAAATTCTGGCTTTAGAACCTCAAATCACTAAACATTTAATACCTATTGCAACCGATTGGAAATCTACCGATTGGTTAATTGCAAATTGCTATTTGCAAGAGCAAATCCTAAACAATTCTTCAAGACCAATAGAAGATGCGCGAATTCATGCCATGTTATGTTATCGCTCGCCAGAATCTTTTAAAGAAAAATTTCAGAGAACTAAAAATGATGAACTAGCTATTTTTAATGTAGAAAGCTGGCTGGGACATCATGGGAAAAAGCTTCAAAAAAGGTATCAAATTTCATCATATAAATTAATGAATCAGTTGCTTAAAACAATTGATATTACAAGGAATACAGCCGATTTTGAAACATTATTATCAAAAACAACTGCCCATATCCATATCATAGGGATTAATTCGGACTTGTTTTTTAGTGCAAAAGAAAATCAGGAAACCTATCAGGAATTAAAAAAGTTCAAAGAAAATGTTTCATATAGCGAAATAGATTCTGTTCACGGACATGATGCTTTTTTAATCGAGTACAAACAATTAGATAATTTGCTTGCGTCTATTTTTTAGAGCAACATAAAATACAACACAAATAAGATGAAAATATTAAAATTTGGAGGTAAATCTTTATCAAACGGAGAAGGACTTAATAAAGTAGTTTCTATAATTATTGATAAAATAAATCAAGGTGAGAAAATTGCCGTAGTAGTTTCTGCTCGTGGTAACGCAACAGATGAACTAGAAGATATATTAACAATTGCTTCTAAAAACGGAAATTACAAGCCGTTATTAGAGAGTTTTAAAACATACCAGATATCAGAGTATTCAAATGTTGATTTCTCGGAAGAGTTTGGTGTTTTGGATAAACTTTTTGAAGGAGTTAGTTTAATTGGTGACTACAGCAAGAAGATAAAAGATCAGGTTCTTTCGAAAGGAGAATTGCTTTCGGCTAAATTATTGACTTCAATTTTGCTGGGTAAAGGTATTCCTGCGAACTTTGCCGATTCTAGAGAACTGCTTAAAACAGATTCTAAATTTGGTGATGCACAACTTCTAGAACAATTGTCTAAGAAAAATGTAATCAACTATTTTAAACAATATAATGGGTCAACTGTAAATATTGTTACAGGATTTATTGGTTCAAATAATAGTAATGAGACAACTACATTAGGCAGAAATGGGAGTAATTATACAGCTTCATTATTAGCAAATTATCTTGATGCCGAAGAACTTCAGAATTTTACGCACGTTGACGGAATTTATACAGCAAATCCTGATTTAGTTAGTGATGCTAAAAAGATTGAATATTTATCATTTAACGAAGCAAATGAGTTGGCTAATTTTGGCGCTACCATTTTGCATGCAAAAACGATTATTCCGTTAATTGAAAAAAGTATTCCGCTTCGTATTTTAAATACATTTAATCACGAAAACCGCGGTACATTAATCACGTCAGATTCTGCTAAAGAAGGAATTAAAACACTTTCAGTTTTAGAGAACTTATCATTGGTTAATCTTGAAGGACGAGGATTACTTGGTAAAGCTGGTGTCGATGCTCGTATTTTTAAAGTAATGGGAGATAATGATATTAGTGTAAGTATTATTTCGCAAGGTTCATCAGAAAGAGGAATCGGACTTGTAGTTGCAACAGATAAAGCAACAACAGCAATGATAGAACTGGAAAAAGAGTTTGAAAACGATTTTTATTCTAAAGATGTTAACCAGATTACAGTAACCGATAATGTTTCGGTAATTTCGATAATAGGACAAGATTTAAGTACATTCCATAAACCATACACTGCATTAATCAAGAATAAAATTGTTCCGATTTTGTTTAACAATACCGTTACGGGTAAAAACGTGAGTTTGGTAGTTAAAAAATCAGAACTTCATAAAGCCTTAAATGTAATTCACGGAGAGATATTTGGAGTTTCAAAGAAAATCAATATTGCTATTTTCGGTCACGGATTAGTTGGAGGAACTTTGATAAACCAAATCTTGGCTTCGGCTGCTAGCATCGAAAAACGTAAACATATTAAGCTGAATGTTTTTGCTATTGCCAATTCTAAAAAAGTGCTTTTAAATAAAAAAGGAGTTTCTGCAGATTGGAAAAAAGATATCGAAAACGACGGAGTTGCTTATACAATTAATGATGTTATTGCTTACGCAAATGAGAATCACTTAGAGAATTTAATTGCGATTGATAATACGGCAAGCGCGACTTTCGTTGAAAATTATATCTCGTTAGTAGAAAGTAGTTTTGATTTAATTTCGTCAAATAAAGTAGCCAATACACTTAGTTATGGTTTTTATAAAGAACTAAGAAAAGCTTTGGCAGACAATCAAAAAAACTATTTGTATGAAACCAATGTTGGTGCAGGATTGCCATTAATTGATACAATAAAATTATTACACCTTTCAGGAGAGAATATCACCAAGATAAAAGGAGTTTTCTCAGGAACGTTGAGTTATTTATTTAATAATTTCTCTGCCAAAGATGCTCCGTTTAGTGAAATATTGAAAGAAGCTATCGATAACGGATATACAGAACCAGATCCACGTGAGGATTTATGTGGTAATGATGTTGGAAGAAAATTATTAATTTTAGCTAGAGAATTAGATTTACAAAATGAATTTGAAGAAATCTCTATTCAGAATTTAATTCCAGAACATTTACGTGAAGGAAACGTTACAGATTTCTTGACTAAATTAAAAGAATTTGATCCAATTTATGACAAGATTAAAAAGGATCAAAAACCAAATCACGTATTAAGATACATAGGCGAGTTATCTGGTGATTTGCAAAACGACAAAGGAGTTCTGGAAGTAAAATTAGTTTCGGTACCTTCGGATACAGCTTTGGGCGGATTAAAAGGATCTGATTCTTTCTTCGAAATTTATACTGAATCTTATGGAGACAGACCAATCGTAATACAAGGAGCAGGAGCAGGATCGGCAGTGACAGCAAGAGGTGTTTTTGGAGATGTTTTGAGATTGTCGGATAAAGAATAATTCACGCGAACTATTAAAATCACATATTTAAAAAATGAAAAAACTTTTTTTACTGTTATTATTTACAAACGTTATTACTGCGCAAGTTTCGAGTATTGTTAGAAACAAAGACAGTTATACACAAGAAGTTTTTCCATACAAAGGAGTTAGAGCCATACAAATAGATGAGGTTAACTCTCCGGGAAACGAGGATAATGTATTTGTTTTTTCGAAGATTGAAAAAAATGCAAATCCTGATAAAATGTATTTTCAGAGGTTTACAAAAGTGGGCGACAAATGGATAGTAAAATCTATTATTGAAGTAAACCATAACGGAATCATTTCGGCTTGGGGAAGTAGAAAAGCTTTTTGGGATTTCGATAAAGACAAAAGTATTGATGCTCTTTTTATTTACGGACTTTATGATGCTGATTTTAAACAACAATCAGTTCATTTAATCTTTTCGCAAAAAGACCAACTTTACACTATAGAATCTAGTGTCTCGGATAATTTTGGAACAGATAAATTCTCTTCCAATTTTGATTCTTTGAGTGAAATCTATAAGACCAAAATTCTAGAATATTGGAGTAAATTAGATAAAAAAGATAAATAAGTAGAATCACTTTTATCTTTCTAAAGAAGACAAACATTCGAATAAATTATAATCAGCTGAATTTGCATTTGAAGATTCGTGCAATCAGTATTTAATAAACGAAAAATGGTACCATTTAATGAGCTTATAGGTTTTATGATAGCTGCATTTCTTCTGGTATTGACTCCGGGGCCAAATATGCTTTATTTGATTTCAAGGTCGATTACTCAAGGTAAAAAGGCTGGAATAATTTCGTTAACAGGAATAGTATTTGGATTTTTATTTCATATCGTATTAGTATCATTTGGAATAACGGCTCTTTTATTTGCAGTTCCTTTTGCGTATTTAATTTTAAAAATATTAGGAGTTGCTTATCTTCTGTATCTGGCTTTTCAGGCAATTAAGCCAAATGGAAAAAATATGTTTGAAGTAAACGATAAATTGACAATCGATAAACCAGGTAAGCTGTTTGGTATTGGGTTTTTAACAAGTGTTCTAAATCCTAAAATAGCAATGTTTTATTTATCCTTTTTTCCTCAGTTTATTAAACCTGAGCATGGCTCAATAATGACACAAAGTTTGCAATTAGGAATCACTCAGGCGACCATAAGTTTTACTGTAAACCTTGTAATTGTATTAACAGCATCAAGAATGGCAGTCTTTTTTGCAACAAAGCCAACATGGTTAAAAGTTCAAAAATGGTTTATGGCTGGAGTTTTGACTTCAATGGCAATAAAAATAGCTTTTTCGAAAGCAAAATAAAATAAAAACAAGAAACATGAAAGTAACCTTAAACAGAGTAAACGACGCGTTTCATTTTAAGCTCAAAAATGAACGTGGTCATGTAGTTGATGTAGATAGCAGAGCCGAATTTGGCGGAAGCGATTTAGGTGCAAGCCCAATGGAATTAGTATTGATGGGAGTTGCAGGATGCAGCGCTATAGATATGATTTCGATTTTGAAGAAGCAACGTCAGGAAATCACTTCATTTAATGCTGAGGTCGAAGGAACTCGTGTTCAAATTGGAGAAGCAAAACCTTTTAAAGAAATCTTTGTAGTTTTTTATCTGGAAGGAGATATTAATCCTGAAAAAGCGCAACGTGCAGCACAACTTTCTTTCGAGAAATATTGCTCAGTTGGTAAAACTGTCGAGCCTACAGCTACAATAAAATATAAAGTGGTTTTGAACAACGAGGAATTATAGGAATTAGAAAATTAGTCAATTAGAGAATGAGATAATTCTTTGACTAGCTATTATAACATAGTAAAAGAACTGTTTAGTTTAAGATTGTATCAAATGCCTTTGAGAATCTTTGTGTAATAGCTCTTTACAAAAAACATAAAATAAAATGAACGAACAAGAATTTGGTTTTGAAACCCAAGCCATAAGAACACAATTAGAAAGATCACAGTATTTAGAGCATTCGGTGCCATTGTACCTATCATCAAGTTTTGTATTTGAAGATGCTGAAGATATGCGAGCTTCTTTTACAGAAGAGAAAGATAGAAATATTTATAGCCGTTTTAGCAATCCAAACACAACTGAATTTGTAGATAAAATTTGCAAAATGGAAGGTGCCGAAGCTGGTTATGCTTTTGCAACAGGAATGGCAGCTGTGTATTCTACTTTTGCAGCCTTGTTAAATGCGGGAGATCATATTGTTTCAGCAAGCAGTGTTTTTGGTTCAACTCATGCCTTGTTTGTGACTTATTTTCCAAAATGGAATATTGAAACTTCGTATTTTGATATCAATAAACCTGAAACGATTGAGAGTTTTATTAAGCCAAATACAAAGATATTGTATGCTGAGTCACCTACAAATCCTGGTGTAGATGTAATCGATTTAGAATTGCTTGGAAAAATTGCTAAAAAACATAACTTGATTTTAATTATCGATAACTGTTTTGCAACGCCATATATTCAGCAACCTATAAAACATGGAGCACATTTGGTAGTACATTCTGCTACTAAGTTAATCGATGGTCAAGGACGTGTTTTGGGTGGAGTAACAGTAGGAAACGAGGATTTAATCAGACAGATATATTTGTTCTCAAGAAATACGGGACCTGCTTTATCACCATTTAATGCTTGGATTTTATCTAAAAGTTTAGAAACATTAGTTGTGCGTGTAGAGAAACATTGCGAGAATGCACTTAAAGTTGCTGAGTTTCTAGAAGCACACCCAAATGTAAACAGCATTAAATACCCGTTCTTAAAATCGCACCCACAATATGAAATCGCCAAAAAGCAAATGCTTTTAGGTGGTAATATTATTGCATTTGAAATAAAAGGCGGAATAGAAGCTGGTAGAAAGTTTCTGGATAAAATAAAATTATGTTCACTATCAGCTAATATTGGTGATACAAGAACAATTGTTACGCATCCAGCATCGACAACTCACAGTAAATTGTCTGAAGAAGACCAATTAGCAGTTGGTATTACACAAGGATTAGTTCGTGTATCTGTTGGTTTAGAAACTGTAAAAGATGTAATTGCCGATTTAGAGCAAGCGCTTTCTTAAATAATTTTGAATGGTGATTGGCGAATTTTTATTTGATATATTTCATCAGAAAAAGAATCGTTAATCATCATTTTTTATTCTTTTGTAATTGTTCACTCAAAAAGTATATTTTTGTTGTAGAAAAATATGTAGTCCATTTTAGCAGAAATCTAAAATTTACATTCTAAAATCTAAAATAAAAAATGCTTTCAAAGAAAACTAAATACGGAATCAAGGCTTTAACATATTTGGCCAGGCGAGAAAATAACGAGCCTGTACAAATTGCTGAAATTGCTAAAAGCGAGCATATTTCGATTAAATTTCTGGAAAGTATTTTGTTGCTACTTAGAAACTCTGGTTTTCTTGGAGCCAAAAAAGGTAAAGGTGGTGGGTATTACTTGATAAAAGACCCAAAAGATATTAGCATGGCAAAGGTATATCGTATTCTCGAAGGACCTATCGCATTACTTCCGTGTGCGAGTCATAACTTTTATGAAAAATGTGATGATTGTGATGATGAAACTACTTGTGCAGCAAGGCGCTTAATGACAGAAGTGAGAGATAATACTTTGAAAGTTTTAGAGAATAACTCACTTGCAGATATTGCGTTTTAGTTAATCTTGTTTTATATACTATAATAAAAAAGACCATTTCAGATTCTGAAATGGTCTTTTTTATGTCTTTTAGATTTGGTTTAAAAAATCAATTTATATCCAGCTAAAAAAAGCATCACTGCAATAGCATTTCTAAGTAAAGAATCTGGCACTTTTCCGCTTAACATACTTCCCATAAAGATTCCTGGAAGTGATCCCATTAATAACTGAGCTAATAAAGTTAAATCTAAATTACCCATTGAAGCATGTCCTATTCCTGCAACAAGAGTTAAAGGTACAGCATGTGCAATTTCAGTACCTACCAAACGTGGTGTAGGTAAAAGTGGGTAGAGGAAAAATAGAGTAACGGTACCTAAGGCTCCAGCTCCTATTGATGTTAATGTTACGGTTGCTCCAAGTAATACGCCAATTCCAACGGTTAACATGTTTTGTGTATCGCTTTCGTTGTGAAATTTATCGCCAGCGTGTTTTTGAGAGTATACTAATAATTTCTTTTTGAATAAAATTGCAATAGAAGTAAAAAGCAATGCCCAGCCTAAACTATATTTTATAACTGCATTTATGGTTGTAATATCTGTTTTAATACTGTTTAATATCCATAAAGTCAATAAAGCAGCAGGAACACTACCTAAAGTAAGCCAGCCAGTTATAGACCAATTTATATTGCTTTTTTTATGATGTACAAATACACCTCCCATTTTGGTAAAAGCTGCGTATAGTAAGTCGGTACCAACTGCTGTTGTTGGAGGAATTCCAAAATATAATAAAATAGGAGTCATTAAAGAGCCACCTCCTACACCTGTTAATCCCACTATAAAACCAACGACTAAACCTGCAATTACAAGACCTATTTGGAAATCCATAAATAAAATTTGGGTAAAAATAATAACAATTTCACGATAATCCTATAGATATGGTAGACTTTAAGAAAAATATCACAATTAGATAACAAAACATTATTTATAATACACAATGATGATTCTTAGAATTCTTTAAAGCGTATTAGGATGTAACTTAAAGACAATTAGCGATGTAAAAAAATTAAAATTTATTTTGATATTTAGAAATAAGTAGTAATTTTGCATTGTAATCTACTAAGCCGATAGGGTAATGGATTTTAAAAATAAAAAAGAATAATTAGGTGTATGGAAAAAGAACTGAAGTTGGATACCGTAGCAATAAAATCAGGTGGATCGTTTTCAAAACAATTATGGGTTATAATTCCTGCTGCATTATTGTTAGGTTTGATTTCAGTATTGATTTATAATCATCATGCAGAATTTACTTGGGAAGGCTTTCTAGATGGATTTAATCAGGAATTTTTAGTGTTTTTCTTAATTGGAGTTTTTGCACAATTGGTAGATGGAACGTTAGGAATGGGTTACGGAGCAACATCAACATCTTTTTTATTGGCTTATGGAGTTTCTCCGGTTATTAGTAGTGGAGGAGTTCACGTAGCAGAAATGTTTACAACAGGGGCATCAGCGATATCACACCATAGATTTGGAAATATCAATAAAAAACTAGTTAAGAATTTATTGATCCCAGGGGTTTTAGGATCAATTACAGGAGCATATTTACTGTCGGATGTAATTGATGGAGATGTTATAAAACCTTTTATCGCGGTTTATATGATTGTACTGGCAGTAATAATTATCAGAAAAGCATTAAATAAAACTATAATTAAAAAGAAAACCAAGCGACTAGGAATCTTAGCAACCTTTGGAGGTTTTATGGATGCTGTAGGAGGTGGAGGTTGGGGGCCAATCGTAACTTCGACATTGTTAGGAAGAGGTAGAAATCCTCGTTATACAATTGGGTCGGTAAATGCAGCCGAGTTTGCAGTTTCATTTGCAAGTGGTGTTACATTCATGCTTTTTGGAGGAATCCACGGATGGCAAGTTATTATAGGTTTGATTTTAGGTGGCGTAATTGCTGCTCCTCTTGCTGCTTTTTTAGTAAATAAAATTAAAAGAAAACCTATGATGGTGGCAGTAGGAATATTAATTATCCTTTTGAGTTTAAAAACATTATCTAAATTATTGTAATAATTTTTTAGAAATATCAAGAATATGAGCACAACAAATATTACATCTTTATTAGCTAAAACAAAAGATTTTTCTCTGGAAGAAACATTAGAATTTTTGGCTAATGAATACAAAGACAAAGTCGTTTTCTCGACTTCATTTGGTCAGGAAGATCAGGTTATAACCGATTTTATCGCTAAAAATAATATCGCAATTACCATTTTTACATTAGATACAGGAAGATTGTTTCAGGAAACATACGATGTTTTTCATAGAACATTAAAAAAATATAAAAAACATATCGAAGTTTATTTTCCAGAAGCAGTTGCAGTAGAGAGTTTATTGAGAGAAAAAGGACCGAATAGTTTTTATGATTCGGTAGAGAATAGGAAAGAATGTTGTTTTATCCGTAAAGTAGTTCCATTAAGAAAAGCCTTGTCAGGAAACTCGGTTTGGATTACAGGTTTAAGAGCCGAACAATCGGAAAACAGAAATGATTTACAATTGTTTGAATACGATGCAAACTTCGAAATAATAAAATTCAATCCATTATTAAAATGGTCATTACAAGAAGTTGAGAATTATTTACAAGAGCACAATGTACCTCAAAACGCATTACATAAAAAAGGCTTTGTAAGTATAGGATGTGCACCATGTACGAGAGCAATTTTGCCAGACGAAGATATTAGAGCCGGAAGATGGTGGTGGGAATCGAGCCATAAAGAATGTGGTTTGCATAGCGCTAAGAAAGAATAGAGAGCCTAGAGGCAAGAGAGCAAGAGAATAGAATAAAAAACAATAATGGTTATGAGTTTTTAGATGAGGTGATCAAAACCTTAAACTTTAAACTTTAAACTTTGAAACAAAAAAACAATGAGTTCAGTATTAAAAACAAATGCTTTAGAGAGTGAAGCGATATACATTTTTAGAGAGGTAATTTCTCAATTTGATAAACCGGTTTTACTTTTTTCAGGAGGTAAAGATTCGATTACTTTAGTGCGTTTAGCACAAAAAGCATTCTTTCCTGCGAAAATTCCTTTTCCACTATTGCACGTTGATACAGGACACAATTTTCCTGAAACGATAGAATTTAGAGATAAATTGGTTGCAGAGTTAGGATTAGAATTAATCGTAAGAAATGTACAGGATGCTATCGACGAAGGAAAAGTTGTAGAAGAAACTGGAAAATATTCTAGTAGAAACAGCTTACAAACTACAACACTTCTAGATGCAATCGAAGAATTTAAGTTTGATGCTTGTATTGGTGGTGCGCGTAGAGATGAAGAAAAAGCAAGAGCTAAAGAACGTATTTTCTCAGTTCGTGATGATTTCGGTCAATGGGATGAGAAAAACCAACGTCCAGAGTTATTTGATATTTTGAACGGAAAAATAGAAAATGGACAAAACGTACGTGTTTTTCCAATTTCAAACTGGACAGAATTAGATGTATGGAGTTATATCGAACAAGAAAAAATCGAAATTCCATCTATTTATTTTTCACACAAACGTAAAGTTTTCTTGAGAGATGGATTAATCTGGTCACATTCTCCTTATGTGTATCAGGAAGAAGACGAACAAATCGAAGAAAGAATCGTTCGTTTTAGAACCGTTGGAGATATGAGTTGTACAGCAGCCGTTGAATCGTATGCAGCAACAATTAAAGAAGTAGTTGGAGAAATCAGAACATCGACAATTTCTGAAAGAGGTGCCAGAATTGACGACAAACGTTCTGAAGCAGCAATGGAGAAAAGAAAACAACAAGGATACTTTTAAGCCCCCTAACCCCCGAAGGGGGAACTTAAGCGGATTGAAAAGTAAATAAAATATTCAGATTTAAGAGTTTATATGAAGGTTTTTTAGGGAACCTTAAACTTTTAAACTTTAAACAAAAAATTAAAATGGAAGTTTTAAAAATAGCAACAGCAGGAAGTGTAGATGACGGAAAGAGTACTTTAATCGGGAGGTTATTGTATGATACAAAATCATTGACTACAGATAAAATCGAAGCAATAGAAAAAAGCAGTAAATTAAAAGGATATGATTACTTAGACTTTTCACTTGCAACTGACGGATTAGTAGCAGAAAGAGAACAAGGAATCACGATTGATGTAGCTCACATTTATTTTTCGACAGCAAAGAAAAGTTACATTATTGCCGATACTCCAGGTCACGTTGAGTATACACGTAACATGGTTACAGGAGCTTCGACTTCACAAGTTTCAATCATTTTGATTGATGCTCGAAAAGGAGTAATCGAGCAAACATATCGTCACTTTTTTATCAATAATTTATTGAGAGTAAAAGAGGTAATTGTAGCGATTAACAAAATGGACTTAGTAGATTATTCTGAAGAAGTTTATAATAAAATCAAAGCTGATTTTCAGGCATTAAACGCCAAAAGTACTTTTAAGGAACAAAACGTAAGTTATATTCCACTAAGTGCAATCAACGGTGGAAACGTAGTTGATCAATCTAAAGATATGCCTTGGTACGATGGACAAACTGTTTTGGAGCATTTAGAAGCTTTAGAGCCAACAGATGTTTTTGAAAAAGGACAAGCACGTTTTCCAGTTCAAACAGTTATTCGTCCAAAGACCGAAGAGTATCATGATTTTAGAGGATATGCAGGTAAATTATACGGAAACTCTATTAAAGTAGGAGATGCAGTAACAGTTTTACCTTCATTAACAGAATCTAAAGTAAAGAACATTCACTTTTTTGATAAACAATTTGACGAAGCAATTGCAGGTTCATCAATCACAATTGAATTAGAAAATGATATCAATGTTACAAGAGGGGATATGATTGTAAAATCAACAGAACTTCCTAAAATAGAAAAAGATATCACAACAACAGTTTGTTGGATGGATTCTAAAAAGTTAGTTCCAGGAACAAAATATATCGTTCAGCATAATACAAACAGAGTGTTGGCAAAAGTAGAAAGTATCAAGAATACAATCGCAACCGATTACTCAGGAACAACACCAGCAACTCAATTAGCAATAAACGAAATTGGTGAAGTAAGTATTAAATTAAGCAAGCCTTTATATTTTGATGCTTACAATGACAATAAATCAAACGGAGCTTTTATCCTTATTGATACCGCAACAAATACAACTGCAGGAGTAGGATTCATTAGATAGTTTCACTGCTGTAAGCAATAAGCTTTAGGCTGTAAGCTTTTAGCAAAAAACGTATAACAAGGTACGCAAGAAAGCCTACAGCTTATTGCCTAAAGCCTAAAGCATTAAAAAGAAATGGAAAGTTTTAGAACAGAAATAGAAAATCCGATAGTTCAGAAAGAGATTATCGATTTAGAAAAAAAGATTCATTTATTCCGTGGAGGAAAAATTGATGATGAGCGCTTTCGTAGTCTTCGTTTAGCACGTGGAATCTACGGGCAACGTCAGGAAGGCGTTCAAATGATTCGTATTAAATTGCCTTTTGGTAAAGTTACCAGTGAGCAATTAGTGCGTATTACTAAAGTTTCTGATGAATATTCTACAGGGCGTTTGCATATTACAACACGTCAGGACATTCAGATTCACTATGTAAGTTTAGACAGAACTCCAGAGCTTTGGGCAAATTTAGCCAAAGACGATGTTACCTTGCGTGAAGCTTGTGGAAACACCGTTCGTAATATTACAGCAAGCGAATTGGCGGGTGTAGATGTAAATGAACCATTTGATGTTTCGCCTTATGCACACGCTTTGTTTCAGTATTTGTTAAGAAATCCTATTTGTCAGGAAATGGGACGTAAATTTAAAATTTCGTTCTCATCATCAGATGAAGATACGGCTTTGAGTTACTTACACGATTTAGGATTTATTCCAAAAGTAGTAGATGGTGTTCGTGGTTTCAAAATAATGTTAGGAGGAGGATTAGGTTCACAACCAGCACATGCCGAATTACTTTCGGAATTTGTACCTGCAAACCAAATCATTCCAACGGCAGAAGGTGTAATTCGTATTTTTGACAGATACGGAGAACGTGCAAAAAGAATGAAAGCACGTTTGAAGTTTTTAATCAAAGAAATAGGAAGAGATACCTTTATGGATTTGGTTGAACAAGAGAAGAAAGCGATTGCTTTTGAAACTTATGAAATAGATACAACAGCTTTTGAAGCACCAATTCCAGAAACATTATTACCAGTTCCAGCGGTTACTATTGAAGAGACTAAAGGGTATGAAGCTTGGAAAAAATCAAACGTAATTGCTCAAAAACAAGAAGGATATTATGCTATCGGAATCAAAGTTTTATTAGGAGATTTTTATACTGATAAAGCTAGATTATTAGCTGATTTGATTAAGAATTATGCAGCAAATGAATTACGTTTTTCATTGCGTCAAAATATTGTAATACGTCATGTAAAAGAAGAGAATCTGCCCTTCTTTTATCAGGAATTAGCCAAATTAGGTTTTGTAAATCTAGGGTATAATTCTACTGCCGATATTACAGCTTGTCCGGGTACAGATACTTGTAATCTTGGGATTGCAAGTAGTACCGGAATTGCCGAAGAACTAGAAAAAGTATTAAATGCCGAATATCCTCAGTATAGCAATAACCATGAAATCGAAATAAAAATTAGTGGTTGTATGAATGCTTGTGGACAACACAATATGTCAGCAATCGGGTTTCAGGGAATGTCAATTAACTCAGGAAAATTAGTAGCACCAGCGTTACAAGTTTTATTGGGAGGAGGAAAATTAGGAAATGGAGCAGGACGTTTTGCCGATAAAGTAATTAAGATTCCAAGTCGTAGAGGACCAGATGCTTTGCGTACTATCTTAAATGACTTTGATGCCAACGCAAACGGAGAAAAATTCCTAAATTATTACGACTTAAAAGGAGAGAAATATTTCTACGAAATCTTAAAACCTTTTGCTGATGTAACCAATTTAACCGAAGCTGATTTTGTAGATTGGGGTAATGCCGACAACTACGTAAAAGCAGTTGGAGTAGGAGAATGTGCTGGTGTTGTTATCGATTTAGTTGCTACTTTATTATTAGAGGCTAAAGATAAATTAACGTTTGCACAAGAATCATTCGACGAAAATAAATGGTCAGATGCTATTTACCATGCATATGCAGGATTTGTAAATGGTGCTAAAGCATTATTACTTTCAGAAGATGAAAAAACAAATAATCACGCAGGAATTGTTGATTTGTTTGACACTGTTTTTGTAGCAACTTCTAAAATTGAATTGCCAACAACTTTTAAAGAATTGGTATACCAAATTAATAAAGTAGAACCTTCAGAAGCATTTGCAAAACAATATATCCAAGAAGGAATTGCTTTTTTTGATACAATAGAAAAATATAGAGCCAAAGATTTAGCTAATGCTTAATACAGTAAAACCCAAAGTAACTTTAGTCGGAGCAGGTCCGGGCGATCCAGATTTGATGACTTTAAAAGGTGTAAAAGCACTTGCTGAGGCAAATGTGGTTTTGTACGATGCTTTGGCAAATGAAGAAATTTTAGAATATGCACCTAAAAATGCAATCCGAATTTTTGTTGGCAAGCGAGTAGGGAATCATGCTTACACACAAGACCAGATAAATCAATTGATAGTTGATAACGCATTAACTTATGGAAATGTAGTGCGACTAAAAGGTGGAGACCCATTTGTATTTGGTCGTGGAAGCGAAGAAATAGAATACGTAGAGAGTTTTGGAATCCCTACTTTTGTAGTACCCGGAATCTCATCGGTAATTGCAGTTCCTGCTTATCAGGGAATTTCGATAACGAAAAGAGGAGTTTCAGAGAGTTTTTGGGCAATTACAGGAACAACTTCTGATAGAAAATTATCATCAGATGTTGCTCTTGCAGCACAATCTTCTGCAACAGTAGTTATCCTGATGGGGATGAGTAAACTATCGCAAATAGTAGCTTTATTCCAAAAAGAATCAAAGGGAGAAACACCGATAGCGATTATTCAAAACGGAACAACGTCAGAGGAAAAAGTAGGAGTTGGAACGATAAATACAATCCAGGAAATCGCTGCAGAAAACAAACTAGGTTCACCAGCTATTATTATCATTGGAGAAGTAGTTAGAGAAAGTACCAAATTAAAAGGATTTTACGAAGAATTTGTATCAAGCCAAATACGATTATAATGGAAAGAAACGAATTGTATCCCATTTTTTTAAAACTGCATAAGCTTAATGTACTTATTGTAGGCGGTGGAAATGTGGGATTAGAGAAGCTTTCCTTTTTATTAAAATCAAGCCCTAATGCCAATGTTGAGGTTGTTGCAACCACTTTTTTGCCAGAGATAGAAATCTTGGCAGAGAAGTATAATCTAACGCTAACAAAGGCAAAGTTCAAAAAGAAAATGCTTAAAAGGAGGCATATGGTTATTGCCTGTACCGACGATTTATTGGTTAACAAAAGAATATACGATTTATCTACAGAAAGATATCTCATATGTAATATTGCCGATACCCCCGAATTATGTGATTATTACTTAGGTGGAATCGTAACCAAAGGAAATGTAAAAATTGCCATTTCGACAAATGGTAAATCACCGACCACTGCCAAAAGGCTACGAGAATTTTTCGAAGAAATAATTCCCGAAGATATCAACCAGATGGTAGAAAACCTTAACGAATATCGAAAAACCTTAAAAGGGAATTTTGAAGATAAGGTTAAAAAAATGAATGAGATTACTGCTTCACTAAAAAATACACAGTAATTTTTTTTGGACAAAGGAAGAAATGAATGATAAAAATCATTGAAAATAGTGTAAATTATTTGTTTCTTTGTATTTATTAAGAATGATTATAAACAACAATAAAATGATTAAAACAGACATACTTATAATAGGAGCTGGTCCAACTGGTTTATTTGCCGTTTTTGAGGCAGGATTGTTAAAATTAAAATGCCATATACTAGATGCTTTACCTCAAGTAGGAGGGCAACTTTCAGAATTATATCCTAAGAAACCTATCTATGATATCCCTGGATTTCCAGAAGTATTAGCAGGAGATTTGGTAGATAACTTAATGGAGCAAATAAAGCAATTCGAACCAGGTTTTACATTAGGAGAACGTGCTGAAACAATAGACAAGCAAGAAGACGGAAGTTTTATTGTAACCTCAAATAAAGGAACAAAAATTCATGCAGCAGTTGTAGCTATTGCAGGAGGTTTAGGAAGTTTTGAGCCACGTAAGCCACTTATTGAAGATATCGAGTTTTATGAAAATAAAGGAGTAAAATACTTCATCAAGAATCCAGAAAAATTCAGAGATAAAAGAGTAGTAATTGCAGGAGGAGGAGATTCAGCTTTAGACTGGAGTATATTCCTTTCTAATGTAGCTTCAGAAGTAACTTTAATTCACCGTAGAAACGAATTTAGAGGAGCTTTAGATTCTGTAGAAAAAGTACAAGAATTAAAAACAGCTGGAAAAATTAAATTAATTACACCAGCAGAAGTTATCGGAATCAATGGTGCTGAGCATATTGAATCATTAGATATCGAAGAAAACGGAGCACACCGTAAAATCGAAACCGATTATTTTATTCCACTTTTCGGATTAACACCAAAATTAGGACCAATCGGAGACTGGGGATTAGAAATCGAGAAAAATGCGATTAAAGTAAATAACGCATTAGATTATCAAACTAATATTCCGGGAATCTTTGCTATTGGAGACGTTAATACTTACCCAGGAAAATTAAAATTGATTCTTTGCGGATTCCACGAAGCAACACTTATGTGTCAGGCTGCATACCAAATTATCAATCCAGGAAAAAAATACGTGCTTAAATATACTACCGTTTCAGGAGTAGACGGATTTGACGGAACTCGTAAAGAAGCTCCAAAAGCTGTTGTTAAAGCAATAGTTTAATTTTTTAAGCCTCTAAGAAGCTAAGTTTCTGAGGTACTAAGATTTTTATATATAAAGCTCAAACTTGTTATCAAGTTTGAGCTTTATTTTTTTTAATAATATAGGGCAATTTCGTTTTATTACACATTCATATCTTTCAGAACATTTGGGAATAATTTAAAAACATAGCCAGTGGTTTCAACCACTGGAACACAATATATAATCACAATCCGTATCCCACGGTTGAAACCGCGGGCTATAAATTGATAATAATAGAATTTCAGGTGTATAAGAATGTTAATTATCTTTAAACTTACTAGTATTTATTCTTAATTTTTTGATGCTAAACGTCAACCCTAAAACCCTTAGTAACTTAGTTCCTCAGAATCTTTAAAAAACACTTGCAATTGTTAGCGCTATGTGTTTACTTTGCACTGTTCATATATTTATTGAAAGTTATCACGAAAGGCGGAGGGATAGACCCATTGAAACCTTAGCAACCCTTTATCATAAAGAAGGTGCTACATTCTACTTTATACATTTACTGTATTAAAGATAGATAACACATAATACAGCAATGTATTTCTCAAAACTTTTCTTGACAAACTTATCGATATTAACTGAATAAAATTTCAGTATCAGAAGCGAATTATTGGCGCATTTTTGCCCAAAACATTCCCGCTTTCCGCTATATCTTTTTTTCTATCCCGAGGCTTCGGGACCAGAAAAAAAGGATACCGCTGCACTCGGGGCTAAAAGGCTATGATATTGAATTTTTGGTAATATTTAATAAAAGCTTTGCGCCTTAGCGTCATTGCAAGAAAAGAAAAAACATGTCAACAATTCAAGAAGCAATTAAAAAAAACATACTCGTGCTCGATGGAGCAATGGGAACAATGTTACAACGCTATAATTTTTCCGAAGAAGATTTTCGTGGAGAGCGCTTCAAAGACTTTCCACATCCCTTAAAAGGAAACAACGATTTACTATCCATAACACAACCACAAGCAATTCGCGATGTCCACGCCGCTTATTATGAAGCGGGTGCCGACATCGTAGAGACCAACACATTCTCGGGAACAACAATCGGTATGGCCGATTATTTCCTGGAAGAGTACGTTTACGAATTAAACTACGAGTCGGCTAAACTAGCCCGAGAAGTAGCCGATGAGTTTACAGCTAAAAATCCGGACAAACCGCGTTTCGTTGCCGGTTCAATCGGGCCAACAAACCGTACAGCAAGTATGTCACCAGATGTAAACGATCCGGGTTACAGAGCCGTAACGTTTGATGATTTACGAATTGCGTACAAACAACAAGTAGAAGCCTTAATGGATGGTGGCTGCGATTTACTGTTGGTAGAAACCATCTTTGATACATTAAATGCCAAAGCTGCACTTTTTGCAATCGAAGAAGTAAAAGAAGAACGTAATATCGAAATTCCAATCATGGTTTCGGGAACAATTACCGATGCATCAGGAAGAACACTTTCAGGGCAAACTGTTGAAGCATTCTTGATTTCGGTATCACATATTCCGCTATTAAGTGTAGGATTTAATTGTGCTCTTGGAGCCGATTTGTTAAAGCCATACCTTAAAACATTAGCACAACATACCAGTTTTAATGTTTCGGCGCACCCAAATGCAGGTTTGCCTAATGCATTCGGACAATATGACGAAACACCAGAACAAACACAGGCATTCATCAAAGAATATTTAGAAGATAATTTAATCAACATCATCGGAGGTTGTTGCGGAACAACGCCGGATCATATCAGGTTAATTGCCGAAATAGCAAAAGATTATAAGCCACGTGTGGCGCCAGTGTTTGAATAACGTTTTCCTGCAAGGTTTTTAAAGCCTTGTAGGTTGAATTGAGAATAAAAGTTCCAGAGGAACGACAAATATTGTAGCAACGAAATTTATTTCGTTGAAAATTAAAAGAAATGATTGAAAATAAAGAAGTCGCAAATTCTCTGAAATTGTTATTGCGAATTTTTATAGCTGTAATAATAATTTCAACAGTACATTTTTTATTTAAGAATGCTCATAGAAATGATGAGCATAGATATAGAAAGACATTTAAAGGGGAAACAATAGGGCTTACATTAAGAATTAAACAATCGGGTAAATCCCAATATTTAAGATATTGTTTTTATTCGGGCAAAAAAAAGATTTTGGGAGGGGCTTCTATTGTTGATTATAACCTTGTAAACAAGTTTTATAAAGTGAAATATGATCTAGATAATCCTGAAAAAGGACACTATATTATTTTGAAAGAAGAATTAAAACCTGATTCTATTTCACTTGTAAAAGCAGGTTTTACTAAAGTGAAATATTATACATACGATGGAGGTGTAACCTGTAAATATATAGAAGGGTCAAAATGGAAATGATCTTTAAATTGTAGATTAAAATTGAAATTTCGGGAAACATAAATGTCTTATGAAACCGAATTTGCGTGAGGGATAGAAGTGGATAGCCCACAGCCTGACGAAGGAAGTGCGAGGACTAAGAAATGGATAGCCCGATTCGCCACGGCGAAACACGCCCAAAATAAGATTATAGAGATGAAAGGTCTTAGAACCTTATAAAAATAGAATAAAAAAACTCAGAATCTAAGCAACTTAGAATCTTAGTAACTTAAAAAGAAATGGCAGAAAATAGAAGAGACCTTGTATTAGCAGGATTAGAACCGTTGATTATTACGCCTAACAGTGTTTTTGTAAATATTGGTGAACGTACAAATGTTACCGGGTCAAGAAAATTCCTTCGCTTAATCAAGGAAGAGAAATATGACGAGGCACTTGATATTGCAAGACAACAAGTAGAAGGTGGAGCGCAGATCATCGATATAAATATGGATGAAGGAATGCTTGATGGTGTTCAGGCAATGACAAAATTCCTGAATTTAATAGCATCAGAACCCGATATTTCGAGAGTGCCGATTATGATCGACAGTTCGAAATGGGAAATCATCGAAGCGGGTCTTAAAGTAGTACAAGGAAAAAGCGTTGTAAACTCGATTTCGTTAAAAGAAGGAGAAGAAGCCTTTATTCACCACGCCAAACTAATCAAACGTTACGGTGCTGCGGCTATTATCATGGCTTTTGATGAAGTAGGTCAGGCAGATAATTTTGAACGTAGAGTCGAAATTTGCCAGCGTTCGTATGATATTTTGGTTGATAAAGTTGGATTTCCTCCACAGGATATTATTTTCGATTTAAATATTTTTCCAGTTGCAACCGGAATGGAAGAACATCGCTTAAATGCTTTGGACTTTTTTAGAGGTACAAAATGGGTTCGTGATAATTTGCCACACGCACATATTAGTGGTGGAGTAAGTAACGTTTCATTCTCTTTTAGAGGAAATGATCACGTTCGTGAAGCGATGCACTCGGTGTTTTTATACCACGCAATTCAGAACGGAATGACAATGGGAATTGTAAATCCAGAGATGCTTTCGATTTATGATGATATCCCTAAAGATTTATTAGAACACGTAGAAGATGTAATCCTAAACAGACGTGACGATGCAACTGAAAGACTTTTAGATTTTGCAGAGAATGTAAAAGGCGAAGTAAAATCAGATGAAAAAGCGATTCAGGAATGGCGTTTAGGAACGGTTCAGGAGCGTATTACACATTCATTGGTAAAAGGTATTGATGCTTTTATAGAAATAGATGTCGAAGAAGCGCGTCTAGCAGCTGTAAAACCTATTGAAGTTATCGAAATCAATTTGATGACAGGAATGAATGTCGTAGGAGATTTATTCGGAAGCGGAAAAATGTTCTTGCCACAAGTAGTAAAATCAGCACGTGTAATGAAAAAAGCTGTTGCTTATTTATTACCTTATATTGAGGCAAGCAAACAAGCCGGAGACAAACAAGGGAATGGTAAAATATTGATGGCAACTGTAAAAGGTGACGTTCACGATATTGGTAAAAACATCGTTTCGGTGGTATTAGCCTGTAACAATTACGAGATTGTAGATCTTGGTGTTATGGTGCCTCCAGAAAAAATTATTGCTGCCGCGATAGAGCATAATGTTGACATTATTGGTCTAAGCGGATTGATTACGCCTTCGCTTGACGAAATGGTGTATTTGGCAAAAGAACTAGACAAACAAGGAATTAAAATCCCGATTATGATTGGTGGAGCAACGACTTCGCGCGCGCATACAGCCGTGAAAATTGCACCACAATATAGAGAAACTGTAATTCACGTAAACGATGCTTCAAGAGCCGTTACCGTTGCAGGAAATCTTTTAGACCATAATCGCAAAATATATGCAAGCGATATTCGTGCAGATTATGATGCGTTTAGAGAAACATTTTTAAATCGTTCGAGAGATAAAAACTTCCTGACGATTGAGCAAGCGCGTAAAAATAAATTACAATTGGATTGGGCAGAATACACGCCAACCAAACCAAAATTTATTGGAGCAAAAGTAATCGAAGTAGAGTTGGACGTTCTGGTACCGTATATCGACTGGACACCGTTTTTTAGAACATGGGAATTGTTTGGGAAATACCCAGCGATTTTAACCGATGAAGTAGTTGGAGAACAAGCAACTTCTGTTTTTGCAGATGCACAGGACATGTTGAAAGTAATTTTGGCAGAGAAAAAGCTAACTGCAAAAGGTATTTACGGAATTTTCCCTGCGAATCAGGTAGATGATGACGATATCGAATTGCGTGATGAAAACGGAAAAGTTCTGGAGAAATTCTTAACGCTTCGTCAGCAATCACAAAAAACAAAAGGCGCACCAAACATTGCTTTGTCGGATTTTATATTGCCAAAAGACAGCGGAATTACCGATTATATGGGAGCATTTTGTGTAACAACAGGATTTGGTGTAGACGAATGGGCTGCCGAATTTGAAAAAGATCTTGACGATTACAATTCGATCATGGTAAAAGCATTAGCTGACCGTTTTGCAGAGGCTTTCGCCGAATATCTACACGAAGAAGTACGTAAAGATTTTTGGGGTTATGACGTAGACGAATCATTATCGACAGAAGATTTAATCGAAGAAAATTATAAAGGAATTCGTCCAGCGCCAGGATATCCTGCTTGTCCAGACCATTTAGAAAAACCAACAATTTGGAAATTACTAAATGTAGAAGAAGAAATAGGAGTAACCCTTACTGAAAGTATGGCGATGTGGCCAGCATCTTCGGTTTCAGGATATTATTTTGGAAATCCGAAAAGTAAATATTTTGGACTCGGAAAAATAAAAGAAGACCAAGTTGTAGATTACGCCAAACGCCGAAGTATTTCGACAGATAAAGCTATGAAATGGTTAAATCCTAATATAGCAGATTAGTCCCCTAGCCCCCGAAGGGGGAAGTAAGGCAGAAAAAAATAACACAAACCTGATGACCCCTTTCAGGAATTCCCCCTTCGGGGGTTAGGGGGCTGATTATGAAAGTAACACAACATATAGAAAACGCCAACGGGAATACATTATTCTCATTTGAGATTATTCCGCCTCAAAAAGGGAAAAGTATTCAGGAATTATACGACAATATTGATCCGTTAATGGAGTTTAAACCGCCATTTATAGATGTAACAACTTCTCGCGAGGAGTATATTTATATTGATAAAGGCAACGGACTTTTAGATAAAAAACTTACACGTATGCGTCCGGGAACACTGGGAATTTGTGCTTCTATAAAACATAAATATAACGTCGATACAGTACCACATTTGCTTTGCGGTGGGTTTACTCAAGAAGAAACCGAGTATATGTTGGTAGATTGTCACTATCTAGGAATCAATAATGTAATGGCGCTTCGTGGAGATGCTATGAAAGACGAACAATCTTTCGTACCTAAAATTGGAGGAAACAGTTTTGCGATAGATTTAGTTAAACAAATTAATGAACTAAATTGTGGAAAGTATTTGCACGAAGTAATGGATGTTGATAACAAAGCCGATTTTTGTATTGGTGTTGCAGGATATCCAGAGAAGCATTTAGAATCTCCATCATTAACTTCTGACTTAAAAAGACTAAAAGAAAAAGTCGATGCTGGTGCTGATTATGTGGTAACACAAATGTTTTTTGACAATTCAAAATACTTCGAGTTTGTAAAAAGAGCACGCGAAATGGGGATTACAATTCCTATTATTCCAGGAATTAAGCCAATTGCTGTACAAAGACATTTGCAGGTTTTACCACAAATTTTCCGTATCGATTTACCCGAAGACTTAATTAACGAAGTCGATAAATGTAAAAATAATGTAGAGATACGACAAGTAGGTATCGAATGGGCAATTCAGCAATCATTAGAGCTTAAAGCTGCAGGAGTTCCGGTTTTGCATTATTACTCCATGGGAAAATCCGAAAATATTCGTCAAATAGCGAGTAAAGTTTTCTAAATTTACTTTGTGCAAATTTCACCATTAAGAAATTAAGGTTGATTAAGTAAAGCTTGATTTCTTAATGGTAAAAAATAATTGTTTTTAATGTTTTATTTTAAGAAGAGTTAGAGAAAGGAGCTATTTCCAGCTGTCTGCTATATCTTTTTATTTTTAAAGAAAAAATAAAAAGGATGTCGCTCCCATCTGGGCTATGGTATTAGGTATTTTAATTTCAATTTGTTATAATTTTAATGATTATGAAACAAGAAGAATTACAAGCAATAGCGTCTCAGCTAAAGCATCCAACAGGAGAAAAAGGAATAGAAATGGCAAATATGATGCATGAAACAAACATCAATATGACGCTTAGCTCAATCCGAAATTTAAATATCTCCCAAGGTGATAAAATACTGGAAATTGGTCACGGCAACGCAGCGCATTTAGAATACGTAATGCAACAGAGTACTGATTTAAAATATTACGGACTCGAAATGTCTGAATTAATGTATGGAGAAGCGCGACAGATAAACAGAAACTATGTCTCTCAAAAACAAGCTTTCTTTTCAGTTTATGATGGAAACACCATTCCGTTTCCAGATGCCACCTTCGATAAAATATTTACTGTAAATACGTTATACTTTTGGCAAGAGCCTGTAAAATTTCTTTTAGAAATATATAGAGTGCTTAATGATAAAGGAATCTTTAGCCTAACATTTGCACAGGAAAGTTTTATGAAGAAACTTCCGTTTACCGAATTTGAATTCAATCTTTATGATACCGAAAAAGCTGAAAAACTAATCAGTCAAACCCCTTTTAGAATCATAGATTCAGAAACGTTGACCGAAAAAGTCAAAAGCAAAAAAGGAGAACTTGTCGATAGAGAATTTACTACACTTGTTTTACAAAAAGAATAAAATTAGAGTTAACAATTTAGAATCCTTTTTTGGTGTAATTTAATTGATTTTTAAAATACTAATGCTTTTTAAACTATGGGGACTAAAAAAATCAATTTTATAAAAAATTACAGTAGTATACTTTTGCTTCTGGGAGGTATAATTGCGGGAAGTATTTTAGGATTAGTTTTTGGTAAAGATGTTGAGATTATAAAGCCATTGGGAGATATCTTCTTGAATTTGCTTTTTACAGCAATTATTCCGTTAATCTTTTTTACGATAACTTCCTCTATTGCCAATTTAGAGAAAACAGAAAAGTTAGGAAGATTATTTGTTGTTATGATTGCCGTTTTCTTAGGAACACTTCTTATTTCGGCTATTGTAATGATTATTGCCGTTTATCTTTTTCCTATTCATCAGAACATTATAGTTTCTAAAGTTCCATTAGAGAATATTGCAACAGGTAATGTTGGGGATCAAATTGCACAATTACTTACAACCAATGATTTTTACGAATTATTGTCTCGAAAAAGTATGTTGGCACTTATTATCTTTTCTTTTTTAATAGGATTTGCAACCTTGCAATCAGGAGAAAAAGGAAATGCTTTCAGGAGTTTTCTAGACTCAGGAAACGAAGTGATGAAACAGCTTTTAAATATGATTATGAAATTAGCTCCAATAGGTTTGGGAGCTTATTTTGCCTATCAGGTTAGTTTTTATGGACCACAATTGTTTGGAGTTTACGCTAAACCCCTAGGGATTTATTATGGAGCCTGTATTTTTTATTTCTTTGTATTCTTTAGTTTGTATGCTTTAATAGCAGGAGGAAAAAGAGCCTTTGTAGTATTCTGGAGTAATAATGCTACACCCGCGCTTACAGCTATAGGAACTTGTAGTAGTATTGCAACAATACCTGCTAATCTTTTGGCGGCCGAGAAAATGAAAATTCCCGCACATGTCCGGAACGTGGTTATTCCGCTAGGAGCGCCATTGCATAAAGACGGTTCGAGTATGTCATCTATTTTAAAAATCACCGTATTATTTACCATGTTCGGAAAAGATTTTACCGAACCAAGTACAATACTTTTAGCATTGGGAATTACGGTAATCGTTTCGATTGTTGAGGGGGGAATCCCAAACGGAGGATATATCGGAGAAGTATTGGCGATAACAGTTTACGGTTTGCCAATGGCAGAAGCCTTACCTGTAGCAATGATTTTGGGTACACTTGTAGACCCAATAGCCACTTTACTTAATGCAAATGGCGATGTGATTTCATCGATGATGGTCTCCCGATTTTCGGAAAAAACGAAATGGTAGGGATTTAACATAATGAAATTGTCGTAACATTTATTCAATAAAATTATTTTAACCATATAAGTAATGTAAGTAAATATAAGAGAGAATAATCAACGCAAAACTTAAATGAACTTACATTACTTATATGGTTATTTTTTCACAATAAAATCTTATTCTTAAACAGATTAGGCATTGATACCATATAATGCATTAATTTTATTTTAAACTATAATATCTAAAATGAATACAGCACTTCAACAAGATTTAAACGATATAGAAAATATACTTGAACAAGTAAAACAACAAGGAATAGCATTTTTAAATTCTCTCGATTCAATTCCAACATCCAATTCCAACAGTATAACGACCAACCGAAATCTTAATCAGGAAGGATTAGGCGCATTATCGGCTTTGGAAGAATTTAATCAGCGATTAGCACCATTAATGATTGCATCGCCAGGACCAAGATATTTAGGTTTTGTAACAGGTGGGAGTACACCAGCTTCAATAGTTGGTGATTGGTTAACGACAATTTATGACCAGAATACGCAAGCGGTAAAAGCACAAGGAGGAGTTTCGGCTTTAATAGAAATCGAAACTATTAATTTATTATTGCAATTGCTCGATTTGCCAAAATCATTTCTTGGCGGATTTGTAACTGGAGCAACAATGTCTAATTTTACTTCATTGGCTGTTGCAAGACAATGGATTGGAAAACAACTAGGAAAAGACTTTGCTAAGAACGGAGTTTCAGAACCTATTACGATTTTTGCATCTACGCCACATTCATCTTCTATAAAATGCTTGTCAATGTTAGGTATTGGAAGTCAGAACTTCACTAAAATAAAAACAATCGAAGGAAACCGTGAAGCAATAGATGTAGCCGATTTAGAAGAAAATATCGAAACTCTAAACGGAAAACCATTTATTGTAATTACAAGTGCAGCAACAGTAAATACAGCCGATTTTGATGATTTTGTAGCAATAAATGAATTAAAAAAGAAGTATAAATTCTGGTGGCATATTGATGCCGCTTTTGGAGGATTTGCAGCTTGTTCGCCTAAATATAAACATTTGGTAAATGGTTGGGAAAATGCTGATAGTATTACAATAGATTGTCATAAATGGCTTAATGTCCCTTATGAAAGTGCTTTTTATTTGATAAAAGAAGAACATAAAATATTACAGATAGAAACATTCCAAAATTCGAATGCACCCTATTTGGGAGATCCATTAGAAAATTTCAGCTTCTTAAATTTTTTACCCGAAAACTCAAGGAGATTAAAAGCATTACCAGTTTGGTTTTCTTTATTAGCTTACGGAAAAGAAGGATATCAGGATATAGTCGAAAATAGTGTAGCTCTTGCATTGCAATTTGATGCATTTATTACAGAGAATGAAAACTTTGAGTTATTAGCACCAACAAGACTAAATAATGTTTGCTTTACATTATCGGGAGATCATAATCAAGAGAAAGTAAATTCATTTTTGAGTCGTCTTAATGATACAGGAAAAGTATTTATGACGCCCACTGTTTATCAAAATCGTAAAGGAATTCGTGCTTCATTTGTGAACTGGAGAACAAGTGAAAAGGATATTGAAATAATCGTAGAAGAAATGAAAAATACAATTCTAGAGTTGAAAATATAAGTAAAATATACAATAGATTTTTTTGAAAGTAGCCCGTTTAATTTGTTAAACGGGCTACTTTTTTTATGTTTTTTTATTTCTTGACGAATTGAAGCTTTGAGTTTTAACTTTTAAGATGTTAAATTTTAATTGAATCTTAAGTTAATCTTAATTATTCACTAATAAATATATTAATTTTTTATTGAATTGGCTACTTGAAAGTTAATCATCGTTTTTATTTAGAATAATTAAAAATAACTTGGAAATGGTGTTTATTGATGTTAATTTTGTGCCAAATTAATTTCAACTTTAAGTAATGAAAATAAATAGAATATTTATCTTAATCCTGGTGCTCTTAACTTCGATTCAAGGTTTCTCACAAAATAACAAAGTAAAATTAAATGGAGTCATTTTAGGTAATAGCGGTCAACCTGTCGAAGGTGTTTCTGTAGAACTAAAAGGTACTGCTTATTCAACATTAACCAATGAGAAAGGGGAATATGAAATTATAGCAGAACCACGAAACTATATTTTATCTATTACTTATGTTGGATATAAACCAAAGCAAGTAAAGATTAATTTAAAAGAGGTAAATCAAACAGTTCCAACTCTTACTATTGAAGAAGATATGGCTGCGTTAGATGAAGTTCAGGTTAAAGGAATATCTAAAGTAACCAGAGTAAAAGAATCTGCTTTTCAGGTTAATGCGGTCGATACTAAGTCAATGGCTAACATTACATCCAATTTGAGTCAAATATTGAATAAAACTACTGGGGTAAAAGTTAGGGAACAAGGAGGTATGGGTTCTGATTTTGATTTTTCTATCAATGGTCTTTCTGGTAGTGCCGTAAAGTTTTTTATAGATGGTGTGCCTTTGGATATTATGGGGAGTTCCATGTCGTTAAACAATATACCAGTTAATTTATCTGAAAGAATTGAAGTATATAAAGGTGTAGTACCAGTGAACTTAGGTTCTGATGCTCTTGGCGGTGCTGTAAATATTATTACAAATCATCAAATATCAAATTATTTTGATATGTCATATAGTTTAGGATCATTTAATACGCATAGTGCTTCATTAACAGGACAGATGCGTGACAAAAAATCAGGATTAACTTTTAAAGCTTCTGGTTTTTTAAATTATTCGGATAACGATTACACAATGCGAGATGTACAAGTAATAGAAGTGATTGATAAAGATAATTCTCGATTTGTTACTGGTGATTTTAAAAGATTCAATGATCAATATAAGTCTGCTATGGGGCAGGCAGAACTAGGTTTCGTTGATAAATCTTGGGCTGATATGTTTTTTATTGGAGGAAGTTATTCTGCTACAGAAAAAGGAATACAAACAGGAACTAACCAAGACGTAGTGTACGGTCAAGTACATAGAGGAGGAGATGCTTATTCATTCTCACTAAGATATTTAAAAAAGAATTTGTTTACAAAAGATCTTGATTTAAGCTTTTTTTCTTCCTATTCAGACGATCAATATACTATTACAGATACTGCACTTAGAAAATATTATTGGGATGGAAGTTATGTGGCAGCTACTTCTTCCGAAATGGGAGGACCTGCAACTAAATGGAATATTCGACGTCCAAAATATTTTATCGGATCGAATCTTAGCTACAAAATAGACCATGATAACTCGTTAAGTCTTAACTATACTCTGGACAAGGTCGAAAACAAGACTTATGACGAGTTGCTTACTGACAAAGATTATAATCCTGGGAAAATTACAAAGCATATTATTGGGCTATCCTATCAACAGAATTTATTGGAAGAAAAACTGACCAACACGTTTTTTGGAAAATATTACAGTATGTTGTTAGAACAACCTTTTGCTATTACTAATTCTGGAACTGGAGCGGGCGAAACTGTAAGAGATAACAATGGTTACACCGGATATGGAATTGCATCACGCTATAAAATAACTTCGTCTATAGGTATAAAAGCTTCTTATGAAAAAGCATATCGCTTACAAAGAGTAGATGAGGTGTTTGGTAATGGGTACTCGGTTGTAGCTAATCCTAATCTTAAACCAGAGAATAGCGACAATTACAATCTGGGTGGTTATTGGAAGAATGCAGCGGAAAATCATCATTTTTTTATTGAAACAGGAGGGTATTTAAGAAATGCGAAAGGCTTTATTTCTCCAGTTGTTTATCAATCGAATAGTCAGATAAGTAGATTTGAAAATACATCAAATGTTCTTATCAAAGGACTTGAGGCCGATATTAAGTACAATTATCAGGATAAAATAAACGTTGGGATAAATTTTACTTATCAAAGCACGCTTGACAACACGAAATATCCTAATGGATCAAATTCAGGAACAATATCAGCTACATACAAAGATGACTTGCCTAATAGACCTTGGATGTTTGGTAATGCCAATTTAGGATATAGAAAGTCGGACTTCATTAAAAAAGGAAATAATCTACAGCTTAATTGGGATTTGCAATATACACACTGGTATTACCTTACATGGGAAAACTATGGTACAAAAGAAGGTAAAAGTATAATTCCTAATCAGTATATCCAAAATGCATCTATTTCTTATTCTATGAATTCTGGAATGTATAATATTTCTTTAGAGTGCAACAATCTAACAAATGATTTGGCTTATGATAATTTTAAGCTACAAAAGCAAGGACGCTCCTTTTCAATTAAATTTCACTATTTCTTAAAATAGCCTGAAACGAACTTTTATTTTTAATAATTATATAAAAAATATTTTAAACATGAAACGATTTATTAAACCCTCTTTTTATTTTCTATTTATTAGTACATTGATAATGGGTACAACTATTTCTTGTTCTAGTAATGATGATTCTGGAAGTGATTCAGCTGGTGCAAAAGCTGATTATGCGCTATGGTTGCAATTAGGGAGTTGGCCAAATACAACTCAGTACATTGTAGGAGTTGATGATTTAACTAAAGGGAGTGTTAGTTTGGTAGGTAATGGTGCCGAAGTTACAAGCAAGGCAGATTACGGAATTATTGCCAAAAATGGGTTTTATTACTATCCAAGTACAAGTTCTAATTTTGGTAAAATGACTAAATTCGAATTTAAGAACAATCGATTATCTGTTGTATATGAAGTGCCTTTTACGTATCAAAAATCTATAAGTTGTTATGCATGGGTTGATGACAACACGCTAGTATTGTTTGGAACGAATGGAGATGGAAGCAAAGTATTATATACCGTTGTAAATGCCACAACACTTTGGATAAAAAATGGAGAATTGGCATTGCCTGCGATTCCAGCGGGATATACTTCTTATAATCAAGGGAATATTCAATATTCAAACGGAAAACTATATGTTGCATTTTCTAATATGGCTATTTGGCCATCACTTGCTGAGCCAGGTATGAATATTGCCGTAGTAGATTATCCAAGTTTTGCTGTTGAAAAGGTTATTAAAAGCTCGGAAGCTGATGGTAATGGAGGATCTAATATGTGGATGCCAACTTCTTGTACTGATGAGTCTGGTGATGTTTATATGATGTTTTTTGCTGACTGGATGACTTCTAAAGATAGTCCAACAAAAATAGTTAGAATCAAAAAGGGTGAAACTACATTAGACTCTTCTTATAATTTTAACCTTGGTACTGCTTTAGGAGGAGAAACTGCTAGCGGACTTTGGTATGTTGGTAACGGTAAGGCTATTGCTAAATACATAGATTCAAAAATAGTAGCAGAAAATCCTTCTGGATTGTTTAATACTAAATTTGCTTTAATCGATATAGCTACTAGCTCGGTAATTAAAAAATTAGATTTACCTGCAGATAAAGGAAGCCAATTACAAAATGTAATTACATCGGATGGTAAAGTATTTATTCAGGTTAATGCTGAAACTACTAAAGATTATATCTGGGAAGTTAATACCACAACAGGTGCTGTAACTTCAGGAGTAGAAATTGTTGGAGGTTATGATTATATTTTACGTTTAGATAATTTGAAATCATCTAAGTAAAAACTTTAAGAGCACTTGAAATTTTATTTTCATTTCGCTATTTTCATTAATTGATTGCAATTGCTAAGCTTACACTTTAAGCTAATACAATTTTAATGGCTTGAGGAATTACTTAATTTAAATATTCCTCAAGCCATTTTTACTAATACATCTTTTTTGCCCATAAAAACTATTACCTATTAAAATTATAATATCAATGAGTACTATTAAAAACCGTTCGAATAAACCACCAAATAAAGGAAAATCACGTTTTAGTAAAATTAATGCATGGTTGCATTTATGGTTAGGACTCGCTTCAGGAATCGTTGTATTTATAATGGGAATTACAGGTTGTATTTTGGTTTTTGAGCAAGAAATCAAACATGCAACATCCTCTTGGCTTAATGTAGAAGCACAAGAATCAGAAAAAGTATTACCGCCCTCTAAGATATATCAAGCTGTAAGTAAAGCATTGCCTAATAAAGAGATTCATGGTTTTTGGTACAATGGTTTAGATAAAACTATAAAAGTAGACATCGAATCGGATTCTTTAATTTATGTAAATCCTTATAATGGTAAGATTACTGGAATTGTAGATCACGAAGATTTTTTTCATATCATGGACGAAGGGCATCGTTACTTATGGTTAGGTAGGGATATTGGTTCGCAAGTAACGGCTTGGGGAACGCTAATTTTCTTCTTTCTTCTTATAAGTGGACTTATTCTTTGGTTTCCAAAAAAATGGAACAAAACAACTAAAAATAGTAGTTTTAAGATAAAGTGGAATGCTAAGTTCAAACGCTTAAATTATGATTTGCATAATGTAGTGGGATTCTACACTATTATATTAGCATTACTTATTTCGTTTACAGGATTATTAATGAGTTTTCATTGGATAAGAGAAAGCACCTATTGGATAAGTGGTGGTTGGGCTGATGAAAAAGAAAAAAAGGAAGAAGTTGTTACTGCCAAAAAGGATACTTTATCTAAAAAGCAATTAGACAAACTTGCTGCAGCCGATTTTATCTGGAACAAAGTACGTAAGGAAATTGCCAAAGAAAATAAAGAAGCAGTTATTATTGATCTTCCACACGAGCCAGAAGATGATTTTTACGCTTGTACAGATATGAATAAAGGAGTTTGGAGGGATTTGTACTTTGATCAACAAACATTGGAATTAAAGCCTAATTCGCAGAAATATATTGATAACGAACGTTTCTCTAAATGGCTTATGCGATCTAATTATAGTTTACATATAGGAGCTATTGGAGGAATACCAACTAAGATTTTATATTTCGTAGGTAGTTTGATATGTGCAAGTTTACCAGTTACAGGTTTTTATATTTGGTGGGGAAGAAAGAAAAAGCAAAAACCTACGGTTAAAATTTAATATTACCCATTTACATATTTTTAGTTAGTTAAAGTCTTTTGAAAGTATTCGTACTCTTCAAAAGACTTTTTTGTGTTTTAACTTAAGTAAAATATTGAATTATTTTATCACGAAACAACCACAATATTGTCTTTCTGAGGAACGAAGAATCTCCGAAAGAAACTAACACAATGTATTTATTTCAAGTTTGTTGAGCTACTAATGGAGATTCTTCGTTCCTCAGAAAGACAAGTATGCGATAACTATTCCGTAGGTTTTAGTATTGTTCCATTGCTTTGGATTTAGCTTGAAGCAATTTAGAAATCCATTTAATTTGTATTATCTGCATTCTATTTTAATACAAAGACTATGATGATTACAAAACCATATATAACAAAGAAAGCCCATGAAATTTCATGGGCTTTCTTATTATAAAATGTAGCTTTTTTAAATTCTGTAAGTAAAGGAAATTGTTGCTACACGGCTATCAAGATTATATCTTTTGTCAATGCTGGTTTGTCCGATAACCGAATTGATATTGTATTTATTGGTATTAAAAATATCGGTAACATTAAATTTTATGCTGCCTTTGTTAGCAAGAACTTGTTTTGATAATCCGATGCTAAAATCAAAGAAACTATCTCTTTCGTAAATCCCAACATTCGATTTTGATTGATATTGTGCATTTGCTTCCGCTTTCCAGGTATCTGTAATTGTAAATGAGTTTTGAACACTTAAATTTAAGGTTACAATTGGGTCGATTGTATTGGTATTGATAATCTTTCCTTTAAATTTATTCTCAAAAACATTAAAGAGCGTGTTCACCGACCACCATTTATAAATATCGGTTGTATTGGTAATATTTACACCATAATTGTATGATTTATTGGCATTGATTTGTGAGGTTACCGTTGTGTTATTGTCAGGATTGTAAACATATATTTCTGTAAAAACATCTTTGGTTTGGTTAAAATATACCGAAGCCATAAAAGCGCTTTTCCAAGAATATCCTATTTCTGATGTATGTGTAATTTCAGGAACCAAATTAGGATTACCTTGAGAATAATTGAACGAATCGTCATAAAAACGGAACGGATTCAAATCAAACTGACTCGGTCTGTTTATTCTCTTACTGTAAGAAGCATGCATAGAATGGTTACTACTCAATTCATATTTAAGCGAAAGACTTGGGAACCATTTTAAATAATCATCTTTATGTTTCTCGTTTAATGTCTTTTGGTTAATGTCAATTGCAGTATATTCAGTTCTTAAACCTCCCTGAATACTTAGTTTCTCTAAGCGATATTTGTAATTAGCGTAAGCAGCATAAATTTGCTCATCATACTCAAAATGATTAGTAGAATTAAGATCAACAATCCATTGATTGTTATCGTTGTATTCATACACCGATGGATTGTCATTGTTCTTGATGCTACCTTTAAAACCCCATTCCAAAGTCTGTTTTTCTTTAATTGGATTTGTGAAATCAACTTTTCCTGTAAAGACTCTCAATTGAGATGGAATATAACCTCTTCTGTCATTAATTGCAGTACCTGGAATTTGATTTTGCGCACTTTGAAATTGATTAGATCTAAATTTTGAAGTTTCATATTCAAAATCAAAAGACATGTTTTTCCCTTCTGTATTAAACTTATGAACGCCAGAAAAAGCATAAGTGTAATCATACCACTTTTCTTTGCTGTCATTGTAAGTCAAAGCGTCAAATTGTAATTGATTTAAATTATTATATAGCGTATTCCCTCCATTAGCAATATTTTCATAGCGACCGATTTTTGCGTCAAGCGAAACTTCTAAATTTGTTTTAGAAGAAACCTCATATGTTGTTCCAACTTTAAAATTGTTAGACGTAAGAGGTTCGTTAGTTGTAGAATTTTGATAATTCTTTGTTGCAATTTCTTGTCTTGTAATATCAGTAAATTGAATTTGTTCAAAATTCTTGCGTTCCTCTTCACCTCTATAAGTGTAGCTGTAATTACCAAAGACTCCAAATTTATCTTTGTTGTAACTTAAATTCATTCCTGTATTGGTTCTGTTTTTTCTTCCTCTTCCGTAACTAGAAAATACAGTTCCTTTTATTCCGGCACTACTTGGTTTCTTCAAAATAATATTAATCATTCCGGCTTTACCAGTTGCATCATATTTAGACGAAGGATTAGTAATAACCTCAATTTGTTTGATATTAGATGAGGTTGTTGATTTTAAATAATTAGCAAGTTCCTTTTGCGAAAGCTGCGTTAATTTACCATTAATCATAACGCCAACACCTTGTTGTCCTCTAATAGATAATTCTCCGTCCTGAGAGACTACAACACCCGGAGCGCGCATTAAAACATCTAGCGCAGTTCCGCCTTCAGACACAATGCTATTTTCTACATTAAAAACCATTCTGTCTGATTTTTGAGTATATAGAACTTTCTTTTTTACGATTATAATTTCATCTAATGCGTTTATTGATGTTTCGATAATGCTGTCTTTTCCTTTTTCAGTTTGCGAATAGGCATAAACAGAAAATGCAAGCATAATTGATGTTATAATATTTTTCATATGATTTATTTTTAATTTTTGAAGAATAATAAAACGGCTTTTAAGTTGATCAAGCCTTAAGAGTATAGTTTATCTATGATGATTGTGTTTTAAGAAATAGAAATTTTGGATAATAAAATAGAATCTTTAATAGGTAAGAAAATTATTTTATTCGAATGCTTTTTTGGGAGATAAAATATGCTGTTTATAAGCGTAGAAAGTAGCGTTTTTGTGGGGTAAAGTAAAAACATGATTGCCTGTTATTTGAAGTTTTTAAACTTCAAATATATAACTATTTATAACAAGTCTAAATAAAAATAAATTTAAATTTGTTCAGAAATGATAACTTACTGATAGTTAGTTGTTAGCAAGATAAGAGATAGTTTTATATTGTAAGATATGACTTGTTTATTCACTTAAATATTGAGAATTTCTAAAAGCTATAATCTGCAAGAAAGTATTGATTTCGCTAGGTGTCTAATAGAAATGATGCTTCATGAAAAATCCAATTCATTCTATTTTATTATAGCGTGAATTGGATTTTTTATAAGTAACCAATTTTGTTACTGAAACGGGATACTATTTAGTAATTTCTCTAAACACAGCTTCCAGATTTTTATTTTTTTGATTAAGCTGTAATGTTTTTAAACCGTTGGCAGTTGCAAAGTCAAAAATAGCCGGACGCATATCTTTTTCTGTGACAAATGTCAGTTCCCATGTCATGTCATGCGTATTTATATAAGAAGAAATGTTTTCTAATTTTGCAATTAATTGTTCTTCAATTCTATAATCAAATTCTACTTCGATAACTTGTTCTTTATTCTCCGCGATTAATTTGTCAAGTTTTTTGTCAGTAACAATTTTTCCGTTGTTAATGATAATAACTCTGTCACAAATTGCTTCAACTTCTTGCATAATATGTGTCGATAAAAAAACAGTTTTATTTTTACCTACATTCTTAATTACGTTTCTGATTTCTATTAACTGATTAGGATCCAGACCAGTTGTTGGTTCATCAAGAATTAAAACATCAGGATTGTGTAATAAAGCATTTGCCAAACCTACACGCTGACGATATCCTTTAGATAATTGTCCTATTTTTTTATGACTTTCGGCTGACAGTCCTGTCAGTTTAATAACCTCTTCGATTCTTGATTTTGCTACCTTATAAACATCAGCGTTAAAAGCCAGATATTCACGAACGTACAAATCTAAATATAACGGATTGTGTTCTGGCAAATACCCAATAGACAGCTGTACAGCCTTGGTATCAGTCATGACATCATGACCGTTTACAAGGGCTGAACCCGAATCGGCTAACAAATAAGTAGTTAAGATTTTCATCAAAGTTGATTTTCCTGCACCGTTTGGACCAAGAAATCCAACGATTTCACCTTTTTCAATCGAAAATGAAATTTTATCCAATGCTTTTTGAGTACCGTAACTTTTTGATATGCTGTTTACTTCTATCGACATGACTTTTTTATTTGATGCAAAAGTAAACAGAAATCTGCTTGATTGCTAAATTTTTGGTCTTTAAAGAAATCATAAAAAAAACTTAAAGGCGAGCAGTAACGGCACTGTTATTGTTAAAAGAGTATTAAATTTAAAATATTACAAATGAAAAAAATGTTAGTTGTTATTGCATTAGCTGTAGTTAGCTTTGCAAATGCTCAAAAAGGAACAATCTTAGTTGGTGGAAACATCTCGTACACTTCTGAAAAATCAGAATTCAAATTTGGTGAAGAAAAAACAAATACTTTTAGCTTTTCTCCTAAAGTAGGTTACCAATTTAATGATAACTGGACAGTTGGGGGTGAATTTACAGTAGCATCATCTAATGAAGATAATGGAATTGAAGAAGTAAAAAACAATGCTTTCAAAATTGGAGCATTTGTACGTTACTCTGTGCCATTAAACCAAACTTTTTCTGTATTTGCTGATATGGGTGCAGGTTTTCAAAACGTAAAACATAAAGAATACGGACCTGGAAATGCTTACTCAAAATCTAAAGCAGATGGTATGTACGTAGGTGTAACTCCAGCTCTTTTCATTAACATGAAAAATGGTTTCGGTTTAAACTTTAATATTGGTGGTTTAGGTTATGAAACTTTAAGTTTTGATAATGATGGTCCTGATAACAGTAAATTCTTCTTTAATTTCGGTAAAGAAGTTGGTATTGGAATTTCTAAAAACTTCTAGTCTTAAATAGATTAAAATTTTAAAAGCATCCGTCATTGGCGGATGCTTTTTTTTGTGCTTTAATTAAATGCTTTGAAAATGAAATTTCTTATTTAGCCCCGATAGAAACGATATCCTGTTGTGGCGTTTTTTGCCACAATAGATATAGTGGATAGCGGGACAAAAGATGTTTTGAAAACTTAAATTATCTGCTTCAAAAAAATAGAGTCAACTAAAGTGAAATCGAAAATAATCATAACTACAAGAATTTCGACTCCACTAGTTGACATAAATAACAAAAAATAGATTTAAAATAAAAATTATTAGCTCACTGGGTTTTCAACAGCTGCTCTCATTTCCTGAGCTGCAGCAACCATCTCAATCAGGGCTTTTTTTGTTTCATCCCAATGACGTGTTTTTAAACCACAATCAGGATTTACCCATAACTGATCTACAGGAATAACAGCCGAAGCTTTTTCTAATAGCTTAACCATTTCCTGACTAGATGGTACGCGAGGAGAGTGAATATCGTAAACTCCAGGTCCAATTTCATTAGGATATTTAAAATCAGCAAATGCATCTAGTAATTCCATTTGCGAACGCGAACATTCAATCGTGATTACATCGGCATCCATATCGGCAATATTCTGGATAATGTCATTGAATTCGCTATAACACATATGTGTATGAATTTGAGTATCGTCTTTTACGCCACTTGCCGAAATACGGAAAGCTTTTACAGCCCAATCTAGGTAAGTTGTCCATTCTTCTTTACGCAATGGCAGTCCTTCGCGAATAGCAGGTTCATCAATTTGGATAATTTTAATTCCTGCATTTTCTAAATCTACAACCTCATCACGTATTGCCAATGCAATTTGAGTACAGGTTTGAGAGCGCGGCTGATCGTTACGAACAAATGACCATTGCAGAATAGTTACTGGGCCAGTTAACATTCCTTTTACCCATTTAGGAGTTAGTGATTGCGCATATTCTGACCATTTTACAGTCATAGGTTTAGGTCTCGAAACATCACCATAAATTACAGGAGGTTTTACACAACGGCTACCATAACTTTGTACCCAACCATTTTTTGTAAAAGTAAATCCGGCTAATTGCTCACCAAAATATTCCACCATATCATTACGCTCAAACTCACCATGCACGAGAACATCAATGCCAGTTTCTTCCTGAAAACGAATAGTATCTTCGGTTTCTTTCTTGATTAAATCGTCGTATTGTTGTTGGGTTAATTCGCCTTTTTTAAACTTTGCTCTCCAGCTTCTTACTTTGGGAGTTTGCGGGAAAGAACCTATTGTTGTGGTAGGGAATAAAGGAAGATTTAAAGCATCGATTTGTTTTTTACGTCGGATAGCAAAAGTATTTTTGCGTTTATCATCTCCTGTCGAAATACTTGCCACACGATTTTTAACCGATTCGTTATGGATTAATTTTGATGTTTTTCTGTTTTCGTTTGTTAATGCATTTTCTGCAAATGGAATAGAGTTTTCTGTGTCTATTTCTTTTGAAGCAAACTGTTTCAATAAAACAACTTCTTGTATTTTTTGTTTCGCAAAAGCCAACCATTGCTTAATTTCTGGAGTAAGCGTTTCGTTGTTAGTTTCTAACTCTAAATCGCAAGGACTGTGAATTAATGAACACGATGGAGCAATTAATATTCTGTTTTCGCCAAGAGCTTTAGTCGCTTTTTCGATAATTGCCAATGAATTTTTAAAATCATTTTTCCAGATGTTTCTTCCATCAACCAAACCAAGAGAAAGATTTACGTTTGGAGATAACTGATTTGATTCTAAAATATCATCTAATTGTAACGGACAACGAACTAAATCTAAATGTAAAGTATCAACTGGCAAGGCCAATGCTGTAGTTAAGTTTTCGCCAAAACAGTCGAAGTAATTAGCCAGAATGATTTTGATATTCGGGAAACGGTTGTTGATTTCAGTATATACTTTCGTAAAAGTATTTCTTTCTTTATCGGTTAAGTTCAGCGCTAGGAAAGGCTCGTCTAATTGAATATAAGTTACATTTTCGGCTTCAAGCTTTGCAAATATTTCAAAATATACAGGAAGCAATGCTTCGATAAGATCAATTCGGTGAAAACCTTCTTCTTTTTCTTTTCCTAAAAGTAAGTAGGAGATAGGTCCGATAAGTACAGGTTTTGTAGCAATACCTAAATCATTTGCTTCTTTAAATTCATTGATTATTTTTTCTGAAAACAGAGTAAATTTTTGGTTTTTTGTAAATTCAGGAACAATGTAATGGTAATTGGTATCAAACCATTTTGTCATTTCCATAGCAACAACATCTTGTCCGTTTTTTTGCGAACCTCTAGCCATTGCAAAATACAAATCGATAGAAGAATTAGTTCTTGCAAAATCATTATAACGTTCAGGAATTGCTCCTAAAGTCAATGTTAAATCCAGAACCTGATCGTAAAATGAGAAATCATTCGACGGAATTAAATCAATGCCAGATTCGGCTTGTAATTGCCAGTTTTCTTTACGGATGTTCTTTCCGACAGCCAGAAGATCTTCTGCCGAAAGTTGTCCTGCCCAGTATAATTCACTAGCTTTTTTTAACTCTCTGTTGCTGCCAATTCGTGGATAACCTAAATTATTTGTTTTCATTTTGTTTCAGTATTTTTTACTGAACAAATTTATTGCATTGGATTTTAAAACTTATATTTGACTTTTATTTAAGTAAATAAACTTTAATTAGTTCGTTTTTGAAGATTATAATACTGATTAAATCTCCTTAAGCGAACTCTAGCCGTAAAAATTACTATGGAAAATTTAGATAAAACCGATTTAGAGATCTTAAGACACCTTCAGGAGAACTCAAATATCAATACAAAAGACCTAGCAAGCAAATTATTCCTGACTGTTACGCCTGTTTACGAACGTATAAAAAGATTAGAACGAGACGGATATATTACCAAATATGTTGCTTTGCTAGACAAGAAAAAAATGAATTGTGGTATGACTGTTTTTTGTAACGTTCGGTTAAAAGAACATGCGAAAAACGTAGGAAGCAATTTTGTAAAAGATATTGTTGCGCTTCCCGAAATTATAGAGTGTTATAACATTGCGGGCGATTATGATTTTATGCTAAAAATCCTTGTTCAGGATATGACTAGTTATCAGGATTTTGTAATGAATAAATTATCTACCATCGAAAACATAGGGAATACAAACAGTATTTTTGTAATGGGCGAAATCAAACATAGTACAGCGCTGAAGTTTTAATATTTGGATACAATAGATTAAAAAGATATAAAAAAAAAATGTTTTTTCTAAAAAAATGTCCGTAGATTTGTCCGTATCCGTAAAAATGTCCGTAAAATGATAAATGTTAAATTCTACCTTGATAAAGCTGATAAAAGCAAACGATTTCCTATACATCTTGTTATACGCCAAAAAGATTTGCAGATTAAAGTCGCAACTGGTGAAAAGATAATGAAAAAGGATTGGGATAACACTAATCAATTGGTTAAGGATTCTGATTATTCATATAAATCAATTAATAAGTTTTTGAATTTCCTAAAAGAAGAAGTGGAGAAGTATTTTGAAAATGAGATTCATACTAATTTTACTGATAAGAAAATTAAAGAAAAAATAAGTTCACTTGTAAATAGTAGAAGGGAAAATACAGATATTAATATAGTTTCTGAACCAGCAACAGGGTATGAAGCAAAATCTAAAATTACTTTTGTTGATTTGTTTGCCGGAGCTGGCGGATTTAGTGAAGGTTTTCTTCAGGCTGAATTTGGAAACAAATATTATGATTTTAGATTAGCTAGTGATATAAATGAAAATTGTGAATTAACACATTTGGCAAGGTATAATTACCAGTTAGGGTTAGATGCAGAATTTTTAAAACAAGATATTACGGAGCCTGATTTTTTGGATAATTTCCTAAAAAAAATAGGTGATAAAGAAATTGATATTGTATGTGGTGGACCTCCGTGTCAAAGTTTTAGTTTGGCAGGAAAGAGAAAAAAATTTGATAAAAAAGATGATTTGTTTGCTCATTATTTAAAAGTTATTAGACAATTGCGTCCTAAGTATTTTGTGATGGAAAATGTCAAGGGAATTTTGACAAAAGAGCAAGGTAAAATTAAAGACATGATTTTACAAGAAATTAGGTCAATTGTTGATTTAAAAGAATTTAATAAACTAATCCATTTTATTGCGCAATTAAGAAAGACAGAATCTGAGAGGGCTTTTATTTTAGAGTGTTATAATTTACGTTTACAATTTGAGAAAGTTATAGATAAAGAATTAGATGTTTTGAAAAATAATTATATCAATAACTTGGAGAATAAATTTAGACTTCTGACGCCTAAAATTGTAGATTATAAGACAAGTAAAACTGATAAAAATATTAGTACGATTCGTCATGGTTTTAATTTATTGAAGAGAGTTAAAGAACTTGAGTATATTAGGAAAAAAGTAATTAATGAAAAAGCATTCACTAATTTAGATAATGATTTTTTCGCAGATGATTTTGATTCTTTTTTAACTTCGATCGAATCGGAAACAATTATTGAAAAAATTCATTTAGCTTTCAATAATTTAAAGCCGAATAAGGTTTTTTTAGAAGATGTTAAACAAATAATTGTTGCTCTTGAAATTTTCGATTACACTTTTGATGAATGTGTGAATGGTTTGAATGATTTTGCTCTAGCCGTAAATAAAGAAAAAGAATTTCAAGAAATTTTATCAAAAATTAGACTCTATAATATTGAACAACCATTTGTTGCTTTAGCATCAGATTATGGTGTTCCGCAGAACCGTGAGAGAGTTTTGTTTATAGGCTGTAGAAAAGATCAGAAACTTATAAATGATGTTCCTGCAACAGTAAAAAGTACTGAAAGAGTTAACGTGTTTGAAGCTATTTCTGATTTAGATTTTATTGGAAATGATGATGAAAGATATAATTATGAAAATATCGATTTGAAAGCAAAATATAATGGATCGACTAAGAAAATGGAAGCGTTAATTCGAAAAAGGAACATTGATGGTAAACCAAATGAAGATGATGGATTGACTTATTCTGAATGGTCTAAAAAGGGACGTTTGAGTAGTCGTTTTCTAAATGCAAAAAATCCTTTTTATGTGAAGAATTTTGAAGAATTGGAAAATACATTGGCTCATCTAGTAGCGCCTTTACAAAATCATAAAACAAGTAAGCAAAATCAAGATGTAATTAATAGATTAGATGTTATTTTAAAATCAGGAAATTATGAATCTGCCAAATCAAATCTTAAAGAAATTGGATTGGATTCTGATAAAAGGAGCTATACTGTTTTAAAGCCCGACGGTCAGAGTTCTACAATTATGACAATTGCAGACGATTATATTCATTATTCTAATCCAAGAGCTTTGACGGTACGTGAAATGGCAAGACTTCAGTCTTTTGATGATTCTTTTGTTTTTCAAGGAAAGAGATCAACAGGTGGTAGTAAACGTAAGTTTGAAGTTCCGCAATTTACGTTAGTTGGTAATGCAGTGCCTCCTTTAATGGCTAGAGCGGTAGCTCTTGAGATCTTAAAGAATATTCAATAAAGGCCAAAATATGCTAATGAATTATTTGTAGTCAGTTCAGGAATTGCTGTTCGAATATCAGTTCTTAACCCAGTTCTTGAACCTGTCTGAAAATTATTTGTGAAAATTTCTTTTAGCGATTTTGCAACATTTTGAACGCTTGGGTTTCCCCAGTAATTTCCTCCAGATAAATTTGTAACCCTTTTTACAGCTACTCCATTGGGGTTGTATATGGTATTTTGATTTGAAGGAACTGTTACAAAAGAATAACTAAAACTTTGGGCATTTTGAATATTGTAACCATTTCTTCCAATTGTGATGTTTCTTCCTCGAAAGCCTCCAGCTGAATAAATCATGTCCCATAACATTGGAATCTGAGCATTGTCATTCCAATTAGTTTTACATTGTATAATTCCAATTTCAAATTGATTGAAATCTCTTTCAGCTAAATGGTTTGTAATCTTCAGATTAAATTTATTCCTTACAATTGGTTGGATTTGATTGCCAAGATTGTTTAAAATATTTAATTGATTTATGTCTGTATTGTATTCTACTAAATCAGGAAAAACAATTATAGTAATATCAGATTCGGTGTTACAAGCAAAATTACCATAATTTACGGTTATTGCATCTTGTATTGCTTTTGGTACAATACTCATTTTTTTAATAGCAACAACTCGGCTTCCAATTGTACAAAGGTTAATATACCAACAAACCAAAGACTCCCATGCGGTTCCGCTTGCGGATAATTCTCCTTGGCCTCTCCCTCCTCCACCTGTTGATCTAAAGATATTAGATAAATGATCCCCAATGTTTAAAATTTCATTTTCGGTATAGTTATTTCCTAAAAGTCTTATTATCTCTGGTTGCCAAGTTTGCCAACAATTTCTGTAAGTATTAGTGCTAAATACATTTTCTATCGCTAATTTTCTTAATTGGTCTGGAATTGTGTTGTACATTTTTAATGTCTTAGTTTTTGTAAATGTCGTTAAAATTTAATTAAAAATTAAAAAGGAAGTTAGATTTTTGTTTTTAATTTAATTTTACTACTTCATCTTTATCTTCAAAATGCATCTATTTCTGTATCTTTGAAAACAAATTTGGAAATAAGAATAATGAACTGGGAACAACTTTTATCACTAAAACGCCAAGGCGATACTAGCAAAAGATTACGTGTAGAACAAGATGATACGCGATTAGGATTTGAAGTAGATTATGACCGAATTATATTTTCGGCGGCTTTTAGAAGTTTACAAGATAAAACACAAGTAATTCCGCTTTCTAAAACAGATTTCGTGCATACGAGATTAACGCATAGTTTAGAAGTTTCGGTAGTAGGACGTTCGTTAGGACGTTTGGTAGGAAAAAAAATCATCGAAAAATACCCTTATTTAAAAGAAGTTCACGGATATCACATGAACGATTTTGGGGCTATTGTTGCTGCTGCATCATTGGCACACGATATCGGGAATCCACCATTTGGACATTCGGGAGAAAAAGCTATTGGAGAATATTTCTCGATAGGAAACGGTCAACAATACAAAGAACATTTATCGGATAAAGAATGGCAGGATCTAATAGATTTTGAAGGTAATGCCAATGGTTTTTCAGTACTTACAGCAAGTCGTCCGGGAATAGAAGGAGGACTTCGTATTTCGTACGCTACATTAGGAGCTTTCATGAAATACCCAAAAGAGAGTTTGCCTAAAAAACCAACCAAAAATATAGCCGATAAAAAATATGGTTTCTTCCAGACCGATAAAGACTTTTTTAATAAAGTAGCTGTCGATATGGGAATGTTACCTAATAAATCGGGTAATGATATTGGTTTTGAAAGACATCCTTTAGCTTATTTAGTCGAAGCAGCAGATGATATTTGCTATACTATTATTGACTTTGAAGATGGGATAAATCTTGGGCTTGTTTCTGAGGATTATGCTTTAGAATATCTGATTAAATTGGTAAAAGATAATATAGGTGTTGCCAAATATAAAACACTTACTACCAAAGAAGATCGTATTAGTTATTTGCGTGCACTAGCAATTGGAAGTTTGATAAACGATGCTGTTAAGGTTTTTGTTGATAACGAAGAAGCTATTCTTGCAGGTAAATTTCCGTTTGCATTAATGGATAAAAGCCAGTACAAAGCACAAATGGATGATATAATAAACCTTAGTGTTCAGAATATCTATCAGAGCCGTGAAGTAATCGAAAAAGAAATAGTAGGGTATCAGATTATCCAAACACTACTAGATAAATTTATAACAGCTTTTAATAATAAATACGACGGAAAAGCATCTAACTATGATGCTTTGATTTTAAAAATGTTGCCAGAAAAGCATCATTTAGAAAAAGAAGGTTTGTATGAAAGATTGCTGCACATATGCCATTACGTTTCATTATTAACCGATGGAAATGCATTGGAATTATATGATACTATAAACGGAAGAAAAACAACGTAACAAATTAGTTATCTAAAAGGCATATACTACACCAACTCCCAGGACTTGTTTTAGTTGTGCCTTTGGACCTTCTGTAACTTGCTCCCCATTAATTTCCTTTTTAGATTTGATGTCGTCATCATAAACAAAATGTACACCAACGTTTGCTTTGACATATTCGTTTACAACTAAGTCTAAACGAGTCGCATAGTCGATATCGATATTTCCAAATCGATTTAGGTAATCGGTATAAAGGCTAAGACGGTTTTCAAAAAACATATTTTTGAAGATTTCGTTTTTAGTATAACCAGTTAATAAAATACCAAACTCCGCTTTTATTTTTTCTCCCTTTTCAATCAGAATTTGTGTATTAGGATCTAGTGGATCTGGTGCGTAAACTGCCTTTTTAACACCAAAAGCTCCTTGATTTGCTAAGACCTGATCTAGAACCAAAGTGGTCTTTAGCGTAACAGGTGAGAAATAAAAAGTACGATTCTTTTCTTTATTTGCGTTTTCAGCTCCAGCTCCTAAGAATACATATGCAGGGGCAAAAGGTTTCGAAATCGGGTTATCTGTATTTGGATAAGAATAACCATTTGTAAATTGAGAGTTGAAATTAAATTTAGCCGAATAATACCAGTTTGAAAGTGTATCTTTTCTGAAACCATAAGTAGAGTTAAACAGGAAAGCATCATCGGTTTTTCTTAATTCAATACCGTCTTGTTTGTTTAAACCATATTTTAAAAGAAGTTCATTTGCCCACTTATGGTTACCATGAGTATATGTTCTCGAAAATTCCCCTTTAAAAAGTCCAGAGATAGAACTAGTACCCCCGGCACTCCAGTTAACAAATGCAATTTGAGTAAGATCAAAACCTAATTTATTTTTTTTAGTCCAATTAGATGTAGTGTCTTCTAATTGAGTTTGAATTTCAGGTACCAATTGCGTCTGAATTTTAGAATTCTGAGCGAAATTTTTAGAAGAACAAAATATAAGAAGTACTAAAATAGATAAACGGAATAATTTCATTATGGCATTTTTTGTTTGGGTCCGCAAAATAATTATTTTTAACCAACAGAAAAAAGATTTTCTAAACTTTTAACGTCAATATTGCATAATTGTTGCAATTCGGTAACAGTTCCATGCTCAATAAATGTGTCTGGAATTCCTAGTATTTGTATTTTAGTGTTGTAATTATGTAATGCCGAAAATTCTAAAATAGCAGTTCCAAAACCACCATTTATAGCACCATCTTCTATAGTAATTATGGATGAGTATTTACTGAAAATAGAATGTAGTAGTTTGTTATCTAATGGTTTAATGAAAGGAAAGTCGTAATGAGCAATAGTATTTGGATTGCCAATATTTGCTAGTGCAGTTATTACGTTGTTCCCAATAGTTCCAGTAGATAAAACTGCGGTTTTACTACCATCTTTAAGGCAAGTTGCAGCTCCAATTTCGATTGTAGCATAATTCTTAAAATAATTTTTTTGCCAATCTGTAATAACGCCGCGACCTCTAGGATATCGAATTGCGATGGGATGGTCTAATCCCAGTTGAGCAGTATATAAAATGTTTTGTAAAGCTATCTCGTTAAGGGGAGCGTAAATTATTAGATTAGGAATACAACGTAAATAAGCAATATCAAAAACGCCATGATGTGTTGCTCCATCTTCTCCAACCAAGCCAGCTCTGTCCAGACAAAAGATAACTGGTAAATCTTGTAAAGCTACATCGTGTATCACTTGGTCGTATGCGCGTTGCAAAAAAGTTGAATATATATTGCAAAAAACAATCATTCCCTGAGTTGCCATTCCTGCTGCAAGCGTTACCGCATGTTGTTCGGCAATACCAACATCAAAGGCTCGTTTTGGGAAAGCATCCATCATAAATTTAAGCGAACTTCCAGATGGCATTGCAGGAGTAATACCAACAATTTTTTCGTTCTTTTGAGCTAAATCCAAAATGGTTAAACCAAATACATCCTGGTATTTTGGCGGAAGGTTGTCTTCTATCTTAGGAATGATTTCTCCAGTCGAAGCATTAAATTTTCCAGGAGCGTGATATTGAACCTGATTTTCTTCGGCTTGTTGTAATCCTTTTCCTTTGGTAGTTACAATATGCAGGAATTTAGGACCTTTTATATTTTTTAAACGTTTTAATTCTTTTATTAAAGCAAAAATATCATGACCATCAATTGGACCCGAATAATCAAAATTCAATGATTTAATCATGTTATTCTTCTTCGGATTTTTTCCTTCTTTTACAGCAGTGAGATATTTTTTAAGGGCACCTACACTTGGGTCAATCCCGATTGCGTTGTCGTTTAAGATTACCAATAAATTAGCATCGGTCACTCCGGCATGATTTAAACCTTCAAAAGCCATTCCCGATGCAATCGAAGCATCGCCAATTACAGCTATATGATGTTTGTCGAAATCACCTTTTAAGTTAGAAGCAATTGCCATTCCTAATGCTGCCGAAATAGAAGTAGAAGAATGGCCTACGCCAAAAGTGTCATAGTTACTTTCGGCTCTTTTTGGGAAACCAGAAATCCCGTTAAGCTGACGATTGGTATGAAAATTTTCTCTTCTTTCGGTTAGGATTTTATGTCCGTAAGCCTGATGTCCTACATCCCAAACCAATAAATCATCGGGAGTATTAAATACATAATGCAAAGCAATAGTAAGTTCGGTAACACCTAGACTTGCGCCCAAATGGCCTTCTTTTACAGAAACAATATCAATAATAAAATCACGTAATTCCTGAGCAACTTGAGGAAGTTGCGCTTCGGGAAGTAAGCGTAAATCGGCGGGATTGTATATGTTGGGAAGTAAATTGCTTTTCATTGTAAGGTAAAAAGCAAATTTACGGTTTTAAATTTAAATTTTACCTGAGATCTCATTCCAATACAATTGGTAAGGAATATTGCATTCTTATTTTTTTTCCATTAGATTCTCCCGGCTCCCATTTTGGTGATAAACTTAAAACTCTAATGATTTCGTCCTCTATTGCTTTATCAATTGCTGGTACTGATTCAAGATATGATAAAGTTCCGTTTTTTTCTACTGCAAAGGAGATTCTAATTTTGAGATTTTTGGTATCTGTATTTTCTGGCATTTTAAATTCATTAGCAAAAAAGGTATAAAATGGGTCAATACCTCCAGGAAATTCTGCATTTATATGTATTACCGCACCAGTAGTAAATACAGAATCGTCTTCTTTAATTTGCTTTGAAGATTGAGTTTTACCTTTAGTGGTTTTACTGTGACTTATAGGAACTGGCTTTACAAATTTAACCTGATTAATTTTTGGCGGAGGCGGAGGCGGAATCTGAGTTGATTCATTTCCACTAACTTTAATATCGCCAACCATAACTCTTTGGTCAGTTGAGGAATTTTTAACAACTTCTATTTTATCAATTTTTTGCTTGTCTCCGTTCTTATTTTGGCAACTAAACAATGTTGTACCCATGGCAATAAACAAAGCCAATAAAAACATTTTATGATATTGAGTCTGCTTGTATAAAACTTCAGTTGGAATTTGAATTGTTACATTTTCTAATTGAGAGTTTTTGAATCTTCCGCAAACACTTTTGTTTTTATTTGCAATAAAAAAATGCTGCACTTCATCAGGTAACATTCTTGTGAAATCAACTACAGTTTTAGAGCAGCTAATGCAAAAACGACCATTTTCGGCAGGCGTCATTTTATCCCAGTTTTCGTGGCAAGGCTCAGGAATACTTATTTTATGTTTTGTTGGCATAATTTGAATATCAAAAAATAAATGTAATAAAAATTACTTCTTAAAAATGTATTTTTGTTTTATGATAGATATTTTTACCGACGAGTATTTTATGAAAAAGGCTTTGCAAGAAGCAGAAATGGCATTTGATAAAGATGAAATTCCTGTTGGAGCCATTATTGTAATTGATAATAAAGTCATTGCAAGAAGCCATAATTTAACCGAATTATTAAATGATGTTACGGCTCATGCCGAAATGCAAGCGATAACAGCTGCCGCTAATTTTTTAGGCGGAAAATATCTAAAAGACTGTACGCTTTATGTAACATTAGAACCTTGTCAGATGTGTGCAGGTGCTTTATATTGGAGTCAGATTTCTAAAATTGTTTTTGGAGCAAGTGATGAACATCGGGGTTACGAAAAAATGGGAACACAACTACATCCTAAAACGGTTGTTGTTCGTGGTGTTATGGCAAATGAAGCTTCGGATTTAATGAAACGTTTTTTTGCTAAAAGGCGAAGATAATTCTGTCGCCGTTTCATTCTTATTAAAAAGTTATTATGACTGATTTTTCAATAATAAAAAAACTATTTCATATTACAGAACCTGATGGTTTTACTAATGATGAAATTCAAATTGTTAAAAATATCTTCGGGCAACTTCCTGAGGTATTTGTTGATTACTATAGTGAATTAGGTAAGATTCAAAGCTTAAATCAAACGCAAGATTTACTAATTATACCAGAGCGATTTCAATATTATAAACAGAATGATTATTTGATATTTTATTCTGAAAACCAAAGAGCATGTGTTTGGGGAATTCATAAAGATGATTTGTCAAAATCGAATCCGCCTGTTTTTATGAGTGCCGATGGAAAAGAATGGAACTTGGAAACAGAAACCTTAACGGAATTTTTTACTGCAATGGCTTTTCTTCAGGCTGGTTTTGCATTAGAATTTCCATGCAATACATTTTATGAATTAGAGCAGCATGAGCTAGATTTTGTTGTTGAAAATTACCGAAATAAAGGAGTTTCATTTAGGCAATGGCTTGAAGGAATAAATTTTTATGGGAATTATGATGATGATGTAATTGTGATTATGGCAAATAATCAATTATTTTATGCTGCAAATACAGAAGAACATTTTACGGAATTAGATAATGTATTGTCTAAGCTCGGAGTAGAGCTTTAAAGGTTGTAAATAATGATTATATAAATAATGTTGTTTTTAATTTAATACAGATAAGTCATGTAAACACATATGAATATCATAAATGAATTAAAACAAATTATATTATAAAATGTGTTTTCAGAAAAACTCTTTTTAGAGAGAAGTATTTTCAAGCTTATAGCTATCGAAAAAAGTAGTACAATGCAAAAGTAAAACTGAATTCCGTTACTACTTAAATCATTACAAAGAAGATTAGTGTAATCATTCTTCTGTGATTTTACTTTTGTTACAGATTTAAATAATAAAGAATACTCAAGTTCTATATCATTTTCTTCAATGTCATTTTCGACAGTCGAAAAAGTAAACCCCTTCTGTGTATAATAATGACAAGAAACTTTTTGTGGCTTAGATCCATAATTGCCTCTCATTGAGTTTCTCACTGCATAGTGTGTTACAACATCCGTTGTTTTTGTGGAAGGTAAAACATAGTAATCCGTAAAACATAACAAAATAATAAAAGTTACTATCGTTAGAAGGTATATGATAACGGATTTATTTTTTATAATAAATTCATTTTCTGTAGAATCTTTATACAACCTATTAGATGTTTTATATTATTAAAAAGAGCGAAATATAGGACATTTATTAATTGGTTTTTTATAACCTTCGACAAAAGTTAAAATAATTAACGTTACTGAATTTTCTTCTTAAAAGTTATTAAAAATTACAGTACTTTTATTACATATAAAGTTAATTTAATCAATATAGTTTTGATTGTTAAATGGCTTAAATTTTATATGTACTATTATTTTGTAACCATTAATTAGATACTCAATTGAAAACAAGAGGATTAGTTTACGTGTTGTTTGTGTTTTTTATTTTTCAGGGTTGTGGCAGGAAATCTGCTGCCGATTTCAATTCTGATTTTTCATTGTTCAAAGAATATATAACGAGTTTTACTGGTGGGATAGTTTCATCTCAATCGGATATACGCGTTGTTCTGGCTTTTGAAAAAAAGGAGTGGAAAGTAAATGAAGTTTTAGATAATGACTTATTCGATATTTCTCCAAGTGTCGATGGTAAAGTTGTAGCGCTCTCGAGTAATACAATTGCTTTTATCCCCGAAAAAAAGTTAAAACCTGGAACCGAATATCAGGTAACACTAAATTTAGATAAACTAATTACGCTTCCTAAAAAAGGAGATGATGATAAGGATCTTTCTAAATTCAACTTTACTGTTAAAACGGTTAAGCAGGATTTTATCGTAAATACACTAGATGTTCAATCCTATAGTAAAGAATATCAGTATCTAAATTGTGTATTAAAAACAGCCGATGTTATAGATTTAGAGACAGCAAAGAAGTTGGTTATGGCGAGCCATAACAGAAAAGATCTTACTATTAAATTTGATAAAGCAGCAAGTTCAGGAAAAGAATTTAAGTTTATCATAGATAGTATTCAGCGTTTATCTGACGTAAGTAATCTTGAAATTTCTTATGATGGAAGTGATTTTGACATTGATCAAAAAGGAAAAATGGATTTCCCGATAACATCAATAAATGAGTTTAAAATTATTAAAGTCGAAATTCCAGATGAAAACAATCAATCGGTATTAATTAATTTCTCAGAACCATTAGAGAAAGGACAGGATTTTAAAGGATTGGTAGCTATACAAAATACAAATAATTTAAAATTCTCAACACAAGGAAATACGCTAAAAGTTTATTTTAGTAACGAAAAGCCAGTTGAAGAAGTGGTACATGACGTTGCTGTTGCAGTTGTTGATACAGCAAGTGTAGCTGTAGACTCAACGAGTGTAAGTGTAGATAGTGCTGCGGTAGCTGTTGAAGATGCTGTTGAAGAAGTAGCGGCAGAACCAGAACCAGTATCTGATCAAACAGTAACAGGCGAGTTATTATTAGAAGTTTTTCAAGGGATAGAAAGTCAGTATGGTCGAAAAATGGCAGAGAATTATTCGGAGAAGATTTCATTTGACCAAATAAAACCAAACATTCGTTTTATAAAAAACGGAACAATTTTGCCAAGTTCTAATAATTTAAAACTGAATTTTGAAGCAGTAAATCTTGGGGCGGTAGATGTAAAAGTTTACAAGATTTATAAAAATAATATATTACAGTTTCTTCAAAATAATGAATTAAACGGAGCTCAGAACCTAAAACGAGTTGCACAGCCTGTTGCTAAAACAACGCTTAATCTTAAAGATAATACATTAGTTAATCCGACGAAGTGGAATACCTATGCATTAGATTTATCTAAAATTATAACTCCAGAACCAGGTGCAATTTATAGAGTAGAGTTCTCGTACAAGAGAGCATATTCTTTATATAAATGCGAAACTTCTGAACCAGATACAGATCAAACTGAAGAGGAAGAAGATGTAGATGAAAATGATGTGAACTATAGCGGTAATTCGTATGACGACTATTATTATGATGATTACGAATGGAGAGAAAGTCAGGATCCATGTACAGGTTCGTATTATTACAATGCCAAAATAGGAACAAATATTTTAGCTTCAGATTTAGGTGTGATTACTAAAAGAGGAGAGAATAAATCGTATTTATTTGTAGTAAATAATATAATCACAACAGAACCAGTTTCGAATGCAAGAGTAGATTTATATAGTTTTCAACAACAAAAACTAGCAACAGCGGCAACAAGCAGCGAAGGAATTGCATCTTTTCAGTTAGACAAATTTGCTTATTTTGCTATTGTTACTTTAGGAACGCAATCGACTTACGTGAAACTTGACGATGGAAATTCATTGTCGGTAAGTAATTTTGATGTTGCTGGAGAAACCTTGCAAAAAGGATTAAAAGGATTTATTTACGGCGAACGTGGCGTTTGGCGTCCGGGAGATAATTTGTATTTATCATTTATACTTAATGATGCTGCAAATAAACTACCAAAAGCCCATCCGATAAAATTTAGATTAACCGATCCTAACGGAAAAGTTACGTATCAAACCGTACAAAAATCCAATGACTTAAACCATTATGCGTTTACAGTTCCTACAGATACAGAAGCACCTACAGGAAATTGGGAAGCAATGGTAAGCGTTGGTGGAGCCAAATATTATAAGAGCATAAAAATTGAGACGATTAAACCGAATCGTTTAAAAATTAAAAATACTTTCAGGAGAGCAATATTATCTTCATCATATCCAAATACAAGTAGCCTGGAAGTTACATGGCTTCATGGTGCTATTGCTAAAAATCTGAATGTAGAGATGCAAGCGAAATTCTCGCAACAAAGCACGACTTTTAAAGGCTATGACAAATTTGTTTTTGATGATTTAGTACGCCAGTTTAGTACCGAAGAAATTAATATATTTTCAGGTAAACTAGATGCAAACGGAAGAGCGTCGGTAAGCATTGAACCTAAATTACAAGGGCAGGCACCGGGAATGCTAAAAGCAGCTTTTATTACTAAAGTGTATGAAGAAGGTGGAGATTTTAGTACCGATGTTATCTCGACAACTTATTCTCCATACAATACTTATGTGGGAGTAAAATCGCCAGAACCTACTAAATACGGAATGCTGGAAACTCGTAAGCAAAACCGATTTGATATTGTTACAGTTGATGAAAACGGAAGACCAAAATCCGTAAGAAACCTTGAGGTAAAAGTGTATAAAACAGAATGGCGCTGGTGGTGGGATGCTTCGAGTGATAATTTATCCAATTATAATTCGTCGAATGCGACAACATCATATAAAACATTTACTGTAAATACAGATTCAAGCGGAAAAGGAAGTTTTCAATTTGCTTTGACAGATGAAGAATGGGGACGTTACTTAATTCGTGTTTCGGATGAAATTGGCGGACACGCATCGGCATTAACTGTAAATATTGACTGGCCAATATGGTCTGGAAAAACAAGAAATACAGACGCTTCTACAGCTAATATGCTTGTTTTTTCTACAGATAAAAAGAATTATGCAGTAGGCGAAAAAGCACAAATATCTTTCCCGTCAAGCGAAGGAGGACGCGCTTTGGTTTCTATAGAAAATGGATCGAAAGTAGTACAGACACTTTGGGTGAAAACTCAAAAAGGAGAAACTAAGGTTGAAGTTCCGATTACAGGAGCGATGGCGCCAAATGTGTATTTTAATATTACACTTTTGCAACCGCATGCATCGACTAAGAATGATTCACCAATTCGTATGTACGGAATCGTCCCTATCGAAGTAATTGATAAAACTACGATTCTTGCTCCAAGCATTGCAATGCCAGATGTATTGAAACCTGAACAAACATTTCCTATAAAAGTAAGCGAGAAATCAGGAAAAGAAATGACCTATACAATCGCAGTTGTCGATGAAGGTTTACTTGATCTAACCCGATTTAAAACACCAAACGCTTGGGATAGTTTTTATGTGCGTGAAGCTTTGGGTGTAAAAACATGGGATGTGTATGATGATGTTATTGGAGCTTATGGCGGAAAAGTAAATCAGATTTTCAGTATTGGTGGAGATCAGGATTTAGGTGGCGGTAAAGCAAAAAAAGCCAATCGCTTTAAACCAGTCGTTATTTATCTTGGACCATTTAAATTAGGAAAAGGTGAAACGAAAACACATCAGGTAAAATTGCCTAAATACATTGGTTCAGTGCGAACAATGATTGTAGCGGGTGATGCGAATACAAGTGCTTACGGAAGTGTCGAGAAAGCAACTCCAGTACGTAGTCCGTTAATGGTATTGGCTTCATTGCCTAGAAAAATTTCTCCATCAGAAAAAGTAACACTTCCAGTTACAATTTTTGCAATGGAAAAACACATCAAAAATGTTACTGTACAAATAAAAACAAGCAATGGTTTAAGAGTTGTAGGAAGCTCTGCTCAAAGATTGACATTTGCTCAGCCAGACGAAAAAATGGCTTATTTTAATCTAGAAGTTGGAGGTGCAACCGGAATTGCCAAAGTACAAGTTATTGCTACATCAGGAACTGAGAAATCTGTTTATGATGTCGAAATAGATATGACGAATCCAAATCCTGTAACGAATACTTTTACAGATGTTATTTTAGAGCCTAATAGTTCTAAGACAATTGTGTGGAAAACATTCGGAGTTTCGGGAAGTAATAAAGCGAAACTGGAAGTGTCATCGATGCCAACGATTAACTTAAACGGACGTTTACAGTTTCTTATTCAGTATCCACATGGATGTGTAGAGCAAACAACTTCATCGGTATTTCCGCAATTATTCTTAAATGATGTTGCCGATATTGATGCAACACGCCAACAACTTATCCAAAAGAATGTTACAGCAGGAATTACTAGATTAGGAAGTTTTCAATTACCAAACGGTGGACTTTCATACTGGCAAGGAAATTCAATTGCCGATGATTGGGGAAGTTCATACGCAGGACATTTTATGATCGAAGCAGAGAAGAAAGGATATGTTTTACCAATTAATTTTAAATCAAAATGGCTTTCTTATCAACAAAGAGAAGCAAAACAATGGCGATTTGAACCACGTTACGGGAATGATATGGCGCAAGCGTATCGTTTGTACACATTGGCTTTATCAGGTTCTTCAGATTTGTCTTCGATGAACAGATTACGTGAAACCAAGGGAATCTCTAACGAAAGTAAATTACGATTGGCTGCAGCGTATGTTTTAGCTGGGCAAAAAAGTGCTGCTTCGAGTTTGTTATTAAGTAGTACAATCGATGACGAATCGTCTAGTTATAATTATTACTACTATGGTTCAAGCGATAGAAATCGTGCGATGGCTCTGGAAACAATGTTATTATTAGGGCAGAAACAAAAAGCATTTACGATGGCTACAAAACTGGCTAAAAGTATGGCAAGTGATCGATGGATGAGCACGCAAACTACCGCTTATTCGTTGTACGCAATGTCTAAATTCTCATTGAACAATGGTGTTAAAGGAATAGATGTACAGTTTAGCAAAGACGGAAAAAGCCAGGTTATAAAAACTTCAAAAACAGTTGCTGACAGAAGCTTAGTAGTTAAAACTGGTACAAATAGTATCACTTTAAAAAATAATAAAAAGAACACCATTTATGTTCGAGTATTAAATACTGGAATTTTACCAATAGGACAAGAAAATGTAGTTCAGAGTGATGTATCTGCTGGTATAGTGTTCAAAAACAGAAAAGGCGGAGTAATTAATGTTTCTAAAATTACGCAAGGAACGGAGTTTATTGCTGAGGTAACTGTTAGAAACCAAAGAAATGAGCGTGTAGAAAATGTAGCATTATCACAAATTCTACCTTCAGGATTCGAAATTGTAAATACACGTTTCACCGATTATGGAGATGCAACCAATAATGTTGCCGATTATATCGATATTCGTGATGATAGAACAAATTTCTATTTCGGATTAAAAGCCGGTGAAACCAAAGTCTTTAAAATCCTATTGAATGCATCTTATCTTGGTAATTATTACTTGCCAGGATTACAATGCGAAGCAATGTATGATAATACATTCTTAGCGAGAACAAAAGGATTTTGGGTAGAGGTTGTCAAATAAAAAATGGACCACGGATTGTACGGATTAAACTGATTCGCACAGATTTTGGGTTGAGGTGGTGAAGTAAAGTTTCTCACAGATTTAACATGGCAGATAGAAAAAATCTGCAGAATCAGCTAAATCTGCGAGCAAAAAAAACTTTACGAACTTTGCGGTTAAATAAATTACTACGTTGAAAAATAAATTAAAAGCGTTCCTTCAACGCATTATAAATTGGATTAAACAGAATAAAATAAAATCACTACTAGCATTTTTGTTAGTGGTGATTTATTATTTTTCGTTGCCACGAACATTATTTCAAGAACCCTATTCTACAGTTATTGAGAGTAAGGAAGGAGAATTATTAGGGGCGAAGATTGCACGTGACGGACAATGGCGTTTTCCTGCGCAAGATAGTGTCCCGGATAAATTCAAGAAATGTATAGTATATTTTGAAGACGAATATTTCTATAAACATCCCGGATTTAATCCTGTTGCAATGGTCAATGCAATTAAGCAAAACAGGAAAGCAGGTAAAGTTGTAAGGGGAGGAAGTACGCTTACACAGCAAGTTATCCGATTATCAAGAAAAGGAAAAGGTAGAACTTATTTTGAAAAACTAGTCGAGGTTATTCTTGCAACAAGATTGGAGTTAGGGTATTCTAAAGATGAAATTTTAGAGTTATATGCAGCTCACGCTCCTTTTGGAGGAAATGTTGTTGGATTAGAAATGGCTTCATGGAGATATTTTGGAGTAAAATCCAATCAATTATCATGGGCAGAAAATGCAACTTTGGCGGTTTTGCCAAATGCGCCGAGTTTAATTTATCCAGGAAAGAATCAAATTAAATTATTAGAGAAACGGAATCGCCTTTTGCGTAAGCTTAACCAGGAAGGTATTATTGATAAGCAAACCTATGAACTCTCGATAGAAGAACCTTTGCCTAAAAAGCCTTATGATTTGCCACAAATAGCGCCACATTTATTACAGCGCGTGGCTAAAAATCAAGAGGGAACGAGAGTAAAAACTACTGTTGAGTTTGCTTTGCAAAATAGAGTAAACCAAATCGCAAAATATTATTACAATCAATACAAGCAGAATGAAGTTAATAATCTGGCAATTTTAGTAATTGATGTTTCTAACAGAAATGTGATAAGTTATGTAGGGAATTCTCCAACAGATGGAGATCATCAAAAAGATGTTGATATTATAGATGCACCAAGAAGTACAGGAAGTATTTTAAAACCATTATTATATGCAGCAATGCTCGATGATGGTGAGATATTACCCAATACTCTGGTTGCAGATGTACCAACTCAAATTGCGGGTTATACACCTCAGAATTTTAATCTGACATTCGATGGAGCTGTTCCGGCTCACCGTGCTTTATCGCGTTCGCTTAATATTCCTTCAGTGCTTATGTTGCAGGATTTTGGAGTAAATAAGTTTTATGAAGAACTGCAAAAATTCAAATTAAGAAATATTTCCAAACCGCCAGATCATTATGGATTGTCGCTTATTCTTGGCGGAGCCGAAAGTAATTTATGGGATTTATGTCGTAGTTATGCGAGTATGTCCTCGACAATAAATTATTTTAATAAAAGCAACGGTAAATATCGAACAAACGAATTTACTGAACTAAATTATGAAAACGATTTTGAGTCTGATTTTGGCGACGAAAGTACGCAGAAGAACATCTTAGGCGCGGGGTCAATTTGGTTAACGTATAACGCCATGGAAGAGGTAAATAGACCAGAAGGAGATGAAGCTTGGAAATTTTATGATAGTTCGCTTAAAATAGCTTGGAAAACAGGGACAAGCTTTGGTAATCGCGATGCTTGGGCAATAGGAACAAATTCCAGATATGTAGTCGGAGTTTGGGTAGGAAATGCAACAGGTGAGGGAAGACCAACTTTAACAGGGGTTACAAGCGCTGCACCAATTTTATTTGATGTATTTAATTTATTACCAAAGCAAAAATGGTTTACAACACCTTATGGAGATTTAGATGAGGTTGAGGTTTGTCGTTTAAGCGGACACTTGGCTAAAGATGGTTGTCCTAAAATAAAACAATGGGTTGCCCGAAAAGGAAAAACGACTTCTATTTGTCCGTATCACAAAACAGTACATTTGGATCAAACAGAAAAATTTCAGGTAAATAGTAGTTGCGAGAGTATTGAGAATATGGTTGTGAAAAATTGGTTTGTTTTACCTCCTGTAATGGCTTGGTATTATAAAAGCAAGCATATAGAATACATGCCATTGCCGCCATTTAGAGATAATTGCGTTGGGACACAAACTGCTGCAATGGATTTTATTTATCCTAAAGCCAATAGCAAAATCTATTTGACCAAAAATTTTAATAGCGAAATACAGCCAGTGATTTTTAAAGTGGCATATTCACAAAGAGAAAGTCAGTTGTTTTGGTATGTAGATAATGTGTACAAAGGCGTTACTAAAGTTTTTCATGAAAAACCTATTGTAATGACTGCCGGATTCCATTATGTTACAGTTGTAGATGAATTAGGAAATGAAATTAGACGAAGAGTTGAGGTAGTGCGGGAATAAATAGGATTAAAACATTCTTAAACGACCATAAACATTTTTGTTATTGGTAAATCTAAAAGTGATTCCAAAAGTAAAACCTTTAATTACAGGGTTTTTTTCTTTGTCAAAAGGAGCTGAATATCCAAAACCTAAATCAATCATATTTAAAAAAGTAAGACCTGCTAATGCGTAAGCACTTTTATCTGATCCACCAGCTTTTATAAAAATAGATTTCTGAATGTTATATGATAAATGTATGTCTGGCAAACCGTAATATTTGCCATCATAACTTGTAATTCCATATCCTGCACCCAGAAACAGTTTGTTTTCTTCTTTACAATCTAAGCAAAATTCTAATCCGCCAGTAAATTGGCTCTTGGTTGCAATCGAATAGCCAAGATAAAGGATTGGCCACTCGGGAATTCTAAATCCGGGCGTGTTGTTGTTTGGTTTGTAATTGAATTCTCTTGTGTCGGATTTGTTGTCGTTTTCATCATACCATTTTGCATTGCCCACTAAGTATTCGCCTTCAGAGTCTTTGGAATATCCTTGAAACTGTATTTTGTTGCTTTTTAAATAGTAATCATTGATTACATAAAGCGAGTCAGTATTTGCTATTTTGTAGCCAACTGCACTTTTTGTTTTTATTTTTATCGGTTTGATTCTGTAATAAATAGCAGCTTCTTTGTTTGATTTTTTCCAATTCGAATCAAAAAAGATAGTGTCATTTTGAGCTGATATTTTGGATGTGAATAAAACAAAAAGGATTAGAAGATGGTATATGTTTATCTTCTTTGAGGAAATATATAAGTGTTTTGTTGAAAGCATTTTCAGTTGATTTTATTATTTTAAATCGAATCAAATATAAGAAAACACTTTAACTTGCTGGGTTTGTTAACTGTTTTTTGGTTTAATTTATAAGCACAAAAAAACCGCCAGTCTCCCGATAGTTATCGGGACGAAAGGCGGTTTCTTGTTTTATTCTTTAATAACATTTCCATCTTTATCATAGAAATGATATTCTAAATACGTGTAAGCGTCACGAGGTATGATTTTCACCCATTTTTTATGTTCAAAAAACCATTTTGAACGTATTGATGGAAAACCTTTACAGAGGTAAGCTGCCACAAATGGATGTGTGTTAAGCACAACTTTTTTGTGGGTTTTTAAAAGTCTGTCTAAATCAGATGATATTTTATCAATGATTAAAATTGGCGCTTCAATTTCGCCATTTTCATTGTTAGGATCTTCTTCTCTAGTTTTAATGTTTACTTCGGGTCTTACTCTTTGTCTTGTAATCTGGACTAATCCAAATTTGCTAGGGGGTAAGATTTTATGTTTTGCTTTATCGTCGCTCATTTCTTCTCGCAAGAAGTCGAACAAGACTTTCCTGTTTTCAGGATTAGACATATCAATAAAATCAACTACGATTATTCCACCCATATCGCGCAAACGTAATTGTCTGGCAATTTCAGCGGCGGCAATCATATTAACTTCCATGGCTGTGTCTTCTTGATTAGTGGCCTTATTAGAACGGTTTCCGCTATTTACGTCTATAACGTGTAAAGCTTCAGTGTGTTCGATAATAAGATAAGCCCCTTTACTCATAGAAACGGTTCTACCAAATGAAGTTTTGATTTGTCTCTCTATATTGTATTTCTCGAAAATTGGAGTATCATTTGATTGATAAAACTTAACAATCGATTGTTTTGAAGGTGCAATTTCTTGCAGATAATCCTTCGTTTGATGGTACAACTCTTCATCATCAATTTGAATACCACTAAAGGTATCATTAAATACATCTCTTAATATTGAAGAAGCTCTATTGAGTTCTCCTAATACTTTGGATGGATGATGAGCAGTTGGTAATTTTTTACACATTGCAGTCCATCTGCTAAGCAGGTTCTGCAAATCTTTTTCTAATTCGGCTACGTTTTTGCCTTCGGCTACTGTACGAACAATAACACCAAATCCTTTAGGTTTGATCGATAATACAAGTTTTTTTAAGCGATCCTTTTCTTTTTTATCTTCTATTTTTTGTGAAATAGAGACACGGTCAGAAAAAGGAACTAAAACAATAAAACGTCCAGCCAAAGATAGTTCTGCACTAATTCTTGGACCTTTAGTAGATATTGGTTCTTTTACGACTTGTACTAAAACAGATTGATTAGCACTTAAAATATCAGTAATGGTGCCGTCTTTATCAATCTCTTTTTCAAACTGAAAGGTTTTTAGGGAGAAATCTTTTAATTTACCTGCGCTTACAAGTTTTATGAATTTCAGTTGGGAAGCTAAGTTAGGTCCTAAATCGTGATAATGTAAAAAGGCATCTTTTTCGAAGCCTACATTTACAAAAGCAGCATTAAGTCCAGCAACTGGTTTTCGTATTTTGGCTATAAAAATATCACCAACTTGAAAATTGCTTTTCTCTTCTTCCTTGTGTAATTCAATTAGTTTTCCATCTTTTAATAAGGCAAAATCTACGAAATCAGAACTTGATCTAATGATTAATTCTTTATTCATTTGTAAATTTTTATCCGAACTTTTTAGTTTTCAATTAACAGTTTTCAGTTCATAGTTTTTGCAACTCTTAAACTCATAACGTATAACTCATAACTGAATTGTTAGGATGGATTAAACAATATTTTTAACAGGTATTGAACCCGGGAGGGAAACTTAAATCTCAATTTTAAAATTCCAAATTCCAATAGAATCAAGATTAATTTCTCAATTTTTGGATTTTGGATTTTAATTTTTGGAATTTTTGAAATTTCCCAAATTTCAATGAACGTTTAAAAAGAAAAAAGTAGTTTAAAACTACTTTTTCTTTTTGTGGCGGTTAGCTCTCGCTCTTTTTTTACGTTTGTGCGTTGCTACCTTATGTCTCTTTCTTTTTTTACCACTTGGCATATCTTATCGATTTTATGATTAATTAATAGTATTATTTTGCTTCGTTATTGATTTTTACTCCTTCTACAAAAACTTTTGCAGGTTTAAACGCAGGAATGTTGTGTGCTGGAATTTTAATAGTGGTGTTTTTAGAAATGTTTCTTCCAGTTTTTTCAGCTCTGGTTTTTACAATAAAACTACCAAACCCTCTTAAATAAACATTGTCTCCAGTTTCTAATGAAGTTTTTACTTCATTCATAAAAGTCTCTACAGTTGCTTGAACGTCACCTTTTTCAAGACCTAATTTTTCTGAAATTTTCGCTACGATATCTGCTTTCGTCATTTTCTTTCCTATTTATAATGGTATACTATTTTTTGAGTTTGCAAATATAGGAATTAAAAAAACAAATATTCAAGCTAATTCGTTAAATTTTAATTACATAAACTTTTACTTTTGTTGTCTAATATTTAATGATGAGTTTTTCTAAACAATTGATAAAATGGTATTTACAAAATAAACGCGATTTGCCATGGCGTAATACCACTGATTCTTACCCCATTTGGCTATCAGAAATAATGCTTCAACAGACAAGAGTAGCCCAAGGAATGCCTTATTTTTTGTCTTTTACAAAAGCATTTCCTACTGTTTTTGATTTAGCTAAAGCCGATGAAGAGCAAGTTTTGAAACTTTGGCAGGGATTAGGGTACTATTCTCGTGCAAGAAATTTACATCAAACAGCACAATTTATCGCTAATGAATTAAATGGAGTCTTCCCTGGGAGCTATAATGATTTATTAAAACTAAAAGGAGTAGGGGAATATACGGCAGCGGCAATTGCATCATTTTCTTATAATGAAGCTGTTCCTGTTGTCGACGGAAATGTATTTCGAGTTTTATCACGTTACTTCGATATAGAAACTGATATTGCAGCAGCTTCGGCTAGAAAAGAATTTGCAGCTCTGGCTTATGAGCTAATGCCAAAAGATAATCCCGCAATTTTTAATCAGGCTATAATGGAGTTTGGAGCATTACAATGTGTGCCTAAAAGTCCGGATTGCTCCATTTGTATCTTTGATGATAGTTGTGTGGCTTTGCAAAAGAAGAAAGTAAGTGAGTTGCCGGTAAAATCTAAAAAACTAAAAGTAACTAATAGATATTTTAATTATCTGGTTGTAGAGGATGAATTGGGTAATACGGTTTTGCAAAAACGAACTGCTAAAGGAATTTGGCATAATCTGTATGAGTTCCCGCTGTTAGAAACGGATGCCGAAAAAGATTTTGATTTTGTTTCGATGTGTGTTCAGGAAGACTTTTTCAGGGAGTATTCTATTATAGGTATAGAAGAGTGTAATCCGAAAAGTATAATTCATAAGTTGTCGCACCAGCATTTGTATATCAAATTTTGGAAGATAAAGTTAAAAGAGACGATTGTAAATGGGATTAATGCTCAGGATTTAAAAACATATCCATTTCCGATTGTGATTCATAATTTTATCGAATCAGAATAAATAAGTTTCTAAAAAAATGTATCTTTGATAGAAATACTATAATAAACCATGAACGGAACATTAAATAAAGTGATGTTAATAGGTCATTTAGGTGACGATGTAAAAATGCATTATTTTGATGGCGGAAATTGCATTGGGCGATTTCAATTAGCAACTAATGAGGTTTATATAAATAAAACGACCAATGAGAAAATCACTTCTACAGAGTGGCATAACTTGGTGGTTCGGAATAAAGCCGCAGAAATCTGTGAAAAATATTTATCTAAAGGAGATAAAATTTATATCGAAGGTCGAATAAAGTCCCGTCAATGGCAAGCCGAAGATGGTTCGACAAAGCATACAACCGAGATTCAGGTAACTGAGTTCACTTTCTTAACTACTAAAAAAGAGACAGAGAACCAGAAACAAAATCCTCCTTCAGAATCATCAAAAAACACTAACTTTGATGCTTCAAATGATGGCTTACCTATAAATGATTTGCCATTTTGATTGTTTAACTAATTCTTTTTAATTTGGACCCAGAGCCCAGTTTATACGTTGCAAGCGCCTTAGATACCAACCTGATTGTTGGTTTTGTTGGAATTTTTATTTTACTTTTTTGTTCGGCCATTGTTTCTGGTGCCGAAGTAGCACTTTTTTCGCTGTCTCAAAAAGAGATAGACGAAGCATTACAAGAAAACGTGTCCAAAGGAAGAATCATTTCTAATCTTTTGGATAAACCCAAAAAACTTTTAGCGACATTGCTCGTAGCCAATAACTTCATTAATATTGGAGTTGTTATTTTGTTCTCTTTTGTAGGTAGAGATATTTTTGACGCAGTTATTTCTCCGGTTTTAAAATTCATTCTAGAGGTAATCCTGGTTACATCTTTAATATTATTGTTTGGCGAGATTTTGCCTAAGGTATATGCGAGTCGTAATAATCTTAAATTTGCACAACGAGTTGCATATCCAATAGCTATACTGGATAAATTGCTTTCTCCGATAAGTCTACCAATGCGTTCCGCAACTATTTATTTGCATAACAAATTAGGGAAACAAAAAACTAGTTTTTCGGTAGGTCAGTTGTCTCAGGCATTAGAGCTTACGGATTCTGATGATACATCAACAGAAGAACAAAAAATATTAGAAGGAATTGTTTCTTTCGGAAATACCGATACAAAACAAGTAATGAGTCCTAGAATTGATATTTTTGCATTAGAAATTTCAGAGCCTTTTGCGGCTATCTATCCTAAAATAATCGAAAAAGGATATTCTAGAATTCCGGTTTATCGTGATAATATTGATCAGATCGAAGGAGTTTTGTTTGTTAAAGATTTGCTTCCTTATATAGATCAAAAAGATTTTGATTGGGTTACGCTTATACGAGAACCATTTTTTGTGCCAGAAAATAAAAAGTTAGATAACTTATTAAAGGATTTTCAGAGTATGAAAAGCCATTTAGCAATTGTTGTTGATGAGTATGGTGGAACTTCGGGATTAGTTTCTTTAGAAGATGTAATCGAAGAAATAGTAGGAGATATTAGTGATGAATTTGATGATGAACATATTAATTTCTCTCAGATAGATGATAAGAATTACTTGTTTGAAGGAAAAATAAATTTAAAAGATTTTTACAGAATCATTGATGTTAATGAGGATTTGTTTGAGATACAAAAAGGAGAAGCTGAAACATTAGGTGGTTTTATTTTGGAGATTATAGGGAACTTTCCGAAGAAGAATCAAAAAATTACTTTCCAGAACTGTACTTTTACAATAGAAGCTGTAGATAGCAAAAGAATAAAACAAATAAAAGTAACAATAGAATAATAAAATGCTTAAAAAATCAATTGCCATAATCGTACTTTTTATAATGACGATAACTGTATTTAGTTGTAAAGACGATGTTGTGCCTAAACCGGCGAGTTATTTAAGGTTGGACTACGCGGAAGCTAAATATGTGAATTTTGAAAATCAATGTCCATTTGCTTTTGAAATGAATGCAGAAGCTGTTATAAAAGGGGAAAAGGATTGTGGATTCACGATTTCGTATCCAAAAATGAAAGCAACTATTTATCTTACGTATAAACCAGTAAATGGTGATATTAATAAATTATTGAAAGATGCTCAAAAGTTAACGTATGAGCATGTTATAAAAGCTGATGATATATTAGAACAGCCTTATTTAAACCCTGATAAAAAATTATACGGTATGTTTTATCAAGTTGATGGAAATGCGGCTACAAACTCTCAATTTTACATCACAGACAGTATTAAGCACTTTGTAACAGGTTCGGTTTACTTTTATGCTAAGCCTAATTTTGATTCGATAATGCCAGCTGCGAGTTATATTAAAAATGATATGCAGCATTTAATGGAAACCATTAAGTGGAAGTAGAGAAAAATAGAACTATAAAAAAAAGAGCATTCGTTACGAATGCTCTTTTTTTTTGTGGTAAAAAATCGTTGGAATTACGATTTCATATTCGAAACTTTATATGTTTTTCCGTCTCCAGTAGCCTGAACTATTTTAGTTAAGTTTTCTGGGTTTTGAATAGTTTTGTCAAAAGTTACAGTAGCAGTTTTTTTGTCAAAATCTACTTTTGCTTCTTGTACGCCATCTAAGTCAGATAATTCGCTTTCGATAGTTTTAGCGCATCCCATTGCACAAGTCATTCCTTCGATATTAAAACTTGCAGTTTGCACATTTTGAGCAGCAATTTCTTTATGTACTTTTGGAGCAGCTGCTTCAGTTGTAGCTACTGGCTTAATTTCTTCTGTTTCATTCTTTTTACAGCTTATAAACAAAAGGCTTGCAATTGCTAAAGCTGCGATTGATTTTACGATTTTCATATTGTTTTGTTTTAATAGTTTACAACAGGATTTGTTTGCAAAATTAATAAAAAACGAGTGAGGAATTCATAAATTTATTACAATTTTGCAGTAAAACAACTATTATGGATTCAAGACAATTGAAGTGGGTTTACTTAACAGTATTGGCCTTGGTTTGGGGAAGTTCTTTTATATTGATAAAAAAGGGACTTGTTGGTTTAACCGCAATTCAATTGGGTTCATTGCGAATTATTTTTGCATCCTTATTTTTGTTTTTGGTTGGTTTTAAGAGTCTGGCTAAAATTCCGCTAGGGCAATGGAAGTATATTGCATTGACTTCTGTTTTTGGAACTTTTACGCCTGCTTATCTTTTTGCCATTGCCGAAACTGAAATTGATAGCTCGATTACGGCAATATTAAATTCGCTTACACCATTAAATACATTGGTAATTGGAGCTGTTATTTTTAGAATTCAGTTTCAAAGGCGACAAATCTTTGGTGTTTTTATTGGTTTAATAGGATGTTTGCTTTTGGTTTTTAATGGAGCAATGAGTCATCCGGAGCAAAACTATTACTATGCTATTTTAGTTGTGATAGCTTCGCTTTGTTATGCAATAAATGTAAACTTGATTAAGAGGTATTTGTCTGATTTAAGTTCGCTGAGTATTACTACAGGGAACTTTGCAGTATTATTGATTCCTGCAATTGTAATTTTGAGTTTTACAGGCTTTGGTGAAGTAATGTATGATGATAAAGTACAGAATTCAATTTTGTATATAATTATCCTTGGAGTAGTAGGAACAGGAATTGCGAATGTTTTGTTTTTTAAATTGATACAAATGTCATCGCCAGTATTTGCAACTTCAGTAACGTATTTAATTCCTATAGTAGCTTTCTTTTGGGGATTTCTGGATAATGAACTACTTACACCAATTCAGCTTTTGGGCGCGTTTATTGTTTTAATAGGGGTTTATCTGTCGGCGAAGAAGTAAAATTTGTTTGTGAAATGTTATTTAGGTTTCTGTTATTTTTAGAAGCTAATCCCGCTATCCGTTGCAATCTTTTATGGCTCCCGAAGCCTCGGGACCGCCACAAAAGGATTTCCACTTCTATCGGGGCTATGACAAGATTGCGGGCTTCAGTTATGCTCAGTCTCACAAAAAAACTGCATAAAAAAAAGCTTTGTCAAAGTGTAAACTTTGACAAAGCCTTTAAAATCTTAGAGCCTTAGCAACTCAGAATCTCAGTCCCGACGCTTCGGGATCAGAACCTTTGTCACTTTGAGCCTCTGCGCCTTAGAACCTTCTAAAGAAAATCAGCATCAGAAACTCCTTCGTTGATTTTTACTTCAGACATTTTGATGTTTAGTTCAAAACCTACATTTTGAACGATATTAAAAGGAACTTTAACTCCTTTTACTTCTTTATAATCGCCAAAATTGGTGGTTTGTGTAACGGTCTGCCCAGCTTGTTCGGCTATTTTAGATTCAGCAACTTTTAATCCAGATTTTGTATCATAGAAATAAGTTGTTTTACCGTCTTTTATCGCATAAGCATCACTGTTATTAATAGGCTCGATATGATCTATAGTTAGTCCTTCTTTTTTAGAAAGTTGTAATTCTTCAAACGGAACCGCACTAGCTTTCATGTCTGTAAGGTCTTTTCCTTCAAGATTTTTTCGTTGTCCTTGTTGCTCGATGTAAGCTCCTTTTTCGTTAACAACTTGTTTCATTAAATTCATAGGTCCCATAGCAAGCGAAACCATCATTTTTCCTTTTGCATCCATCTTAGAAGTGAAGCTTAATGGGGAAGGAGCCTGAGGAATTGTAGTTGATCCTAGCATTGCAATTGTTTTTACAGAGGCAACGGCTTTTTCTCCACCAATAGCTTTTATGTAATCACTAAAAACAGTTTTAGCAGTTACTCCGGCAGGAACTTCTTTTTTTAATATTGGTTTTTCTACTGGATTAGCATATTTATCAAAATAGCTGATAGGAATATTTAGTTTTTCTAAGCCAGGAATAACCTCAGAGCCTTTTCCTGTAATTACAATTCTCATATTGTCAATTAAGAAATATTTGTTGGCTACTCGAAGTACTTCATCGGCAGTTACATTATTGATGTTTTGGATGTATTTCTCATAAAAATCTGCAGGAAGATTTTCTGTTTCGATATTCAATGCGTATCTGGCAACAGCTTGTGGTTTTTCGACTTGCATTACAAATCTACCAATATATCCAGCTTTAACAGTTTTTAAGATTTCATCTGAAACTTTTTCAGCTCGGATTCTTTTTATCTCTTTTACAAATTCAGTTACGGCACTATCAGTTACAGCGTTTCTAACTGCAGAAGCAGCTTTAAATTTAGTTGTGTATTTTCCGCTGCCTAAGCCTGAGCTAGCACCATAAGTCCATCCGTGAGCTTCACGTAAATTCATGTTTAAGTAGCTGTTAAAATCACCACCTAAAATTTGATTTGCTATTACTGCTGGGAAAAAGTCAGGATCACCCATTTTTAAATTTACAGTATTCACTAATGCTATCTCTGATTGTACCGCATTTGGAACATCAACAAAATTAATTTGAAGATTAGAAACGTTTACAGGATTAGGATAGGTTTCTTTTGGTTGTGTTCTTTTCTCCCATTTTCCAAAAAGCTTTTCTACAGCGGCTTTAGTTTCTTTGAATTTTATATCTCCAATAACTACCAAATAAGCGTTTTCGGGAACAAAGTGATTTCTGTAATTAGTTTCAACGTCAGCAAGAGTTACATTTTTTATAGTTTGCTCGGTAATAAATTCTCCCGAAGGATGATTTTTTCCAAATGCTAATGCATCAACAACTCTGCCTTCGATTGCGGGAACGCTTTTTTCATCGGCTTTAAGGCCTTCTAATATTTTTGCTTTTTCCTTATCAAATTCCGCTTGGGTAAAATTAGGTTGTAATGCACCTTCGGCTAAAAGCTCAAGGATTCTCCCTGAATATTTAGAAAGCGAACTAGCAAAAGCACCTTGTGAACTAAAGTTGATGCTTGCTCCGTAAAAATCTATTTCTTCGTTAAAAGCTTCTTTGGTTGTTTTTTTGGTTCCGTTACCAATTAAGCTACTTGTTAGTTCGTCTACTCCTTTTTTGTTTCCTTCTACAAAAGGAGCGTTGTCTAGTGTTAAATTAAAACTCACTCTTGGTAGTTTGTGATTTTCGACAACTAAAACTTTCATACCATTTGCTAAAACAAAGGTTTGTGGTTTTTTTATGTTTACTACGGGTGAGTTTCCTGGTTTTGGTTGCGGGCGATCTTGTGCTTGCATAATTCCTGTTACGAATAAAAGGATTAAAATAATTTGTCTTTTTTTCATGATTCTAAGAGTCTTAATTTTGTGCCTTTGTGCTAGGAACGTAGTCTAAAATTAAACGTTGATTAGGATTCAGATATTTTTTTGCAACATCTCTAATTTCTTCTCTAGTGATAGAGTGGTAGAGGTCGATTTCGGTATTTATAAGATTTACATCGCCATAAAGTAGGTAATAACTAGCTAAATTTTCGGCAATTCCTTCTACGCTTGAGTTAGAGTTAACATAATTATTGTCGAACTTGTTTTGTAGTTTTTCGTAATCTTTCTCAGAAATTAAGTTGGTTTGAAGTTTTATAATTTCTTCATCAATTTCTTTTAATAAATCAGCAGATGTGTAAGGATTCATAGGTAATCCATATAAAATGTACATACCATAATCTTCCTGGCTAAAACCAACTGCTCCAATTTGTAAAGCCATTTTTTTGTCGTCAACTATTTTCTTGTATAGTTTTGAACTTTTTCCATCACTTAAATAAGAAGATATTAAATCTAGAACTCTTGCATCTCTGGTTTTCATAGATGGAGTTCTGTAAGACGCAATCAACATCGGAATTTGGATGTTAGGATCTTCGTAAGTTGCTTTGATAGGTTGAGTTATTGGCTCTTCTGTGTAAGTTTGTTTTTGTAATGATTGTCCTTTTGGGATTGGTCCAAAATATTTCTGAACCCACTCTTTTGTTTTGGCTTTATCAAAATCTCCAGCAATTACTAAAACGGCATTGTTTGGAGTATAGAATTTTTTGTTGAAAGCTTTAAATTCTTCAAGAGTTGCTGCATCTAAATCTTTCATGGAGCCAATTGTTGTCCAGCGATAAGGATGATTTTTGAACATGTTTTTCTTTACCTCTGGAAGAATATTTCCGTAAGGTTGGTTGTCATAACGGGTTCTTTTCTCTTCTTTAACAACTTCATTTTGGGTATCAACCCCAATTTTGTTTATTACAGGATGCATTAATCTTTCAGATTCCATCCATATTGCTAATTCAAGATTGTTAGAAGGGAAAACTTCATAATAATACGTTCTGTCGTCTGAAGTGTTGGCATTATTGGTTCCACCATTGGCAGTTACAATTTTCATCCATTCACCGCGTTTTATATTTTCGGTTCCTTCAAATAATAGGTGTTCAAAAAAGTGTGCAAAACCTGTTCTGTCCGGAGTTTCGTCTTTTGATCCTACATGATACATTACTGAGGTTATGACAACTGGTGCAGAAGGATCATTGTGTAGAATAACGTGCATGCCGTTATCTAAATCGTATTCTTCAAAAGCTACTTTTTGAGCCGAAGCTACTCCACCTAACATAAGTGCTGCGCTTAGCATAATTAATGGTTTTTTCATAGAGGTTAATAATTTTTTCAATTACAATTAATTAGTAATGATTAATTAAAATAGTTACACCAAAAATAACTTTTTTTAATTAGGATTTAGAAAATGGCTTATCTTTTGATGAATGTTTAACAGTATTTTACTACAATAGTGATTTTTAACTATTTGAAAAGTCTTGAAAAACAGGAATTAAAGAACATAGAATAATTTTACTTTAAGAAATTGCACAGTAAATTATTAATTGTATATTTGCAACCTTAAAAATCAATAAATCAATTTGGTATGTATGCAATCGTAGAGATAGCAGGGCAACAATTTAAAGTAAGCAAAGACTTAAAGGTTTTCGTTCACAGATTAGCTAATGAAGAAGGTTCAAAAGTTTCTTTTGACAAAGTTCTTTTATTAGATGATAATGGGAATGTAACTTTAGGCGCCCCAGCTATAGAAGGTGCTTCAGTAGAAGCTAAAGTGTTACAACACTTAAAAGGAGACAAAGTAATCGTTTTCAAAAAGAAAAGAAGAAAAGGTTACAAAAAGAGAAATGGTCACAGACAATATCTTACTCAAATTGTAATTGAAGGTATTACTGCAGCAGGAGGAACTAAAAAAGCAGCGGCTAAAAAAGCGGTTGTAGCAGAAGAAGTAGCTACTGAAGAAGTAGAAGCTCCTAAAGCGAAAAAAGCAGCTCCAAAAGCAAAAAAAGAAGCTACTAAAGAATAATAACAATATTTAAACTCATACGTCATGGCTCACAAGAAAGGTGTCGGTAGTTCGAAGAATGGTAGAGAATCAGAATCAAAACGTTTAGGCGTTAAGATTTTTGGAGGTCAAGCTGCTATTGCTGGGAACATCATCGTTAGACAAAGAGGTTCAAAACATAATCCAGGTGAAAACGTTTACATTAGTAAAGATCACACTCTACACGCAAGAGTAGATGGAGTTGTAAAGTTCCAAAAGAAAAGAGATAATAAATCATACGTTTCTATACTTCCATTCGAAGCATAATAACTAAGATTCTATATTATTATAAAACCCGTTTGCCAAGGCAAACGGGTTTTTCGTTTTTAGGCTGTTGGTTATAATCAATTTGTGGTTTGTGTCTCCTTAATTTAGGTTTTAAGATTTACTAAATTAATGCGAAAATCTACGAAATTGCATTCTTAAAGTTTTTTGTCCTAGTTCTGGATAGTTTTATTATTACTACTTTTGATTAGATAAATCTATTTTAGTTTTGAAAAGAATATTATTACTTCTATTATTTTTTTGTGTTACTGTGTATGCGAAAACTGTATCTGGTCATATTGCAAATCAAATTGTATCACTTGATGAATCACAAAAAAGAATTTTATATGAATTTGCTATTTTACAGAAAAATGGTTCTGATGCCAATGTGTATTGGGAAAAATACAAAAGTCAGTTTCCTGCCATAAATGATAGTATAAGAGATGAGTTAGCTAATGAAATATTTGTTAATTCTCATGTTTTATATACTCCAATAAAAAACTCTGCTATCGAATTATGGATGCAAGCACAATCATTTACGAATTGGATGTTGTACTTAGCGGCATTTATTGCGGTGTGTGCAGTAATAGGTTTGTTGCGTAATTATTGGGGAGCTATTATCAGAATGCTTATAAAGCAATTTGAACCTTTGTTTAAAGTGTTGTTTTCGGAAGTTTTGTTAACGTATGAATTGTTGTTGATTGGTGCAGTTTGTGTTGTTCTGGGATGTAGTGTAGAAGATATGGTACTGCGTACAGTTGTTATACATGTTGGGTTCTTTTTATTGTGGAGTCAATCTACGGCATTATTTACTAAAAAGTATCTTGTTCGTGGGTACATCTATAAAATAAAGAGTAATTTTTGGGAACAAGATAGGTGGGAAGTGGTAAAAACAATTTGCCTTCCTGCTATTATTGTTACGGTTGCTATTTTGTATGTATTGTATAAAGTACCCGAGGATGTGTTTTATAATTATGAAGTTGTTGTGTCTGGTCTTGCTGCAATTTATGCTTTTCCTGTTTGGCGATTGCTGGAAAAATATATGTATCCTGTTTTAATACCTTATAAAGATGTTTATATAGAAAGAAGTATTTATTCTCTTGTAACTTGTACGGTTTTGGCTTTGTTTATAGATGTCGTGTTTTTGTGGCAATCAAACGCTGCGTTATCGTATATTATAACTGCATTGACTTCGCTGTTGGTTCTGTCGTTTTTAATTTTATCTGTAAAGGTTAATTACAGCCATAATTATAAAAATTATTTTTACTTACAATTTATCACAGTTCTTTTCTTTTTATCTGTTTTGTTTTATGGTTTTAGTATTAAATCGGGTGAAATGATTTGGGTGTCATTAGTCGGAACATGCATTTTTATTGTTATTAAATATTGGGAGATTCCAACATTTTACTTTAGTTGGAAAAGAAGAAACGGATCATGGGCATGGGGATTTCTCGGGATGGCAGCTTTATTGTGGTTGCTAGCTAAGGGGATTTTGTATGTTTCGAAAGTCTTGTATGCATAATTTTGGACAGGTCGAAGAATTTTTGACTAGATAAAATACAGCTTTGATTTTGAGATGTTATAAATTAAAAATAATATAATTTAAGTGATGGATAAGATTGTGATTAGATTAGCAAACAAAGATGAAATAGATTGGATAAATTCTAAATATTCAGAAATTGATTTTGTGCATTCAAATTTTGAAAATGAAATCATTGCTATAGCAGAAATGGGTGATGCAAAATGTGGCCTGGGAAGAATTGTAAATATTGATGATGCTAATTGTGAACTTGGAGGAATGTTTGTTTTTGAAGAGTTTAGAGGACTTAAAATCGCAGAAAAAATAATTGAATTTCTTATTGATAAGAATCAAAAGAAAGATAAAAATATTTGGTGTTTGCCATTTGAAAAGCTAAGCAATTTCTATAATAAATTCGGATTTGAAGATAATAACATAAAAAATATAGAAGTTCCTAAAGCAGTTATAGAAAAACATACTTGGTGTAATTCTAATTATGATGATAAAGTTCTTTTATTGGTAAAATAGATATTGGTTGAAAGTAGACTATTTATTTTCTATAGTCGATAAGATAAAATTGACTCTTTCCTTTGTTCCTAATTTTGGGACTTCTATTAATTGGTAACCACAACCATTATAGGTGTTTTTTATTGCTTTATAGGTGTCTATTGCTTCTTGAAAAAATTGTTTACGTTCGGTATCTGTTAGGTAAATTTCTTCCCAAGGAGGCAGGATAAATACAATCGGATTATACTGGTATTTTTTAACAGCCTCTGTAAGTTCTGGAGGAGGTTTTAAACCAATTAAATTTGCGTACGCTAAAGTGTCTGGAATTCCTCGATCAAAAAAAGTGATTAAAGCATTGTCTTTGTTTTTTATATAGGTTTCAATCGAGTGTTCCAGCATTAATAATGTAAATTTTTCTTTGTCTGCCCAAGGCAAAGCATTTCCATTTGATTGTACTTGTTCCTTAATTATTTCACGAGCCACTTCGTCTACACAATTATAACCTCTTTTTTTTAATTCTTCGATAATAGTTGTTTTGCCGCATCCGGGACCTCCAGTAATGGCAAATAAATGGATTGATTTATTCATTTTAATTGATTTGATTGTTGTAAAAGTTCTTCTAGGTTGTATGTGTTAATTTGAAATACTTGTGATAAAGATATTTCATATATTCGCTGATAGTAGAGTTTTGTTTATGGTTTTTAGTGGTCTAAAAGCCGAAATGATAAAATTCTTTTTTAATGTTGTTGATGTATAAGTTAATGAGGTTTTTGTTAAAAAACACAATAAGAATGAAAATAAGAAATGTTGTAATATTTGTTTTTTTAATTTGTCTTTTTGCTTGTAAAAAAGATAGGGAGACTGTAGTTGATGATAATAAGAAATATGTAAAATTGTTATGGCGAAACAAGCCGTTTGATTGGACTCCGACAACATTAGTAGTAAAAAATAAAATGTTGTATTTCGGAGATTTACATAGGAATTTCTATGCTGTAAATTTAGAAAATGCTAAAGTAAAATTGAAATTTAAATCGGACTATAATCCGTTTTATAAACCATTAATAGATGGTCAAGATTTGTTTTTAGCGGATTATAACGCTGAATTAAGTTGTTTTGATTCTTTAGGAAAGTTAAAATGGCAAGTTAATGGCGAGATGAATTTAAGAAAGGATTTGGCTGAGAATGGCAACTATATTTATGGCTCAGTTCAAGGAAACGGATTTAGTAAACTAAATAAAAAAGATGGTAAAGTGGTTTGGTATTTGCCTAAAGATTCAAATATTACCGAAACAAACGAACCTGAATTTTTTGAAAATAGGGTATATTTAGGTTTGTCAGAACATGACGCTAAACTTTTAGCAATCGATAACAAAAGCGGAAAAAATATTTGGGAAAACAAATATAAAAAATATTCAAACTTAAACCAGATTAAAACAGAAAAAGGACTTTTAGTTTGTCTTAATAAAGATTTCAAACAAGGGGAAATTTTGATGTTGGATTATGAGACTGGAAACGAAATTTGGTCAGAATCTTTTAACTGCGATGTGTTTTATGAACCTTGCGTTGCAAGCAAAAGTATAATTTTAAGTACGTATGATAGTAAAGTTGTTTCTGTGAATATTGAAAACGGAAAAACAAATTGGGTATTAGATTTAAAAAATGATCAAGTTGAAAGTAAGATTATAAGCTTTAAAGGGAATATTTATTTTGGAACTATGAATCGGAATTTATATTCTTTAAATATTAAAGCAGGGAAAATAAATTTTGTTCAACAATTTTATTACGGAATTTCAACACCAATTGTAGAAGATAATAAGATTTATTTTCCGACTGGAGGGAGTGAAATGTGGGTATTAAAATAAAAAATTAAGATCGTAAAACGTTATTAATTTTTTAAGTGATTGTTTGTGAACCACTTTTTTAGAGGTTTAGAGAATAAAATAATGAAATAATACGGAGAAAATATTTCTATTTCTATTTAGAAAAAAGGGATGAATTGGAGTGATAATATTTCTTATATTCGCTCAAAAAAAGTTAAATTATTGCGTAAAGGCATATTTAGATCGAGATAGTTTGGCTGTTTTGTGTGTTAATTATAAGAATATATATTTAAACCTTAATAATATAAATGGGTAAGATTGATTTATTAATTATTGTAACGATAGTTTCCTTGTTTATTTCATTATTTCTTGCATTTTTTTTGTTTGCAGTTAAGACAAATCATAAGATAAGTAATTATCTTTTTGCTACTTTTTTAATATTATCAGCGATAGATACCAGTCAAACTTTATTTAACTTAATAATTGATAGACCTTCAAATTTTGGAATGTTAAGAAGTTTATTTGTTTTCTTGCAAATTCCTGTTTTTTATCTATATGTGTTATCTGTTTGTTATTCAGATTTTAGGCTAAAACCTAAACACTTATTGCATACGCTTCCATTTGTAATTGCAAATGCAATTTTGATACCTCGCTTTTATACAGTAGATGTTGCTTCTAAAATTAATTTTATTCAAAACTATAGAAGTATGGTTGAAATACAGTTCAATCATGTTCTTATTCATGTTCAGTTAATTGTATATATTATTGCTGTTTTTATGGTTTTAAGAAAAGCAAAAAAACTATATCTCGAAAATTGTGCAGGTACAAGTATTAGTTCCTATAATTGGCTATTTCAGTTTACAGTTGTACTGACTATTTTGTATTCGGTTGCTCTTTTAAAAAATATCTTCAAGTTCTCTGATTATTTCTATATCTCTGACTGGATAAAAAGTGGTCTTCTCGTACTTCACTTATTTGTTGTTTGTTGGTACTTATTTAAAGCATTGAATAATCCTGGTTTATTCAGGAGTATTGATTCAAGATTAAAACTGGTTTCGGATATTGTTTTAGAAGAAAAAAATAATGCACAATTAGCTGTAAGTGAAAAAGAATACAATGAAGATTTATTAAAATTGCAGCAATATATGGCCGAAGAAAAGCCGTTTCTAAATCCCTCCTTAACAATTCAGGATGTTTCTAAGGGTATTGCAATTCCTGTTAGGGATCTCTCACTTTTAATTAATCATAAATTAGAACAGCATTTTTACGATTTCATTAATACCTATCGTATAGAAAGTGCTATGGACATTTTAAAAGATGTTACAAAAAGTAAGGTGACCGTTCTAGAAATTTTGTATGATGTAGGTTTTAATTCTAAATCTTCTTTTAATACAGCTTTTAAAAAACATACAGGTTTTACGCCTACAGATTATCGCAAAGCATTGTAATTTAGTTGTTTGTAATTATTCGTACGCGTAGTTTTAATTATTCGTACTTATTTTTAGAAACAAATGTGTCCGACTATTTTTATTCGGTCGCATAGCGTTAATTTCCACCACATCTTTGTATCGAAATAAATTTTTAACCAAAAATCACGATACAATGAAAACTACTATTTACTTCCTAATTCTTATAGTAACAATTTTAAATTGTCAAATAAGTAACTGTCAAACAAACAAGAAAGTATTATCAAAACAAAAAGATTATAGTTTTCTGACAGATAGTTTGAATATTAATCCGCAACTGGAAAAATATAAACTTGCGGGATTTAGTCTTGTTGTTTTTGAGAACTACGAGATTGTATATACAAATGAATTTGGTGTTAAATCAATAAACTCTCAGGAGAAAATAGATAAAAACACTGCTTTTTCTAACGCTTCAATTTCAAAACCAATTACAGCGCTTCTTTGTTTTATACTTGAAGAAAAAGGATTGATTAAGCTAGATGATCCAATAGATGGTTATTTAAAACGCTGGCATTTGCCAAAAAGTAAGTTTACTGAGAATAACAGTCCAACCTGGAGACAATTTCTTAATCATACAGCTGGTACTACCCAAAGTGGATTTGCAGATTACTATGAAGGTGATACAATCCCAACAATAAAACAAAGTCTTTTAGGAAAGATTCCACGATATGATAAAGAAATTGATTTCTTGTTTACGCCAGGGACAGGTTGGTCATATAGTGGTGGTGGTTATGTAATTGTTCAGATGGCATTAGAAGATACTTTTAATAAGCCTATTGCAGAACTTGCTGCAACATATATATTCTCTCCTCTTGGATTAAAAAATACTACAATGATACAACCTGATGAAAAAGGATTCCCTACAAATGTAGCACTCGTTCATGATGAAAATGAAAAGGTTATTAGAACAGGTTTGCCAATCACTCCACAGGTTGGAGCATCAGGAATGTGGTCTACGCCAACAGATTTGGCTAAACTTGCTATCGAGATGCAAAATGCGTTGCGAAATAAAAACAATAAAGTGATTTCTCATAATGTTGCAAAAAAAGTAACAGAAGTGACTGCTTTAAAAGATGCTGTTGGCGGCTGGAGTTATGGATGGCAAAAGTCTTTTGGTTATAATAACTATGATTGGTTTATATGTAATGGTTCTAATACAGGAGTAGGAGGTAGTGTTTTTGCTACGATGACAGATGGAAACGGCTTTGTGTTTTTAACCAATGGTGAAAAAAAGAATCGTTTTCCTGTGATGGGGCAAACTCAAAGAAAGCTTCTGACTTTGATGAACTGGAATGGAAAAACATCTAATGAGGAAATTCAGGAAATGCCTTCAAGTCTAAAAGAAAAACTAATCGGAACTTATGATGATTTTCTTTACGCGCAGGGAGTGGAAACTAAAATTGTAGAAAAGAATAATCGCCTTTATGTTGAATCTATGTTATTGGATCATTTTAAAGGAAAAAATGATAATGAGTTGGTATATCTTAAAAATGGACTATTTAAAATTATAGATTATCCTAACTTGTTAAAATTAGATTTCAGTGACGGAAAGCTTAGTTCTGTAACTTTAATAAGAGGTAATATGAATACTAAGGTCGAAAAGATTTATAAAGGAAAGTAGTAATTGATCTGGATTGTGAGAATTTGCAATCTGCACTCGCAATAGATATAGAACAATGACATAAAAAAACTCCATTAGTAATAATGGAGTTTTTGTGGTTTTAAAAGGTTTATTTTCCTTTTAATAATTTCTCTAAATATTCAATCTTTTCTTTTTCAGATTGGAGTAAACGTTCGTATAATTCTAGAATTTTTTCTAATGGATTAATTGAACATAAATAATTATTATTGTTTGAGCTGCTGTCAGTAAATGTATTGTTGATAATATTAAAAACTGTTTCTTCGCTAAATTCTTTTATGCCTTCAGAAGATACATTTAAGGCATTAGAAATTTTTTCTAAAATAACATCTTCTATTGTTTCACTTCCTTCAATATTAGATATAGATTGTTGGCTTACTCCAATTGCAGTAGCCAAAGCCTCTTGTTTCATACCACGTAGCTCTCTAATTCGGCTAATATTTCGGCCTATATGTTTTGGTTTTGTTGCTGTGCTCATAGTTCAAAGATATTTAAAATTCTTTTAAAAAACTGATTTTGGTAAAAAACAAGTGCCACTTGGTAAGATACAATTCATAATGGTTCGATACAGTACTAAGTCGTCTTTCCTTGCGTGTAATAAACAAAAATAGAGAATATAAGTAATTGTTTAACGTGTAAAAAACAAAATTATGGGAGCACAAGAAATTAAAAACTCTGACGACTTTAAGCGATTAATCGCTAGATATTTCACGACAATAAAGCCCATAAATAATAAAAAGGATAGTTATACCGCAGAAATCAGCGTGTCGAATTACTGTGAGCTTTCATACGCTATTTCTAATATGCTAAAATTATGCATTCTGGCATTAGATCATGAAGCGATTGGAATTTCAAAGACAGCCAAAGATTCTTCTATAGATGTTGCATTAATATTAAAAGTAGTTACGCAATTGCTTCCTATGGATGAAATAGAATTTCTGGATGAAATTAATAAAATGGTTGTTACGAATCCTGATTCAGCGGATTTGGAATCTGTGATTACACAGTAGGACTAAAAATATAAAAGATTAGTTTGTAAACACAGTGCGTCTTAAAGCTTTGACCTAATTATATTGCAAGTTTGATGATGAAAACTTACAATATTATGAAATTTAAAAAATAGTTGATTTGTTTTGTAATAAAAAAACTATATATTAGCAATCAAAACGTTGTTTTAACAAAATATTAATCACCTTAAAAGTATAAGGACTAATAAATCCTTTTCTGCTTGCATTATGCAAAGTGAAAAAGGTAATTTTAAATGTTATGAAAAATAAATTGCAAAGAATTACACAAGCATTACTGTGCTGCTTTGTTCTTATCGTACTCGGTTGTGAAACCGAAAAGTTGGTAATTGATGAACAAACACCTCAGGGTAAAAGTATTCTAGTGGTGAAAACATGGTTTGATCAATACGAATCTAATGGTATAAATTATGAATTATTTCAGAATTTAGAATACAACTGGACCGAAGCAAAGATTACGAAATCAGAAGATGGAACAGAGACTATTATTGTGCCTGTTATTAAATTAAAAGAAGATAAAGAAGAAATTTGGTCACAGAAATTATATCTTTATAAATTGGGTGCAGGTAATTTCAAGGCATTATTGTTCGAGATATATCCCGATAAAAATGTTCCGTCAGGTAGTCAAACAATTGAAGAAGGAAATTTCAATGGTTACATGGCTGCATGGGATCTAAAAATGGGCTTTGTAAGAGCATCTAGATTTAAAAATAATCAAGTTGTTGAAAATGGAATTGTAGCAGTAATTTCGGTTGATAAAAACACAACAGGTAAAGCTCCAGCTATTCTTCCATGTACTGATGAAGGTTGTCAACAAGGTCCCGGAGGTTTAGGTGACCCAGTGCAATTAAGAAATGTAAATATCCCTCCCAAAAACACTTCGACTCCTCCTGTGGGAACTCCTGGTTCATATTTTGGACCCCGTACTCCAGTGACTGGCGGAACAAGTCCAGGCGGTTTTACCTCACCTGGCGGAGGAGGTGGTAGCGGTGGTATTACAGCTCCAACACCAGTGCAAATTATTGATGAACTTACAGAAAAAGCTAAGTGTCTGAATGCTTTATTAAATAAAAACGGAAATTCTTTTGTGCAAAAATTATTATCTAATTTTGTTGGTAAATCTGAATTTGATATTAAAATTGTTTCTAAAGATAAAGTGTTTTCAGATGAAACAAAAACTAAAGAACTTAATGGTAGAACACTTCCTCCAATTAATAAAACAATAATTATAGAAATAAGTATAGCTAAGACAAACGAAAATTCTGCACTTGATGCTGCTAGAACTATTTTGCACGAATATATACATGCAGATATTTTTAGAAAATTAAACACTACAACAGGGACTAATCAAGAAAAGTTGGATTTTAAAACAACATACGAAGCTTATGGAAATCAACACAATACTATTGCTTCAATGTATCTAAATAGCATGAGAGATGCTTTAAAAGAATTTCATAAAAATGTGCTTACTGATGACTATAATAAATACATTAATTATTATGGAGAGGTACCAAGTGATGCTTTTTATGAGGCGTTGGCTTGGGGAGGTTTAAGAGATAACAACGTAAAAGCTTGGACAGATTTATCAGCTGATAAGAAAGCAGCAATAGAGAAGCTTGCCAGTAGAGTTCCGCTTTTAAGTAAATTAGTTCCTTGTCCATAACAAAACAATTAAAGAAGGTTGTGAATTTAGGAAAATGTATTGGAATCTCCATATAATTTAAGTTATTGCCTTATAAAATTACTCAACTATGAAAAAATATATTTCACTTTTTATATTAATACTTTTTTCTATTTCTGGTCTAAAAGCACAGGAAAGAAAAAAAGACACTCTTTTTTTTAATATAGATAAATATTATACCATATCACCCACAATAACTCCAAATCTTTCAAAGCAAATTTACGCTGAAAGGATAGAATTTGAAAAGGAACAGATGAAGCATACTAAAACAAATGGTTATATTTTTTTTGTTGGGGATGGTTTCTTAACAAAAGATTTAAAGCCGAAAAAAATCCTATCAATAAAGAAGTATATTGAAAATCGGAAGTTCTATTTTGATGGAAAACATAACGAAATGGTAGACAAATGGAAGCTGAAAGATTCGTTGACTGAGAAGTACATAATATACTTTGTAAATGGGAATGAATTTATCCAACCTAGATATTTAGAATATTATTCTTATTATCCAATTGGTAAAGGAGAAAATGCTGTTAACAATAAAATAAAGGATACTCTTTATTTTAAATTAGATAATAGTTACGTGTATCGACCAAAAGATGAATCAAAAACCTTTTTACTTAAAGATGGACATGATACTACTAATGGGGGAATTTATTTTGAAACAATTAGAATATTAAATGGTTTAAAACCCAAAGAAATATTTAGTCTCGAAAAATTTGTACGTTCGTCAAAGTTTTATGATGATAACAAAAAAGTAAAATTAAATGATTATGAACTTTATGGATATTTTAATAATTATGTTTTAGTTCTGGTTGAGGAAGCTTTTGGGGGAAAGAAATATGTTGAAGTAGAACCAATGTATGCTATTGAATAATTGCTAATTATGATAAAATATATAGGAGTGTCAATGCATTTTGTGATACATAAAATTTTAAAAAAATGAAAATAGTTGTCTTTATTTTAATAGCTTTATTTTCTTCTGTAATTTTAAAGGCTCAAGAACAAACAAAAGATACTCTTTTTTTTAAATTAGATGGTAAGTATATTTATGAGTCCAAATATGATTTAAAGCAATACATTATTAAGGATAATAATGATATAAAGTATGGTGCAATTTATTTTAAAGAATTTAAAATTATAAATAATATTAAACCTAAGAAAATTGTTTGCTTTAAAGAATTTGCTCAATCTTCAAAATTGTATAATGAGTATGATAAAAAAAGACTGAGCGAACTTAAAGTTATGAATTTGTTTGATAGTTACACAGTAATCCTAGTAAACAAAAAAAATAAAAAAGAAGAATGTATCCAAGTAGGACCTGTTTATGTAACAGAATAAAACATCTTTTGTAATTAATGAATAATTTTTATTTATTTACAGAAGTAACTATTTTTAATTCAACACCTATAAAAAAGTAGCATCGCTGTGATGCTACTTTTTTGGTTTAAAGTTATTTTGATTCAAAATCCGATTGCACGCTTTTACAATCCTGATAGAGCGGATTTACAATCGGTGTCCACGCAGTAAATTACTAGTAAAAAAAAATAAGATATAAAAAAAACTCCATTATTTCTATTGGAGCATCTTGGTGGTTGTTCTGAACCTAGTTCTGAACCATTTCTTGTAGGGTTTGAAGAATCTGTGAAGGATGCAGCTCCAAGAAATCTATTCTTTTTAATTTGAAAAACTTATAGTAATTAAATAATGTATTATTAAACAAAACGCTGATAGTTTAACTTGGAACTGTACTATTCTGGTCTACTTAATAATAGCTAAACTGGATTACAATTATAATTATTAAGATGGTTAACTTCGTGGTTTTTCAAAATATTCTTAATCATTTACATCAGGAAAAGCCAAATTATTTTATGGCTGATATAAATGAGTTGGTGGTAATGCTAAAAAACAACGTAAAGACAACCAAAAAAAACATAAAATTTAAATGAGCGAAATAAAATTTGACTACAAAACGGATTATATTTTAGAAGATGAAACGGTACTTTTAAGACCTTTGAAAGCAGACGATTTTAAATATCTTTTAGACTTTTCAATTAACGAACCCGAAATTTGGGAGTTTAACATGGGTGGTGCAAACGGAGAAGGAAATTTATTGAAATATATCGATAATGCTATCAGTCAAAGAGAAAAGGAAAAAGAATATCCATTCATTATTTTTGATAAAAGAACCAATGAATATGTTGGGAGTACGAGATTTTACAATATTGTCTTGGAGATGAACACGATTGAAATTGGTTATACTTGGTATGGAAAAAAATATCAAGGAACAGGAATAAACAAAAATTGCAAATACTTAATGTTCGACTTTGCATTTGATAAATTAGGAATTGTAAGGATTGGGCTTGGAGCAAACAGTAAAAACATGCGAAGTATAAATGCGATGAAAGGGGTTGGTTGTACAGAAGAGGGAATATTAAGAAGCCGTAGTTTTGATCAAAAGGGAAACAGAATTGATGCAATAATTTTGAGTATTTTGAGAAACGAATGGGACGAAATATGGAAGGCAAGACTTAAAGATAAAACTGTAAAATAATAAAAGGAAATACAACAAAGAAAAAATTGACTTTATGTCTTTGTTCTCCCGATATAGCGGATCAAGAACAAAACCTGGGGAGGAATGTCAAAATAAAATAAGAACTTTGTAATCTAAGAATTTGAGATGACTCCTATAGACCTTTTAAAATTTATGCTGCCTGATTTTTTAGTAGAACACTTTGAAATAGTTTCTAGTACTAACACAGAAGAAGTACTACACCTTTAT
>NZ_JSYP01000004.1 GCF_000813005.1 Flavobacterium sp. KMS | reverse complement strand
TTGCAAACAAAAAAATTCGCGGACTTTGCGAAAAACTTTGTGCACATTGCGGTTAATATTTAAAGCCAAAGATTAAAACGTTTATAAAAATCGGCTTAAATCTTTTTTAATCTGCGTGAAACAAAAATTTTTGCTGTTTCGCTCCTGATAACTATCCGGATTGTGCGAAAAAAAAGCCTTGCGATCTTTGCGTAAAACCTTGCGAACTTTGCGGTTAAATGCAGTTAAATAAAAATTGCCTGAAATGTCTAATTAGATTATCTTTGCACTTCAAATAAAGAAAATAGTATGTTTGATAATTTAAGTGATAAGTTAGATAAAGCCTTCCATATATTAAAAGGACACGGTAAGATTACAGAAGTAAACGTTGCCGAAACCTTAAAAGAAGTTCGTCGTGCCTTACTTGATGCCGATGTTAACTTTAAAATTGCTAAAGATTTTACAACTAAAGTAAAAGAAAAAGCAATTGGACAAGACGTTTTAACTACACTTCAGCCAGGACAATTATTGGTGAAGTTAGTAAAGGACGAACTTACTGAATTAATGGGTGGTGATGTAGCAGGGATAAACTTGTCTGGTACTCCAAGCGTTATTTTAATGTCGGGATTACAAGGTTCAGGGAAAACTACATTCTCTGGTAAACTTGCTAATTATTTAAAAACAAAAAAGAATAAAAAACCACTTTTAGTAGCGTGTGATATTTACCGTCCAGCGGCGATAAACCAATTACATGTTGTAGGAGACCAAATAGGTGTTGAGGTTTACTCAGAACCAGAAAATAAAAATCCTGTAGAGATTGCACAAAATGCAATTAAACATGCTAAAGCTAATGGGTTTAATGTTGTTATTGTCGATACAGCAGGACGTTTAGCCGTAGATCAGGAAATGATGGATGAGATTGCACGTGTTCACAAAGCAATCCAGCCACAAGAAACTTTATTTGTTGTGGATGCCATGACAGGTCAGGATGCTGTAAATACTGCAAAAGCATTTAATGATATATTAAACTTCGACGGAGTTATCCTTACTAAATTAGATGGTGATACACGTGGAGGAGCTGCGATTTCTATTAAATCGGTAGTAAACAAACCAATTAAGTTTGTAGGTACAGGAGAGAAAATGGATGCAATCGATGTGTTCTATCCTATTCGTATGGCAGAGCGTATACTTGGTATGGGTGATGTTGTGTCGTTGGTAGAAAGAGCGCAAGAGCAATTTGATGAAGAAGAAGCAAGAAAAATCCAAAAGAAAATTGCTAAAAACGAGTTTGGTTTTGATGATTTCTTGTCACAAATTCAGCAAGTAAAGAAAATGGGTAATATGAAAGACTTGGTAGGAATGATACCAGGTGCTTCTAAAGCTATGAAAGATGTAGAAATCGAAGATGATGCCTTCAAGCATATTGAAGCAATCATACACTCGATGACTCCACTTGAAAGAAGCAAGCCAGCAGTTATCGATGTAAAAAGGAAAGCCAGAATTGCAAAAGGTTCGGGAACAAAAATCGAGCAAGTAAATCAGCTGATGAAGCAATTCGACCAAATGAGCAAAATGATGAAAATGATGCAAGGCCCAGGCGGAAAGAATTTAATGAAAATGATGGGAGGCATGAAAGGAATGCCAGGCGGAATGCCGAGATAATAAAAAAATAAGTAAGGTTTAAAGTTTCAAGATAATTGAAATTTTAAACCTTAAACTTTTTAATATAAACACAACTAAATTGATTTAAGGTTTTAGAACCGAAAAAACTTTAAATCTTAAACTTTAAAAACCCTTTAAAAAAAATGCAACTACTAGACGGTAAAAAAACAGCTGAGGATATTAAAAACGAAATTGCAATAGAAGTGCAAGCAATTAAAGATGCTGGAGGAAAAGTACCTCATTTGGCAGCTGTGATTGTGGGTAACGATGGGGCTAGTTTAACTTACGTAGGTAGTAAAGTAAGATCTTGCCAACAAATAGGTTTTGATTCTACTTTGGTAAGTTTACCAGAAACAATTACAGAGGTAGAGTTATTGGCAAAAATTAAAGAACTAAACGAAGATGATAATCTAGACGGATATATTGTTCAGTTGCCTTTGCCAAAACATATCAGCGAACAAAAGATTTTAATGGCAATAGATCCAGATAAGGATGTAGATGGTTTCCATCCTACCAACTTCGGAAAAATGGCTTTAGAGATGGATACTTTTATTCCAGCGACACCATTCGGGATTATGCAATTATTAGAGCGTTACAAAGTAGAAACTGCAGGGAAACACACTGTTGTTATTGGGCGTAGCCATATTGTAGGGCGACCAATGAGTATCTTAATGAGTCGTAAAGGAAATCCGGGAGATTCGACAGTGACATTAACACATAGCAGAACAAAGAATATCGAAGAATATACTAAAAATGCTGATATCATTATTACAGCTTTAGGAGTTCCAAATTACCTAAAAGCTCATATGGTAAAAGATGGCGTTGTGGTAATCGACGTAGGAATTACTAGAGTTGAAGATGCTACAAATCCAAAAGGATATGTAATTACAGGAGATGTTGATTTTGCTGAAGTAAGTAAGAAATCATCTTTTATAACACCAGTTCCTGGTGGAGTAGGACCTATGACAATTGCTATGTTGCTTAAAAATACATTATTAGCAAGAAAAATGAGAGCTGGAAAATAATATATTTCACTCATTGATATAAGTAAGCCTTAAACTTTTGTTTAAGGCTTTTTTTATGCTTTGTTTTCGGTTATATAATTTGTAAGAATTAATTGATAGCAGTATGCTTTTTTTGATTAAAGGTAAATAAATCAGATAAACTGCAGGTTTTTAACTAGTTATTTGTTAATGATTAAAACTTATTAAGAAAATGTTTGTTATATTTGAAATAGAAATAAAGTGTTGCTCATCCCGCATTTTTAGGCAAATATTTTATTTCTACGAACCTTATTTATTAACCATTGATAGGTCCCAAACCTATAAACTAACTAACTTTAAAAATTATGAGTACAACAAATTTAAACGTTGAAGGTAATGAAGTAATTACCATGCCTCCAGGAACCAAAATTTTTTCTGAAAATAATAATCCTGAGATAGGAAAAGTAACTTTTCCTGAAAGAAAATCTAAAGGGCTTTTGTCTCCACTTGTAGAAGCATTTTATAATGCAGAGAATGATACGCTTTCTATAAATATTGTTGCCTATGTTGATTTAGATAGAAGGAATGAGGTTTTTCAATATGATATTTTTCAAAATACTTATATAGATATTGATGGAAATCCTCAATTGCAATTTTTTATAGCCTATAATATGCCTGAACAGGATGCATGCACATTCTCTGTCCATGAACTTAAATTTAAGGCAAATCCATATGCATTCATAGGTGATTTTTCAAAAGTAAAAACAATCCAGACTTTTCTTTGGGATATAGATCCAATTGCATCCAGAGGAACAGAAACTACTGTACAGTCTGGAGGATAATTGTTTGTTGCTTGTTGAGTAATCTTTTGTTCAATTGAGAAGTGTTAATCTAAAAAGGATTATAAATAAAATATAATAGTTGATTTAATTATTTATATTGATTTGTAATCCTTAGTATATAATTAAAAGAAATGATTAAGATTAAATTACTTGTTGTTTTTATATTGTTGTTTAATTCATTTTTTATCTTTTCGCAAGAGGAATTACCTATTAAGAAATTACTTAAGGTAGAAATTAAAATAAAAGCAAATAAGTTTAAAGAAGAGATTAATTTTAATAAAGCGGTATCGTTTTTTATAGAAAAAAATTGGGATTCAACCTTGGTTTATTCTATGAAACATATTAGTCTAACTAAAAGTATTGAGCTTAAAGATTATTGCCATTATTTTAGAGGAATTAGTTTCAAGGAAAAAAAACTTCTTAATGAAGCTAAAAAAGAATTTAATAAAGTCTCTAATAATTTTCAATTTAATTATAAAGTAAAAAATAATCTAGGAGAAATTGCATTAAGTCAAAATGAATTCAGAAGTGCTTTACAGTATTTTGAAGGCATACTAAAGTTATCCAATGTATCTACTTATGATTTAGGAGTAAGTACTGTCTTACATAATATAGGATTGTGTTATTTGCATCTTAAAGAATTTGATAAAGCCGAAGAACATTTGTTTAAAGGCGCCAGATTACAAGAAACAGAAAAAGATACTTTATTACTAGTGGGGTCTTATATGGATATTGCTACTTTGTATTATGAACAATATAAAGACAGTCAGGCAATTCCTTATTTTGAAAAGGGGTATCATCTTTCTAAAAAAGTAAAATCATTTGGAATAAAAAAAACTGCTGCAATGAACATGGCGGTAGTAGAAGAAAATAGGAAAAATTTCCCTTTGGCTTTAATCTATCGTAAAGAATACGAAAAGTGGAAAGACTCTTTAAACGATCAGAATAAAGTTTGGGCAATTGCTGATTTAGAAAAGAAATTTGCAGTAAAGCAAAAGCAAAAAGAGGTAAATATACTTGAAGCGGAGAATAAGATAAAAATAGCAGAGAGAAATAGTTTGTTGTTTTCTTCAGTTTTATTGCTAATCTTGTTTGGGACAGGGGTATATTTTTACAGGCAAAAAATAAAAAATAATAAAATTATCTTGGCTCAAAAAGAAGAGTTAGACAAATTAAACGCTACAAAAGATAAGTTATTCTCTATAGTGAGTCATGATTTACGATCTTCGGTTAATGCTTTAAAAACAAGTAATAGCAAGTTAATTGAGAATCTGGAGACCAAGAATTATACCGAGCTAGATACACAACTACATAATAATAGTGCAATTGCTAACGGAGCTTATAATTTGCTAGACAATCTGCTTAATTGGGCTTTATTACAAACGAAACAAACCTATTTTTCTCAGGAATCGCTTCATTTGGCGACAATTGTAAAACATGTAGAATATAATTATAAGCCATTAATGATAAATAGAAACATCAGTTTTGAAAATAGAGTTTCTACTACAGATTACGTATTTGCCGATATGGATTCGCTTAAAATAATTATTCGTAATATATTAGATAATGCGATTAAGTTTACCAATGATAATGGCAAGATTTCGATTTATACACGAGATTCAGATGATGATTTTTGTTATCTAGTTGTTGAAGATACCGGATTAGGGATGAGCGCTTCTACACAGGAAGAACTATTGAAAAAAACAGCATTACTTTCTAAAAAGAAAAATGATGATACAATAGGAACTGGATTAGGAATGCAATTATGCAAAAGTATGATCTATAAAAATGGCGGTAGATTAGAAATTGAGAGTGAAGAAAATGTTGGAACTAAAATAATTATCGTATTACAAAAGTTTAAAAATCATGGATAATATAAATGTACTTATTATCGAAGATACTCCAGCAGAAAGCGATGCGCTTGTAAAAGTGCTTACCGCTAATAATTATAATATTGTGGGCATTGCACCTACTTATAACGAAGCGTTAGCGTTGTTTTATAACAATGCGATAGATGTTGTAGTAATAGATGTTTTTTTAGACGGAAAACCAGACGGAGTTACTTTTGCAGAAACAATTAATATTGTTCCTAATGGCTTAAAACCTTTTGTTTTCCTGACAAGTTCCAAAGATCGTCAGATTTTTGAAAGAGCTAAACTTACCAAACCATTTAGTTTTTTATTAAAACCATTTAACGAACTAGAAATCTTGTATGCCTTAGAAATGGCAGTAGAGAAGTTTTATGGTCAGACCAATGTTTTTGTTAGCGAAGAACAAGATACCGTTATAAGTGACGACTATCTTTTTATCAAAAAAAATAAAGCTTTAAAAAAAGTTAGAATTGAGGATATAGTCTATATAGAAGTTGAAGACAGATATTGCAATATAATAACAGACGTCGAAAAATTTGTAATCTTAATATCTCTTACCAAAATCATTCAGTTTTTGGATCCGGCTAAATTTAGTCAAACACACCGTAACTATATTGTAAATTTAAGCAAGATAGAAGAGATAATTGTCAATGATAATCTCGTTGTTTTAAAAGGAAATCACAAAGTTGTCCTAAGCGAGAAATACAGAGATTTCGTTAAAAAGTTTCGCGTATTGAGATAATCTTACTTTATATAATTCTCTACAACTAAAACCTCATTCATATTATATGGAGGAGGTTTTTTTGCTTATTTACTTTAGGGAAAAATCCCATACTACTTTTTTTACTTTTCATGACAATGATTTCCGTTCTCATGACATTTTCTTATTTACAGATTTAATTGTGCTATAGTTTTACTATAGGGAATTGATTAAAGCTAGCATAATTTAATTCTCCATGACTTTTTATTTGCCTGATAATTTATCTGGCAAGTAATTCATTAAATAGGGTTTTCGTGCTCTATTTAGAAACGTGGCGTTTCCGAAAAGCCTTATGAGTAGGACCAAGAACAATTAAATTATAACATTATGTCAAGTCAAACCCAAGTCTTAGAAAACCATGAGCCTATATTAGGTGGATGGACAGATTTTCGCAAACCTACAGCTGCGGATTTATTATTATTTAAACAAGCCTTAGAAGGTTATGTTGGAGTAAAATATATCCCTACGGCAGTTGCGACACAGGTGGTAGCAGGAATAAACTATCGTTTTAGATGTACTGCATCAATTCCGCCTTCAGAGATTGCTTATGAAGCTATAGTGAAGATTTTTAAACCACTAGTTGGTGACCCGCATGTTGTGAAAATAACAAGGATTTAATACTCAAAAAAAGTTCAGTATCAATTTTTTTTAAAAGTGATTTCTGAAGATTATAAGAGTAATTAAAGTAATTTAAACTATAGAAATTATGTCAAATAATGCCCTAATAAATAATACGGAGACACTACTGGGAGGATGGACACTTTATCATACTCCAACCCCAGAAGATTTACAAATATTCAGAAAAGCAATGAATGGTTTGCTTGGAGTGAAATATAATCCAACTGCAGTTTCAACGCAGGTTGTGGCAGGAACAAATTATCGTTTTAAATGTAATGCAACAGTTGTTTCGTCTGGACTTCCTTATGAAGCTCTCGTTGAGATTTATGATCCATTGTCTGGAAATCCTGTTCTTACAGGAATAACACCGATTTAATGTTTTTTTGGAATAGTGAAATTTTGAAGCTATTTTAAAAGAAGCGGATCTGAAAAGTAAATAAATAATTTTTAAAAATGTATATTAAGGTAATTGGAGTTGAATATTCAATTATCATAAAAATAACATTACTTGTTGGTAAAAAATAAGATTGTAGAAAAAGAAAAGCCTGGAATTTCAGTTCCAGGCTTTCTTTGTTATATAGATTTGTAAGTACAAGAGTTTAATAGTTTCCTCTTTTCTTAAATCGAGGATCGTCTCTTTTTATAAATTCAGTTTTTCTTCTCGGAGTTTCAATCTTAGGTAAACTTGCTTCCTCAGTTTTACTCGAAGGCTCAATAAGCTCATTCAATTCTTTAATTTCAGCATCTGTTAAATCACGGTAGCGACCTACGGGAACATCGAGAGAAATATTAATAATACGAATACGCTTTAAGGCAGTAACTTCATAGCCTAAATATTCCGCCATTCTTCTAATCTGACGATTTAAACCTTGTGTTAGAATAATCTTAAAGATGTATTTGCTTATTTGCTCTACTTTACATTTTTTGGTTACTGTATCAAGAATAGGGACACCATTTCCCATTCGCTCAATAAAGCGATCCGTTATAGGTTTACTTACAGTTACAGTATATTCCTTTTCGTGATTATTTCTTGCGCGCAGAATTTTGTTTACAATATCACCATCATTGGTCATAAATATTAAACCTTCACTGGCTTTATCCAATCTCCCAATTGGGAAAATACGTTTAGGATAATTAATGTAATCTACAATGTTGTTACGAACCTCCAGATTAGTGGTACATTCAATTCCAGCAGGTTTATTAAAAGCTAAATAAACTGGTTTTTCGTGTTTTTCTACGATTAACTTTCCGTCTATGCGTACTTCGTCATCAGGTGAAACTTTCGTTCCCATTTCAGGTACAATTCCGTTTATGGTTACACGTCCTTCTTCGATTAGTTTATCAGCTTCACGACGAGAACAATATCCAGTTTCTCCAATGAATTTGTTGAGGCGTTTTAGATTTTCTTCCATAGTGCAAAAGTAATCAAAAAATAGACATCTTTAATTTTAGACATCTTAGATTGTTAGACCTTTTAGACTTCTTAGATTTTAGATTTTTCGAAATCTTTAAAAAAAGCATTTTGCTTTTTTTTTAACCTCAGAACCTCAGAATCTCAGTCCCGAAGCCTCGGGATCAGAACCTTTGTTTCTTTGCAACTTTGTCCCTTTGAACCTCCTAAAAAGGACTATCCTTTGGCGTTTCTTTCCTGTCAAACATTCCGTAATCCCTTTTTACATCGGCAATTCTTAAATGGTAATCTTTAAAAATTTCTTGTCGCCCTTTAGACTGAGCATTACGGTGCATTTCGAGATTTCTCCATTGTTGGATGCTTTCTTCATCTTTCCAAAATGACAAAGACAAAACTTTTCCAGGGTCATTAAAACTCTGAAATCGTTCTATGGATATAAAACCAGAGATTTTATCTAACTCAGGACGCAAGCTTGCGGCGATGTCAAGATATTCTTGTTTTTTTTCTTCGTTAGGAATTACTTCAAAAATTACTGCTATCATGTTGTTTAATTTAAATTATTGAATCGAAATCCAGATGTTTTTAGGTAATCTGGCGTTTATCATAGGTTCGTACAGAATGTTACTTTCCAGAATTGCAATTGTATTATAATTATTAAATAAATATAATAGAGCCTCGGTTGTAAGATGAATCGAAAAGTATTTAGCCAGACACATATGACCTCCAATCCCAAAGGTAAGATTCTCATCATTATTGATTCTTTCGATATCAAAACTTAAAGGATTATCGAATTTTTTTGGGTCACGATTTGCAGCTGCAAGAACCAATAATAGGGTTTCATTTTTTTTAATTATAGTTTTATATAATACAATATCCGTAATTGCAACTCTTCTTGTATTATGAATTGGTGGATCAAAGCGCAGGGTTTCAATAACTAATTTTTGTATCTGTGTTTTATTAATATTGTTTTTGGGTACTAGATTATGAGTATTAATAATTTGTAATAAAGAGTTACTCAAAAGACCTCTGCAAGCATCGTAACTTTGAATCAACAATCCAATTAAATTACTTACAGATATTGTTATCGTTTCCTCGAAAGAAATAGTATGCGATTCGGATATTTTATCTAGTAAAGGCTTATAAAAACTAAGACTTGATAAGTGCTTTTTTACCATTGAATAACTATTTTCTGAAATTTCATTAATTGCCTGAACCTGTTCTGCAGATTTATTTGGCAGCATTATTTTTACAAGAAGGTCTATTTTTTCAGAAATGAATTTGCAATCATCTTGCCTAAAGCCAAAGCTTTTTAAAATAACCAAAACAGGAAGCTTTTTGCAAACAGAATCAACCCAATCTATTTTGTTTTCGATTAAATCATTATCTAATAATTCGGCAATGATTTGATTAATGTCAATTGATTTCATGTTAGCAAATAAAAGCATTGCAGTTTCTTTTGCAATGACATGTTGGGTTCCGTTTGATAATCGGGATAAATGATTGATGATTTTTAAAGCATATTCATTAAGTTTCTGTTCGTTATTAGGATTAATAGTTGGGATATTTACGTTGAGACTATTTAGAATTTCTGTGCAGTATTCATGAGAATAAATTGCCCAAATTTGGTTTGCCTCATCCCAAAAGACAGGATGATCATCAAGCATTGTTTTATATATTGCATACGGATCTTTAATATCCGATTGAAAGAATAAAGTAGGTGACATAGATTATGATTTTTAACAAAGTTATTTAACTTTACACGTAGATACTTCAGTTTAGAATTAACTATGATTGCATAAAATGGAAGAACAGTTTATAAAAATTGCAACATTAATTGGTGATCCAACCCGAGCATCAATTATGTGGGCATTGCTCGACGGAAAAGCATTTACAGCTACAGAACTGGCAATTGTAGCCAATACATCGCCGCAAAATATAAGCATGCATTTAGGAAAGTTATTAGATGCCGATTTGCTTTGTGTCGAAAAACAAGGACGTCATAAATATTATCGATTTTCAAGCAAAGAAATTGCTTATGCTATCGAAGGGATGGCAAGCCTTATTCCTCCACAAGAAGTTTCGAGAAAAAAGAATACAGAAAAGCTTCCGCCAATAAAACATTGCAGAACATGTTATGATCATTTAGCGGGGAAAATAGGTGTGGCTTTAACGAATAGTTTATTAGAGCAAAATATAATTATTGATACTAATAATGATTTTGAAATTGGTTCCGAAGGGATAAAATGGTTTTCAGATTTTGGTATAAATGTCGATGAGGTTAGGAAACAAAGGCGTTTATTCTTGAAACCATGTCTTGATTGGAGCGAAAGAAAAAATCACATGTCAGGATCTCTAGCTACGTCATTATTGAATAAAATGATAGCCAATGATTGGTTGCGAAAAACTGAAAATTCCAGAGCAATAATTATTACAGGAAAAGGAGAAAAAGAATTATACAAACAATTTAAAATAGTTGTTTAGACTTCTTAGATTGTTATCCCGAAGCTTCGGGATTAGATTATTAGATCTTTAATGAATTTCTAAAAAAAAGCAGAATGCTTTTTTTTAGAACCTTAGAACCTTAGAAAATCTCCTTTAAGAAAACAAAAACGCAACTACTTTTTGGTACAGCTCATCATCATGCATGCCGTGGCCTAAACCATTTGTAGCTATAAATTGGCTATTTTTCCAAGTGCTGGCTATTTTTTCTCCTTCTTCAAAAGCGACTACGTTATCTTCGATATCGTGTGCAATTAATCCTTTGACAGTGAAATTTGAAGCGAATTTTTTTCCAGAGAAGTCTTCCAGTTTTAAGTTGAAACGATTTACAAAACGATTCTCTAAGAGTGGGACCATTTTTTCGTTTAGGCTTAACATGGAAATATAATTATTGATAAGTGTTTGTAAATCTGATGGAGCACCTAGAATAACCATTTTTTTAATACTGGTATCTGGATATAAATGCTGGTGATACACGCAAGCAGCTCCGCCTATAGAATGGCCAATTATAATTGTAGGTTGGTATTTTTGTACTGCTTTGTTAATGAATTCTGCATAAAGAGGTACGTTGAATTCAATACCACTGCTTTGTCCGTGAGCAGGTGCATCTATAGCAATAATGGTGCTTCCTGATTGTTGTAAGTACGGGAGTGTTTTTTGCCAGCGCGAAGCATTGCTTTCCCATCCGTGAACGAGTAATATTTTGGTGTCATTTCCTTCCCAAGTATAAGTCTGAAAATGGTGCTCGTTATGATGAAATGTTTCAGTTTTGGTATCTTGTAATATTTCTGGTAAGTTTTCTTTGCTTAATCTTCCTTCTCTTGGTTGGCTAAAAAGGGCGTATGAAATCTGCGCAGCTTTTTCTGGACGTACATAACTTAAAAAGTTAATATATTGCCCAACGGATTTTAATGTTATGAAACGAATACCTTCTTTAAGTCCCAAAATTGTAATTTTTAATATAAAAAAAGCCCCGAACTTCGAGGCTTTGTATTATTTAGAATTTAGAAAATAATAAATCCATTTTCTCTTTTTCTTCTTCTGCTAATGCACTATCAACTAGGATTCTTCCAGAATGCTCATCAGTGATGATTTTTTTTCTAGAGGCAATCTCTACTTGTGTTTGTGGTGGAATAGTAAAGAAAGAACCTGCAGATGCACCTCTTTCAATAGATACTACAGCTAAACCATTACGAACACTAGTTCTGATTCGTTTGTAAGCCGCTAATAAACGGTCTTCGATTAAAACTTCGTACTCAGCTGATTTCTCAGATAAGAAGATTTCTTCTTTTTGAGTTTCTGCCATAATCGCATCCAATTCAGATTTTTTGTGTTTTAGATGAGAAGATTTAGACTCTAGTCTTTCTTTTAAACCAGAGATTACTTCTTTTTTATGCTCAATAGAAACTTTCATTTCTTTGATTTGCTTTTCAGCTAATTGAATTTCTAATTCTTGAAATTCAACTTCTTTAGTCAAAGAGTTAAATTCTCTATTGTTACGAACTGATTCTTGTTGTTTTGTGTACTTTTTGATGGCTTCTTTGTGATCATCAATAGCATTTTTTCTAGTCTTGATTTGCTCTTCAACTATTTCTAGTTCGCTTTTCAATTTTTCTGAACGTGTGCCTAAACCTGCAACTTCATCTTCTAAATCTTCCACTTCTAATGGAAGTTCTCCTCTTACGTTTCTGATTTCGTCAATTCTAGAGTCAATTAGCTGTAAATCGTAAATTGCTCTTAACTTGTCCTCAACACTTAATTCTTTCGTATTCGCCATATTCTATAAGTACTTAACTGGATTTGTATTTTCTTCTGATAAAATGATTGCAAAATTAAGGATTTTTTTCCGAAGATAATCAACAATATAATTTTTTGTATAGCGTTCGCTTTCAAAATGTCCAATATCGGCTAATAGTAATCGATTTTCGGCTTCGTAAAACTGATGGTATTTTAAATCGGCTGTCAAAAAAGCATCGGCTCCAGCCTGAATTGCATTTTTTATGGCAAAACTTCCAGATCCGCCAAGAACAGCAACTTTATGGACTTTTTTGCCTGTATAAGAAGAATGTCTAATACCATCTGCTAACATTTTTTCTTTTACAAATGGTAAAAAGTCTGTTTCGTTCATCGGAGTTTCAAATTCTCCAATCATGCCTAAACCTATGTTTTGATGTGCATTTTGTAAATCATAAATTTCATAAGCAACCTCCTCATAAATATGATTGGCAAACAATGCTTTTAGAATTTTTGATTGCAAGTGTTTTTCAAAAACAACTTCGATCTTTATTTCATTCCCAGTATGTAATTTCTCTTTTTCTCCAATAACAGGATTACTATTCTCATTTCCTTTAAAAGTAAAAAAACCTTCGGTGTTGAAACTGCAATTGTCATAATTGCCAATTTTTCCTGCTCCAGCTTCAAACAAAGCATTACGGACTTTCTCGGAATTATCAGGAACAGTATAAGTTACTAATTTCTGAATGTAATTTTGTTTCGGAATCAAAACCGTAGTATTTATCAAACCTAAAGCATCACAAAATATTTTGTTTACACCTTGTGAGTGATTGTCTAATGCGGTATGAACGGCATAAATAGCAATATCATTTTTTATGGCTTTAAGAATAGCACGTTCTACATAATTCTTCCCCGTTATTTTTTTTATCCCAGAAAATAGAATTGGATGAAAACAAACAACCAGGTTGCAATTTTTGACAATAGCTTCATCAATTACATTTTCAAGCGCATCGTGACAAACCAAAACTCCTGTAGCTTCTGTAGATGAATCACCAACTAAAAGCCCGACATTGTCAAAATCTTCGGCGTAAGCCAAAGGAGCCATCTCTTCGAGAACTGCTAATATTTCTTTGATTTTCATTGTTACTTTTTGTTTCAAGTTTCAGGTTTCAAGTTTTGCATAGGAACTTGAAACCTGAAACAAATTAACGAAAAATATTATACTTTATTTAATTTAAAGGAGTAGGTATCTAATTTAAATTATCTAAACGATGATATGTATTTCGTATATTTGTAATTCTAAATCATAGGTCATGACTACAATAAAAATTAACGAGCAAACGAAGACAGGAAAAGCATTTATGGCGATGTTTGAAGCTTTTTTTAAAGGTGTTGAAGGTATTGAGATCGTTGAGCCAACTTATGGACAGGTTAATGAAGAACCGAGTATTTATAGTTCTGAATTTGTTGAAAAGGTTAAAAAAGCAGAAGAGAATATTAAAAAAGGCGAAACTACAACGCTGAATCCAGATGATATATGGGGAAGTTTAGGGTTGAAGTAACGAAGGTTGCAAATCAAGATATTGAAAAACATAAAAAATCAGGGAATAAGACTTCTATTAAAAACATTGCTAAAATTTTAATCGATCTTACGGAAAATCCATACGAGGGTTTTGGAAATCCTGAACAACTAAAATATGAATATACAGGATATTGGTCTAGACGCATTAATCAGAAAGATCGATTAGTTTATCGGGTTGAAGACGATATTGTAACTGTTTATGTAGTTTCAGCCATGGGACATTATTCTGATAAATAAATTATGAATTTACTTCGAAAATTACTCTTTCCATTTGCCATCTTATATGGAATCATCACTAGTATTCGGAATTTCCTTTTTGATAAAGGAGTTTTAAAATCAACATCATTTGATATTCCGATTATTGCAGTTGGTAATCTTAGCGTTGGAGGAACAGGAAAAACACCTCAAATAGAATATTTAATTCGATTATTATCAAATACATATCAGGTTGCTACGCTTAGTCGTGGATATAAAAGACAATCAGAAGGTTTTGTACTTGCTGATGAAACCTCTAATGCTGTTATATTAGGAGATGAACCTTTTCAGTTTTTTCAAAAATTCAAAAATATTCAAGTTGCAGTAGATGCAAACCGAACAAACGGAATCCAGAAATTACTTTCGCAACCTAAAAAGCCTCAGGTTATTTTGCTTGATGATGCATTCCAACACCGAAAAGTAAAAGCAGGATTTTATATTTTGCTTACATCGTATGGTGATTTATATGCTGATGATTGGATGTTGCCAACTGGGAATTTACGAGAGAGCAGGGGTGGAGCAAAAAGAGCAAATATTGTTATTATAACCAAATGTCCTTCTGATCTTCAGGAATCGGAGCAGCAAAATATTCGTAGAAAGCTAAAATTAGAACCATCACAAGAATTATACTTTACTTATATTGATTATGATGATTGCATTTATTCTCAAACTGGGAAATTAGCAATCGAAGAGATTAAAAACGAACCAAAATTACTTTTGGCAGGAATTGCAAAGCCAGTACCATTTTTTAAGTTTTTAAAATCTAACGGCGATGAATGTCTTACATTCCCTGATCATCATCACTTTACAGAAACGGATATTACAACGATTGCGAATAAAGCAAAAAAACATAAAATTATTACAACCGAAAAGGATTATGTTCGCTTAAAAGACACTAATATTGCGCCGCAATTATTTTATTTGCCGATAAAAAGTACTTTTATTAATTATCAAAATGATTTTGATACAACAATTTTAAATTATGTGGGAAAAAGTTCAGGAAACAGTTAGTTATATAAAATCAAAAACACAGTTCACGCCAGAATATGGAGTGATTTTAGGTTCAGGTTTAGGAGGTTTTACAAATGATATAGAAATAGAATTTACATTACCTTATAATGAAATCCCTAATTTTCCGGTATCTACAGTTCAAGGTCATAAAGGAGCTCTGGTTTTTGGAACTATTGGAGATAAAAAAGTGGTTGCGATGCAAGGTCGTTTTCACTTTTATGAGGGATATACTATGGAAGAAGTTACTTTTCCGGTTCGAGTAATGAAGTTTTTGGGAGTTACCAAGTTAATGGTTTCTAATGCTTCAGGAGGAGTAAATGCTGCTTACAAAGTAGGTTCAATCGTAATTATTAAAGATCATATTAATTTTGCACCAGAGCATCCTTTGCGTGGTAAAAATGATGACCGTTTTGGACCTCGATTTGTAAATATGAGCGAGCCTTATTCTAGAAAAATGATTATTAAAACCAAAGAAATTGCATCAAGATTGAATATTGAAATTCATGATGGTATTTATTTTGGTTTACAAGGACCAACTTTTGAAACTTTGGCTGAATATAAAATGGTTAAAATTCTTGGAGCAGATTGCGTAGGAATGTCAACTGTGCCAGAAGTTATCGTTGCACGTCATATGGATGTAGAAACTTTTGGAATCTCTGTAATTACCGATATGGGTAACGAAGAAAGTATAGATACAATCTCGCATGATGAAGTTCTTGAGGCAGCAAAAATGGCCGAGCCTAAAGTAAGAGCTTTGATAAAAAACTTGATTTTAGAGTATTAAGCGCTTACGTTAAAACATTTAGCGATAATGCTGTAAAATTCATCAGGAACAAAGGGTTTTGTTATTACGTCGTTCATCCCGAATGATAATAACATTTCCCTGTTCTCATCTAGAGAAATAGCCGTTAAAGCTATAATTGGTGTTATTTTATCAAATTCTCTAATATATTTAGTGGCAGTAGTACCATTTATTCCAGGTAAATGCACATCCATTAAAATCATATCAAATCGTTTGATTTTTAATAACTCAATCGCATCCTCTCCATTGTCGATTACCTCGCAGGTTATACCTTTATTCTCGAGCATTTTACGAGTAATCATTTGATTAATCCTGTTGTCTTCTATCAACAGAATATTTTTGTCTTTTAATTCGTAGTCGTTGTACAATTTGGTTTCTTCTTTAATAGCTAATGGTTCGTTATCTATTTGGAATTTTAGTTTAAAAGTAAAGGTAGAACCTTTACCAACTTCACTTTTAAGATTGATTTCCCCACCTAGCATTTCGGTTAATTTTTTTACAATCGTGAGTCCCAAACCCGTTCCTCCATATTTTCGGTTAACTTCTATAGAGCCTTGCGAAAAACTTTCGAAAACGGTTTGTAATTTGTCTTCAGGAATTCCTATTCCAGTATCAACTATTTCAAAATAAACAGTTGCTGCTTCATCTTCTAATGAATGTAATTTCACAATCACATTAACACGTCCGTTTGCTGTAAACTTTAAGGCATTATTAATCAGGTTCATTATAATCTGAGACAATTTTGTTGGATCACCAATTAAATTGTCAGGAATACTTTTATCGATATCTAGATTAAAATAATTTTTATTGGCTGTAGCCAATTCCTTCAAAGAGCTTTGTATGTTTATTAATAATTCTTTTAGATTAAAACTTATATTTTCGGTTTCAAGCTTATTAGAATCTATTTTATTGATTTCTAGGATTTCATTAATAAATGTAGTCAAATAATTCCCCGAAAACTTTAATGATTCTAAGTATTTTTTCTGTGATTTTTTAGGGTTATCTTCTATTAATAAATGTGTAATTCCGTTAATTGCATTAAGAGGAGTTCGTAATTCATGACTTACCGTCGATAAAAACTCAGATCTGGCTTTAGATGCTTTTTCGGCCTTATTCTTTGCGATAATTAACTCATTATTTTTTTCTCTCAAAAGCATATTATTCTGATTTCGAATAATGTTGTTTTTGTAAAGGGATAAACTCAAAAGAGATAAAATAGAGATTAAAGCAATAGCAAGAATACTTATTAATTTAGAATACTTGTATGTTTTTTTATCTTCAAGGTCTTTCTTCTCTTTCTGAATAGCTGAGTTTATTACCTCTTTAGTTTTAAATTTTTTAAAATCATCAAAATCTGATTTTGAGTTTTTTAATTTATAAATATAGTTTTTTAATTGATAATGTTCATCTAGATAAGTGTAAGCTCTGTCATAATCCTGATGGTTTTTATAATATTTGCTAATGGCTAATAATATAGTTGCCTTCTGGTTAAGGTCATTGCTTTTTGTGGTTAAGGCTAATGCTTTTTCCAGATAATGTATAGCAGAATCATTTCTTTTTAAATGACTCTCGATAAGTCCGAGTTGATAGTAAGCGTCAGTTTTTGTTTTTAAAGTATTTTTACTATCTGGTAATTCAGTTATTTTTTTGAATGTAGAGATTGCTAAATCATATTCATGATTAGTCTTTAAAGCTATTCCTTTTTGAAGGGTTAGTGCTTGGCTTGAGTCAACGATATTTAGCTGTTTGAAGACAGATTTTGACTTGTCAAAATACGTTTGAGCAAGATTATGCTTTCCTCTTTCGGTATTGGTTATACCAATATAATGAAGAGCAAGCGCTTTGGTAATAGATAAAGGTTTGTCTTTTAATAAATCAACACTTTTGTTGAAGTTGATTAAAGCCTCATCATATTTTTTCTGATTGTAGTAAATTTTACCAAGCTTAAAAGTTTGGTCGGCCTGGTTTTCTATTTTGTGGTTTGTTTGGCAAAATAGAATTGATTTTTCGGTAAAAAGCTGTGCCTGACTGTATTTGTTTTCTTTAAGACTAGAGTTTGCCTGTTGGTCATAATAGACAACACTATCTGTATTCCGATTGAATTGGGAATACAAAAATGAACTGAAAAAACTGATTAGGATAAAAAGATATTTCATGTATTGTAATACTTTTTATTAGTAGTTTATACTTCCTTCGTTAGCAATATCAAATCAATTAATCTTGATGAATACCCAACTTCATTATCGTACCAACCTACAACTTTTACCATTTTATCGATTACAGATGTAAGTTGTGCATCAAATAAACACGAATTCGGATTTCCAATAATATCAACAGATACAATAGGGTCTTCGGTATAATCTAAAATTCCTTTTAAACTAGTTTTTGCTGCATTTTGAAATGCTTCATTAATCTCTTCAATAGTAACGGCACGTTTTACATTAAATGTAATGTCGGTTAATGATCCATCAGGAACAGGAACGCGTATACCGCAACCACCAATTTTGTTTTGTAATTTGGGGAAAATTTTAGTTAATGCCTTTGCTGCGCCCGTTGTTGTAGGAACAATAGATTGGCTCGCACCTCTGGCTCTGCGCAAATCTTTATGGGGTTGATCGTGCAGACTTTGATCTGTTGTGAATGAATGTATTGTAGTAATGTAGGCTTGCTCAATACCACAAAGATCATCGATTATTTTAATCATAGGAGCTGCATTGTTTGTAGTGCAACTCGCATTAGAAATTATTGTTTCAGTTCCGTCCAATATTCCTTCATTTACACCCAAAACTACAGTTTTGATTGTGTCAACTTCAGAAGGTGCAGATAGAATGACTTTTTTTGCTCCGGCAATAATATGTGCATTTATTTCTTCGTGCGTTTTATATTTACCGGTAGATTCTATAACATAATCTATGTCACAGTCTTTCCAATTTAAGTTTGAAATGTTTTTCTCATGGAAAAATAAATAATGTTTTCCATCAACGATTATTCCACTTTCGTCACTGCTTACCACAAACGGTAACACACCATGAATACTGTCGTATTTAATAAGGTGAGCCATAGTTTTTGTGTCGGCAATATCATTTATGGCAACAACTTCAATTTCGGGATGATTTAAAAGTAATCGAAACGAGTTTCGACCAATTCTTCCGAAACCATTAATAGCAATTCGTATTTTTTTATTCATTTAAGATAAAATATTCAACATTTAAAACTAAAGAATATGTTTTTGCGCTTTGTAGGAAGAACGCACTAACGGACCGCTTTCGACGTGGCGAAAACCTAGTTCTAGTCCGAATTTTTCATATCTGGCAAATTGATCTGGAGTGATAAATTCTTTTACAGGTAAATGTTTTTTACTTGGTTGTAAATATTGACCAATTGTTACTACATCTACATTTGCATTGCGCAAATCGGTCATAGTTTGAAATACTTCCTCTTCGGTTTCTCCTAGTCCAAGCATGATTCCAGACTTGGTTCTGTTGATTCCTTTTTCTTTTAGGTAGCGTAAAACTTCTAAGCTACGATCGTATTTGGCTTGTATACGTACTTCACGAGTTAATCGACGAACAGTTTCTACGTTATGAGAAACAACCTCTGGATTAGCTTCTACAATTCTGTCAATGTTTCTTTCGATTCCTTGAAAATCAGGAATTAATGTCTCTAAAGTCGTATTTGGATTCATACGTCGAATTGCTTTCACGGTTTCATTCCAAATAATCGAACCACCATCTTTTAAATCATCTCTATCTACACTTGTTATAACAGCGTGTTTGATATTCATGATTTTAATAGAACGTGCTACTTTTTCTGGTTCGTCCCAATCTACAGTCTCAGGTCTCCCGGTTTTTACACCACAAAAACCACAAGAACGTGTACAAACGTTACCTAAGATCATAAAAGTAGCTGTTCCTTCTCCCCAGCATTCACCCATATTTGGGCAGCTTCCAGAAGTACAAATTGTATTTAAACTATATTTATCTACTAAACCACGTAGTTCAGTATATTTTTGTCCGATTGGTAGTTTTACCTTCAACCATTTTGGTTTCCCAATTGGTAAATTATTATCTATAACGCTTTCCATATTCATTATTCAAAGTACAAAGATAAGCATTGTTGTTTATTTGTAGATTTGTTTATGCTTTAATTTATAAAACGATAACAAAATGACTGTTAAATTCTTTTTTACGGATTATTAATAAATTAAGATGAATGAAAGGTTTTTTGATTAAAACCGCAATAAATGGTCGGGATTTCTGAAATTATAAGATATTTTTTTCTTCTAAAATTATTTGGTTTCCGAGATACGTGTATTTTAAAGATGTAGTATATTTGCTACAGTTAATTTAATAATTAAAAAGATGAAAAGAAAATCGATAGCGTTAGTTGTTTTGCTTGCAACTTTTGGTTTTACACAAGCCAATGCACAAATAAATTTGGGAGAAAAAGCTTTAGGAGCTGTTCAAAAAGGAGTTGCAGGATTTACGTTTAGCGATGCCGATGCAGCAGCTTTATCAAAAGAAGCAGTTGCAGAAATGGATGCTAAAAATCAAATTGCACCAGCTACAGATGGTTATGCAATTAGACTAAACAGATTGTTTGGAAAACATACTGCTGGAGATGGATATACATTAAACTACAAAGTGTATATGCTAAAAGAAGTAAATGCCTTTGCAACTGCAGATGGTAGCGTTCGTGTATATTCTGGTTTAATGGATATTATGGATGATAACGAATTGCTTGCAGTTATTGGGCATGAAATTGGTCACGTTGCCAATCACGATTCAAGAGATGCGATGAAAGCTGCTTACAAAAAAGAAGCTTTAATTGATGCTGCAGCTTCACAATCAGCAAAAATTTCTGCTCTTACAGATACGCAATTGGTAAAAATTGGAAATGCGATGATTGATAGCAAACACAGTAGAACTCAGGAATCTGAGGCTGATTTGTTTTCTTATAACTTCATGAAAAAGAATGGCTATAATGTAAATGCCGAAGAATCTGCATTTAGAATTCTTGCTAAAATGAGCGAAGGTGCCGAAGGATCTTTCTTGGATAAAATGATGAGTTCACATCCTGATTCTAAGGAAAGAGCAGATAATGCTAAAAAAAGAGCTGAAAAAGACGGAGTATACAAACCATATGTTCAGCAAAAAATTGTTAACACTGTGCCAGTAGCTGCAAAGAAAACGACAACTAAAAAAACAGTTAAAAAAACGACTAAAAAATAATTAAGTCTATTTTTAGAATTGAACATAAAAAAGCAGAACCTAGGTTCTGCTTTTTTTTATTTTAATACGTGGTGTGCTAATACTTTTTGAACTTCATATACATTTACCGATTTATTAAATTGTTTAATAATACTCGGATGCAATTCGCTCGAAACCCAAATTTTTAATTCAGCGTCAAGGTCAAAAGTTCCTGCAGTTTCAACACTAAATCTTGTGATACTTTTGTATGAAATCGATTTGTATTCGGTTTTACTACCAGTTAATCCTTGTTTGTCAACCAGAATTAATCGTTTTGTAGTAAAAATAAAAGTATCGCGAATAAGTTTAAAGCCTAATTCTATTTCTTCATTATCGGTTAAAAGTAAACCGTATTTTTTAATTAATTCGTCTTGACTTACTGTGCCTGCATTACCAAGTATTGCCGAAAATATTCCCATAATTTATTGTTTGTTTTGATGATTTTAAAAAAGTAATTTTCATCAGTAAAGATACATTTTTTTATAAAAAACTTACTTTAGATAATTAGATAAGAATTCCTTTTTTAAAATAAAAGGGCATAAAAAAAGCAGAACCTAAATTCTGCTTTTTAATTTATATTTATTCTGTTTTATTCTGTTTTTATTGTAATAGGTAGGTTGTATGCAGTACGAACTGGTTTAGAATCAACCATTCCTGGACTCCATTTAGTTCTTAAAGATTTTAAAACTCTAATAGCTTCTTTGCCTAAGCCGTATCCTGGATCATTTCTTACAAGGATATCGGTCATGCTTCCGTCTCTCTCAATTACAAATGATACATAAATACGAATCGTTCTTTCGCTATCTAATTCCGGACGATTAAAATTGTTACCTACATAAGTATAAAACTTATTCATCCCTCCAGGGAATTCTGGCAATTTGTCTAGAGAACCAATAGGTGTAGGTTCGTTAATAGTTGGTGCTGTTACAACTTCTGGTCCGCCACCTCCACTTTGTATGGCATTTGTTAGTATTCCGTTACTTTCGCCACCTGTTGCTTTTACTGCCACAACGTTCTCGGTAGCCTTTGCTACTTCTTGTGTAACTTGGCTTGCTTCTACAATTGTAGGGTTTACAAGTTGGCTTTTTTCAATAGCAGTTTCAACAGGTTGAGATTTTACAGCAGGCATTTCTGCCGATTTCTCATTAATGTGAACCTTACTGACTTGTACAATTGTCGGCAAACTTTCGGGGATAGTGGTTATTACATCGACTTTGCTCAGTTTAGTAATAAACATTGAAGCGCACACAATGGCTGTGGTAAAAAACAATCCCATGAAAAGTGCCTTAATTGAGTTTTTTGAACTTTCTTGGCGTAACTGGTACGCGCCATACTCTTTGTTTCTGTTTTCGAATACAAGGTCAATCCATTTGTTTTCGTAGATGCTTGATGTTGACATAATTCACGGTTTTTTAAGGTTAAGTAGTGGTTAAATCATAAGCAAAAATTGTTTTACCTAATAACGTTAATAATAAGAACTTTGGTATGCGGGATTTTTATTTATTTAAGAATAAAGATGTAGATGTTTTATCCTTTGCTTAAAGATAATAAATTATCTTTTGTTTTTAATCACTTCTGCTAATAATTTTTTAGCGCGAAGTAATTTTATTTTTACATTGCTTAAAGGCTCGTTTATTTTGAGTGCAATTTCTTGGTAACTCATTTCCTGAAAATAGCGTAGCTGAATTACTTCCTGATAATGTGGCTTTAATTCTTTTATGCAATGTAATAATCGGGATAAATTTTGTTCAGTGATTAATTCATCCTCTACCGACGGAGTAGTGTCGGCAATATTATAAGCTTGTTGGTTTTCCTGATCGGTGATTTCTATAAAAAGATTGGTTCTCTTTTTACGTAATAAATCGATATGTACATTCTTTGCAATAGCAATAAGCCATGTGTTGAATTGAAATTCGGAATTGTACGTTTTTATTTTATCAAAAGCTTTAGAGAAAGTTTCGATGGTAATATCTTCAGCAATGGTTTCGTTTTCGGTGCGTTTAAGCATGAAGCCATAAACTTCGTTCCAATAATGGTCCAACAAAAAAGTGAAGGCAATTTGATCTCCATTTTTTGCTTTCTCTATTTTAGAATTTATTTCCAATGTACTGGTTTTGAAAAGATATTAGTTATAAAGATATTAATTTGAGTGAATATAAGCACAATTTCTACGATAGGAAACCAAAATTTTAAATCATTTTCTTTTAATTTTCCTGCTGAGAAACCTACAACAAGCCACGCAGCAATATAACGTACCAAGAATAAGCTTAATACAATTATCCATTGAAATTGAAATGCAAGCAAAATAATGGCAAGTATAAAGAATAATAATTGTGAGCTATAAAAAACACCCAATTGAATTTTATCAAAAAACTTATAATAATTAGCTGTAGCTATATGTCTTCTTTTTTGAATAAACCAGTCTCTATAAGTTTCCTTAGGTTTAGAATAAGTAAAACTCTCAGGAGAGTATGATAGAGTTGTGTTGTTGCTATTTGCAGCTTCATTAATAAATAAATCATCATCGCCAGAACGAACCTGAATATGTCCGATGAATCCGTTTACATTAAAAAACTCTTCTTTTTTGTAGGCTAGATTACGACCAACTCCCATATATGGGTGACCTGCTTTTGCCCAAGAAAAATATTGTAGGGCAGTAAGTAAGGTTTCGTAACGAATGATTTTATTTAGGAATGATTTTTCTATTCTTTCGTAAGCGCCATATCCTAAAACGATTGTTTTGTTCATTGTAAACTGTGAACTCATTGCAGTAATCCAGTTTTTAGAAGTAGGATAACAATCAGCATCAGTAAATAATAGGTACTCTTTTTTGGCAGCTTTAATCCCTAAAGTTAGAGCATACTTTTTATTTCCCCAAAAGGCTTCGTTATTTTTTACTTTAACTAAACGTACTAAATTTGGGTATTGGCTTTCGAAAAGTTCAAAAATTTCTAAAGTTTCATCACTAGAAGCATCGTCTATTAAAACAATTTCAAAATCAGGATAATCTTGCTCTATTAAAAGCGGGATATACTTAACTGCATTTTCGGCTTCGTTTTTTGCACAGACAATAACTGAAATTGGAATTCTTTTTGGAGTGATATTCTGTGTTTTAGCAAAAGAAAATTTACTAAATATACCCAGATAGTAAGAAAGTTGTACAACAACGATAGCAATAAAAAAGTATAAAATAATTGTAAGCATCTGATTTTAATGTCTTTTAATTTTAAATCTTGCGAGTGCAAATGTAATTATGAATTCCCGATTTTCAACCCTTAATTTGTAATTACTTTCTGCATTTTTCCATTTCTTTTGCAACCGCAATAGACTGAGGGTTTTCTGTTTTTTCTAAGGCTGTGATTATGTTTTTGTAATTAACATCGTCTCTGTTTTGAGACATTTTTTTAGTAGCCTGAATTTCATCTATTTCAATCTCGAAAGCGATTATTCCGTGTGCTTGTCGCATTGTTTTTGCAGATAAATCTTCTACTCGAATAGGTTTTTCTGAATTAGCTTCATATTTGTCTACTAATTTTTTTAGCGATTCGACAGCAGCTTCGTGATTTACAATTTTTATTCTACCATAGATATGTACTGCAATATAGTTCCAGGTAGGTACATTTTCATGATCATACCATGAAGACGAAATGTAACTATGCGGACCAGAAAAAACAGCTAGAATCTGATCATTTTGTGTAAAGCCTTCTCCTTGCGGATTTAGTTTAGAGATGTGACCACACAATATTTCTTTGCCATCGGCATTGGTTTCTATTTCTAGCGGAATATGTGTTGCCCACAATTTTCCATTCGTCTGATTGATTAATATACCGAAGCTGTTTTCTTTAAGAAAAGCTCTAATTGCTTCAGGATCTTCATTTTTGAATATACTTGGTGTGTGCATATTATATTAAGTTTTTTCCAAAACAAATTGCTTCGGAGTTATTTACATATTTGCCGTAGTTTGGAATGGTTTTATAACCTGATTTTTGATAGAATTGTGTTGCTTCCAGATTTTTAACCCGAGTTTCCAGGATTAATTCATCGTAACCAATCTCTTTAGCTTTCGTTTCTAAGAAAGATAAAATAGATTGACCGATTCTCTTTCGCGGATATTTAGCATACATCCGTTTTACTTCGCCTGTAGTTTCTGTAATAGGTCGTATTGCGCCACAACCTACGATTTCGTTATCGAGTTCGGCGGCAATAAATAAATATTTGGGGTTGTTATTGTTCCAATCTGTAAATGAGTTTTTCCCGTCGCTGCCAAAACGTTCCTGAAGGTTCATGCATAACTCATTAATAATAGGAGCTACATTTTTGTTATCAGGGTTTATTGTTTTGATAGATAGAGTTATACTCATATTTTTAGATTTAGATTACATTTACTTCGGCTTCTATATGTATTCCGAATTTTTCGAAAACTGTTTTTTGGATGTCTTTAGAGATTGCCAGAATTTCTTGTCCAGTAGCATTTCCGTAATTAACCAAAACCAAAGCTTGATTTTTGTGAATTCCGGCATCACCAAAACGTTTTCCTTTAAAACCAGCTTGCTCTATAAGCCAGCCAGCAGGAACTTTAACTTCAGTTTCGGAAACATCATAATATTTCATTTCTGGGAATTTCTGATGTATCTTTTCGAAGTCTGATTTTAATAGAATAGGATTTTTAAAGAAGCTTCCGCTATTTCCTAGTTCTTTTGGGTCTGGTAATTTACTTTGTCTAATCGCAATTACAGCATTACTAACGTCTTTTAAGTTAGGGTTTGTAATGTTGTTTTTGGCTAGTTCGGCAGTAATATCTCCGTACGAAGTGTTGATTTTATGATTGCGCTTCGTTAGTTTGTAAGTTACAGACGTAATAATATATTGATCTTTTACTTCGTGTTTAAAAATGCTTTCGCGATATCCGAAATTACATTCCGCATGAGTAAAAGTTTTTATTTCCTGAGTTTCGATATTCATTGCCTGGCAAGAAACAAATGTATCTTTTATTTCAGTTCCATAAGCGCCAATGTTTTGTACAGGAGTAGTTCCTACATTACCAGGAATAAGCGACATGTTTTCTAATCCGCCAAAATCTTGCTCGATTGTCCAGAGCACAAAATCATGCCATGTTTCTCCAGCTTGACTTTCAACCCAAACAAAATCATCATTTTCGTCAACTATCTTTTTTCCTTTTAAATCAATATGAATTACCAAGGCATCAATATCTTTAGTTAAAAGCATATTACTTCCGCCACCTAAAATAAATTTTGCTTGGTTTTTATTTTCTTCTAAAACCTTTCTCAATTCATCAATTGAATGTACGGCAATAAATTGTTTTGCTTTGGCTTCAATGCCAAAAGTATTATGATTTTTTAAAGAAAATTGAGATAGAATTTCCATAAATGCGAAACTTTTTTGTAGAATTAATCGAGAGCTCAAAAGTAAGGATTTTAATCTATTTTGAGTTGAGTTTCTATAAAATAACAGACGATTAAATTCGTTAAAAAATAAATTGATGTTATAATATCTTGCAAAAGCTTTAGATAGCTTTTTTTGATAAAGATTTATTTTAAAGCTTCAATAAATTGTTGCATCTCTTTCATGGTGCCTATTGTGATTCTCGTCCATTTTCCATTTTCTTCATAAATTTTCGTTCCTAATATATTATGATCTTCTAATTGCTTGAAATAATCTTTTTTATAATTGGCTAAAGAGAAATAAATAAAATTTGAATAGGACGGAATACAAGTTATATTTAATTGAGTAAGCTGATCAATAGTATATTTTTTTGCTTCTTCGTTTGAGGAATATACTTGTTTAGTAAAATTCTCATCATTTAGAGATGCTATGGCAGCAGAAGCTGAGATAACGCTAACTGACATATTTGTTGATGATTTTAAATTGCCTAATTGCTCAATAATGGCAGAATGTGCAATTGCATAGCCGATACGAGCACCAGCTAATCCGTAAAGTTTTGAAAAAGTCTTGGTTATTATCAGGTTTTTGTTTTCAGTAACAAGGCTGCTTAATGATTGTTCTGTAGTAAAATTGATATAAGCCTCGTCTACAAAAACCATTGTTTTTTTGGTTGCTTCGTTAATAAAGGATACCAATTTTTCTCTGTCACAAATTGTCCCCGTCGGATTGTTGGGATTGCAGATGTAGACCATTTTTGTGTCTGAATCAATAGCTTTTAACATCGCTGTTAAATCATGTTTTTTGTCATCAGTTAATGGAATGGTGATTTTTTTTAAGCCTAATTTATCAGAAGGAGCTATCCAGTAATCGAATGTAGTTCCAGCAATTATAAAATTACCTTTGTTTAAAGCTGCGTATTGAAGGACTAAATCTAAAATTTCGGTCGAACCTGCACCTAATAAAATATTGTTATCTGAAACGTTATTCTTTTTTGCAATAAGGGAAATTAATTCTGACCAAAGCTTCCAGTTATATCTATTACTGCTGTTTACGCTTTTTGTCATTGCGGCACGAGCAAGCGGAGAAGGGCCGTAAGGATTTTCATTTGATCTTAATAGTATAGGAGAGTTATCTAAATTGGGTAAGATATAATCTGATGAAGTATTTGCAAATCCATCAAATTGGCAAAAGCCTAATCCTATTGTGCCTAATCCTATTTGTTTCAGCCAGTTTCTTCTGTTATTCATATTTATTTAAGAATTAAATTAAACTATTCCATAAAACAGTATGACGTTGGGATTGAAGAAATGTTACGCGTTGAATAAAATAAGATTTTTTACCGGAAAGTGCGCAAATATTTTTATCTCACTTTGTATAGAAAACACAAAGTTCGCAAAGCTAGGTGTTGATCCAGCTTTGCGAACTTTGCGTAAAACATTGCGTTCTCTGCGGTTATTTTTTTTGTTTTGAAATAGTCTTTCTAATTAATTACTTTCGAGAATCTAGTAACTCATGATATTTATCGGCAATAATCTTCATGTTGATTTTATAGTTTGCATTTCCCTCTACAAACTTCCTGTTTTGTATAATCGCTTTATTTCGTGAATCAGGATTTTTATATGACCAGATTAGTTCTTCGGCAAGATTTGTATAATCATCAATTGGGATTAATTGTCCGTTTTCACGATGATTTATCCAGCTTTGATTTCCAGGGATATCAGATACAACAGGGTAACAATTACACGCCATAGCTTCGAATAATGAGGCAGAAACCCCTTCGGTACTTGGCATGCTAATATAAAAATTAGCTTGTTGTAATAGTTTAGGAAGTTCGGTATTTGGGATTCTTCCAGTAAAGATTACTTTGTTTTGAATGCCTAATTCTATAGCTAGGTTTTTAAGATATTCTAATCTGGTTCCGTTGCCAACAATTGTTAAACAGAAGTCAATGTTTTGTTTGTCTAAAATTGCAAAAGCTTTCAGGATACAATCGTGTCTGTATTCGGGTTGCAAGGAGCGTGTTACGATTGCATCAATTCTATTTGATTTGTTTTCGGATGCTTCAAAAAGTGATAAATCTATTCCTTTTGGTATGACCAAAACTTTATTCATGTCAACGCCTATAGCTTTCATAGAGATTGTCATAACTGGTCCCCAAGCATGTATTAAATGCGCTTTTTTGAATGCGTGTTTCTGAATGATTTTTTTAAGGGGTAATAATAGAGAACCTTCAGGCCATAAATCGGTTCGGCCTTGTTGCGCAATTGCAATTGTTTTTGCGCCTGATATCGCGGCAAGAAAACCATAACTGGTCGTTCTTTCGGCAATAACCATATCTGGTTTTTCTAATCGAATGATTTTTTTTATCGTGAAAGGAGCAAAGAGATATTCGGCGATTCGTTTGAAACGATTAAGTTTAGTGTTGTTTGGAGTTTTGAGTTCCCAAGTACAAATGTCAAAATCACCAAATTCTTTCAAGCCTTTAATCCATGTAATAGCATCGGCTCGGTAGGATTCGCCAAGAAAAAGTATTTTTCTTTTTTTCATTCAGTGATTTGTCTTTTGTTTTTTTGCCACAGAAAAAGGGGGGGGCTTTTTATCTGTGGCAAAAAATATCTGATTTTTTAAAATTCGTCAGTCGTTAAAGCACGATTAATGAATTCATTTAATGGTTTTAACGCAATAAGTTTCTGACTCATTTTAGCAACAAAATCTTTCTGAGTAACTTCTTTGATGTCGTATTTTTGCGTAGCAGTAAAACTTTTTAATTTTAAAAACTCAATTGCAGGATGATCTTTCTCGTATCCGCGTGGTGGGTTTTTAAGCGAATTAGTTTCGGTTACGTCTAGACTTCCGAATTCTTTCTTGAAATTTTTATCGGCAATGATGGCTTCTAAATCATCATGGAAGAATGCAATTTCTTTACGTACTTTTTTTAAATCTTCTGCTTCTGGCGAATAAAAACCTCCGGCTATAAAACTAGCGCCTTTCTCGATGTGTACATAATATCCCGCACGGTTTTGTCCTTTTACACCAGTAGAAAGCCAAACGCCAAGATGCGCTTTATAAGGAGATTTGTCTTTAGAGAAACGGATATCACGATTAATTCGGAATGTACAATTCTTAACTTCCAATAACTCTAATGAAGGATCCATAGGTTTCATGGCGTCCAGGAAATCGGCAACTAGTTGGTGATAATCTTTTTTGAAGATTTCATAACGTTTTTTATTTTCCAAAAACCAATCTCTATTATTGTTGGTTTTTAAATCATCTAAAAATTGTAAACTTTCTTTGGTAAGCATATTTTTAGTTTTATTATAGTTGTTTTTTTAAATCGGCTTCACTGATAAATCCTGTGTTTTTCCATTTTACTTCTTTGTTCTCATATAATAATAGAGTAGGAAGTTGGTCGATTTTCATGTCTTTTACCAAGGTTTTATTTTGGTCAACGTCGATACGAATAATAACCACTTTATCGGCTAATTCTTTTTGCATCTTCGTAAGGTACGGAGTCATTTGTTTGCAAGGACCACACCATTCAGCATAAAAATCAATCAGGACTTTTTTATCAGTATTTAATAAAGCAGCATATTCGTCGCTTGTCATTCCTGTAGCTTTGGTACTTGGTTTAGAATGTCCTTCGGCGTTCCATTTCATGATTCCGCCATCAAGCTCATATATAGTTGTAAAACCTAATTCTTGTAATTTTTGAGATGCTTTTTTACTTCTTCCACCGCTTAAACAATAAACAAAAACAGGTTTAGATTTATCGTAGGTTGCCGCTTTTGTAGCAAAATCATCGCCGTTCCAGTTTACGTTTACTGCATTATCAATATGTTCAGATGCAAATTCATCAGGAGTTCTTACGTCTAAAATCTGAGGGTTTTCAGTAGTTTTTATCTTTTCTGCGAAAGCGGCTGGCTCAATAACTGATACATTTTTGCTAGATTGTCCGTTGCAAGATGCTAGTACGAATGTAATTATAATAAGGAATGCTTGTGGGAATTTCATAATCTTGAATTTAAATGTGTAGGCTAATTTAAGGGTTTTTTTAATTTTGGAAACAGCACAAAATCATAAATTAAATATTTTATAAGTCTGATGTGTCGATTTTACGATAGTTTCAGTTCGTTCAGGATGCGTGTCTGAAATAAAAAGTTGCCCGAAAGTATCTTTATTTACCATCTCGATAATTTTGGCAACCCGACTTTCGTCTAATTTATCAAAGATATCATCAAAAAGGAGCAGGGGCTTTACGCCGCTTTGTTTTTTTAAGAATTCAAATTGAGCCAGTTTTAGTGCGATCAAGAAAGATTTTTGCTGTCCTTGTGATCCGAATTTTTTAATAGGATGATGGTCGATTTCAAAAGACAAATCATCCTTATGTATTCCGACGCTTGTATAATGCAAGGCGCGATCTTTATTAATGTTTTCTCGTAAAAGAGTTAATAGGTCTTTTTCGAACAAATGACTTTCGTAGACTAACTGAACAGTTTCTTCGGAGCCAGTTATCGCCTGATGATGTGTATTGAAAATTGGAATAAAAGCTTCGATGAATTGTTTTCTTTTATCGAAAATGGTTTTTCCGTAGCTATCCAATTGTTCATTATATATAGATAAGGTGTCGTTGTCGAAAACATGATTCAATGCAAAATATTTAAGTAGCGCGTTACGCTGGCTAATTACTTTTTGGTATTGAATAAGTTGTTGCAGATAATGGGAGTCTAGTTGCGAAATCACGGTGTCCATAAATTTACGACGAGTTTCACTTCCTTCTACAATTAAGTCCCTGTCGGCAGGAGAAATTATTACTAAAGGAATAAAACCAATATGGTCTGAGAATTTATCGTAGGCTTTGCCGTTTCTTTTTAGGATTTTTTTCTGTCCTTTTTTTAAACTACAAACTATTTGTTCGTTTCGTTCATTTTTTTCTATCTCGGCATCTATTACAAAAAACTCTTCTCCGTGCTTGATGTTTTGCACTGCCAAAGGATTAAAATAGCTTTTTCCGTAGGCTAAATGATAAATAGCATCGAGTACATTGGTTTTTCCAATACCGTTTTTTCCAACAAAACAATTTATTTTTTTGTCAAATTCGAAATTGGCTTCGGAAAAGTTTTTATAGTTGAATAAAGAAATCTTTTTTAGATACATTTGTAAGTTGCTGAAATAAAGCTTTTTATTGTTTTTAGATGACAATTTTTAAGCGTGTGCAAATTATTGAAAAATATCGATATAAACCGTTTTTTGGGACGTTGAGTGTGTTTTTTTTTGATTTTACGGCGTATAAAAGTCCATTTTTGAAGGATTTTTTTTAAAAATAAATATAAAATTGATTTTTTTCATGTAAGTTTCAATAAAAATTTTATTTTTGCCGTTCACTAAATTAATTTTAAATGGCTACTTACAATAAAAGAGGATATAAAGCACCTAAAGAAAAGGAAGTTAAAGATGAAGTTGTCAATGAAGAACAACAAGTAATTCTTGATGGAAAAAACAGTACTACTGCTGGAGTTTTTTCTAAATTAGATGAAACTGCTTCTAAGACAGAGGATTGGGTTGCTAGAAACCAGAAAATCATTATTGGATTAGTTGCTGCAATTGCTCTGGGAACTGTAGGTTATTTGGCTTACCAAAAATTTATTACTGCTCCTAAACAAGATGAAGCTGCTAATGAAATGTTTGTTGCTCAACAAAACTTTGAAAAAGCAACTAATGGTGTAGCTAGTGATTCTTTGTATAAACTATCATTAAATGGTTCTGAAGGTAAATTTGGATTTGTAAAAATCGCTGATGAGTATTCAGGAACAGATGCTGGAAATTTAGCAAACTATTATGCTGGTGTTGCATACTTAAACATTGGTAAATATGACGAGGCAATTTCTTACTTAGGTAAATTTAGCTCTAAAGATTTAATTTTAGGAGCTTTAGCTAAAGGAGCAATTGGTGATGCTTATTCTCAAAAAAATCAACAAAAAGAAGCTTTAGACTATTATGTAAAAGCTGCTGAATTAAATAAAAATGATTTTACTACGCCACGTTTCTTACTAAAAGCTGGTAAAACTGCTTTGGCTTTAGGTCAAAAAGCAGATGCTCTTAAGTATTTTACAAATGTTAAAGAGAACTTCGAGGCAACTCCAGAAGCAGCTTCTGTTGATGTTTTGATAGGTTTAGCACAATAATTAATAGTTAGATTTCCTTTTTTTAATTTTAGATTCGTAACTTACAATCTCAAATTTTAAAATCTTAAATATAAAGATGGCTACCGAAAATAAAAATTTATCCGATTACGATAAAAACACAGTCCCAAATGCGAAAGATTTTCGATTTGGGATTGTTGTTTCTGAGTGGAATGACACTATAACTGAAGGGCTTTATAATGGCGCTTTTGAAACACTTATTGAAAATCAAGTTCCTGCACAACAAATTATCCGATGGAATGTTCCTGGGAGTTTTGAGTTGATATATGGAGCAAAAAAAATGTTACAAACTCAAAATGTTGATGCTGTAATTGTAATTGGATGTGTAATCCAGGGACAAACAAAGCATTTTGATTTTGTATGCGAAGGTGTAACTCAAGGAATTAAAGATTTGAATGTTCAAACTGATATTCCAGTTATTTTCTGTGTGTTAACAGATAATAATATGCAACAGTCTATTGATAGAAGTGGTGGTATTCACGGTAACAAAGGTACCGAGGCTGCTATTGCTGCAATAAAAATGGCATACATCCGTCAGCAAGCTTCTTTAAATCAGTTTCAAAACCAACAGTTGTTATCAGCTGGTGCGCTTCAAATAGAAGACAAACCATTGGAACTAGAAAAATAAAAACACATTTGTAAGAATACTTAAACCTATACTGTGTAAAAATAGTATAGGTTTTTTGTTTTTTTTATGAGTCCTCAAGTCAAAAAAACCAGCTAAAATTCATTAAATTTGTGCTTCTTGGTTTTGAAACTTTAAACCTTAACCTTTAATCTATTTTTTCTTAATGTCGAGTATTATACAATTACTTCCTGATCACGTTGCCAATCAAATTGCTGCTGGAGAAGTCGTTCAAAGACCTGCTTCGGTGGTGAAAGAGCTTTTAGAAAATGCAGTTGATGCTAAAGCAACGGATATTAAATTAATCATCAAAGATGCAGGAAAGTCATTGGTACAAGTAATCGATAATGGTTCTGGAATGAGTGTTACCGATTCGCGTTTGTGTTTTGAGCGTCATGCGACTTCTAAAATTCGCCAAGCCGAAGATTTGTTTTCATTGCATACTAAAGGATTTCGTGGAGAAGCACTAGCTTCTATCGCTGCGATTGCTCATATGGAAATGAAGACTAAACAGGATCAGGAAGAGTTAGGAACACACATTATTATTGAAGGAAGTAAATTTGTTTCGCAAGAAGTAGCCGTTTTGCCTAAAGGGACTTCATTTGCGGTTAAAAACTTATTTTTTAATATTCCTGCCCGTAGAAACTTTTTAAAGTCGGATATAGTTGAATTTCGCCATGTTATGGATGAGTTTCAGCGTGTAGCTTTGGCGCATGCCAATATTCATTTTACTTTTTATCATAACGGAAGTGAGATGTATAATTTACCTCCTTCTAGTTTTAGACAACGTATTGTTGGAATTTTTGCTGGTAAAACCAATGAAAAGTTGGTTCCGGTAAATGAAGAGACAGAAATAGTTGCTATAAAAGGATTTGTTAGTAAACCTGAGTTTGCTAAAAAGAGCAGGGGAGAACAGTTTTTCTTTGTTAATGATCGTTTTATTAAAAGTAGCTATTTGCATCATGCAGTTATGGCTGCTTATGATGGAATTTTAAAAGATGGTGCGCAACCAAGTTATTTCTTGTATTTGTCTGTGCCGCCAAATACAATCGATATCAATATTCATCCTACAAAAACAGAAATTAAGTTTGATGATGAACAGGCTTTATATGCAATTTTAAGAGCGTCTATAAAGCATAGTTTAGGACAATTTAATGTGGCGCCTGTTTTAGATTTTGATCGTGATGCTAATCTTGATACGCCTTATCATTATAAAGATTTAGAAGGAGAAACTCCAACGATTCAGGTTAATAGTAACTTTAACCCATTTGCTGATGATACACCAAATAAACATTATGCAAATACAAATTCTGGGTCTAGTTATAGTTCAGGATCTAGTTATAGTTCTGGTGCCAGTTCATCAGGTTCTAACTCTTATTCTAGTTATAAAAAACCTGAGCCAACAGCTAGTTGGGAAAGTTTGTATGTAGGTTTAAAGCAGGATACGGAAGAAGTAGGGATGATGTCTTTTGAGAATGAAGAAGTAACTTCGTCTTTATTTAATGATGATGAAATTGAGCAAACGGTTCATAAAACATATCAAATACATAAAAAATATATTGTTTCGCCTATAAAATCCGGAATGGTGATTGTTGATCAGCAACGAGCTCATCAGCGTATTTTATACGAGCAATTTTTACATAATATGACGGTTAATCAGGCTTCAAGCCAGCAATTGTTGTTCCCTCTTAATTTGTTTTATTCCTCTACGGATATGGAAATTATAAGAGAATTGCAATTATCGCTTGTAAATACTGGTTTCGTTTTTGAATCTACAACCGAAGAACATATTGTTATTTCGGGAATACCAATAAACAGTACAGAAAGTGAAGTTTCGCTGGTTATAGAACAATTGTTAAGCGACTTACAAGATGGAATTCCAGAAAGTAGCTTTTCGCAAAATGATACCATTGCCAAATCGATGGCAAAGAGTATGGCTGTGAAAACAGGAACATACTTAACAGAAAAAGAACAAGATAATTTGGTAAATGGACTCTTTGCTTGTAAAGATCCAAATATTTCTCCATTTCAAAAACCAACTTTCATCACCATGCGTGTGGAAGATATAGATAAAAAATTTGCATTATGATGAACATGACTCCTGTTGTAAAACAATTATTGATAATTAATATTATCTTTTTCCTTGGCTCACAATTAGTGCCGGTTTCTTATGAATACTTTTCATTATACTTTCCAGAGAACTACCATTTTAAACTTTGGCAGCCTATCACGCATATGTTTATGCATGGAGGATTTATGCATATTGCATTTAATATGTTTGCATTAGTTTCTTTTGGTTCGGCATTAGAACATTTTTGGGGAGGTAAAAAGTTTATATTCTTTTATATTTCATGCGGATTAGGTGCTGCTTTACTACAATTAGGTTTTAATTATTATGAAATACAGAGTGCTTTAGAAGGAGCGTCTAGTTTAGGTTTATCAGATGCTTCATTGCACCATATAATGAATGTTAATTTTACTGATGGAACAAGTTACCGAGGAGATTTGTTTATGGATGGTATTAAGCCAATTTTAGCTGAAGCTGGAAAAATTAATCTATTAAACGAGGTTAGTTTTAAAAGTTTATTTGATGCATCTATAATTAATCAGACCCCTATGGTTGGAGCTTCTGGAGCAATTTATGGACTTTTGGTAGCTTTTGCTTTCATGTTTCCTAATGCTGAGTTGGCTCTTATGTTTATTCCGGTGCCTATAAAAGCGAAGTATTTTGTACCAGGAATTATTGCTGTCGATTTGTTTTTAGGTTTCCAAGGAAATTCATTGTTTGGTGGTGGTGGTACAGGAATTGCTCATTTTGCTCACGTTGGTGGAGCGCTCGTAGGATATTTAATGATGTGGTATTGGAAAAAGACGCAGTTTAATAATAATCGTTGGAATTAATTTTTTAGCTTTATTATCTAAATTTTAAACACAAAAAACACATATGAATATTTTAGACGATTTAAAGTTGCAATATAAAATGGGCGGAATTGCTCAGCGAGTAATCTATTGGAATATTGCTTGTTTTTTAATTTCATTGGTGTTTTTTTATCAATTTTCAACAGGACAATTTGCTTTACCAAGTTGGTTAGCATTATCATCAGAACCATCTGATTTCTTGTTTAAACCGTGGACATTTTTAACCTATGCTTTTTTTCATGATGGATTTCTGCATTTGTTATTTAATATGTTGGTTTTAAATTTTGCAAGTTCTTTGTTCTTGACTTTTTTTACCGAAAAGCAGTATTTAGGTTTATATATATTAAGTGCAATTTTTGCTGGAGTAGCATTTGCGCTTAGCTTTTATTTTTTAAATCTTAGTGCTTCAGTAGTTGGAGCTTCGGCTGCAATTATGGCGATTTTGGTTGCTACGACTACATATCAGCCATTAATGCCAGTTCGTTTGTTACTTATCGGTAGTGTTAAGTTATGGCATATTACCCTTGTTATTTTGGTTTTGGATCTTATGCAGTTTAAATCTGGTAATATGGGAGGGCATATCTCTCATCTTGCAGGTGCTGTTTTCGGATTTCTGTTTATAAAACTATTGCAAAGTGGAGTAGATTTGAGTAAGATTGTTACTCGTGTTTTGGATTTCTTTACTAATTTATTTAAGAAATCACCATCTACGCCTTTTAAGAAAGTGCATAAAAATTACAACAATAAACCAACGCAAAGAACTACAACTTCTAAAATTGTTACCAAAGACAAAACGCAACAACAAATTGATGAAATCTTAGATAAAATTAGTCAGTCGGGTTACGATTGTTTGACAAAAGAAGAAAAAGAATTTTTGTTTAAAGCGGGAAAGTAAAATCATTAATTAAAAGAAAATGAAAAACCTTTCATGGTTTAATAAGATAATGTTTTTTCTGAATATAGTGCTCACTGTATTGACATTTAGCGCTTATGTTTTGCCATTTTTAGCACCCAAAATTTTCCCTCTTTTGTCGGTATTTACTTTGTTTATGCCGTTGTTTTTTGTGTTCAATGGATTGTTCTTTTTCTATTGGGCAATTCAGTTTAAAAAACGAATGATTTTATCAGGATTAGTGCTCTTGATGGGGATTACTTTTATAAATAAATTCTATAAATTTTCGACTAAAGAATATGTTGAGAGTAGTAAGGATTTTACAGTAATGAGTTATAACGTACGTTTGTTTAATGTATTTAAATGGATAGACAGGGAAGATGTTCCGCTTGATATAGAAACGTTTATAAACGAAAAAAATCCGGATATTTTATGTATTCAGGAGTTCTCAAATTCTGCTAATATCGATTTAAAGGTTTATCCGCATCGGTATATATTTATGGAAGGAAATAAGATTAAAACAGGTCAGGCAATTTTTTCTAAGTTTCCTATATTATATCAGGGTAATATTGTTTTTCCTAATTCTAATAATAATGTAATTTATGCTGATATAAAGCGTGGTAAAGACATTATTAGGGTTTATAATATGCACCTGCAGTCAATTAAGATTTCGCCCGATGTAAATGAGATTTCTGATAATATCGATGTGATGAATCAGGAAAAGTCGCAACTTATTCTTTCCAGAATTAGTAAAGCATTTAAGCAGCAGCAAGAACAAGCTGAGATATTTAGAGAAAATAAAAAAGAATGCACATATCCACTTATAATCTGTGGGGATATGAATAATAGCCCTTTTTCATACGTATATCGTAATATAAAAGGAAAACTAAAAGATAGTTTTGAAGAAGCTGGAGTAGGATTTGGAGCTACTTATAAGTTCCGCTACTATCCTGCAAGAATCGATTATATTTTTGCCGATAGTAAGATGAAAGTTAAGAAATTTGAAAGCTTTTCAGATTTTGAAAACTCTGACCATTTTCCTATTTTGGCTACTCTTTCGATGGAATAATAAATGAATTATAGCAGCTTTTGATTCTTTAAATAGTCCATAGCATATTTCCCTTCATTAAAAAGCAAATCCAATACACTTAGGTTATTTATAAAGCCATGTTTGTCATCAAAGACTTGCGTGTAGGTTTCGAATGCATTAGTATCTTTTTTTCCGTTAGCTAAGACTCTAAAATCCGAAATGCTAGCATCAACCTCATGAAAGTATTCTGAGGTCTTAGTGTACTCTAATTTCATTCGTAGGCATTTAGAAACGATATCTAAAGCTTCAAAATTCAAATCCATTAAGAATTGATGTTTCTTATCGAAAAATGGACGTATATCATCTTCAAAAAATTCGAAAAAAGGAGAACTTCTATAAGCGGCTTCCAGCGATTTAAAATGTTGTTTTTGCCAGTCAAATTCACTTTCTACCTGAATCTCTTTGGTTTTCTGATGTGCATTTTTAGAGTGCTTAACAGGGATGTTTAATAATTGTAGTCCATTTGGGCTATAAATATACGTACGGTTCCTGTTGGTTTGTTTCTGGAAATTATCTTCTATCTCAAACGTAATACTTTCAGATTGCGCCATTACAGCACAATGACTAATTGAAGGAAAGTAGGTTGGGAGTAATAATGAATTCATGTGCTATTTTTGTTTGATTGTTTAATCGCTTACTTGTTGAAAGCACAAGTAAAGGATTAAACAGTTCAACGAATAAACGTGTTATGCTTTTTTCTCTTTTCTTTTTCTCCAGAAATATTCGCCAATAAAGTAGGCTGCCAAGAGAAATAAGAAATGTTTAAAGTATGATTGTGGTTGCCCTTCTCCATCTACAGTTGAGAAAACTCTATCCCAACGAACTTTATTTAGTCCTTTGCCGTGAGTATCCCAGCTCATCCATATAAATACAGGTTTCCCAATTACGTGATCAAAAGGTACAAATCCCCAATATCTGGCATCGATAGAGTTGTCTCTATTATCACCCATCATCCAGTAGTAATCTTGTTTAAATGTGTAAGTTGTAGCAATTTTACCGTTAATAAAAATTTGATTTCCTTTTACTTCTAAATCATTACGTTCGTATTCTGATATTAGACGTTTGTAAATAGGAAGAACTTTTAGGTTAATGTTGATTGTTTTTCCTTTTTGAGGAATATAAATTGGACCAAAAAAATCATTGTTCCAATTGTAATCTTTGTTGTGAGGGAATATTTTAGGGTCTCTATCTCCTTTGTTTGCTTTTCTTAGTTCAAGACTCTCTACATAAGGATTGCTTTTAGCCTTATTAGCTGCTTCTGGAGTAGCTTGTACATAATAAGTCTCAGTTTTAGGATCGTAACCTAAATCATCGGTAATATCATATTGTCTTAAAAGATTTGAAATTTCTTCATAAGAAGAGAACTTAACCTTAAATTTGATGTTATAAGAAAACTGAAGTCTTACTCTTTCAGTTTGTTTCATTTCTTTTCCGTTAATAAAGACAAGTCCGTTTCTTATCTCTAGGGAATCTCCAGGAACACCAACACATCTTTTAACTAGGTTAGTTTTTTTATCTATTGGTTTGTAATAATTTCTATCTGGCGAAAAATTATTCATGTCCAAAAGGGTATCAGCAGGCTGATTAAAAACAACAATATCATTGCGTTTTATTTCTTCAAAACCAGGTAATCTTAGATAAGGTAATTGAAGCTTGTTTAAAAGTGAAGTCTTTTTTTGATTTACATCATCATTAAATAAGTATGATTTCTTTTTTAGCCCAGGAATAGTGTCATGTACCATAGGCAAGGCTACTGTTGTCATTGGTATTCTTGCGCCATAATTTACCTTGCTTACAAATAGAAAATCACCAACTAGTAATGTTTTTTCTAGTGATGAACTTGGTATTGTAAATGGCTGGATAAAATAGGTATGAACTATAGTTGCAACAATTATTGCAAAAAGAAGCGAGCTAAGTGTATCTGCGGTTTTGTTTTCGGGTCTTAAACTTCTGTTTGCATTGTACTCTAATTTTTGAGTATAGTTTACATAATAGATGTAAAAACCGAAAGTAACAAGTCCGAGAACGGTATCTAATGTAGATTTTTTTCCAAAAGTTCGTAGGGTTTCAACCCAAACTATTGGGAACATAATCAAGTTGATAATCGGAATAAAAAGTAATAATGTCCACCAAGTTGGTCGACTGATAATTTTCATTAATACAATGGCATTGTAAATAGGGATTGCAGCTTCCCATTTTTTTCTTCCAGCTGCCTCATATAATTTCCATGTTCCTATAAAATGAACTACTTGAATTACTAAGAAGAATACAAACCATGAATAAAATGACATATCAGTTTTTTTAAGTTAAGATTATTAAACTAAGAATTTGTGATTAGATATTCTTTTTCTCTTTTCTTTTTTTCCAGAAATATTCACCGATAAAAAACGCTGCAAGAGCAAATAAGAAATATTTAAAGTACGATTGTGGTTGACCTTCACCATTTACAGTAGTGAAAACTCTGTCCCAACGAACTTTGCTCATTCCTTTACCATTTGTATCCCAGCTCATCCAGATGAACACTGGTTTTCCAACAATATGATTTTCTGGAACGTATCCCCAATAACGACTATCTTCGGAGTTGTGACGGTTGTCTCCCATCATCCAATAATAATCTTGCTTGAAAGTATATGTTGTAGCGACTTTACCGTTAATACGAATTTCTGAACCATTTACTTGTAAATCATTCCCTTCGTATTCTTTTATAATTGCTTTGTAAAATGGTAAAGATTCGGTTGTTAATGCAACTGTTTTTCCTTTTTGAGGAATATAAATTGGACCAAAATTATCGGCATTCCATTTGTCTAACTGTGGAAAAATACCTGGATCAGATCCTTTTGCAATTTCTCTTCTTACATTAGTTATTCCAGGAACATTTCTTAATCTTGCAGCACTAGCTTCTGTTAGAGCTCTAAAATATAAAGTGTCTTTTTTTACATCATCTTTAAATCCGGCACCGTCAGTAATATCTAATTCTCTTAGTAATACTTCAAAATCAATAGGAGTTTTCCCGTCTAAAGCTACTGCATAAGAGTATTGAGGTTTAGCTCTTTCTGGTAAAACTAAAACTTTGTTGTTAATGTAAACGATTCCGTCTTTTATCGCTAAACTATCACCTGGAACACCAACACATCTTTTTACGTAATTTGATTTTTTATCAATTGGCTTGTCGGCTCTTCTTTTAGAAGTGTCAAAAAACTTATATACGGTATCCATTGGCCAGTTAAAAACGACAATATCTGTTCGTTTTATTTGTTCATAAGCAGGAAGTCTAAAATAAGGTAATTGAGGCCATTTTAGATATGATTTTTGTTTAGTCATCGGGATAGAGTCATGTACCATTGGCAAGGCAATAGTTGTCATAGGAACTCTAGGGCCATAGTTAACTTTACTTACAAATAAAAAGTCACCAATAAGTAATGATTTTTCTAATGATGAAGTAGGAATTGTGTATGGCTGAACGATGTAAGTATGAACCAAAGTAGCTACAATTATAGCAAAAAGAAGGGAGCTAACAGTATCGGCAGTTTTGCTTTCTGGAGTTAGACTTCTATTAGCATTGTAAACTAATTTTTGAGTGTAATTAACGTAATAGATGTAAAAACCTAAAGTTACAAGACCAAGAATAGTATCTAATGTAGATTTTTTCCCGAAAGTTCTTAAGGTTTCAATCCAGATTACTGGAAACATAATCAAGTTAATGATTGGAATAAAAAGCAATATTGTCCACCAAGTTGGTCGACCAATAATTTTCATTAGTACAATAGCATTATATACAGGAATTGCTGCTTCCCAACTTTTTCTTCCTGCAGCTTCATATAATTTCCAAGTTCCTATAAAGTGAATAACTTGCACTGCTAAAAAGAATACAAACCATAAATATAGTGTCATACTAATTTGTTTTAAAGTTTAAAATATAGTCTTTCGGTAAACGAATTTTTATATTTTTAAATTGTTTTTTATTTAAAATTCCAGAACATCTTTCATTGTAAAGATACCTTGCTTTCCTGCAAGCCACTCAGCAGCTATTACAGCTCCAAGAGCAAAACCTTCACGATTATGTGCTGTATGTTTTATTTCGATACTGTCAATTCCAGAATTGTACGTTACAGTATGTGTACCTGGAACATCGCCAATTCTTTTGGCTTCGATATGAATTTCTGTAGGTTTGGCTTCGTCAAGAGTCCAGTTTTTGTAAGCGCTATTTTCGATTACGCCTTTGGCCAATGAAATAGCTGTACCACTTGGAGCATCTAGTTTTTGAGTATGGTGAATCTCTTCCATATCAACTTTGTAACTCTCAAATTTAGCCATTATTCTAGCTAAGTGTTCGTTAAGCTCAAAGAAGATATTTACGCCCAAACTAAAATTTGAGCTAGAGATAAAACCTCCCTTTTTTTCATTGCAAAGAGCAACCATTTCGTCATAATGTTCTAACCAGCCTGTTGTTCCGGAAACTACAGGAACATTAGCGTTAAAAGCATTAGAAATGTTTGCAACTGCAGCAGATGGAACGCTAAAATCGATGGCTACATTAGCAGTCTCAAGTCCTTCATAAGTATTGAATTCGTCTTTTTTTAAGACAATTTCATGACCTCTTTCTAAAGCAATTCTTTCGATTACTTGCCCCATTTTTCCGTATCCTAAAAGCGCAATTTTCATTTGTATGTTTATTTTAAATTCAAAAATTGCAGTTTATCACTGCAATTTAAAAGTGGTAATTAAATGTTAGTCCAACGTTGGGTCTTAATGTTACATCGTCGGGGTATATTTCTGGACGTAAAGATAATCTTTCATTTACGTTAAATTGAATCAATGCAGCATCAACATTTGCATCTATTATATTTAAAACATAAAAGCCCAAGGTTACTAGGGCAGATAAATCTCGATTACGTTGATAAAATTTTTGACCTGCAATAAGTCTGCTATCGTCCAGATATTGAAGTTCGTCATTGTTGTAGCCTTCAAGTCTACGTTTGTATGCATCTCTATATTGATGGTATTTTTTATTATTATCAATATAGAAATACAAACTTGTACCTATGGCTCCGTAAACTAGAGGGATTTTCCAATATTTTTTATTGTATGCCTGTCCTAATCCTGGTAAAATAGCAGAGTAAAAAGCTGCTTTTGCAGGAGTAAGTGGGTCTATCTCAGTCGATTTTAGGGTGTCTTTTGCTACCAAGGCAGCATCTCCTTTTTTTGACTGAGCAAAAACAGCAGTACTTCCTAATAGAAAAAAGAATAGACCTATGGGAACTATTTTATTCACTACCCGTTTATTAATTTGATAATTCTGGCAAAGTCTTCTTCTGAATGGAACGGAATTGTAATTTTTCCTTTTCCGTTTCCAGCTACTTTTATGTCAACTTTTGCGCCAAAATAATTTGTAAATGTGCTTTTTTGATCTTCTTCGATGTCAAATGAAGAGGCTTTTGGTTTTCCAGCAGGTTTAGGTTTTAAACTTTCGTGGTAGTTTTTTACCAAAGCTTCTGTTTCACGTACAGATAAATTACGGCTAACAATTTTTTGATAAATATCGGTTTGAACATCTAAATCGTCAACGTTTATAATTGCACGACCATGTCCCATACTTATAAAACCATCACGGATACCAGTTTGGATAATTGGATCTAGTTTTAAAAGACGTAAGTAGTTTGCAATTGTAGAACGTTTTTTACCAACACGGTCACTCATTTGTTCTTGAGTTAACTGGATTTCATCAATCAAACGTTGGTAAGAAAGTGCAATCTCTATCGGATCTAAATCATGACGTTGAATATTTTCAACCAATGCCATAACCAATGATTCGTTGTCATTTGCAATTCGTATGTATGCAGGAACATGTGTTAAGCCGATTAATGTTGAAGCACGTAAACGACGCTCTCCAGAAATTAATTGGTATTTATTGAAGTCTAATTTTCGAACAGTTATAGGTTGAATCACACCAAGCTCCTTGATAGAAGTGGCTAGTTCACGTAATGATTCTTCGTTAAAATTGCTTCGGGGTTGAAACGGATTTATTTCGATAGCACTAATTTCAAGCTCTATAATACTTCCTACAACCTTATCAGCATTTTTATCGTCAACGGATTTTATATCATTTTCCGGATCTTTTAATAATGCAGATAATCCTCTTCCTAAGGCTTGTTTTTTAATCGCTTTTGTCATAAAAACTATTTACTGTTTTTCTTTATAATTTCTTGAGCCAAGTTTATGTAATTAACAGCTCCTTTACTTGTAGCGTCATAGTTTATAATGCTTTCGCCAAAACTAGGAGCTTCACTTAATTTTACATTTCGTTGGATAACGGTATCAAAAACCATATCATTAAAGTGTTTTTGAACTTCTTCAACAACTTGATTTGATAAACGTAATCTAGAATCGTACATGGTTAGTAACAATCCTTCAATATCCAAGTCTGGGTTATGAATTTTTTGGATGCTTTTAATCGTGTTTAGTAATTTTCCTAAACCTTCAAGTGCAAAATATTCGCATTGAATAGGGATAACTACAGAGTCGGCCGCTGTTAAAGCATTCAAAGTTAAAAGTCCTAATGAAGGTGCACAATCGATAATGATATAATCGTACTCATCTTTAACACTTTCTAATGCTTTTTTTAGCATGTATTCTCTGTTTTCTTTATCGACCAATTCGATTTCGATAGCAACAAGGTCAATGTGAGCCGGAATCACATCTACGTTTGGAGCTGTACATTGAATAATAGCTTCTTTTGGCGTATGACTGTGTTCCAGTATTTGATAGGTTCCAATCTCAACAACTTCTACATCAATTCCAAGTCCTGATGTAGCATTTGCTTGAGGGTCAGCATCTATTAGTAATACTTTTTTTTCTAAAACACCTAATGAGGCCGCAAGATTTACAGATGTTGTAGTCTTTCCAACGCCTCCTTTTTGATTAGCAATCGCAATGATTTTGCCCATTTATTTTCTGAATTTTGAACCGTAAAAATACGATTATTTATGGTTTTTGAAAATCTATTTTGTTAACATTTGTTAAAGCTTGATTAATCGTCGTTTGACAGCCTACTGTTTTTAAAATAGGTATTATTTCTAAAGACGATTTCAATTTGTTTGTATCAGGCTTAGCTTTTTCTATTTATGTGCGATTTAGAATAATAACTTTCTTAGAGACTATTGAATATCAGATGATTGTTGGCTAATAGATTGGAAATTAGTATTTCGGGTACAAACTAAATAATGTTGTTTAAATAGAGATTCGGATTAATTAATTATTCTTTTTTCATGTCTTTTACCAAACTCGCAGTAAAATATAAAATTGCAATTCCGCCAATTATTATACACATCCACATAAACCATGATTGTTGCCAAAAAGATTTGTTTTGAATTGTAGTATCTGTAGAAGCAATTTGTTTTATTTCGGAAATAGAAGCCTCGGGTAAATTAGCCGAAATGCTATTCTTGAAATTGGAAAGGTCATATTGAGGTTCGTTCAAATTATTGTTTCCTGTTTTGATAGTATAGTTTTCATTTGCATTTAAACTGGCAACTATTGAAACAGGGATTTGGTAAAATTTTATTTCAGCAATATTTAATGCAGGATTATCCTGATTGTCGATAGAGATATAAATTTCTTTCTCGAATATTTGTGGAACATTGAACGTGTTTTTTGTATCCGAATTTAATTCGAAATAGGTAATATTTTCTTCATACGTTTCTATTTTGCGTTTTACTTTTCGAGTAGCATTTTTATAAATAGTTGCATCTCGTTTGTAGAATGCTGGTTTCGAAATATCGAATGCAATTTGATCTATAATCTGTGGTGCATCAAAAACTATATGAATTTTTGTTTTCTTCTCTGATGTAAGTTGAGTTACCGAACTACTCTTTGGAACTATTTCTTGTAGCGAATTGGTTTTTACCTGATGGTTATAATTTCCTGCCTTTAGTATATTTATTGGTAATGTTTTTTTATCATCAAAATCTATTTTCAAAAATTGATAAGAAGATAGAGGAAATGATATAGTCTTGATAACATTTGTTTTATCAGTGCTATTTAGGTCGTATAGTTTTTGTGCATTAGATAAACCAAACCATTCTTTTTGGTCGTTACTTCCTGAAATATTATATGTTTTTACCACATCGGAGTTGGCAATAAAAAGCGAAATCTGATTGATGCTTTGCGTTGATGGATTGGCAATAATAATAGAACTGCTCTTGTTTGGAACAACAGTTTTGGACACAATGCTATATTCTTCAAAAGAATTAGAAAGTGTCTCTTTTTCATTTCGCACAACGAAGTAAGGAACTTCAATTCCTTTTGAATCAAATATCCTGAAATCACTTAAATCTTCTTTAGACGCGGAACGAATTGCTGGTGGCAAAACGATCTTGTTTAATCCAGTTGATGTTACTGCTTTTATTTTTGCAGTAGTATTATATTGTGCAAACGAAAAGTTTACTAAGAATAATAGAAATAAAAATTTATTTGGTTTCATCAGTTTCATTGGGTTTGTTTTCATCTATTACTAGTACTTTAATTTTTTGATAGACAAAAGAGATTATCAAAATTAAGATACCTAATAGTATAAACGATATAATTTTTCCTGTTTCGGAAATGTTGCTAATATCGTATAAAAATAATTTTACGATTGTTAATCCTAATAATGCCAAAGCAATAATACGAATGGTTTTGGTTTGTTTTTTTATTCCTACGATAAGAAAAACAAAAGCTAAAATTCCCCAAAGGATAGGAAAACCAGTTTTTATTATTTTGGTTCTGGCCAAATCTATTGCGTCTTCGGTCAGCATCTCTCTTATATATCCTAAATCAGTTTTGTAAGTTGCATACAAGTTGCTTGCCTGAATTTGGTCTGTTGTTATTGGAGAATTCATAAATATTAATCCATGAAGCATTAGTTCAGTGCTTGCAATGTAGATTAAAATAAATGCAGCTGCCCAGATATAAATTTTATTACTCAATATTGAGAAAACAAGTTTCTTAGAATTGATTTGATATAATAGATAACCGAAATAGATAATTATTAATAAAGAAATGTAATGCAGGTAAAATGCATAAGGACTTCCAGTTCCTGAACTTATGATTTCTTCGTGTTCTCCAAAGGCGTAATTTGAGAACCAAAAAGTAAACAAGATAATATTGATAAGCGCAATTAACGTTGCACCTTGATAACCGGAATCTGTTTTCTTTCGTGCTAAATAACCAGCTACAATTGCAAAGAATAATAAATGATATACTACAGTAAATGCTGCAGCAGAATATGTGTTTTCGAAATAATAATTAGATTGATAAATCACTTCGAGTAATCCAACAAAATAACTGATGACAAGTCCTAATCCAAAAATGAATTTTCCATATTTTTCTGGATTAAAACTAAAGCCAAGCATTTCGGTATTGTTGGTTTCAGGTTTTAATAGATAAGAAACTGTAAATAAAGATGCTATTGCAACCAATCCTGTAATGAATATAGGGTTGATAATTATGTTTAAAACGGCTGTGTATTCGTAGAACTTAGCCCAATCCATTATCAAACTTATTATCATTAAGGCATGAACAATTACTGAACCAAATCGATAACTGACAATTTTTGATTTTTGCGAAAGCCATAATAATAAAACCGCCTCGGCTGCCCAGAATAAAGTAATGTAGTTGCCTTTAAACTGAATTGGGATTGCTAGTGTAACAAAGGTTAATGTTAAGCCGATGAGTAAATAAACAGCTTTTTTATCCAGTCCGAATTTTTTGTATAAAAACCAAGCGTAAACTAAATTAAGTAATGCAATTATGGTTGTAAATAATCCTCTTAATTCAGGATGATAATCTGTTAGGATTGCCATTCCTGCAGCATAGAATAAGAAAGTGTTACTGGCTAAAATGACTAATTGTGGGGTAGAGAATTCTCCTTTTGTTCTTATGTTGTTAATGATATTCATTAAAATAAAAATAGAATAGAAAGCAAACCCAAATGCAAATGCACCTAGATAATGAGGTTTCTCGCTAGTTAAGTCATTAACCAACCAGCCGCCATATAATATAATGGTGAATACATAGGCAAGAATATTTACCAGATTCCACTTTTTATGATAAGCCAAAGCTAAAATTCCGATATTCAGGATAATGATATAAGTAAATAATACAACATAATTTCCTTCGCCAGTACTTACCATAAAAGGAACGGCAAATCCACCTATTAAGGAAAGCACGGCAAGTTCAATCCTATTATAAGATAAGGATATAAGTGCACTAAAAGCTGTAATTACGACCATTATACCAAATGCAACGCTCTGGCTAAATAAATGATAGCTATGAAAAGCGATTCCAATCGTAAAATAAAATATTGCAATTGCACCAGCTACGATAACCGAACTAAAGGCAGCATAGTTTTTACGCAATTTATGAGCAACTCCCATTACCAATGCACCAGCAAGGATTCCAATTCCTACTCGAGCAGGTTCATTTATCCAATCTTTATCAATGGCGTATTTTACAAAATAGCTAATTCCTAAAACAAGAATCAGAATTCCGATTTTGTTGATTAAGTTTTCACCAATGAATTTTTCTAAATCAGGATTTTGTTCTTTAAAGTTCTCCCAGAATGATTTCTTTGGCGGAAGCGGAACATAAGGTTTAGGAGCTTCTTTAGGCTCTACTGGCTTAGGTGTATTTTCGGAATTGTATGAAAGAGCAATTTTTTCCAACTCTTTTTCTGGAATCTTTTCTTCGATAATTTCTTCCTTGGCTATTTCAAGAGTAGGAGGTTTTATTTCCTCAGGAGTTATATTGATTTCTTCTTTCTTTATAACAGGAATTGGGGCAACAGAAATAGTTTCTGCTGGTTTCTCTATCGTTTTTTGCTGGTCTAATTTTTTATTAAGAGATGAAATATCATTCTCAATTTGGTCAAATCGCTTATTAAGAGTGTTGAGTATATAGATCAGAAAAACAAATATTAGTAAAAACAGAAATGTCTCCATAAACAAATAAATAAAATATTGTAAGCGGTAAATATAATAACATTTTAATAGTGTTAAAGTATTTTGGTAGTTTTTATCTGTATAAAGTGTTTTGTGATATAAATAAAAAATCTAGAATTAATTTTAAAATAAATGGCTTTCATCATTTTTTGGGTTTAGAGATTCTTTATTCGCTTTTGAATGAATTACTGCTTTTGATTTTTATTACAATTGTATGTATTGTAAAATAAAACCTACTTTATGATAATAATCAGCTTTATCGCGATAATGTTTTTTTAAATTCGAGGATTAATTTAATGCAACAGTTTAATAAAAATAGAATTTAAAATTTAGTAAAGACTACTTTATTAATTAAGAGGAGAAACATAAAAAGGATTAGTAACTATTTCACCTTGAGTTCTACATTGACTTTTGCAAAACTAAATCAATACTCAAATGAAAAAAGTTGTCTTAATTATGGCGGGACTTGCTTTTGTAGCCTGCAAGAAAGAATCAAGTGAACATGATTTCTCAAAAGCTCCAGTAGTCGAAAAATCTGAATTATTAACCAAAGCATCTAATTTCTTTAAATCTGTTTCAACAATAACAGGAGAAGATATTCCACAAGATAAAATTGATTTAGGTAAGAAGTTATTCTATGATAAAGCATTGTCTAAAAACGGAACCATTAGTTGTAATTCCTGTCATAATCTTGCCACTTTTGGTGTAGATAATAAATCCCTTTCAGTAGGAGATACGAAGGAATTAGGAGGGCGTAACTCTCCTACGGTAATTTATTCCTCACTTCATTCTATGCAGTTTTGGGATGGGCGAGCTAAAGATGTAGAAGAGCAAGCCAAAGGCCCTTTGCTAAATCCTGTTGAACACGGAATTCCGAACGCGGAATTTTTGGAGAAAAAATTAAGAGGGATTCCAGAGTATCAAGCTCTTTTTAAGAAAGTATTCCCTAATGATAAAGAACCTATTACTTTTGATAATCTTGCTAATGCAATAGGTGCTTTTGAACGTAAATTGATTCCTAAAAGTAAATTTGATGATTATTTAGACGGAAATGAATCAGCATTAAATGATCAGGAAAAAAAAGGACTAAATTCTTTTATAGACAATGGTTGTATAACGTGTCATGGTGGTGTAGCTCTTGGTGGACAGATGTTCCAGAAATTCGGAGTTTATGGAGATTACACTAAAATGACTCGTAGCAAAAAAATGGATAAAGGACTTTATGATTTAACTAAAAAAGAAGGTGATCAGTTCTTGTTTAAAGTTCCGAGTTTGAGAAACGTTGAAAAAACAGGACCTTATTTTCACGATGGTTCAGTTGCTTCGCTGAAAGAAGCAGTAAAAATGATGGGGAAATTACAACTGGATAAAGATATTACGGATAAAGAAGCCGATGATATGGTTGCCTTCCTGAAAACGTTGACAGCCGATGTTGATGCAAAGTATAAAGAATAAATAATTGATTTTAAACTGAACGAGGGTTCTTCAAATTTTTTTGAGGAGCCCTTGTTTCATTTGAGCTAATATGACCTGCCAAGTTTCTGCTTTTCCTTCGGGACGCGTTATAGTGGATTTGTCGTAAAACAAAAAAGTCTTTTCAAATAAATGAAAAGACTTTTGTCGGGGTGGCAGGATTCGAACCTGCGGCCTCCTGCTCCCAAAGCAGGCGCGATAACCGAGCTACGCTACACCCCGAAAGCGGCTGCAAAGATAGACATTTATTTCAGTTGTCAAAACATTTTTTGAAAATAAATTTTATTTATTTCTATATAGTTATTTAGGATTTATTTAAGGCTCTAATTTTTATAATATAGATTACATTTGCATCTCAGTAAAATTAAAATTATGTCAGATACAATCGAAAAAATTAAATGCCTAATTATAGGTTCTGGACCAGCAGGTTATACTGCGGCTATTTATGCTGCCAGAGCTAATATGAATCCAGTTTTATATCAAGGAATGCAACCTGGAGGACAATTAACAACTACAAACGAAGTTGAAAATTTCCCTGGTTATGTTGATGGAGTTACTGGACCAGAAATGATGATACAATTACAAAGCCAAGCACAACGTTTTGGTGCTGATATAAGAGATGGTTGGGCTACCAAAGTTGACTTTTCTGGAGATATCCATAAAGTTTGGATCAACGATACTATCGAATTACATTGCGAAACGGTAATTATTTCTACCGGAGCATCTGCTAAATACCTTGGGTTGCCATCTGAGCAACATTATTTAAAAATGGGTGGTGGAGTTTCAGCTTGTGCTGTTTGCGACGGATTCTTTTACAGAAACCAAGAAGTTGTAATCGTAGGAGCAGGAGATTCAGCTTGCGAAGAAGCACATTACTTATCTAAACTTTGTAAAAAAGTAACGATGTTGGTAAGAAGCGAAAAATTCAGAGCTTCAAAAATTATGGAAGATCGTGTTCGTAAAACCGAAAATATCGAGATATTAATGAATCACGATACTGTAGAGGTAGTTGGAGACGAACAAGTAGTTACTGCTGTAAAAGCTAAAAATAAAACTACTGGTGAAATTTTTGATATTCCAGCAACAGGGTTTTTCGTTGCAATTGGTCATAAACCAAACACAGATATATTTAAAGATTTCTTGACTCTAGACGAGACAGGATATATCATTAATACTCCAGGAACATCATTAACAAATGTACCAGGTGTTTTTGTAGCTGGAGATGCTGCTGATCATGTATACCGTCAGGCAATTACTGCTGCAGGTACAGGATGTATGGCCGCATTAGATGCTGAAAGATATTTGGCTTCAAAAGACTAATTAGTTCTTTATGATCTATAAAAAAAGTCCCATTCGCCTCGGCGAATGGGACTTTTTTGTTTTTATACTTATAGATAAGGTTTCGACTCTGCTCAACCTGACAATGCTATGTTATCTTATATTGTCAAATTAACTTAAGGCGAGATTTATTTATTTCAATCTTTTAATCAGTTTTGCTTCCTCAGAAAAACGGGTAAGTTCAATTTTAGGTGTTCCCAAAAGCTGAACTTCGGCTTTATCTCCAGCTGCAATAGTAATGGTAGTTTCTGCAAGTAAGCTACAAGTAGAATAACTCTCGGCAGTAAGATTAGCATTTTTAACAGTAAATTTATTTCCTGTTAGTACAGAGTTGTTATCCAGTCTAAAAGTTCCATTAGTAGCAGAACCTTCAATAGCTGCATTTGCTTTTTGATATAAATCACATTTAAAATCTGTTGCAACAACCAATGCTTTTAAACCAGCATTTTTACTTAATTGCACACTTCCATTTTCTGATTTTAAATTTAGTTCTGTTTTCGATTTATCATCAGCTATCAAAGTAAATTTCTTAGAATTTACATTCAAGAATAACTTCGAGTAATCTACAGAGTTAAAAGTGATATCATCAAGCTGAACTTCCTGAATGGCATTTACTACAGTCGCATTTTTTGCAATAACTTTAATTAAATCTTTAGTATAAGTTACTCTTACAATTAGCTTTTTAAAGATACTAGCATCTTTAGATGTGTAAATACGAAGCAATTGTCCGTTTAAATCCATGCCAATAATTTCATGAAGATTATCGTCGGCTTCAATCTTTATTTCGTTTTTTTCTCCACGTTCTAAGTAAACTTCAAGATTGTCATTAACTTCAAGACTATTAAATTCACCTACTTCTTTGGTTGCTATAGTTACTGTTTTTGAACCTTTTATCTTTTCTCTTTTTTGTGCAAAAGTTGCTGTAGTAACAACTAAAAGCAGGAGCGCTAGTGTGTAATTTTTCATTAAATTTTGTTTTTTACAAATATAAAAAAATCATCCACTTGCGGTGGATGATTAATATAATTTTAAGTACTATTTAAGTATTAGTCCTGATCGATGCTTCCGCCAGAACTAGATTTTTTTTCTATAGATTTTGGGACAGAGTTGTAATTAATGTTTCCTCCGCTGCTAGCATCAGCTTTTAAACTTACTATTGGGTGTACATATACAGTAGCTCCACTAGAAGCTTGTGCTTCAATTTCGTTTGCTAGCAATCTTTTTGCACTAATATCACTTCCGCTAGATGCAGACACATTTAGTTTTAATGCTTTTCCCTCAATAACTATTGAGCTACCGCTACTTGTCTCACAAGTAATAGCATCCGATTCTATGTTTAGACTCATGTTTCCAGAGCTTGAGGCATCCAGACTAATATCTTCGCCTCTTAAAACATTCTGACTTTTTACAGATGATGCACTCGAAGCTTTAATCTTATCAATGAAAGGCATTTTTACGATAACCCTTTTAGATTTTATATTTTTAAAAGAGTTGTAGTCAGATTTAATAACCAAAGTATTTCCTTCCACTCTTGTGGTAATTCCATTTATCAAATTATCATCAGCTTCTACAGTAATTTCAGTTTTGTCTGATTGTTCAATTACAAGATCTATAGCATTGCTAACAGATACATTTCTAAAATCTCCCTGAACCGTTCTTTTTTCAGTAATAACTTTTCCGCTTCCTACTATCGATTTAAAATTATTCGAGTAGTTACAAGAAGCAAACAACAAAGCTGTTAAGGCAACAACTATAAACTTGGTAATCCACATAATTATCTTGATCATGACTAATTAATTTTAATTATAACTCCGTTTTTGTCTGTTGTTAAGTGTCCTGAAGTTTTCTTTCCGTTCAAGACTTCTTTTCCGTTTATTTTAACCGATACTTCATTTATAGTATCATTTGAATCGATATCTTCAATATCTTCAACATCATCAAATTCATTTTCAGAGATAGGGCAGTTCAAACATTTAACTTTAGAACTTTCTACTTTATAAACGTAATTATCAGAACTGAAATGCAAATTAAAGAAATTGTCATCAGACTCATCATAATCTTCTACCGAAGCATCTGGTTTTAGTAATTGACCTTCTGGTAAGTATAAATATATTTTTACTTCTTGGTCTCTAAATTTATTTTTAATATCAGTAAGAAGGTAATTGTCTAGTATAAGCTGGTTTCCTTTTATTTCAAATTTATAGTTTATTTTTTCAGCTCTTTCCTTAGCATCAATGTATGATTTTCCTCTTGCAGTCTTTTCTATCTGTATGTAAGCTGTTTTTTCATCAGTGTGCAATACTCGCAGGTTAACATTAGTTGAATAGATTAATTGATGGTTTGCCGAATCCTGTACAAATTCAAAATCTTTATGATGATCAAGATCTTTAGAGAAATAATCATTGTATTTAAATTTCACAAAAAGAGTATCAGTAGTTTTAATGTTTATAGGTTGCTTTTGTACCGTTTTGTTGTCGTATGAAATCTCTGTAGCTTGTTTTATTCCAATACTTATTGCCAATGCCATTGCGATAATCCATACAGCAAGAAGCGTATATTTTGCTATGTTTCCTATAGATTTCATGTTTGGCGCTAATAATTTAAATCCTAAAAGCGTCAAGAAGAAGAACGGAATTCCAACAGCAAAGAACATTAATAAACCAAACATCCAGATAGGATAATCAGTAAAGTTTCCAGCATCTACAAAGTTTTGCCAAGGGAACTCAACAAAAAGATTAGTTCCTAGAGTAAAAACCCCAATAAGTAATAAAATTAAGGTAGAGATCCCCGACATGATTAAAATAATCCCTAAAAACTTAGCAAAGATTTTAAAAACAGTCATGATAAAATCACTAAAACCACTTCCTAGTCTTTCAGCACCCGATTTTACCTGGTTTCCCATTTTATCATAATCGGCATTTTTAAATTTATCCGAAAAAGACTCAATTTCCTCACGTACCTTTTTTTCGATATTCGAAATTGTAACTGGTTCACCAGTCATTTCTAGTTTTTCCGAAGTTGTTACAGCTTCGGGAGTTACAATCCATAATACGATATAAGCAAGTATTCCAGTTCCAAATCCAGCAAAAACAAATATCAAGAACATGATTTTTAACCAAACAGAATCTATTCCAAAATAGTGACCCAAACCAGTTGCTACACCACCAATCATACCTTTTTCTTTATCACGGTATAATTTTTTAGATTTACGAGTTCCAGAATTGCTAAATGATTGATGAGATGCATTAGATTCTTCCTCGATAATGTAGTCCTCAGGTTGTCCCATTACTGCAATAACCTCATCCACATCTTTTAATCCCACAACATGTTTTTCACTTTTTTGTTTCTCGGTTAATAATTCCGATACACGCATTTCAATGTCTTTAATGATTTCATCTTTACCAGAAGAGTTACCTAAAGAACGTTTTATAGCGTCAAAATAGCGCGTCAGTTTCAAGTATGCATCTTCATCTATATGAAAGAACATGCCTCCTAAGTTAATATTTACAGTTTTGTTCATGACTATTGTTTTTGATTGGTGATTAGTGTTACAGCATCCGAAAGTTCATTCCAGGTGCCATTTAGTTCGTTTAAAAATGTCTGACCTATTTCAGTTAATCCATAATATTTTCGTGGTGGTCCAGAAGTCGATTCTTCCCAGCGATAATTAAGTAAACCGTCGTTTTTTAATCTGGTTAATAATGGATAAATAGTTCCCTCTACAACCAGTAATTTTGCGTTTTTCAAAGTGTCTAATATTTCCGATGTATAAGCATCTTTTTCTTTCAGTACAGATAAGATACAAAACTCAAGAACACCTTTGCGCATCTGTGCTTTTGTGTTTTCAATGTTCATAATTTCATTTTGTTTTGTTTAGATTGACGTTTCGTTTTTTGATCGATGATTGGTGATTGATTGATGATTTTTTTTGAAGCTTTTTCCTGCTCTCCGCTATATCTTTTTCTGGCAAAAGAACCAGAAAAAGGATGCCGCTTCTATCAGGGCTAGGCTCATATATTGTATATAACTTTTAATTTTTACAATTACTTAATAAAAGGAATCGTAAGCGGGTATTTGTATAATTCTCCGTTCGAAGCTTTTATCGAAGCATAAATAACCAAGAAGAACTCAACTACTTTAAGCATTCCAAAAATTAAGATTGCTAAAACTCCAATACTTAAGATTCCGATATTGTCCCCAAGATTAAAATTATTCATTGTAAAATCGTTGTCATTAATAATTACATCCATCGGAATGTTCTTGAAGATTACAAAAACAAAAATTGGAATAGCAATTAATGCAAGAATCAAAGTGTATAATAGTAAGCTTAACTGAAAATTTAAAGCTTGTTTACCATGATGATTCACAAATTCTGACTTGTCTTTTTTACTCGACCATAATAATATCGGGAAGATATAATTCCCAAAAGGGATAAAATATTGAGTTAATGTACTCAAATGAGTAAACGTTGCCATGTTTCTTTCTGATGATGTTTCCATGATTAGTGGTGTTGATGTTTCCATGATTAAAAGTATATAGTAATTTCTTATACAAATATATGGCTAAAAGACAGTATCTTGTTTTACATAGTACTAATTATTAACAAAATTTTAACAAAGTTGAAATTTGTTTTCTATAAAAAAGGTATTGAAAACCAGTGCTAAGTATTGTTTTTATTGAGGTTTTAGGAAAAAAATAGCAATTTATTGTGCGTGCATAGTTTTTTTGTATTTTTACATAAAAATCAAAACGGTATGGCAGTTTCAGTTTCTAAACTCAATAAATTTGTATTATTCAAATTACCATCGGCCTTCATTTGTGGAGTACGAGTAAAAGAAATCAACGATAATAAATGTGTTGTAACGGTAAAACACCGTTGGATAAACCAGAATCCTTTCAATTCTATGTACTTTGCAGTACAAGCCATGGCAGCCGAACTTACAACAGGAGCATTGGTAATATCCGAAATCCAAAAAAGCGGACGCAAGATTTCAATGCTAGTGGCAAATAACAAAGGAAACTTTACCAAGAAAGCAACAGGTCGTATTACATTTGTTTGTAATGACGGTCATTTAATAGCCGAAGCCATCCAAAGAACAATCGAAACAGGAGAGGGGCAAACCTTCTGGATGAAATCTATAGGAACCGATGAAAAAGGAATTCAAGTATCCGAAATGGATTTTGAGTGGAGCGTACGTGTAAAATAACGATTTAGCCATAGATAAAGAGTTACAATTGTCTATATAAGGAAGGGAACGCAGATGAAACGGATTCGCTATCGCGAAAACGCAGATAAAAACAGATTTTTTTTCACAAACTTTAAATCTGTTTGATGATTCTTTCTAAAGATCCGTTTCATCCGCGTACTAAGCACATAAACTTAAAAAAAAATGCCTCAAGTAATTGAGGCATTTTTTATGGGATACAAAGAAGTATTATTTCTTAGCGCAACATTTTTTGGCATCTTTACCAGCCATATCTTTATCACATTTTTTTCCTTCAGCTTTGCATTTAGCTTTACATTTTTCGATATCAGCTTTGCTCATTGTTTTCGAACAAGTTTCTTTTTTAGCAGTTGGTTTAGCTTCTTGAGCGCTAACACCCATAGAGAATAAGGCAATAGTTAGAATAGTGATTACTTTTGTCATTTTGTTAGGTTTTTTTGAATGTTGATGATTTCATTTTTAGATAGTTCTAAAAATATGAATCAAATATAATATGATTTACTCTTTGTAAGAATAAGAGTAACGTTAATGTTTTTATAAAATCTTTTTAAGGTTCTTAGTAAAGGTTTAAAAGGTTCAGAGGAACAAAGGTTCAAAGGTTTTTTGTAGAGACGCACAGCAGTGCGTCTACATAATATAGGTTTACACATAAAGTAACCCCAAGCTTGTCTTTCTGAGGAACGAAGATTGAATAAAAGCACTCCATAATCTCACAACCCCATAATTAACCTAAATCACTACTTTACCATAAACTGTAATACCCTATTATGATTCAACAAATCCTCTTCAGAGTCATTATAAACTTTCTGCCAATCAAAATTTGGAATCTCTATTTTGGTTAGAGCAGTTCCGTCCCAAATTATTTCGAAGCCATTATCTTTTAGTTTTTCGGCTACTTTTTTACCCACTTCTATTGTAACTGTATCATCAGAATTATCTATTTTCTGAAAAGCAATCATCAAGTTTCTAGTATCAGGGTCAATAGCTCTTTCTAGATCCTGCCCGTGATAAAAACAATACCCATCCGATTGTACTTGTTGTTTTCTTAATTCTATTTCTACCTCAACAACTTCATATTCGCCTTCGCTGGTGGTATAACCAGCATTATGTAGCGCAATGATATTTGCTTCGCTCAGTTCATTAAAAGCTTTGACAAGTCTTTCGGTATCCGTTGGTGATTTCCACGTTTTACGCGCTTCTTGATGTTTTTTAAATTCGGCTTCAATAGTTGTATTAACCCATTTTTCTGAGACGTCATCTTCCATCTCTTCATCTTCAACTTGTTCCCAAGTCATTTCTTTAATCTCATCAATAGGAAAAAATCCCATTTTTATTTGGTTCACTAATGAATCGTATATGTATTCTTGATCTTCGGTCATGATTTTTAATTTAGAGTTTGGGGTAATTTATTTTATGATGGAGCAAATTATAATTTTACTTTAAATTCTTTAGAGACATTATATTCAGGCTCGTAAATAACAAATTCATTATCTAAGTTTGAAACTGCTGTAATTATAATGTATTCTGGATTTTTGGACTTCATATTTTCAAGTTTGATATGTTTCTTAAATTCATCAAAAGTAGCATTTGGGTTTTTTGATATAAAATTATAATAAGTACTATCTATCTTTCCTGTCCAAAGAAGTGAATTTTGAGCTCTGTTTCCATCATCAGATACTATTAGGTTTTTATTTTTGTCAAATAATAGTATTTTAATATTTCCATCATATTTAAAATCATAAAGTTTTTTTAGAATAACCTTGTTGCCAATTATTTCTACGACTTCATATTTTAGATGGTTTAAGACGATAGTTTTTCCAGTATCTTGTTTCGTTAATTTCTGAGTAGAATAATCAGTAAGAATTGATAACTCATAAGTAATAGTACCTTTTAGATTTACATTATTAGTAAAAGCAACGGTTTGGTTTTCGATACTTCTATATTCAAATTCAGAATTAGAATTTTCTTTTATTTTTCCTCCCATGCTATTAGCATTGGAATTTCCCATTTTAATTTCTTTGTTTTTGGAGTCTTTTAGTTCACTATTCGTGCTCTTTAAGCTAACGATGCCAAACAATTCTTCCTGATAATAGGTTGGAAAATCAGAATTTAATAAAACATTGAGATGGTTTTTATCTTTTTGTTCTAATGCGATTTTTGCGTTTGTAATAAAAAAATCGATATAAGTAACCAAGTTATCTTTACTGTATTTTGATTTAATGAAAGTTATGTCAGGATTATATGTAACTGATTTTACTTTTTCGAGACTAGGTTTTTTATAGTCCTTGTACATTTCATAGCTAAATTTTAATAAGTCTTCAGTTGATTGTGAAAATACATTTGAGCTTAGAAATAATAAAAAGAAAAGAGTAATATGTTTCATTTAGGTCTTTAGGATTAATTGTAGGATTGGATTAATTAGTTTTATTTCTTGTAAATAGTCTATGTGTTATAGAGCTAATATTAAAGCTCAGTCTTTGGCACTTTCAATCCACACCAAGTAGTTACATCTTCAGGATTAAATCCCGAGCAGTTACTGATATTGGCTTTTGGGAAAACAAGCACATTATTATTAGTATCACTTAAGTTAAAGTAATAATTATTAGAATCTTCTCCATATCTCCACACGTCACTAGAACCATCATTATGCACAGTTTCATTAAAAGTGAAAATAGAAGATTGTTTAGGAATGAAGTATTCTTTCTCGATAACAAGAGAAAATATGTTTCCTAAAATAGGAGTGAAGAATAAAACAATAAGGAACGCAAACAGAATGATAAGAAAGATATTCTTTTTACTTAGAGTCCTTTTTTTGTTAGTGTTCATATAAGGGAGTTAATATATTTGGTGCAATTAATATTCTTTGATTTTATTTCTCGTAAATAGTTTTAGGATAAAAAGCTTTAAAAGCATTGTAAACACCTTGATGAATTACTGTCGAGTGAATTTCGTTTTGGATATAGTCATAATACACTTTAGTATTCTTCTCATCATTTTGCTTTAGCATTTCGCTTAATGAAACGGCATCATCATACATTGTTTTATCTTCTTCTTTATTGCAAGCAGCAATATATACTAGTACAGGTTTGTTATCTTTTGCTTTAAGTAATTTAGGAGCTTCTGCTAATAATGATTGATCGCCCCACCATAAACTTGGAGCGATAATTATATAGTTGTCAAATAAATTTCGGTGTTTTAATAAAATTTCTGTTGCCAGAAGTCCTGCCAATGATTCTCCGATAATAGTTTTGTGATTACTTGTATTGAACTTTTTATCGATATAAGGTTGGAGTTCTTTTTCTAGAAAAGCAATGTATTTATCAGAACCACCATATTGAGGGAAGCTTTTTTTCTTGAATCCCATTTTTTCAACAAAGTCCAAATTGGGAACGGCAAATGTAAAATCGCGTCTTCGGTTTGTATTCTCTATCCCTACAACAATAGATTTAGGGAATCGGGCAATCCATGATTGGGTATTAAATCGTACGATTCCTGTAATATGAATAAAATCTTCTTCGACACCACCATCCAGAATGTATATAACTGGATATTTTGTGTTGTCTTTTTTATCGTATCCTTCGGGTAAGTATATGTTTATTGTTCTTGTCTCGCCAAGCTCTGCCGATTTTAATTTATCTGTAATTCCAAGAACTATCGGCTGACTTTCGTCTGTATCTTGTTTGTTTTTTGTTTGAGCAAAATTCTGACTTGATATTATAAGGAAGGTAAAGAGGTAGAATATTTTTTTCATGAAAGGGTGGATTATTGGCGTACGATTATTTTATATTTTTCGATTTGGCGGCGGTGTCTCAAGACATGCACAATGGCATGTTCCATGATTTGTTCGATATCGTAAATTTGCCCCCAAGAAGTTTTTAGTTTTTTAGCGTTATCTGATTCCTCAAGCTGATTGTCGTTTATGTCTTTAAAGGAATCCACCATAAAAACAAAGGAATCATTTAAATGATTGGTATAATCATGTATAGAAGTATGAAATATTTCATCTCGAAAATCTATCGATTCACCTTTAAATCTTCGAATATAAATTGCATAAGCATAACCAGAACAAACAACGTGAGATAAAATGGTCTGGATCGATTTGCAGCTATCGTCTGTTGTTTGGTTGTCTACAATAGTTATAAGTTCAGCATCTGAAATGTCCGAAATTGTATTTTGTAAATCTATGATTGTCCGTTCATATTCATCAAGTAATGCGCCACTAGCTCCTTGTCTATAAGTTTTTGTCATATTATAAATTATTTATTTTGAAATATGCCAAAGGCTCATTTTACGTCTGGTTGAGAATCCTAATTTTTCATATAGTTTTATAGCACCAATATTACTTTCGACTACGTGTAAATATGGTGTTTTATTCTGGTCAAAAATATTGTTTACAGCATGGGTAATTAGTTGTTTAGCATATCCTTGACCTGTATATTCGGGATGTGTAACGATAGCGCTTACCTCGGTGAAATCATCCATTTTCATGCGTTCGCCTGTAACTGCAATAAGTTTATCGTCTTTAAATATTCCGAAATAATTGCCTAGTAAAGCAGTTTTTCTTTTAAAATAACCAGGTTGAACCAAACTAACCAGTTCAAATAAAGCGTCAATGTGTTGGCTAGTTGTAAGAGCAACGATGTTTTCTTTTATTTCAACATCTATTCGGTCATGAATAATCATTTGCAAACAAATCAATTCGTTTTTCAATTCAAGTTGATCTGAAAGTTGAGGTTTTTCGCCAACTATAAAAAAGCCATCAGTTAATTTCGAATATTCATCAATAGATTCTGAAATGTTTTCAAGGATTATAAATCCTCCAAAAGGACAATAATCTGGATTGTAAAATTTGATGTTATTGTAATTTATTGAAAATTCCTGGTGCGTTTCAGATAAAGAATACCAAGCGGGATTGTCTAATTTTGTGTAATCGGTATTCATATGTTTGGTATTGCCAGAATTACTTCGAGCGTTTATTATTGTATGCTTTTGCCTAAAGATTGAATAGATGTTTCTGAATATTTAGTTTGTCTTTAGTTTATCTTTCTTTGCTCTTTCATAAATAAAAGAACCAATAATGTAGAACCAAATGAGAGTTGATACACCAAGAAATACATCTCCAATGTTTTTAAAACCTTGAAGCTTAATCACTGCTCCGGTAACTAAACCTACAGCTGCTAAAAACAAGAGTAATCTGGAAATCTTTTTCATATCGTGTTCTTTAAATTGGTTTTAAATGAATTTACTTAGAAAGGTAACAATTCGTTAAAATCATCTTTTTGTAAGTGCGACTTTTAGGCCAAGTAAGATAAAAACAATTCCAGTCATTTTGTTTAATCGACTTTCGGCATTTTTGTTTTTATTAAAAAGTGTTGCAACGTTACTTCCCATTAATGCCAAAAATGAACACCATATTAAGGTTATGATAAAGATGATGAACCCTAGTAATAAGTATGGAACAGGATTGTTTATCTCTGAGCTTTTTACAAATTGTGGTAAAAATGCTAAGAAGAAAATTGCAATTTTAGGATTTAGAACATCGCTTAAAAGTGCAGTAAAAAATAATTTTCTGTTAGCCGTATTTTTAACTTCAATAGATTTTATTTCCGTTTGATCTGCTTTTGCGGTAAGTGATTTATAGCCCAGATAAAATAAATAGGCAGCACCTAAATATTTAACTATGCTAAATGCCAGTGTCGATTGTGCCAGAATGAGCGAAAGCCCAAATGTAGCTGCAAGCGTATGTACAATTAGTCCTAAACTAACACCTAATGCCGAATATAATCCTGCTTTCTTGCCTAGAGAAATACTTCTTGTTAATACCATAATAGTGTCGATTCCAGGAGTAATAACTACAATTGTTGCTGCTATTATAAATGTTCCTAAGCTTTCTATTCCTGTCATGGCTATCGTTTTTAGTATTAATAATTGGTTTTGTTATCTGCTTAAGTTTTAAGCATTAGCTAAAATATGAATTTATTTATCACGAAATTAATTTATTTATTAAATCCAAATCTACAGGTTTATCGCTCGGTAGGGCAACAAAATAATCTAATTGCCATTGTTGTGTTTTCTGTGCTTGTTTACTTGTTGTGCTGTCCCAAGGCGGATATACACGAATGGCACGTTTGCCTTCTTTCGTGTCATCAGATAAAATTCCTTTTTGGTGTAGTATCGATTTTGGAAAAATAAATTGTCCAAAGTGAGAACCATTTCGGGTGCTTACAATAAATAAATCGATATCATCTGTAATCTCAAAAGGGGCAATAGGACCTTTTGGGCTTCTTTTCCACAACGTAACAAATTGTCCCACTTTTGTTGGGGTAATTTTTGCCACACGGTATATAACAGCCTGATTGTTTATTTTAAAAGTATAAGCGCCATAATCGGCACTTTCTGCTTCAGCTATAGGTTGCGAACATTCTAAGTTGCAAGTATCGTATAGTAGTTCTTTTGCTTCAAGTAAATCTTTATGAATGGTATTTGTAGGCCAAATGGTTGAGGTTGTCATGCTTTGTTATTAGATTTTTGAGGATTATATAAAATTTAAACTACCTAAGCCGTTTAGTTTTTATTTTCGTTTAAATTATTGGAGAGATTATTTTTTATTGGTTTTCAAAATCCAATCAATACAGTTATCAATCCATTGTACATCGCTGGTAGGATTATCCATCCCGAAACCATGACCACCTTTGGCATAAAAGAAAGATTCTACTGGGACTTTGTTTTTTTGTAAAGCAGCAATAAATACAAGCGAGTTTTGTACTATAACATCAGGATCATCTATGGCATGAGTAATAAATGAGGGAGGAGTATTTGGTGTTACATGCAATTCATTCGAGTATTCTTTAATTTCCTCGGGAGATGCGTCTTTGCCAAGCAAATTATTTCTGGATCCCATATGTGTTAAACTATCTGCCATACTAATAACAGGATAAGTAAGAATCATAAAGTCGGGACGCAAATTGGTTTTTAACGGATTGGCGATATATGATTTGGTATAATGTGTTCCCACAGTTGCAGCCAAATGTCCCCCGGCAGAACTACCCTGAATTCCAATTTTGTTTGGATTTATTCCCCATTTTTTGGCATTTTCTCTTACCAATTCAATAGCACGTTGCGCATCTTGCAAAGGAACTATTTCTTTGTTTTCGACGTATTTTGTAATTGGTAAACGGTATTTTAATACAAATCCTGCAATTCCGCTTTCGTTTAGTTTTTTGGCAATAGCATAACCTTCATGATCAATTGCCACACCAGAGTAACCGCCGCCAGGGCAAATAATTACAGCAATTCCTGTAGCCTTATTTTTTTCGGGAAGAAAAACAGTCAGATCAGGAGTCGCAACTCTGGTAATTACAGTGATTTTTTTAGAACCAGTGTCATAAACCATAATAGAGTCTTGCAGGTCTGCAATATCTTTAGCGTTTGGTACTTTTCCGTTGTATAAAGGGATAACTTTCTGGGCGTATTGAGAATGGGACATTCCGATAAGTAAATAAAGAGTTAGAAGTAATTGTTTCATAAAGAGGTTTTAATCCAATTTAGCATTAAGAATAAAATGATAGTATTCTCACTTTGCATTACAAAAATAGAGCTTAATTTTTATAAGTTTTTCCGACCATTCCTTAACCGAAAGTTCTTCTCTGGTTATGAGATTTGTGCCTTGGGAATTAATTATAAATATCATTTGAGAGTTTTGCTGTTTGTTGAATGAAATTATTTTTTTGTTTTGAGCGACCTCTGTATAATATTAATAACTTATTTAGAGCTTTCATATTTGTAGTATAGCTATCTATTTGCAAATATTCTCTCCCTCCAGGATATTCATATATTAAATAGTAATGTCTATTTTTTCCGAAGCCTTGGCAAATTACTTCTTCATTTTTTATAGATTCCCAATTGTGAAACTTTGTTTTTATGGTTTCTATACCTTTTTCATCTAAAATTATCTGAGGTGTAGTATTTATAACTTCTCTGAATTCTTTGTAAGTTAAATAAAGACCTCCTAATACCAATAGTATTCCTAAAGGTAGGCTTCTGGAATTAAATATTAAGTAGCCTCCAAGAATAATGCTCGAAATACCTAAAAGCATTTGGATTGAATTTTTGCTTTTGGAATAAAAGATCATAGTTTGTTTTGGGATAAATATGTTGTCTTGAAATACGTCTTCCTTTTCAAATTTTAATAGTAACGAATCCCATTTCTTTTTATCTCCAAAGATTTTTATTTCAGCTTTTTGATAAAAACTGTTATCCAAACCAATTAGTCTTTCCTGAATAGCTCTTTTTTTTAATTCATGAACATTTCTAACATTTGTAAATGCCCAAATTCTCCACTTGGTAATTGTAATGCACCAATATAGAAAAGCTAATAAAAAGGGGAGTATATATACAATTGGTATAATTAACCAACCTGTTATGATGTTTTGAATTTGAAGATAAATAGCAATAAAAATAGATGCAAATAATATTGTACGTGCAGGGTAATTAATTAACCATTTCCCTCTTTTAATGGCATTGTCTACAGTTGTTTTTTCGTTCATCAGGGGTATAATTCTCAGTTAGAAGTAGCTGTGGTTTTTGGTCAATTATTTTATGTTAAACCTTTATAGAGTTGGTGTGTTTATTTGCTCTTAATTTCGAATGATTTTTTCGAGTTTTTCTAATTCAGTTTGTAATCCAAATCCATCAGTATCTACTTTAGTTCCTAAGAATTGAGAAACCCCACATCCAAAACAAACTTTTGCTATTCCAATTATAGAATCATTCTTTTTGAAAATAAAGATATCTCGATATTTAGGAAGACAACCAGCGTATTCATATCGTAATGAATCCTGTTGACTAAAAATATTTTCAATCTCTTTTTTCTTTTCTTTGTTTAGTTCATGTTTTGCAAAATGAAACTTTTTTAAATCGGATTCAAAGTTAGGTTGTGAAATAGAATTTGGATAATTACTTGCTACTAATAGTTGAGCTAGACTTTTGTCATCTTGAGTCTTATTTTCTTTTTTCATGAGGCTAAAAAAAGCATCTTCTGAAATGTCTAAATAGTAATGGTCTATTTTATCAGACTCATAGAATTTTTTTAATTCTTTTTTTTGAGCAATATTTTCTTTTGGAATAACTTTCGTTGAATTGTTACAGCTAATAATAGTTAAGATTAATAATAGGTAGTATTTCTTCATATCAGCTTTTTGTTGTTTTATTCTAAACAAAAATAGAGATTAAAAAATAATCCTACTAGAATTACTATTTCTTAAAAATGGATATTTGTAAAAAACTTAATTAATCCAGACTTCTTTTTTCTTAAAATCGATAGTGAAAATATATTTACTGAGGGATTCAAAATTAAGTACACCATCGTAAATTATATTTCTTGTAAATGGTTTTACTATAAGTTTATTTTTACCGATTAAGAATTCAGATTTAGGGGTGGTTATTTCAATCGCATTGTTTTCGGGTTTTAATCCCCAAACGACAGCACTTTCATTTGAAAGTAATAATGGTCCACTGTTACCAGAGTCAAAAAGAAACCAATAATAAAAATTATTTTTAGGTATTCGAACGAAAATATTTAATTCAGAACCTTCCAAACCATTGGCAAATCGAGTTGGTAAAAGAGACTTTCCTTTAATTCTTTTTTTTGCGGAAACGTCATTTTCAATAATTAGAATATTTTTAGAAAGATCTATAGTCAAAATAGTGTTGCTAAAAGATTTAAGAGAGATAATGCCATCAATTTTAGGGAATTCTTTAGGTAAAATACTCATAATGTCCCAAACGCCAACAGTTGGGTGGAATAGAGTTGTAGTGCCAATTATAAGTGATATGCTATCACTTTTTTGTGCCTTTATTATTTCTCCATCCATTCTAAATCCTGTTGAACTTCCGTATATCTTTTTGTTTAGCATATTTGCTATTTCAGGCGAAATAAGAGTTTCTGCTCCGCCAGTATCAAAAAGGAAATTGTATTTTTTTCCTTTTATAAACACATCTACAGTTTTCATGTTTTCGATGTACGTTTTAAGTGGTATTGTGTCTTGTGCGAGACTAACTATAGCATTGCCTAAGAATAGCAAGCTAAATACTATTTTGGTTGTTTTCATGATTTGATTTTTGCTTACTCTAAACTTGGTTTTCAGCATATCCCATTTTGGCAAATTTGCCTGTTTTTTATCTGAGGCAAATTTGGTTTAGATATTTTGTAAAAACGTCCGACTAAAAAAAGTCGAACCAAATAGTATGAATAAATTTGGTTCGACTTTCGCTAAAATAATGTCCGATTTATGGGAGTTGTTTATAGTAAGCTATTTCTGTATTCTGTAGGAGTTAATGAAGTATGTTTTTTAAACGCAGTATGAAAGGAAGATTTAGAATTGAAGCCTACCTTGTATAGGATTTCCAGAACAGTCAATTCACTTTTTGAATAATTTCGTAAAATTTCCATTGCATTCTCGATACGATATTGGTTTACAAAGTCAAAAAAATGTTGATGCATGTGTAGATTAATTAGAATTGATAATTCACGTACAGGAATATTAATTTGGTTTGCGAGGTCTTGTATCGTAAACGATTGATCTAGATATGGTTTTTTATCTATCATGTGTTTTTTTAAGATATCTATTTGTGATGCAATCACAGTAATATCTTGATTCTTGGAAGCTGCTGTTTTAGACGTAAAATCTTTTGCTAATTGTAATTTAGAATCGATACCCCTAAAAAGCTCAGGATAGTTTAATGCTTTTAAGACAAACCAACATGTTATCAATAAAGCTATAATACCTATAAAATCATTAATAAAAATTAAAAGAGTATGATAATCGGTATATCTTAAGAGATTCTTAAAAGTATCAAAGTAATGCGCAACTATGAAAACGATCGTTATCTGGAATAACCATTTGTATGTTGCAGTATTAGAGTTTGCAAAATTTTCAAGATAAATTTTTCTGTATTTTTTCAAAATTAAAAAGATACCAATGATATAAAGTAAATATTGGACTTCTATTAGAAATTGAAAAAACACCATTTCGGTTGTTTCAAAATGATGTTCGAAAAAGTATTTTTTATAGGTATCATTTGCTAAATATATTCTTGGTATTAAAATTAGGTTTAAGATTATAAATGGGGCTGTATGTAATGCATGTTTAAACTTTAATCGGAAATCGGTATAACAAAGTGATAGTACATATAAATAAAACAATGGAATGTTTAATAAACAGAGTGTCCATCTAAAAATTTCTAAGTTGGGGTGGTTGTTTGTAATGTTCTCTGCAATAAAAAATCCACTAATATCGATAGCAGTAAGGATTAGATAGCTTGCAATAAGTCGATTCGACAACTTGTTTTTAGTTTTTACAGTCAGCAAAAAAAAGACAAGAAGCAATAAAACAAAAACAGCAATTAAAGCGATGATTTTTAAATAACTAAAATTATTCATTTAGTGTTCTTATGAATTGTTCTTTATATGTTTTAATTAAACGAAAATACAAATAAAAACTACAGATCTACTCAAATCCTAAACTTCCTAATTCAATCCTATCTTTCTCTTAGATTTACTGAATATCAAGATTAAATTTCTCTAATAATCCTGCAAGTTCCAAACGGGAGAATTTAGCGTTTTTGACTTTGTTTTCTTCTGGGTCGAAAGAATAGTTTTTTGCCGTACGAAAATCAGCTTTTTCTAGTATGCTTCGCACGAAAGTTGCGTTCGACAGATCACAATTTTTAAATACTGCCTGAGTTAAATCGGCTTCGGAGAAATCTACGTCTTTTAGAGAGCAATCGAAGAAGTTTGTTTTCTTTAATTTTCTTTGTAAAAAAGTAGAATAATCCAGGATACAACCCTGAAAGTTCATGGAGAATAAAAAGGCATTACTGTCACTAAAGTCTAATCCCATTAATTTACAATCGGTGAATTTAATGTTTTTTAATCCTGTGTTTCGTAGCGTTGCCAAAGAGAAATTACAGTTCTTAAAGTTGCAGTCTATAAAATCATTATTGCCTAAATCGCTTTTTGAAAAGTTACAGTTTATAAAATCGCAATTTAAAAATTCGAAATCGACTAATTTCTTTTCTGAGTAATCGATGTTTTCAAATGTCTTGCCTTGATGAAGTAATGTGTCCATAATAAATTGATGATGAAAGTTAATTGTTGCAAATGCGATATTTATTCTAATTCGATACAATCGAAAACGTCGTTGTTAAGTATCATTTCGACTATATCGGTTTTACTATCAATTCTTAAAATATTGTCCCAATCTTCAAGGTCGAAGTTCCACTTTGCGTCTGGTAATAATTCGTTAAGGATTGTTGTTGCCGATTCTAATTTCGATTCTGTGTTTACCGAAGTTTTGAAAACGTAAATCATTATTTGCTTTTTTTAGTTTGCAAATGTCAATAATAAAGAGACAATCCTATTAGGATTCAATAAGCAAGAGTTAGGATTTATCAATCATTTTTCGATACTCGATAGGAGTGACGCCTTCATGTTTTTTGAAGATGCGGCTAAAGTACGATTGATCATAATGACCTACTTGTATTGTAATTTCGTTTATAGTAAGATTGGTTTGGTATAATAAGTATTTGGCTTCTAAAAGAATCGTTTCGTCTATCCATTTTGTAGGCGATTTTCCTGTAACGGATTTTACCGATTTGTTTAAATGATTTGGGGTTACATTAAGTACCGAAGCATAATAACTCACCTGATGTTGGGTTTTTATATGCAAATATATAAGCTCTTTAAACTTTGTTGTGAGTGTAGTTGCTGCCGTGAGGGTTTTATTGGTTTTTACAGCATTCTTGTTTATTTCAAAAAGTAACGCAATAAGGTAAGGCTGTATAATATCCAGATTTGTACCGCCAGTTTCGGTATATTCTATGAGCAGACGATTTAATAGATTCGAAATAAATCCAGCTTCTTGTTTTTGAAAATTTACATTAGGATTTCCCCAGACTTTCAAAAAATTAAAATCATTTAGCATTTCTCGATTGCCATATTTCCCTATTAGAATATCCTGATGAAACTGACATATGATACCTGTTATCTTTTTACTCATAAAATCTATAGAGTAAATCTGTCCAGCAGGAACTAGTATCATTTCATTTGCCTTGGTTGTATATTCTTCGAACCCAACTTTTAGTTTATGAATTCCAGAAGTGATAAAAAGCAGCGTATGACAAATGTGTTTGGATGGAGGTACAGGATATTTTAGTTGATTTACATCTTCAATCCTCAAGCAAAAAAAATGTTCGGAGTTTGATTTAAAAAGATGTTCTACAGTATTTTCAGATTCAAGGAATTTGTCCCGAAAATCTTTTGCACCATAGGTTTTTATATCTTCCTCTTTTTTCGCTTTCATTTTCCTGATTGGTATTCGTAGTAAAATTTACTCAGCGAAAATAGGAATTAAAAAAGAGAAATTTTATTTCCATTTCAATCATTCGGAAATATAGTGTTATTTAGGATTTAAGAATCGTACGCTTTTTTCTTTTAAGGGCTTCTGTATATTGGTTATTCTTATTTACGTATTTTTTGCGATTGTACATTTTATAATAGATATAGTAAATTAAAATAATTGCAATAAAAGCTACTAACATTACAAGATCGAATACGCCATAGAAATTATTAATAGTTTGCCCGTTTATTGCTAATACTTTTGAATTTGTATTCCCTACGTATAATTTTTTTAGTGTGACAGAATCACCGATACTAATGTTGTAATTGAGTCTTTCGTAAGAGGTTAAGAAAGATTCTTTTTTTGCATCCATTTTAAATTCAAATGCATTGAGTGTAGCGCCACCATTTTTTGAATATGTGTTTAATACATTGACAGCTGTGACTTTTCCACTTATGGTTTCATTTTTAAACAGATGCTTTAAATTGTTGAAAGTTGTTAGGCCAGCAACAACAAAAATGAATAACCCCAATAAGTTTGCAATAAGAATAGCAATGAAATTCTTTAACATTTTAGTTTTATATATTCTTACTTTTCAATCTCAAGACCAAAACCTTTCGTAGGGAAGATTACCCAACGATCATTTACTTTCATTGCTTTATTTACTTTTAGACGATATACTTTATTATCATTTAACTCGATTATGATTTTTAAGTCATAAATAGCAGCATCAATCGTTACTTTGTTTCTTATCGTATTTACTTTTTTGGTTTCTACCAAAGTAGATTCTGTTTTTACAGATTTGATATTTTCCCAATTAAATAAAGCATGTGCCTCCGAAATAAACTGATTTATGCGTTTGATATCTTCAGGTTTTCTTTGTTTTCCTTTTCGGATAATTAACTTTATTAAATCCTCATTAGATTTTAATCTCGAAGATTCTTCCGGAGTTATTGTGCCATTTACAAAACCATAAGCAGCATTCTCTTTGGGAGATATAAACAAAGAATACAAATCGTCTGCATCTTTATCTTTGACGCTATTTGTAATTTCTATGGCAAATTCATCTATAGTTTTAGGCTCATTACAAGAAACTAAAGTAATAAGACCAAAAAGGAGAATGAGTTTTACAAATTTTATATTTTTCATTTTATGGGATTTAATTTTTGAATGTATTTCGGTTTTACTCAACGTCAGATTTAAGAAGGGAATATAAATTCAAGTCGATAAATTTGTCATAAAGTAATTCTCCTTGGCGAATAATGCCTTCCTTGGTAAAGTTAAGTTTTTCTGGGATTGTTTTGCTTTTAAAGTTTTCGGTTCCGCATTTTATTTCGATTCGGTTTAATTGCAAACCCGAAAAACCAAAGTTAATAATTGCTTTACAAGATTTAGTTATAATCCCTTTTCCTTGTAGGTTTTCGGCAAGCCAATACCCGATTTCTCCAATTTTATTTTGACCATCAATTTTATAAACGCCAATTCTTCCTATGACTTTTTCATTATCAACAATAACAAAAGCATATTCATTTTCGTCTTTGTTTCGTTGCATTGTCCCTTTTACAAAATTCTCCGCAAATTCAACCGTTTGCATTCGGTCAACAAAAGGCAGCCATTCTCTTAAATGTGTTCTGTTTGCATCAACAAGATCAAAGATTGGTTGTGCATGATTCTCGTGGATTAATTCAAGTTTTAGATTTTGGTCTATGGTTATGGTCATGATTGGTGGAGTAAACAATTATTTTATTTCTTTCTTTTTATTTGTATCATAAATATTCCTAAAATTATTGAAGGAACCCAACAGATAAAAGATATTTCGCCAATAAGTTTTATTAATGGATTTAGTGTTCCCATATAACTAAACAATGCCCCAGTTACAAGAAACATGATTATACCATTTATGATAAAACCAATTCCTATTTTGCTGTAAATACTCATAAGTTGGTTGTTTTTTTGTTGTTCATGGAATGTTAGCTTATATCTGTTAATTTAGAAATTTTGTCACCAGAAAATTCAAAGATTGATTTCCCTTTTAAATTCAATTCTTGTCCTTTTTTGAGTCCATTAGGAAAGTCCATTCCTAAAATAGCAAAGTAGTTAATCTCTATTTCGGTTTCGTTTTCTAAATGTTTAAAAGATGTTATGGTTTGTGTTCGGCTCGAGAAATAAGCTTTTGCCTGTTCCGCTTGCTGTTTAAAAGAGGTTAAGCCAGTTAAAGACATATTTGTTTCGCTACCTTGAATATTCTCAAAGATTATAGCTTCATCAAAGTCTGAAATCATTTTATCGATATCAAATTGGTTATAACCCTCAATGTAATTCTGAATTGCTTTTTCTCTTTTGATCATGATAATAGTCTTATATTCGAGGAATTTATTTCTTCAGCTAATATATAAATATTTATCAAGAATTTCTTCAAATGTGTCTATCTGACACAGGAATACACGAGCGATAGCGAACTGGCAAATATAAACATTGCCAACGGTTTCAACCGTTGGAGCGCAATGCATTATCACAATCCGTATCCCACGGTTGAAACCGTGGGCTATGCAAAATACGATAGAATCGTAGAACCTCTGTGGCTTAAAACCTTTGTACCTTTGCTTCTCTGAACCTTTGAGCCTTTCTAAAAAAAAAACTCAGCCTCACCATTCCTAAGAATGACAAGACTGAGAAAGATGACAAGTTAAAATGTCTTTGAATTATTTTGCTCCTGGAGGAGAGTTCTCTCTTATGTATTTCATAAAGGTATCTAAAAGATGTTTTCTTGTTCCTTCACCTTCGGATATACTGTGCGAACGATTAGGATAAATCATCAAGTCGAACATTTTATCGTATTTAACTAATTCGTTAATTAAAACTTCGGCGTTTTTATAATGTACGTTATCATCGCCTGTTCCATGAACATATAATAAGTTTCCTTTTAGGTTTTTGGCGTGAGTTACTGGTGATGCTTTAACATAAGTTGCTTCGTTTTCGCTAGGCAATCCCATATATCTTTCTGTATAAATGTTGTCATAAAAATGCTGATCGGTTACAGCAGCAACTGCAATTCCTGTTTTGTAAATTTCAGGATATTGAAACATTAAATTTAATGTTACTGCTCCACCGCCGCTCCATCCGTGAATGGCAACTCTATCAGTATCGATAAATTTCCATTTTAAAACCTCTTTGGCAGCCATGGCTTGATCACGAGTATTTACGATTCCGATGTTTTTATAAATCGATTTTCTCCATTTTGTACCTTTCATTACAGGAGTTCCTCGGTTATCCATAGCAATTCCTATATATCCTTCTGGAATTAAATAGGCGATGTACGGATAAAAATATGGTTCGTCATTTGCTACAGAAGCCATTGGCTCACCATAAACATAAAAAAACACAGGATATTTTTTATTAGGATCAAAGTTTAATGGTTTAGCCATTATTCCGTCCATTTCGATACCATCTACAGTAGTAACTTTAAATTTTTCTAAAGAATAATTACGATCCGGAGCTACAAAAGAATCAGCTGTTTGTGGTAATATTTTTTTATGACTAGGTAAAGCAACTAAGCGTATGTTGTAATCACGATTAATGTTAGAGTTTGTATGTTTGGCATATTTACCATCAGTAGAAAAACGATATTCATTTGTTCCTTCAAATTCTTTAGGAGTAATGCGTTTTGTTTTCTTGGTATTCAAATTGGTTTCATACAAATAGCGTTGTGTTGCATCTGTAGGACTGGCAATATAATAGATAGATTTTGTTTCCTGATTATATGCTTTATAATAAGCGTCGAAATTTTCGGTGGTAATTAATTCTTTCTTTTTACCATCGGCACTAATTTTATAAATATGCATCCAACCATCAGCATCTGAGCTCCATAAAAAAGCTTTTCCGTTATCTACAAACTGACAAGGAAAAACATCGTATTCTCCCGAAGAGATGTCAAAAACATCAATCCATGATTCTGATTTTTCTTGATAGATTAAATTAGCTGTTCCAGACTTTGCATCACAAGTATAAATAGAAGCTTGGTTTTGAAGTCTGTTTAACTGAACAACCATTACATTTTGATTGTTGATCCATTCCATTCTAACCAAATAGTTGTTGTCTGGTTCGCCAGGAATATTTAACCAATTTGTTTTTAATGAAGTAATATCGATTACCCCAATTTTTACAGATGATGGTTTTTCACCAGCTTTAGGATATTCTACCGGAACTGTAAAAGGGTATAGTGCATCGGTATTGTTTATCATTAAATGAAATTTTGTTTGGGATGCATCTACACGCCAAAACGAAATGCTTTTTCCATCTGGACTCCATCTAAAACCATCTCGAGCTGCAAGTTCTTCTTCATAAACCCAATCAAAAGTTCCGTTGATGATTTTATCAGTTCCATCGGTTGTTAACGGAGTTATTTTTCCAGTAACTAGATTTTCCAGATAAATGTTATGTTGCGAAACATAGGCTACGTTCTCATTATCATTAGAAAACTTAGCAAACATTAAGGATGACTTTTCTAAGCTAGTACCAAGTTGCTTTCCTTTACCAGTTGCAAGATCAAAAAACCAATAATCTCCTTTGGTATTAGCTCTCCAAACTTTCTTAGAATTAGTATAGACCAATACTTTTGTTTTGTTTTGGTTCCAAACCAATTGTTCTATTTCACCCGTAAAGCCAGATTTTTGTAACTGCTCCTGAGTTAAAATAGTAGTGTTTTGGTTTAGTTTATCAACATCATAAACAACTACGTTTCCTTGTGAGTTTACCCAAAATGAGTGTGAGTTAGGCAACCAATTTAACTGATTAATATCAATACTTTCCTGAGCAAAAACACTCGAGCAGATTAATAATAATAGTAGAAAATGCTTTTTCATTATACTTATGTAATTTTAGATTAATAATAGCGCTATGGTTATAGCGCTATAAAATTAATGATTAATGCGAATCAAGAGTTGAATTTTTATATAAACCTAACGGGTTTTTAAATCTGTTAGGTTTAATCTTAATTAGTAGTTGTGTTGTTTGACCCCTTGATTCACATTTTTGCTATTCCTTTATTAATTTACTTATTATTGTTTTTCCGCTTGACGATTTAATTTTTAAAATGTAAACACCATTTACTTTTCCGGATAAATCAATTGTTATATCATTTGATTTAATTTTTGATGATGTTGTACTTAATATTAATTGTCCCGTAACGCTATAAACAGAAGCTTCGTATTCTTCTTGATCTAATGAAGGAATATATACAGTAAATAAATCTTTCGATGGATTAGGATATACCACAACTCCCTCGATTTTATTTTCTTTTACATTTAATGTTGGACTGTTGTTGATTTTGAAATTGTCAAACCAAACTCTGGTACCATAACCCGATGTGTTTCTTATCTTAACTAGAACACTCGATTGGTTTTTTACAACACCTAAATCTACAGTTTCGCTTCTCCAATCAGAATCTTGTGTTGGTTTCCAGTCATTAGTTTCATTTGCTTGTGTGGTCGCAGGATCATCCTGAATAGGAGGCAATACAGTTTGCAATTGCAATTGATTTTTAGAATATACATTTGTCCAATTAACACCACAATCTGATGAAACTAAAATATCGATTTGATCTGGTGCAGGCGCAGGGTCAAAAACACTTAAATATTGTGTGTATCCAAGATCAAAATGTAAATGAGGTTTATCAGCCGTGGTGAAATCCATTGATTTTAAAATTAACTCATCGACCATTCCTGTTGGAGCATCAGCATTATTGATAACTAAACAAGTCAAATCTCCTTTTCCTACATCGGTGCGTTGTTCCCAAGTAATAGGATCTGCATTTAAATTTAGAACTTGCCAGTCTTGTTGAGGGAAAGCATCATTAAAATTCTCAGTAACAGGTAAAGTATTTTTACCTTTTATTGTTACTGCGCTTGTTTTTAGCATGGTTGTACCTTGTCCGTAAGTATTAGTAGCAACTAAAGTAACATTATAATCACCTGGAGTATTAAATACTACAGCAGGATTCTTGCTTGTAGAAGTTGCTGGTGTTCCTCCTGGAAAAGACCATAACCATGAAGTTGGCTCACCAAAAGAAGTATCTGAGAATTGAACTGGTAAATCACTACAAATCATTGAACTTGTAATTTTAAAATCAGTATATGGTTTTTCTTTACTATCAAAAGTAAATTTCAAATTATCAATCCAAATTCTCGCACCATAACCAGATGTGTTCACAAATTTAATCAGAACGTTAGGGTTTCCTTTAAAAGCTGTTAATGAAATTCTTTCAGTTCTCCAATCAGAATCTGATGTTGGAACCCAATTATTCGGATTTGTACTTGTGGCAGTTTCTAATACCGTATGAGTTTTAGAGTATAAAGGTGTCCAAGTGGTTCCACAATCTTTAGAAATCAAAATATTTAGAAGATCAGGACTATCTGCATCAAATTTTGCATAAGCAACATCAAAAGAGAAATCGGTTGCACCAACTGCTAAGTTTAATGGTTTCAATGTGATTTCATCTACATCTCCTGCAGCATTATCGGCATTGTTTATAATCATACAAGAGGAAGAATTTCTGCCAGCAGCAGTACTTTTTTCCCATGTTAGATTGTTATTTAGGTTAGTGACTTCCCATCCAGCTGGAGGAAAAGTTCCTTCGAAGCTTTCTGTAAACGAAGCGCTTACAGGAGTAGTTACTGTAATAAAGTTTAATTTGGTAACTGAAGTTCCTGTACCAGATGGATTTGTAGTTGTTAAAGTAACATTATAAGAACCATTTGTAGTATATGTTACTATTGGATTTTGTGCTGTTGAGGTTGCAGGAATCCCACCTGGGAAAGACCATGACCAACTTGTAGGGTTTCCTGTTGAGGTATCTTTAAATGGAACAACTAAACTTGCGCAATTTGTTCTGGTAACAGCAGCAGAAAAATCAGATATAGGAGTAAGACTTTGAGTAATAGCTACATTTACATTGTCTATCCAAATGCGGGTTCCATAACCTGATTTGTTTTTAAAACGAATTGTAACATTTGGATTTCCTATATAAGCACTAAGATTAACGATTTCTTTTCTCCAGTTTTCAGGTGTACTCGGAATCCAGTTATTCGGAAGCGTTATAGGAGTAGTTGTTGTTTGAAGATCGGTATGAGTTTTAGAATATACAGATGTCCAATTTGTGCCACAATCCGTAGAAACTTCTACCTCAAGAACGTCTGGACTTATATCATCAAATTTTGTGTAAGCAACATCAAAATAGAGTTGACTATTTACTCCATTTGTAAAATTATAATAGGGAAGTTGTATGTAATCTAGTTCGCCAACGACAGCATTATCAGCATTATTCATAATCATACATGCTGAATCTCCATTGCCAACATCTTTACGTTTTTCCCACGCTAAACCTGCATCTGGATTTGTAATAGCCCATCCGTCTGGAGGAAAAGCTCCCGAAAAATTCTCCGTTAAATTTACTGTAGATCTTTGGTCAACTTTTATATAGCTGGTAACCGTTTTGGTATCGCTTCCTAATGCGTTAGTAGCAGTAAGTGAAACAGGATAAATTCCTGGTGTTGTATAAGTAACTGTTGGGTTAACCGCTGTAGATGTAGCTGGTGACCCTCCGATAAAAGTCCAGGATCTGGAAGTAGGTAATCCAAGAGAAACATCTTTAAAAGTTATACTTTTGTTGGAACAAATAGCAGTTGTACTTGCTGTAAGTTGAGCTATTGGTGCAGTACTAATAACTCCCACAGAAGCTAAATTACTGTTTTGCCATAAAAAGCCTCTGGGATATTTGGCTACAGTCATATCGTCTAGCCAATAAGTCATCGCATTAGTCTGGTCTTTGGTAAACATAGATTGACAATCTACATTATAATCCATTAAATTTTGATAGTTTGCAATAACTCCGCAGCTATTTACAGCCGATAAATTACAACCAAATCCCTGCGTTGTTGGTGGAGTATCTGCCATACCATCGTTAATTGGATCACAACCATTCTGAAAAGTATGTTGCAAACCAAAATAATGTCCAAACTCATGAGACATTTCTTTAGCAAATTGGAAATTAGCATCAGATCCACCCGTAGTACCTATATATCTATGATTATAAGTTACGTGAGGAACAACATCTTGTACAGGTAAGAAAGCATGTCCAGAACCATAAACACCATCAGCTGGGTTAGGTTCATCTACAACAACTATGTCCAGGTAATATTTTCCGTTTTTACCGTAGTACATATAATTATAAATCTTTGAATCGTATCCATCGACAATATGTGCTTCAGGATGCCAGTTCATTCCGGGAGTTTCTAATAAATTACCATCTGGGTCAACTGTAGCCAGAACAAATTGAATGTTCATTTTGCTTTTTATAGCTTCAAAACGTGGGTCTACAGTATTGTAAGCAGGATATAAACCATTAAAATCTTTGTTGCAAACATCGATTGCATCATTAATTCGGCTTTGCATTTGGGCTTTGGTAAATGTTTTCCCAATATTAGATCCGTCATTTAGGATATGAAATACTACTGGTATAATATAAGGAGCAGCGTCCTTTTTCTTGGTTAATCCAGCTTTTTTTGCAGTTTCAATTTTTGGCAAAGATTGTCTAAATAGATCTTGCTCTTTTTGAGATAAATTGGTTCCGCATCCCATAATTGTTTGTGCAGAAGTGTTTAATGCGAAGAGCAGTAAAAACACAAATACTAAGTAATTTTTTTTCATAAAAATTTAGGTTAATTTGTAATTAGCTTAGATCCTGTAGTGTCAATTTCTATTTTTTAAATTAAAAATTGATCTAATGTCGTGGTCTTAATCTTGAGCTAAATATTTTTTTTGATAAAAGTACAGTAGTGAGTTGTTGCACATTTATATTATATTAACATTAAATAATGGTATATTATCTGGTTTAATGTTAAAAAATATGTTTAGGTGTTAATATATTGGTTGTTTTTTAAAGTGATTCGTATTTTTTGTGGTAAAAATATACAGAAAACACAAGGTAGTATGATGCCTGATAGGATTTTGCTACATCCTAGATTACTAATCGGAATTTTTTTTTAATTGAGGGATAGATACCAGTTTTTAGGTAATGTAATAATCGTTGGAATTATTTGGTGGAGTTATCTTTTTGTTATTTAATTCCAAAAGCGTGTTTTCTATCATTTGCGACATGGTATCCAGAGCCAAATCGTTAGGTTGTAGACCAAAAGGATCTTCTAGTTCATCTGCGATTGCTTCTAAGGCTACAAATGTATAGGCAATAAATACGATTGCAAATGGAGTAATCCAGCCTAATGTTTCTACAAAACCAAAAGGCAATATAAAGCAGTATATGTAAACTGTTCGATGTAGTAATACACTATAAGTATAAGGAATAGGAGTACTGGCAATTCTTTCGCAACCACCAACGATATCCGAAAGTTTATTCAGGTTTTCTTCAAATGCCAATTGGGTTATACTATCTAGTTTACCTTCTTTTTTTGCGTTCTTCACCCAATTTCCTAATTCTCTTAAAATGATAATAGGTTTAAAATGAGCTTCTTTTATGGTATTTGCAAATTCTTTAGGAAGAAGACGATTCATGTTGTCGCTAGAATCAGTATGTCTGAGTTGGTGTTTTAATGCGTAAACGAAAGCAATAAGTAAATTGATAAATTGGTCACGTTTCTCATTATAGTCATTGTCTATTAAAGAATGACTTTGTCGAGCCAATGATCTGGTGTCGTTAAGTAATGCTCCCCAAAGTTTTCTGCCTTCCCAGAATCTGTCGTAGCTAACGTTATTACGAAAGCCTAAAAAGATAGCCAGCGCAATCCCAAATAAAGTAAATATAGCAGGATTAATATGTAGATTATGTTCTAATAAAAAAGGTTTGAAATACACCACCAATATCGAAAACAATAACAATAGTATTAATCTCGGCATAAGTTGAGGTAAAACGGAACCATTCCATTCGAACAACATTTTAAACCAATTGCCTTTTTTCTTTATAATCATTGGGTGAAATCAATTTTGTTACTACAAAAGTAATAATTATATCCCTGATTGTATCTCTCAAATTTTTGGTAAGTAGCTATGTAGTATTTAAGGTATGTAGGTGTGATTGTAGCTTTTGAAGTATTATCAAAAGAAAAAGAACCTTAAACAATAATTGTTTAAGGAGTATTTTGATAATTCTTTCTGCTAAGCTTTATTCGATACTATTTTATTTCTCCTGTTCTAAATTATCAGCAGCAGAAATCTGATCAAGTATATTAGTTTGATTGGGTGCAATGTAATTTTTTGTCTCGCTAGCGATTTCTTTCTTAAAAAGAAGATCTAATGCATTGTAAAGTCTTAATAAAACTTCTTTGTCTTCTTTTTCAATCTCTAAAGCAGTATTGAAATTAAAAATATAATTATTAGAGTTGCGTACTTCTACTTTTATCGTCTTAGACGTGATTTTAAATTTAACTATATCCATGTTGTTTGTAAATTACTTAGTTTGCAAAATGCTGTTTTTCTTGGTTTTTTTGCAGTCATGCAAAAGATGAGGAGCTTTAATTTACCTTCTGAACATGAAGTTTAAGAGAGGCTTCATATAGATTCAGCGATATTAGGCGAGATTGAAGTAGCATCTTTGCGGCTAAAATATTTAGTTAAGGTTAATTTTATCACTTCAAATTTATGATTTTATCGTCAGTCCTAAAGGATTAGGGCAGTATTTTCTAAGCATAATTTCAATAAAAAACCCTTAAACAATTGTTGTTTAAGGGTTTGTTTTGGTAGCGAGACCGAGATTTGAACTCGGGACCTCAGGGTTATGAATCTGAAATAGATTTTGCTATCCCTTTGTTTACTACTAGTGACAAAGCCTTTTATTGTGAAAAAAATATAAATCGTATGCGATTTTGTATTCTTAATTTGAGATTGTAATTACTAAGATAGTATTGTTGTCATTTGGTTGTTTTCTTTTTAAATACACAGTTAAAATGTCTAAAAAATCTTTAGAGGTTTTACTTTTTAATGAAATGTCTCTAAAGTCTCTTTTACTAATGTTTTCATGAACACCATCAGTAGTCATGATAATTCTGTCACCCATTAGTAAATCGAAATTGAATTCCTGTAATATTGGTTCATGGTCAATTATGCCTAATGCGCTTTCTATTATATTTCTTCTCGAATAGGACAAAGATTCGTGAAATGATAATTTACCTTCTCTAACAAATCTTGCAACTTCCGTATGGTCATCAGTTAATTGTTTTATACCGTTCCCTCTGAGTATGCATACTCGTGTATCCCCGGTATGGATACCTATAAGTTTGCTGTTCTTAATTATAATTCCAGAAAAGGTAGTAGCCATTCCATAGCTTTCTCCTAATTTGGCTTCATTTATTATCTCATAATGAATTTGTAAAAGCTTGTTTGACAAAGATATATTATCAAGATTATTGTTTGGAAAAGTATCAATAAAATGATTGACACTAAATTTTGAGGCTTTGCTTCCTCCTAATTTTCCTCCAACACCATCTGCTATACATGAAATCAAAGTATCTTCATCTGTTTGTTTAAATAAAAAACTATCTTGATTTTCATTTCTTTTTCCTATGTCAGAATAATATTCAATATCAAATTTCATTCTCTTATATTATTTACATAATTTGTTTATGGATTCTAAAACTAATGGATGAAAGTTATATCTATCCACCTTAATTGATCTTTCAAGATGATTTATCTTATAGCATATTGTTTTGTCTTCACTAATTAATTCTATGGCTAGTCTCTGTGCTAAAGTATTATCGATCGCATTATGCATCCATTTATAACATAATTCTTCAACATAAAATCTATTATGTGAGGTTCCCATAATTAATAATGCTATAATACATGGTGTTTTAGTATTTAAAGAACAATGTTCTATAAATTTATCTAAACGTTTACCGATAATATCGCAATAGTCAAACAAGAAAGCTCGTTCTCTTACCCATTCAGAAAAAGAGTAGCCTAATGCATCTGCCAAAGTTAAGTCTAACTTAATTATTTCATCAATCCTTTCTAGTCCTATTTTCTTAAATAAAGTTCCTATATCTTCAGAAGCATTTTTATCATTACTAACAAAATCAATAATTTTTTCCCAATCTTCATATGTTATTTTCTGTTCTGAGTCTACTAAATTTACTAATTTAGAGCCTTCTTCGCTTTTAATTTCAATATCTTCATGTGAAATTGAAATTAAAGCTTCTCTTAAAAATTCGACTGATTTAAACCTTCTTATAACTTTTTTATGAGTACAATTCCCCATTATTTTACCAATTGCTCCATCTTCGATAATTGGTTGGCAGGGTATTCTGCTTGTTTTTCCAAAATAATCATGAATAAGACATCCTAATGAAAATATATCTGACTGTATTGAAGCTCTAGCTAAACTTGCAACAATTTCAGGTGCGGTGTAATAGTCACTTCCTTTAATCATTGAAATAGGAGTTAATTCAGTTATGTTTGTTTGGTTGATTGAGAGTAAACCAAAATCTCCAATAGCATAAAAACACTCCCCTTCTTCATCTATAAATCTTAAAATATTCCCAGGTTTTAAATCTCTATGGTAATAGCTTTTGTTGTGCATTTCTTCAAGTCCAGACATCACATCTAATAACATTGGAAATATTTCATCTTTACCATTTAGAGTTAGTTTTTTTAAAACTTTTTCTGCTAATGGCATAATGTAATATGGTTCTTCAGCTTCTAAATCTTTGAATAGAATTGGTACTATATTTCGATGTTCAAAACTAGCTTGATAATTTGCTTCTCTTTTAAATCTTTCTAACGCATTTTTTTTTAATTCTTTATCATGGGGGATATTCATTGAAAAAGTTTTTCTTGCGTAATGTTTTCCATCATCACAAAGAACTTTATCTACAATTCCAAAGCCTCCATTATCAATGTTTTCAATCCTTTCTGTAATTATCATTTTAGATTAGTTTGGTTTACTGAAAATAATGAATTAATAATTTGCATATAAATTACTTACACAAGTGCCGCATATACGTCTTCCTATTGTAGCGGCTTTTTCTCTTGCATCATTCTCATTTAAACACATCTCTTCATTTTTCCAAGTGCCTTCATTTTTTTTTGTTTTTTTACAAATAGAATCTGGTTGAGCTGTACATGAATCTGTTGTTGGTTCGCCTATAAAAATGTGTTTTTCTTTTGTTTTTTTGTCGCTTATAAAGCTGTAAACTTCTGTACTCATAATGTTTAATTTTATTAGGTTTTAAAAATTATATTATGTGGTATTTGATATGCGTATTATTATGTAAAAGTCTTGAGATTTTATGTGGTATTATTTTGTTTGCTGTTGTTTCAAACTATCCGCATAGTTGTTCTATGCGGTCTGACTTCTATCAGGTGAAGTTCCTCTTAGTTCTGCAATTTCATTTTTATATATTTCACATCTGTCTTTATAAAGATTCAAATTCTCTTTTAATAAATCATTTTGTTCTTCTAATAAACGGATTTTATCTGAAATGGCTGTAGTTCCTTCAACGGGAATATCGTCTTTTAAGACACTTTCGTCTAAAGTAAAATAACTTTCGTATTCACTTCCTTTGATAAAGTAATAAGGGCTTTTCTTTACAGCTTCGCATAATTCTATCAAAAAACTAATAGTAACATCCTTTGTTTTGAATCTACTGTTCAAGCTTTGAGGAGTTATTTTTAATTTTCTAGACAATTCAACAAATTGAACATCAAGAAGTTGTAGTTTTTCTTTTAAAAAATCACCATTCATTGTAAAGATATTTGTTTACGATAAAGAAATTTGTTTATATTTGTTGTGCTAAAACATAACAGATGTGTTACAGATGTTCGAAATACACATAACCGCAAATATAGTAAAAAGCATATTGCAAAAGGTTTTAATCTTTTGTCAGAATCTTAATAACTAAAAGTAATGCAAAACGAGTGCCAAGTTTTACGGAAACCCATAAGGACAGCAAAAGAAAATAGACGTTATCGATTGCATCAAAAGATTGGTAAAGAGGGAGTTAAATATAATGCTTATTTGAAAACTATTTATGTGCCTTTTGATGATGATTTACAAAATAAAGACATTTTGGAATTGCAAAGGAACTTTAATTATCAAATACAACTAGAGATATGATTTCTAAAAAAGAAAAAAGGCTATTGATTGAAATATTAGGATGTCAATACACACCGAAAGTGATGCCTTATTTGCAAAAATTAGGAATCAAAAATGAAAAAGGGAAAAGCTTTTCAGTAGATAGCATTCGCATGATTGCAAACGGTTTTCGTGAAAATGAAAAGGTAGAATTAGCAATAATGCAATTGGTAAACAAAACAATTAAAGCAAAAAAGGCAATGATGCTTAAACGTAAAAAATTATCTAAAAAATAATTCTAATGAATCCAAAGGTATTATCAATATTCAACAATGCTAAAATCTTTCTTTCCTCTGAGGAACTGAAAGAATTAGCCTTGTGCATTGATAAAGAGTTTGGAAAGCCATTACCGAGAAAAGCTAAAAAACCAAGTGCGCTTGATAACTGGACAATAGAAAGTGTTACAGAAAAGTTACTTGCTACACAATTCAAGAAAAAAAGTAAAGCATAAAAATACCTCCAGCAAATGCTGAAAATTCCTAGACGCATTCGGGCGTATTACGTCCGATGCCGAAAGGTTATTAGAAAGAAGTACTTATGAGCAAACAAAATTTAGACAGTAGAGTATTTTCCTTAGCATCCAATCTTTTTGGATTTGGTAACACTGCTGAAAAAACTATAATTCAGGAAACCATTGCAACAAACGCTGCAACAGCTTTGCAAACAGAAAATCGTATTATGGCTGTTTATCCTGCAATTAGCATGGAAGCATTCAGTATTACAATGGATAATTATCGAAAGTACATTGCGGTCTATAATTTCAAAACTACTGCTGAAAACGAATTAACAGAAAAACATAATAAAGAAGTTCAAAAATTCTTGTCTGAAAATCATTTAAACGATATACAGAGAGAATTTGCAAAGGTTTTTTTGCATAAAAGTAAAATGCTTAAACCTAGAGAATATAATGTGCAGGCTGATGCTTTTATGAAGGACTACGGTTTGATTATTGAGAAAAAGAAAATTCAAACTGTAAAATACGCTACAGAACTAGTATTCCAAAATTTATTGCATTTATATAATTCGCAATTGATGAAACGTAACGAGCAGTATATGAAGTTACGTGTTACAGCAATTAGACCTATTGAAGAATTCAGAATCAACTCATTTTTAGTAACCGCATTGCAACGTAACGGAGTCACAAGTTTAGACCTCTGTAAAAAGACTGTGCGTAACCATAGACAACGTTTAGAAGAATGTGGGGTATTTGTTGATTATCATTTTTCGGGGCAAAATAGACCCGTTGAAGTGCACATAAATAGCGAAATTTTGACAGTTTTAGACCTCAAAACTTCAAAGTTAACTACTGCTGAAAATCAATATGTTAACCCTGAAAATGAGAAAGTTTTACCTGATAACAATGAGAATACTAGAACAGATTTAAATGAATCTCAAATGAAAGAGAATGTTAAGAACATTTCTCAATCTGATAAGGAGTTCCCTTCGGTCACGCCTTCTTATTTGTTTTTTACAAGAACACCAGCCAGCAAACTGCAAAATTCAACTGAGGGGGTGGGGGCTGCGAGTGTTAAAGTTTTAAATACTTTGTCTGAAAAACTTCAAAACCTGATAATTCACCCGCAAGAGTTAGCGGTAAATCTTGCTAATCAAGAATATAATAACTACAAACCGATTGATATACGTTACCTGTTTAAAGAAGCTTATTCTGGAACTATGCTCAAAGAAGATTTTAGAGAACTGGTAATACAAGACTTTTTCAAGGGAATTGCAAAGATTTATAAAAATACAACTCCTTTTACTGGTTCATGGAAAAAAGCAATTTCATTGTACATGCAAAATAAATGGATTGCATTTACGGGGGAATCTTTTAATAAAGCAGGAATTGTCGAAGATATTAAACAAATGCGTTGGCGTGCTGAATGGGCTAGAAAATGGTTTGCTAAAAACGAGTTTCCGCCTTTGTTTCCATTCGATTATTTTGATATGACCCGAAAAACTTCAAAAGAAGTAGGGTTTGAATATACCAAAGCCAAATGGGGAGAACATCTACAAAATAAATCAAAATATGAAGCTTTAAAGAAGAAACAGGAAGCCAATGCGGCAAGGCGTAAAACGACAATGAACCATGCTAAGAAATGTGAAAATGAAGTAAATCGGTTCTTCAAAAATAAAATTACAATGCCACAATTATTTGATTTTGTCGAAAAGAATTTGCCGAAAGAATACTTAGAAAAATTGCCCCAAATGATTGAAAAGAAATCGTTGAAATTGAATGAAAATATAATCAATATAGATAATGATTTTGCACAATATGATTTTAGTGAATTTTAACTTAACCAATTATAGCTATGCCAGTATTTGCCCCAGAACAATCAAAAATTAAAATGGTAATCCTTACTAAAACAAAAGAAAAGAATGCGGTTTGGTGGTCGCCAATAAACCAAAATAAGCGTAACACCCAATCAATTGTAACAAGTATGCTAAGAAGATTTGAAAAACACACATTAGCAAAAATTACAAATGTGATTCAGTTTTATGAAAATGGGAATTTAATAGCAAGTAAGAAATTATGAAATCTATTACACTCAAAAAAATCGAGGTGGAAAATTTTCAAATCTTTCAAAGTGTAGTTGCACAATATAGGATTAAGAAATTAAGAGTGATGCAAACTATTAAATACAATGATGTGTATTTTAATAATATGTTGACGGTTGATGTTACTACTAATTTGTTTTTTCGGTTTAGAATGAAAATTGAAAATCAATGTAAACCTATTTCTAATTTCAAGTTAAAAATATATGAAGCTGCTATTTTGCTCCAATGCTGCAATGATTATGAAGCCCGAAATGAGTATGAGAAATTTATTGTTAGAAAGTATTACAATGAGATTTACGAGCAACTAATAAATTTATAAAAAGTAGACTTTTAAGCGAGCCTGGAAAAACTGCAGCTGCGGATCTATTTAAAAAAAATCTACAATTCAACAACATGATAAAGAAAAGTACCTATATAAGAAGTTTTACTGCTACTCAACAAAAGCAACTAGAAAAAGTTGCAAAGGAGCAAAATATTAAAACAGTTCCCGAAATTCTGTTTTTTTCGCTCAATAGTTATTTAGAACAAAAACAAGAAATAGAAAGATTAAAAAGAATTATTCAACTAAAAAAAGATAAAATTGATGAGCTGGATTTAAAGATTGATTTTTTTAAATCAGCATCCAAAAAAATACATGAATTAAGTAATTACTTGAAAACCCAAAAATAAAAGCAGCTAAGTAACTAACCTCAAATTTTCATTTTATGAACCTTAAAACTCTTAACTACATTAGAAACAAAGCGCAATTACAAGAACTTTTTATAAGCCAATTTACAGCCGATTATATCCGAAATGAAATAAACGAAATAATCTCGGAAACGAGAAAATGTATAAATGTTGGAACACGATTATTTGCCAAAAACATATCAACTTTTGAAGCTATTATTTTCATCGATAGAAATGGAGTGCCTGATGGGTTTATTCTTTCAGAAGAATTAAAAATCAAATTGCAGGAATACAGAGAATCTTTTGCAAAGAAAATGGCTTTAGAAAAACAACTGATAAATCTATAGTTATGGTACATGATTTAAAAATTAATTACGAGTTTGCACAACTTCATTTCATTGGTAAAAAGAATTGGGAACTAAGAAAAAATGATAGAGATTTTAAAGTTGGCGACACTATCCGATTTACGGTATTAGAATGGGAAAGCTCTTCAAACTGGAAGTATGAAAGAACGATAACGAATGTTTTGGAGGATACTACTCTAGGATTGCAAGAAGGATATGTGATATTATCAATAGAAAAACAATTATGAAATCAACAGCAAAGAAATCTGACAACCCGACCAATGCTTTAATTAATCGTAACTTTATTATCCGTGTATTAGAGAATCCGAAAGAAAACTTACTCAGAAACACAAAATTAACCTCTGCAAACAAGCTTTCTACGTATCTAAATGATGATGAAATGAAAATAAAGCTTTTTAATAAGATATTAGATGGCGGGAAAGATAAATACACATTCATGATAAGAAACCGCCTTAAAATCGATTTTCAGTCAAAATAACTTTTTAGAAAATAAACACTAACAAAAAAAGCAATCTGAGATTAATTCTGAGATTGCTTTTTTATAGTTATAGGGTAATATTTTTTTTAAAATCTGATTCGGTTAAAGGGAATAGATAGCTGTATTTTGTTGTAGTATATTTTTTATAAAATCATTAAAAGTTGGTATTGTTTAGATAGATGACAAGTTTTAGTTTTACAGGATTATTTTTACAGTAAGTGTAATAGTAAAATTTTAGGTTATATAGCCTAATAAACCAATGCTATGAATTTTTACCTAGAATTACATATATGGTATTTCTCAAAAGTTTGTAGAAACTGCTTAGAAAGTTGAAATTATTGCAAACCAAAAAACTAACATTACTTTCGAATAAGAAAGTACAATTACAAGATAATAATATGGGCAATGTAATACTTGGAGAACCAAGATTTAAAAAACCAGAAAAAATAGAAAAACAAGTAGGAAGAATTACCTCGAGTGCTGAAGGAGATTATTTTGACATCCAAGGAAAATATTTAGGTTCAACAGCAAACAGTCAAAAAAAAATTTATATTATTGGTCGTGATTCTTTAAGGAATACATATTCTATGAGTAACATTCCTGACGGTTTTTTTGATAAACAAGTTTCTTTTACAGGGACTGGAAATATTGTAAATTTAAGAGCAGGAACAAAATACGGGACTATAATAACTGATTTATCACTTCAAACAAGAATTAATGTTGCTGAAAACGTTTACAACCATTATTATACTGAGGCAGGCTACAGCTTAAACGAGTTGAAGTATCAAACCATTACTGATGCGACAAATGACCCATCTAACACTGGATATGCTGTTACTAAATTTGGAGGAGTCACCTCAGATTCTGAATACTTGAAAGATAAAGAAGCGGATATTAGGATAGTTTATGGGCATATAGGATTAAATTTTGACACAGGGTATGATATTATGAGCGTTTGTGCTCATGAGTATAAGCACTTAGAAGAATTAAGAAGATTAGGTGTGAAATTTTATGATGATGAATACTTTGAAGATGTCGCATATAGACATCAGGCATTTGTTGATAAAAACTGGAAACATGTCTCTATTGGTTTTAGAAACGCAATGGTAACAATGATGAATTTGAAAATGAAATATGAATCAGATTACATAAAAGCAAAAGGAGATAATGAACAATATAAAAATTTCAAAGGATGGAAAGCTGGAAAAAATATAACCTTATAACAAAGTTGATTATTCTATTGTTGTTGGTTACTTCTTGTAATAATAGGACAGTAGAGACAATTAAACCGATCATTTGTGTTAATCAAATTTGGTATCATGAAGATAAACATTCATTAGGCTCGCCAACTGTAAATTTTAAAATTAGAATTGAAGATACTATAATATCTAAAAAAATAAAATCAGGAAAATTAAATGATATTGTTCTGTATAATTTAGACAAACAATATAGTGATTTTGTTCATTTAGAACCGTTTGAGATTGGTAGACAATTTACAGAGAATAATAATATATTTTCATTTAAAATACTAACGGTCCTTTTTGCGAATAGCCCTAACAAGAATAGACGTCGATGGACGCCCGAGGAAATTAAAAAAACTATACAAGGTGATGTGGGTTTGGTTTTTGAAAAAGATACTATTAGGGTAAAAATGTGTGAAAAGTAAAAAAAACATTATTCATATCTATTTTTTTTGACACTGTCCTAAAAAGAGTTATAGTAAACAAATCTATTTTTTTAATACATCAACTACTAATTTTAAAGCTTTTTCAGCATCTTCTTTTGTATGCTTGAAATCACTGTGAACTGAAAGATTTCTCATTTTTTTTAGGTCATTAATTTTCACAAAATCTTCTTTACTTATTAAACCATATTGTAAACTTTTTATTAAGCTTGACGATAAATTATTTTTATTAAATCTTGGGTTTTTCTCAATTAGTTTTCTAAATAAATGAGATTCCAATGCTTTATAAGATTCTAAAATAGAATGAGAATAGAATTCTGTTTCTAGATATTTTGTTGCCTTTTCTAATTCTATAATTTCTTCATCTAAAATAATTTCTTCTCTTAATTCTTTTTTCGACTTAAATATACTATTTCCAATTCTGAGGACTATTAAAAATTGAAATAGATAGGACAGTATTCCTACACTACCAAGAATTGCTTTTCCTGTCTCAGAAATTTCTTTATAATACAATGTATATGCTTTAGCACATGCGATATTGATAATCAATAAAAAAGGTAGTAGTAAAATTGAAGTAAATATAATAAATGCTCCCCAGATTAAAATATTGAATATTTTCCAAGAACCGATTTTGGTTTCACTGGCAACTTTCTCTAAAATATATAAATAAAGACAAACGCACAGCCCATAAACTGAATACAAAAAATAATCAGCTAAAGTAATTGTAATATAACCTAAGTTTAATCTAATTTCAGCAAGTTCTTGTTTAAATGCACTTAGTGATATTACTAGTGTTACAAATCCTAATATAACTTCGTACTTATTTTTTACTTTTTCCATTATCATTCCTCTTCCTTGTAATAATTTAAAAAAATCAAAATTATGTCTTTGTCACTTTTAATTAATCTTATTAGATTCGCAGACTATATCTATATAGTTCTAAAATAATTTAAAATCCAGTAGCATTCAAATTTTCAAACAATTGCTCTTTTGTCATATCAGGTTTATTACAAAAATTAATTGCTCTTCTAACTTTTTCAGATAAGTCAAGATAATCTGTTATCAAGTCACCTTTATATTCTCCTCCATGAACAATATTATTTCTCATGTTGTATAACTTTTTAATTCTGATGTAATTTTCTTTGAACTCTTCTTTATTTTTCGAAAGTATAATCGATAGATGCCTTGCTATTGTGTGAGCTATTTGGTCTTTTCCTAGGTTAAACAAGCTTTCTAAACAGGTCATTAGTGTTATAAATCTAATTCTTCCATCAGGAATGTCGTAAACAATACTAAAATTTTTAGTAGCTAATTCTGTTAGAGAATTTGACACATATTTATTTTTTAAAGAAATTGATAATTTTTCTGCTTCTTCGTCGGATATAGTAAAGTCTCCATGTGAGCCACTGGAAAGCTCTGTTTTTCTTAATGAAATTTCTCTTGTTATTGATGTTATATGGAAAAACTGCGAACAACGAACTTCACCAATTTTGTATAATCTTAGTTGTAGTAATAAGTCTGAAACAAAAGTATAAAAACTTAAAAATTCTTTTTGTTCCACTAAAAAATCATCAGTGGAGTTTTTTATTTCAAATTTATCGATTTTCTTGAGTAGAATAATTCCTGGATATTCCATATGCATAAACATTTGTCCAAAAGTTGCATTATGAACAAGCGCATTGTGTAACTCGTGAGATATCCCATGTTGCTCTCTACCAATTATTATGGTAAGTAAACGTTCTTCGCTTTTAGGAATACTAACAATGTCAGAAAAATTATTTTCAAACTCGGTAGCATCAACCCAGATAAAAGAATAACCAAATTTCTCAATGGAAGAATTTAATTTTAGAACTGTTTTATCTGCATTTATAATGTGTGCATAAGATTCAATACTGTGTTCACCTAAACTTACCATGTTTATTTGTTATTAGAGTTTATATCGATATAGCGTTATGAGATTGCTGCTAACTTAATTTAAAATATTTAGAGTTTTGTCTAGCTAAAAAATAAGATGTTTGCATTTTACATCTGCTAATATATAATTATTTATTAAGAATCATCATACGAGTTAATAATTTAAAAATCTAATCTACCCGCTCCTTTTCAGAAGCGGGTATTTTTTTGTAATGCCATTGCAAAACCTTTGCAAAGCTTCTTAAAAGTACAAAACCTCCCACCACCCTACTAAATCCTTAATCGCATCATTATATCATTCTAATATTTGTAAACGAAAAGCCTAACAACCTAATACAAGAACGAAAATGAAATAAATGGATATTGATAACTTGTTACAAAGGAACATCTTAGGCGGTCAGGAGTACGAACCGTTGTTTCCAGAGGTAAGCTGTGATAAGACTAACCTCGGCAACGGTAATACTTTTGATACCGTGAGAATGATAAAGCAAATGGTTATCAAGTATAACCATCAGACAAAGGAAGTTGCAAAGGGGTTGCAACAAAGTTCATTGAAAGAAACGTGCGATAGGATTTATTGGTTTTTATACAACCATATCCAGTATAAAGCCGATGGAATGGAACAAATGCTACGAAGTCCTGCCTGTACGTTCAAACAACGTGCTGAAGGAGTCGATTGCAAAACGTACTCCATTTTCGCAAGCTGTTTACTGGCTAATATGGGAATAAGGCATTATATCCGACAAATCAAACAACCGAGTTTTCGCCCAGATTTATTTACTCATGTATATGTAATTGTACCACTGAATCAAGAAACAGGCGATATAAAACAAGGTTACTTTATTATCGATGGCACAACCAGTACTAACCGAGAACCCATTCACACTATGGCACACGACACAGAAGTCAATTTACCCCACTTCGGGCTAAACGCTCCCAAAGGAAACCGCAAAGGCTTTGCAAAGAAAATACCAATCGTTGCAAAGAAAAGCACGAACCTACCTGTCTTGTTAGGAATAGGTGCATTCTTAGGAGTTTTATTTTTAAAGAAAACTAATTAAACAATGAAGTATGATAATTATTAATGAAGACGAAACAGGATTAGGCAAGCCTAAATGGATGAAAAAAATCAGGCTTAGAAGTGTCAGTTTAAAAAATGCCGTTAAAGCAACCAAATTTATTGCTCCCATTGCCGCAGGATTTATCCCAGTTGGCGGCGGTATCGCTTCCAAGCTTTTAAGTTCTAAAGGTGGTAAACTGGTGAGCAGAATAGCAAAATCCAAAGCAGTTAGAAAAGGTGTATCACTTTCAAGAACCACACTAGGTAGAAAGGTAGTAAGTGCTGTTCAAAACCGAGCACGACCACAAATCGAAGCGGTAAGCACCATCACCCCTGCAACCTTTACAGCAATGCCCTCTGATACAGGAAGCACACAAAACGAGAGCAGCACTTACAACGAATCGGTAGAAAGTGTACTCAACGATAGTCAGCCAGTAGGCGAACTAACACCTGTAAAAACAGCATCTACATCAAAAGGAGCTATTGCAGAACCAACAATGCAAATGACGGCAGCAGTAGAAAAGCCTAAGAACAATACACTTTTGTATGTTTTGGGTGCAGTGGTTCTGGGTGGAGGAATTTATCTAGCCACAAAAAAGAGTAAATAATTAAAACTAATCACAAATGAATAAAGAAGTAGTAGTCATTGGAGGAGGAATTGTTGGCGGTATGCTATCAAATGGAGCGAGTACATTATTACCTCAATCAGAAAGCCCAATCATGAACATTGTTATTGCAGGTGCATCCGCATTTGGAGCAACAAAAGTTAGTGGCACAAGCACAAAAGACAATTTGCTCCGAGGAGCATTAATAGGAAGTGCAGTAGTGCAAGCCTTATTAGCGGTGAAAAAAGTATCAGAAAAAAGCCTGAGTTCAAAATTTACTGGAACTGGAAAAGGAGCAATGTTCGCTAAAGGCGCATTTGGTTTAGCTTGTCCTTGTGATGAAAGTGGTTTAAACGGTCAGTTCATGGGTGGCGATGGTCATGTGTATGAATACGACGAGCAAGGTTTAAGCGGTACGTTCATCGACGAAGCAGGAAATATTTTCCAAGACGATGGATTAAATGGAGCATTTGACGAAGTGTACACCGATGAAGAAGGATTGCACGGAGCGGAAGCAGATGTTTACGGAGAAGAAGAACACGGTTTAAACGGAGCAGAGGAAGAAGATTTGTACCAAGAGCTTTATCAATAAAGAGTAACCAACAAAATAAAAACAAAGTTTTTCATAGGCTTTGTCCAAATTATCAATCATCAATCAAAAAACAATTACAATGAGCAGAAAATCAGAATTAGCGTCAGCGGTAGCGACAATTAAGGCTAAAAGAAACGGAGCAGTTCCAAGAATAGGTCAGGTAGAATTAACAGACAAAACTTTGTATTTGAGTGTTGCTATCAAAGGGCAAGCGGGTACAGTTGGAATTGTCGATGTAAATACCAAACGTGAAGTCGGTATTACCAATATTGACGGGAACAAATTAAATGCGGGTCGTGATTACATCATTGATGGCATTAGAGTGCTGAGAGGTTCAAATGCAAGTGCCAACCTTAAAAATGAAACTTGGGATTCTACCAACATCAATTCAAACAAATTGTTTGATGCTGCCTTTTTGAATGCAGAATTGAGAATCAAACAAGATGGTAATTCCTTAATAGATATGCCAATTACGGATTTGATAGGAGATACAACAGCTTTTTACAGAAGCATTTCTACTTCGCCTTTAATTCGTTCCAACTTGGAGTTTGAAATTGAAATTGAATATCCAAAAGGAGTTTCTGTTTCAGCAGCAGCGGATTCTAACGTTCGTTTCGAATTCAGAGTACACCAAGCAAAACGATAATACAAGGTTTATCAATCATAACAAAAGCCGTAAACCGTAAGTAGTTACGGCTTTTTTTTAATCAACAACAACATGGCAGTAAGAGAAAAAGTAATCAATTTAACAATCCCAAACGGAGAAACCGAAGTCTTGTATAGCACAGCGTTAGAAGTTGGTTTTATACTTGGAGCAGAACTACATACCAATCATACCAACATCGACAATTTTGCGCAGTATGGTATTTATGACGATAGTGGTGTTTCCTTTTCAAAACCCACGCACATTGACCACTGGAAACGCAGAGAGGGTGCAGGATTTGATGATAGTTATAAACCGTTATTCTTTAATACCGAATCCAAAACATTCACTTTCAAAGCAAAAACAAATCAGCCAGTTATCAAAGACACCTATTTTCATTTGATACTGATCTATAAAATTAATCCCGAGAGTTGCACCTAAAATAAAATTAAATGATAAAAGACATTATATCGATAAACACGGGAGTAGTTTTTTTGAAGTTTAAAGAAGACAAAGAAGTTACAATTGACGATGTAACAACCCTGCAAGTTGTCAATAATGGGTTTGTGAGTGTCTTTGTCAATGATTTTGAATTAGCCAGTAAGGAGCGATTGACGATAGTACCGCCCGATGGTACAACCTCAAAAGTAGAATTAACCATTCGCTTTGCAACAATCGACAACTCCCAAAGAAGCGACTTTTCAAAGTTCACTTGGAACAAAAAAGAACTAGATATTATTTACAAAAAATACATCCGATGCAAGAATTAGACAACCTGATAGACAAATTAAATACCGATTCTTATTCGGCAGTTTCTGTCCTTGATTTGGATACTAATTCCTTTTTGTTTCGCAATAAGACACATGCTGAAATCATTGCGGAGTATGGAAGTGCAGAAGAATTTTTCGAATCCTTGTTTGCAAAAGGACATAGTCGTTTAACTCTTGCCTTAAAACGTAAAAATGGAAGTTCATATAAAATCGATGGACAATCCTTTGATGTTAATTTCTCCAAGCAAAACCAATCTTCACAAGTACAGCAAGTACAACAAATTCCAGTACAGCAAGTAAAAGCTCCGCAAGCAGATGTGTTTTCTAATTCTTTTGGCTTGGGAACATTAGATATCATGAATCTTATGGTAGCCAAAAACGATGCTTCTAGACTTTTTACAGAAGTAGAAACACTAAAGGCAGAAAACAAAGATTACAAAAAGAAGTACGAGGAAATTAGAGAAGAGCAATTGCAATCCAAGTACGACACCAACAAAAGCAAAGGCACGCAAGAAATGCTTTTAGGAGCCATACAGCAATTGCCAACTCTTATTGGTTTTGTAAAAGGAACTGCACCAGTTGCAGGACTTGCAGCACCGATGGAAATGTATTCCAGTGAAGTGAAACAACACTTTGCAACGGCTTTGCAAAGCATTGATGATACGGTTGTGGGTGTGTTGGAAAGCATTACAAATGGACTTAATACCAATGTTGAATTTTCAAGTGAATTAGCACAATTATTAAAAAAACACCAATTATGGGAAGCATAAATACCAGTGTTGCAATAGAAATAAAGGCGACCAATCCTTTTGAAGTAAAAGCAACGACCACAGCATTAAAACAACTGGCACAACTTGATAATGAAGTACTTGTTAAACTGGCAGAATTATCGAAAAGCCCTAAAGCCATTACACAGCTCAAAACCAATTTTCCCATGATTAAAGGTTTTTTGTCTAACTAAAAACCACAGCACATGAAAAAGAGAGGATTGTCGAATCCTGCTGCTCTTGCAACTGTTTTATCAAGCCCACAAGGACAAAAGGCAATTGCTGAATCGCAGGAAAACGTAAAAAAAGGAATTAGTACAGGAATCACGCTCTTTAAATTCTTACTCGTTGGTGGTTTGGTTGCTATTCTATATTACAAAGTACTCAAAGGATTTACCCGAATCAAAGAAGATGTACGATACAAACCCAGTAATATCAATGTGACACAAGCCAAAGCAAGAGCGGAAGCCATTTACACTGCTTTATTAGGATTTGGAGCAAATTACAAAACAGTCGAGAATAATTTAACAGGACTCAATCACAACGGATTTATTCGGGTGTACAATGAATTTGGAGAACGCAGAAGTACCACCCTAGTAAAAATGAATTTAGTGGAATGGCTGCAAGACCAGTTTAAGGAAGATGATATTGCCAAATTGCGATTTTTAATAAAAGGATTTTTCTAATGATGACAACAAAGAAAAAAATAATTATAGTAACTGCATCGGTAGTGATTTTGGGTTTAGGGGTGTATTTCTTAACCAAGACCAATAAAAACGGAAAATCTGTTTTAGGAGGAAATAAAAAGTATATCGATGAAGGTGATATTAATTTAGTTCCTGCTTTTTCTGCCAGTCAAAAAGTAGCCTTGTTGTATGATGCAATGAATAGTTACAACGGTACAGATGAAACACAGATTTTTGAAACCTTAACTGGTGTTTCTCAGGCACAATTTGGACTAATTAGTAAAACCTTTGGGCTTAAAAATTACAATCGCATTCTAGGCTACAATGCAATTGGCGGAGTCAAATTACCACTTAAAACATGGCTCAGAGAAGAATTAAACGATGCCGATTATAATTTGCTCAGAAAGAAATTCCCAATCTATTTATAAAACCAAAAGTAGATTTTTTTGCGTGCCAGGAAAAACTGCAGCTGCGGATCTATTCGAAAAAAATCTACAATTTAAAAAAGAAAGCATGAAAGTGAAAAATGAAGATAAGATATTAATAGGCGCAGGAGTCGTAGGAATTGGAATTGTAGGCTATCTGTATTGGAAAAAAAAGCGAAATGAAAAAGAGCAGGAATTTTTAACCGATATTCCTGAACCACCACCAGTAGTCCTAGATAAACCTACGAATTCCCTACCAAAAACAGGAGCAGTTTTAAATAAAAACAAAGTATTAGGCAAAGGAATCAAAGGCGTTGAAGTTCGAGAACTGCAACGACTGTTAGACGTTACTATCGATGGCAATTTTGGAGCAAATACCCAAAAAGCTTTGCAAAGCAAAAAAGGTGTTTCAAAAATTAGCCTCAATGCGTATTTAAAAACCCCTTCGAGAACTACATCAAAAGAAACTCCTACTGCGCTCGTTACACCAAGAAAAGGACAGAAAGTAATGGCAAATGCGAACGGTGTTAGTCTTTTCAATGCTAAAAAGACAGCAAGCGGTACGTATTTCAATGATGGTACAAAACCTTTTATGGGTGGCAGTTTTGATTATGGGGAGCATCTGGGCGTTTTTGTTGGTTCTAAGATGGGAGGGCAATATTTAATCAATCGTAACGACGTGTATTATTTCGTAAACGCCAATGCCGTAAAAGGATATTAAAATGGGAACAACCGAAAAACTAATTATCGGAGCAGTAGCGCTCACAGGACTTGTTTATTTCCTGACACAACCAAAAGTAACCCCTAGAAAAGTGATTTTATAATGAGTTTTATTTTAGATAACAGCAGCATTTTTTTAAATGCATTTGTACGATATGGGGTAAACACCCCTCTTAGGATAGCCCACTTTTTAGCACAGGTATCACATGAATCAGGCAATTTTACCCGAATGGTGGAAAACCTGAATTATACACCGCAAGGGCTATTGTCCACCAGTCCGTTTAATAGTCGCCTGACACTAGCCGAAGCAAAGAAGTACGGACGAACAACCGAGCACAAAGCAAATCAACAAATGATTGCCAATATCGGTTATGCAAACAAAAACGGTAACGGCAATATTGCCAGTGGCGACGGATGGCGTTACCGAGGACGTGGATTTATACAGCTTACAGGAAAAGGAACATACCTAGATTACAAAAAGTACTCGGGTCATGATGTGGTAAACAATCCCGATTTGCTTTTGCAAACGGCTATTGCCGTGGATTGTGCCGTTTGGTTCTTCGCAGTCTACAAGAAATTAAATCCGCTCGCAGATGCTAATTTAATGACAGAGATAACCCGAAAAGTAAACGGAAAAACCAACGGACTAGCCGACAGGATTGCAAAGTTTAAATTTTACAAAACCCAAAACATCAATCTGGAGTTATTAAAAAAAAAAGCGAAACCCCTACCTAATTTTAGTAGCGTCACTAGCTACGCTTGGAATTGGCTTTCACCTTTTAACCAAAAAAAACTAATATGAAAAACACAATCCTATCCTCAATCATAACCGAACTTAAATACTATCAGAATTATTTTTTATTTCTGATTGTAGTACTGGCAGGAGTTTTTATGAAAATCTACCTAGCCATTCAAAAAGGAAAGAAGCCCAGACTTAGTTGGTTTTTAGCCGAAGCAGCCATCAGTTTTTTTGTTGCGTTTTCAGTCTATGCTGTTTGCGACCAATATTTGAGCATCAACAAAATGTTTACTTATGTCATTTGTGCTTGGGGTGGGTCACTCTCCACCTTAATACATAGTGAAGTAGAAGAATTAATCAGCAGTTTTTTCGATGGTTTAAAAGCCATGTTAAAACTAAAAATAAAGAAATCATGAGTACCAGTACCAACCCCGAGAATCCGTTTAAACTATTTTTAAAAGTAATTTTATTTATAGCCTTTTATTTTGCTATTTGTATTGCATTGCACGGTTGCAAAGCTAAACCAATGGAAAACATACACACAGTCGAAACGGTTATAGCCAGTAAAAAAGACAGTATCAAAACAACTGTTATTAGTGGCGCAATAAACGATACTTTAAGAATACAACTCCCCAAAGTTCAAACGGCTAAACCCGAATGCGACAGTATTACTAAAGCAGAATTACAGCGGGTATTACAATTGCTCAATAGTCATAAAAAATCAGGAGATAATGAAACAGGAATTTATTACGACAGTCTAAGGAATCAAATTGTAGCATGGCAGAAAATAGCACAGACTAAAAACGTAAATACCGCCACAAATAAAGAATACATCTACCTTAAAGGCGATAAACAAATTAAATATATCCAAATTAAATACATTCCTCTTTGGGTGAAAATACTTGCTTGGATAGGTTTTGCATCAATACTCTTTATCTGCTATCGTATTTCGAGAATCTTTATTTAAAAAATTAAACAAATGAGTGTTAATAAAATAGTTATTGGAGCGGGAATACTGGCAGTTGCAGGATATTTCTATTTGGAGCAGCGAGTGAAAAAGATAATAGAACAATTTCAGTTTGTTAAAATATACCCAGTAGCTTTTAAGAAACTCGATGCAAAGTGGAACGACGCAAAGCCATTTGTTACTTTTAATCTGGATTTGAAATTAGTAAATCCAACTGCTCAGAATTTTAGCGCACAGATTACAGCAGTAACCCTAAAGCGAATTTTATTTTACGACAAAAAGAATATGCTATTAGGAACGGCAAACGTAAATGTAAAAGGGATAAACATCCCAGCCAATTCCAGTATCGTAATTCCGAACGTACCCGTTCAGATGGATTTGCAAACCACCATAACTAACGTGCTTGGGGCTTTAAATGTCAGTAACTTTAATAGTAGCGATATTCGAATTGAGGTTATTGTAAGCATCTTGGGTACGGAACATAAAATATCTTAAAATGACATTAGCACAAGAATTCAATAGCCTTAACGGTTTAATCGTTTCAAGAAAAACCTTGGAAGATTTGCTTATGAAAGCGGAAAAGGAAAAACATACCGTTGTTTCCAAGCGTGTTATAAAAGTATTGCAAGCTTTTGCCGATGATACTTTCCTGATTGAAATTAATAATCTAATTGAACCTTACGGACTAAACGGAGTGGATGCAGAAATGCTATTACCAACTTTGGAATATATTTCTGAGAATCATAACGACGGATTAAATGCCGTTTCTCCTGATGAAATTTACAATTACATCACGGATTTGATTATCAATACGATTAATAAAGTTGGGCATTTACCGTGGCAAAAAGAGTGGAAAGGTTCAGGGGCTAGTAATTCAGTTATGAATTATGTTTCTAAAAAGGAATACACAGGGGCGAACTTCATTCTGAATTTTGATATTAAATTCGATGAAAAACTACAACCGTATTTAGTTCCTGCGGATTTTATACAGCCATATTTCTTAACCTTTAATCAAATCGAAGAAGCCAAAGCAAAGCTTAAAAAAGGGAGTAAAGCAAGGCGTGTGATTTATTACACTTTAATTCACGATTACCATAGCGAACAGTTAAAATTCAAAACCAACGACAATAAAAAATTTAGTGATTTTGTAAAGTCGAATGGATTGACAAAAGAAGATTTAAAAAAGAACCTCACCAAGTTCCCAGTTTTAAAATACTACAATGTATTTAGAGCCGATGATTGCGAGGGATTGAAATTTCCTGCTGTAAAAGAAAGAAAAACAACCAATCCAATAGCAGAAGCTCAGGCAATCATCGACGGATTTAAGAACCCGCCCAAATATACTAATATTGGAGATAGAGCCTATTACCGTCCAAGTACAGACGAATTAAATATGCCAACTATCGAAGCTTTCACCAGTGAAGCTTTTTATTATTCTACATTCTTTCATGAAGCGGTACACAGCACAGGTGCATCACATCGATTAAGTAGAGATATGACAGGAACGAGAAGCGGTGGCGGTAGCGGAAATTATGCCTTTGAGGAATTAATTGCAGAATTGGGAGCGGTATTTCTTTGTAGCGAATCAGGAATATTATTCCATACTAAGGAAAATTCTGCTAAGTATTTAAAGAGTTGGAACAATCATTTAATAGATGAACTAAACGATGACAATCGTTTTTTCTTAAAAGCATCGGCACAGGCTCAAAAAGCAAGCAATCATATTTTAGGGCGTGAAGCTTCTAGCGCTGAAAACAAAGAAAAGGTAGAAGAAAAGACAGTAGATAAACCTAGTCCGAAAGTAGAATCTATTAAAAAGACAATCGTAAAACCTATTGTTAAAAGAAAGGCAAAGCAAAAAATCAAACAACCCGATTTGTTCGGTGGACTCAGTGGAGCAGCAAGAAGAAAGAAACAACTTGCTACCAAAGAAACCATTGTAAAACCAATCAAAGAAAAGGTAATCGTTGCAAAGCCTGTTGCAAAGGAAATAATCCCAGTTGCAAAGGAAAATGTAAACCGAAATTCTCTAGCCTATAAAATGGCAAACAAGCCTACCAAAGTAGATTACTTTAAAATTGAGAATAAAGACATTGCGGATTTCTTAGGTGAAATTGAACATAAAGAAAAAGAAAGTATCGTAATTTCTCTTACTGGCGGTCAGGGTTCAATGAAGACCAGAATGTGTTTCCAGTTTATGAATGCCTTAGCGCAAAATTACAAAGTCGGTCATGCCAGTATCGAAGAGCATCCCGAGAGTAGTTTGTATTACGGCAAAGCCGAAGAGTATTTAAACGCAAAAGCATTGCAAAATATCGAAGCCCCTGAGATTAAAAGCGTTTTTGATTTAGATAAACTCATCCGAAACAACGACATTATCATAATCGATAGTTTCTCTAAAATGCAGGAAATGCACAAAGGCTTTGAAGTGGATAAGGATTTAAGAAAGAAGTACGACGGAAAATTATTCATTGTCATTTTTCAACAAACCACAGACGGTAAAATGCGTGGCGGTTCTAAAAGTCAGTTTGATGCCGATGTAGTTCTCTTTACGGAGAAGAAAGCAGATTACAGAGAAAATTACATCTGGGCGGATAAGAACCGTTACCAAAATAAACCACTCGATACTTTGAAATACAATATTTTCAATAAGAAACTAGAACGGGGCGAACCCGAAGCAGTGGCAGAACCACTAAGAACCAAAAAATTATCATTCACCGTAAATTAAAAAAAAGTAGATTTTATTGAAAGCCGGCAGCGCATTTCTCCAGGGATTTTTGGCTTAAAAATCTACAATTAATAATCATCAATCAAAAAAACAATCAATCATGGCAGTAAAAAAGAAACCAACCGTAAAAGGGTTAAAGAAAGTATGTAGTAGTGTTATTAAAGGAACGGGGCTTAAATCTGATGGAACATTGAAGAAAGGATTTAAATATATTAAAGGCGGTAAAATCGTAAAAGTAAAAGCAGCTACAACGAAAGCCAAACCAGTAAAGAAGAAAGTTGCTAAAAAGAAAGCAGTAAAGAAGGCTTCAAAATCTAAAAAGTAAAAATGAGTGCTGCAAACCCCAACCCCAAAATGGTAAAGTTTACAAAAGATAAAAACGGTAATGTGTTGTTGATGAAATTAGACAACACTTTAATCACTTCTTTTAATCCTGCTCAGAATCTTTTGAGGATTCCTGAAGCACCAAATAAATTTAAAATTCAATCGAATGCTTCATTTGGCGAAAATCCTTTGGTGTTGGACTATGTACAGGTTGATTGTAATTTGTGTGTTCCGATTATTGAAGCTATTGATTTTAATACTTTTTTGGTTGAATTATCTAAGAAGTTTTTCTTTTTTAAAGGCTTTGGTGATGGTGGTTCGGATGATATTAGTGGTAATAAAGGTTCTGTATATGGACTTGTTCGACCTACATTTGTTTATACTAAAACGTTAATCACCAAAAATTCAAAATTTATACGTTTAAAAAATGTTGATAGTGAACGTTGGGGACTTAAAATTCAATATGGAGGGTATTTAGAAGGAACTTTAGAACCGTACTTTAAACCTTATTTTGGTGGTACTGATTTGATGCCTGATACTGAAATCGGATTACAGGTAGAGTCCTTAATTTCTTTGGATGATATGTTTATTAGGCTCTTTTGGAACACGCAGAGAGAAAATTTTGATGTGTATTTTATTGTCAATCCTGATAGTAATACTTTTACGCTTTTAAATGCTGACCCTGCGTATTTTGTATCTACTGCTGATTATCAAGATAATGCTATTAGCGATACTTTGACTATTCGGTCTTTAAAACCTACTGGAGATCCCCTTAGTTTCTATGTTCGTTGGAAAAATGTTCCAGAATTAGAAGCAATGCCTGTTTGAGAAAAGTTTCTCTTGGTGTTTATATAATTAACTTACCTTGATGAAAAATATAGCTAGAGTAAGATTGGGAACTATTTTAGAATCGCTTTACAGAGATGTAATGCGATTTTTTATGTTTGTCTGAGAGTGCAATATTTGGCAGATTATGACAGTTTGGCACTATGTCATAAAAAAAGCAAAGTAGACATTTTGTCTGCTTTGCTTTTTTTATTTAATGAAAACCTTGTTTGTGTTTTTTTGGTATATTTTTTGTAGTACTCTTATTTAAATTTAATAAGAAAAGACAGTATATGAAAAAAAACAAATCTTAGCCTATTTGTTATCCAAAAGGCTAGTCACCTAAAGGTTTATGAAATAATGTGAAAATTGTGTCTTGTTCTTTACGCGGGAACAAAAATACAAATAGAATTGAATTAACGATTAAAAAATATGTTAAAATTTAATTTGCTATATATTATACGGGCTAACGGACGGAAATACCCTTGAATTAATTATAGAAAAATAAATTTTAAATATGGAAAAGATTATAGAATATTACGGTCTTGATGCGCAAGGCTACAATCAACAAAACGTTGAATTTTTAGATTTATACCTAGGTATAGATAATTTGTTATTTTTGGATTACAATAAAATATTGCTGAGTAATTCTCCGTTGTATTTAGCAATGAAAGGAGATATCGATGCTTTTATGAGGGGGATGTTTGTTTATCTAACTAGGGGGCAGAATTCAGATTTGGCTACCTTATTAAAAGGATTACATGAAACAAATGCGACGCATTTAGGGATGTCAAAGAATAAACCTAAGGGTAATTCTGTAGGGGATGAGCTAAAAAAAGAGATTTTTAAGAATCTATTATTTTTGAGAAGTTCTTTTTTAAAAGGTAACATGGAGATTGATAGTATTTATTTTGGTATTGAAAATATTGGTCCTGATCGAATTTCTGATATTGTTACAAGTATTATTAAATTAAGGTTGATTCAGTTTACTCAAGGTCAGTGTTTGAAACATGGGATTCAGATGGATCGTGTGTTAGCTGGTAAGACATTTGATTCTAGTAATTTAAGTTGGAATTTAAATTTTGTAGATCTTCCAACTTATGAAGGTAAGCCTGTTATATTGATTCCGAAAGATATTGTTTCTTCTTATGCTTCAATATCAGGTACCTTTCATTCTTTTATAAGATATGGATTTAATAAGTTTTTTAAAACTTCTCCTGTATATAAGCTTCTTGTTAGAGGTAAGGATGGGAAAAAGGATACTGACCTTAAAAGAAAAGAATTCAATGAGTATAATAAAGTAATTGGTTTGAATCCAAAAGCTGTATCGAAACAAATTTTGACTGAATTTGATAATAAGGATTTGGTTGAAGCATTTGCTGAAATTCGAAAAAAGGTTCGTATTCTTACTGATGATGAACTCGTAGAAATTATTGAAAATAGCATCAAAAAAGCAAATTAAAAAAAAGCCTCCATTTGGAGGCTTTTTTCATTTTTCCCCATTTTAATTATGGTTGTGATTCTCTAAAAGAGTCCTATTTTATATGTTTTGAATAATCATCAGGAAGTACAGCATCAATATCACGCAAATATTTTTCTAGTGCACTCATTGTTGTATGTCCAGTAATCAGCATTAATTTACTTTTTGCTTCATTAGGTGTGCTGTTTTTAACTAGTTCTTTATATAATTTGGTTATAAAAGTATGTCTGAAGCTATAAAGCCCATAATCTTTGCCTAGTTTTAAACTGTCTTTTACTTTTTTAAATTTATCACCAAAATAACCACGTTTGTCTGTTTCGTTGGTTGTCCAGTCAAAACCTATTCCTTTTGGAGTAAATAAAAAACTTTCTCCATCATACTTATCTAATTCTGGTAATTCATTCAGTAAAATTTCAGGAATGATTTTAGTTTTTACGGGCTTGTTTTTGGCTCGTACATAAATAAGTCTATCCTTTATGTTAATGTCCTTGATTCTTAATCTAACAACTTCAATTGGGCGTAAGTGATTAAGTGAAACAAATTGAATGAATAAAAGTAAAAGAGTATCATTCTTTAGTAGGTATTCTAATATGTCTTTCTCTTGTTCGGTGCTAAATGTTTTATTTCTCTCTGGAGTAGATTTTAAAACATTAATTTTTTTTATAAAATTATCTGTAATTATATCATTGTCCTCGAGAGTTTGAAAGAACATAGATAAATTTGCCCTTGTGTTGTTTCTGTTTTTTGGACTTGTTGCCGCTAAAACATCATTTAAGAAACCAATTGCAGCTTTTTTATTTACACTTGTAATATATCTGTTTTCATAGCCATTTGATAGAAGCCACTTTTCAAATGATTTTATTCTAACTCTGAAATCACGGTAACTATTTTCTTTTAATGAGTTTTTCTTTAGTTCGAGTGCAAAAGTAACAGCATCAGGAATGCTATATTTTTTTGATTCATCAACAGAAATAGAATCGTCATAAGGATTGTAACCATTTTCGAGAATGGTTTCGATTGCTTTAGCGAGAATTTTTATTGCTTCTCGACGTTCTTTAACAGTTTTGAATTGATTTACTCCTGAATAAATGGGTGTTTGTCGTTCTAATTTTTCAGTTTCAGGATTTCGAAAGGAATAATAGACGTACCAGCGCTTTGATAAGTCGCCTTTAGCATCGTAAATACTTGGAGAAGAATATAGTTTCTTATAAGTCAAATCGTATGCGTTAGCGTATTCTTTAGTTAAGAGGTGTTGAATTTTTGACATAAAAAAAGCGGTTTTAAATTTCTTTAAAACCGCATAAAATCTATATTTTTTAGCCTTTTAGCTTTGTAGCGAGACCGAGATTTGAACTCGGGACCTCAGGGTTATGAATCCTGCGCTCTAACCAACTGAGCTATCTCGCCATATTTGCAGTAAGAGTATGTTCCTCATTGCGGGTGCAAATATAGAAATAAATTTAGAGTTAGCAAGCAGAAATGAAAGAAAAAAAAATATTTTTAAAAAACTCTTTTTTTCAGAGATATATTCTTATATTTCCAAAAAATTAAATCTGGCACATGGATCTAAAAGTACGTTACGAAATCGAGTTTCCTATAAATTCATCTCCGCAGTTGTTGTATCAGTATATATCTACACCATCAGGATTGTCTGAATGGTTTGCTGATAATGTAAATTCACGTGGAGAGTTTTTTACATTCATCTGGAATGATTCTCAGGAAAAAGCACGTTTAGCATCCAAAAAAACGGGCGAAAAAGTTAAGTTTAAATGGGTTGACGAAAGCAGCAAAGACACAGAGTATTTCTTTGAACTGCATATTCTCGTAGACGAAATAACGAAAGATGTTTCGCTTATGGTAGTCGATTTTGCCGAAAAAGATGAGCTTGGAGAAGCGAAACAATTATGGGAAAATCAAATATCAGATCTAAAACATCTTATCGGATCAGTTTAGTAAAAGTCTATTTTATAACTTATATTTGCCCTGAACAAAAATTCAGGGTTTTTTTATGATTAATTTTAACGGAAACATAGTAGCGCAGGACGATAATTTATTGATTCAAAATCGCGCTTTTTTGTATGGAGATGGTGTTTTTGAAACACTTAAAATAGTAAATAATAAAATCCTCTTTCTTGAGGATCACTATTTTAGGTTAATGGCTTCAATGCGTGTAGTTCGAATGGAGATTCCTATGAACTTTACAATGGAATATCTAGAGGAGCAAATCCTTTCATTGCTTAATCATAATTCTATTGCCGATTCGGCTAGAGCAAGAATTACGGTATATCGTAATGACGGCGGATATTATTTACCTCAAAACAATACAGTATCCTTTTTAATCCATGCGACAGCTTTGGATAATAAAGCATACGAAGTAAATGAGAATCCATATGAAGTTGATTTGTACAAGGATTTTTATGTTACCAAGCAATTATTGTCATCAATTAAAACGACAAATAAAATAATAAATATCACAGGAAGTATTTTTGCAAATGAAAACGGACTGGATAATTGTATTTTGTTAAATGATAGTAAGAATGCAATCGAAGCATTACAAGGAAATTTGTTTATGTTGTTGGGTAATAAATTAATTACACCACCAGTTTCTGAAGGATGCTTGAATGGTGTGATGCGTAAACAAATTTTAGCCCTTGCCAAAAAACTAACAGACATAGAAGTTGTAGAAGAACCAATATCGCCGTTTGATCTTCAAAAAGCCGACGAATTGTTTCTTACTAATGTTATAAAAGGGATTCAACCAATAACCAAATACAGAAAGAAAGATTTTACGACTAAGATATCTGGTATCCTTACGCAAAAACTTAATGAAAGTATTGCTTAATTAATTGAGATACGGATTCTCTGGTGCATTAGACCAAATAAGATAATCGCCTCCCAGTTCGATAATTTGTTCTTTCCAGAAATGGGTTGGTGATTTTCCGATAATTTTATTTTTATAATTATTATCGGCTATAATCCAGGAGTTACCCTGCATTTCTGTTTCGAGTTGGTTTTCATCCCAACCAGTGTAGCCCAAAAAGAAACGTATATTGTTCTTATTGATTGCTCCACTATTAATTAAGTCTTTTGTAGACTCAAAATCTCCTCCCCAATATATACCATTTGAAATTTCGACACTATTCGGAATTAAATCGGGTATATTATGGATAAAGTAGAGATTATCCTGCTCAACTGGACCTCCATTATAAATCTTGAACGTGGCTTGGATTTCGGGAATTAAGTCATTAATAGTGTATTTAAGTGGCTTATTTATGATGAAACCTATTGAACCTTGTTCATTGTGATCTGCTAATAGAATCACTGACCTGTTAAATGATAAGTCTCCAATTATAGAAGGCTCGGCAATAAGCAGGTGTCCTTTTTTTAATTTTTCTGAAATCATATCGTTACAATTTTTATTAAATTTAAGAATAAAATTTTTAAAATCGTAAATAAAATCGTTAAACGGCAAAAAAAAACCTTCCATATGGAAGGTTTTAATTATATTAAAAGCGTATGTAACTTGTTCTTAGTTAACTGCACCTTCTAATTCAGCACCTGCTTTGAATTTCACAACATTTTTAGCAGCGATTTGAATAGTTTTTCCAGTTTGAGGGTTTCTACCATCTCTCGCAGCTCTTGCTGATACTGACCAAGATCCAAAACCTACCAATGATACTCTCCCACCTTTTTTCAAAGTAGCACCTACGTTTCCTAAAAATGATTCTAAAGCTAATTTTGCCGCAGCTTTTGTAATTCCTGCATCAGCAGCAATAGCATCGATTAATTCTGATTTGTTCATAATAATTAGTTATTAATTGTTGGTTAAAAAAAATTGTCAATACACAAATTTAGTAGGAAATACGTTCCTTGCAAGTGTTTTGTTTAATTTTAGTTTGAATTGTTAATAACTTGCTTTTTTTGTTCATAAAGCAACCCAAAAGCATCACTAAATTTAGTGAGTAGCCTTATTTTGTTGATGTTAGTAGACCTTTGTGTTGTCAGAAAAAGTAATCCCATTTAGTAATTCTGCAACCGCCATTCGTTTTTTTCCGGGCAATTGTAGGCTTAATAATTGAATATAGCCATCAGTAACTGCAATTTTAATCTCTTTTTTGGTGCTAATTAAAGTGCCTATTTCTAGATTATGTGCTTCCAAAATAGGTTTAGCTTCATAGATTTTTACACTTAATTCTTCTTCTTTATCTTTAAGGAAAGTCCAGGCTGCAGGATAAGGACTTAAACCTCTTATTAAATCATTAATTACAGCTGCTGGTTTTGTCCAGTCTATTTTGCAGTTTTCTTTATTTAGTTTGTATGCCGTTTTAATTTCGGCATTGTCTTCTTGAATTATAGTGGTTACGTTACCTGATTCAATAGCTTGCAAAGTCTCAATAACTGTTTCGCTTCCTAACTGCATTAAGCAATCATGAAGTTGACCTGCATTTTCTGTTGGTTCTATTTCTGTTTCAGAACTAAGAATCATTGCTCCGGTATCAATTTTATCATCTATAAAAAAGGTAGTAACACCAGTTTTGGTTTCACCATTTATTATAGCCCAGTTTATAGGAGCGGCACCGCGATAATTAGGAAGGAGTGAAGCATGAAGATTAAATGTTCCTAACGAAGGCATCTCCCAAACAACTTTAGGTAACATTCTAAAAGCAACAACAATTTGCAAATTAGCATTTAAAGATTTTAACTCCGATAAAAAATCTTCGTCTTTTAAATTGGTAGGTTGTAATAAAGGAAGGTTATTTGCTAACGCATATTCTTTTACAGCCGAATATTTTATTTTCTGACCACGTCCTGCTGGTTTGTCTGCTGCGGTAATAACACCTACAACATTATAATTGTTTTTTATTATGGTATCTAGAATTCCTACTGCAAATTCAGGAGTTCCCATAAATATGATTCTTAATTTTTCCATTATGATTTTAATGTATATTTATTATTCGGTTTTATTATGATGCGATTGTCCTCAAGTAATTCTTGTAAAGTATGAACAACATCATCGGCACTATTGTTAGTGCGTGTTTGGATATCTCTAGAGCTCAAATCTTCGGTTTTTAATAAATCAAGGATAGTTTGCGTAATAGATTTGTTAGACTTTTTTGTTTTCTTGGTAATACAATAAGAACAAATGCCACAATCGGTAGTTGTTTTTTCTCCAAAATAATCCAGAATCAATTTGCTTTTGCAAGTTTTTTTCTCGTTTACATAGTCTAGGACTGATTGTAATTGGTCTTTCTTTAGGTTGTTCTGTTTTTCAAGATATTTTGAGACCCTATTAATAGTAAGGTCATCTTCTCGTACTTCATTAAATAATATAGAGGCATCATTGTTTTTGCTATTATATTCAATGATTTCTTTTTCTTTTAATTTTTCTAAAACGGTATGAACTTCAGCTTCAGAGCTATTCGATTTTTTAGCAATCAATTGCAGGTTAAACGGAGTTTTCATTTCGTAAATGCCAGGGTAAGTACGCAAAATTGCCAGAATAATTTCCTCGTCATTAGAGTTTAAACTCGTATAACGTATTACCTCTCTCGATTCGATAAGAAATTGCATTGTGATTTTTTCCGAAAAACTTTGAGATAAAGTAATAATTCCTTGACGGTCTAAAAACTGTAAAGCGTTGTATGTTTTTAAAGTAGGGAAGTCGTATTTATGGCAAAAACGATTCAGATTAAAAGTAAACTCTTCATTAATTCCTTCGCCATAGGCAATCTGAAAATAATTACAAAGCTTAACGTACATCTTTTTAAGGAAGCTTTTATCGGCTAAATTTTGAATAAACTGATTTTCGGCATTAGCAGTGTCTGAGGCGCTAGTGAGTAAAACCGAAAAAGATTTTTCGCCATTACGTCCCGCACGTCCAGATTCCTGATAATAGTTTTCGATGTTTTCGGGTAATTGGGTGTGAATTACAGTTTTTACATTGGGTTTATCAATCCCCATCCCAAAAGCATTTGTGGCAACAATAACCTGAGCTTCTTCGCTCATCCATAATTGCATGTTCTTGTCTTTTTCTTTAGTAGTAAGACCACCATGATAATAGGTAGCTTTAAAACCTAAAGATTGTAATTGAGCCGAAATACTCAAACAGGATTTTCTATTACGTACATATATAATAGATGGTTGCGGATTTTTTTTAAGAATCTGCTCCGTTCTGTATAATTTATCTTCGACCTCAAAAACCATGTAGGCGATATTTTCTCTGGCAAAAGATTGCTGGAAAAGTTTTGGGTCTTTTAATCCTAATTCAGTTTTGATGTCTTCAATAACCCTTGGAGTCGCTGTTGCAGTCAGAGCAAGAAACGGAATCTTAGGAAAATGTTTCTTTAATTCCGAAATCTTTAAATATGCAGGACGGAAATCGTGCCCCCATTGCGAAACACAATGAGCCTCATCTATGGCAATGAAATTTATAGGTAAGTTTTTTATGCGGTCAAGAATCCAGTCCGATTGTAATCGTTCAGGTGACAGGTATAAAAATTTATAATTCCCAAATTGGCAATTGTCAAGAAGATTAATAATTTCTTCAGTAGCGATTCCGCCAGTAAGAGCAATTGCCTTTATGTTTCTTTTTTGCAAATTAGCAACCTGATCCTTCATCAATGCTACCAAAGGCGAAACTACCAAACAGATTCCTTCTCTCATCATCGACGGAACCTGAAAACAAATAGATTTTCCACCACCAGTAGGCAATAAGGCAAAAGTATCCTGACCATTTAAAACCGAATCAATGATTTCGTTTTGCAAAGGTCGGAAACTATCATGTTTCCAGTATTTTTGAAGAATCGATAATGCTTCTTGCATTTGTCAGGATTAAAGTTAACAATTTAGAAAACAGTTTCTAGTTTTACCAACCTTAAAAACTCCGACTAAATTTTATCTAAGATATAAAGAATTCGGTTAGATACAGTATCTTTAGGAACCTCAATAAGTTCGTAACCGTATTTTTTATACGTTTCTACCAGATGGCTGTAAATAGTTTTGGCTTGTTCAAAATTTTCGTAACGTTCACCGTCACTCATGTAAATTTCTTCCCAGGGTGGAAGCAGAAAAATTTTAGAATATTTGCAGTCCTCGCACGCAGCTTTAAAATGTTCCGGATAATCATCACCTATATAATCCATATAGGCAACAACATCAGGAATTCCGCGGTCAATAAACACAACTTCCGAAGGTTCTTGTTGTGCGTTCTCGAATTGTTTAATCCGTCCTTCGAGTAGCTTTTCACTAAACAACAAGGGCTTTTCAAGAAACAATTGTTCGATTCCTTCTTTTTGGGCCTCCAGCGTTACTTGTCTCGAAATTTCGGGATAACAGCAATATCCATCGGCTACCAAACCATCAATAATAGTAGACTTTCCCGTACCCGGGCCACCAATAATAACAATAATTTCTTTCTGCACTTTCTAAAAATAAAGTGCAAATTTACCTAAACTTATTGGTATTATACAAGATTATTTTCTTGAAGCGAATGATTTAGGATTTTTTTGTAGGTAAAGTTCCTGCTGTTCGCTTCAATCTTTTCCTTTTTTAAAGAAAAAAAGAAAAAGGATTTGCACTTCCATCAGGGCTATTGAGGTTATAATTTTTTGTACTAGGATTAATTTGGTAAAAAGCATAAGGCATAAAGCTTTAAGCGTAATGCTTTTTTTTAATTGCAAAAAGAATATTCAGATAAACCTTCCGATTTCTTCGTATTCGGAATAATAATATGCGATTCAAATTTCCTTTTTGCGATTACATTGTTTATAAATCCAAGAACATAATCAGGTTCTTTGCCAAATAGATAACCGCAAAATTCATGTCCGCCACCGCAAGAGGTAATAAGTTCGATATTTTTTTTAAGAGAAGTCATTTTATTGTAAACCGAATGTGAACCCGAAAGAGTCATGAATCCCATAGAATCATTTGGGCAGGAACGATGCGAGCCAGTTGCGTAAGGAACGGTGGAATCTTCACTTCCGTGAGAAAGTAACATCGGAATCGCATTTTTAGCATTAATAAAATCTACATTCATAATTGCGCCAGATCCGCCGATAAGTCCTGCATATTTAAAATCACTTGGCAAGTTATTCGAATATAAATTCATTATAGAGTAATCCCAAAAAGTAGCATGAAATGCAATTTCGGCACCAGCGCTAATTCCAGCGATAAAAATCTTCGAAGCATCGATATTATAAGAGCTTTTATTTTTAATCATAAAAGAAGTTGCTTGCCACATATCGCTAACACCAATTTGAATGGTTTTAATTTTTTCAGGTAAAGTTGAGTTGCATCCAAAATCTTTGTTCTTCATATATAAAGTGTACGAAATACTAGCAACTGCGATTCCGTTTTGAGCAAGACTCATGGCGAAATTTTTTTCACCAAAACGATCACCACCCGAAAAGCCGCCACCGTGAGCAAAAATTACAAGCGGTATTTTCTTGTCTGATTTTTTTAGGGGCAAGTATAAATCAAGATCTAGTTTAATGGAATCATTCTCGAAATAAGTTAACGTTTTGATTTCTTGTGCGGTAATAGAAAATGAAGTAAAAAAGATAAAAAGTAATAAATGTAAAAAAGGCATTCTCATTGTGGTGGTATTTTTATTATAATGCGTGTTCAATTACCCAAAGATAAAATAATAAAACAGGATAGGCTAAAATCCCGAGTTTTAACAAATTTTAAGAAGTGTGTTTGGTCTTGTAAAAGAGTAAAATAAGGTTAATTAGGGTTAATGTTTCGCATTATAAAAAAATCATAAATGCTAAATATAAAATCTCAAATCAAAACCGTATATTTGCGTCTATTTTAATGAAAGAATGGACGAAGATAAAGAAAAAACCACCGCCGAATTTTACGAAAGATTAAAGGTTGAGTTAGACAACAGTAACACTTGGCCAGCAGAATATTTGTATAAATTTATTGTGCCTTCAGTAGCAGATAATGTTGAGCGCGTAGAGAAAGCTTTTGATAGTATGGGAGCAGTAATTAAAACTACAAAATCCAAAACGGGTAAGTTTACCAGTGTTTCGGTAGATGTTACTATGAAAAGCTCAGATGAAGTAATCAGTAAATACCAAGAAGTTTCTACAATTGAAGGTATAGTTTCACTATAAATATGATCGAAAAATATAAAAAAGAAAATGCGAATGATGTTGTTTTTAATTTAGAATACAATTCTGAAAGACAACATTTAATCATTCCAGAGTATGGTCGTCATTTGCAAAAATTGATAGATCAGGCTACTGCTATTGAAGACGTTGAACAACGTAACAAAGCAGCCAAATATATTATTCAGGTAATGGGAAGCTTGAATCCGCATTTGCGTGATGTACCCGATTTTCAACACAAACTTTGGGATCAGCTTTTTATCATGTCTGATTTTAAATTAGATGTTGAATCTCCTTACCCAATCCCTTCTCGCGAAGTATTACAGCTAAAACCAGATGTATTAAAATACCCTCAAAATTACCCAAAATACAGGTATTATGGTAACAACATCAAATACATGATAGATGTTGCCAACAAATGGGAAGATGGAGAGATGAAAAATGCATTAGTATTGGTAATTGCCAATCACATGAAAAAATCTTACCTGAGCTGGAACAAGGATACCGTAAAAGATGATGTTATTTTTGAACATTTGTACGAACTGTCAGATGGTAAAATAAATCTTCTACAAAGCACAGAAGAACTCCTAAACACAACAGATTTATTACGTACTAATAAGCGTATATCTAATAAAATCACACCAGCTGGACAGCCTAAAATTCAGAACAATAAGAATATAAAAGGACCAGGGAAATCAAAGCCGTTTCAAAAAAACAATAATCAGAAGTAAAAAAAAGTTGCTAAGACACTAAGTGACTAAGTAGCTAAGGTTTTTTAGCTCAGAACCTTAGAATCTCAGAGCCTTAGAAACTATAAAAGAATAATCAGAAGTAAAAAAAGTTGCTAAGCATCTAAGTGACTAAGTTGCTAAGATTTTTTGAAAAGAGAAAACTTAGAACCTCAGAGCCTTAGAAACTTAAAAAAGAAGAATCTTAAAAGAAGAATATGGGAATTTTTAAAATCGAAGGTGGAATTCCTTTAAAAGGAGAAATCACTCCACAAGGAGCAAAAAATGAAGCGTTACAAATTTTATGCGCGGTACTTTTAACCTCAGAAAAAGTAAAGATTAATAACATTCCTGATATTATTGATATCAATAAATTAATTACGCTTTTAGGAAATTTAGGCGTAAAAATTCAAAAAAACGAACCAGGTTCAATTACATTTCAAGCCGATGAGGTAAATGTAAACTACCTGGAAACTGAAGCTTTCAAGAAAGAAGGTGGAGCACTTCGTGGTTCAATCATGATTGTTGGGCCGCTTTTGGCACGTTTCGGAAAAGGATATATTCCTAAACCAGGAGGAGATAAAATAGGTCGTCGTAGATTAGATACTCACTTTGAGGGATTCATTAATCTAGGAGCAAAATTTAGATACAACAGAGAAGATCACTTTTATGGTGTTGAAGCTCCAGAAGGATTAATCGGAACTGATATGTTGCTTGACGAAGCATCAGTAACAGGAACTGCAAATATTGTAATGGCAGCAGTTTTAGCCAAAGGACAAACAACAGTTTACAACGCAGCTTGCGAGCCTTACTTACAACAATTATGTAAGATGTTGAACTCTATGGGAGCAAAAATCTCAGGAGTAGGTTCAAACTTACTAACAATCGAAGGAGTAGAAAAATTAGGAGGTTGCGAGCACAGAATTCTTCCAGATATGATCGAAATCGGATCTTGGATAGGATTGGCAGCAATGACAAAAAGCGAAATCACAATTAAGAATGTAAGTTGGGAAAACCTAGGGCTTATCCCTAATACATTCAGAAAATTAGGAATCACAATAGAAAAACGTGGTGATGATATTTATATCCCTGCTCACGTAAATGGATATGAAGTTAAAACTGATATCGATGGATCAATCTTAACCATTGCCGATGCGCCATGGCCAGGATTTACACCAGATTTATTAAGTATCGTTTTGGTTGTGGCAACACAAGCAAAAGGAGATGTTTTAATTCACCAAAAAATGTTCGAAAGCCGTTTGTTTTTCGTAGATAAACTAATCGACATGGGAGCAAAAATTATGTTATGTGATCCGCATAGAGCCGTTGTTATGGGACATAACTTCGAGTCACAATTAAAAGCAACAACAATGTCATCTCCAGATATTCGTGCTGGAATTTCATTATTAATTGCAGCTCTATCAGCAAAAGGAACAAGTACAATACAAAATATAGAACAAATCGACCGTGGATACGAACGTATCGACGAGCGTTTAAGAGCAATTGGAGCAAAAATCGTGAGAGCGTAGATAAAATCCTCAAATGACGAATGAACAAAAAGCTATAAAAGCTACATACTTTAGTATAGTTGGAAACACCTGCTTAGCCGTTATAAAAGGCTTGGCAGGTTTTTTTGGCAATTCTTATGCCTTAATTGCAGATGCGATTGAATCTACTACCGATATATTTTCGTCCTGTTTGGTACTATTCGGAATTAAATATTCTAACAAACCAGCAGATGAAAATCATCCTTACGGACATGGTCGTGCAGAACCTTTAATCACATTTTTGGTCGTTGGATTTTTAATTACTTCAGCAACAATTATTGGTTACGAAAGTATTGCAAATATCCAAACCTCGCATGATTTGCCAAAATCCTGGACCTTGTATGTATTAGGAGCAATTATTGTTTGGAAAGAATATTCTTTTCGATTGGTAATGAAACGTAGCAAACAAACCAATAGTTCATCATTAGCAGCAGATGCCTGGCACCATCGTAGTGATGCAATTACATCTGTAGCCGCTTTTATCGGAATTTCGATTGCGCTAATCATGGGGAAAGGTTACGAATCTGCAGATGATTGGGCAGCACTTTTTGCAGCTTTCTTTATTTTATACAACAGTTATAAAATTTTCAGACCAGCGCTTGGCGAAATAATGGACGAAAATTTGAATGATGATTTAGTCGAAGAAATCAGAATAAAATCTTTAACCGTAGTAGGTATTCTGGGAACCGAGAAATGTTTTATTCGTAAAGCAGGAATGAAGTACCATGTAGATCTTCACGCCATCGTATCGGCTAAAATTTCGGTAAAAGAAGGTCATGAACTTTCACATAAATTACAAGATACACTAAAAGAAAAAATACCCCAATTAGGGAATGTTTTAATTCATATTGAGCCAGATGATTATCACTGATTTTTAAGGTTCAAAGGTTTTTTAAAGGTTCAAAGGAACAAAGGTTCTGAGGGACTAAGGTAACTTTGTCAAAGTTTTTCACTTTGCCAAAGATAATAACGAAGACAAAAAACGAAATCCGTTTATTCTTTTATATAGAGTAAACGGATTTTTTTTTGTAAGGTTCAAAGGTTTTTGTAAGGTTCAAAGGTTTTTTAAAGGTTCAAAGGAACAAAGGTTCTGAGGGACTAAGGTAACTTTGTCAAAGTTTTTTTACTTTGACAAAGATTCATCCTCAAATTTCTACTTACTAATGTGATTTCTCCTTTGTCGAAGTGACAAGATTGGAAGGAATCTGCGTGAAATCATCACTAAACTACTCCAGAATATTTAGAAACTTCAATCCAAAAACGACTCCGTTTTGTTGTATTCCGTTTTGGTAAGAGTGAACATAATCTATACGAAACATTCTGAATTTTCCGAAACCAAGATTGTCTAATCCAACTGTAAATTCAGAATAGGGTTTAGTATTTGGAATTTCAAGCGAATGGAATCCTATATTTAAAGTTGATTTTAATTTATTCAATAAAGGAATCTTGTTCATAATGTATCCATTGTCATTATGCTCCATATGAACCTCAAAATAACTGTCGTTTGTGCTATTGGTATAATAAGGTAACAGATTAAATACATTCAGATATCTATCGGCTTGACCTATATGAGTTTGGTTTCCGTTAAAATGTTTGTAATCCATAAAAGCGATGTTCTCGGCATTAAAGAATTTACCAGCTTTTATGTTTATTCCCAAAAGCCCTTTATTTCCTAAAGTTAAATCATATCGTACAGCTGCACTTATAAGATCAAATTCATACTTTTTCTCGCTAGCTGCTAAAGCTTTTTCATAACCTAAAGATAAGGTTGGGTATTTCTCATTCTTAATATTATATTTTCCGTCTGGTCTGGAAATATATTTGTTACCAAAACTAATTCTAGTGTTCAAATTAGCTTTTACCAAATGATGTTTCTCAAAAGGAGAATTCACAAAGTCATTTGGCGCAAGCGGATTGTTAGAAGAGTAAAAATCATCCTTATTAAAGAAAGAGTAATCGGTAGTATTAAAAAGAGGTTTACGTTGCTCATACGCAACTTTTGCACCTATAGTAATGCCGTTGGCTACATTTTGAGTATAGGCTAGTTGAGCAAATTCCAGATTGTAAACTTTCATATAGTTATCCTTAAAAAATAAAGAACTTACCGAGTTAATAAAATTACTTATAGGTTCACTATTATTAAACTGGCTTATTTTTGTGCCTCCAGAAGCAAAGATTGTAGCATAATTTTGATGATTAAAAGTATGCTTAAACTCACCAGTAATACGCAAACGCTCATCCGAGAACCCATAATTTATTGCAGTACTTATTGAGGTTTCTTTGCCTTTTTCCTCATTCCAATTTTTATAAGAAAAACCAGTTCCAATATTAAAACCCTGAACAGTATTAAAACTGAGAGCGCTTAAATCGAATAGTCCGTTATACTTAAACGAATATTTCTCGAAAGTATTTTTGTGTTCATGACCAAGTAAAATGTCAAAGAAATTAAACTTGTTATTCTTGGTATCAATAGAATCGGTGTATTTTCTCGATGTTCGAATAGTTTGTAAACTATCTTTCTTGATATAATCTGTGCTTTCTTCGATAGTTAAAGGAATTGGGCGGATAGAATTCCAATAAGAATCATCTTTTTTATTAGCATTAGTTTCAAAACTTACGATTTCATTAGTGAAAGTTTTCTTTTCAAAAGAATCTGGAAATTCATAATTGGTATATACATAATTAAACTTTCCTGTAAATTGAACCCCAAATGCTCCAGCAGTAAAAGACAAACTTTGAGCATTTTTTGCCCACAATTTATTTTTAGGATTATAACTAAAGCTTTGTTTAAGATTCATTATTTGCGTTAGCTCATTCTTGATTCGATATCCTTTTATATCGAGGTCAATGGCATAAATGGCAAAACTATCATCGATAATATAGATATATCCTTCAAAAACTGGTTCTTTATCACGTTTAGGGATAACCTTTATTTTGTTTATTTGCTGGTTGTTCTCATCAAAGAAAGTTCCTTCTAGTTTGTATTTGTAGTAATTAAAGGCATTGTCGGCAATAGGAGAAATCATTCTTACACCAAACTTTAATGTGTTATTATAAAAATCATAAGTAGATAAACTTGCCGTATTATAGCTATACCCTTTATTGTTACCTGAAATTTTAGATGCGATTATTTTCTCCTTAAGATTATCAGGTTTCTCAAATGTAATTTTAGAAATAGTTTCAGATAGATACAAAACACCTGTTCCTGTAGAGTCGAGATTAGAGGCCATTTCATCACCAATATCTACTTTAAGACCCATTATCTTTTTAGGTAAATCTTTGATTTTGAACATTCCTTTAGAATAAAAATCAGCAGTATATCGACCTGTCTTTTCCGAATTGTCTTTTTTATTGGCAATTGCACTTCTTATAATGTCATTGGCGGGATTATCCTTAGGATTAATTATTACTTCGTTAAGAGTGAAGTTTTCTTCCAGTAGTTTTACATCCAGTGTGTATAGTGATGCAGAAGAGGGAACAGTTAGTTTTTGAGCTTTAAACCCTAAATATTGAAATATGATTTTGTTCTTGCCAATCTCTTTTACATTGAGCTGGTATTTTCCTTGTTCGTTGGATGTAGTGCTGTTATAAGTATTCTCTTCGAAGATAGAAACAAATGGTAAAGGGTTTCCTTTTTCATCCGAAATTGTTCCTTTAATCTGTGCGTAATTTGAAAATGAAAGTAATAAAAAGGCAAATAAAATAAAGTTTTTCATATAGGTACATTTCTTATTTCAAAAATAAAAGAAGTTAGAAATGAACCTATTAAAACTATGTTAAATGATTTATAGCACTTTAACTATAAAAAAGAGCGTATGGCAAGTTCGTAACTTTTTAGACCAAAACCTAGAATAACGCCTTTGGCATTTCCAGAAATATACGATTGGTGGCGGAAACTTTCGCGTGCATAAGTATTAGAAATATGTACTTCGATAACAGGAGTCGTAACAGCTTTTATAGCATCGCCAATACCTATTGAGGTATGTGTATAAGCACCCGCATTTAGAATAATGCCATCATAGTTAAAACCAAATTCTTGTATTTTTCCAATTAATTCGCCTTCGATATTACTTTGATAATAGCTTAGTTCAATAGATGGGAAAGATGTTTGTAATGTTTCAAAGTAATCTTCAAAAGTTTGAGATCCGTAAACTTCGGGTTCCCTTTTTCCTAAAAGATTCAAATTTGGTCCGTTTATAATGATAATTTTCATGTATTATAATTTTAAGCAATTCTGATTTGTTTTTGAATCCATTTTACATTTCACCCAAAACATTTCATTAGTAGCGGTGTAAAAATAAAAAAACCGTTCCAATAAATAGAACGGTTTTCGTAAAAGTATGTGATATTATTTCTTAGAACATGAATCCAGCTGAAAGTTGGAAAACAGAGTTTTTAACATCAGCATCTTTCGAAGCTTCAGTCAATCCTATACCGTAACGACCTTGGATAAAAAAGTTTTCGGTAAGTTTAAAACCTAATCCTGCATTAAGACCGAAGTCAAAAGTTTTACCATCTTTAACATCAAAATCATTTTTCTCACTTAATAAGAAAGATGCTTGAGGTCCCAATTCTAAACTAAATGATTTAGTTAAATAAAACTTAGCCATTACAGGAATTGATAAATATCCTAATTCATTTTTAAATTCTTGACCTGCGGATTTATAACTTGCTCCTTGAGTAGAGTATAAAAGCTCAGGTTGAATAGAGAATTTTTCTAGTAATTTAATTTCCGCTACTACACCTGCATGATAGCTGGTAATACCTTCTTTGTCAAAATTTTGTTCTGGAAATGCGTCTCCAGTTTGACTTGCAAAGTTAACCCCTGCCTTTACACCAAAACGTAATAATTGTGCTTGCATTGTTGCTGATGTTGCTATGAACAGTACAGCTACTAAAATTATTCTTTTCATAAAATTCTTTTTAAAAGTTTGATTGATTTTTCTGTAAGTTAAAACTCTTATAATTTGCAAATATTGTTTAAATATTAGAAAGATTCCAATTTTCTACATTAAATAATTACTAGCAAATTTGAATGTTCAAGGGCAAAAATACTTGCTATTGGCTGGTACTCAATTATACTTATAAAAGATTGTTTTATAGAATTTACATCCCATTTTTTAATTAATAGTATTTTAAGTTAATATTATTATATATTTGTAGTATTAATATTATAAAACATAATAAATCATGAAAAAGATCACTTTATCGATTATTGCAGTTTTAGCATTTGGATTTTCAAATGCACAAGAAGTTAAATTTGGTGCAAAAGGAGGAATCAATCTTTCTACTTTGACAGGAGATATTGACAACGCTTCTTCAAAAGTTGGTTTCCAGGTTGGAGGTTTCGCAGAGATAAAATTATCAGATAAATTCTTTGTTCAACCTGAACTTTTATATTCAACTCAGGGAGCGAAGAATAAAGTATCTGGGTTTGGATATTCTGAAGAAAATAAATTAAAATTTGGATATTTAAATGTACCAGTAATGGCTAAGTATTATGTTATTGAAAAACTTAGTTTAGAAGCAGGACCTCAAATCGGATTTTTAGTAAGTGCTAAATCTGAGTATTCATCTACTGGATTTGGAGAAGATGAGTCTGAAAAGGTAGATGTTAAAGATCAATTTAAATCAATTGATTTTGGAGTAAACTTTGGTGCTGGATATGATTTTACCGAAAATATTTCTGCTGGTGTTAGATATAACTTGGGTTTATCTAATATTACTGATTTCGGAGATGGAGATAATGCTAAATTTAAAAATAGCGTATTTTCTTTATCAGTAGGATATAAATTCTAAACTATTTTAATTACGTTTTTAATAGCCTCTCATAATCAATTTATGAGAGGCTATTTTTTATTTATAAGTTTTTTAGTAATAATTTTTAAGGACCTTAAAGCAAATTTAGCATCACTAAATTTAGTGAGGGATTCAGTTGTAATGTTTTAAGAATTAGAATTTTGAATATTTTTTTATTTTTTTGTAAGAATAGTTTTTTAATTTTTGAATCTCTTTTTGTTCTTTTTATCTAATTCATAAGTATATATTTGATTGAATAATAGTGTTAATTTTTAACATTTGTTTACCTTAAAATTTTTTATAATGAAGAACAATTTAAAAAAGCTAAGTGTATTAGCGATTATGAGTTTTGCGTTTTTGACTAGCTGCGATAGTCAAGGAGATGCAGCAGAAGTAAGTTCTGTTGAAAATTCAAAGAAAAATGTAGATGAATTATACGATTCAAATTCTACTCTGAAAAGACAATTTGGGAAGGCATTGATGATGTCTTTAAATGAAAGTAAAGCATTGAGAGATTTAATTAAAAATAAATCTTTAGAAATGTTTGACAATGATTATGATGTTTTATATCAGATGATAAAAGACGAGAAGCTTGAAAATAATGTAACCGTTAGAGAAAGTATTTTAAAAAATATTGGAGATGAAAACTTGTTGAATCTAATAGAGTTAAACAATCCGACGCTTACAATTTTTGTTCCTGAATTACCAGAAAACACTTTCTCTGCTAAATTATGGAATACTGAAACTGAAGTTCCAAAAGTAGCAATACAGCTTTTTACTAGTAATGATGTGCCAATTATAAACCAAGATGGTACAGAAGAAATTTTTGGAGCAAGGTATACCCCAGGTTTTCCTATTATTGTAATAAAAGAAAATGAAAGAGTTGTTGTAGCGAGAAACAAAGAATATTCTAAATTAACGACTAGAGTTTTACGAAATGATAGTAGTGTTGAATTTAAATTTTTGGATGAATGTTTTGATAGTTCTAAAAATAACAAGGAGGAAACATCACGTCCTACAACTCCAGGAACGTTAGATTCTAAAATTGTAGATGCTTATAATATGTATGAAAGCGCTGATGGTTGGCAAAGGGATTACATATACTATGGCATAAGTCCAACTACAACTAAAGGACCTTTTAAGTATGATTTTCAAGAAACTGTGAAATCGTTCACATTGTTAGGAGATCCAACTGCTGCTTTTAATTCAATTTCAGATCAAACTGGAGATCCAAGACTACCTGTATGGGTTATGGGGAATAAAGATGCACCGCTCACTCCAATTTCACATTGGACAGGTGGAAATTTTGAATTTAAAATCAGGATATTAGTAAATGGTAAAAATGGTGTAGGTAGCGAAATAATAAAATATTTTACCGCAACAGTGGATGATTTATTTGACTATAGTTATGTAAGAGGGGTGAGTTGGAATTATCGCTATCACTATGATCGTAAAATTAGCAGTGTAAAGACTGTAAATTTAAATATACCAATTTTTAATTGGGATTTAGATCAATATGCTTCTACGATTAAAATTGATATAGAAGAGGTTGATCTAACGGAAACAACTGTTTTAACTGACACTCGAACTGTTGAGTTTGCAACTAATTTTGGTATAGATGCTGGTTTTGGTACAATTACTAAATTAGGACTTAAATATGGAGCTAGTTTAAAACAGACTACAACAAGTACTGTTCAAAGAACTTTTACTCAAGGGAATGATTTGTTAGGTGATGTCATTGTCAATTTTGCTGATAAAATTATTATAGCTCAACCAAGTCTTGGCACTTATCAAACTAGAGAATATAGTTCTGGTTTATATTCTGTTTCGATTGAACCTACAAGAGTTCAGTAAAAAAATTGTGGTTTGTTTTAAAGAATTAATTTAAAATTACCAAAATGAACATTTAGATTTTAAGCAGTAGTAAATTTATTTACTGCTGCTTTTTTTTATTTATAAGTTTTTTAGTAATAATTTTCATTAGGATTAAAAAAAAATTACCATCACTAAATTTAGTGAGAAAAACAGTAATAACATTCTTCTTTTCAGTTACATAAAGCTGAGAAATAGAATTTCGGGTTTTTATTAATTTTTTGTTTTTTTTGTGATTTTATTGGATTTTCGTTTGTGCTTTTCTACGTTTGCCGCTTAAACCTTAACATAATACAAAAATGAAAAAAATTACTTTATCAATTGTTGCTGTTTTAGCATTTGGATTCGCAAATGCACAAGAAGTTAAATTTGGTGTAAAAGGAGGGATTAACCTTTCTACTTTAACAGGAGATGTTGAAGATGCTTCATCAAAAGTTGGTTTCCAAGTTGGTGGTTTTGCAGAAATTAAATTAACTGAGAAATTCTCAGTTCAACCTGAGGTTTTATACTCTCTGCAAGGAGCTAAATCTGAAGGTTCTGAGTTTGGTTATACTAGTAAATCTACTCTTAACTTATCTTATTTGAATATTCCTGTTATGGCAAAATATTATGTTGCTGAAAAATTTAGTTTAGAAGCAGGTCCTCAAATTGGATTTTTATTAAGCGCAAAAGATGATACTAAAGTTACTGTGGATGGAGAAAGTTCATCTGAGAAAATCAATGTTAAAGACGATTATAAATCAATTGATTTTGGAGTGAATTTTGGTGCTGGGTATGACTTCACGGAAAATCTTTCTGCTGGTCTTAGATATAATTTAGGTTTATCTAATATTGCTGAAACTGTTGAAGGTGAAAATTATAAAGTTAAAAACAGTGTTTTCTCTTTATCAGTAGCTTATAAATTCTAATAACTGCTTTAGAATTCTATTAAGATATTCTTAATTTGACTTTTTACAATTTAGCAACCCTTAAGTAGAAATATTTAAGGGTTGTTTTTTTATGCATGATTTTAAGATGACTTTGTTATTTGCTGAGTATAAATACAATTTATAGGTTTTTTACGGTTAATTATTGTTAGGTTTAAAAGAAATTTGCTCTCACTAAATTTAGTGAGAAAAACAGTAATAATAAGCTCTAAGCCAGTGTTGTGAAGTTGGAAAGGTATGAGGATTGGTTTTATAAGATATTTTTTTTTAATCTGAAATTTTGGAATTTAAAGCGCTGTTTTCTAGGTTTGTCTCCTAAATTTTAACAAAACATAAAAAATGAAAAAAATTATTTTATCTATGGTTGCGATTTTAGCATTTGGATTTGCAAATGCTCAAGAAACAAGATTTGGAGTAAAAGGAGGTCTTAACCTCACAAATTTCACTGGTGGTTATGATACTAAATCTTTAGTTGGTTTCCATGTTGGAGGTTTTGCAGAAATTAAAGTTATGGACAAATTTTTTATTCAACCAGAGCTTTTGTACTCAGCACAAGGGGCAAAATTTGATAGCCCATTTGGAGATTATGATGTTAAATTGAATTATTTAAATATTCCAGTTTTAGCTAAATATTATGTAACAAAAGAATTCTCAGTTGAGGCTGGTCCACAAATTGGATTTTTATTATCAGCTAAAGCTGATGGTGAAGATGTTAAAGATGGTTATAAATCTACAGATATAGGTTTTAATTTAGGAGCTGGATATAATTTTACTGAAAATTTATCAGTGGGTATTCGTTATACTATTGGTTTATCTGGTGTTGCTGATAGAGGAGATTATGAAGATTTAGATGATTATTATGATAGTGCTAAAAACAGTGTTTTGGCTTTGTCTCTAGGATATAAATTCTAATTTTATTTTTTAAATATACATTAAAACCTTCTGCGATAGTAGAAGGTTTTTTTATGGTTAAAAAATGCTTTCCTTTGTTTTATGAATTGGACTCGTTATATAAAAGAATATCAATCCTATCTTAAGATAGAACGTGGTTTATCTAAAAATACAATCGAGAACTATGTTTTTGATATTGAGCGATTATGTCTCTTTCTTACTCAAAATGGAATTGAGGTTTCTCCAGTGCAAATTAATGAAGAAACAGTTCAGGATTTTATTTATTCAGTTTCCAAAGAAGTTAACCCTCGTTCTCAAGCTCGAATTATTTCGGGTTTAAAAAGTTTTTTTAATTATTTGATATTCGAAGATTATCGCAATAATAGCCCTTTAGAACTTATAGAATCTCCTAAGACAGGAAGAAAATTGCCAGACACTTTATCTGTCGATGATATTGATAGACTCATTGCTGCTATCGATTTAAGCTCTAATGAAGGAGAAAGAAATCGTGCCATGTTAGAAACCTTATATGGCTGTGGACTTCGGGTTTCAGAATTAGTTGCATTAAAAATATCTGATTTATTTTTTGAAGAAGGATTTATTAAAATTACTGGAAAAGGAAATAAAGAACGTTTTGTTCCTATCGGAGAATCGACTCAAAAATATATTTTGCTATATGTTAATTTAGTACGGTCGCATTTAAACATTAAAAAAGGTTTTGAAGATACTTTGTTTTTAAATCGAAGAGGAAGTCAGCTAACCAGAGCTATGATTTTTACAATTACCAAAGATTTGGCTTTTAAGATTGGTTTAAATAAAAATATAAGTCCACATACTTTAAGACATTCTTTTGCTACTCATTTGCTTGAGAATGGTGCCGATTTGCGATCAATACAATTAATGCTAGGACATGAATCGATCACTACAACCGAAATATATGTTCATTTAGACAGGACATATTTAACACAGGTAATTCACAGTTTTCATCCAAGAAAGTAAGCTTTTGGCAAAAATATTTTAGATGATATTATTTTTATCTTAAAAAAATTAATATCTTGGAGGTGTATTGTTTGTAAAAAAGAGAATTTGTTCTCATACTTATAATAAGTAATAAAAAACGAAAACTTTTATGTTTTTTTAAGCCTTAAATAATAGTATCAATTTTGTTCTATTCTGGATAAAATGGTCAACTTACACAGACACAATTATGGTTTTTGATTTATATGAAGATGAAAATTGTCAGAAGTTGAATAACTTTTACAAAAAACTATTTGCCGAAATTCCCGATTTAATCTTTCAATTTATTATCGATGTCGATAATACTTATTCTTTTCCTTTGGTTAGTAAAGCCATGGAAGAGATTTTTGAGTTACCAACAACAGAATTTACAAATCGAAGTAAATTTGCGATGTATGAAAGAGTGCATCCTGAAGATCGACATATGTTTATTACTTCACTATCTAAAGCCCGAAAAACACTAACGCCCTGGGAAGTAGAGTTTCGGGTAGTTTTACCAAAAAAAGAGATTCGGTGGCTAAAAGTTTGTGCAAAATCCGAAGGTTCTCCAGATGGTCTGGTTAGTTTCTACGGACGGATTTCGGATGTAACGGATATAAAAGATCAGGAGCTTAAACTTAAAATTTCAGAAGAAAGGTTTCAGTTTGCTTTAGACGCATCTACAGTTGGTGTTTGGGATTGGGATATGGTAACAAACAGAGTATTTTATTCGTCTTTATCGTTGAAAATTTTAGAATTAGAATCTAATGATATTTTTGATGATCCAGAACGTTGGGATAAAATCGTGCATCCAGATGATTTGCCTAAGTATTATTCGGATATTCAAGAGCATTTTGATAATAAAATACCTTATTATGAAAATTACCATCGTGTATTAACTTCTAGTGGTAAATACAAATGGATTCTCGATCGGGGAAAAGTTATCGAAAGAGATTCAAACGGAAAACCATTGCGTGTTTTGGGTACGCATACAGATGTTTCTTATCAAAAAGAGAAAGAACTGGAACTCATTAAAACAATGAAACTATTTAGTGATCAAAATAGTCGATTGCTTAATTTTTCTCATATCGTTTCTCATAATTTAAATACTCAAGCAGGTAATATTAAGAGTATTCTTGATTTTATCGATGAAGATCATAGTAAAGAAACGATTGATGAGATGTTGGTGCATTTACGAACGGTTTCTAATGATTTAAATGATACTATTTCTAATTTAACTCAGATTGTTCAAATACAGAGTAATCTCAATATTGTTATAAAACCTCTTAAGTTGGGGTATAGTATTGATAAGACAGTTTCTATAATCAAGGCATTTAGCGCAAAAACCAAAATAGTAATACATAATAATGTACCAGATTATGTAACGATTAATTTTAATCCTGCCTATCTGGAAAGTGTTTTATTGAATTTTACTACGAATGCTATAAAATATGCTCATCCTGATAGAGCGCCTGTAGTCGAGTTTATTTTTGCAATTGAACCAGATGGTCGCAAAGCTTTAAAAATTAAAGATAACGGTATCGGAATTGATTTAGAGCGCTATGGCGATTTGATATTCGGAATGTATAAAACCTTTCATAAACATAAAGAAGCTCGCGGTATTGGATTGTATATTACAAAAAACCAAATAGAATCTATGAAAGGGGAGGTTTCTGTAGAAAGTGTTGTTGGTGAAGGAACTGTATTTAAAATTATATTTAATGATGATTTGTAGGTTCTGAGGTCCAGAGTTGCAAAGGTTCAGAGCTGCAAAGGCTCTAAGGTACTAAGGTTCTGAGTGGCTAAGATTCAAAACGAGCGTAATACCAGCAAACTTGTCTTTCTGGGCGGAGTCGAAGAATGCTTATCAATAACTCGATAATTTCAGGGTAAGTTTGAGTTAATGAGATTGTAAAATATAATTGATGGAGTATATACTCTATTTGCTCTGAATTTACTTTAATAAAGACTTCGCGAACTTTGCGTAAATCTTTGCATCCTTTGCGGTTGAATAATTAAATAAGATGCATAACTTAATTTCCCTTAATTTCTTAATGGTAAAAAAAAGGAAAAGTATTATAAATAAAAAACTCCTCAATTGAGGAGTTTTTTTATGATTATAAAGAGAGCTTATTTTGCAATATTTACCGCTCTTGTTTCTCGTATTACTGTTACTTTAACCTGACCTGGGTAAGTCATCTCGGTTTGTATTTTTTGTGAGATATCAAATGATAAACTTGCAGCATTATCATCAGATACTTTTTCGCTTTCTACAATTACACGAAGTTCTCTACCTGCTTGAATAGCGTAGGCGTTTTTAACTCCATTAAATCCGTAAGCAACTTCTTCAAGGTCTTTTAAACGTTGGATATAAGAATCTAATACTTGTCTTCTTGCACCAGGTCTTGCACCAGAAATAGCATCACAAACCTGAACGATTGGCGATAATAGTGATTTCATTTCGATTTCATCGTGATGCGCTCCAATTGCATTACAAACTTCTTCTTTCTCACCGTATTTCTCAGCCCATTGCATTCCTAATAATGCGTGAGGTAAATCACTTTCAGTATCTGGAACTTTACCAATATCGTGAAGTAAACCAGCTCTTTTAGCTAATTTTACGTTCAGTCCTAATTCGGCAGCCATAATACCACACAATTTAGATACTTCTCTAGAGTGTTGTAATAAGTTCTGACCGTAAGAAGAACGGTATTTCATACGTCCAACAACTTTTATTAATTCTGGGTGTAAACCGTGAATTCCTAAATCTATTACTGTACGTTTTCCAACTTCAATGATTTCATCATCAATTTGTTTTGCAGTTTTAGCAACAACTTCTTCGATACGTGCTGGGTGAATACGACCATCTGTAACTAATTTGTGTAATGCTAAACGAGCGATTTCTCTACGTACAGGGTCAAAACAAGAAAGGATAATTGCTTCTGGAGTATCATCTACAATAATCTCAACACCTGTTGCAGCTTCTAGCGCACGGATGTTTCTACCTTCACGACCAATGATTCTTCCTTTTACATCATCCGATTCGATATTGAATACAGATACACAGTTTTCTACTGCTTCTTCTGTTCCAACTCTTTGGATTGTGTTAATGATGATTTTCTTAGCTTCTTGTTGAGCAGTAAGTTTTGCTTCTTCAATAGTATCTTGAATATGAGACATTGCATTACTTCTTGCTTCTGCTTTTAAGCCTTCCATTAATTGGTTTTTAGCTTCTTCTGCAGAAAGACCTGAAATTACTTCTAATTGTTGTAATTGACTTTTGTGTAATTTATCAACTTCAGCTTGTTTTTTGTCTAAAACTTCAATTTTATTAGTGTATTCCTGAGTTTTAGCTTCGTAATCATCATTAGTCTTTTTGGCTTTTGATAATTCATTAGAAACTTGAGATTCTTTGTCGCGTACTCTTTTTTCTACTTCTGCTACTTTTTTATCTCTTGCAAGGATTACTTGTTCGTGCTCTGATTTTAATTCAATAAACTTTTCTTTTGCTTGAAGAATTTTATCTTTCTTAATGTTTTCGGCTTCCAGATTAGCATCTTTTAAAATCGATGCAGCTTCTTTTTTTGAGTTCTTGATTAAATTGGAAATATTGCTTTTTTCTATGATTTTGGCTATCCCAAAACCCCCAGCAACACCTATAATTCCTGAAATAATGATCGTTATTATGCTGTCCATGTTTGTTAAAATTTATATATAAAAAAGCCTACATTAGGTTGCTTGTATAAACTCGAAAAGACAAGTTTTGAGCTAACTCACTGTTCAAGTTTCCTCGCCGGAGCGTGGCATGCTTTAGTAGTGATGATTTGCTCATTCTAATTTGTTAGTGTTGAGTTTACCAAATATGAACTAATGTAGGCAGTATCTTAGTTTCTGTAAAGAACGTTTAATTTTCGAGATATTGATCTAAAAGGGTATTTAATCTTTTAATTCTTTCGATAGTTTCATCACTATCAGTTGCTTTGTCAATTTGTTTTTGCTCTACTTGCGATGCAAATTGTAATGCACACATGGCTAAAACGTCTTGTTTGTCGCGAACAGCATAGTTTTCTTCAAATTGCTTAATCATAACATCAATTTTTTTAGAAGCACTTCTAAGTCCTTCTTCCTGTGATAGTTCGACCGTTAGTGGGTAAACTCTGTCAGCGATTGATATTTTTATTTTAAGCTTTTCGTCCATGTTGTTACTAGTCTGATAGTTGTGCTATACAGTGGTCTATTTCGCGAATTAATGAATTTATTTTAAGCTTTGTATCTCTCTTATTATCGTTACTGCCAAGTAAAGAATTGGCGATTTTGAGTGTTTCATACTGCTTTTTCAGGGCCTCAATCTCTTCCGATTGTTTGTGTATGGTGTGCTTAGCCTCTGTTAATTCTAACTTTAGTTCTTGATTGTTTTTTTCTAAACCTTTTAGCTTCGCAAAAAGTTTTTCTACTTTATATTCAAGAGTATCAATTATTTCGGCAATTACACTCATTATAAATCCTATTCATTACTTAATCATACAAAGTTAGTATTCCTTTTTATTAATGCAATATTTTATCGATTTTTTTGCATTAAAAATAGCAAATTAATGGAATTCAAGGTATTGTATTTTGTGATTTTAGTAATTATTTTACTAACTTTTTTTTATCTTAGCAAAAATGTAAATCATGAGATATTCTGTACTTTTTCTGCTATTTTGTAATCTTATTTCTGCTCAGACAGATTATCCGAAAGACTATTTTAGACCGCCACTAGATATACCAATGCAGCTTTCTGGGAACTTTGGGGAGTTAAGACCAAACCATTTTCATGCTGGTTTTGACTTAAAAACAAATCAAAGAGAAGGGCTGAATGTGTACGCTGTTGCCGATGGATATATCTCGAGAATTAAAATTTCGACTTTCGGAAATGGTAAAACTTTGTATGTAACACATCCAAATGGTTACACATCTGTATATGGACATTTGCAAAGTATGGTTGGGACAATTCAGGAATACATCAAGAAAACGCATTATCAGGAGAAATCATTTGAAATCGAAATGTTCTTGAAACCTGGGGAAATGGTTGTTACCAAAGGACAATTGATAGGATTGTCTGGAAATACAGGTTCTTCAGAGGGACCGCATTTACATTTTGAATTCCGTGATTCTAAAACGGAGTTTGTTATTAATCCAATGCTTTTTGGTTTTGATAAATATGTTAGAGATACAAAAAAGCCAGTAATTTCTAATTTATATGTTTATCCGCTTGACGATAATACAACTGTTAATCAATCGAAAGTCCCTTTAATGCTTAATTTGACATTGCAAAAAGATGGAACTTATTTGTCTGATAGGGTTGCTACAAACGGAAAAATTGGTTTTGGAATTACTGCTGTTGATTATGACGATGTTTCGTTTAATAAAAATGGGGTTTATAAAGTAGAGTCTTTTTATAACGGAAATTCTAATTTCGGATATCAATTTAATACGTATTCATTTGATGAAATGCGATACATAAACGTATTAATTGATTACCCTAGATATAAAAAAACGGGACAGAGAGTACAAAAGTTGTTTATGAAAACGCCTTTTGCCTTGAGCATTATAAAAACGGATGCTCTGAACGGAGTGCTTCCGGTTGTACCAAATTTAGCTTCGGCGTATCGTGTAGAAGTTTCGGATTTTTATGGAAATATAAATACAGTTAATATTCCAGTTCAGTATGATTCATTACCAGCAATTGTGAATCCGACACCTGAAGCTTCAAATTATTTGGTAAAATACAATAAGGATGCTAATTTCTCTAAGAACAATATGTCAGTGTTTTTTCCTGCGGGAACATTTTACGATGATTTTAATTTGAATTTTGATGTAAAAAATGACCGCATTTATATTCATGACGATACAGTTCCGGTTCATTCTAATTTTACAATTACTATAGAAGATGGTAAATATCCCGAAAATCTTAAGGATAAAGTTTATATAGGCAGAATTACAGGAAAGAGCGGTAGTTATAATGCTACATCTCGTAAAGACAATGTTTATACAGCTAAGTCAAAAACCTTAGGGCAATTTGGGTTAGTTCTGGATACAATCAAGCCAACAATTAGTATTGCAAAAACAATTCAGGATAAATGGATTAGTGATGTAAAGAAAATTCAGTTTACTATTAGTGATAGTATGTCGGGGATTAAATCTTACAATGGGTATTTAAACGGAAATTGGATTTTGTTTGAGTATGATAATAAAACCAAAAAGATAACTCATGATTTTAATGATGGTATTGTAGCCGAAGGAGCGAATGATTTAAAAATAGAAGTTGTTGATAATGTGGGGAATTCTGCTATCTTTGAGACTCGTTTTTTTAGAAGTCAAACAAAATAAAAATATAACTTTTGAATAAGAATCTGCTATTTGTTTTCCTTTTTTTAGGTATTGGTTTTGTTTCACTTGCTCAAAATGCTAGAGTAAAAGGAGTGATTTTGGACGAAAGTAACCTCCCAGTTGTTGATGTAAATGTTTCCCATTCGGGAAATGTAACACAATCCGACTCGGATGGATTTTTTGATATTTTGGTTCCGTCTAATAAAAAAGTGATTATTGTTTTTACTCACATTTCGCAGAAAATGATGACGATAACAGTGAATTTAAAACCGAATGAAATTTTTGTTTTTAATCCTGTTATGAATAGTTATGCCGAACAAATGGGCGAAATTGTTGTTATGGCAAATAAAAAGCGTGTTCAGGGAATTACAGTTGTAGATCCAGTAACGATAAAGAAAATTCCGGGAGCTAATCCTGGAATTGAGAATATATTAAAAACATTACCAGGTGTAAATAGTAATAATGAACTTAGTACACAATATGCTGTTCGTGGAGGAAATTATGATGAAAATCTGGTTTATGTAAACGAGATCGAAGTATATCGTCCTTTCTTGATTCGTTCAGGACAACAAGAAGGTTTAAGTTTTACGAATACAGATTTAGTTCAGAATGTTGATTTTTCGGCAGGAGGATTTCAATCTAAGTTTGGAGATAAGCTTTCATCGGTATTAGATATTACTTATAGAAAGCCAACAAAATTCGGAGCAGCTTTTGAAGCTAGTTTTCTTGGCGGAAGTATTGCAGTCGATGCGGTTTCTAAAAATAAAAAATGGTCGGCAATTACAGGAGTTCGCTATCGTAATAATAGTATGCTTGTAAATAGCCAGGATACTCAAACTAATTATACGCCTTCGTATACAGATATCCAGACGAATGTAAATTACATTGCTTCGGCAAAATGGCAATGGAGTTTTCTAGGTGCCCTTTCTCAAAATAAATATTTATACCAGCCATTAACTCGTGAAACCAAATTTGGAACTATCGATAAACCAATGGCGCTTGCGGTATATTATGAAGGGCAAGAAAGAGATAAATATGATACGTATTTTGGAGCAATAAAATCAACATATAATGTTTCTTCAGATTTTACGTTAAAATTTATAGGTTCTATATTTCATACACAAGAGCAAGAACATTATGATATCTTGGCGCAATATCGCTTGGGAGAAGTAGATAGTGATGGTTCGGTTGTTTTGCAAGAAGTAGATTATACTAAGGGAATTGGTACGCAATTAAATCATGCACGTAATGATTTAGATGCTTTAATTGTAAATGCTGAATTAAAAGGAATTTATAATTGGAAAGAAAATCTTATTGAATTTGGAGTAAAATATACTCGTGAATCTATACGTGATCGTGTAGCAGAGTGGGAGATGATTGATTCTGCAGGTTTTTCGGTAAATCCGCCTCTTGTAGTTTTGCCTAAAAACGATCAGCCATACGAACCTTATACAGGACCATTGTTACCGTACCAAAATGTTAGAGCAACAAATTTTAATACTATAAATAGATTTTCGGGTTATGCACAATGGAGCCGAAAAGGAGTTTTAGGTTCTAGTGAAGTTTGGTACAATGCAGGAGTTCGTTTTCAGGATTGGAAAGTATCAGGAGGAATTGTCGAAGGAAAAAATCAGATTGTATTTAGTCCACGTGCTCAATTTTCGATAAAACCAGATTGGAATATGGATATGGTTTTTAGACTTTCGGGAGGGTTATATCATCAGCCACCTTTTTATAGAGAATTACGTGATGCAAGTGGAGAAGTATTACCAAATACAAAGGCGCAACAATCTGTACATGTAGTTTTGAGTAATGACTATAATTTTAAAATGTGGAACCGACCATTTAAACTTATTTCGGAGTTGTATTATAAATCATTAACAGATGTAAATGTTTATACTATCGATAATGTTCGAATTAGATATATTGCCAATAATAACGCGACGGCTTATGCTCAAGGTTTAGATCTTAGATTAAATGGAGAGTTTGTGCCGGGAACTGAATCGTGGTTTAGTTTTGGATATTTAAAAACACAAGAGAATTATGAAGATAAAGGATATATAGCCAGACCAACAGATCAACGATTAAAATTTGCTCTTTTGTTTCAGGATTATATGCCTAATATTCCGAGTGTAAAAATATATTTAAATTTAGTTTATAATACAGGATTGCCTGGAGGTTCGCCTTCATATTCAGATCCGTATTTATATCAAAACAGGTTAAAAGATTACCGCCGAGTAGATGTTGGGTTCTCTAAAGTTTTTATTGATAATAATAAAGTTGCAAAAAGTAAGTTTTTTAAAGAGTTTAAAGAATTGTCATTAGGGTTTGAAATTTTCAATCTTTTTGATAATCAAAATGCGATAACAAATACTTGGGTTCGTGATGTATATTCTAAAAATCAATATGCAATTCCTAATTATATGACTTCGAGAGTTTTTAATATAAAATTAACCGCAAGGTTATAAAAACCAATGGAAAAGCTAGTTTAGAACGCATAAATTGACTGTAAATAGGCTAACCATTTTTAAAATTGATTACATTTGAAATTATTTTTTAATAAAACAACATGAGAAAATTACATATATCCATCATAAGTCTTTCTGTTTTACTTTTAGTGAGTTGCAAGAATGAAGTCGAGAAACCAAAGGTTACTTACGATGCGTCTACAGGTTCAAAAGTAATTGCCAAGGTAGATTCTACTCAAGTTGCAATTGCCGATTTGCCAATCCAGATGGAAGGAACAAATTATTTGATTCACCCAGTTGGAGACGTAAGAGTATATGAAAGAGGAACTAAAGCGCGTTATGGTTCATCGAGTGTGAATGATATAAGTTTTACAATTTCGAATATTGGAGAATATGAAATTACGGGATATTTGCAAAATTTAAAATTTCAGAAAATAGATTCAGATTCTATAAGACCATTAACAGATAAAGCGGTATTAATTCAGACGGCTACTTACTTAAAAGCAATTGCCGATAAAACGCACAATCATGTTATGGTGTATACCATGGTAGATATGGATACTAATAAAGATGGAAAATTAGATACAAGTGATATAAAAGCATTGTATTTAAGTGATATCAGTGGAGAAAGATTTACTAAGGTTTCTGATGATTTCCAGGAACTGATAGATTGGAATGTTATAGAGTCTAAAAATCGCTTGTATTTTAGAACAATCGAAGACACCAACAAAAATGGTCAGTTTGATAAAAATGACGTTTTACATTATAACTACATTAATCTAGCGGCCAAAGATTGGAAAGTAATCAGCTATAAGCCTATTTAAGCGTTTAGACTTAAAAGTTTTGTAAAAACAGAAAAGCCATTAAAATTTAAATTTTAATGGCTTTTCTGTTTCAGATTAGAGTAAGAATCATTTTAAATCTGTGGAAAAAAATTAGATTAAAATATCACTTTCAAGATCTGATTTTTCGATATCAAAATCGTAACCTAGTTTATGAACTAAATCAATCACAAGTTTTTTATACCAGTTCTCTGATTTTGGATGAATGTATATTTTTTCGATAAGATATTTTAGGTCAACATCAACTCTTAGTCCGTCGTTGATTTTGATGTCACTTTTAGAAGAATCAGTGATTATGCGCACTTCACGCTCATATTGAAAACTTTTTCTTTTGAATAAAAAAGGGAAGAATAAATCATCAAACGGAATGTATTCTTTCTTGTAATCAATATAATTTACTTCACCAATATACTGGTCAAAATTATTCTCAGGTTTCAGGGCTTTTTGTAATCTCCCAATGGTCGATTGAAGCGCTAATCCTTCATTGTTTTGAGTGAAAATTTGCCACATAGCAAACGATTCATATTCGTTGATATGCCAACTGCTTATGGCTACTTTTTCGCGATGTGTTTTGTAATAATCTATAAACTCGGGATTGTCTATAGCGAGTTTTTTTATCTCTTCGTAAGTAGGTTCGCTAAACGTGCCCTCGTACTGATCTTCGAATTTATCAGAACGAGACATGAATAGTTTTTTAGACATCAATAAGTCTAGAAACTTGGATAAATCCAAGTATTTCCAGACTATTGTATTTGGGTCTTCGGGAAGAGTTATGTTTGAGTTGTGGCGATACATAAGTATTTTCTTAATGTATCTCTAATTTATGAAAAATTATTCAAACGACTGCATGGTAACCAATTTATTATAGGTTCCGTTTAGAGCTATTAATTTTTCGTGAGTGCCTTGCTCAACAATTTCACCTTTTTGCATAACAACAATTAGGTCTGCTTTTTGGATAGTAGATAAACGGTGAGCAATAACAATCGAAGTACGGTTTTGCATCATGTTTTCAAGAGCTACTTGTACAAATTTTTCACTTTCGGTATCAAGAGCAGATGTCGCCTCATCAAGAATCATAATTGGAGGATTCTTTAAGACAGCACGAGCAATCGATAAACGTTGTTTTTGTCCGCCAGAAAGTTTGTTTCCGCTATCACCAATATTAGTATAAATACCAAGAGGTAATTCATTTACAAATTCAAAAGCATTAGCAATTTTTAGTGCTGCAATGATTTCTTCATCAGTAGCGTCTAGTTTTCCTAATGAAATATTAGCTTTTATAGTATCATTAAATAAGATACTGTCTTGAGTTACTAATCCCATCAAACCACGAAGAGAATGTAAAGACATATCTTTAATGTTGATATTATCAATTGAGATAGAACCTTCGTTTACATCATAAAAACGAGTAAGAAGATTAGCAATAGTACTTTTTCCGCTACCAGATTGCCCAACAAGAGCAACAGTTTGTCCTTTTTTAATATCAAGAGAAAAGTCTTTTAATACATTTTCATTTTCATATTTAAAGTTGATGTTTTTGATAGCTATATTCGAATCAAAAGTTGTTTTTTCGATAGCGTCAACCTTACTTGTAATAGGGTTTTCCTGATCAAGAATTTCCAATACACGTTCAGCAGCAGCATTACCTCTTTTTACACCATAAGAAGCTTTAGAGATAGCTTTTGCAGGAGTAAGGATATTATAAGCCAATCCCATATAAGCGATGAATGAAGCGCCGTTTAATGTTTTTTCTATTAAAACCATCTGTCCACCGTACCAAAGTAATATAGCGATAACCATAATCCCCATAAACTCACTCGCAGGCGAAGCTAAGTTCTGGCGGTTACCAATACTGTTTGATAATTTAAAGAAACGTTGAGTTGAGTTTTGGAAAACTCCATTGAAATAATTTTCAGAGTTATATCCTTTTACCACTTTTAATCCGCCTAAAGTTTCTTCGATAGTAGATAAAAATGTTCCTTGTTCTTGTTGCGCCTTAGTCGATTGTTTCTTTAATTGTTTTCCTATCAATGATATGATATATCCAGAAACGGGAATGAAAATAAAAACAAAAAGAGTTAATTGTGGGCTTATAGCAAGCATTGCAATAATTGTAAATACAATAGTAAGAGGTTCTTTTACAATAAGTTCAAGAATTGCCAGAAACGAAGTTTGTACCTCATTTACATCACCTGCAATACGAGCGATAACATCTCCTTTTCTTTTTTCGGAGAAAAAGGATAGAGGTAATTCAAGAGTTTTTTTATACATGGCATTTCGCATGTCTCTTAAAACACCATTTCTTAAAAAATTAATAAAAAACATAGCAAGATAATCGCATAGGTTTTTCAATAAAAATATAGAAATAATGATTGATACCATTACCGATAGCGTATAGCCTACACCATAATTATCTGTTGCTTGGGTAATGTAGTAGCTTAGGTAGTTTTCTGCGTAACTTTTCAGTTCCCAAATGCCTTCATAAACAGGTATTGTGGTATTACGTTTCGTTTGGTCAAATAATACTTGCATCATAGGTATCAACGCCATAAACGAAAGTGTACTGAATAATGCATACAGAATATTGAATAAAATATTCATGTAAGCATATCTTTTATACGGAAATATAAAAGGAAATATTTTTTTGAAATTGTTCATTTATTTTTGGGTGTTATTTTCTGCTATAGCTATGGCTCTTTCCAGTTTTTCTAGCAATAATTTTTTTTCAGGTAATAGAGTTAAATATTCTGCTACTTTAATGTGTTCATCATTGTCGAGCATCAAATAGTTAATTTGTTCGGGAGATTTCTCACTACAAAGAATTAATCCAATAGGTTTGTTTTCTCCTTCTTTTTGCTCGTTTTTCTCTAGCCAACGAAGATATAACTCCATTTGACCTTTGTAACCAGCTTTGAACTTTCCGAGTTTCAAGTCTATTGCGACTAAACTTCGTAAGCCTCTATGATAAAAAAGCAAGTCGATATAGAAATCTTCATTATCAATTGTTATTCTTTTCTGACGCGCCAAAAAAGCAAATTCACTTCCCATTTCGGTAATAAAATATTGAAGCTGCGCCAAAATAGAACTCTCTAAATCTTTCTCAGAGTAACTATCATGTAATCCTAGAAAATCCAAAAAGTAAGGATCTCGAAAAGTTAAATCAGGACTTATTTTTTTATCCGTTTTTAATTGCTCAAGTTCATTGATAATGGTTTGTTCTGGTTTTTTACTGATAGCTGTTCGTTCAAAAAGCATACTGTCTATTCGTTCTTGTAAAGTTCTTACACTCCATCTTTCATGAATAGCCATCTGAATGTAGAATTCTCGTTTTATAGTGTTTTCAATGTAAATTAGAGTTCTAATATGTGACCAACTCAATTGTGCACACACTGTGTGCACAGTTGTAATATCCTGTAATACAGTGTTAAGCTTTATGAAACTATGAAGGTTTCTTTTGTTAAACCCACTTCCGTATCTATTGGAAAGGTCTGTACTTAAATTCAGAATAAGTTTTTTCCCGTAATCGGCTCTGTCGTTGTTTAGAATTTCATCATTTATACTTTTTCCAATATTCCAATACAATAAGGTAAGTTCCTGATTAACGGTTTTGGCAACAACATGACGTGTCTTGTCTATTAAATCGATAATCGAATTTAATAGTTGCGGAGCATCATTTGTTGCAAGCACATTCATCCTTAAACTAAGTTAATTGCATTGCTGCAATAATATTTTTTATTTTATTATCTAAAATAGCTTCAGTTGCATCAAAATCTTCTACTGAGTCAAGTTGAGTATTTACACTAATATAGAACTTAATTTTCGGCTCAGTTCCACTTGGTCTTGCGCAAATTTTAGAGCCATCTTCAGTATAATAAATTAATACATTCGATTTCGGAATACTCATTTCAGAAACTTCATCTGTCAATAAGTTTAACGCAGTCGATGATTGGTAATCTTCTACCATTATTACGCGTTGTCCGTCAATTTCTTTTACAGGATTCTCACGTAAATTAATCATCATCTGATTAATTTCTTGTAATCCCTCTATTCCTTTTTTGGTCAATGCAACTAAGTGTTCTTTATAAAATCCGTGCTCAACATAAAGTTTTAAAAGTTCTTTATAAACAGAGCTTCCACTAGCTTTTGCCTGAGCTGCCATTTCGCAAATTAATAAAGTTGCAGCAACGGCATCTTTATCGCGAACAGCATCACCAACCATAAAACCAAAACTTTCTTCTCCACCACCAATAAATTCAAGCTCAGGAAAATCTTTAATCATTTTGGCAATCCATTTAAAACCTGTCAAGCCTATTTTGCATTCTACATCATAACTTGTCGCAAGTTCCATCATCATAGGAGTCGAAACAATAGTAGAACCTATAAATTGTTTTCCGTTAATTTTACCCGCTTTTTTCCATTCTTTCAATAAGAAAGAAGTCATTAAAATCATGGTTTGGTTACCATTTAGCAAAATCATTTTTCCTTCGTTGTTACGAACAGCAACTCCAAGACGGTCACAGTCAGGATCAGTACCAACAACAATGTCTGAGTTTGTTTTAACTGCTAGAGCAAGAGCCATTGTTAAAGCCTCAGGTTCCTCAGGATTTGGAGATTTTACAGTTGGGAAATCACCATTAGGGACAGCTTGCTCTGGTACAATATGCACATTAGTATAACCTGCTTGTGATAAAGTAGGAGGGATCGATTTTATCGAAGTTCCGTGTAAAGAAGTAAATACGATTTGTAAATCCTCTTTAGCTTTAGCTGGAGTATTAAAACTTGCATTTTCGATAGATGAATTGATAAAAGCATTATCAATCTCAGTATCTATATATTCAATTAATTTCTCGTTAGGGTGAAATTTAATTTTATCATATTCTAAGCTTTCAATCGTAGCAATGATTTCTGCATCTTGCGGAGGAACAATTTGTCCGCCATCTTCCCAGTATACTTTGTAACCATTATATTCTGGTGGGTTGTGCGATGCAGTAAGTACAATACCACATTGGCAACCTAAATGCTTAAGAGCAAAAGACAATTCAGGAGTCGGACGCATATCCGAAAATAAATACACATGAATTCCATTTGCCGAGAAAACATCAGCAACAACTTTTGCAAGTGTATTACTGTTGTGACGACAATCGTAAGCAATTGCCACTTTTAGAGTTTGGTTCGGGAAAACTTTGTGCATGTAATCCGAAAGACCTTGCGTATTTTTTCCAAGCGTATATTTGTTAATGCGGTTGCTTCCCACACCCATAACGCCACGCATTCCTCCAGTTCCGAATTCTAAATTTTTATAAAAACTTTCTTCAAGGTCTTTTGGCGATGTTGTCATCATCTCTTTAATCGCCGATTGTGTTTCATTGTCAAATGCTGGCGTCAGCCATTCGTTTACAGCAGTTAAAATGTTAGGTGCTATATTCATTTGTATATTATTTAAATTGTAAGTCAAAAAAATTAATGTGATTTCAGGAGTTAATATTTCGATTTCTCGAAGCAATCTCCTGCTGTTCGCTATATCTTTATGTTTTTAAAGAAAAAACATAAAGGATGCCGCTGCCATCAGGGCTAGGTATGTCCTAAAAATTAACCTGATTTGCTATTTTATAACGCGCTTCATTGTTTTTAGTTCGTAAAATAATCTCTCCCAAAAATCCTGCTAAAAATAACTGAGTTCCTATTATCATTGATGTTATTGATAAATAAAAATGAGGTCTTTCAGTAATTAATCTACTAGTTTTATGAATAAATAATTTGTCGATTCCTAAGTATAAAGCCAGTAAGAAACCAATTATAAACATAATAGAACCTAATAAACCAAATAAGTGCATAGGTCTTTTTCCGAATCTTGATAAAAACCAAATTGTAATCAAATCCAGGAAGCCATTAACAAAACGTTCCATCCCAAATTTGGTTTCGCCGTATTTACGAGCCTGATGAATAACTACTTTTTCACCAATTTTATTAAAACCAGCATTTTTTGCCAAAACAGGAATATATCGGTGCATCTCGCCCGAAACTTCAATGTTCTTAACAACAGTGTTTTTATACGCTTTTAATCCGCAATTAAAATCATTTAATTCAACACCCGAAGTTTTTCTGGCAGCCCAATTAAATAATTTAGACGGTAAATTTTTTGCTACAACAGAGTCATAACGTTTCTTTTTCCAACCAGAAACCAAATCAAATTTCTCTTTGGTAATCATTTCGTATAATCCAGGAATCTCATCTGGACTATCTTGTAAATCGGCATCCATAGTAATGATAACATCACCATTAGCCTTGGCAAAACCAGCGTGTAAAGCCTGTGATTTACCAAAGTTCTTCATAAACCGAATACCTTTTACATTCGGATTTTCATTAGAAAAACCTTCAATAATATTCCAAGAATTATCTGTACTTCCATCATCTACAAAAATGATTTCATATGAGTAATTGTTAGATTGCATCACTTTAATAATCCAGCTGTATAGCTCTTTAAGTGATTCCTCTTCGTTAAGAAGCGGTATAAGTATAGATAAATTCATTTATTTTATTCTTGATATGTAGTTTTGCTTTTAAAAAAGGCAGCCAAAATTAATCCTAATATAGAGTAGCCAACAATACTAAATACTAGAGCCTTTAATAGTTCTCCAGTAGCATAAGGATTGCTTTCTTTCATTTTTGCCAGAGTTTCATTTATTACCGATGCCGGAGTTCCGAATTTTTGCAATGTTTCGGCCATATATTTTCTAATTAATTCGCCCAAAGTTTCTTTCGCGCTAGGATCAATGAAGTTAAATAAGATGATGTTGAAAAAAGTAGAAATTAAGATACCTATAAGTACAGCAATAAAATAAGTCGTGAAAGCGTCTTTAAAAGAAAAAATATTATTTAAATCCTTTTTAGTTTTTACTAATAATGCAATAGTTATCGCTAGAAAAATAACAAATGTTAATCCTCCAATCCATCCCGAAACAAATAGTTTAAGGTCTATTGAATACATTATTGCAGTAATTAGTGCTAAAACAATTCCAATTATTACACCGTAAGTAATTCCGTTCTTTTTTATAACTTCATTAATCATAATTTATATGTTTTAAAATTAATCCACAAATATAGCAATTCCCAATATATTCGTGGATAAAAAATGCTTTTCGATTTTATATAAAAAAAAGAGAGTAAAGGTTTGTTTATTAAAAAATAAATGTAAATTTGCAAACTGAAATAATTAAACGTTTTAAAACAAAAAGAGTAGTTGCATTTACACCTTTTTCTAACCACGAAGAAGCTTCAAAATTAAAACACTCCAAACAATAAATAAAAAGTAAAGATGAAAAAAGGAATTCACCCAGAAAATTACAGATTAGTTGCATTCAAAGACATGTCAAATGAAGATGTGTTTATCACTAAATCTACTGCAGATACAAAAGAAACAATAACAGTTGATGGAGTTGAATATCCAGTTGTAAAAATGGAGATCTCTAGAACATCTCACCCTTTTTACACAGGTAAATCTAAACTTATCGATACTGCAGGACGTATTGACAAATTCAAAACTAAATACGCTAAACACGCTAAATAATTTTAGTTTGTTTTTAAATAAATCAAAGCCTTCCTTTTTGGAAGGCTTTTTTTGTATGATTATTTTACCTTAATGCTTGACTAAGAAGTCTTATCGTTATAATTGTAAGAAATAAAATATTTGTAACTTTGGTCTCGATAACCAAATCAGGATTTTAATATATTGCCAAATTAAATTAATTTATGAATTACATTCTATTTGACGGGCCCGTCCGGAATGCCTTATTGCCTTTTACATTTACCCGACCTGTTGCCGATATCTTAATCGGAATTATGACCATACGTCAAAAATGGGAAATGCATTTAGGCTCAACTACAACTACAATAACCGAAGAATATTTATCGGAAAAATATCCAATGGTCGAGTTGGAAGAAAACGTAATGATCAATGCTTCATTTTTGCCTAATAATGATTTAGCAGAACTTGTTTCGGATTTAAAAACGAACCAAGCTATCTTTAAAGGAGAAGAAGTTATTGCTTTTTATACAAATGAAAATCAGGAAGAAGTCGATTTTGACTCTTATGAAATCATACAGTATACAGGTGATTGTATAACAGTAGAGAATACTTGGGATATTTTTTCTAAAAATGCTGCAGCAATTCGTGAAGATTTTGACTTTTTGACCGAAGACAGAAAATCACAGCCAATACCAAAAAGCGTAAATACGATTAATCCCGACGATATATTTATAGAAGAAGGAGCAAAATTAGAGTTTGTTACTTTAAATGCTTCTACAGGACCTATATATATAGGTAAGAATGCCGAGATTATGGAAGGTTCTGTAATTCGTGGGCCTTTTGCTTTATGCGAAAATGCACAAGTAAAAATGAATGCCAAAGTTTATGGAGCTACAACAGTAGGTGTAGGATCTAGAATAGGTGGTGAGGTTAAGAATTCGGTTCTTTTTGCAAACTCAAACAAAGGGCATGACGGATTTTTAGGCGATTCAGTTTTAGGCGAATGGTGTAATATTGGTGCAGATACTAATAATTCGAATCTAAAAAATAATTACGAAGAAGTAAAGTTATGGAGTTATGAAACCGAAGGATTTGCTAAAACCGGACTTCAGTTTTGTGGTTTAATGATGGGAGATCATAGTAAATGCGGAATCAACACCATGTTTAATACAGGAACTGTAGTGGGAGTAAGTGCTAATATTTTTGGTTCGGGTTTTCCTCGCAACTTTGTACCAAGTTTTTCTTGGGGTGGAGCAGCAGGTTTTACTACCTATGTAACTAAGAAAGCTTTTGAAACTGCAAAATTAGTTATGGGACGAAGAAATATTGATTTTGATGAAACTGAAGCTGCAATTTTGGAGCACATTTTTGACGAAACAAAAAAATGGCGTAAAGACTAAAAACAAAAAACCTCGATTTCCAGAAATCGAGGTTTTTTGTTTTTAGTAACCTGTTTTTTTAAATGAATTCGGTTAAATCAACATTAAAACAAGTTAATAAAAATGAGTTTTTAGAGGGGCAATTCAAAATATCTAGTTTTCATTTATGTATTTTTCAGCTTCATTTTTATATTCAGTTATTTTTTCAGATGGAATTTTTATTGGCAAAAGGATAATTTTAAGAGCTTCTTCTTTAGATTTTTTTGTTTGATTTGTTGTAATATACAATCTAAATAAATCCATTCGTGCTTCATATCTAAAAGGTTCAATATTTATATTATATTTATAGATTTGTTCAGCCTCACTGTATTTACCTTGTTTTTGATATAATCCAGCTAAAATCCTTCCTAAGCTCGGTTTACCAGAATGTTTAAAACCTTGGGCTAAATAGCTTGTTCCCTCTTGAGCGTATTTATTTTTTAATAAAACTCCACCAGCCATAAATAATGCTTCACCATTTGCATCAATTTTGGAGACATAATTTTCAATATTTTTTAAACTGGTAAGGTGTTTAGTTTCGTTATAGTAACTCAATAACCTGTATTCGGCATTTAGTCTTAAAAATATAATTACTAAAAAGATAAACCCTATGATTGCAAAGCTTATTTGCAAAAAAATATTATTATTGAAGGTATAAATAGGTTTTATTTCGCTTGAATTAATAATAACAACAACACAATAACATGCTATAATTGTAAAAAGAGGTGTTGATAATATACTATTTGTTAGTGTAAAAATGAGAAGGCATATTAAGATAGAACTGCAGATTTGTGTTTCTGTGTTTTGAGTTGAATATGTCCTTAGTTTTATGACAAAAAAAATAAATATCAATATCCATGTAATACCTAATTCAAAAGTCAATTCTAAAAAGTCATTGTTAGCACTATAGATGTAACTCGCATTCTTAATATCTTCCCAAGATCTTTCGGTTGCAAAATATTGAGCTTTGGCTGAATTATATTTTAGTGAAAATGAATTGATACCATGACCAGATAAAGGATGTTCCTTAATTTGTTCAAGAGATTGTTTTATAATGAATAGTCTACCCAAGGCTGATTCTGATTTTACGGAGTTATTACCCTTAACTATTAAGAACAATCCCGTTAACACAGTTAAACTGCAAAGAAGTATTTTCCATTTTGGATAGGCTTTAAATTTTTGATTTAAATTATACTGACGAAATAAAAGTGCAATACTTAATCCTAGATAAGCGCCCCGACATTCGGATAAATATAAACCATAAAGTAAAATAACAAGTCCAATATAAAAGATTGTTTTTATACTCATTATCTTGGATTTTCTGAGTATTTCTATGTTAGTCAAAAAGCCAAGAGCAAGATAGATGCCTAAGTGATTTGGTGAAAAAAATAATCCGGTTGATTTAAAATATTCATTTGCCGATTGAAGAATATTCATGTTTTGTAAAATAGCTATAACAGTATTTAAAATAGCTGTTATACTTATAAAATACAGAATGAAGTTCAGATTTTTATTAATGATATTTTTAGTATTCAATTCCTGCCTTAATATTACATATAGAATTAAATAGCCTAAATAGTACCAGATATTTAGATTATAAAATGTTGATTTTGATATATAAATGAAATTCCAAAAAAATATACAGGATAGAATTAGTATATACAGATCAAAGTTGTTTAGTATGTATTTATGTTTTGATTTTTTTATAAAGAATAGACCTCCTATAATAGCTGTAATTAACCAGTAAATATATTTTCCTTTTGAGAAAGGCAAACAATCGAGTCCACATCTAATGAATGATAGAATTAGAATAACAGTCAAGTATAAATTAATTTTTTGAGTTCTCATTTTAAAATAATTGAAGATTTATTCTATTTACAACATATAAAAGCAAATTTAACAATTTATTGTTGTTTTTCTTACTTATAATATATAGAATTGTAGTCTATAACTTATTTATTATGGTAAGGATAATTATATTTATTTGTTTAATGGTTTTTAATACAATTTATCCGCAATCGATTGCGGAAGATGTTTTAACTAAAAAGAAGTTAGAAAAAATAGTTGTGGACCACTATCAATTCGATTCCCAAAAGCAAGAAGCTGTGCGATTTTTAATATCAAATATGGATATTCAGTATGGTCAGGATTATAATTGGATAGACGGAAACCATGAAAAAGTATCTTTTAACGAATTCGATTATCCTAATATTGAAATTGCAGTTAAAGCATTTGAAAAATTAAAAGACAGTATCAAAATCACGCCAAAGTCTTATAAATTAAAAGACATAGAAGTGATAACTCCAGAGTTCCTGATTAAGAATATTGATTTAGCTTTTAATGTATGGAGAAATAATCCTTGGTCAAAATCATATGATTTTAATACATTTTGTGAATATATTTTGCCTTATCGAAGTTTAATAGAGCCACTGGAAGATTGGCGAGTAGACTATACTCTTTTGGTATCTGGTGCTATTAATACAGTTGAGAATAAGCAAGATCCGGTTGATGTTGCTACTCAAACGATTTTAGCCCTTAAGGGTTTTAGGTTTTTGGATAAACGACATGATCCGATTCCTTATTTAAGTCCAAAACAATTACTTTTTAGACGTGAGGGCGCCTGTGCAGATCTCGCTAATCTAACTTTGTTAGCTTGTAGAGCAATGGGATTGGCAGTGACTTTTGATTTTACTCCTTATTATGCAGCTTCTTCCAAAAGGCATTTTTGGGATACTATTATTGATGAAAGCGGGAAACATATTCCATTTAACGGGAACTGTTTTGGTAATCCGCAAGGTCTTCCTCATGCTTACAATGCGACAGAAAAACGTCTTGGTAAAGTTTTCAGAAAAACCTATTCTATTCAGAAAAATGCTTTGGCTACAGTACGGGATAGTCTTTTAATACCAAATGGATTTTTGAGAGAGAAAAATATTCTTGATGTGACTTCAGAATACGTAACTACTGGAACGATAATTTATCCAATTGCTGCTTCTAACAAGGAAAAAATTGGTTATCTAAATGTTTTTAATCTAGGAAAATGGAGTACTACCGATTGGGGGAAGAGATTGGGTAGCGGTATTGAATATCAAAATTTAGGAACTGATATTGTCTATTTGCCAAGTTTATATAATCCAGATACAAAAAAAATGAATTATGCCCCTTATCCAATTCTTTTAGATACTGATAAAAAACAACAATTGTTGCAACCTGATTATTCTAAAACTTTTTCATACAATATAAGCCGAGATAAGACTAAAAAAGGACCAACACTTGATTTTAATTCATTTGAAGTATTCGAAAATGAAATTTTCAGCCTTTATGTATGGGACAAAGGCTGGAAAAAAATAGAAGAGGCTAAATCTCAAAGTGATTTTATTAGTTTTTCTAAAATGCCTGATAATGGGTTGTTTTTAGTGTTATGCCCAAAAAGTAATGGTTATGAACGCATTTTTCGAATTAATAGCAAGACAAAGCAAATAGAATGGTACTAATTTCTAACCAATTTAAAAACTATAATATGAATAAACACACACATCTAGTTTTAGTAATTCTCTTGTTTACAATGGGAATTCGTGCGCAAAATATTAAAGAATCTAAAGAAACGAGCGTTACCAATAAAGACGTTTATGTACCAAATGAAAAAGAAAGTTTAACGGAGTCTGCCATTAAACAGAATTTTTATCAAAATGCTAAACAAGCTGGTCTTAACGAAGAAAAAACAAAGGAATTGCTCAAAATAATAGATGAAAGAAATCAGGTCTTAAAAGATTTGGATGCAAAAAAGAAACAAGCGTATGCTCCATTCAGTATTCAGGATCCAGGGACACTTTACAATTTTAAAATTAATGAAGCTAGAAACTATTATGCCAAAAAAATTAATGGTTCACTTACTTATAAGCAATACTGCTATTTTGCAATGTCTGATTATAAAGTTGAAACCAAAGAAAAAGTTGATTTAGAATACACGCGATTGGTTAATGGAAATCCTAATTTAACTAAGGATCAGCAAACCAAATTATACAGTTTAATTTACGATTATCATCTAAATCATTATTTAACGACTGCTTATTATAGTTTTGATAAAACGATACAAAAAACCAAGTTAGGAATGCTAAGATTCAATTTTGAAAAAGAATTCGCGAAATTTTGCAAAGAGTATAATATCAAAATATCAGAAATTAATACTACTAAAAATAACGGTTTTGAGTGGAATTAAAATGGTTCCAGTATTGAATGAATATTAATTAATAATCAATGTAATTATGAAAAAGAAGTACACACTTATTCTTTTGTTTGTAGCTCTGGGAGCTATTGCACAAGTTGATTGCAAAGTTAGGACGCAACAAGCCACAGAGATTTTAAATAGCAAGAATCTTTATAAAGATTATGGCTCTATTTTTTATGAGATATTGCCCTGTGCTGAATTAGGAGACCCAGTTACTCAAAATAATATAGGACTCATGTATGCAAATGGATTAGGCATTGAAAAAGATGAATCCAAAGGATTTGCTTATATAGAGCAAGCAGCCAAAAGTGGTAATGCTATTGGGCAGTATAATCTTGGGGAATTGTATAGAAAAGGGCAAGGTTGTGCGCTTGATATGGATAAAGCGGTAGAGTGGTATCAAAAATCAGCCGACCAAAAATACGCTAGAGCAACTTATATACTGGGTTATATGCATTTAAAAGGTTTTGGTGTACATCAGGATTATGACAAAGCCATTTCATGGTTTAAAAAAAGTGATTATGCTATGGCAAAACACTGGTTGGGTGTGTGTTACTATTTAGGTTATGGTGTACCGCAGGATACAGACAAAGCACTGGAATATTTGTATGGTAATACAACGCTTAACAGTAGAGCTTTTTTAAGTAATTTAAAAATTGAAAAGAGAAGACAGGTTTTAAATCAGGCAGAGAATGCTATAAACGAAGCCAATAAGGGAGACAAAAAAATTGATCCTGTGGTAATTGCTGAAAATAGGGAAATGGTAAGTTCTGATGAAGCAGAAAACCAAAACATAAAAATAAAAAATATTCTTGGGGAGTGGACAGGGCGATTGATAGAATATGACTGGTCTGGAACTACACCTTTACGTGTTTTGCCAATAGCCGTAAGTTTTAGTAAAAGTAAGCAAGGAGATTTGCAGACTAAAATAAATTTTGAAGGCAAAACTTTTGAAGACTTAGCTTTATTTAAGGATAATAATCTTTTTGTTAATGATTTTAAATTTACACTAGACCAATTATACCTTCATAATTTTAAAAATGATAAACTAGAATATGCTGTTTTAGGAATGAATTTAAGTCAAAAAAACTATAATGATATTCCTTATTTATTAGTAAATGTAGATAGTTTTATTGAGTATTGGAAAGAACCTGGACCGCCAATATCACTAGTGTTGCGACCAAAAAACAATGCAGTATCGGCAGAAGACGAAGCATTGTTACTGGCGTTGGCTTCACAAAAAAACGAATTCATAAAAGTGTATCCTGTACCGTTTAACGAGCAATTGTATGTTGGTTTTGAGCTACAAGAACCAGCCAAAGTGCAAGTAAAACTTATAAGTGTGGCTAATGCGCAAACGATACAAGTGGCTGGAACAAGCTTAGGCTCAGGAAGACAATCTTATACTGTAAATACTACCAATTTACCCAATGGATTTTATGTGGTACAGGTGCAGGAAAATGAAAAAACACACACTCGAATTGTAATAAAACAATAAGCTATGAGAAATATTTTAATAAAAATAAATAGTAAATGGGTTGTACTATTTTTACTATTATTGGGTAGTATTGCTGGAAACGCACAAGGGAGCGAGTTTGACGATAACTTTGATTTTAATGGACTTAATGAGTTAGATAACGTAGACATCCCGGGCTATAGCGGAGGAGATTCCGATTATTATGCATATGCCGATCAAGGCAATTGGGGAGATTATAATGGATATACTGGTGATGGTCATAATGATTTTGATCCTGGTGGAAGCAATTCTAATAGTGGGAATAATGATAAGGGTTCTGGTGGCTCTAGTGGTGGTGGCTCAAACAGGGTAACAACTTCAGAAATTGTTTTGACAAAAAAGGTTCAGCCAGGAGAAAATCATACTCAAAAAATAAAAGTTTTAAGAGATTCACAAAGCAAAATTGAAGTTTTTGTTTCGCAAATAGTAATAAATGGGGTAGTAATAGGAACGGTAACTTTTTCTAATCCGCAAGTAGAGAATGGAGCACATCTCTATACTAGATTAACTGTCGAAATTTATTCTAATTCGCCAATAGGCGTCACTAGTATAACATCTATACAAAATGATGGTAATAGAGATTATGATAAAATCTCAAAAGGCAACACATCTAATGTTAACCAGGTTGTAATGGCAGATTTAAGTAATTTTAAAGATATAGGAGTAGTTGAGTTTTATGTTCCTTTTAATGAAGATGAAGATTTAGTTATTACAGGAACAACATCTACAAACAGACATTCAGAAACTAAAGATCCTTGTGTAGTTGCCAAAGAACTGACTGCTTTATCAAATAATCAAACGTATAAAAAAGCGGTACAAGATATTAAACTAGCTGCTGCTGATAAATTAGAACACAGTATTACGTTAGGAAAAAATGCAGCTGGAGAAGTTACAGCCGCACCTATGAATAATGGCACAGCCAATAGTGTAAAAGTAAATGATACCTGGGAGCGATCTTTTACCGTACTGCACAATCACCCAAGTGATACTGCACCATCTAGTGGTGATATATTAACGCTCACTGAATACAATATTAAAAATAACAATTTTAACACGATTTATGCCATTACACAAAAGGAAATGTATGTTATAGCAGTAACTAATTTAGAGGCAGCCCAAATTTTTTCTGCTAAATATCTGGCTAATTTGAGACCTGGTATTGATGGTGAATATCCTGATTTTATGTTGAAGGAAATGAGTAAATTTTTCTATAATATGGATTCATATAATTTTGAAGCACAAGCAAAGGCCAAAGCTTTTGTTGTTAATAAATACAATGGAGGAATTACCTTTTTCAAACAGGATAATAAAGGGGTATTCTATCCGCTCACTACAAAAGAAGTTAAACAAGCAAACGGGTCTAAAAAATATACTTTAATCCCTTGTACTTAATACTAAAATAAAAAAAAATGAAAAATATTTTAAAGATTTTCGTAATAGTATGTTTCTTATTGCAAAACAATAGTTATGCACAACAATTTATATCTAGTACTAGTCAGGTTTACAGATTAGAACAAAATGAAGAATTGTTTATCAATAAACCGTTAAAAGATTTACTGAAGGAAATAAAACCAGAAATAAAAACAGCTGTTGTATTTAATAGTGAGAATTCTTTTGTTTTTGTCTTTTCTTTTGCAACTTTAGAACAGCAAAGAAAAAATGAAGGAGCTATTGAAGATCGTGTTTCGTTGATTGTACAAGTTAAGGAATTTATTCCCTGGAATTGGGATGAAAGGACTAAAGGAACTGAATTGAATTGGACAACAAATGACGCAAATAAATTTGCTGATTATATTGTTGTCCGCATTGGTGTTGTACCTGAAACTGAGGATTAATTCTTACTTCATGAATAACAGATAAAAATGATTTTTTTGCAGCTAACTTAAAAATTAGCTACAAAATTAAATTTCCCTCAGGATTATTATCATTAATGTAAAAACATGAAAAATATTTTAATTTTTTTTGCAATACTACTATTCTATAATAATAGTATTGCACAACAATTGGTATACAATACCAGTCAAGTTTACTTACTGAAAGATAATGAAGAGTTGTTTATTAATAAACCGTTAAAAGATTTATTAAAAGAAATAAAACCGGAAATAAAAACGGCTCATGTGTTTAATGATGAGAATTCTTCCCTTTTTGGTTTCAGATTTACAACTTTAGCTCAGCAAAGAAAAGAAGAAGGTGCTATTGCAGACCGTGTGACACTTTTAGTTTATGTAAAAGAATTCATCCCTTGGGATTGGAAAAAAAGGCCTGTGGGAAATGAAATACTATGGACACCTGAGGATGCACAAAAATCTGCTAATTTTATTGTTGTCCGCATTGGTGTTGTACCTGAAACTGAGGATTAAGAGAGATGAAAAAAAGCTTAGTGTTTTTCGCAATACTACTATTCTGTAATAGTAGTATTGCACAACAATTGGTACACAGTACCAGTCAGGTTTATTTATTAGAACAAAATAAAGAACGGTTTATTAATAAATCATTAAAAGATTTACTCAAGGAAATAAAACCAGAAATAAAGACTGCTACTGTATTTAATAACGAGGGATCTTCTCTTTTTATTTTTAAGTTTACAACTATAGATCAGCAAAGAAAAAGGGAAGGTGCTATTGAAGACCGCCTATCACTTATGGTTCGAGTAAAGAAATTTGTAGACTGGGATTGGGAAAATAGACCTAAAGGAGCTGAATTGAATTGGACACCAAATGATGCGAAAAAGTTTGCTGATTTTATTGTGTCTGATATTGAAGTTGCTCCTTCAAGTCAGAATTAATCCTTATTTTATTAGATAAAAATGATTTTTTGCAGCTAACTTAGGAATTAGCTGCAAAATTAAATCTTATTCGGGATTATTATCATTAATGTAAAACATGAAAGATATTTTAAAGATTTTTGTAATAGTAGGTTTCTTTATACAAAACAACAGTTATGCACAACAATTGGTTCAAAATACTAGTCAAGTTTACTTACTGAAAGATAATGAAGAGTTGTTTATTAATAAACCGTTAAAAGATTTATTAAAAGAAATAAAACCAGAAATAAAGACAGCTGCAGTATTTAACAATGAAGCTTCTTCTCTTTTTGGCTTCAGGTTTACAACTTTAGCTCAGCAAAGAAAAAATGAAGGAGCTATTGAAGACAGAGTGACGCTTTTAGTTTTTGTAAGAGAATTTGTTCTTTGGAATCGTGAAGAAAGACCTAAAGGAGCTGAATTGAATTGGACACCCAATGATGCACAAAAATTTGCTGATTTTATTGTACTTGATATTGAAGTTGTTCCAACTAGTCAAAATTAAGAAAGATGAAAAGAAGCCTAACTTTTTTCGCAATACTACTATTCTGTAATAGTAGTATTGCACAACAATTGGTACACAGTACCAGTCAGGTTTATTTATTAGAACAAAATAAAGAACGGTTTATTAATAAACCTTTAAAAGATTTACTAAAAGTAATAAAACCAGAAATAAAAACTGCACATGTATTTAATAGTGATAACTCTTCTCTTTTCGGTTTCAGATTTACAACTTTAGCCCAGCAAAGAAAGCGAGAAGGCACTATTGATGACCGTGTGACGCTTTTAGTGTATGTAAAAGAATTTATTGAATGGGATTGGGAAGAAAAGCCTAAAGGCAATGAAATATTATGGACTCAAAAGGATGCAGAAAAATACGGTGATTTAATTGTAACTTATATTGGAGTTGTCCCAACTAGCGAGAAATAAAAACATGAAAAACACTTTAAAGGTTTTCGCAATACTACTATTTTGTAATAGTAGTATTGGACAACAATTGGTATGTAATACTAGTCAGGTTTATTTATTAGAACAAAATGAAGAACTGTTTATCAATAAACGACTAAAGGATTTACTTAAGGAAATAAAACCAGAAATAAAGACAGCTCATGTCTTTAATAATGAGACTTCTTCTCTTTTTGGTTTTAGGTTTACAACTTTAGCCCAGCAAAAAATAGGAGAAGGAGCAATACAAGATCGTGTAACTCTTTTTGTGCAAGTTAAGGAGTTTATTCCCTGGAATTGGGATGGAAGACCTAAAGGAAGTGAATTTAATTGGACACCAAACGATGCACAGAAATTTGCTGATTTTATTGTACTTGATATTGGAGTTGCTGCTACAAGTCAGGATTAAGAGAGATGAAAAAAAGCTTAACATTTTTCGCAATACTACTATTCTGTAATAGTAGTATTGCACAACAATTGGTACACAATACCAGTCAGGTTTATTTATTAGAACAAAATAAAGAACGGTTTATTAATAAACCTTTGAAAGATTTACTCAAGGAAATAAAACCAGAAATAAAGACAGCTACGGTTCTTAATAGTCAAAATTCTTTTGTTTTTTGTTTCAGATTTACGACAATAGAAAAGCAAAGAAAAAAAGAAGGTACTATAGAAGATCGTGTTAGTCTTTTTGTGCAAGTAAAGGAGTTCATCCCCTGGAATTGGGACGAAAGGCCTAAAGGAACTGAATTTAATTGGACGCCAAACGATGCACAGAAATTTGCTGATTTTATTGTAGTTCGCATCGGGGTTGTTTCTACAAGTCAAGATTAAGAGAGATGAAAAAAAACTTAATGTTTTTCGTAATACTACTATTCTGTAATAGTAGTATTGCACAACAATTGGTACACAATACTAGGCAGGTTTATTTATTAGAACAAAATAAAGAACGGTTTATCAATAAACCATTAAAAGATTTACTCAAGGAAATAAAACCAGAAATAAAGACAGCTACTGTATTTAATAATGAGACTTCTTCTCTTTTTGGTTTTAAATTTACAACTCTAGCTCAACAAAGAAAAAATAAAGAGGCTATTGTAGACCGTGTGACACTTTTATTTTTTGTAAAAGAATACATTCTTTGGAATTGGGATGAGAGGGCTAAAGGTGCTGAATTGAATTGGACACCAAATGATGCACAAAAATTTGCTGATTATATTGTAACGCATATTGCTGTTGTAGCTGAAAGTGAGGATTAAGAGAGATGAAAAAACAGAGTTTGTTAAAAATTAAAAGCACAGTTCTCACTGTGCTTTTAATTTTTGTATCATTTTTTTAGACAAATATAATTTGTCAGTTGTACAAGAATAATACTTTTCAAATTTCACTAATTGGCAATCTTGATAAATTCCCCTTTCGGATTAAATTTTAATTCTAAACCACTGCTTAGTTTTGCTTCGTAGCCCAAAGTTTCTTTCTCTATTTTTGTTATTTTGTCTTTAGCAAAATTAGTTTTTACGTAAGTAGTAATCTTTGCAGGAACAATAGCTGTGGGAATAGCTGTGTTTTTTCCATCAACTTCTTTCCAGTTTCCTTTTCCATCAAATTCAATTTGAAGATTATTTGCAAATTGCACTTTGTACTCTTTAGATAAGATTTCTTTATCCTCAAGAATATAAGTTGGTTCTTGTCCAGCGAAGTGAGTTTTCAAAAAAGTTTGTGCATTTGCCGGTAATGCAGCTTTTTTAATTACCGTTTTTTGAGCATTTGCAGAAAGTCCAAATATTAATCCTGCAATTAGGCAAGCTGCCAAGTTTAATTTCGTTCTCATAATTTTCTGATTTTTAAATTCTTATACAAGATATAACTAAAATTTTAAAAGATGTAGGAATAATTGTAAAACTTAAAAAAAACGAAGATGTCGGAGATTTAATTGTATTGTCTAATACTCTAATTAATCTATCTTTGCGCTTTTAAAAAAATACTTGCTAAGAAGTCAAAAATCTAAGCAGTCTAAAAATCTAAAAGTCAAAATGATTACAGTTAATGATATCTCAGTTCAGTTTGGTGGAACTACACTTTTTAGCGATGTTTCTTTTGCTATAAATGAAAATGATAAAATTGCCCTTATGGGTAAAAATGGTGCGGGAAAATCGACACTTTTAAAAATAATAGCAGGACAAAGCAAGCCCTCTACTGGAAGTATCTCGGCACCAAAAGATGCTGTTGTGGCTTATTTGCCTCAGCATTTATTGACCAAAGATGGATCAACTGTAATGGAAGAAGCTTCAAAAGCTTTTGGCGAGATTTTTCAAATGAAAGCTGAAATTGATGAAATCAATGAGCAATTAACCGTTCGTACTGATTACGAAAGTGATGCTTACATGAAATTAATCGAAAGAGTTTCCGACTTAAGCGAGAAGTTTTATGCTATCGAAGAAGTGAATTATGAGGCTGAAGTGGAGAAAATTTTAGTTGGTTTAGGTTTCGAACGTGAAGATTTTACACGCCAGACTTCAGAGTTTTCTGGAGGATGGAGAATGCGAATAGAGTTAGCTAAAATTCTTTTGCGTAAGCCAGACTTAATTTTGCTAGATGAACCAACCAACCACATGGATATTGAGAGTATTCAATGGTTAGAGGAGTTTTTGATAAATTCAGCAAAAGCAGTTGTAGTAATTTCGCACGATAGAGCGTTTGTAGATAATATTACCAATCGTACCATCGAAGTTACAATGGGAAGAATCTATGATTATAAAGCAAAGTATTCTCATTATTTAGAGTTAAGAAAAGATCGTCGTATACACCAACAAAAAGCTTACGATGAGCAACAAAGAATGATTGCTGATAATAGAGCATTTATCGACCGTTTTAAAGGAACATTTTCTAAAACAGATGCGGTACAATCTCGTGTTAAAATGTTAGAGAAATTAGTTATCGTACAAGTTGATGAAGTTGATAATTCGGCATTAAAATTAAAATTCCCGCCAGCAGCACGATCAGGGCAATATCCTGTAGTGGTAAAAGATTTATCAAAATCTTATGGTGATCACGTGGTTTTTAAAGATGCTAATATTGTTATCGAAAGAGGACAGAAAGTAGCTTTCGTAGGTAAAAATGGTGAAGGAAAATCGACTATGATTAAAGCCATCATGAAAGAAATTGGTATTGATGAAGGAAGTGTTGATATTGGACATAATTCACAAATTGGATATTTTGCACAAAACCAAGCTTCTTTATTAGATGAAAATGCAACAATTTTTGAAACTATCGATGCTATTGCAGTTGGAGATGTTCGTACACAAATTAAGAACATTCTTGGAGCTTTTATGTTTCAGGGAGATGATATTACTAAGAAAGTAAAAGTGCTTTCAGGAGGAGAAAAAACACGTTTGGCAATGATTAAATTATTGTTGGAACCAGTTAACTTATTAATTCTGGATGAGCCTTCGAATCACTTAGATATGAAAACTAAAGATATTATTAAAGATGCATTACGTGATTTTGATGGTACTTTAATCTTAGTATCTCACGATCGTGATTTCCTTGACGGATTAGCGACTAAAGTTTTCGAATTTGGAAACAAACGTGTTAAAGAGCATTTTGAAGATGTTGCTGGATTCCTGGCACATAAAAAGATGGACTCTATGAGAGAAATTGAAAAATAATCTAGTTATAATATAATAATAAAAAGAGCGCAAGTTAATTCTAGCGCTTTTTTTTTGTTCAATATTTTTAAGAAAATAACTGTTAAATAAATAGAGTACATGATATAAGTCAGATTAAAGACTACTTAGATTAGATAATTTTGTTGTAAGAAAAAAGCTGTTTTATGGCTTTGGATTTATTAAAGAAAAATATATCTAAATTTTTATTCATGGATTTTTTAAATAATTTTTATTCAAAAAAGGTTATGTTTCTAATCTTTTTATTGCCTTTTTTTTCGAATGGACAAATTACAGAACCTGGTTCTCAAAATGAAGTTAAGTATCCACAATTTAAATTTCAAGGACTTTTTCAGGGGCGTTATTTAAGTGATTTAACTCAAGGTATAGACGCGACAACTGGTTTACAACATGCAGATGGTAATGCAGTAGAAAACACATTTGATATTAAAAGGATGCGTTTGGGTCTTACCACTAAATTGGGTGAAGGGTTTGATATTGTTGTTCTGGCTAATTTTGCAGACTTTAAATCGGATCCTAAAGGAAAAGTTTTAGAGAATGCTTTTGCAAGGTATATCTTTAATAAGGAGATTGGATTTATTTTGGGACAGTTTAGGCCTGCTTTTGGAATCGAGGAATTAAATCCTGCCGATATTCTAAAATCATTTGATTATTCTAATCAATATACCGAATTTGGAAACAATGGTTGGACAAGTTTTCAAATCGGAGCTTCTGTGTTTGGAGGGTTTGATTTGGGTACAATCCCTATTAGTTATACTTTTTCTGCTGTAAATGGTAATGGGAGAGATCAAGTATCGGATAAAGATGATGGTAAGCAATATTCTTCTCGTCTTGCCTTAGAATTAAATAAAAAGCATAATATCAATTTTGGAATTAATGGAGGTATTGGAGAAGTTTTTAATACCAAAATCTTTGCTGTAGGATTAGATTTCACGATTGATTTTAAACTAACGGATAAATTAAAACTAGAAACTCAGCTTGAAGCAAAACAAGGAACAAATCATTATTTGTATTATTCGCTAGCGGAAGATTCGAGAACAGGAAATATTAATGATTATGAAATGCGAGGAGGATATTTTTTACCAAATTTGCGATATGAAATTCAATATCAAAAACTAACGGCTATAGAATTTTCTTGTCGATATGAGTATTTTGACAGAAGTTTTAAAATTAATTCAAACGCAAGACAAACGTATACACCAATGGCAGGTTTAGAATTTGGGAAAGGATATATAGGACGTATAGAAATGGGAATTCAATTTGATAATTATAAACGCAATGTGCCTAATACTACGACATATGATAATAACTTGTTTATCATACAGTTTCAAGGGCGATTTTTTTAATGAATAATTGCAATGTTGTAATCTATTTGTCTTAGATAAATTAATAGGATATGAGTCGGAACTTAAAACGGCATAAGAATTAATTCTTATGCCGTTTTTTATAGAGTAAATAAAAGAGTTTAAGCTTCTTTTAAAACATTTTTCTTTTTAAAGTATAAAGCAATATAGGCGGCAATAGAACATACTACACCTATAATTATCATATTCCAGATAGGTCTTGTAGTTTGAGAAAAAGTTCCATCCTCAATAATTAATATTCTAAAAGCTTTCAAGAAATGTGTTAACGGAATCACATTGGCAATTGCCTGAACTGCTTGTGGCATTTGGCTTAAAGGCCAAGTAAAACCGCTTAGGATAAAACTGGGAGTTGCAATTACCATTAAAATCTCAGTAGCTTTTAATTGATTCGGAACTAAAATACTCACGAGAATCCCAATAAAGGAAACGGAGAGTACAAATATTCCTGCTATAAATGTGAGAGGAAGCAGGTTGTCGTAAAAAGGTAATCTGAACCATAATGTAAAAAGCCAATATATAAACCAAATACCAAAACTCATTAGCATATAAGGAATGATTTTTACAGCTAGTAAATTTAAAATTGAAGGGCATCTTTTTACAAGATCTTTAAATGTTCCATTTTCAAATTCGGAAGCAAAAGAAAGTGCTAATCCTAATAATAAAACTTGTTGTAGAACTGTTGCCAAAACTCCTGGCCAAAGAAAATACATATAGTTGGTGCTTCGATTGTATTTTTTTATAAAAGTAGTTTTGAACGGTTCGTATTGCGACATCAGTAAATTTTCGGGAACACCTTGTTTTCTTAAAGTTTCAATTTGAATACCGGCTTTTAATGTTCCAAGGCAAATTTGTATGGCCGTCGATGCATAATTGGCGGTTAGAACATTAGATGTATTTACTATAGTAGTAATTTCAGGATACTTTTTTGTGAGAGTCATTTTCTCGAAATCTTTCGGAATAATAACAACACAAGTTGCGCCTTTTTCGATAGCAATCTTGGAAAGATTATTTTGGTCGTATAGAACGGAAGCTATAGATAAAACCTCATTATCCTGAAACATCTGAATTGCTTTTGAGCTTAATTCCGTTCTGTCCTGATCAACAACAAGTATGGGGAGATCGGTTACTTTACCTTTGCCGTAAACATAACCCAGCAAGACTCCATAAAGTATTGGCGCACCAATAAAGAGCAATCGAAGCACTTTATTGCTCCAAAATAATCGGAATTCCCGTTTAAGCAATGAAAAGAAATTTTGCATAGTTAAAGAGATAAAGTAACAGTTGTTTTTGTAATTAAATCTTTTGTTTCGTCATGATTGGAAGGCGTTATTTTTATTTCGAATAAACTTTCCTGCATTTCATAATCTGGGTATGCAGTTGCTATGTTTCCGTATGCTCCCAGTTGTTTTATAGTACTAATGCTTCCTTTTATATCTGTTTTTTTATAAGGAACATGTACAGTTACTTCTTGTCCTTTTTTTAGTTTTCCTAATTGATTTTCGGGAATTGTAAAACGAAAGTAAGTACTGTTGGCAACATAACCATTAAATAAAGTGTAGCCAGGTAAAGCCAGTTCACCAATAGTTAAAGTAATGGTTTCGATACTCATATTTTGTGGAGCAATAATATAACGTTCCTGGTCGGCAGTTTCTACTTCTTGCAATGCACCCAGCGCTCTGTCTTGTTGTCCCAGTGCCATGGTTTGTTGTTCTATACGAGCTCCTTTTTTTGCATCATCTAGTTCTGCAATAACTGCATTGTATTGCGCTTGAGCTCCTTGATATTTAGCAAAAGTTTCGTCATAAGTTTGTTGTGATATTAAGGAGTCTTTGAGCATGTTTGTTAATCGTTTAATCGATTTTTGCGCAAACTCATATTGTTCCTTTAATCCCATTTTTTTAGCTTCAAGCTGCTTAATCTGATTTTCAGTTGCACCTTTTACAGCCATTTTATATTGCGCTTTCGCAGATATAACAGCTCCTTCAGCTTGATTTTTTTTAGCATCTACTTCTGGAATATCAAGTATAGCCAGCGTATCTCCTTTTTGGACAATATCTCCTTCTTTGACATAGATTTTTAAAATCTTACCAGGGATTTTGCTTACAACTGCAATTTGTTCTTTTTCTATTTTCCCTTGAATTAAATCTTCTTTTTTTGCTTTTTCGCAGCTTGTAAAAATGAAGATTAAATTGACTATTATAATTGCTTTTTTCATAGAATAGAACTTTTATTTAGATAATTTTTTTGATAAATCGCCAGTGGCAATTATTGTTTCAATAGCCGATAATCGTTGCTCGATTAAAGTAGTAGTTTTATTTACAGATGCTTTATAAGAATCGTTTTCGGCTTCAAGTCGTTCCGATATATTGATAAGCCCTTCCTTGTATTGTTTTATAGCTAGATTTAAATTATTGCCTGCTACTTTTTCTTGTTGTTGGGTAATATCGATTTTTTGAGTTAGAACGCTGTAATCAACAAAGTTTTTTTCGAGGAGTAATTCTAGTTTTTCTTTAGTATCATCAATTTGATTTTGCATCTGCTCGATGTTTATTTTGGCCTCGTGTACTTTGTGTTTTCTTTCAAAACCCGAAAAAACTTCCCATTTCATTGCAGCTCCCACAACCCAGTTGTTGCTTATAGTGGCTTCGTTTAGCCCTAAATATAAAGCTTGATTTATTCCTGTAACTATTGGGGTTGTTGCATTGGCATTAAATAAACTGGAGTAAGAAACTCCTCCAAATGCTCCTAAAGTTGGTAAATAAGTACCTTTTTCTTTTTTTAATAAATACTCGTAAGCTGTTTTAAACGATTCCAAGGCTTTTATTTCCTGTTTGTTTTGAGTGCTTAATTTTTCATCGGTAATTAAATAAGGAACTAAATTGTATTGAACATTGTCTATTTCGCTAATAGAATAGCCAGTTAAGTACTGAATTTTTTTATAAATTAATCTTCGTTTTCCATCCAGCTCAATTTTCTTGGATGTCAATTCTAGTGAAGCTAATTTAATTTTATCTCTGTCGTATGGAATTGCCAGACCTTGTTCTATTGCTTTTGTAACGCGTTTAGTTTCGGTATCTAATCGTTTTTCGCTCTCTTTTATCAGTTTGTCTATTTCCTTTAATAGTTCTAATTGATCAAAGGTATTAATGACATCTTTTATGATTCCGTCTTTCTCGGATTCTTTTAAGAATACTGTTCCTTTGGATTTTTCCTGTATGGCTTTTGCACCATTAGGAATTTGCATACCACTAAACAATACGGTTTTTGCCATCACGCTTCCATTAAAAATGTTTCCGTAATTTTTAAAAGCCGTTTTACCATCAAAAAGCGGATAGTTTACAATAGGTACAGTAGCTGTAGGAAGATCTACAGTTAGTTTGTTGTCAAAATAAGTATATAAAGCACTTGCTTCGACTGTAGGGATGTATTTATTCCAGACTCCTTTTTCCTGAAGATTCAATTTTTCAATATCCAAATCTTTATTTTTTAAAGAGGTGCTTTTTTCTATAGCTTTATAAATAGCATCTTCAAGAGTTGGTGAAACTTCTATCTGGGCATATCCATAAGTTAGGGAAAGGAAAAAAAAGAAAATAGGTAAATGTTTTCTCATCATAATTTTGTTTTTATAATTATATGATAAATTGTAAACGGATTTTTGTAAGGTATTACAAGTAGAATAAGCGTATGCGAAATACGGTTATTTACAAAGTTAAGGATATAAGTCTTACATTTTATGTTTTATCTATAGTAAAATAGGGAGCTTAATTAAAAACTTTTCCGTAAGTTTTATTGAAAATAGAAAGTTGTAGGATGTTGTTAAACTTTGTCTGTTTTTTTATACCTTAGTAAGCATATTTATAAATTAACTAATTATTAACATGAAAAAAAGTATATTATATCTAGCTATTGTGTTGACTAGTTTTTTTAGTCTTCCTATATTATCTCAAACAGATAATGAGCCTGTTGCTTTAGGTTTACCAGGAGATAACCTTAATTTATATGCAGTATTAGATATTTTTCAAAAGTCTAAAACTTTGGAAGATTTTGAAAAAGCATTGAATGATCCTGATAATAAGGTTAATAATTTAGATTTAAATAATGATGGAGAAATCGACTACCTCGAGGTAGAAGGACATAAAGAAGGGAATACCCATGTTATTGTGCTTCAGGTTGCGGTAAGTAGCAAAGAAACACAAGATATTGCTGTTATTGAGGTTGATAAAGATAAGAAGGGAAATATACATGTTCAGGCTATTGGAGACGAAGATTTATATGGCAAGAACTATATAGTTGAGCCTGCAGATACAGCTTCGGGAACACCTAACCCTGGTTATAAAGGAGAACCTACGGTAATTGTAAATAATAACACAACCAATAATTACAATACTACAACTAGCCCAAGTTATGTAAGTACAAGTGTAAGTGCATGGCCAGTAATTTTGTTTTTGTTTTCTCCTATATATGTAGCGTATAGATCTCCTTGGCATTGGGGGTATTATCCTCCGTACTGGCGTCCTTGGCGTCCAGTTTATTATCATGATTATTGGGGATATCACGGACATTATTACAGAAATCCTTATTATCGCAGAACAGCCGTTATAAGAAATCCTAGATACTATAATAATTATGTTTCTAGAAGAAATACATCTGTAGTTGTTAGAGACAACCGAGTTAACGGACGATATAATACGACCTATAACGGTAGGGATTATAAAAGACCTGCGCCAGTTACATCTACCAGACCAACTAGACCAGGCGGGACAAACAGACCTGGTACAAGGCCTACTAATCCTACGACTAGACCAGGAGGTACAACGAGGCCGGTAACACGACCTACAAATCCATCGACTAGACCGGGAACAGGTACAACAAGACCAGTCACACGTCCTGTTACTCCTACAAACCCAACTACAAGACCAGTTGTTAGGCCAACTAATCCAGGAACAACGCGACCAACAACCCGTCCTGTAACTCCAACGACTAGACCAACAACGCGTCCTGTAACAAGACCAACGACGACACCAAGACCAGCGACACCGAGACCTGCAAATAATGGTACAAATCGAAGATAGATTTTAAAAAAAAGAGACTGAGTTTTAAACTCAGATAATATATACACGCCTAATTTTATATTTAAGAAGCTTATGGGGAAAACTATGCTAGCTAGAGTTGTTTTTATATTTCTGATAATGCCATTTTTTTTGATAGCTCAATCTGTGAAGGATACAGTGAAGGTTGAGCTGAAAGAAAAGGAGAAAGAAAAAGAAGTGGTATACCCAAAATTTAAATTTAAAGGGCTTTTGCAAGTACGTTTTCTGGGGTCGATTACAGATAATGTTGATGTTTTAGGAGTTCAGCATACTACCGGAGAAGTAACAAGGAGTTCTTTTGATATAAAAAGAATGCGTGTAAGTGTTGCAGCAAATTTAAGTGAGCATACCGAAGTTGTTGTATTGGTGAATTTAGCCGATTTTAAATCGGATCCCCAGAACAAAGTGTTAGAGAATGCTTACGCAAAATATACTTTTAATAAATACATTGCTTTTACAGGTGGTCAGTTTCGACCAGGTTTTGGTATAGAAGAAAGTGTTCCTGTAGATATCATAAAGTCATTTGATTTCTCGAATCAATATTATGAGTTTGGAAAGAATGGATGGACAAGTTTTCAGATTGGAGCTTCGATGACAGGATCTGCAGATCTTGGGAATATCCCTGTAAATTATGCTGTTTCGGTTTTAAATGGTAATGGGAGAAATCAAAATATGGATAAAGACAGTGGGAAGCAATATTCTACCCGTGTTGTTTTTGGATTATCGAAAAAACACCATCTTAATTTGGGACTTAACGGAGGAACCGGAAAGGTTTATACCAGTGATGTATTTGCTTTAGGAGCAGATATTGCTGCCGACTTTAAATTAACAGATAAACTTTCTCTGGATACCCAATTCGAAATCAAGCAAGGAACCAATCATAATTTATATTATTCACTTCCTGTGGATGCCCGTACTGCCAATGTGAATGATTACCAAATGCGAGGTTTTTATTTTTTACCTAATTTTAGATATGTGATCAATTATAAGAAACTTACATCTCTGGAATTTTCTGCCAGATATGAATATTTTGATTCGAGTTTTAAAGTAGATTCAAACGTAAGGCAAACGCTTACGCCGATGTTAAGTTTAGAATTTGGAAAAGCATATACAGGACGAATCGAAATGGGAGTTGAAATTGACAGGTACACCAAGAATATTCCTAATACAAGCTATTATGATAAAGAACTATTTATTATACAATTTCAATGCAGGCTTTAGTTTAAATTAATCTCTATTTTTTATGAAAGAAGTAAAAATTCCTCAAACATTAATTACGCTTGCAGTAGGTATTGTTCTTTGGATTATTCCAGCTCCCGAAGGAGTGAAACAAGAAGCGTGGCATTTATTTGCCATTTTTGTGGCTACCATTCTTGGGATTATTTTAAAGGCTGCTCCAATGGGTACAATGTGTATGATTGCAATTGCAGTAACCGCATTTTCACAAGTTTTAGCTCCAGGTGAAGCAGGAAAATCAATTACGCTTGCATTAAGAGGTTTTGGAGATAAAGTAATATGGCTTATCGGGATATCCTTTTTTATAGCACGTGGATTTATTAAAACAGGATTAGGAAATAGAATTGCTTTTATATTCATAAGGATATTCGGGAAAAGTTCGTTAGGATTAGCCTACGGATTAGGACTAGCTGATTTATGTCTTGCTCCTGCAGTTCCTAGTAATACGGCAAGAGGTGGAGGTATTATTTATCCTATTATGAAATCGATGGCAATAAGTTTTGGCTCTGAGCCGGATAAACCTGAAACACATAGGAAATTGGGTTCTTTTTTAACTTTAAATAGTTATAATATGAATCTTATTTCATCCTCGATGTTTTTAACAGGAACGGCAAGTAACCCGATGTGCCAGAAGTTTGCTCTAAATTTAGGAATTAAAATTACTTGGATGTCTTGGGCTCTTGCTGCAATTGTACCAGGATTAGTTGCTTTTTTTGTAATTCCTTTTGTTTTATATAAAATTTATCCGCCTGAATTAAAATCGACAAAAGACGCTCCGGGAATTGCTAAGCAAAAGCTAAAAGAAATGGGGCCAATCTCTAGAAATGAATGGTTGATGTTGTTAACATTTTTTATTTTATTGTTTCTTTGGATGACAGGCGATTTATTTTCTATCGATGCTACTACAACGGCTTTTATAGGATTGGTGATTTTATTGTTAACTTCAGTATTAACATGGGAAGATGTAAAATCCGAAAAAGGAGCTTGGGATACGATTGTTTGGTTTTCGGTTTTGGTAATGATGGCAAGTTCGCTCAATGAATTAGGATTTATAGGTTGGTTTAGCGATTTAGTTAAGCAACAAATAGGAGGATTGAGCTGGCAAATGGCTTTTCCTATAATAATTTTGGTATACTTTTTTAGTCACTATCTTTTTGCAAGTGCAACAGCTCACGTTGCAGCAATGTATGCTGCGTTATTAGGAGTAGGAGTTTCTCTTGGTATTCCGGGATTGTTATTAGCGTTTATGCTTGGGTTTGTAGGTTCGCTTTATGGAACATTAACTCATTACGGTCATGGACCAGCTCCTGTGTTTTTTGGTAGTGGTTATGTTGATTTAAAGAGCTGGTGGGTAAAAGGACTTGTAACAGGTCTTGTCCTATTACTCATATATATGGTGATAGGAGGATTGTGGATGAATGTAATAGGGTACTATTAAATTCGGATACCAGGAGGAAGTAGTTCTTTATAAGTTGGGTTTTTCTTAAAGAAAACTACAATTTTAGGGTGAATAGGGACTACTTTTAATTTTCGTTCAATCGAAATTTCCATGATGCTTCTAAGCATGCTATAAAGAAATTCTTGATCTTCGAATGAATCTGGAGTGTTGATTTTTGTTAGAAATATCTTTTTTTCTTGAAAAGAGTATTCGATTGTAACTAATCCTGTAGGGGTTGAGGTTTCAAATTGTCTTGCAAAGGCATTGTCTTTGATCTCCATTAATGAAATGGGTTCCATATTATTTGTTTTTTATGTGGTATTTAAAAAAAAATAGAAGAAATGAACCATATTAAGAGGTTCAGAAAACTTCTTGTAATATATTATCAGAAACAAATTATTTCTATAACAAAGGTAATCATTTGATATTCAATATCAAATGATTTTGTGAGTGAGATATGCTTTACGTTTTTAAAAATGTTGTTAGCACTCGTATTTGCTGTGTTTTTTAATAATAATATTATCTAAAAAATAGAGTAGAGTCGTTAAAAAGCGATAATTTTATGTCGATAATGATATTTAGTTTGTTGTTAATGCCTGAAATACAATTATGAATAAAATTCCTGTTTACTTTATGCCGGGTCTTGCGGCAAGTACTACTATTTTTGAACGAATCGCATTGCCCGAAGATACTTTTGAGATACATTTATTAGAATGGGAAATTCCGCTTGAGCATGAGTCTTTGCAGGATTATGCTAAAAGGATAGCGCAAAATATAAAACATTCGAATCCTGTTTTAGTAGGAGTTTCTTTTGGAGGAATCCTGGTTCAGGAAATGGCAAAGCATATTGAGGCTAGAAAAGTAATTATTATTTCGAGCGTAAAGTGTAATGCTGAATTTCCTCGAAGAATGAAAATTGCCAAGACAACCAAAGCATATAAGCTGATACCAATGCGACTGATATTAAATGTAGAGAATTTGGCTAAGTTTTCTTTTGGAGAAAAGATAAACAAGAGGTTAAAGCTATATGAGAAATTCTTATCTGTGCGTGATATTCGTTATTTAGATTGGGCTATCGAGCAGGTAATTCTTTGGGATAGAACTAAAATCGACGAAAGTGTAATTCATATTCATGGTGATGAAGATGAGGTTTTCCCGATAAAATATATTGCCAACTGTAAAGTGGTAAAAGGCGGAACGCATATTATGATTTTGAATAAATTTAAATGGTTGAATGAAAATTTACCTTCGATAATTTTGGAAGATTAGAAATCTTAAAATTCCAATTTTTTGAAATTGCTTCGCCTGTTCCTAACGCTCGGGTCCAAATTCCAACTGTTTTGCGGTTCGATATCTTTGTCAAAGCTTTAAGCTTTGACAAAGGTCTGTGTGTAAAAATGAAAAACTTAAAGGTTCTTATGAAACCTAGAGCTCTAGCCCTGATAGAAGCGGTATCCTTTTTCTGGCTTCTTTAGACAGGAAAAGATACAAGCGGATAGCAGGAAATAGTTTCTAATTAAAATTTCAATATCTAAAATTCTAAATTCCAATTGTTTTATGGTTCGAAACCTTTGTCAAAGTTTTCCGCGCAAGTCAAAAAAAATCCCAAACTCTTTTTAGAATTTGGGATTTTAGATATTGTAATTTAAAGAAATTTAGATTTTCTTCATTTGATCTTTCATCATTGTGATTTGCTCTTTCAGCATTCCTTGTTTGTCTAATTTCTTAGCTTCATTCAATAAATTAGTCGCTTCAAGCTTTCTTCGGCGTGACATAGCAACACCAGCAAGGTTTAATTTTGCAACAGCTAAATCCATATCCATAGATAAACCAAGCTCAATTGCTTTTTTGAAATATTTCTCAGCTTGATTAATATTAGTTTGAGAAACCATAATACCATGTAGGTAATTAAAGTAACCTTGTTGTTTTCTTACTAAAGCAGTTTCAGGATTTTTGATGTATGCCAGCCATTTTTTAGCACCTTCAAAATCTTGTTTTCTTAATTTCAGGAAGGCTAATAAGATGAATTCATTTTTAAAGTAAAGGAAAATAGGTATTCCAGCTAATAATATAAGAAAGATTCCGTTTCCGATATTACTTTCTGTAAATTGCCAAACGCCAGCAACTACTAATAGTCCGGCTAAAATAATTTTAATATTTCTGTGAAACATAATAGGTGTATTTTTGTGATTGCAAAGATAGTAAAATGAATTAAAAATATTTTTATAAAACTACTTGCAAGGAAAAAAAGTCTTTGTATATTTGCACTCGGTTTTAGAGTAACAATATTCGAAGAACAAAAAGAAGATATTAGACACCATATTTAAAGATACAAAGCAATGAGCAAAAGAACGTTTCAACCATCGAAAAGAAAAAGAAGAAATAAGCACGGATTTATGGACAGAATGGCTTCTGCGAATGGAAGAAAAGTTCTTGCACGTAGAAGAGCTAAAGGAAGACATAAACTGACTGTTTCTAGCGAACCTAGACACAAAAAATAATGTTTCTATAAACATAAATAAGGCGTTACTTTTTTTAGTATCGCCTTTTTTTATACCTTGTCATTAAAAAATGAGTAATGTTTTAATTTCTAATGCAGTAGGATTAAACATTAAAAGAAAATATAACTACACAATACAATTAAAATGCCAAAAGACACATCAATAAAATCAGTTTTAATAATAGGTTCGGGGCCTATTGTTATTGGTCAAGCTTGCGAATTTGATTATGCAGGATCACAATCAGCACGTTCTATTCGTGAAGAAGGAATTGAAGTTATCTTGATAAACTCAAATCCAGCGACTATTATGACCGACCCATCAATGGCGGATCATGTATATTTAAAACCACTAACTACAAAATCGATTATTGAAATTCTGAAAGCTCATCCACAAATTGATGCTGTTTTGCCTACAATGGGAGGACAAACTGCATTAAATTTATGTTTGGAAGCTGATGAAAAGGGAATTTGGGCTGATTTTGGAGTAAAATTAATTGGTGTTGATGTGAACGCCATTAATATTACTGAAGATAGAGAGCAGTTTAAACAACTTCTTGAAAAAATTAATGTACCAACTGCACCTGCAAAAACGGCTACTTCGTACTTAGAAGGAAAAGAAATTGCACAGGAATTTGGTTTTCCACTTGTAATTCGTCCTTCGTTTACACTTGGAGGAACTGGAGCTGCGATTGTTTATAAAAAAGAAGATTTCGATGAACTTTTAACAAGAGGTCTTGAAGCTTCGCCAATACATGAAGTTTTAATTGATAAAGCTTTAATGGGTTGGAAAGAATATGAGTTGGAACTTTTAAGAGATAAGAATGATAATGTTGTAATTATTTGTTCTATCGAAAATATGGATCCAATGGGAATTCATACTGGAGATTCGATTACAGTTGCACCAGCAATGACTTTATCGGATACAACATTCCAAAAATTAAGAGATTACGCTATATTAATGATGCGTAGTATCGGAAACTTTGCTGGAGGTTGTAATGTACAATTTGCAGTTTCTCCAGACGAAAAAGAAGATATTGTTGCGATTGAAATCAACCCTCGTGTATCTCGTTCATCTGCATTAGCATCGAAAGCAACTGGTTATCCAATTGCAAAAATTGCTTCTAAACTAGCTTTAGGATATAATCTTGATGAATTGCAAAACCAAATTACAAAATCGACTTCGGCTCTTTTTGAACCAACTTTAGATTATGTGATTGTAAAAATACCTCGTTGGAACTTTGATAAATTTGAAGGTGCTGACAGAACTCTTGGTCTTCAGATGAAATCTGTAGGTGAGGTTATGGGTATCGGACGTTCATTTCAAGAAGCTTTACATAAAGCAACACAATCATTAGAAATTAAACGTAATGGTTTAGGTGCTGATGGAAAAGGATATAAAAATTACGAACAAATTATCGAGAAACTAACTTTTGCAAGTTGGGATCGTGTTTTTGTAATTTATGATGCAATTGCAATGGGAATTCCGTTGAGCCGTATTCATGAAATTACTAAAATAGATATGTGGTTCTTGAAACAATATGAAGAACTTTATACTCTTGAGAAAGAAATTTCAAACTATAAAGTAGCTACTTTGCCAAAAGAACTTTTGCTTGAAGCGAAACAAAAAGGTTTTGCCGACAGACAAATTGCTCACATGATGAATTGTCTGGAAAGTGAAGTGCATACTTTACGTATGGATAAGAACATTAACCGTGTGTTTAAATTAGTAGATACTTGTGCTGCCGAATTTAAGGCGAAAACTCCTTATTACTATTCAACTTTTGAAGCTGAAATAGAAAAAGCAAATGGAGAACGTTATGTAGATAACGAAAGTATTGTTACCGATAAAAAGAAAATAATAGTTTTAGGTTCTGGACCAAACCGAATTGGACAAGGAATTGAATTTGATTATTCTTGCGTTCACGGTGTACTTGCAGCTAAAGAGTGTGGTTACGAAACTATCATGATTAACTGTAATCCTGAAACTGTTTCGACAGATTTTGATACTGCTGATAAATTGTATTTTGAGCCAGTTTTCTGGGAGCATATCTACGATATCATTCAGCATGAAAAACCTGAAGGTGTAATTGTACAGTTAGGTGGTCAGACAGCATTAAAACTAGCAGATAAATTATCTAAATACGGTGTAAAAATTATAGGAACAAGTTTTGATGCCTTAGATTTAGCTGAAGATAGAGGACGTTTCTCTGAGTTATTAACGGAACTACATATTCCTTTCCCTCAATTTGGAATCGCTGAAACTGCGGATGAAGCTTCTGCTCTTGCAGATACTCTAGATTTTCCATTATTGATTCGTCCTTCTTATGTATTAGGTGGTCAGGGAATGAAAATCGTAATAAACAAGAAAGAACTTGAAGAGCACGTTATCAATTTATTGAAAACAATTCCTGGGAATAAATTACTTTTAGATCATTACTTAGCTGGAGCAATCGAAGCTGAAGCGGATGCAATTTGTGATGCTGATGGAAATGTTTATATCATAGGAATAATGGAGCACATCGAGCCTTGTGGAGTTCACTCGGGAGATAGTAATGCGACATTACCTCCTTTTAACTTAGGAGAGTTTGTAATGCAGCAAATAAAAGATCATACTATAAAAATTGCGAGAGCTCTTAAAACAGTTGGTTTAATAAATATACAGTTTGCGATAAAAGATGATACGGTTTATATTATCGAGGCAAATCCTAGAGCATCGAGAACAGTACCATTTATTGCGAAAGCTTACGGAGAACCTTATGTAAACTACGCTACAAAAGTAATGTTGGGACATAATAAGGTAACCGATTTTAAATTCAACCCGCAATTAAAAGGATTTGCAATTAAACAACCTGTATTCTCTTTTAGTAAATTCCATAATGTAAACAAAGCATTAGGACCAGAGATGAAATCGACAGGAGAAAGCATCTTGTTTATCGATGACTTAAAAGATGATCAGTTCTATGAATTGTACTCAAGAAGAAAAATGTATTTGAGTAAATAATCTCAAATCCTGATATAAAAAAAGCTCCATAATTGGAGCTTTTTTTATATCTAATAAGTAACATAATAGATAAAAACCAACAATCAATATTATTTAGTTAAAAATAGTATTAATTGTTGATTAGGTCAGCATCTAAATTTATAGTTGCTCTAATAACCAAATTACAAATTTTGCGATTCCGTGGTTCATAATGTAGATATTTTATCATTTATAATGAATTTCAAAAAGTCGTTAAATACCCTTTTGATATTAGTAAATTTGATGAGATATTTATGTTTTTTTGTAATAAAAATCGTAAAAATTAAAGCTAAATTTGTAGTAAAAAACCTTTGATTTATCTAGGCAATATGATTTTATATGCTATATTTGTTTAAAATCATACATTTTATGCAAGCGGAGATTGTAGTTAAAATAAAGAAAATTCGTATTGAAAAAGGTTTTTCACCAAATGAAATGGCAGAAAAGTTAAATATTGACCTTTCTGCATATTCTCGTTTAGAGTCAGGAAGAACATTTACTTGGGGAAAATACTTGGAAGATATTTTAATAATTTTTGATCTTTCACCTGAGTGCTTTTTTAAAGGAATAGGGATGAAGAATAATATTAGATATAAGAAAGATTCTTTTGGGGATAGTGCTTCTTTTGAATATTTTTTTACGGAATATAAGAAAAAAGTAAAAAAAGTAGAAATTTTATTTGAGGAGCGATTGAAAGATAAAGATGAAATTATAGAGCAGTTAAAAAAGAATAAAAATAAATAAAGAAGCCTCACAAAGAGAGAGGCTTTTTTTGTTTGAATATTTTGTAATAAAAAGGTGATTGTGATTTTTTAAACGTCTGTATTATTTAATTCTTCAAAATTTTTATTTAATTTATTTATTAGTTTTAAATAAAGGGTTTTATAAATGAACCAAATAAATGAGGAAAGAATTATTAAGAACAATGCAAGTATGAAATAAAAACAAATTTGAGGAATAAGTATATTGTTATTTGATTGATTTGGATTCAAGAAAATTAGAGATATATCATTGTTTTTAAGATATATAGAGGAGAAAATAATTGCATTTAGATTAAACAATATTAAGCTTGAAAATATGTAGTAATATACTGATTTTCTTGTTTTTATGATGCTTTTGGATAATTCGTTTAAGTTTGAACTTGTGTCAATTCTTTTGTAATTGATAAAAAATTGCACAAAAAAATAGATAAATATGAAATAATACAAATAGTCTAAAAATATGATTATATTATTCTGTTCTACTGCTAATATTTCTTTTGAATACTCTAGTTGATTTGCAATATAAGACGCTAATAATGAGACTAAAAATTCTAAAATACTTATTATTAGAATCTTTTTTACAATAGAATAAGAGCGTAGGTGTATTATATTAAACAATTCTGAACGCTCAATATTTATATTTGTAAAGTCTAAATTTCTCCACATTTTTTTTAAAAGACTTGATTTATTTTTATTTTTCATGGCTTTTTTACTTAATTAGTATGTTTTTTTCTGATTAAGTTACACTTTGTAGTGTGAAAAAATAAAGAAAATTCTTTCTTTAGTATAAGTATGAAAGATTAAGTTAAATAAACTCAAGTCCTGATATAAAAAAAGCCTCAATTAAGAGGCTTTTTTTGTTTTTAAAGTAAGAATTATTTAATCAGTTGTTGTAACGGTTTAAGTTGTTCCATATCTATATTAGATTCTTTAAGAATGGTCATTAATGTCATGATATTGTTTGGATTCATATTTTTTCCTAAAACACGAACTACTGCAAAACCATTTTCATTTCTGTTGGCATAAATTATGAATTCTTCAATATTCTCGTCTGTTCCTACATAGCTTACAGAAGCGCCATCTTTTCCAGAACCAAATTTCATTAATTGTTGGTATTTTGGGTTCTTTAAAATAGTATTTAGCTTAGTTCTCTCAGCTTCATATTCAGTTTGGTTTTTATCATTTCGTTTAAAAGCCAAGATGTTCATTTTGTCGAAAGAGTTTAATGCTTCGCTTTGTTCAGCAGATAGTTTTTCTTTGTTTACATTGAGAATACTTGGTGAAACATCGAGAGCAATGAAGTTTTTGTTTTCGGTATTTTCTACAAAATATTTCTGTAATGAAGGTCCAGAATTGCAACTTACTAGAAGTAATAATCCTAAAAAGGCGAAAATGTTGGTGATTCGTTTCATGTTATTTTTTTCCTTTAGATGCTTTTTTCAAATCAGAACCTCCAGGTAATTTCATTTTATCAGTAAGTACCGAGATTTCGTTTAAGTCAAAATTACCAGTAAGCGATAGTAAAACAGTGTCTTCATTTTTACCTGAATCAATAAACATGAATAACTCTTTTATTTGAGTGTCGCTTGCTCCAGATTTTACATAAATTTTCACGTTTCTTCCGTTGTCGTTTACTCGCATTAACTCTTCTAAACCTGCAGATTTTATGTATTTATCTGCGGTAAGTTTCATGTCGGCTTCAACTCTGGTACTTTGTGTTGTAAACACCTTTAGATTGTCTAGTTTTTTGATAAGGCTTAAGTATTGTTGTGTTTCTTTATCAGAAGCATCAACTTTTACCTTACTCATTAAATCGAACATTTTTTTGTTTACGATTACAGATGTTACATCATCCTGACCATCATATTTGTCAAAAGCTCCTTGTGCATAAAATGCATGGCTTACAAATGCGAAAACTAGTGTTATTATGAAATTTTTCATTTTATCGAATTTTATTTTGTTTGAAAATTAAGTTTTTTGATTGTTCGTATTCTTTAATATACTGGACACTTTCTATACCAGTATTAACATTGTGTGACACCATAGCCAAGGCTTTTTGCGTTGCCGCCAAAGCTTCTTCTGGAGAGTCATAAGTTCCTAATTCTGATTTTGCAACAACAGGAGTTGTGTTATTTGTGTTGTTGAGGTAAAAATAAGAACCTATTCCTAGTAAAAGGACAGCCGAAGCAGCAATTGATAACCACGCCACATTACGTTTCTTAGTTTGTAGTGGAATTTCTTGCGTTAAACGTTGTTCTTTTACTTGAGAGAAATAACCAAAAAGTGGTTTGTATTGCTCTAAATGCTGCGCAACATTTGGAGAAGAAAAGTAATTTTTTAATTCATTTTCTTCGGCAATAGTACTTTCTCCCTGAAAGTATTTTTCTAATATTATTTCTATTTTATCTGATTCCATATTGATGTGTATTAAGCATAGATTCTCTTATTTTTTTTCTAGCTCTTGAAAGCGCTACGCGAATAGCGGTTTCATTCATATTAACTATTTTGGAGATTTCGTCAAACTCATATTGTTCGACATCTCGTAACTGAATTAAAATTTGTTGCTGCTCTGGCAATTGACTCATTATTTTTTCTACCCATTCTAAACTATTATTATCTTCTACTTTTTGATCTAATCGTGGCTCTCTATCGGTGTAATTAGAATGTACAAGGGTAAGATTACTGGCTCGTTTTGATTTTAATTGATCCAGACAATAATTTTTTGTCATTGTCATGGCAAGAGCTTCAACATTATTATAAGTGCTTAATGTTTCTTTCTTACTCCATAGTTTAACTAAAATCTCTTGGGAGGCATCTTCTGCTTCTTCTGTACTTATGAGTAATCGTTTTGCCAGACGAAATACTTTGTCTTTAAAAGGATTTACTAACTGAAGGAAAACGATTTGGTTCATAAAAATTACAAATTATAGGTTCGCTTATAGTATCAAGACGAAACAGAATTATTTTTGTTACAAAAGTGTGTGAAATAAAACTAAAGATAGTATTTTTACGTTAATACTATATTGATACCTACTATATGAAGACAATATTAAGAACCGCAATATTATTATTTTTAGCAGTATTCTGCTTTCAAGCCTGTCAGGATCAAGACGATGTGGCTGCTCCTAGAAGCTTACAGGTTCAGGATTTTATCTGGAAAGGATTAAATCAATATTACTTATGGCAAGCTGATGTTCCTAATTTAGCTGATGATCGTTTTGGAAACCAAGAACAACTAAATTCTTTTTTAAGAGGGTATTCAGATCCTGAAACATTATTTAATTCTTTACGTGTTGATTCTTCAATAGACAGATTTAGTTGGATTGTAGATGATTATACTGTATTGGAGCAAGAACTTCAAGGAACATCTAAAAATAATGGAATTGATTTTAAATTAAGTCCAAAATCTAAAGGTTCTAATGATTTGATTGGTTTTGTGCGTTATATTCTTCCTAACTCGGATGCTGCAAGCAAAGGAGTGAAGCGTGGAGATTTATTTTATGGTATTAATGGTATGCAAATTACTTATGATAATTATAAAACCTTGCTCGCACCTGATAGTTATATGCTAAATTTAACTGATTATGATGGAACGACATTTGTGCCAAATGGCAAATCGGTTACACTTACTAAATCAGTTTTGGATGAAAATCCAATTTTCATAAATAAAGTGATAGAGAAAAATGGTCGTAAAATAGGTTACTTAATGTATAATGGTTTTTATGGTAACTATGATGATCAATTAAATGCTGCATTTGGAGAATTAAAAGGGAAAGGTATTACAGATTTAGTTCTTGATTTGAGATATAATGGGGGAGGTTCTGTGCAAACAGCAACCCGATTAGCAAGTATGATTACAGGACAGTTTACAGATAAAGTTTTTTCTAAACAAAAATGGAATAGTAAACTCAATAAATACTTTGAAAGCGAAGACTCAGAATTGCTTAATAATAATTTTGTAGATAAATTTAATGGAGTTGCTTTAAATAGTTTGAACTTGACCAAAGTATATATATTAACTTCTAAAAGTACAGCTTCGGCAAGTGAATTGGTTATTAATGGATTAAAACCATACATTGATGTAATACAAATAGGTGATGTAACTATAGGTAAAAATGTAGGTTCGGTTACTTTGTATGATTCACCTACTTTTGGTAAAACTAATCGAAATCCAAGTCATAAATATGCTATGCAGCCAATTGTTTTGAAGATTGTTAACTCAATAGGTTTTGGAGAATACACTAATGGATTAACGCCTACTTATAGCGTAATAGAAAGTATAAATTCGTTGGGAGTTTTAGGAGATGAAACGGAACCATTATTAAGTACTGCAATTTCTAAAATTACAGGAACAGGTAAAGTAATTTTGCCTAAAGATGGTAAAGAGTTTGAATACTTTACCGATTCAAAATCAATAGATGGTATTCGAAATCAAATGTATGTAGATAAAGCTCCTGAAGGACTTTTGAGAGCATTACAAGATTAGATAGAGAAATAAAAAAGGCTTTCGTTAGAAAGCCTTTTTTAATAAAGTAAAATGTAAATAAATGATTTTAATTAGTCATTGAAGTAAAATCCGTTTGGTCCTATACCAACACTAAATTCATTAGATAAAACTCCTGTTAAAGAATAAATGTAAACATCTCCAGGATCTTGATTGTTTACTGCATCTGCAACATATATTTTATTGTTCTTTACTGCAAAACCATAAAGATTAGAAGTCTTAGTTGCTTTAAATATTGGAGTGGTTGGCAAAGTTGTTATACTAGTTGCTGCAGAGTAAATATCAGATCCAATAGTATAATATAGTTTATTGTTTTCAACAGCTAAGAACCCAGGATGTGTTATACCAGGAAAATCAATTGTTGAAGAAACTGTATTGGTGCTCATGTTGACTTTTACTAATTTACCAGTTGTTTCAGGTAAAGCATAATATGGTCGTCCATTACATAAAACATATAAAGTGCCATTATCTTTTACTAATGAACTAGGAACATCTCCTACTACAAAGTTTGCTGTAACTGTATTAGTGGTAGAGTTGATAACTGATAATGAGTTTCCTTGGCCCCAACCACCTTTATGAGCTATATAAAGTTTACCTTCGGTTTCAATTATTTGTTCTGGACCTTCAACAACAGGAATTGTTGATGCAACAGTATTTGTGGCAAGATCGATTACAGCTACGTAATCATCTGAAGCGTCTCCTGGATTACCCCAGTTTGTAATATATCCTTTTCCATTTGTAAATGCAATATAGCGAGGATTGCTTATTTTTGTACTGATTGTAGCAACGCTTTTAAATGTATATCGGTTAACAACTTCAATTTTATTACCTCTATTTACAATGATGTAAGCAAAATCCCCATTAAAACCAATGCTTTGGGGTACATCTTTAATGTCTTTACCTGGATTTACTAATGAAAAAACATCTTTTTCTAGTTTAAAATCGTTTGATAAATAGGATATGGACCCATTGACTTGTTCAAAAACACCTTCTTCAATAATGAATAATCCACCTTCATAGTTTCCTCTTGGTTCTTGTGGGGTATTATCATCGTCGCTACTGCAAGAAGCAAAAAATGCAGAGCTTATGATTATAGCTAAAAATAGTTTGTTTAATTTTTTCATTTTTTTAAAAGTTAAGATTTATATATACTGTGTAATTTCTTCCAGGCATTTGTCTGCTAATAACTGGCTGATAATTTTCATTCCAAATATTTAGTATTTGAAATCCAAGTTTGTAGCTATTCTTTTTTCCTAAGTCATAATCGATTCCTAGATTACCAACGCTATAAGGTTTTACTTTGGTAGCAGGATTGTTAAAAGGAGTGCTGTAAACATCTCCATTATATAAATATTGAAAATAAGAAGAAACTTTTTTCCAATTATAAGAAACAGATCCAGTTAATTTATGATAAGGAACATATATAAGTTGTTTGTATAATAGTTCTCCTTTAATTAATTGTTGGCTTTCAGAAACGGTATAGGCATAAGTTCCGTTAAGAGTCAAATTGTGATTTTTTATTTTTGTTCTCCATTCCAAAAGTACTTCGGCCCCATAAGCTCTTACTTTGCTTGTGTTTTCTGGAGACCAAGTATCACCTCCGCCTTCAGAAGGGATCCAGCGTAATAAATCTTTAATAGAATTATAATAAGTAGTTACAGATAATGAGAAGTTTTTTGTAAAAAATTCATTACCGATTTCTCCCTGATAAGAAGTTTCAGGTTTTAAATCAGGATTACCGCTTCCTTCCCAAAATAAATCGTTGTAAGTAGGCATTCTAAAATTCTTTGAAGCGTTTAATTTGATACGGTAAAAATCAGTAAATTGATATCTTGTTCCTAAAGAAAAGAGAAAAGGATTTCCGTAATTATCTGTTAATTCCTGACGAACACTGGCTGTATAATCCCATTTGTCAGTTACAGAGTGTTGCAATAATAAACTAGCAGATCCTATTTCTCTACTTACATTGTCAATACTAGATCCATGTCCTTTATTACGATTGTAATCAATAATAGTATTCAGTTTGATTTTATCATTTACATCAAAAGCCAAATCATATTTAATAATAGAAGTTTCAACCTTTCCATAAGTGAAAAAATCTGAGGTAATATTTGGGTAATATTTATAAGATTCTCCGATATGTGCCACTCTTAATTTAGAAGTGAATCGATTAAATATATTCTCCCATTCTAAAAGATTACGGGTATTGAAATCATTGTATTTTGTTTTGGTTCCATTAGGAGAGGTCAAAGAGAAATGACGCTCTGCATCATAAAACTGACTGTATAATTTTAAGGTGTTTTTAGAGTCGATTTTATAACCAAAAGTTGTATTCATACTTGTGTTGTAGTATTCTCCGTTAAGGTTTTTTTGATCGCTTTTTCCAGGATATTTAAAATCATTTTCAGAACTGTTTCTAGAAATACTAACCTGAAGGCTATATTTTTTTGATGAAACATCAGTACGATAATTTACACTGTAAGTATCATAACTTCCTGCACTAAAAAATAAATGATTTGAAAAATTGTTTTTAAAACTCAAATCATTGTTAAGGTGAATGCTTCCACCAATAGCGCCACTGCCATACAGAATACTTCCTCCTCCGGATTTTACAGCAATAGAATTGAAATCTCTTGTTCCAATTGTATTAAAATCAGCTTGACCTAAAAACTGTGAATTAATATTTATTCCGTTCCAGATGACAGCCGTTTGTGCACCAGTAGTTCCTCTAAAGGATGGAGCAGAAGTCATACCCAGGCCATTTTCTTTAAAGTAAATAACAGTATTATAATTTAAAAGGGAAGTTAAAGAAGCCTGATTTCTATTAATAATAGAGTCATTAAGTACCTGAACCGATTGTGAATCAGAATATTTTTTGAGGTTAGTGTCGGAAACTACAACTTCTTTTAATTTTGTTATAGAATCATTTTGTGCCAAAATGAATTGGCAAACTAAGAGCGAAAAACAGATGTAAAACTTTTGTAATGTCATAATTTCTAAACTCTTTTTCCCGAGAGTTCGATATTTGTTAACAAAGGCAGGTCTCCTGGCTTCGCGTCTTGTTGTTTCCCTTCCCGTTCTAAAACAGTGGTTTTGTAGTTAACAACGAGCATCCCTTACAGGACTAAGCTTACAGTTGCGGGTACAGCTCAAGATTTTCGAATGTTGATTTTGATGTTTTCAATCTTCAATTACTTGATTCCCTTTTAATGTGTCTCAAAAAATATAGCACAACCTTAATGAAAGTGCAAATATAAAGTTAAAAAAGCTTATAAATCAATTCTGTTTGATTATTTAATACTATTCATAAACAAAACAAAAATTGATTTTATTTAGATATCGACTTTAATTACTTGTCCAAAATCGACTTTATTTTGGAAAGCATCTTTAAGAGGAAGAGAGTTTAAAAGACATAATATGCTTCTTATTACTCCGGCATGTGCAACAATAATTGCCTTTGACGGTTTTTTGGCAAGTATTTCGTTTTCTATAAAATGAGTGACTCTTTCATGTAAATCGATGAAAGATTCTCCGTTTGGAACTCGAATGTTTACGAAATCTTCCATCCACGGATTTAAATCATTTGAAGAAATTTCATTCCAATTTTTCATTTCCCAATCACCAAAATCCATTTCCATCAAACGTTTGTCCTCTTTGTAATTTAAAATTTTGGTTTCTTGTTGGATATGTTTGGCAAGTAACACACAACGTTTTAATGGACTCGAATATAACAATGCATCTTGAGGTAATTGCTTTACAATGTTTTCAAAAATCAAATCATAAGGTTCGGCAATATTTACATCAGTTTGACCGTAGCAAATTCCTTTTTCGCAAACAGTTTCAGTATGACGAACTAAATAAATTTCCATACTGCTATAACACTTAAGTAAAAAATAACTTCGCAAACTTGTTGTGTTGCGCCCAAACAATCTCCAGTATAACCATCAATCCATTTCTGGAAATAACGTGCCAAAAAGTAGCGTGTTAGGAAAACTGGAATTAATACTAAAAGTAATTGATATTGAAAATAAGAAAGAACCAAGAGAGGTAATAAACCAAAAAAGAAAGAACCTAAAACTTCTTTCCAGCTAAAGCTTTTTGCAATTGGTTTGCTTTTGCTTGTCGCATCTTCACGAGAATATTCATGTGTAAATACGATGCTTATAGCCGCTAAACGACTAATAGAGTGTCCTGCAATCAACAATAATAAAATAGCAAGTACCGATTGCTGATTTGTAATTGTTTCTATAGTTACTAATTCAGATAGTAATTGAAATTTCAATAAAAATAATAATACAACACCAATAGCTCCATAAGCGCCAATGGCACTGTCTTTCATGATGTGTAAGATTTTTTCTTTGGTCCAACCCCCACCAAAACCGTCACAAACATCGGCAAAACCATCTTCATGAAAGGCTCCAGTAGTTAAAATTCCAGTAATCATTCCTATAATTACTGCTGCGGATGTTGAAACTAGAAATGAAGCACCATAAAATGCAAGAAAAGATATACCTCCAACAATCCACCCGATCAAAGGGAAATAGCGACTAGCTTTATTTAGATACTCAGGATTGTGGTCAATATTTTTGGGACAAGGAATCCTTGTGTAGAACATTAATGCAGTAAAAAATATATGAAGTTGTTTTTTCATTTAATAGTTTTATTTATTTGGCTAAAGATAGTTGCTGAAACTAAAAACTGCGACTGAATACTGTTTTACTTCTTACTAACTCCAGCATTTTCAAAAGTAGCCATTTCGTTCAGGAAAGTAATTGCCGATTGTAATATAGGTAAAGCAATTGCACAGCCCGTTCCTTCGCCTAAGCGTAAATCTAGTTGTAAAACCGATTGTGCTTCTAGATAATCTAATAATTTCTGATGTGCTTGTTCGGCTGAAGAATGACAGAAAATAGCATTTTTCTTGATTTCAGGATTTATTTTATAAGCAATTAAAAATGCTACAGTGCAAATAAAACCATCTACCAGAATTAGCATATTGTTTTTATAAGCGGCTAACATTCCGCTGGCCATTTGTATGATTTCAAAACCACCAAAATAGGCGAGTTGTACTTTTAATTCGGCTTGACCGGAATAATTTTCAATGGCTTTTTTTAGGATTTCCTGCTTCTGAATTAATTTTTCTTCATCAACTCCAGTTCCTTTTCCAACACATTCTTCTATAGAAAAACCTGTTAAAACACTCATTAAAACCGAAGCTGTAGATGTGTTACCAATACCCATTTCGCCAAAACCAATGCAATTACTTCCTGTTTTTGCAACAGAATCTACAATTTCTGAACCTTTCAAGAAACACAATTGTAATTCGGTTTCGCTCATTGCGGGAGCGTGTAAAAAGGATTGAGTTCCTTTGGCAATTTTAGCATTAATTAAATTCGCATTTGTAGGGAAATCATAATTTACACCAGCATCTACGATAGAAAGTTCAATTTTATTTTGTTTACAAAAAACATTTATTGCTGCACCGCCTTCTAGGAAATTACCAACCATTTGTCGGGTTACATCTTGCGGATAAGCACTCACGCCATGATTGGCAATACCGTGGTCTGCTGCAAAAACAACAATATTTGGTTTTATAATCTCAGGTTCCAGAGTTTGAAAAACTGTTCCTATTTGGAATGCCAGCTTTTCTAAAATACCTAAAGCTCCAATAGGTTTAGTTTTTGAATCGATTTTATGCTGTAGCGCTTCTTTAAAAGAGCTTTTAACTTCGACTTTAGGTTTATTATCAAAATCTAATTTCGGAATAAGACTCTCATTTATAGTTTTGATTTCGGTACAATCAAAAGTTTCCGATTTTTGTTTCCACTTTAATTGCTGCAACATGGGTTGATTATCGTAGTTTGTCGCAGGTTTACCAATACAGAAATAACCAAGCGGTTCTATATTTTCAGGTAAATCAATTATTTTCTTAAACTGATAATAATTTAAAATAGAAACCCAACCCATACCATAACCTTGCTCCGTAAGTGATAACCAGATATTTTGGGCAGCACAAACCGAACTAAATTTTACAGCTTCATTACTACCAACAGTTCCTATAGTAAAATTGTTTAGCACCGAGCGGTCATAAGCAATTATCATCCCGATAGGAGCCTCTTCTATAGCTTCCAGCTTCAAGGATTTATAGCGTTCTTTTTGCTCCTCGTCATCGGTTAATAACTCCGCTTTTTTATTATAATCCAAAAATAAATCTTTGATAGCTTTTTTAACTTCATCCGATTTTATGATGTAATACTTAGTTGCATCTGTTAAACCCACCGAAGGCGCCCAATGTCCAGCTTGTAAAGCATTTTGAATAACTTCATCAGGGACCTCGTCATTAGTAAAATGGCGTGTATCGCGGCGTGATTTTAATATATCATCTAAATAGCTCATGTTTTTTCTTTTTAAGAGGTTCAAAGTCGCAAAGGTTCAAAGCCCAAAGCTCACAGCCCATGGCCTCAACTATCCTTTTATTGTAACGGGAATTCCCGAAACCATAAGTACAACAGTATCGGCATTTTTAGCCAAAAACTGATTCATCCAACCTTGTAATTCTGTAAATTTTCTTCCTACGTGCGTATCAGCATGAAGTCCCATTCCGATTTCGTTAGTTACAATTATCAAAGTAGAATCTGGCTGATTGGCTATTTTTAGAAACTCAGCTTTAGCTTCTTCAAGAGATAATGCAACATCATTTTTTGTATCTACAAAAAAGTTAGTTAACCAAAGCGTTACACAATCAATCAAAGCTACTTTACCCGAAAAATCAATTTCGCTCAAATGTTTTTCCTTCTCAATATTTGTCCAGCGTTCGTCGCGTTCTTGTTGGTGACGATCAATTCGATTCTGGAAATCTTCATCCCATTTTCGAGCTGTTGCCACATACATTGGTGCATTTGTAAGTTGCAAAGCCAGTTCTTGTGCATAACCACTTTTCCCCGAACGCTCACCACCAGTAATCAAGTAAACCATCTTTTTTTAATTGTTAGTTTTTAATTGTAAATTTAAGAAGGGCGTTCCCTTCGGGCGGGCTATTCACTATATCTTTTATTTTTTAAAGAAAAAAATAAAAGGATACCACTACTATCCCTAACGCAATTGCACCAACTATTTCTTTCGTGTTAATTGGTGAAATTCGTGTTTATTCTTTTAAATAAGTAAGGGCAATGTCGACATTTGTTTCCGCAACAGCTTCCTCTTTTCAGATGAAACCATTCCTTAAAAACATAATTTCCGTTTTCCAGATAATAATCGATTCCTTCAATAAGTGTATTGTTTTTTGGCAAAGCCGAAGCTTTATTGTCAGTTGCAATTTCGGGAGTGATTGTATTTACAAAATCATCTATTTTTACCGCACAGGCATTTTTAAAACAATTTGGGCACAAACAATCCACAACATCCGAAGGTACAAAAATAGGAGGGAAGTTGTTGCACCAACATTTATTTCCGTCGGGAGAATCACCGCAATTAAATGCAGTTCCGCAGCTTGAGCAGTTTTTTACTTTAAGACCATTCATACTGCAAAGATACTATTTGTTCAATTTTTTACGTTTAAAAGTAAACAAGAAATTTAGAAATTGCGCTACCTTTGTCGCTATCCAAATTGTAAAATAGGAAATTGTATGATTCAAAATCAGATATGATATAGAATAATAATTCCATAATTTCTTTAAAAACAAATAGTAACTACCTATGAAGTCATCATTACATAAAGCTGTTTTTCTTTTCTCATTTTTAGTATTAATAGGATGTAAGAAAAACGAAAGTACACCAGAAATAAAATCCGAAATAGGACAAAACAGTATCGAATATGCTTCGGGACTTTCTATAAAAAAATTCACTGGATATTCAGTTGTAAAAGTTACAAATCCTTGGCCAGATGCAGGAAAGGATTATACTTATGTATTAAAAGAAAAAGATGGAGTTGTGCCAGATAGTTTAAAAAGTTATACTACAATCCAGATTCCGTTACAAACAATTGTAGTAACATCAACAACCAATATTCCGTTTTTAGAAATGCTTAATGTCGAGAATAATTTGGTAGGTTTCCCGCATACCGACTATATTTCTTCAGAGAAAACCAGAAAATTAATAGATAAAGGTTCTGTGAAAAATGTTGGTCAAAACGAAAAATTAAATATCGAGCAACTTATCGAATTAGCACCAAATTTAATTGTCACTTTCGGAGTTGATAATAACAATCCAATGTTAGATAATTTACAAAAAAGCGGTTTAAAAGTACTAATTCAGGCCGATTGGATGGAGCAATCTCCACTAGGAAAAGCCGAATGGATAAAACTTTACGGTGCTTTATTTGGAAAAGAAGCACAAGCCAAAGAGCTTTTTGATAAAATTGTAACCAGTTATAACGAAGCTAAGAAATTAGTAGCTTCTAAGAAAGCAACTTCAACCGTTTTATATGGCTCAATGTATATGGACCAATGGTATGTTGCCAAGGGAAATAGTTGGGTAGCACAATTTATGGCCGATGCCAAAGCCGATTATTTATGGGCAAATCTAGAGGGAACAGGAAGTCTGGGATTATCATTCGAAAAAATATTAGACAAAGCCAAAACAGCTTCAGTCTGGATTGCGACAGGTTCTTTTAAATCATTAACGGAATTAGAAAAAAGTAATCCACATTACAGCCAGTTTGATGCCTTTAAAACAAAAAACATATATACTTTCGAGAATAAATTTGGAGCAACTGGAGGAACAATTTATTATGAATTAGCTCCAAGCCGACCAGATTTAGTGCTGAAAGATTACATTAAGATATTTCATCCTGAGTTATTGCCAAGTTATGAATTTACTTTTGCATCTAAATTAAACTAAATCCAATTGGCGAATCAAAAGCGAAATACAATCTTGTTCTTTATACTCGGTTTAGCACTTTTGTTATTATTCTTTCTGGACATTAGTTTCGGGTCTATCACAATTCCTTTTAAAGAAGTTTATACCAGTTTAACAGGAGGAGAAGCAAGTAAATCGACATGGGAATATATCATAATTAATTATCGTTTGCCTAAAGCAATTACCGCAGTATTAGTTGGTGTAGGTTTATCGATAAGTGGTTTGTTGATGCAAACATTATTCAGAAATCCATTGGCTGGTCCCGATGTTTTAGGATTAAGCTCCGGAGCGATATTAGCAGTAGCAATTGTGATTTTGGGAGCTGGTTTACTGCCTTCATTCTTAAATACAATTTTGCTATCAAGCTACGGGATTGTAATTGCATCGACATTAGGGAGTATTTCGGTTTTATTACTGGTTTTATTAGTATCACAACGATTACGAAATACAATGGCTATTTTAATAGTCGGGCTTATGTTTGGTAGTTTTACCAGTGCCATTGTTGGGGTTTTAACCTATTTTAGTTCAGCTGAACAATTACAGAAATTCACTTTTTGGTCACTAGGAAGTCTAGGAAATCTTTCCTGGTCATCGATTATAGTTTTAGCAGTGAGTGTTAGTATTGGTTTACTTTTAAGTGCGAGTAGTATTAAACCATTAAATGCATTGTTACTTGGAGAGAATTATGCCAAAAGCATGGGACTTAATTTTAAGAGAACAAGACTTGTAATTATTTTTGCCACAAGTATTTTAGCAGGAAGTGTTACTGCTTTTGCTGGGCCAATTGCTTTTATAGGACTAGCCGTTCCACATATAGCAAAGCTTACATTTAGAACCAGTAATCATGCTATTTTATATTGGAGTACCCTTTTTTATGGAGGAATAATTATGTTGTTTTGCGATATCGCATCACAATTACCAGGATTAGAAACTACATTGCCTATTAATGCGATAACATCTATAATTGGAGCGCCAGTAGTAATTTGGTTATTAGTCCGAAAAAGAAATTTTGAGTAAACGTTTTTGCAACAGCTTTGTGAGCTTTGCGGTTAATTTTTTTGCCACAGATTAAAAAGATTAGAATGATTTTTTAGTCCTTAACACCTTAAAGAAAATGAAAAGTATCCTATCAACTTCAAACTTAAGTATTGGCTATAAGTCCAAGAAAGCAACTGTGACTATTGCTCAAAACTTAAACCTGAATTTAGAACCTGGAAAACTTATTGCTTTAATTGGTGCAAACGGAATCGGTAAATCGACATTGTTACGAACAATAACAGGGATTCAACATCCATTATCGGGCACAGTTTTGCTAAATGATAAGAACGTATTCGAATATAAACCACTCGATTTAGCACAGAACTTAAGCATTGTTTTAACCGAAAAATTACCGCCAAGCAATCTATCCGTTTTCGAATTAGTGGCTTTAGGGCGCCAACCTTATACTAACTGGATTGGGACTTTGACACAGTATGATATTACTAAAGTAAACGAGGCATTAGAGCTTACACAAATAAGTCATTTATCACACAAAAAACATTACGAAATAAGCGACGGGCAATTGCAAAAAGTATTAATTGCACGAGCTTTAGCACAAGACACGCCACTTATTATTCTAGATGAACCAACTACACATCTCGATTTATTGCATAAAGTAGCTTTGTTTAAGTTGCTTAAGAAACTAACTCACGAAACGGGGAAATGCATTTTGTTCTCTACACATGATATTGATTTAGCAATACAATTAAGCGACGAAATGATTATTATGACACCCGAAGCCTTTATACAAGACGAACCTTGTAACTTAATTGCAACAGGAAGTTTTGCAACTTTATTCAAAGACGACCATATTAAATTTGATGCCGAAAAAGGGAAGTTTGTGATTACTTAGAATTCATGTTTTTTTCTGGAGCTAATCCTGCTATCTGCTATATCTTTTATTTTTTTAAAGGAAAAAAATAAAAGGATGCCGCTACTATCAGGGCTAGAAATCATGAGAACTATCATGCAAGGTTTTTTTCAACCTTGTAGGTATAAATATAAATACCGTATTTAAAATAATCATTGCAATCTTTTAATCTATAGTTAAAATAATTTAACACCTATTTGCAGGAAGGAAATCGATGTCAGATCCGATTAAACGATTAAACAAATAATCGCTTAAACCTTCAGCCCAATCTGTCTCTTAGCTTCACCCACCACAAACGCAACCGAATTTGCAATATTAAAACTTCTTATTAGGGACGACATCGGAATCGTAAGATGATTTTCGAATTGTTCTAAAACTTCCTTGCTCAATCCTACGCTTTCTTTTCCAAAAACCAACCAATCACCATCTAGGAAATCAGTTTCAAGATATGATTTTTCGGCATGAGAACTCATGAGGAAAACACGAGATAAATCTGGAATTTGAGCTTTCCATTCCGCTACATTCTGATATTCGGTTACATCAAGATGAACCCAATAATCCAATCCGGAACGTTTTAAGTTTTTATCATTTATAACAAATCCAAAAGGATGTACTAAATGCAATCGGCTTTCTGTACCAACGCACAAGCGACCAATATTTCCAGTATTATTAGGTATTTCGGGTTCTACGAGAACTATATTCAGCATTATTTAATTTGTTTATTCGGTTAATCGTTAATTTGGGAATTATCTAATTTTTACATTGACATATTCTCTAATTAATTTTCTAATTTAAAATCGGGTACTTCTAAAACTTCTCCAGCTTTTAAGCCCTGCAAATATACATTTCCTATACGAACACGTACCAATCGTAAAGTAGGAAAACCAACAGCAGCAGTCATTTTTCGCACTTGACGAAACTTACCTTCATTTACAGTTATCGAGGCCCATGAAGTTGGTCCATGTCGTTCATCTCTGATTTTTTTTGCTCTCGGGCCAAAATCAGGAATTTCGGTAACGATGAAAGCAGAGCAAGGTTTGGTTTTATATTTCCCGCCATCAAAACCAATTTCAACTCCTTTTTGTAATTCTTCGATTGCTTCAGGAGTAATAATTCCATCTACTTGAACATAGTATTCTTTGTCGACTTTCTTGCTTCTTATCTGTTCACTTACTTTTCCATCAGTAGTTAGTAAAAGCAAACCTTCCGAATCTTCATCAAGTCTGCCAATAGCCATTGTACCTTCTGGGAAATTATGTAATTCACCCAAAAGTTTCTTCTTTCTTTTTAGCTCATATATAAACTGACTTAAATAACCGTATGGTTTAAAAAGAATAAAATGTTGATGCGACATGCTGGAATTTTTGTGCAAAGATAGTTTTGTTTCACAAGTAATTCCAATTTATAGATATTACTGCTTATTGTTTTTCATTTTATTCAGCCATAAATAAACAGACCAGATTACAGTAATACTAAATAAGAGGATTAACGGAACATAATAGTTGCTAAAAAAATCATGAAAATAAGTTCCGATTAAAATATATGCCGAAGCGATACAAAGTTTTAACACAATAAACTCGGCATTAGACCAACAAGTTTTGATTTTGAAGAAGCTCATGATATGTTGTTTTAGGAATTATTAATAAAAATACAATTTTTGAAAATTACTTTTGTGTTTACTATTTTATGAATGTAAAAGGTTTGTTTTAGAAGATTTAATTTAGTGTTGTTTTTGATTGAAAAGCCTTATGATTACTGGGTTTATTGAGTAGTTTGTGTCTAAAGCTTAAAGTGTAATTCAATAAGAATTATTCGTTTAAGCTGCATAATTTTTATGGATATCTGAAATAATTAATATTTATTATGTAGTTTGGTGCTAAATATTTATAAAGGTTTAAGCAATAACTTTAAAGTTTTATAATATTCGCTTAACTTTAAAGACAATAAATTTGAACTCTAAAAACACTAATTTTTAACGTATGAAAAACCACTACTCTTTGCGCCATTTAATGGCTTTTTTAAGTTTTTTTTATTGCTTTTCAGCAAATCTTTTTGCACAAACAAATCCCGAGCCTCAACCTTTGCCTTATTTGCAAAATTTTGAGACATTACCCGCCAGTTCAACAGCTTTTTTGCCTTTTGTTAAAGGTTTTCAAGGATGGGCTGCAAATTTAGATTCACCTAAAACTACTTATAGTACTACTTTGGTTGGAGATAGAGATTTATTAAAAAGCAGTTCAGCAAGTAATAATAGTGGGAATATCCATAATTATGGCGGTAAAATCGGTATTTTAAATACTGGTAAACTTGATTTAGCAATTGGATTTGCTTTTGTAACTAAAGATTTGAAAGGAATTCAGGTTAAATATGATGCGATGGAAATTCGTAATCCGTATGATGGAACGACTAGTACCCGTAAGAATGAGATGGCTTTGCAATACAGGATTGGTATTACAGGACCTTTTATTTCTCTATTAGAAACAGCTTATTTAAGTGGTGAAAAATTACAAACAGGTACAGGAGTTACTACCCCTCTAAATTTAAAGACAATAAAAGTAACTTTGCCACCTGAATGTGATAACCAATCTGTAGTTCAAATAAGATGGATTGTTAGAGATGCAGGAGGTGTTAACGCACGCCCTTCTTTTGCAATCGATAATATAGATATCAAAAAAGATGATGAAGCTCCAGTAAACGTAGTAAGTTATCCAAAAATAGATAATGTATTATCAGATGAGTTTGATTTTCATAATCAAATTGATGAGGTAGGGAAAACATATTATGTATTAGTATCAGCTAGCGATGCAGCGCCTACTGCAGCGCAAGTAAAAAGTGGTTTCAACGCAAGTGGAACAGCTGCTTTACAATCTGGAGTATTAGATATCACAGATAAAGCATTGGTTTATTCAAAAACAATCACAGGTTTAACACTAAATACAGCATATAGTGTTTACTCTATTTCTGAAGATCCACATGGAAACATACAAGCAATTGTAAACAAAATAGATGCGACCACTCCTGCTGTTGTGTCGCCAAAAATAACTACAACAACTACAGCAATTAATTTGGGTGTCGAAGAACCAAACTTTACTTCATCGGTTCTAAGTTACCAAATAGGAGGAGATAATCTTAATAATCCAGTAACAGTTACAGCACCAACTAATTTTGCAGTATCTAAGGATAATATCACTTTTGTGCCTTCAGTAACATATAGTGTATCTGATTTTAACGGAAATGCTACGCCAATAGTTTATGTACGTTTTACACCAAATGCACTTGGTAGTTTTACAGGACAAATTACTAATCAATCTGTAGGTGCAGCCATTAAAATAGTGACTGTATCAGGTTTTGGAATTAACCCTTACGTTCAGGATTTTAATGATGCTAATGTTTTCACCAATAGTGGTTGGACATCTTATAGTGTAGCTGGTTCTACTAATAAATGGAAAAGCACTACAACAAATGCTAATTCAGCTCCCGGAGCTGTAGTTATGAATGGATATTCAGATAATGGAGGAAGTAATGATTGGTTGATTTCACCAAAATTACGATTAGATAGTTTTAATAAATTTCCTCTGTTATCATTTTACGCTCGTAAATATTATGCAGGACCAAGTTTAAAATTAATGGTTTCTACAAATTATGATGGAAAAAGTAGCCCTGAAACTGCTAGTTGGACAGAAATAGACGGTAATTTTCCTGTAACAACAGCTGCTTATGTACAATCTCAATATATTGATTTAGGAGCGTTCAAAACAGATCATACTTATGTAGCTTGGGTTTACGAAACTACAATAGGTGGAGGAACTGGTAATGCTGCTGAATGGACAATTGATGATGTAGCTATAACAAATGAATTGGCATTTGTAGCTTCAAATCCTAATTTAGATTTTGGAGATGTGAGCCCTAATACAGTTTCTACTAGTAAAACTTTTATTTTTAAAGCTGGCGGTTACGGTGATATTACTATTGCCGCTCCACTAGATTATCAATTATCTCTTGATAATTCTAGCTTTTTATCAAGTGTTACTGTAAGTGAAGCCGATGCATTGCTTGGGAAAACAATTTATGCAAGATTTGCGCCTTCTACAAAAGAGTTAACTATTGCAGGTAGATTGACTGTAACAGGAGCAGGATTAAATGAGAAAATTGGAACATTAAAAGGTTCTTCTTTGCCAAAAGAAGATACTTTTGATATTGTAACGTATAATCTTGAGTTTTTTGGAAGTAATGTAATTGGTGCAGATAAAAAAGAATTTGGACCTATAGATGATGCTTTGCAAATTGAGAATGTTGCCAAAGTAATGAATAAGATGGATGCCGATGTATATGTTGTGCAAGAAGTGTCTGATGATCCTTCTGTCGATATTTTAATAACAAAATTAAATGTTAACGGTAAAACATTTGATAAAGTAATTTCTCCTAATTGGTCCTATTCGTTTAATGAGCCTCAAGATAATTTTCCACCACAAAAACTAGTAGTAATTTATAATACAAAAACAGTTACAGTAAAAAAGACACGAGTAATGTTTAGTAAATTATATGATCAAATACGTGCAAAAACTGTAACGCTGGCTAATTATCCAAGTACAGATGGTAGTGGTGATAACTTTTTCTCATCGGGAAGATTGCCATTTATGGTTGATATAGAAACGAACATTGGTGGAGTAAAGAAAGAAATTACGCTTATCGATATTCATGCACGTGCTAATAGTGGAAGTGATATCTCAAAGTATAATATGAGAAAATACGATACTGAAGTTTTAAAAGATAGTTTGGATGCTAATTATCCAGATACCAACTTCATTATTTTAGGAGATCTTAATGATGATGTAAAAAAAACAGTTATTAATGATGTTTTACCTTCTTCATACGAGAAAATAGTTAAGGATACAGATCGTTATAATGCTTTAACTCTAGATATTAGTAAAGCAGGAGCTTTTAGTTTTTTAAGTTCAGGAGGTTTCTTGGATCATATAATTATTTCTAACGAATTAAATAGTGAATATATCGCTAATTCAACAGCAGTTTACGATCCACGTTCTGATATAAATAATTATGTAAATACAACATCTGATCACGGACCAGTAATTGCTCGTTTTGAATTAAAAGGATCTACTTTAGGTACAATAGATTTTGAAACTAAGAATGGTTTTGCAGTAAAAGCATATCCTAATCCAGCAACAGATGTAGTTAATGTTCTTGTGAAAACTAATGAAGACAAGAAACTTAAGTTAAGACTTTATGACATAACAGGTCGCATGATAGGAAAACCTGTTGATGTAAATGGAGGACAGGAAAGTAGTACTTCGGTAATCCAGATAAGTGATTTAAAAACGGGTATCTACATTTATACTTTATCAGAAAATAACAAAGTTGTTTTTAAAGATAAGATTATAAAAAAATAAGTGAAAGGTTTTATAAATTAAAAATGCTAGATTCTACTTTAAGAATCTAGCATTTTTTTTACAGTATAATAATTGGTGTAAGCGTATTATAATAAAGAGAGAATTAAAACAAACTAATTAAAACCCAAAATTAACCCCAAAATTCAGACCCCACTGAAATTGGTTAAACGATTGTGTTTTTAATGGATTGATATAATAATTCACACCAGGTTCTACAAAAAAATGAGTTTTTTTGAAGACTTCATACTGTAAAGTACTGCTAAATTTAGAGCCATATACAAAGTTGTTTACATCTAGATTTCCTCCTATCGAGTTACCATCTAAAAAAACTTCGTTGGAAATTAACTTTCCTATAAAACCACCAGTATTAAGTCTAATATCTGCCTTGCCTGTATTTAAGACAGAGTAAGAAACTTCAAGAGGCATTTCTAGGTATTGCAATTGTTGATCAAGATTCCCAGTTTGATTTCCCGCATTACTACTTTGAATTTTTTGACTGCTATTGTCTGATGAAAAAACATAATTTCTATTTGTCGAAATATATTCAACACTAGGGTTTGAAATGAAAAAATCATTTATAATTCCTGCAGATAATACATTTTGTTGTTTGTTATAATAAGATACATTGGCTACAGATTGTCCTAATTCATTAATTTTTAAACCAGAACTTACAGCCCATTTTTTATTAAGCTTGTAATTTGTTTTTACGCCATACCCAGTATTCTGTTTAGACTCAATATCATTACCCAAGGCTTTTTTATTGCCATAATTCTCAGAATTTACTAAACCAGCATAAAGACCAACAGACCATTTTTCTTTCAGAATTTCTTTTTCAGTTTTTACCCCTTCGTTGTCTTCTTTATTATTTAATCGGTTCTCTAATTGTTGTAGTTCAAGTGCTATTTGAGCTTTATTCAATGAATCGTTATAAGATACTAGACTTTTTTCAGAACTATTATTTAAAACAATTGCTTCAGTTTTATTTTTGTTTATAGTATTATCAACTTCAGTATTATTTTGTTTAGCTGAAGAAGTGTTTGTGTCGTTTTTTGATGATGATTGAATATTGTTGTTTAAAGCAATTGCTTCAGTTTTATTCTTGTTTATAGTACTACGAACTTCAGTATTGTTTTGTTTAGCTGAAGAAGTGTTTATGTCGTTTTTTGATGATTGAACATTGTTGTTTAAAGCAATTGCATCAGTTTTATTCTTGCTTATAGTGTGATTAACTTCAGTATTATTTTGTTTAGCTGAAGAAGTGTTTATGTCGTTTTTTGATGATGATTGAATATTGTTGTTTAAAGCAATTACTTCAGTTTTATTCTTGTTTATAGTACTACCAACTTCAGTATTATTCTGTTTAGCTGAAGAAGTGTTTGTGTCGTTTTTTGATGATGATTGAGTATTGTTATTTAAAACAATTTCTTCGTTTTTAGCCTCATTAAAATTGCTATTAACTTCGTTACGTGATGAGGTTTTAGCTTTGTTTTTAGATGATGATTCAGCTATTGAGATAGTTTCATTGGTTAATTGTAATGAAGGCTTATCTTTTTTGTTGATTGAACTTGTTACAGTTTTAGTCGATTCTTGATTGTTGTTTGATGTTTTGTTAGCTACCGAACTATCAGATTCAGCAACCGTTATTGTAGCTTTATTATTTAAAGGAGTAGTATTAATTGTAGATGGAGTAGTAGGATTCGATTTTGAATTACTTTCTTGAGAATCTATGACAACATTGTTATCCTTTAATAAAATATCATTTTCATTCGAGTTAAAATATAGACCAGACGTGATAGCTAAACCTATTAAAAGACTAGCCGCTAGCGACCACCAAATGGCTACTACCTTTTTCTTTTTAGGTTTATCTAGTTCTTCTTCAATTTTAGCCCATAATTCTGGTGGTGGTACACTAGAAAAATTTTCTATTGAAGAAAAAATATCTTCTATTTTTTTCTTTTTCATGCTGTTTTAAAATTTAATACGGCCAAAATTTTTGTTTGTAATATTTTCTTAGCCCTATTTAAGTTTGATTTAGAAGTTCCTTCTGTAATCTGGAGCATTTCTGCAATTTCTTTGTGTTTCATCTTTTCAAAAACAAAAAGATTAAAAACCATTCGGTATTGATCGGGTAAATCCTGAATATATTCGATTAGTTTTTCTTGTGTTATCGGAATAGTTTCAAGCTCTTCTTCTTCGATAATTTCTGTTTCTGGATCAAAGACATCGAGAAAATGGTAATCTCTTTTTTTCTTCTTTAAGGTTTCGATGAGTTTATTGATAAAAATTCGTTTCATCCATCCCTCAAAACTACCTTCAAATTTATATTGTTTAATTTTTTGAAAAACGATTATAAAAGACTCCTGAAAAACATCTTTAGCATCATCTTCATTCTTCATATATTTTAGACAAATTCCATACAATACAGGCGAGAACAATTGATAAATTCTCAATTGCCCTCCTCTGTCATTGTCAATGCACTTTTTTATAAGTAAGTCTAAATTGTCTTCCAAAAAATAATTTTAAAGTATATTAGATTGCAATAGTGTTTGTGTTTCAGGATGCTACTTTTTGAAAGTAGAACTGTAGCCGTCAGGGAAATTGTTTACAATAACTAGATTACGGGAATCTAATTTTTCGATAACATATGTTATTCCTTCAAAAGTGATTAAATCATGTTCTAAATTATCAAATACACTAATACCCTTAGTAAGTTGATAGTTGCTATTTCTTATCTCAACATTGTTCTTATATGTAATAACTTTACCATCGGTTGTAAAAACAAGCTTTTTTGTACTCCCAAGAGTTTTAGGAGTTGAGGTATAACTACCATTTTGGCCTCCAGTTGATTTTTGCCAAACCCAACTTCCAGCAAGTATAGTGGCTTTATCTGACTTGAAAATTACATTTGATGAATAAGTTGAAACAGAAATAATAACTAGAAGAGCTAAAATTGTTTTTTTCATTTTAAGGAAATAATAAATTTTTGTTAATTTTTTTGCTGCAAAGTTACTTTACTTTCTCAATACTGCAATTTTATCCTTTATTACTTTCTTAAATGCAATTATTTCAGATCCTTGGTCTGAAGTGTTATTATTGTCTATGAATACTTTAATTACTTTATCCCCTTGGTTTAGTTCAAAATAAATTCCACCTTGATTAGCTGAATCTGGGGTGCCGTAGGTCTTCGTAGTACCTCCAGCTAAGTTTAAAATTTCAGCAGGAACTAATTTTACAAATTCAGTATAATCACCTTTTTTAGTTAATGCTTCATAATTATATTTGGTAAAATCATAATTCCCAGAAGTAACATTAAGATAATGTAGTACGTTTAAATTGTTAATATTGAAAAATAATTGACAGCTAGCGCCAGTACATTGACCACTATAACTTCCTATAATTGCAAAGTTTTTATTCTGGCTTATTTTATTTAAATAAACAGGCTTGTCTGTTTTCGGGATTAAAACCAAATCATAAGGATTTGTTACTTCACTAGTAACGACTTCATTTGCTAGAGGTTCTTTCTCATAATATTGTACAATTACTTCACAAGAATTCTCAACTATAGAAGTAATTTTTATTTCATATCCACCACTTGGTTTCGGTCCAGCAAAAATTCCGATCAAATTATTTTTAGTAAAATCGATATTAGGATTTATAGGAGTTGGGCAAGGATTAGGATTTTTAGTAAAAAAAGAATCCATTTTTTCTTGTGATCTTATTGCTATAGCTGTTGGCTTTGTAGGGATTTCTTTTATTGTATAGTTACATTCTATCGGGAAACCTGAAAAAGCAACGTTACTAAAATCACCGCAGTTTTGATAATCATTGTCATTATTCATAGAACAAGAACTAATGCCTAAAGCGACAAATAGACCTAAAATAATTTTTTTCATTTTTTATATTTTAAAAGATTATACCTTATAGATGATATAATGATAAAAAGGTTGCGTCAATAATATCATTATTTTTTAAAATAATTTTTGCATTCCAATTTCTAGTGATAAATAGTATAAAATGGATGCTCATTTTAAAGACAAAAAAATATTTTCTCCTCTCTAGAACTACATATTATTGTGTACTTTTACTTTTTTAAAAATCCTTTATGTCGAATCTAGTTCCCTTTTTATTGATTTTTATTGTTGCTTTGGTCATTGGGATTTTTGTAGGGAAACTTATTTTCTCGGCTAGATTTCAATCAGAAAAAGTAAGTTTAAATGAAAAATTAATTGCTTTAACAAACCAGTTTCAGCAGCAAAAAGAACATTTTTTATCAGAAAAAAATAGCTTAGAGAAACAACTTCAAATAACAAATTCTGATAAAGAAGTTATCCGTACCGAAAAAGATAGTCTGGCGATTCAGCTTTCTAAAAAAGAAGTAGATTTCGAAAACTTATGGGAACGTCATAAAGAACAAAAAAATGAAGTAGAACAACTTCAGGAAAAATTCACAAAAGAATTTGAAAATTTAGCCAATAAAATACTCGAAGAAAAATCGACAAAATTTACTGCTCAGAATAATGAGAACATGAAAAATATCTTGTTGCCACTACAAGATAAAATCATTGGTTTTGAAAAGAAAGTAGAGGATACACACAAAGAGAGTATTGATTATCATGCAGCATTGCGTCAACAAATATTAGGATTAAGTGAGATGAATGCTCAAATGAGTAAAGAAACACTCAACTTAACCAAAGCCCTAAAAGGAGATAGCAAGATGCAAGGGAATTGGGGGGAATTAGTATTAGAACGAGTTCTTGAAAAATCAGGTTTAGAAAAAGGAAGAGAATATGAAGTGCAACAAAGTTTTACCAATGAGATTGGTCTTCGTGTGCTTCCCGACGTTGTGATTCATTTGCCAGATGGTAAAAAAATGATTGTAGACTCTAAAGTTTCTTTAACGGCTTATGAAAAATGGATTAATGAAGAAAATGACAATTTAAAATCTGATTATTTAAAAGAACATGTCCAGTCGATAAAAAGACATGTTGAGCAACTGGGAAACAAAAATTACCACGATTTATATCAAATAGAAAGTCCGGATTTTGTTTTGCTTTTTATTCCGATAGAGCCCGCTTTTGCGATAGCATTAAATGAAGATACTACCTTATATAATAAAGCTTTCGAAAAAAATATTGTAATTGTTACGCCAACTACACTATTAGCTACTTTGCGAACAATAGATAGTATGTGGACAAACCAAAAACAACAAGAAAATGCTTTTGAAATTGCCCGACAAGCCGGTGCATTATACGATAAGTTTGAAGGTTTTATTGCAGATTTAATTAAAATTGGAAATAAAATAAATGACTCTAAAACGGAATACGAAAATGCAATGAGCAAACTAGTTGATGGTCGAGGAAATTTAATTACAAGTGTAGAGAAGTTAAAGAAAATGGGAGCAAAGGCCAAGAAGTCACTTCCAGAGAATATATTGACAAGAGCAAATAATAACGAAAACTAAAATTTTAAACAAATATTTGGATGAAACGATTTCTGGGAATTATCATTGGTATTGCAGCTATAGCTCTAATTGGGTATTTTAGTTTTATTTATTATGTACCTTATAGTACAGGAATCCGTTCGGGCGAATTAATAAGACTGAGTCATAAAGGAGTTATGATGAAAACTTGGGAAGGAGAACTAAGTCAAGGAATTTCGGGGGCACAAATATTCTCTTTCTCTGTTTTAGATGGTGATAAAAAAGTTATCGAAGATTTAAAAGTACTTCAGGGAGGTTATGTAAAACTGGAGTATGTCGAAAAATATAAAACATTTCCTTGGTGGGGAGAAACGCGTTTTTTTGTAAAAGCGGTAGAAAAAGAAGATTCTCCATTTAATGTAAAATAATATAGAATATGAGTACAAATACAAACTTTAAAACAGTAGCCTGTTCAAGAATAAGCATATCCGAATTAATGCTTCCTTCACACACTAATTTTAGTGGTAAAATACACGGAGGATATATATTATCATTGCTAGATCAGATTGCTTTTGCTTGCGCCTCTAAGTTTTCAGGACATTATTGTGTAACAGCTTCAGTTGATACAGTAAATTTTTTAAAACCTATTGAAGTAGGAGAATTGGTAACCATGAAAGCCTCAGTAAATTATGTAGGTAAAAGTTCTATGATTGTTGGTATTCGTGTCGAGGCCGAAAATATACAAACAGGAGCAATAAAACATTGTAACTCCTCTTATTTTACAATGGTTGCTAAAGACAAAGAAGGAAAGAGCGTTCTCGTACCAGGACTTATATTATCAAATCTTGAAGAAGTAAGACGTTTTTGTAAAGCTCTGAAACACATTGAGGTTAAAAAAGAAGTAGAAAACCACGCAGAAGAATACAATTATAGTTCTATAGAAACATTAGCATCTTTAAACAAATACAATGTTTTACTAGAGTTAAATTAAAATAGTTCTTTATGCAATTTTTGGGAATGTTTTAAGAACCAAAAAGAATTAAAATACGTAACTTTAAGAAAGAGGATTTAAGTATTTTTTATGCTCGAATGCCTTTCCTGAACAGTTCCTTTTTGATTCATGTCTGTTGTTGGTTTGTTTTTGTCAATAGGCTTTTTTCAAAAAAATATCTTGCAATATGTTTAATTCTAATTGCTGAAGATTATGAAAAAAAGTACTTTTTTAATTCTATTACTTACCGTTAACTTTATTGTAGCACAAAATAGAATAAGAACTGCAATTGGTGTTCTTAATTTTGAAGCTTCAGTTCCTTTTTTCGAAGAGGTAAACGCAGTCAATAAATCGGTAATTGTGGTTATAGAGCCAGAAACAAGTAGTTTTGTTTGCGTGGCTGTGATGAAAGATTTTCGATTTAAAATGGATTTAATGGAAACCCATTTTAATGAAAATTATATCGAAAGTGATCGATATCCGAAAGCTGTTTTTAAAGGCAAAATTGGAAAATTCGACATGAAAGATATTGATGAAACCCCAAAAGAATATACCATTAAAGGGAAACTTCAAATTCACGGTAAAACAAAAGAAATAGTCGTAAGTGCTATACTTAAAAAAGTACCCCAAGGCATTGAAATAACTTCGTTTTTTCCGCTTAATACAGACGATTTTAATATTAAAATACCTTCTATGATAGAAAACAAAATATCCAAAACTGTAAACACAAGTTTGGTAGGAGTGATGAAATAAAAGTTAACGAGTTCTTTTAACCATATAAGTGATGTAAGTAAATATAAGTGTGATTCATTAGTTTTAAACTTAAATGAACTGATATTACTTAAATGGTTTTAAACAAATCTCGGTACTTTTGACTTTAAGACTTTAAAACTTTCGACTTATTTAAGTTATTTTAAACACACTAAAAGTGCTGGTTTTAAATTTAAATATTCAAATTTAAAACCAGCACTTTCTATTTTATTAGAAGAAACACGTTGTCCAGTTAATATAATTTCACCCATTTCTCCCGTGATTAATCGTACTACAAAAGTTGGTATTTTAGGCAACCAGATAGAATACCCATATACATTAGCCATAGTTTTAGAGAAAATAGCATTGGTTGTATCATCACAAACAGCAGCATTATAAGAACCTTTCATATCAAGATTAATAATTGCCTGTAAATAAATAGCGCACAAATCATCAATATGAATCCAAGGCATATATTGCTTTCCTGTGCCTACAATAGAACCGAAACCATATTTAAAAATTGGAACCAGTTTTTTTAGAAAACCTTCATTTTTACCCAGAACCAATCCAGTTCGTATTTTAACCGTTCTAATACCTAATGACACCATACAATTTGTGGCAGCTTCCCATTTCTGGCAAGTTTCTCCAAGAAAATCATTTGCAGCAGGAGTTTCTTCGGTACAAATAATTTCACTTGTAAAGGCACCATAAATTCCAACTGCCGAAGCCGATATAAATGCATCTAAGGTTTTATTGTTGTTTTTTAAAACAGAAAAAATGAGTTCAATAGGTTTTTCCCTACTATCTAAAATTTCTTTTTTTCGTTTATCAGTCCATTTTTTTGCAGCAATACCTTCGCCCGCAAGATGAATAATATAGTCTGCTTTTAAAACAGCATCTTCATCTATATAATTATTCTCTAAATTCCATTTGTAATAGGTTACGCCCATGCTCGCTTTTCTATCACTACGAGTTAATATAGAAACCGAATACCCATTGGCAATCAATAAAGCAGTAAGTTTTGTTCCTATAAAACCTGAGCCACCAGTTAGTAAAATGTTTTTAGTCATGATAGTTTATAATATATTTAACACCTTGTATTGTTTAGCATTACGTAAATATAGTTAAACGTTGCTTACCTTTATGCTAAATTAAAAAAGTAGGTTGTATGGAAACTAAAAAAGAAATATTGACAAAAGATAAAATTGTTTCTCTGTATATGGATTACGTTTTGGAACACGGGCAAAATCCCAAAACAGTTTTTCATTTTGCAAAATCAAATGATTTTGAAGAGGCCGAGTTTTATACTTTTTTCGGAACATTTGAAGGACTTGAAAAAGAAATTTTTAATCTGTTTTTCGAAAACACACTTGAACTATTAGATAAAAATCCAGAGTACCAAGAGTATGATATGAAAAACAAAATGCTTGGTTTTTATTTTACATTTTTCGAATTATTAACTGCAAATCGTAGTTATGTTGTTCAGGCGTTAAAAACGGATTCCAACCCGATTAAAAACTTGGTGAAACTAACAAAACTTCGAGATAGTTTTAAAAAATATATTAGTTTAATTATAACCGATGACCATCGAATCCAACAAGAAAAGCTTCAGAATTTTCAGGAAAAAGCAATTCAGGAAACAGCATGGATGCAATTATTGCTTACGCTTAAGTTTTGGATAGATGATGCATCACCAGCATTTGAGAAAACAGATATTTTTATCGAAAAAGCTGTAAATGTATCTTTCGAATTAATGAATGTAGCACCGATGAATCATTTGCTTGATTTTGGTAAATTCCTTTTTAAAGAAAAAATATATAGCAAACAATGAAAACCATCGACTATATCCCAACTTCCAAAATAGAAAGGGCGAGCAAACTTGTTCAAACTGGAGCAAAAATTGGAGTAAATTATTTAAAGTACTACGGAGAAAAAATTGTAAATCCAGATGTAACTCGTGATAAACTTAACGAGAATAATGCCGAGGATATTTACGACGGACTCAAAAGCTTAAAAGGAAGTGCGCTTAAAGTTGCACAAATGCTAAGCATGGACAAGAATTTCTTGCCACAAGCCTATGTCGAAAAATTTTCTTTATCACAATTTTCAGTTCCACCACTATCTGCACCTTTAGTATTAAAAACGTTTAAAACAAATTTTGGTAAAACACCTTACGAAATTTTTGATGAGTTTAATCCTAATTCTGTAAATGCAGCAAGTATTGGTCAGGTGCATTTGGCTGTAAAAGATGGAAAAAAACTAGCCGTAAAAATTCAGTATCCAGGAGTTGCCAACAGTATTTCGTCAGACTTAGCATTGGTAAAACCTATGGCGATACGAATGTTTAACCTGCAAGGAAAAGATTCTGATAAATATTTTAAAGAAGTAGAAGATAAATTAATTGAAGAAACTAACTATTTATTAGAATTACAGCAAAGCCAAGAAGTAGTTGAAGCTTGTAAAAAGATTGATAATCTAGTTTTTCCTAACTATTATCCAGAGTTCTCTTCTGAGAAAATCATTACAATGGATTGGATGACTGGAATTCATCTTTCAGAATATACAGCTAAGAAACCCAATCAGGAAGAATCTAATCTTATAGGACAAGCACTTTGGGATTTTTATATGTACCAAATTCATATTTTGCGTAAAGTTCATGCCGATCCACATCCTGGAAATTTCTTAGTAAATGATAAAAACCAGTTGGTAGCTTTAGATTTTGGATGTATGAAACAAATTCCAAATGACTTTTATGTTCCCTATTTTGAGTTAATCAACAAAGAAGTTATAACCGATAAAGAGCTTTTTAATCAAAAGTTATTCGAATTAGAAATTCTTAGAACAGATGATACCAAAGAAGAAATAGAATATTTTACAGGAATGTTTCATGATTTGTTATCATTATTCACAAAACCATTCCAAGGAGATACATTCGATTTTTCCGATGAAGCCTTTTTTGATAATATAGGCAAGCTAGGCGAACGTTTCTCAAAAGATACAAATCTCAAAAAGATGAACGGAAATCGCGGTTCGAAACATTTTATATATATGAATAGAACATTCTTCGGATTATATAATTTAATGTTCGATTTAAAAGCTAAGATTCAAGTAAATAATTATCAGAAATATTAGGAGCTTAATCCCGCTTCCCGATAGCTATCGGGACACTATATCTCTTGTGGTGAACACCACCACAAGAGGATGTCGTTCCCATCTGGGCTAGAAATGGCAAAAAAATAAAGCCTCTGTCAAAGTTCAAACTCTGACAGAGGCTTTAAAATTTAGAGATTAACTCTAAAAAATTATCTCAAAATTCCTTTTTTATATGTTGCAATAGCACGATCTCTAGCAAAAGCATGTTCAATCATAGGTTCATTGTAGCCCAAATCAAATTCAGGAATCCATTTTCGGATATAAATACCCTTTTCATCAAACTTCTTAAGTTGAATTTCGGGGTTAAAAACTCTAAAATACGGAGCAGCATCACAGCCCGTTCCTGCAGCCCATTGCCAATTGCCAACATTTGATGCCAATTCGTAATCAAGTAATTTCTCTGCAAAATAGGCTTCACCCCATTGCCAGCTAATTAATAAATGCTTGCATAAAAAACTAGCAACAACCATCCGAACCCGATTATGCATATATCCAGTTTCATTAAGTTGGCGCATTCCGGCATCGACCATAGGGTAACCAGTAGTTCCAGAACACCAACGCTGGAAATCTTTCTCGTTATTTAACCATTGAATCCCATCATAAGCCGATTTAAAATTATGATTAACAACATTCGGGAAACTAAATAAGATCTGGATAAAAAATTCTCTCCATATTAATTCACTCAAGAAAACTTGATTTGTATGTGCAGCCCAATTTACTAATTTCCGAATACTAACAGTCCCAAATCGTAAATGGGGCGAAAGATAAGAAGTTGAATCTAAAGCAGGGAAATCTCTTGTTTCTTGATAATTAGAAATGCTTTTTAAATTATGTGGTTGAACTTTTATAGTGCTTTTTTCAAACCCAATCTGGTTTATTGTTGGGAATAGAAATTGACTTTTATAAAAATTAGAAAAAAGATCAGCGGTATTATATTCTTTGGCTTGACCTAAAATTTTATATTTTTCTAACCATTTATTTTTATAAGGAGTATATATAGTATAAGGTAAACCATCAGATTTTGTGATTTCTTTTTCTTCAAATATAACATGGTCTTTATAAGAAAGTGTCGTAATGTTATTTTGGGTTAATAAATCAGAGATAGATAAATCTCTTTTTATGGCAAATGGTTCATAGTCTTTATTGAAAAATACCTCCTGAATATCAAATTCTTCGATAAGCGATTTCCAAATTTCAGCAGTTCCCCCCTTTTTAATCAAGAGAGAACTTCCTATAGTATTTAATTCAGTATTAATTTTCTCTAGAGAATCGTATATAAAACTAACTCTGGAATCGTCTTTTGGTAAACTATCCAGAATAGCCTCATCGAAAATAAATAAAGGAATAACTGGAAAATCAGATTCAAGCACATGAAACAATCCACGATTATCATCCAAACGTAAATCACGTCTAAACCAAAATAGAGTAACTTTTTGTTTGCTCATTATTTAATATTAAAAATTTCTTCGACCTTTTTATGACGATATTCGAAAATTGTTTTTAGTTCATTTTTTACAATAAGAGCATTTACAATACGCCCGATAAAACCAAACGGAAGAGCATAATGTACAATATCTGTCATTTGAGTTCCATTTGCAGTTGCTTCAAAAAAATGTTTGTGATGCCATAATGCATAAGGACCAAAGCGTTGCTCATCTACAAAATAGCTATTATCTTTGACTACAGTAATTTCAGTCATCCAGTTTAGCTTAATTCCTAAAAGTGGAGCTATTTTATATTGGATGATTTGTCCAGCATAAACCAATTTATTATCATAATCAGTAACCTTAAACCCCATGTTTGTAGGAGTAATTACTTGTAGGTTATTAGGATTAGAAAAAAAAGTCCAGCATTCTTCCAGACTTGCATTGATGTGTTGAACAGATTCTTTTTTATATACTTTCATAAGTGACTTATTATATTTTGTAGTACTTAAAAGGAACAAACAACATCCCGAAACATTCGCCGTGTTCCTTACTCAAATGTTTATGATGTACTTTATGCGCTTTTCTTAACCCAATAAGGTATTTGTTTTTGGTATTTTTAAACCATTTAAAACGTTGATGAATTAATACATCGTGAATCATAAAGTAACAAAAGCCATAAAAAGTTAATCCCAACCCGATAAAAAATAAATAATTGATGCCATCGATAGTTCCAAAATAGAAAAGAAGAATACTTGGAATTGCAAAAATCACAAAGAAAATATCATTTCGTTCAAACACATTAGTGTATTTAGGCTGGTGATGATCAGAGTGAAAATACCACATAAAGCCATGCATGATAAATTTATGAGTACACCAAGTAACACATTCCATAAAAAGAAACGTACCTATAAAAATTAAAAAGAAAATCATTGTTTTGTTTTTATTAAAAATTAGACCATTCTCAGTTTATAAGAAACAAAAGATTTGGCTAGTAATCCAGCTTTAGAATAATTAGAAACCCGAATTCTTTCGTTGCCTATTTCATGACAAGGAGTGTTCTCTAGTTTCTTTAAAAGTTTTTTATAATAGATATAAGCGGTATAAACCCCAAACTTAGCTTCGACAGGAAGTTTTATAATTCCTTGATACGCAACTTTAAAATCATCTTCGATTTCTTTGATGATTTTGTTTTTTGCATTTTCATCAAAAGAGCTTAAGTCAATTCCAGGAAAATAGTTTCTGTTTAGGATTAGATTGTCATCTTTTAAATCACGCAAAAAATTCACTTTTTGAAAAGCAGAACCCAATCGCATCGCTTCCATTTTTAGCTTTTCGTATTTAGAATCATTACCGGCAACGAAAACTTTAAGACACATTAAACCCACAACATCTGCAGAACCATAGATGTAATCCTCAATTTCTTCCTTATTATGATAGTCGGATTTGATTAAATCTAGTTTCATACTTTTTAAAAAAGACTGGACTAAATCATCTGTAATGTTGTATTGTTTTACGGTTTGCTGAAAAGAGTTTATAATGGGATTAAGGCTTATGCCAGCTTTTATAGCTTTATAATATTCTTTTTCAAAATCATCAATTAGATACTTTTTATCAAAACCATGAAAAGAATCTACAATTTCATCGGCAAAACGTACAAAACCATAGATACTATAAATTGCATCCCTTATACTTGGGGCAAGCATATATACAGCCAAAGAAAAAGAAGTACTGTAGCTTTGAGTAACAAGCTTACTACATTTAAACGAGACATTATCAAATAACTGTTTCATGTTTTTTATTATGAAAAGGATTTGTTTATTAATTCAGATACTAATTTTCCTGAAATTAAAGCAGGAGGAACGCCAGGACCAGGAACAGTTAATTGTCCGGTAAAGTATAAGTTTTTTACTTTCTTACTTTTTAATTTAGGCCTTAAAAATGCAGTTTGTAATAAAGTATTAGCCATTCCGTAGGCATTTCCTTTATAGGCATTGTAATCTTCGATAAAATCATTTTTGCAAAAAGACTTCTTAAATATAATATTATTTTTAATCGATTGTTGTGTGACAGTTTCAAAACGAGAAATTATCTTATCAAAATATTCTTCGCGAAGAACTTCGGTATCTTCTATTCCGGGAGCAAGAGGAATTAGGAAAAAGCCAGTTTCCATTCCTTCAGGAGCAGTTGTTTTATCAGTTACCGATGGAAAGTTTGCATAAAACAAAGGAGCTTCAGGCCACTTAGGTTCATCATAAATATCCATTGCATGTTGTTCGAAATCTACATCAAAGAATAAAGCATGATGAGAAATGGATTGTATTTTTTTGTCGAACCCAACATAAAAAAGGAGCGAGGAAGGAGCAAAAACGCGACTTTCCCAATATTTGTCAGAGTAAACCCGATATTCTTTAGATAATAAGGTTTCGGTATGTTGATAATCGGCACCACTTAAAACTATATCTGAAGTAATAATTTCATCATTTATGATTAATGAAGTGGCAATATTGTTTTGAACAATGATTTTATCAATACTAGAGTTGGTTTTAAAAGTAACACCAAGTTCTTTTGCTAGACTTTCGATGCCACGAACAACATCAAACATTCCTGTTTTAGGATGCCAAGTTCCCATTCCGAAATCGGCATAATTCATGAAATTATAAAAAGAAGGTGTTTTAGATGGTTTTGCACCAAGGAACAAAACAGGAAATTCTAGAATCTGAATTAACCTTTCGTCTTTAAACTTCTTGCGTATATCTTTACTTACCGTTCCAAAAAACTGATTTAATTTTTGAGTAGTTTCAAGAGTAATTAATTCTAAAGCAGAAACCCCTGGACGATATACTAATTTTTTTATGGCAATATCATAATTGCTTTTAGCTTGAGAGATATAATCAACAAGTTTTTTTCCGCTTCCTTTTTCGATAGCTTCAAAAGTTTTAGCGATTTCTTCCAGATTATCAGTAATGGTTATGAATTCATTAATCCCAAAATACACACGATAAGCAGGATTAAGTTTTATTAGCTCATAGTAATCCGTAGTCTTTTTATCAAAATCCTTGAAGAAATTTTCGAATACATCAGGCATCCAATACCAGCTCGGTCCCATATCGAATGTAAAACCATTACTTTTTAATTGTCTGGCTCTGCCACCAATAGTTGCATTTTTTTCGTAGATAGTTACGTCATGACCTTCCTTGGCTAAATAGCATGAAGCTGATAAAGCCGAAAAGCCAGAACCTATAATTGAGATTGTTTTTTTCATTTGTTTAACAAAACTACAAAATAATTAAACAAAATAATTATATCTGGCTCACTAATTCTTCGATGGAGTTAAAAATGTGTACTTTTTGATCTAGATTTTCGGTTTCAATGTGCTCAACCAATTTTCCAATTAGCCATATTTCATTAGAGTTGTTCAAAAGCTCAGAACTCATATTGGCTACATATTGATTAACTATACTGCGGTCCGGCTGAATAGTGAGATAAGAAACATAAGTAATATTGTCAAAATGATTGTTAAGTTCTTTCAGGTTTTCAATAGGCATACTTTCGCCTAAATAAATAGTTTTATAACCTTGCAGTAATATTTCGTATTGAATGTACATTAATCCAAGTTCATGAATTTCATTCATTGGTAAAGAAAGAACAAAAATTTTATCTGTTTTTGTTGGTTTCAGAACCTGAAGCTTCTCCGTATTAATGTATAGTTTCTGCTTAATTAGATAACTTACAAAATGTTCGTGGGCAGGAGTTATGGTTTCAGATTGCCATAATAAACCTAATTCATTCAATAAAGGAATAAACACTTGGTGAAAAACTTCCTTAAAAGACTTTTCGGCGGTAAGCCAATTAAAAGTATTGAAGAATAATTCCTGATCAAAATTCATCATTGCCATTTTAAAAGAACTTATGGCGTGATTTTTTGCGTTTTTACTAGAAATGATTTCCCTGACTAATTGTGGAATCTTTTCTTGTGGATAAGTAGCTATTTTCGAAATCTTATAACCATATTCATGTAGTAGCGTAATGTTTAATAGTTTTTGTAAACTAGCTAAATCATAGGTTCGAATGTTGGTGTCAGTACGCATTGGCTCAAGGATATTGTATCTCTTTTCCCAAATACGAATGGTGTGTGCTTTAATGCCAGAAAGATTTTCAAGGTCTTTTATGCTAAAAACACTTTTTATATTGTTTATCATTTATTAATATTTGATAAACAAATGTAGCTTAATTTCTAGAAAAATAGTAAAAACAAGGAATTTATCGTTTTAGCTTTGTTCAAAATTGACAGCTTGATGAGAGTTTAGCTTATCTAAATGTAGTACAGTTTTAGAGGCATCTTTGCTTCTGTTGTACATTGGTTCAAATTTCGCACCGTATAAGACCTCTTTGAAGGTGTAAGAAGTTCTTGCAGCAACAGTATTGCTGTACATGTCATCAAAGGTTTTAATGAAGACCAGAATTTCTCCATGAATAGAGGCGAAGTCTTCTTTAGTGAATTTATACAGCGGACTTTTGTCGGTTATAGGATGTACTAATGTCCAGCTTAATGTAAGTGCATTTATTTTGTGTAGCTCTAAGTCTAATGAATAGAACTTATTTGTCATTACACCATTTTCTTCAATACTCATTCCTAAAGTGATTTTTGCTTCAGCATCGGTGAAATTTGTATTTTTAAAAGGAACTAGACGAATCATTAAAGCCTTGTCGTTTTGGTAAGGACTAATTAATGCATTGTGAGAGAATTTAAGAAATGCCGTTGGGCGGCTAAATCTCCCAAAGAATAAACCAGTTGCAATAGCAAAACTTAGTAATCCTATTAAAGCCTCGGCTGCAGATAAAGCACTGGTTAAAAAACCGGTGGGGCTAATATGTCCGTAACCTACGGTTGTGAAAGTTTGAGCGCTAAAGAAATACGCTTGTCCAAATTTTGACCATTCGCTTTGAGAAGCTACTATTCCATCTAGATGCTCAATACCAATACCGAAATAAAGAATGGCAAAAATGAAATTGATGGCAATGTAAAAGGAGAATAGAACAAGCATGAATTTCCAGGTAGGCATATCAATCATTGTGTGATACCAACTAATGCGACGTAATAAGTGCATTCCTGTTTTTTCAACATTAGGAGTTCCATTTTTATTTACAAAGCGTCCTCCGTAACTATTAGAGTTGGTTCCAAAACCTGAGTTTTTGTCGGTTTCTGCCTGTGCGTTTATTTTTTTGAGAATTGACATAGGTGTTATATCGAATAAGTTTTAGATTAAATCAAATTGATTAGACGGATATCTTCTCAAATGTAAGTATAAGTTAGAATACAAAAAAGCCCCAACTATTACTTTATGAGGAAGAATAGTTGGGGCTTTTTTTAATGTTTTTTATTTACAGAAAGTAGCTTTGTTTTTAATGGCGCTTTTACTTCCTAATTCTATTGCTTTAGAGAAATCCTTGCACGCACTTTTTTTATCTTGAATTTGTGTGTATAAGGTACCTCTGAGGTTGTAGGCGACATAGTCTTTAGGATTCAAATTAATAGCAGAAGTACAATCCTCAATAGCGGCTTTAAAGTTGTTTAACTTGTAGTTTACGTTTGCTCTGCCAGTAAAAGCATCTGCATTCATATTGTCTATTTCGATTGTTTTATTAAAATCGGCTAGAGCACCTTTAGTGTCGTTGAGTTTTAGTTTTGCAACACCTCTGTTTTGGTAAGCCTCGGCAAAGTTGGCTCTAAGCTTAATTGCTTTAGTGTAATCGGCTATTGCGCCTTTGGTATTACCGCTTTCGGCTTTTCGTAATGCCTGATCAAAGTAATCAGTTCCAGATTGACACCAGCTTGCAGTTGTAGTAGTAAATAATAGAATAAGTAATAATCGTTTCATATAAAAATAAATTAGTAGGTTTTAAAATGTTTAACGTGTTTTGGGATTGTTTATTTTATGGCAATAGTAGGATTATTGTATTTTGACTTTTAGTATATAACTTTATAAAGAAAAAGCGAAATACTAAAAAAATAATATTTCGCTTTTCATTGTAACCACGGTAAGATTTAAACCTGTATGCTCTTGCTAGCATCATCTTTTCAATATGAAAAGTCAATAATTCTCTACGTGGCTAAAAAAAAGGTCAAGTAAATTAATTACTCGACCTTTTGTGACCCGACTGGGGCTCGAACCCAGGACCCCATCATTAAAAGTGATGTGCTCTACCAACTGAGCTATCGAGTCATTCTTTTTCTATTCTGACTATCGTGGGATTTGCACCCACACGCTTTTCTGAGTATTACTCCTCAAGATGATTAGTCTGTCATCTCTCTGCGTGGTAAAAAATAAGTAAAATAATTACTTAATCTTTTGTGACCCGACTGGGGCTCGAACCCAGGACCCCATCATTAAAAGTGATGTGCTCTACCAACTGAGCTATCGAGTCATTCTTTTTTATTCTGACTATCGTGGGGTTTGCACCCACACGCTTTTCTGAGTATTACTCCTCAAGATGACTAGTCTATCATCTCTCTGCGTGGTAAATAAAGTTAAGTAAATAATTACCTGACTTTTTGTGACCCGACTGGGGCTCGAACCCAGGACCCCATCATTAAAAGTGATGTGCTCTACCAACTGAGCTATCGAGTCTATAATTTCTTTACTGTATCGTGACCACGGTGGGATTTGAACCCACACGCCCTTTCGAGCACCACCCCCTCAAGATGGCAAGTCTACCGTTTCTCCACGTGGCCAAAAAAAAAGGTCAAGTAAGTTAATACTCGACCATTTGTGACCCGACTGGGGCTCGAACCCAGGACCCCATCATTAAAAGTGATGTGCTCTACCAACTGAGCTATCGAGTCTTGCTATCAAGGAAAGTATTTTTTTTAATCACAAATTTTGTGACCCGACTGGGGCTCGAACCCAGGACCCCATCATTAAAAGTGATGTGCTCTACCAACTGAGCTATCGAGTCATATTCTTTCCTTGAATGCGGGTGCAAATATAAGGAGTTATTATTGAAGTTTCCAAGCATTTTTATTATAAATTTGTCTTTTTTTTAGAAAAATTTCCAACGTCTTAGTTTATAAGCTTTTATTAGTATGAAAAAAATAGTGTTATTAGGGTATATGGGTTGCGGCAAGTCAACAATTGCTCAAAAATTGTCAAAAACCACAGAAATTCCTTTTCTAGATTTAGATAAATGCATCGAAAATAAGGTTAATTTAACCGTAAATGAGATTTTTGATAAGAATGGAGAGATATATTTTAGAAAATTAGAGCATGAAATGTTCCGAGAATTGCTTCAATCACCCGAAGAAATGATTATAGGTTTAGGAGGAGGGACTCCGTGTTATGCTAATAACCATGAATTATTGAATAAAGAAGGAGTAGATTCTATTTATTTAAAAGCGTCTATCGATACATTATACGGACGTTTACTTCATAATAAAAGTAAACGCCCACTTATTGCTGATAAAAATGAAGAAGAGATGAGAGAGTTTATAGCTACACATCTTTTCGAAAGAAGTTTTTACTACAACCAAGCAAAGTATAAGGTAAGCGTAGATGAGAAGACTATTGATGAAACGGTTTCGGATATACTTGAGATTTTAGCTTAAGAAAGCATAATCATTATTATTGTCATCAAATACAACTTGTACGTGCTCTAATAAAGAAGTCGAAAGAGATATTCCTTTAAAATCTGCTTTTACGGGATATTTCTTGTGATTTCTATCGACTAGAACGGCAGTTTTGAATTTCTTTAAAGGAACATCTAGAAAATGACGAACGGCATATATTAAAGTAGTGCCAGAATTCAATACATCATCTACAAGTACTAAGCCTTTGTTGGCGTATTGTTCTTTGGTTAGGGAGGTGCTTATAGGAGATTCAGGTTTCTGTTTATTTATCTGTACTTCACAAAGAGATACTTTAATAGGGGAGATGGCTTCAAGGGCTACTGCTACTTTTTTAGCGAAGATGAAGCCGTTGGCTGCGATACCTGCAATTACGATTTCTTCATCATCTACAAAGGTTTCGTATATCTGGTAGGCAATTCGTTTTATTTTATGTTCAATCTCTTGATTTGTTAAGATGATGTTTTTGCTCATTGTGGTTATTTTTTAAATAATGTAAAGTGTGTAAGATATGAAATCTGGTTAGGATGCTATTAGGTCTCGTCTTCGTCATCTGAAATGTCATTTCCAAATTCGTCAATATCCCTACGATCCTTTTTAGTAGGTCTACCAGTTCCGTTTTTTCGATAATGTTCTTTGGATAGTTTTAATAGTTCCAAATGAGCATATGCTTCAGCGGGAGTTTCGTTTTTTCTATATATGTCGACAAGTTTTGCGCTAACTCTATTCTCAGGAATATCAAGGACGGTTATAATTTGAGTAATCTGGTCTTTACGAAACGTAATTTTGTCAGTCGGAAAAACTTCTTTAGAGGGTTTTGCAACTTGGCCGTTCACTGTAATATGGTTCTTCTTGCATGCCTCAGTGACCATATTTCGGGTCTTGTAGTAACGCACACACCATAAGTATTTATCTATTCGCATAAATTTTCTAAATTCAGAGTTAAATTCTTTACAAAAATAAATCAATATTGTATCTTGCGCACCTAAAAATCAACATTAATGAATAAATTTAAGTATTATTTTATTTTAACATTTGCAACACTGGCTATATTCTCATGTTCAAAAAGTGATTCTGCAGACGTAGAGCCCTTAAGAGATTTTCAAGAACAGTATAATACAGATATTGCTGTTATTGAAGATTATTTAGAAGCTAATACTATTACGGTAACCAATAATCCTGGTCAGACAGATGATCAAAACGTGAAAATTGAGTTAATTACAAAGCCGAATGAGCAAAAATCTATCAAGTCTTATTTGAATAGTCCAACATTTCCGACTTTAAAAGTTAAGACAGTAAATTTGCATAATGTAGATTATAAATTATATTATTTGGTGTTGCGTGAAGGAACTGGTGAGTCGCCAAGTAATGTAGATGGGGTTTTGTCATCTTATAATGGTACTTATTTGTTTAGAAAAGCTGGTGCGACAACTACAGATCCTTCGGTTGTTACGGCTACTCAGTTTGAAGAAGTAGTGTTTCCACAAACTTTTTATGACTTGTATCAAATGATTAAAGGTTGGGGTGAAGTCTTTCCGGAATTTAAAGTTGGTACTGCAGTAGGTGATTCTGCTAGTGGTACGATAAAATATAATGATTTTGGAGCAGGAGTAATGTTTTTGCCTTCAGGATTGGGGTATTATGCTGGCGGTAGCGGTTCTATTCCTTCTTATTCTCCTTTAGTTTTTAGCTTTAAACTATATGCATTGCAGCGTTTGGATCATGATGGAGATGGGATTTTATCGTATTTAGAGGATAAAAATGGCGATGGGTATATGAGAGATATGCGTAATACGACTGAATATCCTAATCAGAAACTAGGAGATAATCCAGATGATACAGATAAAGATGGGATTCCTGATTTCTTAGATGTTGATGATGATGGTGATGGTTATACTACTAAGGTGGAAACTAAAAGACCGGATATTATTATAGATGGTAAAACTATTAGTAATGGGTATTATCCTTTTAATGGTGCGGCAAAGGATGATCTTTCAACAATATATATAGATGAAACGCAAGGTGTGCCTGCGTATATTCAGGCTACGAAAACATTTGATTATACGTCTCCGGAAAGAACTAGAGTATATCTTGATAATACTTATCCTTTGAAGAAATAGATGTAAGGATTGGTTGATTTAAGTTTTATAAAAAAGTGGCTACTATATAGTAGCCACTTTTTTTTATGTCATTATATGTGGAGTGGTTTTTTTTAGGAGCTATTTCCTGCTATCTACTACAATCTTGCCTTTTTTAAAGAAAAAAGGACAAGGATTTCCGCTATTATCAGGGCTAGGGGCGACAAAATCCAATAGAAACTCCATGTAAACGACAATATAACAAACTTTGCGCCTTAGTGACTTTGCGCGAAACCTAGCAAAACCCAGCGGAAACAGGTAAAAAACCCAAAAAAAGCCAGAGATAAAGAAAAAAGAACACCTGTAAACATACCGTTATCAGACTGTTAAAAAATAAAC
>NZ_JSYP01000003.1 GCF_000813005.1 Flavobacterium sp. KMS | reverse complement strand
ATGAACTGTCCAAGCTCAAAAGCAGAGAGGGAAAGGAACTACCATTTCGAACAGTCTATTATGACAAATGACAATTTTTAGTTTTTATCTTTCCCTTTCTTCTGTTGAAAATCTAAACATAAATGTACTAAAAACAGAAATCCTTTTTTATTACAAACATAGGATGACAAAAATGCGCAGACCAACTTTAAACTTGAGCTTTTATCAAAATTCCTTGGATCTTTGGTTTAAAACCTTGCAGGAATGTGCTAAATTCTTTTCAAAAAAGGCATAAGTATGGCTCTCAACTACAATTTAATGCGCTGACTAGGTATATTTTATCTAAAGTTTTTATTTGAGCGTTACTGTAGCCTTATTCGACTTTTACAATTAATGGATTTTTCAGTTGCTGATAAAAATTATCCAAATAAGTAAACCATTGTTTTGCATCGGTAATTTTTCGTGCTTTATTCCAAGCTGCTCCCGTGTAGTACACGATAGGTTCATTATTTACAACGGTCGTTTTTCCTAATATTTGTGTTTTATCTACCCACATACTTTTTACTGGTGTAGTTAGTATAGAACCAACTCCTGTAGTTCCGTCTTCACCAAATGTAGGCTCCCAATATCCCATAATACCTTGTTGTTCATTTAATGAAATAACTCCGGCTTCTGGTCTTTTGCTTAAGCCAACTACAACTTCCATAGGTGGTTTATTTCCATTAAATGTATAGGTATTTTCTACACGATTAAGTTGTGATCCAGCATCTATAGAAATGATTTTTGTAGCTTTAACTTCTATTCCTCCAGCAATCCAGGTGTCGTAAGTTAATTGAAATGTACTGCGCAAAGGCCCGTTGTCCAGCACTAACCATTTGCGATAATTTCCCGAATAGCGAATGCTGTCATTTACATATGGTGCCATATTTCCTGCGCCCAATGTAGTGCCTACGTGGTAATAATCCATTCCGTTGCCACTATCGATATGGTAATTTCCAATCTTATAACGTTCATTAATGACCATTTTATCGGTTCTTTTTACCCAAACATCAAATCCAGAAGCATCTTCCTTTGTGTTTTCTATCGCTTTACCGTAGGCACGAAAGGCTATTTTGTCATTTTCCCAAGCAAAATCATCTTTGCGTTCTGGTACATAACGCGCATAAGTTTTTGTAGCAAAAGTTTCTGGTTTTCCTTTTTGTATTACCAGAGTAAGTGACGCTTTTGCTTTAGCATTAACTTGTACTAAAAGATTTTGAATTGAGGAAAGTCCGCGGTGTTCTAACTGAAAAGGAACTTGCTTTTTTGTCGCCTGATTAATCACAACAAAATTTGCTGTATCTATTTGAGGATAACGTGATAAAACCGTTGCCCATTTTATAGCTACAACAGCTTCTTTTCGTTCCTGAGCCGAATTATTCTGAATGGTTATTGTTGCTTTTCCTTGTGCGAAAACACCTAATGGCGAGACAAAAGCAAGGCAAAGAAAGAGTTTAATCAATTTCATAATCACTTATTTTAAATCGTTAATAGCACAATGATCCATATCTCCATAATCTAAATTTTCTCCAGCCATTCCCCAAATAAAGGTATAATTAGAGGTTCCTGACCCTGAATGAATAGACCAATTAGGAGAGATTACGGCTTGCTCATTTTGCATCCAGATATGTCTTGTTTCTTGTGGTTGTCCCATAAAATGGCAAACACTTTGATTTTCGGGTACTTCAAAATAGAAATAAGCTTCCATACGGCGATCATGAGTGTGCGCTGGCATAGTATTCCAAACACTACCTGATTTTAGCTCTGTCATCCCCATTTGAACCTGACAGGTTTGTACCACACTATTTACAATTAATTTATTTATAATGCGATGATTTGCCGTTTCCATAGTTCCTAATTCTACAATTTCAGCATCGGCTTTTGTTACTTTTTTTGATGGATATTTGTGGTGAGCAGGAGCAGAGTTTAAATAAAATTTGGCTGGAGAATTAACATCTACAGATTCAAAAACTACTTCTTTGATACCTTTTCCCAGATATAAAGCTTCTTTAAAATCTATTTCAAATCTTTCACCATCAGCGGTAATAATTCCTTTTCCTCCTACATTAATGATTCCGATTTCTCTTCTTTCCAGAAAATATTCCGCTTTTAAATCGGTAGGATTAGGTAATACAATTTTTTGGTTTACTGGCATTGCTCCACCAATAATATATCTATCGTAATGTGATAAGGTTAGTTTTACTTGTTCTGCGCTAAAAATAGTTTCGATTAAAAAATTTTCGCGTAATGTTTCTGTATCCATTTGTTTTGCTTCTTTTGGACTTACTGCAAAACGGCTTTCAAAATTGGTATTCATAATAATTTGGTTTGTTTTGTATTATTGAAATTTCAGTTTTTTACACTGTATTTTGGTAATATTATTTTTCATCATTTAGCTTGGCTAAATACTCACTTGGCATACAACCATAGTATTGCTTAAATGCTGTTGAGAAATACGAAGGCGAGTTAAAACCGCACATATAAGTAATTTGCGCAATAGTATGCCGCTTGTTTTGCATTAGCTCGACTGCTTTTTTAAATCGTATCCTTTTTATAAAATCCATAGCCGATTCTCCTGTAATTGCTTTTAATTTTAAATAAAGATTGGATCTGCTCATTCCGATTTCCTTACTGAATTTATCTACTGTAAATTCCGAATCGGCTAAATGTTCTTCGACAATATTTATGGCTTGTTTTAAAAACTCTTCGTCAAGGGCATTAAAAGCGATGTTTTCGGGTACCATTTCTTTTCCAGCCGAATAGTATTCTTTTAATCGTTTGCGGGAGCGTAATAAGTTTGCAATTTTTGCGGCAAGCAAATTTGGCGAAAATGGCTTTGTGATATAATCATCAGCTCCCATTTCTAATCCTTTTATTTGCTGACTCGTTTCTGTTTTTGCAGTTAAAAGCATTAATGGAATGTGTGATGTATTGATGTTTTGTTTTACACGTTTACAAAAATGCAATCCGTCTAGTTCTGGCATCATTACATCGCTAATAATGAGGTCAAATTGTTGAATTTCTAATAGTTCCAGTGCCATCTGTCCGTTGTAAGCAACTACAATTTCATACATCTTGCCCAAATAATCTTGCAGGTAATCCAGAATCTCTTTATTATCATCTACAATAAGTAGTTTGATTATTTGATCTCCATCGGCAGTTTCATCTATTAAAATTTCATTTTCCTGCAGGAGTATATCATCTTCTATAACAAGATTATCGTCTGTTACCATAGATAACTCATATACAGAGTCTTCTACACGCGAATCATTTATATATATAGTTTCTGAAGTAGGAATTGCTACAGTAAAAACTGTTCCTTTTTCCTTTGTACTTTCGGCAATGATTTCGCCATGATGTAGTTCGACCAATCGTTTGGTAAAAGCTAAACCAACACCCGAACCCAAATTCATTTCTTTATTATTTACCTGATAAAAACGATCAAATACTTTAGACAAATCATCCTCGCTTATTCCAACTCCTGTGTCTGCTACTTTTATAAATACTTTTTCATTTTCCTTTAATAATTCTACTTTTATGCTTTGACCACTTTGGGTGTATTTAAATGCATTTGAAAGTAGATTAAACAAGATTTTCTCCATAGCATCTTTATCAAAAGAAAATATAAGTTGCGTTTCTGATGAATGATAGGTGTAATGAATGTGATTTTTTTCGGCAAGTGGTTTAAAGGATTCAAAAATCTCATTGGTAAAACTCACAAGGTCGCTTTTACCTACTTTAAGTTGGCGCGTTCCCATTTCGGTTTTTCTAAACTCAAATAATTGATCAACCAGGTTATATAATCTTTTGGCATTGATAAACATGAGTTCATGTTTCTTTTTGGATGTTTTATCTGCAAATGGTGATTTTAATAAATCTTCCAGAGGTGCCAAAATCAATGTTAAAGGTGTTCTTAGTTCGTGAGATACATTGGTGAAAAAATCCATTTTTACCTGATTAATATAACTCACTCTTTCTTTATCTATTCGTTCTAGTTTTAATTGTTGTAGCGCTTTTATACGCTCAGTAATCATTCTGAAAGCAATATATGCCGCTGTACCAATAATTGCCAACAGCAATAAATAAAACCATATTGTTTTATACCATGGAGCAAGAATTATAATTTTTAAACTTCTTATTGGGCTCATTTCTCCGTTAGGTCCCATTGCTTTTATTTGCAAATTGTAATTTCCTGCGGGCAAATTACTATAGCTTATTTTTAGCTCATCGGTACGTTGCCAATCTTTGTCGAGTCCATCTAATTTGTAATAATAATGGGTACGATTGGCAGATATGTAATTAAATGTATTAAAAAAGATACTGAATTGTTTGTATTCTGGTCCAATCTCTAATTCTTCGGCCTGATCGATATGTTGTTCCAGTATATTTGTTTCATCATCTACAGCAACGGTTTTATTTAAAACTTCCAGTCCTGTAAAACTAAGTTTTAGCGGAAGCAATTGCTGCTTAACCATTGCAGGATAGAAATATGAAATACCTTTTATTCCTCCAAAAAGCAACATTCCATCTTTGGCTTTGTAGAATGAATACTCATTAAATTGCTTGTTTTGAAGTCCGTCACTTTCGTCAAAAGTTTGTATAGAACCACTGTCGGGATTAAATTTAATTAATCCGCTATTAGTCGAAATCCATAAATTATTATCTTCATCTGGAATTATGCCGTAAATAGTTCCTTTTACAAAGTCGTTTTTTGTTTTAAAACTGATAAAAGATTCCTGCGTTTCATTATATAAACTCAATCCTTCTCTTGTACCAATCCATATTCTGTGCTTTTTGTCTTCGGTAATACAATTGACAATATCTTCGCTGACTTTTCCGTGTCCGATGTTTCCAAATAAAAGATTATCAGGATAAAACAGCGTAACTCCGTTGGTAGTTCCGATCCAGATTCGATGCTTACTATCTTCAAAAAGAAAAGTAATATCATCAGAAGTTGGTCGTTTGCCAGCTTTATCTAAATGAATATGTGTAAATGATTTTGTTTCTGGATGAAATTGATCTAATCCTGATCTTGTTCCTACCCAAATACGTCCTTTATGATCTTTAAGAATACTATAAACTAAATCGCCCGCAATAGAACTTGGATTGTTTTCGTCGTGGCGAAAGCGCTGCACATGACCACTATTTGGGTTCAATAAATTTAATCCGCCGTTGTGAGTCCCAATTAATACATTGCCGTTATCATCAAAAGCAATGGCTTTGATATTGTTAGAACTTAGACTATTTGGGTTATTCTCGCTGTTTGAATAATAGCTAATTGTATTATTATTTTTGTTCCAATAATTTACTCCTTTGTCATTCGTTCCAATCCAAAAATCACCTTTTGGATCTTGCTTTATAACACCGATAACTTCGTCATTTAAGGATGGTTTACCCGAGTTTTGGCTTAGTAAATTGAACTTAATATCGTTCTTATGATAGTAATTGAGTCCACCATAATACGTTCCTAGCCAAATTCCGTTTTGATTATCCTTAAAGAAACAACGCACCGAGTTCTGACTAATGGTGTAAGGCTGTGATATTTGATGGTAGTAATTTGCAAAAGAATTTGCCTTAGGATTAAAAATAGTAAGCCCTTTAAAAGTTCCTAGCCAAATATTTCCTTCGGTATCTTTACCAACACATCTTATATTATTATCGGCTATACTGTTGGTTCCTGAGTTGTGCAGGAGGGAAGTAGCTTGCCCATTCTGGCTATTATATTGTATTACTCCGTATCCTTCGGTTGCTACCCATAATTTTTTTCCATCTACATAAACATCATTAATATAAGGCTTTTTTGCTCCTAGATTAATTTTGATTAATTCGTGTGTTTTTGGTTTTAATTTAAAAAGCCCAACATCTGTTCCTAAAATAATTTGTTGTTGCCAAACGCCGATATAGGCTATTTTTTTTACTTCGTGTGATGAAGCATTAAACTTTATTGTAGTGAAATTTTCGGCTTCGGGAGTAAGCATAAATACATCTCCTGCTATTGATGTAGCCCAGATTCTATGCGCATTATCTTCTGTTATTGATGATATATACCATTCGCCAAGACTACGCGGAAGTTTATAATTAACAAAATTGTCTGTATCGTAATTATAAACGCTGATTCCTTGGTTTCCTCCAACCCATAATTGCCCTTTATGATCCTTAAACAAGCTTCGGATGTAGTAGGATTGTAAGCTGTTTTTAGCTCCTTTTACGGGTCTGTATACTTTAAAACCTTTACTATCATAACGATTTAAACCATCTTGAGTTCCAATCCAGATAAATCCGAGTTGATCTTGCTGAATTGCAAAAACTGAACTTTGCGATAAGCCTTTATCAACCGAAATATTGCGAAAATATCGGTCTTGCACTTGGGCGTGACTTTTTATTGCAAAAAGCACAGTGCACAAAAGGGTTATTATAGCAATCTTTTTTCTCATGGTAGTTTAAATAATTCTTGTTTTTTTCCTGCAAGGTCTTTTTTTGACCTTGTAGGTATTGTAATTAAATTGTGATGATTTTCACAAATTCTATTTTCATTTTTACTAAAGCCTTATCATTCATCATCATTTCTTAAACCTCCAGCTAAAGCAGGAGGTTATTCAATGCGTTAAGCTGAAGCAATCTAACTTTTTTTTTACTTTAAAAATATAATAAATTTCGATTAAATGAACTTAGATAACTTGTATAGTTCACTTTTTTAATTCTTATCGTATTTAGCTACATCTGGTAATTCATCTACAACCTCTTGTTTGTTTACTTTGGAACCTTCCATTTCTAACAAAATAGAACTTCCCATAACTTTAGGGATATATGTTTTTCCTTGAAATTTAATTGATATACCACCATAATTAAATAATGATTTTACTGCTTTGCCAGCTACTTGTAATGCCGCTGGTTTTTCTCCATTTAATTGTGCTTGTATTTCCCAATCTCCAACTTGTAAATTGTATAATCCATCTATGTTTGAAACCGTTTTAATTACTTCAGTTTTACCATCTTTAACTTGTATAATGGTTAAATATCTGAATTTTGGTTTAGATTCTGATGTAATTCCTGCGTGCCATTGATCTTTAAAATCTTTTATTTCGCCTGTATCATTGGTTACTTTGTTCCAATTAACCGCTGCTTCAAAAAACTTGTTGTGTACCTTCATATTCAAAGGACTATTAGCAAAAACACTTGCCGTTACGCTACCTAAATCTGTTTTTACTGTGAAGTTTTGTTGGTTTGTGTTTTCGGTATTTTGTGCTTCGATTGTGTAATAGGGGCAATGAAATTGCGTTGTCCATTTTACTGGTTTCTTAGCTTCTAGTTCATCATACAATACAATATACCCACCATCTAGTTGTAACATATGTCGGCGATATAATGTTACTCCTGGATCTCCATAACCATTTTCTTTATTTGGAACTACATTAATTTGATTGAATCTATTCAGCCAAAATTCACTTTTAATTTCGCCATAAGCGTTACTTGCATCACCTAAAGCATATTGAATATGTTGTCCCGAAATAGCACGTGGTGTCCATCCGTAACCTTCTTCTCCAATTTTCTGACTCAAACTATCTACCAAAATTGTATTATATGCCTTGGATGTACGATAATACAAAAGGTTATGCTTATCGCTAAAGTTGCTATAATACCCAGTTCCTCCAAAGATTACTTTCCCTTTAAAGTTTACTGTAAATGCATTTTGCGAAGCATGTCCATGTCCTGAAGCACCAAATGGACTACTGAATAAATAACTGCTTAGTGTTTTATCGGCTTTAGCCAAATCTTCGTGCATTGCTATTACTCCGACATCACCAAACTTGCGTGTTTTAGGCAAATCAGTAGGCGAAGAAACAGGTAAATTTCTATTTGGTTTAAAGTTTAATAATCTAAATAATAAGTAATCATCTGTTCCTCGAAAATAGTCTGGATGATCTTTTTTTATTCTATCTACATACCAGTTTAAATACGGGTTATCTATTTTATAAGTAAGCGCATCTGCAAACCAAGCTTCTCCTTTTACAATGTATGGTATGTTTTCCCATATGTCCCCAATGGCGGTACTTGCCCCATCATTAGGATGTGTATATAACATATAATAAGGTAGATTTTGCATCCATGGTAGTTTAAAATAATCTACTCCACTAAAATCTCCAAACATTTGAGAAAGGTAGATAATAGATTTAAAGTTTACTCTAAAATAGCCATTCCCTTCATGCCAGCCTCCATCGGTTGTGCCTAATACAGGAAAACGTGCCGACCAGACTTCGTACATATACGTAAGCCATTCTTTGGCTTCGGGCACATCATTTATAACTGCTACTGTTGCAATGGCTAAATTGCGCATGGTGATTTGCCATACGTGATTGTCACTTACATGCAACTCAAAACGGTTTGGCAAATGATTATAAACTCTTTGTGCTCTAAGTGTAATTATATTTTTGAATAATTCTTTTTCCTGTGGATTTAAAAAATCATATCCGGCATCATAAAACCAACCTAATGCTTCGAGAACTGCACCGCTTGTAAAATCATCCCCTGTGGCTAAACCATCGGGATTCATATTAGCAATATTTAATGCTCTGCGTTTTGCATCTAAAATAAATCGTTTGTCCTTGGTTAATTGATACGCAATACACAAATTACGTACTGGTGTACCTACGGCATCTCCAAAACCATGGTACATTCTTTCAATAATTAACTTTTTTTCCAGTGCATTTTTCCCCGTTGTATCAATTACTCTTTGAGGTTTCTCTGTAGGAAGGGGAGCTAACATCAGTTTTTCAGCGAAAGCGATAAACGTTTTGGCTTCTGGATTTTCCAGATTATTTTTATAAAAATCTTCACCTATGCGATTCATATCCCATAATAGGGGATGTGAACCTTGGTTTCGTTTTAGCACTTCGGTTATTGGTGGAGATACTTTTTCATTGGCATATTTAGCATCAATTACAAAATCATAAACAGTAGACCAGGTCCAATGATTGCTGCCTTTTAAAGCATACGCATATTTCCAGTACCATTTTCCTGGTTTTAATGATTGATGTAACGGATAAACAGCCCAACGCTGTTCTGAACTAGTAAGCAGCTCTTTTGTAAAATTTATATCACTTGCCAACATTACTTTGTAACGTACATTGCCAATATTAGGATCTTCTGGTACTGCACTTCCGCTTTCCATAGGTTTTACCATGGTTTTACCATTGGTTGCAGGCCAAAGCAGGGCTGGAGTATTCGTTGGCACCGTTATTCCGTTTATAGGATAAGGCCATTCGCGTACTCTCGAATGCAGTTTTTCTACGTTTAATTTGATTGTTGCTGGTTCTTGTTGACTAAACGCGTTAAACGTGATTAACAATAACAAAGCAATTATTTTTTTCTTTATCATGATTCTTTTCTTTTCATCTGATTTATAATCCTGATACGAAAGTGTCTCCATTTATTTTGCACCAATTTTTTAAATAATTGCGCATTTCTACGAGTTTCTTTTTATGTGATTTATTTACTGCCAGATTAGTTATTTCTCCCGGATCTTTGCTCAAATCAAAAAGTTGCTCTTTAATCTCTCCTTTATTATAAACAATATATTTATAATCTTTAGTAATTACGGCACGACCACTTATACCTAATAATTCTTCGTTATCGGCAAAATCAGTTTCTATAACTAGTGTATCACGTAAGTCTAGCGCTGGATTCTCAATTTTTTTACTAATATCAATTCCTTTTAAATAGGTAGGTTTTTCTACGCCAGCAAATCCACAAATGGTTGGGATTATATCGATACCATTACAAACCAACATATCATCGGTGCGAGGTTCCCATTGTCCTATTTTTGAAATGATAAAAGGTACTTTTGCGGCTTCTTCATATAATATTTGCTTTTGGTTCCAGCTATGACCTGCATAACCATCGCCGTGATCTGCTGTAAAAACAATGATGGTGTTTTTTTCGATACCATATTTCTTTAATGATGCCAATACCATTTCGATATAATTATCTACTTTTTCGACTAAGCGATTATACGCCCAACGGTATTGTCTCCATTGGTCTCCGCTCCAGTTTACAGTAGGATAGGTGCGGGCACTTACTTTTTGCTGATCACGTACTATTTGTGGTTCGTTATCTGGAATTCTCCAGTTAATCGGCAATGGCGGACACTGATCAACTGGAGGTGTTTTGGCCAATACATCCATTTTTAAATCTTCATCTCTTGCCCATTCGCAAATATCATGAGGATTTAAAAATGAAGCTACTAGCAAGAACGGGGTGTTTTTATTCTCTTTGATAAATCGGGCACAAAATGATGGTGTAGCTGCATCATTATAATCCTGAAAATTGGTGTTCTCTATGTATTCAAAACCATGTTGACTCTTTTTTGTAGTAGGAACTGGCAAATGCCATTTGCCTACGTAACCTGTTTTATATCCTCCGTTTTGGAAGATTTTGCCCATCATTAATAAATCATCTGGCCATTGTCCGTCTTTTTCTGGTGCATTGCCTATAAAACCTGTTTCATAAGGCATTTTTCCGCTAAAGATCGCTGTACGGGATGGCGTACACAGTGGTTGTGCACAATAAGCTTTGGTAAAACGAACTCCGTTTTGTGCCAGCTTATCCATTGCGGGTGTATGTAAGTCTTTGTTACCCGCAATACTCATCGCATCAGCAGTTTGCTGATCGGTCATGATAATAAGAATATTTGGACGTTCTTTGGTTTGAGCAATACTCATTAATGGAGTAATTATCAATCCTAGTACGCATAAAAGCAAAATGTTTATTCTAAATTTCATATCTACTTATATTAATAGATTAGCTTATTCTTGTTATTATTTTTAACACATAGTCCCATCCCATCCCGAAGCTCAATGTCATTAAGATAAGAAAAACAGCAGTTATACTGTACCAAATAAATCTCTCGCAAAGTCGCCAAGCCGCCAAGTTTTCGCCTAAAATCTTTGCGCTTTTGCGTCTTTGCGAGAAAACAATTAACCATAATTAGCTCAAAAGGGCTTAACTTAATGACATTGCCCGAAGCTTTTGGATCGGTATCGGGACTATGCTAATCCTATTTTTTTCAAATTAACATCAACAAATAAAACTATTCTTTTACTACCCTTTAAAACCACAAAACGAATTTAATCATCAATGCTTAATTAGGGTTTTAATTTTGTTCAAAATGATATTAAATTCAATTAAAACCCGTATTCAGCAACTTTCTAGTTTGGTAATTCACTAGAAAAGATTCAATTGACAATTATTATTTCTTAGACTTATCGCTTAATGATTTTCCAAAATCTCTCCATATTTGGAATTCTTCTGGAGTTAGAATTGATTTTTCTTTTACTGATATCTCTTTTCTCCAAGCTTGTAGTTTTTCTTTTTTTTGTTCTTCAGTAAGTGTTGCATCTTCTTTTATTGCTTTTTGAGTTTTTCCATTCTCTGCAATTAAATTATGCATTTTGAGTTTGTTTTCATCACTAAGTTTCATGACTGTAAAAATGGAATCTCTTAATATTTTCATATTTTGAGGCTTGCTTTGTCCAAATGTAACTGTAGTCATTAAGGCGAAGCTTAATACCAATAGTATGTTTTTCATAATCATAATTTTTATTTGATTGATTTTTTTAAAATGCAAAAGCTAAAGCAGCTGTTTGACTTCCTACTAATTCTTTTGGTATTTCTATCACAACAGAATCTCCTTCTTGTTTCCAAACTACATTTTTACCTGTAGAAATTAGTTTTATTTTTTTTCCATTTGTTGGGATATTTCCTTTCCATTTTATTGTTGCAGGAATTGTTGTTCCTTCTTTTATACAAGAAATGGCATATTTCTTTTTCCCATCTTTTGATTGTGTAAACCAAGTCGAACCATCGTTATAGTTTTCAGTGATTCGTGTTCCATAAATGGCTTCACCATTCACTTTAAGCCAAGCACCAATTTCTTCTAATGGTTTATTAATATATTCTGGAAATTCACCTTCAGCCGTTGGTCCCCAGCCTAAAAGTAGGTTACCACCTTTGGCTACAACTTCTGCCAACGTTTGTATTATCCAAGTACCTGATTTTATTGGTTTCTTTTTTGTATATCCCCAACCTTTAGCTATAGTAAGGCAAGTTTCCCAAGGATCTTTTAATTGTTCTTTTGGGATGGTTAATTCTGGTGTACGATAGTTTTCATAAGATCCGTGTACGGTTCTGTCTACCACTAAAATCCCAGGTTGTTTTTCTCTTGCCATTTTAGCGATTCTAGGCATATCTACATCTTGCGGATAGGGTGGATAGTAGGATTTGCTACTTTGTACATATGCTTTTTCCATTTCTCCTGGCTGAGGATTTCTAACCCAACCACCATCTAACCATAAAATATCTACTTTGCCATAGTTCCCTAAAACTTCCCCTATTTGATTATAAGTGAAATCTTTAAATTTTTTCCATTGTTTTGGAAATTCGTTTGTGTTATAATTTGCATTACGATTTACTGTTGCAAAACGTGGCCACCAAAAATATTCTGAATGCCAATCGGGTTTAGAAAAATAAGCGCCAATCATCATGCCTTGTTTACGATATGCTTCAAAAATATATTTGGTTACATCGGCTTTTGGGTTGTTTGCAAATGGCCCATTGGTAACTTTAAAATCACTCTGTTGAGTATCGAACATCGAATAGCCTTCATGATGTTTGGTAGTAAATACCAGATATTTCATTCCTGCATTTTTAGAAATTTCAGCCCATTTTTCGGGATTAAATTTAACAGGATTAAAGCTTTTTGATTGATCCCAATACCATTTTTTATATTCTTCGTATGTTTTTGTAGTATCTCTTCTTTTCCAAAGTTCGTTAACCAAAGGCCACGATTCATTCATGGCGGTTATACTGTAAAGTCCCCAGTGTAAAATAACTCCAAATTTTAAATCCTGCCATTTGTCTAATTTTTCACGAACTAATGGATCTGTAGGATATTCGTATTCGCCAGAAGCTTCGTGAACATCTACTTGGGCTTGCCCAAAAAGTGGAAGAAAAAAAACGACTAATAAAACTATTATTTTATACATAAATCTATAAATTAATATTTAGGATTCTGACGCGTAATTGACTTATTTACATCTGTTTCATTTTGAGGAAACGGATACAATTCATGTTTACCGCTTACAAAGTTTGTTACAGATGGATAAAAATAACCCGAACGAATCAGTTTTACTGCTGCACTTGTCTCGGCTATTTTATCTGCCAAAATTCCCCATCTTATTAAATCGGCTCTACGCATACCTTCGTTACTAAGTTCCCAAGCTCTCTCTTGTTGTAATGCCTTAAGAAAATTAGCTTTGCTTAATCCTGTTGTAAGATTCATTTCTGTAGTTGTTAGTTTTGGTAAAACTCTTGCTACAGCAGTTGCTCCTGAACCTTTTCCGTCTACACTGGTAATCGTTACAGTAGGCTCAGATGTATATCCATCTCCTGAACGTAACATACCAATTGTGCTAATACCACCACTTGCTAGTGTAACTACTGCAGCCGCAGCATCTGTACCACCACCACCAGTAATTTTTATTAAAACATTGGCTGCCGATGTATATCCTGTTCCTTTATTTTTTAAATCAATAGCAATTCTACTACCTGCTATATCACCACCAAATGCTCTTTTTCTTACCTGATTAATGGCATCATAAGCAATGGCATTTGGTCCTTCGTTTAATTCATTTTCTACTTCGGCACGCATTAACAATAAGTCTGAATAACGCATCACCACCCAGTTTATATGGGTATAAGATCTCTCTTGCGTAGAATTAGTTTGATATTCTCTATTCCATTTTGCAGCTGTCCAGCTTTCGTCTTGTTTTGCGGTTAAAAGGGCTACTTTATTTCCCTGTGCATTAATTGTATAGGTTGCTATAGAGAAATCTCGTCTTTGATCTCCTTCGGTAAAGCTATTATAAAATGGTTTTGGTACTAAGCATCTGCCTATACTAGTAGGATAAACTCCGTTTGATGTTAATGCTCCATTAAAATATCCAACCCAAGATCCATTCTCTTTTGCTCCGGCAGAATTAAAAAATGCAACCTGAAAAATATTTTCTGTAGGTTCTAAAACGTGCAGACATTGGTTTTTAAATACTTTAGAATAAGATGGATTTAATTTATATGGATTTTGCGCCATAATATCATTAATTTCCTTTTGTGCTAATTGGTAATATTCTTTGTAATTAGCTGGGCGTTTCATCGTTCCGTCTGCATTTAAGGAATATCCACCTGCAAAAAGAGCCACTCTGGCAAGCATGGCTTTTGCAGCCCATTTATTAACGCGTTCATCTACTGGTGTTTGAACTGGCAAGACAAGCGCAGCTTCTTGCATATCTTTTATGATTTGTGTGTATATTTCATAACGATCTACAAGTCCTCCTCTAAGATTATCTCCTGGTTGTGAGCTTTTTGTTTTAAAAGGAACATCTCCCCATAAACGTACTAACTCTGAATAGTAAAAACCACGCAAAAATTTTGCTTCGCCAATCATTCTGTTTAGTTGATCTTTTTCAGCTTGACTTCCATTTAAATACGAATCCATTTTAGGTATTCTCTCAATCACCACATTTGCTCTGTCTATGCCTTCGTATAATTTACTCCATACAAGGTAGAATGTGTTTGTTTGAGAAATTCCCTGGTAATGTGCTACAGTACGCCAATCATCAGAACCTATTCCGCTTAATTGACCAATATCTGTATCGGCATCAAAAGTTAATGAGATATTCCAACCATAACTATCTACAGATGACATTGGCTCATAAACTCCTAATGTTGCCATATAGGCTTCATTTATATTACTAAAAAAAGCATCCGTTGTAAAGTAGGAGTATGGTGTTACTTCTAGTTCTTTTTCGCAAGAATTAAGCGGTAATAGTAGGCAAGTTATCCCAGCTATTGCGATTGTTCTAAAGGAAAATATATATTTTTTCATTTTTTTAAGCTTTAAATTATAGTGAGATATTTAAACCTGTAAGGAAGGTTTTGCTTCTTGGATAAGCACTAAAATCGACTCCTCTTGTTATGGCGCTATTTATAACACTTACTTCTGGATCATACCCTGAATATTTAGTAAATACGTACACATTATTAGCAGTAAAATAAATTCTTAAGTTTGAAATTTTCGTACTACTCAACCATTTTTTCGGAAAAGTATATCCTAAACTTATATTGTTGATTCTCAAGAATGAACCATCCTCTATAATATCACTATACAAACGTCCTGTTGAATTACCATTAAATGCGGGATTCTTTTTCCCAGCATTTAGAGCTTCTAGTTCAGCAGGATTAGTAACACGTTGTCCGCTTGAGTTAATAGTTGTCCATCTATCAGCATATACCGCAAATGTGTTTAGGTTTTCCTGATTAAGCCTTGAATTGTTTAGCATATTTGCATTATAGATATCATTACCTACTGAGAAATCTAAAAATATACTAAGATCTAATCCTTTGTAACTAAATGTATTATTTAATCCTCCTGTATATTTAGGATTAGAATTTCCTATTGCAGTTCTGTCAAGATCATTAATTACACCATCTGGCACACCGTTTGGCCCACTAATATCTTTAAATTTTATAAATCCAGGTTGTACCACGACATTATCGCTAACCACACCCGATTTTAAAGTATAGGTATTAAGCGTAGGGTTATAATCAAAATCACTTACCTGATACAAACCATCTCTTACATAACCGTACATAACTCCAACTGGTCTTCCTACTTCAAGGATATAGTCATTTGCATTGGTGTAACTATTTGTTATTAAAGAGTTTTCTCCTTCGCTTAAAGCAAGTACTTTAGTCTCATTAAAGGCGATATTAAAACTTGTATTCCAACTAAAATCGGCTTTTTTGATGTTTACAGTATTCAATGTAAATTCTAAACCACGATTAGAAGTTGCTCCAATATTCTGAAACTGCTTTTTAAAACCAGAGCTTGCTGGTACACGTGTGTTATAAAGTAAATCTTTAGAACGGTTTTCATATACCTCGGCTGTAAGTGAGATGCGTTGTTTAAAAAATCCTAAATCTAAACCTATATTAGTCGATTTTGTAGCTTCCCATTTTAATTGTGGGTTAGGAATATTATTTTGATACGCTGTAATATTTGATTGATTATTAATAGGGTAGGATCCTAAATTAAAAATACCTAATGCTGCATAATTTGCAATTCGGTTGTTTCCAGCTTCACCATAACTTACACGAAGTTTTAAATCTGAAAATTCAGGTATGCTTCTCATAAAATCTTCTTCGATAATTCTCCATGCAGCAGATACTGAAGGAAAATAACCCCATCGGTTATCTGCACCAAATTTTGAAGATCCATCGGCTCTTATACTTGCTGCAAATAAATATTTATTCTTGAATGCATAACTTGTTTTTGCAAAAAATGACAACATTTTATCATCCTCAGCATATGATGTTGGGATTCCGGCAATTGTACCTAATTGTAATTTATCCCAACCTAAGTTTACATCTGGAAATGCACTTGCACTTGCATTAATTCCTTCAGAATAATTATAAATATATTCCTGACCTGCTGTAACATCAAATTTATGATTTTTAGCAAAGGTATTACTGTACGTTAGGACATTGTTATAGTTTAAACGGTTAGATGTAGTGTAAGTAACCCCACCATTAGGTCCGCCGCTTCTGATAGCCTGAATACCTCTGGCATCGTTAAAATATTTGTCGCTATTATTATTATCTGTATAACTAACTAATCCGCGATATACCAACTTAGGAGTTAAATTATACTGAAGTTGAAAATTCATATTAAGAGACTTTTTAATCGCTTCTCTTTTCTGACTATCTATTGTAATCGATGGACTCTGAAATATAGGTGAATCCTGATTATCAAATGGATCTACAACAAGAGTTTTAAGATCTTCATCTACACCATTTTTCCCTATTGTAGGACGGTATTGCAGCAAAGTTTGTAACATACTTAATCTTGCATTTCCACCTTCGCCTGTATCTAATCCTGTTATTTTTTGATTGGAATAGTTAACAATTGCGCTAACAGTTAATTTTTTACTCACATTATGAGTTACTGCCAATTTTGCAATATTTTTTACCGATTCGCTTCCTAGCATGATACCCTGATCATTATTTACAGAATAAAAAGCATTGAAGTTAGTTTCGCTTCCGCCACCGCTGAAACTTATTTTGTGATATTGAGTTTCTACAGCTTTTCCAAAAATTTCTTCTTGCCAGTTAATACCCGGTCTGTTTTGATAAAGAGATGCTAATTCATCATATGTTCCAAAATTTTTTGTGAATTTCTGCAATTTTGCATCGTCAGTCGCTCCTTCGTACATTAATTGAACATAATCATACGGTTTCATTACGTCAAGTTTTCTGGCAATCGTTTTTATTCCTCCATAAGTATCATAACCAATTGTAAGTTTTCCGCCTTTTGGTTTTTTAGTCGTTATAAGAACAACTCCGTTTGCACCCTGAGCTCCATAAATAGAAGTAGAGGAGGCGTCTTTTAAAACATCTACAGATTCTACATCTGTTTGATCAATAAAGCCTAATCCGCCAGTTTGAGCCACTCCATCTACAACATACAATGGTTCGTTACTTTGTGTAATAGATGTTCCTCCTCTAATCCTTAACGAAGGTTCAGATCCTGGTGTTCCATCGGCCATTGTAACTTGCATACCTGCTATACGACCTTGCAAAGCTTGCGCAACGTTTTGCACTGGCATTTTTGCAATTTCTTCACCTTTTAAGGATGATATAGCTCCAGTAAGATTTTTTCTTGATTTTGTTCCGTAACCTACAACAACTACTTCGTCTAGATTATTAGCATCATCTACTAATTTTGTATTTATAGTTGTTCTGTTTTTTACATTTATTTCTGCCGTTTTGGTTCCCATAAAACTAAATACCAATGTTGCATCTGGTTTTACTTTAATTTGATATTCTCCATCCATAGATGTAATCGTACTGTTTTTAGTTCCCTTTTCGTAAACTGTTGCTCCTGGTAATGGTAATTGTTGGCTATCAGTTACAACACCCTTTACGGTTATAGTCTGTCCGTACGTAACTTTACAAACTAGTAGCAACAAAAATAAAAATATAGTCCTTTTCATATTTTTTGTTTAAACTGGAATAAGTTTTACCCTCTTATTTCCTAATTGATATTATTTAAATTGATATTCGATTTTGATTTATAAATTTTGTTATTTCTCAAAAGATATTCATCAAATAATTTTTCATGAGCCTTATAGAAACTCTAAATTAGTTTTTATCATAAGTTGGGTTTTTAGTGTTAGTTAATGTGGTTATTTTTTTTTAATCAATTATTGAATTGTTATCAGTTTAATAAATTATAACAATTTGTTAACTGGGAGAAAAACGCTGGGGAGTTTTGCGTCTGGTAAATAAAAACGGAGGTGTGTTGGTTTATTCATTTTGTGGCTTATTTAAATTTGATTTTGGTTTAACAAAAACAAATATATACATCAAGGGTACATCAATGTTTTGAATACGTCCAAAATACTATTGAATTTGATTAATACGCCCTTTAAACAAAGGAAAAACAAGAAAAAACTTAAACTATTTTTGCTTCTATTTTTGAAGAAAACACCGCTATTACTGGACAATTTTGAGATAGAAAGTAGGGGAGAATGGTTAAATAAAATTTAATGAAATGTTAAGTAAATTTGACCAATAAAGACAATTAAGTACTACTTTTATTGCAATTTTGATTGAGAATTTGATATTACATTTCTCTTTTTTATATGGGATTGATTTTTTTAAATCTATTTAACAATAAATAATTCAAAATTTTAGAAAAATTAAACTCTGATGAGTTATTTTCTGTTCATAAAGAGTCTTTTTAGGTGTAGATTCCGCAAAGTTTTACGAGTTTTTCTATTAATTTTCTGTTGCAGATTGTCTATATTGGTACGCGGATGACGCGGATTCGCTAGAGCGAAAACGCGGATAAAAACTGATTTTCTCTCATCACGATACAAAGTTTCTGACGAGATTTAGATTGTTTTAAAATCCGTCCCGACGCTTCGGGATCAGCGTCTTTACTTATGTAAATCTGCGTCATCCGCGTACCATTTTAGCTCACAGATATGTTTGAAACATAAAAAAAGCGCCTAAAAATTACTTTCTAGACGCTTTTACAAATTGAACTACTTGTTTATAATTAGAATGATTTAGTCATTCAAACTAGCTTTTAGATCGCTTTTTTTGCCATCAACAATAATACTCAGGTCTATGTTTCCTTTTTCAAAATCATTACCTGTATTTGGTTTAATACTGATTTCAGGAGCATTATTGCCATCGTAAGGATATACAACACTTATAAATTGTTGTGTTTTGTCATCATTCTTTGGTTTTTCGAAAGCAAAAGCTGGTCTTGCCGTTTCCTTTGCGTATGAATAGGATACTTTTCCTTCTTCTTCGTTAAGAATAACTTTATCACTATTTAATGACTGAATTAATAGGTTGTTACCATCTGCATATGTAGTATATACTCTATTATTGGCTTTATCATAAACAGGTTTGCTATCTTCTTTTAACTGAAAATGTACTCCTAAATTCCCTGTTGCTTTACCTATTGCTTTATCAATTATTATAAAATATTTTTCGTTGATAAAAAGTACACTACGCTCGTGGTTTAAACTTGTATAACTAGGGTTTGTATACGTTAGTATATCAAGGTTTTTACTCGTTTTCCATTTCTTTTGCTCTGCTTTGGTAATAACCATATTCTGATTATCTAAGGTAAGCGTACTATGAACTCTTGTTTGGCGGAACCAGTTCCTCATTTTGGTAACTTCGGCATCTCCGCTGTAAATATAACAACCACTATCTGGTGTAAAATTGCGTCCTTTTACCCAAAGTTCAAAAGTTCCGTTATCAGGTTGTGCATGAAATTCTGCAGGTGGTCCGGCTTTTAAAACTAGTATGGTTGCTTTATTATCCCATCCGTTTCTAAATGTGTAAAAACCTCCATTTGGGAATGCATTTGATAGATAATCAGGAAGTTTACCTGAAGCTCCTTCTGTAGCATAATATTCGATAAGCCCATCTTGAGGGAACATTTTTGACCAACTTGAAAATTGTTTGATTCTTACTTTTTTATCAACAACCCAAGTATCACCAAACATAGGATAGTTATAGTCAGGAAAAGATATATTGGCTGTAACATAAACCATCTTTTCGATTGTTTTAATGTAGGATTCTGGAAATTCCTTTTCTACACCCGCCATTTTTGCAGAATTATATGCTTTTGTAAAAATTTCGATACAACCTACATGATACGTTGGTGAAAGTTCCCATTGTACACCATCGGCAAATACTTGTAGTTTTATTTCGCGGTTCAGGATTTCGATACCACTTTTGCGCCATTCTTCAGCTTGTTTAAACTCAGGAAAAAATGCTCCTGCGCCTAATACACGCTGTGCTTCAAACAATAAATGATTTCCTTCTTTACTATAATGTTTAGGGATATAAGCTGTTTGCTTATTAAAGCTATTTAAGAATTCTAATAAGAATGCTGGAGTAAAGTTTGGCGAAACTACAAATAAATTAAACGTTCCTGGGAAACTCTGTATACGTTCAGAAACTTCTAACGGACGCCAAGCGATACTATCATTTCCTTTAGATCTTCCTAAATAATTCTTCTTTTCCCAATCACGAAACTGGAAAACCCATTCTTTGGCATATTTCTCATCTCCGCTTACACGATATGCCATTCCCATAGATTGCCACCAGGTTACGCGGTGTAATTGCCAACGAATCTCATTGTCTTTTATAGGCCAATAATCCCAATCGATATCTTTGCCATAGTCAAAAAATCCATATCCTTTATGCGGCTGAAATTTATGTAATAAGGCATTGTCTGCTTTTTCCTGATTGGCTTTGCCAATATCTTTTCCTCTAAAACGGGCTTCATCACCAACATTAAAATCAGGATGTTTGATGTTTTTACGATTGCGGTAATAGGTAAGTAATTCTTTGGCTGCATCATCATACTTTGCTTCAGTAAAAAGTTTGTTTACTTTTTCTAAACCCGGATAGGCAAGATTAATGTTGTCAAAACTTGCCTTAGTAATAGGAGCTTCTTGTGCATGGGTTAAGCAAAATGTCATTAGCATAAAAAATAATGCTGCTGTTCTTTTTAAATTTATCATTGGTTTTTAATTAAATAGATTTAATTTCTGTAATAATTAAGTAGCTATTTATATTGATATTTTACGTCAAAAATAGCTTCTTAATGTCTTTATTTATTCATTAAATTGATTAATGTTTTTATTTATTGTTTTATCAGTTTTACTGTTCTTTTATTGTTACCCTGATGTATTTCGGCAAAATATATTCCTGAATTAAGATCACTCCCTAGTACAATTGTTTGATTATAATCGGCTTTTAAAGTCTTTATTTTTCTTCCTAAAGCATCAAATACAAGTACATAAATTCCTTGTGTAGAATTTCCTTTTACGTTTATCTTAAAGTCTGTTTGCGTTGGGTTGGGAGCAACAATTACTTTTAATCCGTTTGCATCTTCGTCTTTAGGATTGTTAGTTCCTAGAGATGAGTTTATCAATTCTGTTTGTATAGTTAAACCGTTAATAGTACTAAAACTAATATCGGTATTAGTACCATTAATAGCCGCTGTTACATTATTTGTTGGCGATACTAAAACCCAATTACCTGCAATAGTAAGTGTAACAACATCAGTTTGTGGTTCTCTGTTTAGTATTGCGTTTTGACCACTAATCTGGCTCCATTTATAAGTTTCGGTAGCTGATAATAACCCCAGATTTGGATTCGTAAGACTTACTTTTAATTTATTTCCTCCATCTGTTTTTTGAGTCATTACTATAGCTGGTTTATTTACACTTATCACAGCATCATAAGCAAATACAGTCGTTGGGTTAAAAATAACGTAACTAAATATGGCATCTGGTACATACTCAACAATATGCGCCTGATTATTTTGTTGATGAATTTTAAAATAAGAATCAAAATTATTAGCCAGTTGTTGTGTCACTGTTTGACCACCTTGCATTACAATTGCATACTGAAATTTCCCTGCCGTAGGAGCAATACCATGATTTATATATGCTGTAGCAAAATTACCTGTAGTATTAACCGTATTGGCATTATTACGAGAGATTTGTGCTGATCTGGTAACTGTAATAGCTTCAGTATTGCTAGGATTTGCAGGAATTACATAACCATTTCCAATTGCATCGGTTGCCCAAAAATCACCGCCAGTTTGTGTAATCGTAAAACTAGTTCCTGTAGCAGAATTTCCATTTACGTAAGTAGGAGTGTTGGTATCTGCCAGAGCAGTTTGAAACAAAGTAGTATGAATAGGAAAGGTTCCGTTTGTGTCCTGAATATTAGAACCTAAACAAAGTATGATATCTTTAAAAAAGAAATTAGATTTTAAGGCTGTCATTCCTGTTGCGGAATTAAAATCTTTATAATCCATTCCAAAAACTCCATTATTATCAAGAGATGCGTGTGCTAGAAAAGATTTTCCGTTCATTTCTCTCATTGTACCAATTGCAAGTGTACTTAACGGAAGATATGCTACTGTAGTTCCAGGTACGTGCGACCAATCCCAGCCATTTTCTATATAACCATTTGTAGCACGGGTCATTTGGCTTCCTTTTGTAAGTAACTCCAAAGCTCCTGCAGAAGTGTATCTTCCAAAAACATTTTCGGTACTCGAATTCTCAAAATGCCAAATATGCTTGCTTGTTCCTTTTGCACTTACCTGAAATCTGTTATACTTATGAACGCTTAATCCCGCATACGGAAAACTAAACTGTGCTTCGGTTATTTCGGGAAGAGGAGTAAGTCCAGAGTTTAAAGTTTGCAAAATATCCATTACACCACTAGGTGAATAAATCATGGTAATCGATAAGGCATTCTGTCTTAACAAAGCAGTATTAGCTGTTACAGATATATCCCAAAGTCTTACAAACTCTCTTCCTGCATCTTGATTACTAGCAGGATCTGTTACATATAAAAATGCCAAAGCTTGTCTTAAATCATTTATTGCATCAGTATTAGTAGGGAATCTTCCGGCAAGTCCTAAAGGCATTTCGAAATCTTTACTGAATTTGCTATAGTTTAAAATAGCACTTTTTAAATTGCTTTGTGCTTCTGTATTTAATTCATACGCCGAATTTTTCAGCATCATATTCATGATAGAAGATTGCTCTAAAGCCTCTACACCATAGGTATTAGAATACGCTCCTCTGTGGTGATAAGTAATAAAATCGGGTTTAATACAATCGTTCCAGCCATTGCCTATTTTTAAGGCATTATTAATAAACCTTTTTAGAAAATCCATATTGGCAAGTCTGGAATTGTCTGAATCATCCTGAGCCAAGACATAGCAAAGTCGTTGTTGAACTGACGAACGAATAACATCTGTATTAAAACCTGGATTAGTAAAATTAAACGGTTGAAATTCTGGCGCTATAAAAGCGGTAAGCGCATTAAGTGCTCCCATATGATGCGTAAATTCTCCTGCTGCAACTAGTTCGTCTTTCATTAAGAAAATTGCTGTTGCATATCCCGATGAACGCAGGCATACACCATGACCACTGGTAATAATCTCTTCGGTAGCAGGAATTGAAACGTAATCAAAATTGGTTGTACTACTTATTCCTTTTGCTTTCATATAATTAAAAAGACTGAGGATCATATCTCTAAGTGCCGGACTATGATAATCTGGATTAGGAGTGGTACTTGATCCCTTTAACTGATATAAAAATACAAGTCTAATTAGTTTTTGTTCTACAAGAACCTGATAGGCATTTTGATCTGCACTTACAGTGAAATTCCAAACTGGTCCTGGATTAGCAAAATTATACGCAGATCGATTTTTAGCAGCAATTCCGTTGCTCAGGAACCGGCTGTATCTTTCATTAACTTGTGTTTTCGAATAATCAAGATTTTCACCCGTGAGCCAATTTCTATATTTTGTTTTAATGCTATTTATATCACTCATTTGAGCGTACGAAAAGTTGAATACTATGGCAATTAGCCATCCGGATAAAAATAATTTTTTACGCATAAGATTATTTATTAAATAGTTTCATTTATTATTTTTTGTATTCTTAGCCATTCATCCGTTATCAACTTTAACTCATCAAAAACATCAAAATAGTTTACTTATAAAGGTATTTCATTGTTTAATTTTAAATCAGGTTTTTATATTTTTTATAAGTTTAAATTTTCTTTAATATGAGTAGTTTTATTATCAATAGTTAGTGTTATATCAATTATTCCTTTAGATAGATTATGTGCTGTATTTTCGGTGATTTTTACAACAGGCACAGCAGTACCACTGTATGGATATAGTATCGAAATAAAACCTTGAGTTGTAGTATCGCTTTTATTTTTTTCGAAAACAAATGCCGGTCGGCTAGTTTCTTTTTGATATTGGTACGATACAAAACCAGATTCTTCTTTTAGGCTTACTTTATCTTTATCTAACACTTGAATCAAGAGATTATTACCGTCGTTATAATTGGTAATAATACGATTGTTTGAAGCATTAAAAGAGGCTTTACTATCTTCTTTTAGATTATAATGAATTCCTAAATTGCCTATAGCGCTCCCGATTGCTCTGTCTATAATTACAAAAAAAGTTTTGTCTATAAAAAGAAAGCTTCTCTGATGATCTAAATCTTTGTAACTAGGATTTATATAAGAAAGCTGCTGAAGATTACCATCTGGTTGCCACTTCATTACTTTAGCATCATTTATGATATTTTTATTATCAATAGTTAGGGTTTGATGGGCTTTGGTAGAACGATACCAATCTCTTTTTGAGTTTTCCTGGTTACCAACATTGGCGTAGATAAAACTACCTGAATCGGGAGTAAAATCACGACCTTTTACCCAAAGAACAAAATTACCATTGTCTGGATGTGAATGAAACTCTGCAGGAGGCCCAACTTTAATTTGCATTACTGTTGCTGCTAAATCCCAGCCATTTCTAAAAGCATAAAAACCTGCATTAGGCAAACTACTAGAAAGATAATCAGGTTGTTTTCCTGATTTACCATCTGTTGCATAATATTTAATCTGTTCGTTTTGTGAGAAAGCTTTAGCCCATTTCTCATAATTTTTGAGCATCATATTTTTATTCGTTAAAAACGAATTACCATATAACGGAAACGTATAGTCTGGAAATGAATATTTGCCCACTGCAAGAATCATTTTTTCTACCAGTTTGCGGTAACTTTCCGGAAACTCATTTTCAGCGCCGTTTAATTGGGCAATTTGCAATGCATCCAAAAATATTTTAATACTTCCGATATGGTAAGAAGGGGATAGCTCAAACTGAACTCCGTCTGGTAATACTTGTTTTTTAATTTCTTCGTTTAATACTTCAATACCGCTTTTACGCCAAGTTGTAGCTTGTTTTAATTCTGGAAATGAACTTCCTGCATACATTAAATGAAGTGCTTCATACAGTCGATGATTACCTATATCGGTGTAATTTGCCATTACATAATTTGCCTGTTCATTATAGGAGTTTAAAAATTCCATTAAAAAAGCAGGCGTAAAATTTGACGAATCTAAAAACATATTAAAATAACTCGACCAATGATTAAGTCTAAAAGAAACAACAAATGCCTTCCAAGAGTAATCTTTATCATCTGGATATGCTCCTTGTTTGTTTTTCTTAATCCAATCACGCACTTCGAGTACCCATTCTTGAGCATATTTCTCATCGCCAGTACTGTTATATACAATCCCTAAGGATTCCCAAAAAGCTGTACGATGCAAAAAAGTCGTTACCAACTGATCTTGTACCGGACGATATTGCCAATTAATATCTTTGCCATAATCGTAAGCAGGATATCCTTTATGGGGCTTAAACTTGTGTAATAATATATTGTTGGCAAGCTCTAATGTATTAGCATTTACCTTTTTGCCAGCCAAATTTTCTTTATCTACAGGATTAAAATCCAGAGATTTAACACCAGTACGAGTTCTATAGTATTTTAAAAGTGCAGCGGCAGCATCTTCATATTTTTTAGAAACGACCAATGCTTTTACTTTTTCAAGTCCTTTGCTGTCAAGATTAATATTCTCAAAACTTGATTGATTGATTTTTGCTTCTTGCGCAAAAATATTTTGCACAAGAAGTAAGATAAATGCTAAAATGAATGTATATTTTTTAATCTTCATTTTTAATTTATTAAATTATGATTTTTCCGAAAAATCTATTTTTTTGATGGTAGCATATCTTTTTAAAGCTTCCAAATAATAATAATCTGCGTAATCAAGTGGTGTATCAATCTCTGAATTATATAAAAAAGCACCCACACTATGCTTTAATAAAAAATAACTATTTTCACCCGGTTTAGCCAAATAAGCCTCTGATGATAATGATTTCAAAATATCTTCGGCATAATCTGCATATTTTTTTCCGTCTTTTACCTGAGTGCTCAAATTTAGTAAAGCTGATGCAATAACTGCAGCTGCAGAAGCATCTCTTGGTGCAAGTTCTGCAGTATCCATTGCATTATGTACATCAAAATCCCAAACTGGCACCTTATCTTTAGGCATACGCGGATGATTCATGATAAAAGAAGCAATATTTTCTGCTTGTTGCAAAAACTTAGGATTCTTGGTGTTTTCATAACACATAGCATAGCCATAAAGTCCCCACGCTTGCCCACGAGCCCAAGCCGAATCATCGGTAACACCTTGATGTGTTCCTTTGCGTAATACTTTACCCGTTTTTTGATCATAATCAACTAAATGATACGAGCTATAATCTTTTCTGTAGTGATTTTTCATCGTTGTCAATGCATGAGTGCTTGCAGCCTTAGCATAATCAGGTTTATTAAACTCAATCGCACTCCAATATAAATATTCAAGATTCATCATATTATCTATAATTACAGGATAATGTAACCAAGCAAAATCCCAAGAACGAATAGCTCCAACTGTTGGGTTAAAACGAGCATAAAGATTTGCAGCACCATCGGCAAGTGCAGGAAGATAGGTTTTATCACCAGTAATTCTATAGGCATTTCCGTAAGAACAATAAAGCATGAAACCAACATCATGCGTGTTTTTTATATTTCTGATAGAATCTAAAGCTAGGGTAAACTTTTTAGCTTCTTCTGCCATTACTTTGTCACCAGTAAGTTCATATCCGTACCAAAGACTTCCTGGGAAAAAACCAGTTGTCCAATCGGTTAAACCAGCTAATCTTACTGATCCATCAGGATTTACAGAACGTGGGTTTTTACCCGGTTTATAAGTTTGAGCTGCTTTGTTTAATTGAAAATGAATTACCTCTGTTGTTTTTTTGAACCAATCAAAAGAGGGATCATCTTGTTTAGGTTTGGCAAAGGAGCTTATGGTAATGGTAGTGATTGCTAAAAATAGGCTAAAGGTTTTTTTCATGGTTTGATATTTTTATTTATAATCTTTTGTTCTAAATCTTTAATTAAGCGAAGTTAGACGGGAGTTAGAAAACGAACTTTCAAATTTTATCATAAATGTTTCGAATTTGTGTAAACATCGTGTTTTATGCATCTATTCAAGTTAATTCAATCATTTATTAGAGAAAATAGTCAATCAATAATGAGTAAATTTGTTGCTCATAAATGGGGATTGATTTAATAAAACTCATTTAAAACAATTATGGAAGACTTCTTAAAACAAATCAATTTATATTATCCTATCTCCGATGAAACTTCGCAAGCGTTATTAGGTATTTGTAGAGTAAAAAAATTTAAGAAAAACGAATTAATACTTCAGGCTGGAGATCTGGCATTGTATTATTATTTTGTTCAGAAAGGCTTGCTTGGCTATTATACGATTGATGAAAATGGGGATACGATTTATAAAATATTTTTTGAAGAGAATAACTTTGTAGCATCTACAGCAGCAATTATTGAAGACAAGCCCAGTAATTTTAATATCATAGCCTTAGAAGATGTAGAATTGATTGTTTATCCTGCAAATGCTTTTCGCGAATTGGTTAAAAAACATCATGATTTAGCATTATTTCACATCAATTATCTAGAGAAAAATTGGGTGGTAAGAAAAGAGCCTTTAGAAATAAACTTAAAATGGGAATCGGCTACACAGCGCTATATCGAATTATATGAAAACCAACATTTGTTCCTGAGGTTAAAACAACATCATATTGCATCATATTTAGGGATTACACCAACTCAGTTAAGTCGTATTCGTAAAGAAATAAACTTTTAATCCATCAACATTTGTAAACTTTTTTGCTTTTTATATATCTGACTTTTGCCTTATAAATAAAAAACAAAAAAATGAAAACATTACTTACCACAGTTGGATTACTTGCCTTATCTGTATCAATTTCTGCTCAGAAAATCATTCATAAGAATGTATATAGCAAAAAGATGAATAAGGAAATTGAAACCGTAATTATTACACCAAATCTTGTAGATGGTGAAACATATAAAACCATTTATATACTCCATGGTTATAGCGGTAATCCTGATAGAGCATATAAGCAGGATATTCCTGATCTTGTAAGCAAATCTCAAAAAAATAAGACTATTTATGTTCTACCCAATGGCAATTTTAATAGTTGGTATGTAGATAGTCCTGTGGATAAATCTTCGCAATATCAAACTTTTATCGGGAAAGAATTAGTTGATTATATCGATGCCAATTATCCAACAATCCAAAACCGAAAATTTAGAGGAATCTTAGGGTGGAGTATGGGAGGATATGGCGCAACAAACATCGGAATTGCATATCAAAATACTTTTTCGATAGTAGGAAGTTCTTGTGGCGCTTTAGATTTTAATCGATTTGGAGAAAGTTTCCATAATTATCAAGTAGATAAATTTTTAGGCGAATTTAAAAGCTTACCAAAACAATACTTAACATTTGATAAAACGAAACAAATGCAAGCCTCAAATCAGTTTTATATATTTGATTGTGGTACAGAGGATGCTCAAATGATAGATATGAATAGAGATTTTCATAAACTCCTAACAAATGAAAAAATTGAACACCTTTATATAGAATCTCTGGGCGCACACGATACAAATTATTGGAGCAAAGCGTTATCAAATCAGTTGGCTTTGTTTGAAAATTATTTTGGTAGTGAGGGAAAGTAAAGCTTATGTTGATTGTTGCAAGATTTATTTTAAAAAAGCTGATACATTTCGTATCAGCTTTTTTAGTTTATGATTTTAAGTATACTGACTTTTAACTGTTTATTGCTTAAAATAAATGTAACTGAAGCAAGAATAGACTTTTTAACTGTACGCTTATTCTTCCTAACATTATTTTATTATGTTAATGTTTTATTTATTATATGTATTGATGTTTTTTATAATTAACTAATTATCAATATATAAGGTTTTTTTTTGATGATTTTATAATAAAATCACTAAAAGTGGGTATTGTATCTTCAGAATAGCAGAACTATCATTGCGCAAATTATAGCTATTTAACAGTATTATGTAATATATAGCTGCATTTATCTTAATCCAGTTTTAATATGAAAAAAAACTACTTACTACTCTTATTTATTTGCCCGTTATTCATGCAATCTCAAGACATACTTTGGGAAAAATCGTATGGAGGCAAACATGCAGATTATCTTTTTGATGCACAACCCACAGCCGATTATGGTTTTATACTAGCAGGCAGTTCTTTATCTGATAAAACAGGCAATAAAACCGATAATAATCATGGCGATTTAGATTATTGGATTTGGAAAATGGATGAAAAAGGCGACCTCGATTGGCAAAAAAGCATTGGAGGAAGCGGTTTTGATTTACTACAAAGCATAAAAAATACAAGTGATGGCGGTTTTATCCTTGCAGGAACTTCCAGCTCACCAAATGATTTCCAAAAGAAAGATCCGTGTAAAGGTATTTCCGATTTTTGGGTTATAAAACTCAATGCCAAAGGCGAAGAGCTTTGGCAGCGAACGATTGGCGGTAGTGGACAAAATGAACTTTTATGTGCCTTTCAGACCAAAGATGGTGGGTATATGCTTGGAGGTTCTTCAAGTTCAAGCCCAGCATTAATAACTTCAAAATCTTTACCTCTGGATACCAAAACAGATATATACGCTAAATCTGAAAAAAGCCGTGGAAACATGGATTATTGGATCGTGAAATTGGATAAAGCTGGAGTAGTAGAGTGGCAAAAAACCTATGGAGGTCAGTATGCTGATTTATTAAGAAGTATGGAGCAAACCCAAGACGGAGGATATATATTAGGAGGATATTCTAATTCCACACTATCAGGAGACAAAAACCAACCCAATAAAGGAATAGGAGATTACTGGATTATAAAAATTAACGATGTAGGCGGGATAGAATGGCAAAATACATATGGAAGCAATGGTGATGATCAGTTGTATGTAGTTCACCAAACAAAAGATGGAGGTTATATAGCAGGAGGGAATTCTAATAGTACTCAACCCCTTACTACTTTGGGAGGTACGGTTGGTAATGGTACCGATTATTGGGTATTACGATTAGATGAAAAAGGAGAAGTAATATGGAGTAAAACCTATGATTTTGGCAAAGTAGATATTTTAACCTCATTAGTAGAAAACAAAGACAATACCTACCTGATTGGAGGGTATGCTCAAAGCGAAAAAAAATCTCCTAAAGAAGGTATTGTGGGTAAAGTAACTGGTTTGATAGACAAAGATAAAGAAGGGATCAATGATTATATCGCTCTAAAAATAGATGATAAAGGTGAAGAACTTTGGAAGAAAACAGTAGGAAGTGCAGGAGAGGATATCCTTCGTAAGCTTGTAGAAACCAGAGATGGTGGATATCTTATGGCAGGAACATCAAATTCCAGCGCATCTAAGGATAAAAGCGGAAGTATAGGAGGAAATGATTTTTGGGTAGTCAAGCTAAAAGACAAAACCAAACTCGAAAAAGTTAAAATAAGTGTGGAAGCCATTCCTAATCCAGTTGTAACATTTACCAATATTATTATAGGATATGAGTATGAGACCGGTACTGCTACGGTTGTAGACATGGCGGGTCGCATCTTGCAACAATTTAGTATTACTGAGCGAACCGTTCCAGTAGATTTAAGCCGTTACCCTGAAGGTATTTATGTAATAAACATAAAAACTAATGTGCAGAGTGATGGTGTGAAAGTAATAAGAAGAGGAAAAAATTAAAAGAATTATAATGAATACAATACATACCACCAACAGGATTAAACATATATTTTTCTTGTTGCTCGTTTTTACAACCTTGCATAGTGTTGCACAGTCAGATGATAGTAAATTCATGCCTAATATAACACCACCATCACCTATAGCTGGAGAATTAGGTAAATATGGTAACGTTCCTGTTGGAATGTTTACAGGAGCGGCAAATATTTCAGTTCCATTAATAAGTTTTAAAACTAAAGATTTAGAATCTCCTATGTCACTTTTTTATGGCTCTAACGGAATTAAGGTAGATGAAGTTGCTTCGAATGTGGGATTGGGTTGGAATCTTAATTTTGGAGGAGTTATTACCCGAACCGTAAGAGATAAATCAGATGATTTGCAAACAATGATTTACCCACCAGATGATATGCCTAATGCTACCAATGCTGAAAGAGTAGCGTTTTATAAAGCAGCTGCGCAAGGCAATGCTGATTCAGAAAGAGATATATATTCTTTTAATTTTAATGGCAACTCGGGAAAATTTATATATGATAAAAATAATATACCGGTTTTAATAAATAACCAAAAAATTAAAATAGAAAGAATCACTAATAATGCCGATTTTTTATTGACTACTACTAATGGTGTTAAATATTATTTTACCGAAAAAGAAACAACAGCTTTTAGAAGTCAGGGGGAGGGACACTCAGTAATAAGTGCCAGTGTAACGGCATGGTATTTAAGCAAGATGGTACACCCAAACGGATCCGAAATTTATCTAACCTACGATGGAGCCAATATGGATTATACTGCTTCAAATTCTCAAACACTTTCTATGTCGTATCCAAGAACGCAAAGAAGTTGCGAGGGTAATTCTCCATACAGTAATGCTCCAGCCCTTAGTGGTATTATATCGTTTAATATGAAAGTTATTGGGAAACGAGTAAGCAAAATAAGCAGTAATAATAGTAGTGATGGCTATGTAACTTTTGCTTATACTGCTTCGGGGATTAATGAGGAAGTCGATGGGAATAGCAAAATCGAAACCATTACGCAATATAATGCCGATGGGCTTGTGATTGAAAAAATAAGTTTCAATTATTTAAAAACATCTAACCAACGTGTTTTTTTGCAAAATATCACGTTTAACGATCCAAGTAAAAAATACGCTTTCGAATATCTAAACCAGTCTGGTTTCCCTAGAAGACTCTCTACAAGCCAGGATCATTGGGGGTATTATAATGGTAAGGATAATATTAATTTAGTGCCTAAAAATATAAAGGATTTTGGTTTAGGCTTAGATGATATAGACTACTATGGAGCTGATAAAGAGCCTGATGGGAATTTTACTAAAATAGGATTGTTAAATAAAATTATTTATCCTACCAAAGGATATACCGAATTTGATTATGAGAGTAATACTTATTGGGGAGAGAAAACAACTTATCCTAAAAAAACTACACTAATCTTAGAAAAAGACAAAACAGAAACAAACCATGAAGCAAAAACTATAAACATTACTTCACCTACTGATCAAAAAATTGAGCTTATGGGTAGTGTTGTTTATGCAGGTGAACAAGAACCTCTTTTGGATCAGAATGGTAACCCAATACCAGGCTCTGGCAATACAGGACATTATAGTGCAGCAATGCAAATAACCTGTGCAGATCCTTCAGAAGATTGCCCTAGATTTTATGAAGATTCTCAGTTTGGTGATTTTTTTCATGATGATGGTTTTGTTTTTATAACTGCCAGTAATGGAGATCATCATGTTGTAGACAATAAATTTTATTTTGATGCAAAAGCGGGTAAGACATATACACTTCATCTTTCTAAAAACGGAATCAAAGCTTCAGCATGGGTAAATATTACCTATTACGCTACCGCCTCAGTAACGACAAATACAAATATAGAAACAGGAGGCGTACGAATTAAAGCTACTAAAGATTTTTCAGAACCATTGGCTAAGGCAAATTATAAAAGATATTATTATGCCAATAAAGATGATATCAATCATTCTTCGGGAGATAGAGGGAAAACTCCTTTTTATGCAGATATATCCACTCAAAGGACTAAGTGTCCAGTATCAGATGGACAAATGGGAGTAGCATGTTCTTTTGTAGATAATAGTAATCTTACAATTAGCTCTAGTAGTTTGATTTCTTTATTTGATACCGGTAGTAGTAATTGTTTTTATAAGTACGTAACTGTTAGTGAAGGAGGAGATGCTTTTGAAAATGGAGGAGAAATGAAAGAATTTATTATTCATAGAGACTATTTTAGTAATCCTATTTTAGGAAGCGAACTTAAAAGCGCGCCGCTTACTAATACTGGATGGGATAACGGCTTGGAAATAAAATCACAGGTATTTCAGAAAAAAATTGGAGGTGCTCCATTTATAGTTGTAACCGAGAAGGAAAATAAGTACAAGTTAGATGCTTCTTATAACAAGGAGATAAAAGGATATACTGTAAGAAAAGATTTTGAAGAACTCTGCGCAACTGTAAATTCTGTTGATAATTTGAGTATCGCAGAATATAAAACAATAGCATACTGGTTCTATTTGGAATCTTCCATATCTAAAACGTATGATCTTAAAGGATTAAATCCAATAGAAACTACAACAAATTATGGATATAATAATCCTGTACATCTTCAGCTAACTTCGCAAAGTACCAAATCCTCGTTAAAAGAAACTTTGGAAACCAAGTATTACTATCCTCAGGATTTAACTACAGAACCTTTTGTTTCTGAAATGATTACAAATAATAGAATTGATACCCCACTGAAAACAGAAACTTTTAGAGGTGGTACAAAACAATCCGAGCAAAAAACAGAATATGCAAAGGATGCCTCAACGGGTAATTTATTGTTGCCAAAGTTTATCTATGCTGCCAAATTCCCTAATTCACTTTCTACAGCAAATTCTTTAGAAAGAAAAATTACATATGATAAATATGATGATGCAGGTAATATTCTTCAGTATACTTTAGAGAGTGGTACACCAGTAACAATTATTTGGGGATATAATAAGACAAAACCCATTGCTAAGGTTGAAAATGCAACTTACGATCAGGCAAGTGCGGCGTACGCAACAAACGAAAATACATTTAGGAATAACTTACCCAATGCAATGATTACAACATATACTTATAAACCATTAATAGGAGTAAGTACTGTAACAGATCCTAAAGGCTTAACTACCTATTATGAATATGACGAATTTAATCGTTTGAAAGTAGTAAAAGACAGTCAGGGAAACATTTTATCAGAAAACCAATATCATTATAAAAACTAGTATGAGAACGATGAAAAAATATATATACAGTTTCTTACTACTATTCTTAATAGTTTCATTAGGATATGGACAGGCTAAAATCCTTAAAGCTGCCCCTCCTGGTGGAGGTGGAGGTGGTGACCGTCCTGTTAAAATGTATAGAGATGTTGATGGAGATGGATTTGGGAATCCAGCCAAATATTATATGAGTACAGAACCAATGGAGGGATATGTATCGGAGGGTGACGATTTAGATGATAACAATCAGTATATTACCAATAGGCCTCCTACCCAATATTTCTATGAGGATATAGATGGTGATACTTACGGGAATCCCAATTCCAGTGTGTTTTATACTTTACAACCACCTGGCTATGTAACCAATAATCAAGATTGTAATGATAATAATGGTGCGATTAAGCCTACGACGGTTTGGTATTTTGATGGCGATCATGATAGTTTTGGAAACCATTCTATTACTACAACCAGTTGTTTACAGCCAGCAGATTATGTATTAAATCCATGGGATCTTGATGATGGTAATGGAGCGATTACCAATATTACACCACAGACTTTTTACAGAGATTTTGATAAAGATACTTATGGTAGTACAATCGAGACAATATACTGTAGTGTAATGCCTGATGGTTACGTAACCAATAATCTGGATTGTAATGATAGAGAAAAATTAATAAATCCTAAGACGGTTTGGTATTTTGATGGAGATCATGATGGTTTTGGAAATCGCGCAGTAACGGTAGTAAGCTGCACCCAACCTACAGATTATGTAGATAATGATACTGATTGTAACGATGCAGCTACAGATCTAAATCCTGATACGGTTTGGTATTATGATTACGATGGCGATGGTGGCGGAAACGATAATATAACAGTTAAAGGATGTGCTGCACCTCGTAAATATGTAAGAAGAGGAGGCGATTGTGATGATGATAATCCAGAAATAGATAAATATACAATATGGTATCGTGATGTGGATGGTGATGGATTTGGTGTGACTGCTAATTTTGTATTGAATTGTACAAGACCTGAGGGGTATACTGATAAGTTTGGAGATTGTGATGATGGCAATGTAACAATACATCCTAATAATATTTGGTATTTTGATAATGATGGAGACGGAGCTGGTGATGCTTCTGTATTTATCCAAAGTTGTACAAAACCAGACAGGTATGTTCAAAATTTCGACGATTGTGATGATTATAACCCGTCATATAAGTATGTTAGAACTTGGTACTATGACAAAGATGGGGATACTTATGGACGAAGTACAACTACGCTAGATAGATGTATCCCACCTGCTAATTATGTAGATAATGCCAGTGATTATGATGATGAGTCAGGGTGTATTACTAATATTCCTCCGCAAACTTTTTATGAAGATTTTGATAAAGATACTTTTGGGAATCTGAATGTGAGTGTTAGATGTAGTGTTCAACCTGATGGGTATGTTACTAATAATTCAGACTATGATGATAGAACAGGTAATATTATCAATATAGCTCCACAAACTTTTTATGAGGATTTTGATAAAGATACTTTTGGGAATCCAAATGTAAGTTTGTATTACAGTATTCAGCCTACAGGATATGTAACCAATAATTCTGACTATGATGATAGAACAGAGTTTATTACCAACATCGCTCCACAAACATTTTATGAGGATTTCGATAAAGATACTTTCGGGAATCCAAATGTAAGTTTGTATTACAGTATTCAGCCTGTAGGATATGTAACGAATAATTCAGACTATAACGATAGAACCGGAAATATTACTAATATTCCTCCACAAACTTTTTATGAAGATTTTGATAAAGATACTTTTGGGAATCCAAATGTAAGCCTGTATTACAGTATTCAGCCTACAGGTTATGTAGCCAATGCTTCAGATTGCGATGATAGAGCTATACTTATAAATCCCAATACAAAATGGTATGCAGATAACGAAGTTGATGGCTTGGGAGATCCTTCTAATTTTGTGCAACAATGTACCAAACCGGCTGGGAATTATGTAGATAATTACTCTGATAATTGTCCATTGCTTTATGGCTCAGATCCAGATTGTTCTAGTATTAAAAATCCTTCATCAGATCATAATTATGTCATAACGACAAATTACAAAGAGCCAGTTAAAACTGTTTTATCGAATCCATCACCTAATCAAGCTCAAACTAGTATTACTTATTTTGATGGATTAGGCAGACCAATACAACAAATTGCTAATCAGCAATCTAATTTGGGTAAAGATATTATAACACATATTGGCTATGATGATTTTGGCCGACAAACGAAGGAATACTTGCCTTATGAAGCAACATCAACTAATATGGCTTATGAAGCAAATGCTGATGTAAATACTATTAATTTTTATAATACAGAAAAATATGAAAATACAGCAAATCCTTTTTCTGTAAAGGAATTAGAATCATCTCCTCTTAGCAGAGTTCTAAAACAAGCTGCTCCTGGAACGGACTGGGCTATGGGCGGAGGTCATGAAATTAAATTGGATTACCAAACTAATTCAGGTAGTGAAGTAAAATTATATACAGCAACTACAAGCTGGAATGCTTCGGCGGGAATATTTGATATTTCCTTTTCGGATAATGGGTTATTTTACGATGCTAATGAGTTATCTAAAATGGTAACTTACGATGAGAACACTTCGGCAAATCCAACCGAAACAGCAGGAAGCACAGTAGAATTTAAAGATAGAGAAGGCAAGGTAATTTTAAAGAGAAGCTACGAATCACAACAAAAATACGATACCTATTATGTATATGATGATTACGGGAATCTAACCTATGTAATTCCTCCAAAAGCTGATGGAGCTATAAGTGACGAAGTTTTAAAAGGGTTATGTTACCAGTACAAATACGATTATCGCAACCGTTTGGTCGAGAAGAAACTACCAGGAAAGCAATGGGAGTTTATTGTGTACGATAAATTGGATCGTCCTGTGGCTACTGGACCTGCAAATTCTCCCTTTAAAGGAGAAACAACAATAGGTTGGTTAATAACTAAATATGATGCTTTTAGCAGACCAATTTATACTGGCTGGTTAAATTCTACCTCAAATAGTTCGAGCAGAAAAAACATGCAAGATGCACAAAATACAGCAATAAAATTATTCGAAACCAAACAAACATCGGGTATGATTGACGGAATTGCTGCCAATTACAGTAATCTTATAGCACCAACTAGTTTTAAGTTACTTACAGTAAACTATTATGACAATTATGAGTATCCTAATGTTTCGACTATAGCTACAACTATCGAAGGACAAGCTGTTTTGGCTAATGCTAAAGGGTTGGCAACAGGTAGATGGATACGAGTACTTAGATCAGCTTTTGTGATTTCGGGAGAAACTACAAGCACTTTTTATGATAGTAAAGCAAGAACGATACGCAGTTATTCTCAAAACTATTTAGGCGGATATACGGGTATTGATAGCAAACTAGATTTTTCAGGAAAACTGTTGTATACAACAACCAAACATAGGCGTGCAACAGGAGACGTAGAGCTTACGGTAAGAGAAGAATTTACTTATTCAGCACAAAGTCTCCTACTTACCCATACACACCAAATTAACGGAGGGGTAATGCAACTTCTTGCCGAAAATATTTATGATGTGTTAGGACAACTTAAAGCTAAAAAGGTAGGCGAAAGCACTGGAAATCCTCTTCAAAAAATTGATTATAGTTATAACATAAGAGGCTGGTTAACTGGAATAAATAAAACAGATAATCTACAGCAAGATACTGATCCAAAGGATTTATTTGCTTTTAAGATTAATTATAATAAAGTTGATTGGGATGCAGGAGCTACCCAAAAACTATATAACGGTAATATCGCAGAAACTTCCTGGATAACTGGAAATGATATTACTGGTGTTACACGAGGGTATGGATATAAATACGACCAATTGAACCGTTTGAAAGATGCTACCTATCAAACTCCAAATCTTACAGATAACAAGAATTATTTTGGAGAGAATCTGGATTACGATAAAAACGGAAATATTATCCGACTACAGCGTAAGTTCATGGCTGGGGTATTAAGTAATCCTTATGTTGGAGACATGGATAATTTAGGATATTTTTATTCAGATAGCTCAAACCAGTTGATGAAAGTAAGCGATACCTCTAATTCTCCGCAAGGATTTAAGGATGATAGTAATGGATATAATGACAGTTCAGACGATTATAGCTATGATGCTAACGGTAATTTGATCACAGATGAAAACAAAAATATTACCGAAATACACTATAATCATCTTAATTTGCCAACTCAAATAACTTTTGGAGCTGGAAATTCAATTACTTATATTTACAACGCAGCAGGTCAAAAGATAGAAAAAATTATAACAGAAGGAACGATTAATACCTACACCAATTATTTGGGAGGGTTCCAGTACTACTATAGAGAAAACCAAGGTGGTGGAGATCTTCCTGTACCTGAAGATCCACAAGGCCCTAAAGATCCTCCTATTGATGGTACAGATCCTCCACCTATAGAAAACAATAGGAATAATGCGTTAAGAGGCCAGTCGGTAAATCAAGAAATTCCATCTACACCTACGTTGCAATTTTTCCCAACGGCAGAGGGGTATGTAAATAATACGTTTGTAAATGGAACGAATAATTACAATTATGTATTTAATTATACGGATCATTTAGGAAATGTTCGTGTTAGTTACAAAAAAAATGCTGCAAACGTTCTTGAGATTTTTGAAGAAAATAATTATTATCCGTTTGGTTTAAAACATCAAGGATATAATGCAGAAGATAACCAGTCGAATTACAAATATAAGTACAACGGTAAAGAGCTACAAGATGAACTGGGACTGAACATGTACGATTATGGTGCAAGAAATTATGACCCTACTTTGGGACGTTGGATGAATATTGATCCATTATCAGAGACATCAAGACGTTTTTCACCATACACATACGCTCTTAATAATCCTGTATTTTTCATAGACCCAGACGGGATGGAAGCAAGTACTTTTTTTAAAAGTAAATTTTTGAATAAAAATGGAGGACACTGGAGTGATCAATACAAAACTGAAAGTAGTAATAATAAAGGAGAGGATAATGAAAATGACAAAACTATTTCATCTAGTGAAGGTATGGGCAGTAATGAGAGCGAAAATAAAAGTGATGAAACAGTAAATAATGATAGTGAGCCACCGGTTAATCTATTCACTGCATTTAAAGGTGATGTTTTTAATAGTGTTGTAAATACTAGGAAATATAATGATGGAGATGGAGTATTTAGTGTTTGGACGCATGGTGCACCAGGTCTCATGGCTGACTATATAAATGGCGGCAATATTACTACTTTAAAAGCATTTGAGGCTATGATGGAAAAAATGAGCCCAAATTGGGTCAATGCCAAAGACAAAGCAGGAACTGTTCTTTTTTTATTTTCATGTAACTCTGGTGCAACTAATGATAGGAATGGGATTAATTTGGCACAAATAATTTCTAAAGCACACCCAAAAATGAGAGTAGTAGGAGCTGAAGGATTTTATAGATTTGTAAAACTAAAAAGTGATAAATACAAAATAGCAGGAATTGAATCAATTCAACATTCTGCCAATGAACTAGGTTATATGGTTTCGTATAAAAACGGAGTAAGAGTAAGTAGAGAACTGTATACAGATGTCTTAAAAAGAGTTAGAAAAAAATAAAACAATCATTATGAAACAAATTAAAATTGCCTTGAATTTTTTTATTTTATTAATAATTTTCGCAGCTTGTAAGAAAGAAAATGACGTTGATGAAATCGTGGAATCTGAAAATTCAGCTAGTTACTTTCAAAAGAAATTGAATAATCTTGTCCTTATGGATTCTTTGAGCAAAAGAGTCACAGAATACGGCGACACTATAGCTTATTTTGAAATTCAATCTATATATAATATTGCTGAACAAAAAAGAACATCAGCATTGTATTATGCACTTATAATGGCTAATAAATATAATTATAATCAAGCGTATTATGATGTATATGAAATTTTAAATTCAACTGAAATAGATAATAAAACAAAAGAAATTGCCAATGAATATTTAAAGAAATATAAGGAGAAGTAAAAATAATGTCCATTGGCGGAACAAATGAGAAGGTGACCCGACCGCTCGGATATGCGCAACGATAGCGCGGAAATCCTTTCCGTGCCCACAAAGCGAATCATTTAAACCAATGAAACCTCGTCAGAAATGGCGAGGTTTCATTTATTAAGCAGAATGTTCCACCTTTCCGAATTGCTCTTTATACAAGCTGTGCGGATGTCGCCAGACTTTGCACTCATAAAGAGAATCACATAAAACAATAATGTCCTAAATAAAATTCCCGTTTTAGCGAACGAAATTTTAGTTTAATTTTGATTGCGGGCACTGATTCCAAATCAGCGCTATCTTTGCGTATATCAGAGCGATCTAGAGAACAATAATTGGTTCACTTAAATCTGGGAAGCTTCATAAACATCATGTCCTTTCTCAACATTTTAGAAAATGGTTTGCAAGTAGAGGAATTAAAAACATAGATGATTACACAATTCAAATGAGTGTGAAAAATCACTTAAACTCTGTACATGGTAGTGGGAATAGGTATGTTCCCTGAAAGATAAAAAATAAAGAAAGATGAAAAACGTGTCTATTAATAATGAATCTTTAGAATTGAATGTATACAGTCAATATTATATTATTGATGTTCTTTATTTGACAGATATAAAAAATGAATTTTTAAAAGCTAGTTCTTTGCCAGAAGATATTAGAAAGGAGGTTTTTCTTTATACAGATACACCTTTTGCACTATATAAACCAGATGAGAGTACTTTTTATATAAATCAGATTATAAAAGTAGATTATGATGAAGTTATTTTAGAAGATTTCTCTTTTTTTTCGACTGATACAGGATTAATAGTATTCATTTCAGAAGATATATTAATAGAATTTTTAAAAGATTTCAATTATGAAGATTTAGTTGATTCAGAAAATGAATTGATAAATGAAATATATTGGAAACAAATAATTTCAAAGTTTAAGTTGGTAGACGTTGGATTAGTCTTAGCAGGTTCAGATTCAGAAAATGACTTTGATGGAAGTGGAACATATAAAGTTACCCCGCTCTCCGAAGTATTCTAACGAAGCGCTGTGCGAACGTCTCCGACTTCGCACTCACAATCAAAAGAAAATACATTAAACCTCGCCAATACTTGGCGAGGTTTAATTATGGAGTAGAATGTCCCACATCTCCGAAGTATTTTAAACTAATTCAAATAATATCAGTGCTAAAATATGAACTCCTTATTTATTGTATCTAATTTGATATCAGGAAGTATCATTATTTTAGCTCATAGAAATCTCTTTTTCCAATTTTAATTTTAGATGTTACTTTTAGTTCAATATGCATGTAAGGTTCAGTGATTTTTTCATTGTCAATTTGAACAGCTCCACTTTCAATAAGTCTTTTAATAGCTGATTTAGTATGTCCTTTTTTTAATTGTACACATAAATCTACCAAACTAATTACCCCATTTTCAAATTGAATGGAAGAAAATAAAATAGGCTCAAATGTTTTTTCTTGAAAGTTTTTGTTTTGAAATTGGTTGGTAAAAAAATCTTCTGCTTTTTGAGCTTCATCTTTGTTATGGTATTGTGTAATGATGTTTTGTGCAATTATTTTTTTGATATTCATTGGGTTTTCTCCGTTTGCCAGTCTTTCTTTTATTAATTGCTGTTCTACAATTGAAAAATCGGTGGTCAAATTCAAAAACTCTTCAATCAAACTATCGGGAATAGACATCGTTTTTCCAAACATTTCGTTTGGTTCGTCTGTTAATCCGATGATATTATTGAGTGACTTACTCATTTTCTCTTTTCCATCAAGCCCTTTCAACAATGGCATGCACATAACAATTTGAGGATTCATTTCAAAAGTTTCCTGCAATTGTCTGCCCATCGTACAATTAAAAAGCTGATCTGTACCACCCATTTCAATATCTGCATTAATTTTTACAGAGTCAAATCCCTGTAAAATAGGGTAAATCAATTCATGCATTGCTATAGGTGTATTTTCGGTAAAGCGTTTGTTAAAATCGTTTCGGTGCATTAACTGAGCAACAGTAACTTTTGATAATATCTGAATAACCTCAGAAAATGACAGTTCGTTTAACCAATCAGAATTAAAAACAATTTTTGCTTTTGTAATGTCAATTATTTGAGATAACTGATTGAGGTAAGTTTCTGCATTATGCTGAACTTCTTCGATAGATAAAGGTTTTCTACTTTTATTTTTTCCTGTTGGATCACCAATTCTTGCTGTAAAACTTCCAACCAGAATCACAATTTGATGTCCTAAATCCTGAAATTGTTTTAGTTTTTTCAAAACAACAGCATGTCCCAAATGCAAGTTAGGGGCAGTCGGGTCAAAACCAAGTTTGATAATCAACTTTCGATTTTCTTTTTTAGCTTGTTCCATTTTTTCTTCCAATCCATTTTTAGGAAGAATGATTTCTACGTTTTCTTTTAATTTCTTTATTGTTTCCATTTTTTTTTAAATAAAAAAGCCCGAGCATCTGCTCGGGCTTTAGGTTATATAATTAAAGTCTTTTTTCTTATTGATTTACTTTGACATATATACATAATCTTTCCGAACAGATACTATTCTATAATAATAAGTGCTGAAAAAAGTTAAATGTAATATGTTGTTCAAAATTTTCATTTGGTAAGCAAAGGTAATTTTTATTGTTTTATCTACAAGTTTTTATACATTGATAATTAAGAAAATAATTAAAGTACTTCTATTTACGTATTATTGAAAAATGCAGTCAGACGTTCCTCATTCTTCGAAGTATTCTAATAAAAACGGTGTTTGAATATCTCCTGACTTTGCACCTACAAAGAGAATGACATAAAACAATTTTGATTTAGTTTAAATTCTCGTTTTATCTAACGAAATTTTAGTTTAATTTTGATTGCAGGCACTGATTTTAATTCAACGATATCTTTGCGGATATCTGAGAAATCGGGGTATCATTTAATTGCGTAACTTTTCTACAAAAGGGTTTTTAAATTATTAAACATTAGAATTTATTGAATCCCAGAATGAGTGAAGATTTAATTACTAAAACTATGGATTGGGACTATATTAAAGATAAAATTTTGGTTTTTGGAGAAGATGATTATATTTTTGCGGATATGATGATCTCAGTATTAGGTGAATTTGATAGTATTGTAAGTAAGGAAAGTAAAATATTTTTTACATTAAAAATACTACAAGAATTAATGCACGAAAAATTAATAGATGTTTACTATGTAAGTGAAACTGAATTTGAATCATATTATTATGATTCAGATGATGATATTTCTAAATTTATTAAAGAAATTGATTTAAGATGGTCAAAGTTAAACTATGAATTACCACTTCCGAATGAACTATTTTGGGCAACAACAACACAAAAAGGAAAAGAGTCCATACAAGTAAATAATAATAAGTTCAATTAGGTAATGCCTCAATAGTGTAGTTCTTGTTTTTAAAAACTAAAAGACATTGATAAACCCGCTCTCCGAAGTGCTGTGCGAATGTCGCCAGACTTCGCACCCACAAAGGGAATCACATTAAACAATCTTGACTTAGTTTAAAATCTCATTTTAGCTAACGAAATTTTAGTTTAATTTTGATTGTGGACACTGATTGTAAACCAGTGCTATCGTTGCGTATATCTGAACAATCAAGTTTAAAAAGTAAAACCTTGAGTTTGTTATTGCATTATTGAGGCGATAGTATTAACAAACAGTTCTGTTCTAGCTTATAACAAAAACAAAATGGAAGATTTAAAATTTGAAATGCTTATTTCTTTTATCAGAGGAGAAATCGGTGAATTTCATTTAGAAATTAAGAAAGATACTTTGATAGAAGATGAATTAGGTGTTACAGGAGATGATGGGATTGAACTTATTTGTAATTATAGTAAACAATTTAATGTTGATATAACTGATTTTAAGTTTGATAAATATTTTTATCCTGAGCCTGGAATTTTTAATGCATTAAAAAAAACAATATCACCAATTAGAATTAATGATTTATACAATGGAATGATTAATGGTAAATTGTTGTAAAATAAGATTGTGCCGGTTGCAAGTTTCAAGGTTAGTAATACACTATCTTATGCTTATAACGTTTTAAAAATTAGATGTAATTGAATGTATAGTAAATGATTTCCGTTTTATCAAACAAAAACTATTTCTTTTAATTTTTATTGTGAGCACTGATTGTAAATCAGCGCTATCGTTGCGTATATCTTAGCAATAGGTTTAACTTTTATAAATTTTAATTAGAATGAAAAAATACTTTATCTTTTTAATATTAACTTTTATTTCTTGTGAAAAAAAAAATAGAATGTGAGGGTAAGATTGGTTTAAAAAATATAAAGATTAAGATTGAGAAAAGCAATCCTATTTTGAGAGAATATGATCGTTATTTACTAATAACTTGTAATAAGGAAAATATTTATGAAATCAAGATACAAGGTGATATAGGAACCGGAGCAAAAAGTTATTTATATAACAACGGCAATTCTTATGTATTAATTGATTGTGATAGTAGTTGGTATATTATTAATAAGAATGACGGAACAGTTACTTTGAAAGGGAAGTTTTGGATGAAGATTCCTCCTCAGAATTATATAGGAACTTTTGTGCTAGGTAGTATGAAGAAAAAAGTTGAATTTGTTAAAGAGAAAGATATTCAGACTAAAGATATTTATATGTATGGTGGTGGATAATATTTTAGATAGTATATCAATAGCACAATCCTTTTCTCCGAAGCGTTCTTATTACATACGCTGACACTTTTAAACATTGGCTTATTATAATTGGACTAGCCATCTCAGCATTAGTGAATTTTGTCATAGCAATCGGATAAAAGTTAAAAATTCCAGTTGATATTTTTTTATTATATCACTAATTCCTTTGTTTTCTTAAAATTGACTTTTTTATCCCATAAGGACAATTTTATGCGGTATTGCGGTTCTGAATTAACTTTTAAATCTTTGCGGAAATAGTAAACAAAATATGAAGATTTTAGCGCAACAGATAGAGGAGTTAAATGAAAATTTGGCAAAACAGCTTCCGACAGAAGTTTTAGAAATATTTAGTAAATCCATAGAGGAATTGAAAGATCAGAGCATTGAAGAGAGTAGCATCGAGATAGGCGAACGGTTTCCTGATTTCTGTCTTTCAAATACAAATGATGAAAAAATAGAATTAAAAGAGCTTCTTAAAAACGGGAAAGTGATTGTAGCTTTTTTTCGAGGCAGTTGGTGTCCGTATTGTAATTTAGAATTGAAAGCATTGCAGGATACCTAAAACAGATTGTCGGCAGAAAGGCAAAATTGTTAGTAATCTCTCCGCAAAAAACTGATTATAGCAAAGAATTAAAGAATAATCACCAACTAGATTTTGAGTTATTAACGGATAAAGATAATGCTTTGGCCAAACAACTTGGTATTTCTTTTGAACTTCAAGAGTATGTAATTCCTACTTACAACAGCCTAGGAATAAAGTTATCTGATTATAACGATAATGATAACAACGAATTACCTATTCCTGCAGTTTTTGTTATCGATACCGATTATCGTATTACCTATAAATTTGTTGATTCCAATTATATGAACAGAATAAACATTCAAGAATTAATTGAACAATTATGATCTACATAAAATCACGTTTTAATGAACGGGAATTTTTTTATTTTAATTCTTATTGTAAACACTGATTGTAAATCAATGTTATATTTGTATATATTCAAGCAAAAGAGGTTGGAATTTAACTATATGAAAAATAAAACACTAAGAACTTCCTACATTTCATTTACTATTCTAATAATCCTTCTAATTTTGGAAATTATTATGATAGATAATAGAATTAATAGTTATGGTACTTATATTAGAGGATCAAAAGTTATACTATCCTATTTTTTTCACTTGCCTCTTTTCATTATTAATTTAATACTAGCAATAAAAGTGCTTCAATTTTATCTTAAAAATAAATTTAAAAAACCTCTTAAAGCTTTTTATTTTGTAATACCGTCTTTCATTTTTTACATATGCTGTATAATATATCTTATAAATGATATCATATAATTAATCACATCATAAATTATAGCTATTATTGAAATCTGTTAGATGATTTTTACCTTTCCTAAATATTACGTAATATAAAATTAAAGTTTATGATATATAACATGCTTATTAGCGTTTGTTTGGCTATTTTTTCATTTATCTTTTATAAATTTCATAAGTTTTGGCTTAAAAACAGTAAAAACGAACTATTTGTAAAAGAGGGTAACCGTTTAAGTATAGTAAAACATTGGGTAATTATTTTAAGAACTGCGCTTTTTTCAGTAATATATTTTTTTAAAGCAATTATATATTAAAACTAATTTTCAATAATTTAACTCAATCTATTCAATTTATACAAAGCCAATTGTTGTTATAGTATTAAGAAACGTAAAGCAAGTATTTGATTATAATGTGTACTTTGAGGAGCTAATGCAGAGATCAAAAAAATAAATTATCAATAATAATAAATTTTAGTACTTCAGAAATTGTAACTACTACTAATTGAATGAATAATTTACATTTTAGAAATGATCCTCAACATGAATTCCTATAAAGATATATTAGATAAAAAAGAAGAGTTTTATAATTTAGCTATTAAGTATTATTATAATATTGATAAAGAATATTTAGACAACATAAGTAAGATTGTAAATAAATCAATCTCAATATTAGTTGATCATGAATTCATTCCGACACCATGTATCGAAATAAGATTAGAACTTCATCACCAAGATGATGACGTAAATGTTAGTTCATATTATCTATATATCAATGAAGAAAACGAATTTATTGATGAATTTCTTTACTAATTAACAAAACTAAAAAGACACTACCGATTTGCGAAAGCAAATACAATGTAGTGTCTTTTTTTGAGTAAATAATCTATTACATTACTGTATAATTACAGCGTAGTTGTTTCAATAGATTGCTCTATAATTGAATTAATAATGGTCAAAGTGCGTGGGTCTTGTTCTCCTGAGAAAAAAGCATTTAATATTTCCTGAAAAATAGGGTGGCAGTTTTCTACTAAGCTAAAAAGCGTCATCGAAGAACGTAATTTTCTAGCGTCTAACTCTCCCAGAAGTGATTCTGCTGATTTCATTTTAAAAGTCAATAAAAGCTCAGAAATCTCAACAAGGTGTTTTCCCAAAATTGGGTGTGCTGCAAATTCTGTAGCTTCTTTTAAATCGGTAATAGCATAAAAATTGGCTGTATCGCTAGTGCCTAAACCCGTAATTTGTGGAAAAATAAACCACATCCAGTGGGTTTCTTTTTTCCCCTTTTTAATTTCAGAAAGAGCGGTAAGATACAGCTGGTTTTGCGCTTCTAAAAAACGGATTAAATCATTGTTTGAATGTGCCATTGTTGTATTATATTGTGTAAAAAAGGGTGCAAAAATACTAAAAAATATAGGTTCTTCCTAATGGAAGACTCAGACTATGTGAGTTTTATGACTAAGTTGAGTAATAATCTTACTTAAAATTTTATAAAAAACAGCTTCAAATAACTGATATAATTAAATATACAATTCTGTTGAAAAATTATAAAAAAAAATCAAATTTTAGTAAACTTTCGTCCAGGTTCAAATATTATAAATCAATTTTAAACACGAATTACACTAATTGTCACTAATTCTTTTGCCTAATTAATTTTACAACCGAAAATTTATATTTCTTTTTTACTTAAAGATTTCTTTTCATTTCAAATTGCGAAATTGTATATGGTATATTTAAATTTTTTATAAATCCTTTTGCTTCTGCAGAACTATTCTGAACATTATATACTAATAATTCATTTTGATCCACAGCATTGTTAATATGATTAAATAAACTCGTACCAATTCCTTTACGGCGATAATTAGGAGCTACAGCTACTTGATTAATTTTTTTGGATGTAGGATTATATATTGCATAACCTACCAATTCAGCATCTATATAAGCTCCAAGAATTTGGCTAAATTCTATACTATTGTTCACTGCCATAATATCGTTTTGCCATGAAGGTTCTATATCCCAAAAAGATTTAAACAATTCCCATTGAGCTTCTTTAAGATTCTTTATATCAACTTTAGGATTTATATCTAATGCCGGTACTTTACCTTTAAAACAATCTAGTTTTCTATGTATTGTATAACCCATCTTTTCGTAAACTCGTATTGCAGGATGATTTCCTTCTATAACTTCTAAAACCATTTGCTTAACGCCAAGATTTTCTAATTTCGGCACTAAAATAGCATACATTTTACCAACTAAACCTTTTCCTCTATAATCTGGAACAACTCCTGTTGCAGCATTATAAGCAACAAATTCTTCGTTTGTAGTATTTAAAGCATGCAGCATAAATCCAACTAATTTATCTTCGGCATAAACTCCGATAGACAAATCTAATTTAATATTTTCGGCAGAAATCTTAGCTTTAAGTTGCTCTAAATTAAGACTAAAAGGCACGATATAATCTGAAAAAGATAAATTAATAACCGCTAATAGATCTTTAATATCAATGTTTTCTAAACTTTTTACTTCCATTTTTTATGCTAAATTTTTTGAGTTTAAGATTGAGTTTCTCTAATTTATAAAGGTTTTCTAAATATTGAAATAGAGAAAATCAAATATACATTTTATGTAAAAAACAATGATGAACTATTTTACATTTTATTAAAAAATAGGAGGTAACCACATGGATGTCGAAACATCGAGATATTGTTTTTTTACAAGAATCGTCTAGTTTTCAAACTGATATATTGTCATATTTTTAAATTTATTGGATATAAATGAAAATTATCAAATTAGCAGATTATGCCCTTATTTTATTGTCTTAATTCTAATTAAATTAAATAAGAACTTTTTTTCATAAACTTATGTTATATATTTGCTCAAAATTTTGGTCTACTTTTTCTTAAAATTTAAGGAAAAATAGTTAAAAGGGAATCAGGTGTAAATCCTGAACAGACCCGCTACTGTAAGTTCTATATAAGTCTTTAAACGTTACTTATGCCATTGTCCCGATTCTCGGGATGAGAAGGTTGTTTAAAGATGGAACAAGTCAGGAGACCTGCCAAAATCACATAGTTTAAAACTTTCGAGGAATAAAGTTGAAGAACAAGAAAATTAGCCTGTTATTTTATAGCGGGACTTTCTTATTATGCTTCTTGATTATTACATCGCGAAAAGTTTTTATAATTTATTTAGTGATGTATAATACAAACAAAAAGCTTTTATTCGTTTTTATCTTATTTACTCCATTTTTGCTTCATTCACAAGCAACTAATGATAGCATTCGCAAACTAAAAGAAGTAATTCTTAAGGCAAAACCATACCAGGAAGTAATTCCTGTGCAAAGTCTTTCGGGGAAATTACTAGAAAATTTAGCCAGTCATAATGTTGCCGATGCACTTCGTTATTTTGCCGGAGTCCAGATTAAAGATTATGGTGGTCTTGGCGGACTTAAAACTGTAGATGTCCGTAATATGGGAACGCACCACGTAGGTGTTTTTTACGACGGAATCCAATTAGGTAATGCGCAAAACGGAGTTACTGATTTGGGTAAATATTCGCTAGACGACATGGAATCTCTTACCATGTATAACGGTCAGAAAAGCGAAATATTCCAGTCTGCAAAAGACTTTGCAGCAGCATCTACTATTTATTTAAGAACTAAACGTCCCGTTTTTGAAGGAGATAAAAAAACTAATTTATTGGTACGGTTTAAAACCATGACCATAAATTATTTTGATCCGTCTTTTAGATGGGAACAAAAGCTAAGCAATAAAGTAAGCATGAGCGTAAGTTCTGAATATATAAAATCTAACGGTGAATATAAATTTAGGTACAAAAGAAACAATCAGGACGGTACTGTAGCCTACGATACTACTGCCACAAGACATAATAGTGATATTGAAGCATTCAGATTTGAATCTGGACTTTACGGAAAAATAAACAACGGTTCCTGGGATGCCAAAGTTTATTATTATGACTCGGATAGGGGAGCACCGGGAGCAATTGTCGAAAATAAGTTTTCTGATGGATTTAGACAGTACGACAAAAATTTCTTCACACAGGCATCTATAGTAAAGGATTTTACAAAAAAATACAAATTTCAGGTAAAGGCAAAATACGCTTACGATTACACGCATTATGTTGCCAGAGATACAACCCATATTTTAGGAGAAACAGTAACCGAAGGAGCACAATCTGACGATAGTTATTACCAACAGGAAATATACTTCTCGGCAGTAAATATGTACAATATATTACCAACATGGGATGTTTCGTTATCTACAGATTTTCAATACAATAAACTTAATGCTACAAGAAAAGGGATACAAACTCAATTTTCATTTCCGCAACGCTATACAGCATTGTTTTCATTGGCAAGTTCCTTCAGACTGGGACAATTTAAAGCCTTAGGTAGTGTTGTTGGTACTTATGTTCAGGAAGAAGTGCGCTATAACGCAAAAGCTCCCGACAAAAAAGAGTTTACTCCTGCATTATTCCTTGGTTATACACCATTTAAAGACTACGATTTTAATTTACGAGCATTTGCAAAACGTATTTTCAGGATGCCCACTTTTAATGATTTGTATTATACCATGGTCGGATCCAGTACTTTGAGACCCGAATATATGAACCAGTACGATGTTGGGTTTACCTATAATTTACCTGTAAATAATTCTTTTTTAGACAAACTTTCTATTCAGGTTGATGGATATTATACCAATACCAAAGATAAAATTGTAGCCGCTCCAACAGGAAATTTATTCCGCTGGATGATGACAAATATGGGACAAGTAAAAGGAAAAGGGATAGAATCTGTTCTTAATATAGGAATGCATATTGGTAATGTAAATTTAGCTACAAATCTTACCTACACTTATTCAGAAAGTAGAGATTATACAAAATTTGCAGGTTTAGAATTGTCTTCTTACGGAGATCAGATTCCTTATACTCCGTGGCATAGTGGCTCTGGGATATTAAATGCTGATTATAAAACCTGGAATTTTAACTACAGTTTTGTTTATGTAGGAAAACGATATAATGGTAATGTCAACAATATCAAAATCAATGAAATTCAGCCTTGGTACACACACGATTTAGCGGTACAAAAGTCTTTTGCTTTAAGAAAATATTTAATAAAAGGAACAATAGAGCTAAACAATGTGCTTAATCAGCAGTATGAGGTTATATACAATTATCCGATGCCGGGACGTACAATGAAATTTATAATAAGTATTGCGCTATGAAAAAGATAACTACACAATTAATTCTCGGTTTATTTATAGCCCTTGCTTTTGTTTCTTGTAGAGAAGAAGAAACCATTTTTCCGTCTTCGGATAAAAGTGTTGCTGCACCAAGAAGTGATGGTAAGATAGAAGGTTTTTATCTGCTTAACGAAGGAAATATGGGCATGAACCGGGCAAGCATCGATATATTTAATTATAGAACCGGAAACTATACAACCGATATTTATTCGGAACGAAACCCTACAGTTATAAAAGAATTGGGTGACGTAGGTAACGATATAAAAATTTATGGTAATAAGGTTTATGCAGTAATAAACTGTTCGAATAAAGTTGAAGTAATCGATAAATGGTCGGCAAAACGTATCAAAAAAATTGATATTCCTAACTGCCGATATGTAGCTTTTTACAAAAACAAAGCCTATGTAAGTTCCTATTCTGGTCCTGTAGCCATAGATCCTAACGCAGAGATAGGTTTTGTGGCTGAAATTGATACCACATCATTAGAAATAAAACGAAAAGTAAATGTAGGTTATCAGCCAGAGCAAATGGTGGTAAGTAACGGAAAATTATATGTGGCAAACTCTGGAGGTTACAGAGTTCCTAATTATGACAGAACCGTATCTGTAATAGATCTTGAAACTTTTACCGAAATAAAAAAAATAGATGTAGGTATAAATCTTTACAGTATGCAAATAGACAGTAGAGGAGATATTTATGTGAGTTCCAGAGGAGATTATTACAATACACCATCAAATCTTTTTGTAATTGATACCAAAACGGATGAGAAAAAAATGCAACTCGATATTCCGGTTCTAGGAATGTGTTTAGTAGATGATTTACTCTATTTCTATAGTGTATCGTGGAGCTATCTTACTAATAGTAATAAAGTAACCTACGGAATATTAGACACTAAAACCAAAAAGATAATAAGCGACAAGATAATCACTGACGGTACAGATAAACAAATAATGATTCCTTATGGACTACAGGTAAATCCCGAAACCAAAGAAATTTATATCACCGATGCACAAAATTATGTCGTAACAGGCTATATCTATTGCTTTACACCCGATGGAAAATTAAAATGGAAAACTACAGCAGGAAATATACCTGCACATATTGCTTTTATAACCAAAAACTAAAATAGTAAAATCATGTATAACAAATCTTTAAAACACTTCCGAACGCTATTGCTTTTACTCGCAGCAGCATTGGTAACCAATTGTTCCAGTGGCGACGATGGTTCTGAAAATAGCAATCCGCCAACAGGTGGTATTGGTAACAATGAGTACAATGCGCAAAGAGCTACAATTGTACCAATTACCGTAAATAGTACCGTAAGCGCAAATGCAACTTATAGTTGGAGCGTAACAAATTCTCCTTCAGAAAATTATTCTTTGGCAAACAACACTGCAAAAGAAGCCTTATTTGCAGCAACAGAAATAGGAACGTATGAACTTACAGTAGTTATAACTGATAACGGAAATACGCAAACACAAAAAATTAAAGTACACGTAAGCAAAGAAGCTAAGGATTATAAAACATTTATTGCTAAAGTATTTGATTTTAAACCTGCTCCGGGACAATTTATAAATGATTTGCCTGCAGCGAATGACGGTGAAACATATGATAAAATTTTAAGCAGAGCCAATACGTATCTAGCCAAGAAAAACGGAGATCTAATTTCGCTAGGAGCCTTTGGTGGTTATATCGTTTTTGGTTTCGATCATACAATTGTAAACGTAAAAGGCAAACGCGATTTTAGAGTTTTAGGGAATGCTTTTTGGGCAGAAGCCAATCCTAATCCTGATAAAACTATGCGTGGCGGTAGTAGTGAAGCTGGAGTTATAATGGTTTCTTACGACAAAAATAAAAACGGTCTTCCGGATGATGAATGGTACGAAATAGAAGGAGCTGGGCATAAAATGGAAAAAACAGTTCAGAATTATGAGATTACCTATTATAGACCTGATCCTAATAAAATTCCAGTTCCAGGAGGTGGCACAGGAACTGTACAATTTACAGATATAGAATATATCTACTGGAAAGATAACCAAGGTAAAGACGGTTATTTAGCCCAGAACAACGCTTATAATCATTCCTTAGATTATTGGCCAAAATGGCTCAAAGATCAAGAAAAAATCACTTTTAAAGGTACAAGATTACCAGATAATGCTGTTGATGAAAGCGGAACTGGAAGCTATTTTGTTCAGTACGCATTTTTATACGGATATGCAGATAATGCCCCAAACAATGATAATGATTCTGCAATAGATATTGATTGGGCAATAGATAAAAACGGGAACAAAATTCATTTGCCAGGAGTTGATTTCGTAAAAGTTTATAATGCACTTAATCAGCAAGCCGGATGGTTAGGAGAAACTTCTACCGAAATAATGGGTGCTACAGATTTGCATCTTTTAGGAGAAAATATTCCTACCAGACCATAAATTAAAAAGGATTTTAAATTAAACTATAATACCAGAAACCATGAAAAAAAAATTAACCCATTTATTATTCCTTGCATTCTTAGTTATAGGATGCAGTAGTAATGATGATGACTCAAAACGAGTAGACGAGGCTAAGAATACAATAGCAATTACACTTCAAGAAAAACATGATATAGGAACATTTAGTGTCTTAAATATAAATGCTTCAGCTACTGCAACAAACCCAACATATCAATGGGTAATGACTAAAAATCCAGTTAATAAAACTACAGATTCTATTGTTGGAAATTCTAAAGATTTAAGATTCATAGCACTATACTCAGGTGCATACGAACTGACATTAAATGTATCCGCAGATGGAAAAAAAGGAAGCAAAAAAACACTAGTAAATGTTACTAATGAGACTAAAAATTACAATCCTTATATAACAGCAATCTACGATTTTGATCCTGCACCGGGAATGTTTGCCAATGATTTATTTAAAAATGGTTTTACAAAAGAAGATATAATGCGAGTAGCATTAGGCAGGATTAATGAAACCAGTGTTGGTTATCCATTAGACTTAGGTGGTTTTGGAGGATCTATTATTGTTGGGTTTGATCATACTGTTATTAATAATGCAGGACAAAAAGATTTTAGAGTTTATGGAGGAGATTTAACCGATAAAGGCAATCCCCCAGCTCCAGGATTACTATTTGTAGCCTATGATAAAAATGGTAATGGAAAACCAGATGATGATGAATGGTACGAAATAATAGGAAGCCAGCATACTAAAGAAAATACAACCAAAAACTTCAAGATTACATACCATAAACCTGCCATAGGAAAGCCTGTAGTAGTAAGTGGTCCTAATGATCCATTTATAGATCGTGAACACATTTATTGCGAAAACAATAATTCTGAAACGTATTATTTACCACGATCTAAGACAAAAAAAGAATATTACCCTGCTTGGGCAACTCAAAATACTGCTGTATATGAAGGAACCAGACTAAATGTGAAATTTACACCACTACGTCCCGGACAAACTACACTATGGAATTTTGAAGCTCCTGAATGGGGATATGTAAATGCTGTAAATCCTGATATTGATATAGACTGGGCTGTAGATAATAATGGAAATAAAGCAAATCTACCAGGGATAAATTTTATAAAAATTGTAAACTGTGTTAGTGAGCCAATGGGACTTTGTCATCAGCAATCATCAATGGCAACAAGATTCGCAGGAGCAGCAGATCTTCATATATTAAAAAAATATAATTTAAGAAAAGTAAAAGAATAAGAAAATGAAAAAATATTTAAAATATAGTTTGATTTTAGTAGCTATTGGTGCTTTTTATTGCTGTAGTAACGATGATGATTCAAAGCCTGAGACAACTCCTGAACCAGTTAAAAACGCTTCTGTTACATTAAAATTAGAACCAAATTTTGCAGTTGACAGATACAGCGTAGTAACTATAAATCCAGAAGTTGTTATTGAAAACGCTAGTGAAGCTGTTGCAAAATACAAATGGACTGTTAAAGTAACTGGTACTGATGGAGTTGTGAAAGATTCTATTATTGGTGACGCTAAGACGTTACAATTTATTGCTCCTAAAGCGGCTGATTATGCTGTAGAATTTACAGTAACATTAGACAAATTAGTAAAACAAGCTTCAACGAAAGTTAAAGTTTCAGAAACAGGAAAAACCTATACAGCAAAAGCACTATCGCTTATAGATTATTTACCAGCACCAAGTTATGCTCTTGATAATTATGAATTTACTACTAAAACTGAAATTTTAGATAATCTTCAGGCAAGTCTTAATCAGGGAGAAGATATTAACCTTGGAACTTTTGGCGGATACATTGTTACAAAATTTGATCATACTGTTATTAATTCTTATGGCAAACGAGATTTTACTGTTCAAACTGTTGCTAACAGTACTACTGTAAAAGTTTTCCCAGTAAGTGTATATGTAGCGTATGATGCCAATAAAAACGGTATTGCAGATGATAATGAATGGTATGAGATAGGAGGGAGTGAGCATAATAAATCTACGACAACAAAAAATTACGAAATCACTTATTTCAAGCCAGATCCTGCCAAAGCAGCTGTAACAGGCAAAGCCGATTGGCAGTTTGATAAAGAATATTTAAAATGGACAGATAATAAAAACACATCCAACTTTATTACTAAAACAAAAAAATGGAGACGTTTAAATTATTACCCACAATGGATAGGAGATTCTTATACCCTAAAAGGAACAAAACTATACTTACCAGTAAAAGATGTAAGTGATGGAGAAGGAACTGCTTTTAATGTAGGAACTTTTGAATGGGGTTATGCTGGTATCAAAGATCCTTCGATAGATATTAGTTGGGCTGTAGATAGTAACGGAAAAAAAGTGCATTTACCTGGAATCGATTTTGTTAAAGTATATGTGTCAACATATACAGAGCTTGGAGCTTCAGATTTATTAACAAGTTCTTTTAAAGAAGCTGAGGATTTGAATTTTGCAAAAAGCAAATAATTAAAACTGCATATTCTTAAAAAAGTATGCTATTGCAAAAACATTAAAGAAGAATTATTAACCCCTAATTTTATAAATAATGAAGAAAGTAATTTATTTTTTGACCGTTGGTTTACTTTTAGGACTTTCGTCCTGTAGCAACGAAGACAATGTTTTAATTGATGGTGGTGCAAATGCAACAGCAAACAGCGCAAATGCATCTACAAGCAGAATCCTTACTGATCCGGCAATAGGAACTACAACAACTCTTAATCTAACGAGTTCTTTACTGGCAAGCGGAATCACTACAACTGGTGGTAAGTATTGGGAAAACACTTATGTATCTAACACAAAACTAAATGTAGATATATTTACGTTTTCGCACACAGCTACATCTGCGGGATACAACTACTGGGATGGTTTTATAGTATCTAACGTAAATGACATTAAAGATTACGGTTCTGGTGCTGCTCCGGGCGGATCAGATGGTTGGGTGCCTCACCAATGGGGAACTATGGCAGGAAGTGGTTTTAATACTTCTTCTACAATTGCGCCAGGAACTCCGGGAACAACAGGAGATCCTTATATTGTAGCTTATTGGTCTAGTTATTTAGATCCTAAAAATCCACAAGGAACTACTTTTACTGAAGGTGGTTTTTCAAATTGGGTAAAAATAGGAAATACAGGAACATACCAAGTTAAAGGATTGAAAATTAATATGCATCCATGGCCTTATTATGGTTGTTTAAATGGAGATGGTTTTGCTAAGAAATTTGTTTCTGGTGATCATTTCGAATTATTAATTTATGGTGTTGATGCAAGTGGAGTTATCTCTGCTCCAGTTACACATACATTAGCAAATCATACAGGAACTTCTCTTGTGATGCCAACAGGCTGGGTAGATGTAACGGCTCTTAAACTAGCTAGTTTAGGAGATGTTAAATATCTTATTTTCCAGATGGCTTCAACAGACTCAGATCCTATTTACGGAATCAATACTGCAGCATACTTTTGTTTAGACAAACTTTCGGTAAAACGTATAGACTAAAACAAATTGTTTGCAATACAAAAAAGAGCCATTCAAAAGATGGCTCTTTTTATTATCTAATTTTTTATATCTGTTTAAAATGACCCGTTTTTAAATAATACTACCCGTAATAAGCAAATCTCCTGGGCAATTTACATCCTTTAATTCAATGTAATTTCCTTGCGGGAAAATCAAATTCTTTAATGCAAATACAGAAACATCATTAAAACTTACATTGAGTTGCTTCGTTAATTTTGGCGGAATTTGTTCATTCAATTGAATATTGAATAATGCCTGCAAATCATTCCCACAACCACAAGGGCCACCACCCGAAAGATGCCCGCTAATTTTAACATCCTGATTAGTCATTTTAAATGAAATATTTTGTTCTCTGCCAGTACCCGATATGGTAAGAGGCATAGAAGCAGAAATATTTAAGGTATAATCAGATGAATGGTCTTTAGTACCAGACTCCGTACGGAACCAAATAATTGTTTTCCAATATTCTGTAAAATGTTGCGTGCGCTGCTGATTAAAATCTAATTTTATATTTGTTCCATTAGGAGTTAAAGTCATTCCTGAAATTGGTTCAGAAATGATTCCTCCATCAACAGCATACTTGGATATTTCAACAACACCTCTAGGACTTGTATAGCTACTATCCAGAGCGCTTAAATTTACTTCTGCAGTAAGCGCACCTTGATTAAACTTTCCCGACCATGCCTTCGACTTATTAGTATCTTTAGGATTGGTACCTTCTAATTGCCAACCCAATTTATCCAAACTTTGTGGCAACACACTTTCAAATAAAACTTTACTACTTACAATCATACTCACATCTGATCCCATTGGGATAGGTTCGGGTAAATCATTAAGAAATGTTTGACTACTTTCCGCAATTCTATCATTAGTCATAATGAAAAGTTGTAAAATTTGATTAGCAGAATTGCGTGTAATCAGCGTTTTAAATAAAAATTGGTTAGGTTTCATATCGCTAATTTTACCAATCTTACTTTTATCTAGTGAGCTAATAACAAAAACTACAGGATTCTGTGTAAAATAAGAAATGAGTTCCAAATTGAATCTTGCTTTTTCATCATTTCCTTCAATATTAATGTTTTTGGGAACAAAAGTTCCCTGTGACATGTCCAGAATTACGCTTAACACATTCTCGCTTGCAATTGTACCCGATCCTACAATTCCTTTTGCCTCGCTTAGCGGAATCTGTGCTTGAATAAGAGCCCCAGGATTAGATACTTCTGGTTCATCCCATTCTATAGGTTCTGATTTGTATTGTGATCCTTTCGTTATCTTTCCAGAATGGATGATGCATTCCATCTTTACATTGGATGGATTGTTGGGAAGAAAAGAGAGTTTAGGATATCCATATTCGGCTTCAAACTTTACCCAGGTTTTCACTTTAGATGTGGCATCATAATGATACTCTAATTTAATTTTTCCTCCGTATGATTTATCTTTTTTTAATTCATCATACTGTTTGTTAATAGTTTCCTGAATTTTGGTAAGCCCCATATTAAAAACAACATCCCAACCATTTGTAACCGTTTTTCCTTGCATTAATACCAGCATATCCTGCAAAGAAGGTGCGGAGGTAAGAGCATTACCAAGAAGTCCTTTTTTAACTCCCGATAATAATCTACCAGGTAAATCCTCTATTCTTGCCTCAAGTACAAACTCGAGTGTTACGGGTACAAATGCATCTTCTAACTCTATTCCTTTATTAATTTCTGTTTTAGGAAAACTAATGTTCCACTTACAGAATGGCGTAATCGGGCTAACCTCTTTAGACCATGTATCGCCGCCGTCTGTAAAATTCGGGGTGTTAGTATCACATTTATACTCATAGATACGTTCACGAGAAGGCGTTTTAAACATACGCGGAATCCTATTGGGAGCACGATCAAAAAACGGATTACCTTCATACGTTAATTTTAAAAGGTATTTACCACTTTTTGTTTTTACCGAAGTTCCAACGCTTGCCACTACAGACTTAACACGACAATTAATGTATTCGCTAAAATTTACATTATCAAGACCAATATCCAGAATATAAGCATTACCATTGATTAATTTACCTACAGGCACTTCTACTGTAATACGTATCGGACTAGTTACAGATTGATGAATAGAATTTAGCAAATTCAAAGCAGTTAAGGTATTCTGGCTTTGCTTAACAATTGTACCTTTAAAACTCAGCAAATCAAATGCTGTCATTAATGTGGGCGCTTGAAGATTCTCATATTGAAGTGCCTGATCTTGTAAAATCAGCGTTTTAGAAAGCATGCTCAACATACGATTTCGTAAGAATTGAAGTGAAGCAGTCATACCAATCAAATCAAGATTAAGCGGTTCTAGCGACGGAATATTACCCGGTTTTAGTTGGTCTTTTATTCCATCGAGTCTTTTTTGCTGCGCTTCGCTCAATACGTTTAATCTTTGCTGATTATAAATATCTTTGGCGAGTTGGTTTGCTGCATCTTTTGCGCTAAGCAACGCTTTTCCGCGAAGAAGTAGAATTTGAAATGCATTTATCAAATCATTCTTTTCTTGTACAGGCGGTCCAGAATCGATTATAAGCTTCATATTAGCACTCATTTCATCCCATGCCAGATTCGATTCGATAGCAAACGAAGCATTTTTTAGTTCGTTAAGAGCTTTCTCCGCATTTAGCAATTCCTCAACACCTTTAACCCCCGTTGTAAATACTTTATAAGAAGCATTCAGAATATTAAGTAATTTCTGCATCTGTTGCACTTTAAGTCCTAATTCCTCTACAGCTTTGATTGATTTGGCTGGAATAGCAATAGATGTAGCTACGGAAAAAATAGTCGTCGCCATATCAAGACCAAATTGTATCGCTTGCCGGGTTTGCCAATCTCTTACAGCCTGCTTATAGTTTGTTACAGCAGTTTGCAAATCAGATTTTTGACTGTCAACATTTTTCTGAAAAGTAGCAATTTTAGCTTCCAGACTTTTGAGTTCTTTTTCTTTTTGGGTAATAATTTCTTTGTAATACGAACTCAGGTCACGTTGCTGGTCGGCATTTGCCTGAATAAACTTTGTAAGCAATTTACCCGATTCAATTATATTCTCATTCAGCGATTTACCTACATCTATAATTAGTTCCTTTGTCTTTCTTGCCTCAATAATATCCTGATATTTTTGTATCTCAAGAGCAATACCGTCAGAATATTGTATAATAGTTTCTATATGTTTTTTGTATTCTTTAGCCGGTAATAGTGGTACATAAGCAGCATATTCGGGATTCATAGCATTTCGGACACTATCCATCGCTCGTACTCTCAAATCTAGCACACTTGCATTACTACTTACTTGAGGAAGAATGCTGGTAATCCAACCCATCGTATCTGCCACAAAGTTTAATGCATTTTTTTGATTCGTATCGTTAAAATCAGTACAACCTGCCATAATAGATTCGGCAAAAGAATAAGCAAAAGATAAATTTTCTTCCATATCTGGAAATACATCACTTTCTTTAGGTTCCTTACGAACATCATCTGTGATTAATACAAGAGATCTACCGTGTATTTTGGCTGTATCATGCATAAATTTTAGCCCGTCTACTATGGTAAAATGCTCCGTGAAATCGTCTTTTGTAACAACCATTCCGCCATAAAAAACTTTACTATTGAAGTTAAATGATTTATAACCCTCTTTACTTAGTTTGCAAACAACAACGCCTTTATCAGTTTCCATATTAGTACTTTGAGTAAGTATATTAATATAGTTTCCGGGAATGCTTATCGTGCCAATTTTTGAATATAGATATTGCGAACAAAGTATGAATTTTAACGCCTTATTACTGGCTATAAACTGCATTTCATCCAACGCTAGTTTGGCTTTATACGTATTTATGTCTTTTGTTACAATTGTACTAAGAAATCCCGGAATTTCGGAGTCAGGGATAACATTCTTAATATCATACGGGAAATATTTTTCGAAGTTGGGAACAACACGATCCGTAAATTTTTGGATTAACGCCCCTTTTAAGATACGCTTCATTACCAAACGGCGGTTATACTCTGCAAAAACGGACAAGGTTGTAAGTTTGAATCTTGTAACTGCGTTTTCTTTATAATTAGCAAGATTTATTTTTCCATCTAAAAACGGTTCAAAAATACTATTGGTTTCTGACCATCTTTGATCGTGCCAAAGATTCTTTTTGATGTCGCTTTCTAAGAGTTTGCTATTACCAAAACTAATGAGTTTACTATATTCCTTTACAAAACCAAAAGCTCCTGTAAGGGCATTTGTTGTAAAATAGCAAAAATTAACAGAGTCTTCATTTGTGTATTTATTTTTAGAAAAACTAGCCGAAACCTTCTTAAAGGAGTCTTTATTGTATGCAAACACCTGAAAAATAATATCTCCCACATTTACACCAGATACAAAATGAGTTCCCCATTCGTTAAAATGCTTCATGCAAATATTTGCCTGATTTAAAGTCGTTTCTGCAGGATTGTATTGTCCTTTTTCATCATCAGAAGCTCTTACTTTAATCAAACTTTTGCGAAAATCTTCCTCAATCTGATATTCTGTCGAAGGTAATAACGGATTAGGATGTAATATTGTTCCAGATTTATTGATAGGATGAAAAGCCGTAGCTGATAAGCGTTCTAGCTTAACAAGAGCATACGAGGTATCTGATGCTTTTAAATCTAAACCTAGATTCTCAGAAAGTTTCTTTAATGCTTCATCGCGATCCTGATCACGCAATAACATAGTTCCCGCAGCGACTTCAGCATCTGGAGCACCATCATTAGGGTTATCAATTTGATATGGAAATAGAGCATTTAAAAGATTTTCTGCATCTTCGTGAATAGAAACTATTGGGTAATTCCATTCCAGTTTTTTATCGGGATTTATATCTATTTCTAGCTCTTTCAAAGCTTTTTTATCTTGCAGAAACAAGCCTTGATTATCTACAGACGAAGGATTCCAAGAAGGGTTATATCCAAAGATTAAATTAGTTGTGGTACCTAGTGTAATTTTACTTTTTATAATTGCCATAATACTATAATTGGGGTATTAGTAAATAATCGCGTGCCACATATAAATCAATAATTTATAAGTAGCCGCTTAGCTCAAAGTAAATAAAAAGGAAGTGTTTTTTTATAGGTAAAAATACCTGAATAATTTACCGATAAAATAGCATATATTTATAATCTGTATCCATATATAAATTGTTTTCTGTATCTGTACCTGTTTTTATTTAGTACGTAGGTTTGTAGTAAACAAATCCTCCTTATGAATACTCAAACAAATAACGCTCAATATCTAGAATTTGGAACTGTAAATATCTCGCACCTTGGTAGCATATTAAATATATCTAACCGTGCAAAAGAAAGGACTAAAAACAATCCAAATCTGATACAAAATATAGACGAAAACAATATGAATCATTTTGGACTTCCGCTAAGTGTTGCTCATTACGGAAACCAAATGTTAGGCTACGGATTTGTAACAATTAATAGCTCTGGAGAAACTGAATTTAATTATTGCTTTGAAGAAAAAGAACATAATGCATCACAAATAAAAGATGGTTTAGAACTAGAAGCAAAAAAAACTTTCAAAGTTTTATTTAATGATAATGCTACCAAAGAAAATGCAGTACAAAATGCGATTGATAAACTAGCAAACTGGATTGATCAGTGCTAGTTTTTAGAACAAATAATTAAGCTTTGTTTACACAAAAAAGCGAACCATGTAAGTTATGTAAGTTCATTTAAACGAAGTGTTTTAAAACTTATATTTTCTTAAATCACTTATATGGTTTAAAATGCTTTTTAATAAAATATTAGCCAATAAGGTTATATAACTTGTTAAGATAATAATTAAAGAAATGGCTAAAGAAGTCTTATATATAAAAATTGCTCATATTATTCAGGAACAGATTTTATCTGAAACGCTAAAAATAGGAGATAAGCTACCTTCAATTCGTGCACTACAAAAATTATATAACGTAAGTATCAATACTGTTAAGCAAGCATTTTTAGAATTAGAAAGTAAATCTTTGATAGAATCAAGACCTAAATCTGGCTTTTATGTAAGTAATACATCTAATAGGAAATTTTCGATTCCTTCGATGAATAAATTGAAAGTATCAGAAACCCAAAAAAGTCCTGACGATTTAATTACTAAGGTGTTTGACACTTTTGGTGATAAAAGCATTACCCAATTTTCTTTGGGAGTTCCGCATAAGAGTTTGCTTCCTATTGCCAAACTGAATAAAGGAATTATTAAAGCTACGCGAAATCTGGAGGAGAGTGGAACAGACTATAATTTGGTTCAGGGAAATTTAAACCTGAGACGTAATCTCGCAAAATGGTCGCTTGTATTAGAAGGTAAACTAACCGAAGATGATTTTGTAACTACTTCTGGAGCTATGAATGCTATTTATAGCTGCTTAATGGTCACAACCCAACGAGGAGATACCATCGCTATCGAAAGTCCCGTTTATTTTGGAATACTCCAAATTGCAAAGTCTATGGGACTTAATGTTATCGAGCTCCCTACACATCCCACAACTGGAGTAGATCTTGATGCTTTAAAAAAAGTAATCCCAAAGATTAAAGCATGTTGTTTTATGAGCAATTTCAGTAATCCATTAGGTAGCTTAATGCCTGATGAAAATAAAAAAGAATTGGTCGAATTGCTTACTTATCATAACATTCCGCTTATAGAAGATGATTTGTATGGTAATCTATTCTTTGGTGCCGCCAGACCAAAACCTTGTAAATATTATGATGAAGCAGGAATTGTGATGTGGTGCGGATCAGTATCCAAAACACTTGCTCCAGGATACAGAGTAGGATGGGTTGCTCCAGGACAGTTTAAAGAGAAAATAATCAGACAGAAATTAGTACAAACAATCTCTACGCCATCTTTGTATCAAGAAGTAGTTGCCGATTTTATGGAATTTGGAAGATATGATCATCATCTAAGAAATTTTAGGCACACTTTGCATACAAATTGTCTGCATTTTCAGCGTGCTGTCGAAGATTATTTTCCTGAAAATACTAAGATTTCTCAACCACAAGGAGGATCTTTTCTTTGGCTTGAACTTGACAAAAAAATTGATACCGCTTCATTATATGATATTGCAATAAAGCAAAAAATCAGTTTTGCTCCAGGCAGAATTTTCACCCAACATGATCAATACAATAATTGTATGCGTCTTAATTTTGCTTTAGAGTGGAATGATAAACTGAATCTAGATATAAAACGACTTGGCACAATTGTAAAAAATGCTTTGTAATACTGTTGCCTATAAAAACATATAACTGTCATTGTGACAGCTCGTCTTTACTAGTGTTAATTTTTAACTAAAATAACTATATATCAGCAATTTAAATAAAACCACTTAAACTAATAAGTTCAATATAAAAACAAATGAATCAAGATATAATTAACTCTCAATCAAGAATAAAAATAATAGATTACACCGATAAATTCAAAGAATCTATCAAAATTCTGAACTACGCTTGGCTAGAAAAATATTTTAGAATTGAAAAAATGGATGAAGTTTCACTCTCAAATCCAAAAGAAGAAATCATTGATAAAGGTGGTTTTATATACTATACTACATTAGATAATGAAATTGTTGGGACAGCTTCACTTCTAAAAAAAAGCGATACTATTTTCGAATTAGGAAAAATGGCGGTCAGTGATAAAGCACAAGGTTATGGTATTGGCACATTATTATTAGAACATTGCATTACAACTGCAAAGGATATGAAAATAGAAAAACTAATTCTGTATTCTAACACAAAGTTAGAGTCAGCAATACATCTTTATCGCAAATATGGATTTGAAGAAATCGCATTGGAGCAGGGGCTTTATGAACGAGCAAATATTAAAATGGAGAAGAAGCTACCTTAAGAGGAGGAACAAAGAAAAAAAGCAACAAAGGCTCAAAGGTTGAAAAAAAGAAGAGACCAAGATTAATTTTAACCACAATGTATCCCCAATCTTGTCTCCCTGACGAAGGAAGGGTCTCCGCGAGTAGCTCAAGAATAGAGGGGAAAATATTAAAATTTTAATAATGGGCTTGCATTTGACATAGAGTAAATACTCTATATATAAAATAGACTAAATGCTCATTTTTTTAGATTCATTCTTAGATTGTCGAGCTACTCGCGGAGATTGCTTCGCCAGTTCGCTATCGCTCGTATCTTCGTTCCTCAGAAAGACAAGTTTGCGGTTAAACTATACAAGCTACGACCTCAGAAGCTTAGTAACTTAGAACCTTAGTAACTAATAATTAATTTAAAAAGCTTCACCGATTCGGAAATAAAGTCCCCAATCGCCTTTTCCAACAGCTGCATCCAAGCCAACATTAAATTTCTCGTGTTTAAAGGCTCTGTAGCGATAGCCAATTCCTGCACCAGGGTATAAATTCCAATTAAAATCGGAGGTATCAGAACCATAAATAGTTGCTACGCCAGCAAAACCAACAAGACCCATTTTTTTATTAAAATTATAACGGTATTCCGCTTGTAAAGCCATTAGTCCGTCACCACGGTATTTCCCTTCTGAATATCCTCTAATATCCTCACCGCCAATAGTTACTTGCTGCTCAAAAGAAATATTCCCTAAACCAAACTTACCCGAAAAACGAGCTGCTAGTACATCGGTTCCGCTTCGCATAGGAAAGTATTTATTGTACTCTGAAAGAATTTTATTGGCACTGACATCATTATCAACCCACGTGGGATAACCAATCCAACGCAATTTTACTTTATCACCTTTGGTAGGATAATAAACAGCGTCACGAGTATCATACATCATATTTAGCTGCAAACCATTTGTTTGAGTAACAGAAGATGGTTGTATATCATCTTCATAATTTGTATCGTAATGCGCATACGAATAGCCAATACCAGCATATAATGCCTTAACCACTTTACGCTGAATAGTCATCGCGGCAACAGTTTTTTTGGTTGAATAATCATAAAAGTCAGGCGTGTCGATATCATCTACATAAAACTGAGCATTTTGATTTCCTGTTATAAAAATAAATTGTGCACGCCACTTATCTTCATTAAAATACCATTTATTAAAAGAAGCTACAAAATAGGATTTATTGGTCGTATAAACTGCCGATATACCCGAGAGCGATTTAGGAGAAATAGTATCGGCTTTATTGAGTTTGTACATCATCATAGGAATAGCACCAAACATAAAATCTAGCGTTCTATTATAATTAAGATAAGGCATTACATTAAAATCGATATTCTTGGGACTTGCCTTAGTTTTAGCAGTGCTATCGGCTGGTTTTGTTTGAGACGATGCACATAAACAAAATAAAAACAGCATTATAGTAGGTAATATTTTATGCATTTTGGATTTATTTTAAGTTACTGTATAAACTATTTAATGTATTCCAGAGGGTATGCAAATGGGGGCATTCTTAGTCCAAGCAAATAATTTTATGCTTGATAAAACTTAAAGATAAATTATTTTTTTTAAAGCAGCAAAGGCATATATTAACAGAACCTAATATTCTATATTATATTGATTATTAAACTCCTAAAAACTCATTAGGTCTTTTATTCAGTATCTGAAAAAAGCTAGAACTAAATGCTTGTATACTTTTGTAACCTACAAGATAAGCTACTTGAGATACGGTATATTTTCCGGTGCTTAAAAACTCAACACCTTTTATAATGCGTACAAACTGAATGTACTTAGAAATTGTAATTGTTGTTTCTTTCTTAAATACTCTTTCCAGAGATCTTAACGACATATTATTGTTTTCGGCAATTGTGCTAACCTGTAGATCATTCCCGATATTATCTATAATAAAGTTACTTATTTGTAATAAACGTTCATCATTTGGGATTACTACATTTAAAGCAATTGCATCTTTAAAAAAACTTGGTAATTCTACAAAAATAGCATTCAGAAAAGCTTCTTCCTCCACCGAATAGGCTTCTTTTTTACTCCATTTAGAAGAATAAGATATAATCTCCCGAAGCACAGGAGGAACAGAAAAAATTCTTAGTTTATCATAAAAATTATCTTCCTCTTTGACAGAATAAAAAATGGTTCTCAAATTTATATCTTCAGAAACAGCAGTAGTTCTGTGAGATAGGTTAGAGGGAATCCATGCAGCATGATTTTGAGGCAAGAGATAAATACGTCCAGCCACATGCAGGTATTGAAAACCTTTCTCTACATAAACAAGTTGCGCTCTTTTATGAGAGTGCTCATCGGTATCATGTACCCAATTATCTTCAAACCAAACATAGGCTTTCTTGGCAATTCTGTCTACTAATTCATGATTCTTCATAATACATCACACAAATTACTTTTGTCGTTTTAGATTAAACATCTGGCAAATTTAATTATAATACACATTGTAAATTTGCAGAAGAAAAAAAATATTATGAATATGCATAAAAAAGACTGGAAAAGTAACACTGGATTTTGTTTCGGAATCTTACTGCCATTCGTTGGGATATTATTTGTTGCCTCTACATTACGAGCGCCATTAACGGCTCTTGGGCCAGTATTAACAGAGATTAGTAAATCACTAAATCTATCAAACAGTGAGGCAGGACTTCTTACAACCATTCCGTTAATGGCATTTGCATTCCTATCTATACTTGTTGGGCAATTATCTAAAAAACTGAGTCTAGAGAAGTTTCTGCTTTTCTCGATAGCACTTTTAATCGCAGGATTATACATAAGAGTAATGGGTACAGTAGTTTCACTATTTCTAGGATCGGCTATATTAGGTATCGCAATATGTATCGGAAATGTTTTGGTACCTGGATATATCAAAAAAACATTTCCTAATAAATCCGGAATGGTTATCGGTTTCTATTCTGTATCGATGAATCTTACGGCAGCTCTAGCTTCTGGATTTAGTATAGCTATTGGTAAATTAAGCGGTCTTGGCTGGAAAGGTTCTTTGGGATTATGGATTTGGATTGCTGTATTTTCTTTTTTAATATGGTTGCCAATCGCATTAAAAAGAACAGAAAACATAGAGAAAGTTGGAATTGTAAAGAGTAATTTAAACATCTTTAAATCACCACTAGCATGGCAAATTAGTGTATTTATGGGGCTTCAATCATTAATGTATTATTCGATTGTAACTTGGTTACCAATGCTATTGCAGGGTTATGGTATGGTAAAAGAAGAAAGCGGATGGGTTTTGTCTTTCATGCAAATGGCAATGTTGCCTTTAACATTCCTTGGACCAATTATAGCATCTAAACTGACTAACCAGAAAAGCTTAATTTTTGTTGTTGCCGCAGGAATGTTTATTAGCGTTTTACTTATACTATTCTTTCAGTTGCAATATATTTATACTGCAGTTATTCTTTTCGGAATATCCTCAGGATTATCATTCAGTCTGTCAATGATGTTTTTTGTACTTCGTACTGCAGATAGTCACACAGCAACAAGAATATCTGGTATGGCACAATCGGTAGGTTATTTATTAGCCGCATTTGGCCCTCCTATATTTGGTAGTTTATATGAGTACGGAAACAACTGGAACTTATCTTTATATTTCCTTTTAATCATAGTTGTAATAATGCTTTTTGTTGGACTTAAGGCAGCAAGAAACAGAATAATAAATCAAGAATAAAACAAAACCCAACTACTTATTTAAGTTTAAAACAGGCAATTAATGCCTGTTTTTTTATGTCCATAAACATCATTATTTGTATGAATTTAACACTTAAAAAATAGGTATAAATACGGTATCGATATTTAAATTTTCGTTTTAAATTGTAGATAAATTAAAAATCCATAAACCAAATATTATCAAAGTATATAAAAAAGGAAAGTTCAACCCCCTAAATTATTATGATAATGGACAAAATTAAATTGAATTTCATCAATAAATCTAATGATGCAAAGAACAATAATGTCGTTATTTTTCAACAAAATGCTGCTCAGGAATTTGAAAAAACTGCTATTGCCTGGAAAGTAATAGAAAACAGTGCTAAACTAGATAATCATCCTTTTACATTTTCGATGGGTTATGAAGTATCTGCTTGTGATTCATACGGTAATTTTACTCCCATGTTTTACACTTATGAAGGAACAGCGTATGAAATGGTCATGGATAACTCTGGCAGCGTACTGAGAGTTGCATCAAAACCAGCTACAAATCTTAGTCAAATAGAAATCAAAAATGCACTTCCATCTGGAATAATCGATGCAAACTGTTACAGAAACAATAGATTAATTGCTACAAAAACAAACTTGAAGCCGGGAGATAAAGCCGTTTTTGAATTTTATCCAAGACTTTTTATAGGTGTTGTACCTGAAATAGAAGAAGGAGATATATTAGATTCTGCTATAATCTCTCAGATTAATTCACAAATCAATCTTTTTGGTATTACTAGCGCAGATATCGTAATGACAGGTGGTGGACCAGGTAATAATTCTACACCATTCTATTTTAATTTAGAAAACATAAACAAACAATGAATAGAGAAATAAAAACTTTTGATTTTTTTCAGTACAAGCCTTTTGCTAAAGACTCCGCCAATTTTTCATTCCTTGCTAAATTAGCTGCATTAAAAATGAAAGGGCATAGGGAACAAATACAAAATGAAGCGATAGCCTATATTGAAGGTGTTGCACCTTATGAGTTACAATATATATTTAACCCAAACGAGCTACAAGGAAATATAGGCAAATTCAAATCATTTTATAATGTCTTAAATAAAGAGACCGATTTTACTAAAATAATAGAGCAAACCTGCCTATTTTTTGATACTAATGTAGATGATTTTTCAAGATACTTAATAAGTGATTCTTATCTGGAAAACAAAGAGAGATTATGGGAATCTTATTTTGCTTTGATTATAGAAATGGGATTTCAAAACGAGAACCGTACTGCTATAATAAAAGTAATAGGACTTTGTAATTTTCTAGAAACAACCTTTAATCATCTGGATGATTCCCAATTAAGCACCACACTCGATACAGCAAAATTAGTATCTCTATTTAATGCAAATGTCATTTTAGATAAAGATATATTTCCGCTGCCTTCTTCGTCATACATCTCTTTTAATTAATGCGATACAAAGAGTCATCCTAAAATGGTGGCTCTTTTTTTTGTTTCAATAGTTGCTGTAATTAAATAAGTAAACAATTCAGGATAAAACTATAAAACAGACATAGTGTAATATTAATAAATTATTAAATGACTAAACCACAAAAATATTGATAAAGGTTTAATCTTACTTTTGTAAGGGTCTTCTTTAACGATTTAAAATTACAATATGAGTTCTAATTTAGTAATAAGGTTAAGAGAGGGAGATGATTCCTGCTTCAAAGAAATTTATGATCTATATCATTATAAAGTTTTTTGTTTTATAAAAAAATATACGTCGCAGCTTGCAGATTCTGAAGATGTGACACAAAACGTATTCATACATCTTTGGAAATATAGAACCAAACTAGATCCAAATGTAAGTATGGAAGCCATCCTATTTAAAAGCTCAAAACAGGAAATTTCGAAATGGTATAAAAAACAAAACAGAATCTTTTCTGTAGAAAATGACCAGTTAATTAAAGAACTCGATAGTGCATCCGAAACAGAAGATGATATAAGCTCCAAGCTTGAAAAAATAGAATATCTCCTAAATAAAATCCCTCCTAAAAGAAGGAAAATCTTCAATCTCCATAAATTTGAAGACCTTAGTTATAAAGAAATTGCCGTAGAGATGGATATGTCGCCAAGCGCCGTTGCTAACCAAATCTCTAAGACCTTACAATTTCTTAAAAAGAATTCAGTACACAATCATGAACTGTACTGGTTTGCTTTATTCTTTATAAGTCAACCAAGTTTGATGGTATAATACAATTTCAGATTTTCTCCCTATACAATACTTGTTACCAGCTCTTTTTTTCTTTTGTTTTTGAATTTTTCTGTTTTTTACCATCAAATAAACACCCCTCAAATGGTTACTTAGATTAAGAAAACGTTAATAGTAATATCACCCCATGATATTTACCCGACTAGGAATCTAATGTAATTGAATTGATAAAATTCATGTATAATTTTCAATAGTAAACTTAATTGTAATGAAATCTAAAAGATTAAAAGAAGAATGGAACGCAATACCAAATAGAGGTATTCTTCCTGACCAAATTACATCCCGAATGTGGGATAACATTCAGAACGTTACAATTAATAAATACAAAAGCTTTTATAATTGGGTTGCAGCAGCGTGTGCAGTAATAATCATGTCTTTTACCGGATATCAGTTTTTTGCGCCATCGCATAATAAGGCAATCGCAATTACTTCTACAAAAACATTTAGCAAAGATATACGCCTGATATGTTTACCTGATGGAACTCGCGTATGGCTAAACCAAAACACTTTAATAGAATATCCAACTGAATTTGCCGAAAATGAAAGAGCAGTAAAACTTACAGGTGAAGCTTTTTTTGAAGTAAAAAGAGATGTATCACGACCTTTTGTAATTACTTCGGGTGCTATAAAAACAACTGTTCTTGGTACATCCTTTAATATTAGTTCTTATACTAACAAGGAACCTCAGGTAAATGTAAGGACTGGAAAGGTAAAAGTGGAAAGTAATGAAAATGTTGTTTTCCTGGTAAGAGGGGATAAGGCGATCTATAATAATGCTGACGCAAAAATAGAAAAGCAAAAAACTACTTTACTTGAACCAGAATGGAAAAAGGTTTTAATTTATGTAGATGGATTAACCCTCGCACAAGTTATAGAGAAACTAAAACTCGACCATAATTTTACTGTAAATTATCTGGATGAAAATCTGAAAAATCTTAAAATAGAGGGAACTCTCGATACCCGACAAGGATTTTACGAAATGCTCCAAACTATTGCTTTTGCTCTAGAAATTAAAATCAGATCGACTGATAAAGATGCCTATCTCATTAGTAGGTAATCGTTCTATAGATTTTTCACAATACGCTTTAATAAAAAGAATACAGCAGCATTAAATCAAAAAAAGGGGATTTAATGGCTAGCTGCTAGGGAACCATTAAAATTTTATAAAAATATTAACCCAAAATTTCATCTTAAAAAAAAATACCAATAACAAACTAACAATTATCAATTATGAACAATGATTACTCCAGGCAATTTGCCATTTGGATTTTGTTTTTCGGATTATTCTTCGGAACAAACATTATTTACTCACAAACCGGAACAGTTTCGGTTGATTTTAAAAACTCTACACCACAAAAAATTATTGATAATTTAAAATCCAGAACACCATATCAATTCATTTATCAAAAAGATTTAGATCTAAGCTTACCATTAGTTACACTAAAAAAAGAAAATGTTACAATTGATGAAATTTTAAATGATTTACAAAATCAGACAAATCTAAATTTCAGAAGAAATGAAAATAATATAGCCGTAAACAGGAAAGACGCGAGCAAAAAAAAAAAGAAGGGGAAAATCGTAGGTAAAGTTGTTGATGTAAACGGACTTTCGCTGCCAGGAGCTAATATAAAAGTTATCGAAGCCAATTTAGGCGTACAATCAGACATAGACGGAAATTATGTAGCAGAACTTGAGCCTGGTGAATACACTGTAGAAATTAGTGTAATATCGTTTCAATCACAAAAAATTACTGGCGTAAAAGTTACCGAGGGCGGTGAGACTCCTTTGGTCGTTTCCTTAAAAGAAGACGCACAATCTCTAGATGAAGTAGTAATTATACAAAACTACAAACAAGCAACAGCATCTGTTCAGGGAATGTTATTGCAACAAAAAAAAGCAGCACAATTCTCTGATGGAATTTCTGCAGAACAAATAGCAAGAACACCAGATAAAGATGTTGGTAGTTCGCTTAAACGTATTACGGGTGTAACAACAATTGATAATAAATATGTTGTAGTTCGCTCTATGGGAGAACGTTGGAACCAAGCCGTTATGGACGGAATCACGTTACCAAGTACAGATGCTTATCAACAAAATTTCTCTTTTGATATTATCCCAACTGCTATGGTAGAGAGTATTGTAGTAAGTAAATCGGCAACACCAGATATGTATGCCAATTTTGCAGGAGGATATGTCGAGATAAAAACAAAAGATATTCCTAAAGAAGATTTTACAAGTTTTTCGGTAAGTACATCATATAACAGCCGAAGCGCATTTAAAGAAAGACTTACCAAACAAGAAGGAGATTATGATTATCTAGGTTTTGATGATGGAAGACGTGATTATCCTGATATGTTACCACTAGAAGTACCAATAAATCAAGCCACATCTGGACCATTTATAGAACAGTCTAAAAAATTTACCGAGGATAATTTTACTACCTACAAAACGTATGGGGCACCAGGAACTACATTACAATTTGCCTTGGGACGATCTTATAACCTAAAAGACAATAATAAATGGGGATTTGTAGGTTCATTACTTTTTAAAAATACACAAGAAAAATTAGAGATAGAACACACAGAAAGAGGTAGATTCCATACTAATACACGGTTTTCTCAAGAAGGAACAGGAGGAAAACAATATTCTATTTTTGAAAAATTTGGTTTTAAAAACTCAGGAGCAAATTACAATTACAATTCCACTTTGGGAGGAATGTTTAATGCAGCAATTCAGCTCGGGAATCATAAAATTACTTCCCGTAATACCGCTATGCATATTTATAACAATCAGTTAAATCAAATTACGGGTTGGGATAAAGGCGATGCGATTCCTGAAATTTTAGATGGATCAGATCTTCCTAGTACAACCGAAACTAGTTATCCTGTTTATCAAACTTTTATCCAAAATAAAATAGAAGGAAATCATCGTTTTGATAAATTAGAAATCAACTGGTATGCAGCTTTTAGTAATTTGACTAAAGATACAAAAGACGCTACTTTTCTAGAAACATACCGCAAGAAAGTAGGAGATGATGAATTGGTTTATCATGAAGCTTATAATAGTGGCGGAAGATTCCCTTTTAGTAGAGATAATTATACCAATGATGAAACGGATTACAACTGGGCAATCAATCTGGATTATTCTTTTGATCTTGGCGAAATAAGCAAAAATGATATTAAAGCAGGTTATTTCGGAACATACAAAACGGCAACAAATCAGCAAAAATCGGCCAAATTAGTAGCTGTAGGACAAGGTACAGCAAATAGAGCCTTTATTTATGAGCCACTTTCGGAGTTTCTAAACGGATCAAAATATTATTATGGAGGTTTTGGTTGGGAAGATTATGGTAAATATGGAGATAAATACGAAGGAAATGTAAAAGTCCATTCCCCTTATTTAATGCTCGATAATAAAATAGGTAGTTATATAAGATTAGTTTGGGGAGCCAGAGCCGAAAGTTACATTTACGATGAAGTATCAAATCAGCTTGAAACTCCGGATGTTTTCATCTTAAAAAAAGAAGACAAAAAATGGCAATTTTTACCATCGGCTAGTTTAACAATCAGTCCAACCAATAAAATGAATGTTAGAGTAGGGTACAACAAATCTGTTTTGCGTCCGCAATTTGCAGAACGAGTTGGTACACCATATTATGATCCTATTCGCTCAGCCAAGATTCTTAACTGGTCGGCAGGAATGATTTCTAGTGTCTCTAATAATTATGATTTAAAACTAGAGTGGTTTCCATCAGGAGGAGAAGTATTATCCTTTGGAGTTTACCATAAAAACATCGATGATCCTATAGAATCTATCGGAACTATAAACGGAAACTCTGGTATTATTTATAATCTTAATTCTTATAATGCCAAGCTTTGGGGGATAGAAGCAGAATTTTATAAAAATCTTACTTTTTTAGGAGAAGGACCAATTTTAGAAAAATTATTCATCTCAGGAAATGCTTCTTTTAATAATACAAAAGTAACTTCATACGTGCGTTTAGATGGTGAAGGCGGACTCTATGAGGCTAATAGACCACTTTACGGACAATCACCTTATACCTATAATTTAGGATTGGATTATGTGGGGGATAGAATGGGATTTAGCATAAGACACAATGCTATTGGAGATCAATATATTTTGGTAGGATTTGATTATTCTAAAGAAGAAATCAGAATGCCTTATTCTGTAACAGATGCTCAGGTAAGTTATAAGTTTTTTAAAGAAAAAAATCTGGAAGTAAAATGCAGTATGAAAAACATGTTTGATATAGGGATCCAAACCTATAATAATGCAAACAGTTATTCGCATATAGAAGAAGTTCCTAATGGCTCTAATCCAAGAGATCAATTTAGTCTGGGAGCCAATGCTACAAAGAAATACGACGAAGATATAGATCAGGTTATTTTTAAAGCATGGAGCGGCAGAACAATAAGCGTATCAGTTAATTATTCGTTTTAAGTGAGGTTTTTATATAAAAATTAAAGAAAGATATTTTGCTGCTCTTTCTAAGGTTTGATTTTAAGAGCGGCAAATATCTAATAAATATACTTTTATGAAAAAACTACTTTTATGTGCAATGGTAGCTCTATCGGTGAGCTCTTGCCAAAAGGATGATTCTGCTGTTGATTCTTCATTTTCTATGAAAGCTTCTGAAGCAGATTATACAGGATATCCAGCAACGGTGCAAACAGTAAGTGGCGCTATTACAACCAATACTACTTGGACAAACGACAGAGTGTGGGAAATTAGCGGAATAGTTACTGTAAAAAATGGAGCAATTTTAACCATTGAAGCAGGTACATTTATTAAAGCAAAATTTTTAGGTAGTTATGTAGCAACAGGAATACTCCTTATTACTAAAACAGGGAGAATTGATGTACAGGGAACAGCAACAGCTCCGGTAATTTTTACAAGTTATAATTTATTAGATGGCAATGCAAATACTACAGCACTTCCTGGTGATTTTGGAGGTGTAATACTATTAGGAGATGCTAGAATTAATAATTTCTCTACTACAAATATTGTCGAAGGACTAAATGACCAACCTATTTCGGCTGATTTTTATTATGGAGGAACAAATGATTTACACAATTCAGGAGCTTTAAATTATGTACGAATCGAATTTGCAGGAAGACTTTTAGATGAAAATTTAGGATTAAGTGCATTGACTTTTGCAGGGGTAGGCAGCAGTACTATAGTAGATCATGTTCAGGTATCTTATTCCAAAGATGATAATTTTGAATTTTTTGGAGGAACGGTAAATGCAAGTCATTTAGTCGCTTTTGCAGCTTATGATGATAATTTTGATTTTAATTTGGGATATACAGGAAAAATCATAAAAGCAATTGCAATTGCCAACAGTGATACTTATCTGAGTCAAAGTGGTGGAAAACCTGATTCTAATGGAATCGAATTAGATAACAATCCAAATGGTCAAGCTACAGCGCTTATTACACGTCCGGTTATTTCACAAATGTCTATTATTGGAGTTAGCTCTAATACAGTAGCAGATTTATACGAAAACGCTATACATGTGCGTCGATTAGGAGAAATAAGCCTTACAGATGTTACCGTTACAGGATACAACAGAGGTATTAACTGGGAATCTCCTTCAGTTCCTAGCAATTCTTCTTATTTAAGAATTTCTATCCACGGATTTGATAATCCAATATTGCCAGTAGGAACAACTATTCCCGGCATAGGTTCTAGTACTTCTGTAGTAGATCCAGCTACAAAATGGAACCTTCTACAGCCTTTCTTTAACAATGGAACATTAAATTTTGCAGGCGCAACAGGAGCATTTAAAACAGAAGCTGTCTGGACAAACACTTGGACCAAGTTTGTAAATTTTTAATTTCATAAAAAGTATTCTTACGAATTATTAATACACTCATTGTCAATTAATTATAATTCACAATATAAAGTAGAGTATTACATTAAAATCACTGAATATTAAGAAACCGTTAACAATAAAATCTGGCATGATATTTTGGTTTTTCAAAATCTAATATAAGTAGTTGTAAGTATTGAATTTGATTTTTTGCTTTAATGCATTAAGCACAAAAAATAACGAAATACTTAATAAGGTCTTTTACAATTTTGGATAATAAAATTTTAAAAGAATGGAAAGATAACCTTTTGTTGCGGTAAAAAATCCTAAGAGCAAAAGAAGTAAATAGTAGGTACAAAATCCGATGGTAAAGCGGGGAAATTATAAAAAAATCTTTACCAAAAAAGAGAAAGACCTGAGGAAAGATATTTTGCTGCTCTCTCCAAAGGCCTAGATTGTAATAGCGGCAAATATAGCAATAATTAAATTATTTATGAAAAAATTTTTTCTATTCGCAATGGTAGCTCTAGTTGTGAGCTCTTGCCAAAATGATGATTCATCTACAGATTCTTCTTTTTCTATGAAAGCTTCTGGAGCAGATTACACAGGATATCCAGCAGCAGTTCAAACGGTAAGTGGTGCTATAACAACCAATACTACTTGGACAAACGACAGAGTATGGGAAATTGATGGAGTTATTACTGTAAAGGGCGGTGCTAAACTTACTATACAGGCAGGTACTTATATTAAAGCTAAACCACTTGCTGCTGGTGTAGCTACAGGAGTACTTGTAATTACAAAAACTGGACAAATCGATGCGCAGGGAACTGCAACTGCTCCAGTAGTTTTTACAAGCTATAATTTATTAGATGGTAATGCAAATACTACAGCACTTCCTGGAGATTTTGGAGGTATAGTACTTTTAGGAGATGCAGAAGTTAACACTGGTTCAGTTACTAATATCGTTGAAGGTTTAGACGATCAGTCAAATTTTGCTGAATTCTATTACGGAGGTACAAATAATGCTCATAGTGCAGGTGCTTTAAACTATGTACGTATCGAATTTGCAGGACGTATCTTAGATACAGATGTTGAAATTAACGGTCTTACACTTGCTGGAGTAGGTAGCGGAACTGTAGTTGATCACATCCAGGTATCATACGGTAAAGATGATTCATTTGAATTCTTTGGTGGTAAAGTAGATGCTAGTCACTTAGTTTCATTTGCACCAGATGATGACAACTTCGATTTCGATTTTGGTTACACTGGAAAGATCACAAAAGCTATTGCTATTGCTGATAGTAATTCAACTCACAGTTTAAGCGGAGGAAAACCAGATTCTAATGGTATAGAATTAGACAACAATGCTACAGGAGCAATTACTCCAATTATTACACGTCCTGTTATTTCTCAATTATCAATTATCGGAGTTAGCTCTAATACAGTAGCAGATTTATACGAAAACGCTATTCACGTACGTAGAGCAGGTAACATAAGCCTTACTGATGTTACAGTTACAGGATACAACAGAGGTATCAACTGGGAATCTCCTTCAGTTCCAACTGGTTCTTCGTACTTAAGAATATCAATCCACGGATTTGATAACCCATTATTACCAGTAGGAACAACTATTACTGGTGCAGGTACAAGTACTTCTATAGCAGATCCAGCTACAAAATGGGCTCTTAGCCAACCATTCTTTAATGATGGAACGTTAAACTTTACAGGTAATACAGGTGCATTCAAAACTGAATCTAACTGGACTGGTACTTGGACAAAGTTTGCAAATTTTTAATTGCATTAGGTTAATTATTAAAACTCTACATGGGCAGTATTAAACTGCCCATGTTTTTAAAAAACTAAAAAAATGAAAAAAAATCTACTTTTATTATTACTTATCATGGTTACAGGGACATCATTTGCTCAATATACAATTTGGGAAGATGATTTTGATGATGCTGATGCTTCAGACTGGACTTTATTGGACAAAGACGGAAATGGAAGTAATTGGAAAGCCAAAAAAAATTTAAAATGGGATAATGCTTTAGGTGGAGTAGATGGTACTATTGATGTTTTAGCAACTTATAATATCGATTTTGTAACAGGAGGACAATTAGAAACTAATGAAGACAATTTGGCTATATCTCCTGCTATAGATGTTTCCTTTTATTCAGGAAAAATTTCCTTGGTTCTAAATGCGCAAACAAGTATTTATGATGGCAATCAGGATTTATTTGTATATGGATCTACTTCTCCTGACCCAGCAACTTTTACACTTATAGGTACAGTAACCTTAAACAGATCAACGGTTGAAGATGCAGAATTTAAAGATTATATAGTAGATATTTCGCAATTTGTAGGTAAACCAGCAGTATATATTGCTTTAGCAAATAACCCTGCGGTTGGTTTTATAGGATATGAAATTGATAAAATATCGGTTACTGCACAATCATTACTAGGTGTAGATGAAGCAGAATTAAAAGCACAGGTTTGCAAATTAAAACAAAACCCAGTTCAGGAAAATTTACAATTAGAATTAGGAGAAGAATTTAAGAATGAAAAAACAACTTTAAAAATTTATAATACAAGCGGAATATTAGTTGCAGCATCACCATACAAAGAAGAAGGTATAGCAGTTGATAATTTATCACAAGGTGTTTATTTTCTTTTAGTAAGCAATAACAACATTTCTAAAAAATTAAAATTCATTAAAAAATAATATTAGATAAAGTTTTCACGCTTTTCAGATAAACAGAGTTTCTACAATAAAAAAACAAATATGAAGAATACAGTAACAAGAGTATTATTTTTTACGATTACAATAGCTTTTTTTGGATCTTGTGCCAATGATGAGCTAACCCCTTATTATAGCAATGAAACCAACCAACCAGGAAAAGTAGTTATAGTAGGGTATAACGCTTTGGCAGATTCTATCCAAATAACCGCAAATGGTAAACTGATTGAGATAGGTAAGGATAAGAAAACCGCCTTTGTAAAAAAAATCGAAAAAGAGTATGAATTTGTTTATTACGGAAAAGATGAGAAGACTTTAGAATTTACAAATAAACTAACAAAGGAATTATTGCATACCTATCGTTTTAACTCTAAAATTCCTATCGATACAGTTTCCTTTTTTGCTAAAGAAAACATTTGGATTGATAAAATTACATCGATAAAACCAGGTGTATTAAGCAAACCAAGTAATAGTGGCTTTAAATTTATTTTCCCAACCAAAAATAAATATTCTAATAGTGGCTACGAAGGAAAACTCGATGGGATTATCCGTAAAATTAATGGACAAGTACTAGGCGTTGTAGAGAATATTGACAAAGATAAATTTAGTCCGTTTATCGAATTTCCTTATAGTTCGCCACCTACAATCATAATGGAACTTGTAAAACATGGCACAACAGAATCTTACATTACAGGAAAGAAAGTTACTGTTATGATGACCATGTCTGTAAATAAATCACGATTAATTATACTAGATGAAAAAAAGGATGCAAACGGAGCATTTTCGGGAGTAGACGGAACCCTAAATTTAGTTGATTATTTCACTTTTAAATAGTTAATAAATAAAACTTGCACTTATAAATCTTAAGGATAAAATATGAAACGCCCCTTTATTTTTATTACCTACTTATTTTTTTTTCTATGGTGTTTATTTATTTCCTGTACGCCAGATGATCATTCGACGCAAGTCTATACTGAAGGTACTAACGAATATGTAAATGAATGGATGTACCAACAAATGAAAAAATATTATCGCTGGAACGAAACAATGCCAGCCCAAGGCGATTTGTCGGCTGCTCCAAAAGAGTACTTCGCAAAACTGTTACAGAAAGATGATATTTTTTCTTATGCTTTACATCCTGCATTACCAGATACAGCACCACAAAGTCTAAGGCGAAAATTTGGTTTTGATGTAAGCTTTGTTGAGTCTGATGGAAAATACTATGGTATTGTATTATATGTATTAGAAGATTCTCCAGCCAAAAATAACGGACTGCAAAGAGGAAATCTTATTACTCAGATAAACGGGACAGATCTTAATCAGGGTAATTATGATCGTATGTATACAAACATGATAGCCTCGTCCCAATTAAGCTTACGTATAAACTCTTATACAGCGCAATCCGGTTTTTCTAAAACAAAAGATGTTACTTTATCATCAGGGCTCACTTTTTTACAGCCAATATCATATCAAATAATTACTGATAAAAACATAAAAATAGGATATGTTCAAATTCCGCATTTTGATGTTGGGCAATCACAACAAATCCTGCAAATTTTTCAGGAGCTAAAAAGTAAATCAATAACAGAACTCGTTGTGGATCTACGATATAATGGAGGAGGAGATATCGCCTCGGCAACTGCGCTGAGTATTGCCATAACTCCAAATGTTCGTACCAATGATCTTTTTATAAAATTTGAAGGAAATAAAAATGGAGGAAATGTAGATCAATCCTTTAAGCAGGCATTAGAAAGTAATGAATCTAAAATAAGTTTTGAAGCATTACAAAATGCGCATCCTCTCATTAATAGAGTATATATATTATGCGGAAATCGTACAGCATCTGCTTCAGAATTAATCATAAATAATCTGAAACCATATATGGATGTAATTACCATTGGCGATAAAACCTTTGGTAAAGACGTAGCAGGATTTCCTATAGAAGATAATCGAATTACAGGAACTAAAGGTTGGGTATTATATCCTTCAATCTATAAATTATTTAATGCTAAACATGAAGGTAATTATTCAAAGGGAATAAATCCATTGATATATTCAGATGAACTACAAGAACTCGAAGTCTTTCCTTTAGGCAACCGTTCAGAAGTTCTGTTAAGTGCAGTATTAGGAAAAATATCGGGAAATGTAAGCAAAAGAGAGAGCACAAAATTGCGATTGTTGCCTACATCTAGAATTTATACCGATATAGATCCCTTATTACGTTTTACACCTTAAGTTCTAGTTTTATAAAAAAATAAAGCAACCATATAAATGATGTAAGTCTATTTAAGCGAAGTATGCAAAACTTATGTTTTCTTAAATGACTTATATGGTTTAAAGGTTAACCATGTAAGTTATATAAGTCCATTTAAGCGAAGTATGCAAAACTTATGTTTATGGCTTATATAGTTTAAAACAGTTATATAGATTATCAATATTTAGATTACCATATTATGCAAGGAATAAACTCAAGAGAGCATCGAATTTTGCTAACAGCATTTCATAAATTTGAATATCTGTCTAAGATATCCCAAAATAAAATCGAAGAAACTGAAGACGAAAAGACGCGAAAAGCCATGGAAGAGCTTGATGCGCTGTACGATAAGTTTCAGTTATTATATGTTGAACTCGAAAAATGCACCAAAGCTTATGAGTTCAAAAAGAAATCAGTACGCAGCATTATCAATAAAAGCATGCGAAGATTAGTTCCTGAGGCGCAAAAGAGGGACCAATATAGTTAGAAATATTCCTAAAATATTCAAAGGCCTGGCATCACTGTCGGGCTTTACTGTTTATATAACCAAAAGAAACAAATGTTTACATCTATGCAACTTTTGCGATTTCCTATGCTTAATTCTTTTATCAAACTTATCAATAATTCTACATTTCTTAAACTAAGCAATAAAGTTATTATTGAATAATCCCCAGTAAACACTCCATAATTCAAGATTTCTTAACGAATAATTAAGAAAATAGACGCTTTAAGTTTTCATTTTTTTAACAATTAGATAAAATCATTTTTTTTACTATTTATAAAATTGAATGTTTATTTGCATAGTAAAATTTAATATTTGTAAACATTTGAATTATGAAAACAATATATAAGGTATTTATTATCTTTTCGATTACACTACTAGCGCAAAAAATTACTGCACAAAAAGCAACAATTAGCGGAACGGTTACAGATGCACAATCTCCATTACCTGGAGCAACTATTACATTATCTAATAAACAAAATGCTACAACCGATTTTAGCGGAGAGTTTACTATTAATGATGTAAGATCTGGAAGCTTAGAATTGCAAATTTCTTATATAGGTTATGAAGTAAAAATTATTAAAATTGAAATAAAAGATAATCAGCGATTGAATTTAGGGATCATTTCTTTAAAGACAAATTCAAAAGAATTAAATGAAGTTGTAGTAAGCGGAATGAGTCTTCGCAATAGCGAAGCAAGAGCACTAAATATGCAAAAAAAATCTATGAGTATCGTAAATGTAATTGCTGCTGATGGAATAGGAAAGTTACCAGATCGTAATGCTGCCGAAACGGTACAACGTATGTCGGGAGTTTCTATCGAAAAAGATCAGGGCGAAGGGCGTTTCGTTTCCGTGAGAGGTTTACCACCTTTTTGGTCATCAACTACAATAAACGGAAACAGAATTCCAACAGCCGAAGAAGAAACTACTTCCAGAGCTACAGCATTTGATTTTTTTCCATCAGACCTTATCGCTTATGTTGAAGCTACAAAAGCAATCACACCCGATATGGATGGAGATGCCATTGGCGGAAGCGTAAATTTTACCACACAAACTGCACCAACCAAAAAAACATTTAAAGTAAGTGTTTTCAGTGGATACAATCAAAAATCGGATAAAGGAATCTATAGTGGTTCGCTTACTATTGGTGATAAAAGTAAAAATGGAAAATTCGGGTACATTATAAACGCTACTTATTGGGACAGAAACTGGGCTACAGATAATTATGAAGCCAGAAGAAATGGAGATCAGGGTGTTTATCGCTTAGAATTAAGAGATTATACAGGAGTTAGAAAAACTACAGGTTTAAATGGTGCTATGGAATTTAACCCATCATCCAGAGATAAAATATTCTTGAAAGCAACTTATGGAGGACTTTCTGATAAAGAAACTCATTACAAACACCGCATTAGATTTGATAAATTTAACTCTGCTACAAATGCTTTAACTGTTGAACAACAAGATATTCACAATGAATTAATTACACAATTTATAGGTATTGATTTAGGAGGAAAACATCAGTTGGCGAATGGAAATTTAGATTGGAGTTTGGCTTCTTATAGAAATAGTTTTAAATATGGTAACATACCAACTGCAGAAAACAATAGTTATTTTTTAATTCAATTCAATCAAACTGGAGTTGGCGTTAAACCAGAATACTTTAATACAGTACCACTAGCCAGTGGTGGAGCAGGAGGGCCAAGAGCTTATTGGGCTGCAGATGGAGGAATGCTGGATCCTAATAATCCAAAATCGATATTTGATTTCTATTCAGATCCAAATTTTAAAACTGACCCTACAAAAATGAAGTTTTCTACTTTGGAGTTGTATAAAATAAGCATCACGGAGAGAGATAATATTATTGCTGCTGCAAACTATGAACACATTTTTAATGAAGATCTTAAAATGAAATTTGGTGTAAAACTAACTGACAAAGATCGTATTGCAACTTTTAGAGATGAATATTATAATTGGACAGGATCACCAACACCTTTTTTATCAGACTATAGTCAGGATTTAATTAATCAGCCTGGCGGAACAGATTACTTAAGAAAAGAAATTGGAACCAATATAGGAAATACTTTTGGTCCCGTTTTGTCTGCCAACGGAATGAACAATTTATATAATTCTTCACAAGGTAATTTGGTTTTAAACCCTGCAGATTCTCAAATTCCAGAATTAGGAAAAGGATTAGGAAGAAACTTTAATGTAGGCGAAACTACTTCATCTGCATACGCAATGTCAACTTACTCAATATCTGATAAATTAACAGTTTTAGGAGGAGTTCGAGTAACTAATACCATTACACAAGTTACAGGTAAAACGGTTGAAAACAATGTTGTTGTTGATGCTAAAAACACAAAAAGTTATACATCTGTACTTCCGATGCTTCATTTAAAATATACTCCAATTGAGAATTTAAATCTTCGTTTTGCAACTACAAGAACATTTGCCAGACCAAATTTTGGAGATATTTCGCCAGCAGGTTCATTAAATACAATTGATGGTGAATATGCAGGTGGTAACCCAAATTTAAATCCAACCTATTCTTGGAACTTTGATTTATTGGGAGAATATTTCCTGGATGAAGTAGGGGTAATCAACGCTGGAGTGTTTTACAAATTAATCACCGATCCAATTTTTGATGATACGTATCAAGGTACAATAAATGGAATTCCTAATATAGAAATCAGTTCTCCAACAAATGGTGGAAATGCGTGGATTGGCGGAATCGAATTCGGAATCACAAAACGTTTTAGCTTCTTACCTGGATTCTTAAAATATTTTGGAACTCAGATAAATGCAACATTAATGAACTCTGAAATGACCTTGGGAGAAAATACAAATAATCCTAACGGAAGAAGAGTTTCAACTCCATACCAAGCCAAAGAGTTATATAATATACAGTTGTTCTACGAAAAAGGAGGTTTTAATGCCCGAGCAGCATTTAATCATAAAGGTGCATATGCAATTGGGTTTGATGCCAACGCAAAAAACACAGACATGAATGATATTTATTATGGAAAATACAATTCTCTTGACTTCTCTGCATCGTATAGAATTGGTGAGCATTTTACAATTTTTACAGATGTAAATAACATCTTAAATGAACCGTTGATGTATCATTTTGGTGAAACTCCAAACAGACCAAAGCAAGTAGAATATTATGGAGCAAGATTCAATTTAGGTCTTAAATATAATTTATAGACAACATTATGTTAACCAATGAGATTTTAAATTAAAAGATTTTTGAGTACTGACTAACGCTTTTTGAATTTGCATGAATAAATAATTAAGAATATTCATTTTATAGAATTTCACACATCTGCAATCAATCCCGAAGCTTCGGGAGTAAAGTCAAAAATCTTAAATATTTTTTATCATTTCTTACTCTAATAACAATGAACTAATGTCAAAAAAAGCATCCAATTTTCGATTTATATTAAAAACATCAATAGCTGCTTTTGGTACCTACTTTTGTATGTATGCATTCAGGAAACCCTTTACAGTAGCAACATTTGATAATTTATCCTTTTGGGGAATTGATTATAAAATACTACTTATTTTAGCACAGGTTTTAGGTTATACATGTTCTAAATTTTTAGGAATTAAAATCATATCCGAATTAAAATCGTCCAAAAGAACCTTTTATCTTATTGGTTTTATACTAATATCAGAATTGGCATTACTTGGCTTTGCAGTAACACCAGCTCCATATAATATCTTGTTTTTATTTATAAACGGATTGCCATTAGGAATGATCTGGGGAATTGTTTTCTCTTATATCGAAGGTCGAAAAGTAACTGAATTACTTGGTGTGATATTATGTTCTAGTTTTATAGTTTCTTCTGGCGCAGCAAAATCTGTGGGTTTATTTGTTCTGAAAGTTTTGGGTTGTAATGAATTCTGGATGCCGTTTGTATCAGGCTTAATTTTTATTATTCCATTAATAATATTTTCTCTTTTTCTGGAAAAAATTCCAAATCCAACAACAGAGGATTTAGCCTTACGTTCTAAACGAAAACCATTAAAAAGAAAAGAACGCATTTTATTATTCAACCAATTTGCTTTTCCATTAACTATTATAATAATTTTCTATGCAATGCTTACCGCAATGCGGGAATTCAGAGATAATTTTGCCAGAGAATTATGGGATACTTTGGGGTATAAAGAAAGTATCTCTATTTATATGTACTCAGAAATTCCCATTGCAATATCAGTTCTTGTGATTCTAGGCTTTTTAGGAAGTATGAAAAACAACTACAAAGCATTCAAAAATTATCATTTGGTATTGTTTTTAGGTTCATTACTTATTGGAGTAACTACATTTTTATTCCAAAAAAATATGATAACACCATTACCATGGATGATTGCATCAGGTTTCGGGATGTATGTATGTTACATTCCTTTCAACGGTTTATTTTTTGAAAGGATGATAGCAACGTATAAAATAAAGGGAAATGCAGGATTCTTGATTTACATAGCCGATGCTTTTGGCTATTTAGGAAGCGTCTTAGTCTTGCTATTTAAAAATTTTGGTAACAAGGATATTTCTCTGCTTAGCTTTTTTACCACTTGTATTTATCTCTTGTCGTTTATAGGAATATTAACAACGGTATTGTCCTATAATTACTTTAAACGCAAATTCAAAAAAACATTCAAAATCATTGTTGCTCCTTTATATTCTTAAATAAAAGCAGCAAATCTATATAAAAATAAAACAAACACACATGAAAGATAAATATGATTTAATCATAGTAGGATCAGGGGTTTTAGGCACATTTCATGCCTATCATGCCTTGAGAAAAGGAATGTCGGTTGCTATACTCGAAAAAAACACTAAACCAGAAGGGGCAACAGTAAGAAACTTTGGTCAGGTAGTTCCATCGGGAATGGACAGAAAATGGCAAAATTTCGGTAAAGAAAGTCTAAAAATATACAACGAAATTCAAGATAAATTCGATATCAATCTACGCCAGAACGGAACGGTATATTTAGCTTCAAATGAGGAAGAAATGCAACTTATAGAAGAGTTGTGCCAAATTAACGCTGCCAATGATTACGAATCAGAATTACTGACTAAAAGCCAATGTTTATCTAAATACCCGGGATTACGTTCTGATTATTGCAAAGGCGGTTTGTTTTTTCCTCAGGAAGTTACGGTCGAGCCCAATACAATGATTCATAAGCTTCATGAATATATGATAGCTCATTTAGGATTAGATTTATACACCAATACTACGGTTGTCGCTACTGAGGATCACACTAATGAAGTGGTTGCAACTACTTCATTAGGAATAGAATATAAGGCTTCTAAAATCATTATTTGTAACGGAAGTGACTTTAAAATATTATATCCGGAAATTTATAATAATAGTGATTTGATAGTTTCTAAGCTACAGATGTTGCAAACAAAACCTCAAAACAATTATAAATTAGATGGCTCGATCTTAACGGGATTAACGATAAGAAGATACGAATCTTTTGAGGAATGCCCATCGTATCAAGCAATCAAAGCTAAAGAAGACCCTAATAGTTTTGAGAAAAAATATGGCGTTCATATCTTATTCAAACAAGCTATGGATGGTTCGGTAATTCTAGGAGATTCACATGAATACGCTAGTGCAAAAGAGATAGATACACTAGGATTTGATTTGAATATGGACATAGATAATTTTATGATTGAGGAAGCTAAAAAAATTATTGATTTGCCTACTTACGAAATCCAAAGCAGATGGTTTGGAATGTATTCTCAATGCAAAACCAAAGATATCTTTGAACATACTATTGGCAAAAACATTCATATCATAACAGGAATAGGAGGAAAAGGAATGACGGGAAGCGCAGGATTTGCAAAGTACAATATCGATAAAATTTTCAATGCTTAAGCTATCCCTTTATTGAACCATTAAGAGATTAAGAAAAATTAAGTCTCGCTTCTTAATCAGTAATGATAAAAATATTAAAAATCTGCTTGATCTGCATAATCTGCGAGAAAAAATATCGCACAGATAAAAAAATGAACCATTAAGAGATTAAGAAAAATTAAGTATTGCAAACTTGAATTGTCTATAATGGAACGCGGATGATACGGATTTACAAAAGTAAAGCCGCAGATTAAAACTGATTTAAAAATAATCAAAAGAAAATCCGTTTAATCCGTGTTTTCGCCTTAGCGAATCCGCATAATCCGCGTTCCTTCGACAAAGAGTCAGATAGCATTGAAAATATAAAATGTTTAGAAAAACAAATAATACACACAAAATGAAAATTAATGAAATTGAAATGGTTGTTTTTGATATGGCAGGAACAACAATTAATGAGCAAAATATAGTTTATAAATCTTTACATAAATCCATTAACAAATTTGGTATTGATGTTTCTCTGGAACTGGTTTTATTAATAGGAGCAGGGAAAGAAAAGTATCAGGCAATAAAAGATATTTTGGCACATATAAACAATACAGATGAAGAAAAAGCCAAAACAATATTTGAATATTTTAAAGAACTATTAGATCAGGAATATCTTACTGCTCCAGTTTCTCCAATTGATGGTGTAGAAAAAACACTTAGCAATCTTAAAAAAGACGGTGTAAAAATAGTCCTAAATACAGGATATAACAGTAAAGTAGCCAATGTTTTACTAGAAAAATTAAACTGGAAAAAAGGCGAACAATACGATGCATTAATAACTGCTGATGATGTTGAGCGCGGACGTCCTTATCCCGATATGATAATTAAAGCAATGCAATTGTTTGAAATTACAGCTGCCTCAAAAGTATTAAAAGCTGGAGATTCGGCAATAGATATAAAAGAAGGGAAAAATGCTGAATGCGGGATTACCATTGGAGTTTTATCGGGTGCACAAACGAGAGAACAATTAGAAAATGCAAAACCAGATTATATATTACCCTCTTTGGCTTCACTATACAGCATTTTTAATTAAGTAAAACTTGTTGTAGCTAAAAAGAGTTTCACACAGTAATTAATATAGTAACCCCTAAAACAATTAAATAAAATGAAAAAAATTTTAAAGTTTAGTTATGTTACCATTCTTGCAGGTATGTTTTTGACCATTTCCTGTACTAAAGAATCTTTACAAGAAGAACCAGCAAATTTAGCTGCAAATGCAAAATCAGTAAAAACTACAAAATTAACTGGCGGAGTAAAAAAGTTACTTATTATAGGGATTGACGGCTGTAGAGGAGATGCCTTAATGGGAGCAAACACGCCAAATGTACATGGCTTACTCAGTAACTCGGTTTATAGTCTTGATGCCTTAACCGAATCTCCAACCTGGAGTGGGAACGGCTGGTCTACAATGCTAAGCGGGGTTACACATTTAAAACATAAGGTTACAGATAATTCTTTTTTGACTCCTAATTTCACAACATATCCAAGTTTCTTAAAACGTCTTGAAACGTATAATTCTACGTTAAAAACCATGTCTATAGTACACTGGGCTCCAATTAACACTTATATTGTTGATGGAATTGATGTTGAAAAAACGCTTACAACCGATCTAGCTGTAAAAAACGAAATAGTAAGTGCGCTTACAAATGATAATCCAGATGCGTTATTCATGCATTTTGATGATGTAGATCATGCAGGACACAGCTACGGATTCTCTTTAAATGTTCCTCAATACAAAGCCTCAATAGAAATTACTGATGCTTATATTGGAGAAATCCTGACAGCCTTAAAGAATAGACCTAATTATGCCAATGAAGATTGGTTGGTTATCATTGCACCTGATCATGGCGGAATAGTAACAGGTTCTAGCGGATCTCATGGCGGTTCATCTTATGAGGAAAGAAATATTTTTACAATTTTCAATAATAAAAACTTTGCAGCCAATAAAATTGAAAAAGCAGCAGATGTGACAACATCAATAACTGGATCATTTGTAAATTTTAATTCCAACTCTATTTATGCGAGTACAAATAATGCACTTTATAATTTTGGCACTTCAAGCTTTACAATTGAGTGTAGAGTTAAAACATCAGGTTATACAAGTGATCCGTCTCTGGTTTCAAATAAAAACTGGGCTAGTGGTAAAAATCGTGGATTTGTAATTTCGGCAAATACAGGTGGAAGTTGGAAAGTAAATATTGGTGATACTCAAAATCGTGTTGATATATCAGGAGGAGTAATTAAAGATGGTAAATGGCATCATTTAACTTTAGTAGTTGATCGTGCAGCAAAATTGGTAAAAACATATCAGGATGGTGCATTTGTGGGACAAGCAACTATTATTAACGGATTTGGAAGTTTAACCTCTGGATTACCTTTTGCAATTGGTCAGGACGGAACATTGGCTTACCCGGCAAATGTAAACGGGAATATTGCCGAAGTACGTGTATGGAATAAGGCTTTATCCGAAGCTGCAATCTTAAACTATACCTGTTCATCTATAACAAGTTCACATCCCGATTATGCTAACCTTATAGGATACTGGAAAGGAAATACGGGTTCTGGAAACGTTTTTATAGATTCTAGTTCTAATGCAATTTCAATTCCTTTTGCAAACAATCCAACTTGGCTTTCAAGTACAGCTTCCTTAAAATGTGGAAGTACTGCTGAAAAAGTTGTTCCAAAAATGGTAGATATAGCTTATTCTTCGCTCGAATGGTTTGGTGTACCAATTAATTCAGCTTGGTCCCTAGATGGACGCTCTTGGCTTCCTGCAGCAAACTAATATAAATAGTGTTTTTTGTTTTTTTTTGAAAGGTTATCTCCATTTTGGAGGTAGCCTTTTTAAATATTTACTTAACCGCAAAGGACGCAATGAAGTAAAACGCAAAGTTCGCAAAGCTAGGATTATTTAACTTTGCAAACTTTGCGAAAAACTTTGCGCCCTTTGCGGTTAGTTTTTAATTATTGCTTTCAGAATAAAAATAAAGCACTAACATAATACAATTTTCCTGAGTTCGATTTTCGGGAACATGTAGATGTCTTCCGTTAAAACATAAAGAATCTCCCTCATTAACAATAACTTCTACATCATCAATAATATAGGTAACACTGCCTTTTATAATATATTTAAATTCCCAGGCATCGGTTATAACTTTTTCTCGTTTGCAGTTTGGTTCAACTTCTAATATTACAGCTTCAAAACCAATAGAATTAATGCTTTTGCTAAAAATATGATAGTAATTAAATCCTTTAGTTTCTGCTCTGTCTTCCTTTTCTATTTTTTGATAATCGGTTTTCTTTATATGGATGTATTTGGCATTTTTAGTGTTCTCGACACCTTCAAAAAAATAACTTACATCGGTATTCAAAGATTGAATCAACTCTATTAAAACTGGTAATGAAGGAATTGTTCTGCCATTTTCAATTCTGGAAACCAAACCATTACTAACTCCGGCTCTATTGGCAACTTCGTTTATAGTTAAGGCATTTTTTTTTCTTATTTCTTTTAATCTTTTTCCAATACCAATTAAAAAATCTTCCATAGTAAGTAACTTCCGTTTAAAACGTAAATATAATATATTTAGTCCTAAACTTTTTACATAGATTCTTTATCAATGGATACTTATAATTAATCTCTTTTTAGACGAAACAGGAGGGAAGCGATTAGAAAAAATGCTGGTTTTATTCTTTAACTAATACAATTGTAGCTTTATAACCTGTACCAACATTCCATTGGCTTGACTCAATTACAGCTCCTTTATCATCATAAACCTGAAACTCGGCTGTATTTGGCGAAGCGAAACCTTCATTTAAAGCTTCAAAATCAATTTTATTAATTCCTGGTACTAGTTCGATTTTAAATTCCTGAAAATCTCCATTCAAACTCACTTCAGGGACAACTATTTTATCATTTAAATATACTTTTATTTTATCGCCATCTACAAAAGCTGCATCGCGATAACGTATTGTAGATGTAAATGATTTTGTTTTAAAACTTCCTAAAAATTGGTTTCGTCTATAAAATATACCTTCTACATTAGCGTCTTTTTTATATAAATTACCATCCTTAAAAAGTTCCTCTGGATTAATTTGTAAAGGATCTGGTTTCTCTACAATTACTGGCGGATCAACTTTTGGTTTAATTTCTTTTGGAGGAATAACTTCTTTAATTTTCGAATCTTTTGGAGGAATCGGTTTAAATTTACCATTAAGTTCGTCCTGTGCATATCCCTTTAGAGAAACACAAATTATAATTATTAAAAACAATATCCTTTTCATGACTTTTCTGTATTAAATTAATCTAATTAACTCTTAATTAAAACAAACATTTAATTATAATATTTATTGTATTTATAGAAAACTAATTATCATAAAACTCAGCGAACGATTCTTTGCATTTTAACTTATTATCCATTTACTTTTTTACAAAAAAGACAACGAGTTCACTATAAAATAGCATTCGATTATTACCATAATTTGTATATTTGACAATCAGTTTTTTAAATAAACGAAACCCTACAATGTCCGAACTTTTATTGTTAGATTCTAAAACTGTTTTCCATCTTTACTTTTGGGCAAACTTTTTTATCTGCATTCTTATTTTTAGCTATTCTATTTCGTATGCTACCAGCGAGAACAGGCAAATAATACAAAAATTAGGATATGGAAAATTTTTACTATCAATAGGTTGGATCCTGATTGCTTTAAGGACTATAGTCCCCGATTTTATCTCTATAAATGTAGCCAATACAATCATTTTAGCTTCTTGTTGTTATGAAACGATAGCAATGCTATCGATGCTTAAATCAGATGAAAAAAAGTCCTATAAACTTCAAATAGGGATTACTATTGTTACTGCAATAGTTTTTAATATCGCAGTATTATTAGGGAGCACAATCAATACTCGCATTATAATTATGTCTTTGGCAGTATTTGCCATTTATTTACCTCCTACAATTAGTTATTTTACAGAAAAGAGATATACCTTTTTTAGGACTTTCTACGTGCTATGCTATGCAACATTTGAAGTTCTGGTTGTTATGCGAGCAATCAACAATTATCATAATCCACAACAGGATTTTTTCTCCCATAATATTTTTGACTCTTTATATAATATTAGTTTGTTTTTGCTTACTCTCATTGGTACAGTTGGTTTTTTATTATTAGTGAAGGAAAAACAAGATCTTAGAATCCGTAAACTTCTAAAAGATAGGAACCAGTTTTTTTCTATAATAGCACATGACTTAAGAGGACCATTAGGATCGTCGTTCAGGCTTTCGAAAATATTGACTAAAAACATTGAAGAATATAGTCAAGACGAAATTAAGGAAATCATAGAAATGTTACATCAATCGAATAAAAACAGTTACAAACTACTAGAAAATCTCTTAGATTGGTCGCAAGTACAAACAGGAATGATAGAATACAGTCCTGAAAAAATTGCATTAAACACATTAATTAAAGAAAACGTAGAACTAAATAAAAATTTAGCATTAAATAAAAATATCACCCTTTCATTTGAATCTACAGAACTTATTGAAGTCGATGCAGACAAAAACATGATAGATACCATCGTGCGTAACTTACTAAGTAACGCTATTAAATTTACAAAAAAAAGCGGAGAAATTATTGTCAAAATTCAAAAAACTCCTAAAAAGGCCGAAATTTCTATCACAGACAATGGCATTGGAATCCCTGATAACATAAAAGGAAAATTATTTAAGATCAACGAAATTGTCACCCAGAAAGGAACAGAAAACGAAACTGGAAGCGGACTCGGACTTTTACTTTGTAGTGAATTTATAAAAATGCATCAAGGTGAAATCTGGACTGAAAGCGAAGCGGGGAAAGGAAGTACCTTCAAATTTACTTTGCCATTACTCGAAACCAATAAATAATTAAACGGAAATTTATCTGTTTTTTTAATAAGCAAAAATAAAATTCACTGCTAATTAAATAGAATTAGAAATATATACTATAATTGTTTAATACCCAATTTTATAGATTATTGCTAGGTAAAATAATTTAATCTTCATGCCCCTCAAAAATCATACAAATAGATTATTGAAATTGCTTTAACATTTTTTAGCAAAAAATAACTTAGAAAAAATATGATTTTCATAAATAAAATGAGAATTAACAATGCTGGGAACAGAACTATATTATAAATTATATAAATTAGCAATTCCCTTATATAATTTATTAAAAAATGATTTCTAGATTACCACTCATTAGCTTAATTAGCATAACAATTCTATTCCTAAGTACAACTGTAAACGCACAAACACAAAACACATTTACCGGATGGAGTGCCGTATTTTTTACTTATAAACTAAATGATAAATTCAGTCTTCATTTTGATGGACAAGCAAGATCTACAGATGAACTAAAAAATCTTCAATCTTATATTATACGCCCAGGTTTAAATTATCATATAAAAGATAATATGATTGCTACAGTAGGGTATGCTTATATAGGAAATAACAGAAGCGTTATGGATATTGATGGTTGGGTACCTGAGCACAGAATATGGGAACAATTTATTTTTAATCAAAAATTCACACTAGCTAATCGTCCTGTTACTTTGCAACATCGTTTTAGACTAGAACAACGTTTTATGGGGCAAGCAACAATTGAGCAAAACGAGCTTGTAACCGATAGTTATGAGTTTGCACAACGTTTACGTTATTTTGCCCGTTCTATCTTTCCGCTCTCTAAAACAGACAATTTTACCAAAGGAGCTTTCTTAGCATTACAAAATGAAGTTTTCTTGAATGTACAAAATGCTCCAAACGATAGTTTTTTTGACCAAAACAGAGCATATCTGGCATTAGGCTGGAGATTAAGCCCAAAATTTGATCTTGAAGCAGGTTACATGAACCAGTATGTTCTTGGCAAAAGCAATAATACTGTAAATAATATAGTGCAAGTAGCAGCCTATGTAAGGTTGTAAAAACACATCATTCAATAAATAAAAAAGGGTTACTCAATTTTTAGAGTAACCCTTTTTTTATGATTTAATGTTTTCCATTACCGTGTCCTTTCCCATTCCCATTATTACCATTACCATTATTCTTATGTTCTTTGTTATTCCCTTTACCTGGTTTTTGACCAATGGTTTTTTGTGGTTTACCTTTATAACCTTTACCATATTTTTCTTTATGAGTTCTATAATTATCATATGGTGAATTTCCTCTGTAATCCGTAAGAACAACTTTATATTCGTTATAAAGATCATAATTTCTATAGTTTCTAGGAAGATATTTTGCTCTTATCCATTTTCCGTTACTAATATAAATGTAATTAGATGCATTTATATCGTAGTACATTTCCAAATCTGGCAAATAATAATAGCGTACATCTGTATATCCTACAGGTCCCCATGCTGGTGGAGTACCAATATTAACATTAACTGATACTTGAGCAGATGAAAAACTAATCGTAAGAAATGCTATTCCTATAAATAAATATTTCAATATTTTCATGATTTCAAATTTTATTAGATTAATAATAGATATGTAAAAACAAAAATCGAACCTAAAGTTGTTTTTTGAGAATATTTATTAAAATAAAATAATGAATATCTCTTGTCAATGTGTTTAAATTTATAAAATATTCTGTTGCAAAATTATATTATAACGGCATTTTTTGCTCCAGTCTAGCTCTTCGCTATGGGTTTAAAACATCCTAAAAAAATATTATTCTATAAGATGTTCTTTTATAATCAAGATTTTTTTTCTAGTTGGCAGAAAAAAAAATAAAATAATCGTTAGCTTAAATCTATTTATTTAATAATTTTATAAGTCCCTACAAAACAAATTATTGTCTATAATAGATAGACAATTTAGTCATCATTTTAATTTCCATAAAATCTTAAAAATATTTTAAAATCTTAAAAATATTTCAAAATGGCACAGTTAATGCAAAAGAACCAAAACGATAGAATAATCAATACTTATTGAAGTATTACAAAATTTAAAAAGAATGAAAAATTTAAAATGCATGTTTGTTTTGATGATGGTAACACTAGTTTCATCATTTACTTATGGACAAGAGACCCTGAAAATGTTTGTAAAAGAGAATAAAGTACCTTGTCAAGGTGTAGGTCCAATGGAGTGCTTACAAGTAAGATATGACAATGAAAAAGACTATCAACTTTTTTATAATGGCATTGAAGGTTTTAATTTTGAAAAAGGAAATAAATACGAGATTACTGTAATCAGAACAAAACGTGAAGGAATTGTTCCTGCGGACGCATCTATTTATACGTACAAACTAAAAAGTATTATCTCTAAAACACCTGTAACAGCTGCCAAAACTGCTAAAGGTATTTATGATACTAAAATGACATTAACCCGTTTAAATGGTAAAACAATATCTACAGGAAATGTGTATTTGACAATCGACTCAGCTACAGGAACAATTAGCGGAAAAAGCGGATGTAACAGATTTAGTGCAAAATACACTAAACTTGCTTCAAAAAATCAAATTCAAATTGGTTCTTCTGCAGGAACTTTAATGGCTTGTGATGAAGCGAGCATGAAATTAGAACAAGAATTTACTAAAGCTATACAAGATCAAAAGTTTAAAATTGTACAGAAAAAAAATAAAGTACAGTTTAAAAACTCTAAAAATAAAATCATTATGGAATTTACGATTCCTACACAAAATGATGTTTGGAGCTTTATTGCTAAAAACAATTGGAAATTAATCATGCTTGAAAATGTAGGGCAGGATTACGGAAGAGCTTCAATTAAATTTGACCCAGCTACTAAAAAAGTGAGCGGAAATTCTGGATGTAATAATTTCTTCGGAACATATACACTTAAAGGTAACGATCAAATTCAGTTTGGAAATTTAGGATCTACCAGAATGGCATGTCTTGACGAAAAAACTTCTAAAATTGAACAAAAAGTACTTTCTCTTTTAGATAATAAAGAGCTACGTTTTGATGTGGCAGAGCAAACCTTAAATTTTTATCTTGGTGATAAATTAATAATGATGTTCGCAACTACAAAGTAAATCTTATAGTATATATAACAACAAAAGCCTGACAATGTTCAGGCTTTTGTTGTTTATACAAGTTGATGAAACTCTGTTTATAGCAACTAGTTTTTTATCTTATATAATAAATTTATACTAAAAGACAATGATAAATTACATCGAAAATCATTTTTTAGACTAATACATTTGTAACTATTAAAATTAAATTTCTTTTTATAACGCAACTTAGTTGCATTATAAGCAAACGTTTTTATATTTGCAAAAAAGAAAATTACTTAACAGAACATATAAATTAGAACTGAATTAAAATGAAAAAATCGATTATTATCTTAGGGTTACTATTTTTTACACTTATTGCAAAAGCACAAGAAAATGAAAAACACGAATTTCGCGTAGGTTATAGTGATGCAACATTCCTTATTATGGGAACAGGGATTTCGAATGCTTTTGGTGATGCAATTGTTTCTGGAATATACGGAGCCAAAATCGATAATGCAGAAGATAGTACCCTTGGAATGTTTGAAATTGGATATCGCAATCGTATTTCTGAAAGATTAAAAATAGGGGTTGATGTAAGTTATCTTAGAACCGATAAATCGTTTGAAACAAAACTTCCAAATTCAGGTGGGATAGAACACAATAAGCGTAGAGCTCAATATTTTTTGGTACTACCTACTATAGAATTCAGTTATGTTCGTACATCCTTTATAAACTTCTACGGTTCGGCTGCAGCTGGAATCATCATGATGCAAACCAAAGAAATTGATAATACCAATGCTTATACAGATAATGCAACTGCATTTGGTTTTCAGGTAAATCCGGTTGGTTTAAGAGTAGGGAAGAAGTTAGGAGGGTTTGCAGAGCTAGGTTTTGGTTATAAAGGAATAATAGTAGTAGGAATAAGCTATAAACTTTAGTTTTAAGAGATTCAAGTCAACTTTAAGTTAACCCTAACTTTTTATAGGTAAGTATTTGCAATACAAAAACCTATATAACTGACCTTGAGACTCCTCATTTTATTTAACATTATTAAAGTTCTATTTTTTGAAATTTTTTTCTTTCAAAAAAAATAGCTATCTTTGCAGAGTTAAAAGCAAATATAGTAATGACTACTTCAAATTTTTATTTAAAAAATAATCGCTTGATGCGCCTTATGGGCACGTTACTATATCTGCATGATGATACTTTCTTAAAAAGTTCTAAAGAGTTTATTAATTAAGCCCTGTCAAAACTCTAGACAGGGACCCTTTTATTAAGGCAACTCATTTATTTAATCTTCAATTTTTATTTAGGATTCTGATATCATTGAATTCAAACACACCAAGAGCCACAAAAAGTTCAATGATGAGTTATATATCATACCTATGAGAATGGAGCAAACAGAAAGTTATGTCAGCAAATCAAAACATCATTTTAACAACAGGAATATACGATTTAATTAAGGATCACGTAAGAAGAAAGAAAGTAACAATAGAAGAAGAAAAATTATTACTTTTTGAACTTAAAAAGGCAACACAGGTACTAAGAAGAGATTTACCAGAAGATATTGTTTCAGTAAATAGAAAAGTAACCTATAAAGACCATGCAACAAACGAAGAAAAAACAGTTGTGTTTGTAGGTCCTGAGAAAACAAAAGTAAGCAAAAACAAAATTTCAATTCTTTCTGATGAAGGTATTGCAATGGTAGGATACAAAGTAGGTAATCTAGTAGAATGGCCTGCTAAAAAAGGGGATTTGAAATTAGAAATCCTAAAAGTAGAAGAAGTAGCTTAAAACCCTTTTTCAATCAAAAAAATATCCCAAAAGAAGCCTTTCTTTATGGGATATTTTTTTTGACTAAAAAATCTTATTTAAACAAAGGTTAAACTAAGCTTTATCAAATCAATATATAAGTATCCTATACCTCGCCATCATTAATACATTCCTATTTATAAGGTAATTATGAAATTTTATCATAAAAACATATAACAATTTTGCCCGATAAATTCTGAAATTTGAATAACAATACAATACAGTTTTACTACAGGAAATTGATTTTATCAAATAAAAAAGGAAGTATATGGAAAAGAAAACAAAATTTCCTGAGCAAAAACAAAATTTGCCAGGCCATGAACATAAAATGACTCCCGAACCTGAAATAATCCGCGAAAATTATATGGGCAGTAGGAAACTTGCAGATAAAGTTGCTTTAATAACAGGTGGGGATAGTGGTATTGGTCGTAGTGTAGCGGTACATTTCGCAAGAGAAGGAGCAAACATTATCATTGTTTATTTAAAAGAAGATATAGATGCCAAAAGAACAAAACAACTGATAGAAGGGGCAGCGATGCTTAATAATTAGTGGCGATCTTAAAGACATTAAATTTTGTAAAAACGTCATAAAAAAAAGTATACAAACCTTTGAAAAATTAGATATAATAGTGAATAATGCAGCGGTTCAATTTCCTGAGAAAAAACTTGAAGATGTAACCACCATACAATTACAAACTACTTTTGAAACTAATATTTATCCCTATTTTTATATTACAAAATTTGCCTTACCTTATCTAAAGGAGGGCGCTAGCATTATCAATACCAGTTCGGTTACAGCCTATCGAGGAAGCGCACATTTAATAGATTACGCCAGTACAAAGGGGGCAATTGTAAGTTTTACCAGGTCATTATCGACAATGCTGATAAAAAGAAAAATAAGAGTTAATGGCGTAGCTCCTGGCCCGATATGGACACCGCTAATTATCGCTACTTTTGATAAAGTTTCTGATTTTGGGACAAAAACTCCAATGGGAAGAGCAGGTCAGCCATCAGAAGTTGCACCAGCTTATGTATACTTGGCTAGTGAGGATAGCAGCTATGTTACGGGACAATTTATTCATGTAAATGGAGGAGAAATGGTTGGGAGTTAAGATTAAAACAGTCTTTTATACCTAATCTTAAATAATCTCTTCCAGAGATTTGCTTAAAATAGCAACCGCCTTTTCCATTTCAGCTTCGTCTAAATGTCCGAAACCTAAACGTGTAGCGGTTAGATTTTTTGTTTGATATAAAATAGTTTTCGGCAAGAACAATCCATTTGCAATACATTGCTTTTGCAAGTTTATTAAATTAAAATTATCAAGCCATTCTACCCAAATAGCCAAACCCCGAAGAGGAATTTGAAATTTGATTTTTCCATCTAATTTTTCCTTTAATAACGAAACAAAATAATCTCTTCGCTCTTTATAGATTTTTTTATTTTTTTTAGAAAGACGATGAACTTCACCTTCCATAATCCATTCGGTTAAAACCTGTTCCTTAATAACATCAATTTCAGGTTCCAGAATGTTTTGATGCTTTTCTAATTCCTTAATAAATTCTGATGGAGCAGCAATAAATCCATAACCAAAACCTGCTGGCAAGGATCTGCCAAACGATCCAATATAAACTACTCTTTCATTAGAATCTAAGGCAGCCAAAGGTAATACAGGATTATTATCATAATGGAAATCAAAATCATAATCATCTTCTAAAATAACAAACCCATATTTATTAGCTAATTCTAATACTTCCATTCTTCTTTTAGCACTAAGAGAAGTTGTTGTAGGATAATGATAATTAGACGTAAGATATAATAGTCTGATACTCTGTTTTTCGCAAATCTGCCTTAGATGCCCCGTGTCGATTCCGTCTTTATCAACAGGTATTGTAATTATTTGCGCACCACTATCAGATAATGTCATATTCGACATATAATAACCCGGAGAAGCCACAACAACTTTATCACCAGGACTAATCAGTAATTTTGTAACCAGATACAAACTGATTTCATGGCTAGTAGTTGTGAGTAAATTTGATGTTGAAATACGAATACCACGTGTCAGATTTAAAAAATTAGAGAACTGAGTCTTAAAATTTAAATGCGACTGAGTTTGAATTTGTTCCCAAGTTTTTGTGTTCTTTTTTCTTTTTAATTTAGATACATATAACCTCGCCAGAACATCAGTTTGAACCAATCGTAAATCGGGTAAACCATCATTAAATTGGTAGGGTAAAGTGCTGATTTCTTTCGGGTTTTCAAGAATTGTAGAACGCTTAAAAGTAAAAGGTTCACTTATTTTTGAAGCATTTTCACCTTCAATCGGAACAAATTCGGCTTTGTTTTTTTGTTTTTTTTCAGATAAGATAAACGTTCCTTTATTTGGCAAAATTTCAATCCAGCCTTGTAATTCTAAATCCTGAAAAGCTTTAATAAGCGTATTTCTATTAACCTCCAATAATTTACATAATATACGAGTTCCAGGAAGTTTTGTGCCTTCAGGAAGTAATCCGATTTGTATCGCTTTTATAAATTCAAAAACTATTTGCAAGTATATAGCAGTTGACTCTTCAGGCTTAAGCTGAATAAAACTTTTGAAAGGAATTTGAACCGGACTATCCATTTTTATAAAACTGGTACACATTAGTAGTACGGCAAGATACTACTTTTGCAAAAAATTAAAACAAATGACAAAGATTTATTTTGCTATATTAACCTTTATGAGTGTTGGTTTATACGCTCAAGTACAAAAAGATACTATTAAAATTGACGAAGTAATAATTCACGAAAATAGATTTAGCACTCCAATTTCTAAAAAAAACAGAAATGTATATATAATTGATAAAGTTGCAATTGAAAAATTACCAGGAAAATCTATTCAGGAAATTTTACAATATGCCAATGGTGTAGATTTAAGACAAAGAGGACCTTTTGGGAGTCAAGCCGATGTAAGTATAGATGGAGGAAGTTTTGAGCAAACAGTTGTTTTTATAAATGGGACAAAAATTATTGACTCACAAACGGCACACAATATGCTTAATTTGCCTATTCCGGTTGAATTAATTGAAAGAATCGAAATAATTCGTGGACCAGCTGCTCTTACTTATGGTGTTAACAGCTTAACTGGAGCCATAAATATTATTACCAAAAAACCAACCAAATCTGGCTTTTTAGTAAATACGTATGCTGGATCTAATTTTGAAAAAGATACGCAAGATACAGGAGATACATTTTATGGTACCGGAATTCAGGTAGGAGGAGTTTTAAGCAAAGAGAAACAACAACATTCGCTTTTTGCTTCACATGATAAAAGCAACGGTTATCGATACAATACAGCTTTCGAAAATAATAAAATATTTTATCAGGGTAATTTTCAGATTAACGACAATAATGAAATTTTAAGTTCATTCGGTTATATTAACAATGGCTTTGGCGCTAATGGATTTTATGCTGCTCCTGGTGACAGAAACTCAAGTGAAGTTGTACAAACTACCTTTGCATCTGTACAATCTAAACATAATCTATCGGAAAAATGGACATTGATGCCTCGAGTAAGCTACAGATATAATTATGATGATTATCGTTACTACGGAATTTCTAACCTAAAAGCGGGTAGAAGCCAGCATTATACCAACTCTATAGCTGCAGAAATTAACACAACCTATAAGATGGAAAGGGGAGAACTGGGTTTTGGTGCAGAAGTACGAAATGAAGACATTAGTTCGTCTAACATTGGGGATCATGATCGAGAAAATTTTGGAATTTATCTACAATACAGAACTACTTTTATTGAAAAACTAGATGTGAATTTTGGTACTTATCTTAATTATAATTCAGATTATAAATGGCAAGCTTATCCAGGAATTGATGCTAGTTATGCTATAACTGATGCGTTTAAGATAATAGGAAATATCGGAACAAGTCAGCGTATACCTTCATTTACCGATTTATACCTTAACCAACGTCCGGGGAATATTGGAAATCCTGATTTGTTAACCGAAAACGCTTTTCAGAGCGAAATAGGATTCAAATACACGAAGCAAAATTTTAGTTTTAATGCCAATTATTTTTACAGAAAGATTAGCAATTTTATAGATTGGACAAGAAATGTAACCACTCAGCCTTGGCAAAGTAATAATTACGGAAATCTAAATACAAATGGTTTTAATTTACGTACCAACTATAGAGTTAACTTTTCTAATGATTCTAGGTTAAATATCAATCTGGCGTATTCTTATTTAGATTTTAAATTTCAAGATGTTATCGATGATCTTTATTCTAAATATCTGGTTTCTTCTTTAGAGCACCAAATAACCAATACAATCGATTTTCAGCATAAAAATTTTACGGGACTATTTGCTACCCGTTTTAATAAAAGAATAACAGGACCATCATACTGGATTAACGACTTTAGAGTAAGTCAATCTATAAAAAAAGTAACTATTTATGTTGATGCACAAAATATCTTCAACACAACTTATTACGAGGTTGGAGCAGTTCCGCTTCCGTCAAGATGGTTTAGTTTAGGAGTGAAATTTGTGACTTTCTAAACATCATAAACTAAATATTTTTACCGCAAAGGGCGCTAGGGTTTACGCAAAGGGTACAAAGCTTAACGTAAACCCTTTCGTCCTTTATTATTAACCTAACTTGACCATTTTTTTACCATTAAGAAAAAAAGAAAAATTAAGCTTAATCCTTAATGGTTAAAATTTTCAACCTAAAGATTATAAACCTTTGTGACCTTTGCGGTAAACTTAACGCTAATCCTTAATGAAACTTAATGTCTTAATGGTTAAACTTTTTAACCTACAGATTATAAACCTTTGCGCTCTTTGCGGTAAACTTAACGATATTTATAAAACGGTTAATTGAATTTTAATAGTAGATTTGTCGATACTATATTTAATAAAAAATCTGATCTAACAAGGATATGAGTACATTATTCGTTAAAAACATGGTCTGCAATCGTTGTATTATGGTAGTTCAAAATGAACTCGAAAAACTCGGTTTAGACTTTGCAAATATTAAGCTTGGAGAGGTTAGCCTGACAAAAGAACTAAGCTCCGACGAAAGAAATTCGATAGAAGAAGCATTAGTTCCTTTAGGTTTTGAGGTAATTGATGATAAAAAAAGTAGAATTATCGAAAAGATAAAAAACATTATCATCGACCTGGTGCATCATCAGGATAATGACACAAAAAACAATTTATCTGATATCTTGAGCGAAAAAATCAATCATGACTATAATTACCTTTCTAATTTATTTTCGGAGGTAGAAGGCACCACGATAGAAAAATATTTCATCGCTCAAAAAGTCGAAAAGATAAAAGAACTTTTGGTTTATGATGAGTTATCACTGAGCGAAATAGCTTTACGTTTAAATTATTCCAGTGTTGCGTACCTAAGTAATCAATTTAAAAAGGTAACAGGGTTAACACCAAGTCATTTTAAACAAATTAGGGAAGAAAAAAGAAAACCATTGGATAAGGTTTAAGTAAATATTACAAATCAAACCCATAATTACACAATAAAATTCATAGATATTGTCGCCAACTTTGCATGTAAATTACAACACGTGAAATATGGCGACAAATAATAATAGTAAAGATACAATTTTCATTCCGCTAGAAAATGTAGATAGCGAGCATTGTGCTTTAATCGTAGAAAAAGGATTAGCGGAGGTTAAAGGCGTTGAAACTCACAAAGTAGAAGTAAACAACCGCAGAGCTGCCATTACTGTTAAAGGTAATGAAACTGTTGGTAATGCTGTAAAGGCTATCAAAAACTTGGGATATAATGTTCCCACTGTTAAAAATACTTTTCCTGTTCTAGGTATGACTTGTGCCTCTTGTGCAGGCAGCGCAGAAAGTATTGTAACGTATGAATTGGGAGTAGTTGATGCATCGGTAAACTTTGCAACAGGAAACTTAACTGTAGAATATCTTCCAAATCTAACAGACGCAAATAAACTTCAAAAGGCTATGCAAGCCGTTGGTTACGATTTACTTATTGTAGACGAAACCAAACAGCAAGAATCTCTGGAGGCAATTCATGCCGAGAAATTCAAAAAATTAAAAAATAAAACCATTTGGGCAGTGCTATTGTCGTTACCCGTAGTAACGATTGGTATGTTCTTTATGGATATGCCTTATGGAAATGAGATTATGTGGTTCTTTTCGACTCCAGTAGTGCTTTGGTTAGGGAAAGACTTCTTCATAAATGCATGGAAACAAACGAAAAACAGATCTGCCAATATGGACACTTTGGTGGCTTTAAGCACAGGAATTGCTTATCTGTTCAGCGTTTTCAACATGTTATTCATGGATTTCTGGCATCAACGCGGATTACATGCTCACGTTTATTTTGAAGCGGCAGCAGTAGTTATTGCATTCATCCTTCTTGGTAAATTATTAGAAGAAAAAGCCAAAGGAAATACTTCATCTGCAATTAAAAAATTAATGGGTTTACAGCCTAAAACTGTAATGGTTATTCAGCCTGACGGAACGGAAAAACAAATAGCAATTGAAAACGTAAATGTTGGTGATATTATCCTTGTAAAACCAGGAGAAAAAATTGCTGTGGATGGAATGGTGACTTCAGGAAACTCGTATGTAGATGAAAGTATGTTAAGCGGTGAACCAGTTCCTGTACTGAAAACGGAAAACGAAAAAGTATTTGCTGGAACTATAAACCAAAAAGGAAGTTTTCAATTCAAAGCAGTTAAAGTTGGAAAAGAAACCATGCTTGCGCAAATTATTAAAATGGTGCAAGATGCTCAGGGAAGTAAAGCTCCTGTACAGAAACTAGTTGATAAAATTGCAGGCATTTTTGTACCAATCGTGATTAGTATAGCAATACTTACTTTTATTGTTTGGATAGTTCTAGGAGGAGAAAATGCTGTGGCACAAGCTTTATTAGCAGCAGTTACAGTACTAGTTATTGCTTGTCCTTGTGCATTAGGTCTTGCAACACCTACAGCAATTATGGTAGGAGTGGGCAAAGGTGCCGAAAATGGTATCCTGATTAAAGATGCCGAAAGTTTAGAACTAGCAAGAAAAGTTACTGCAATTGTCTTAGATAAGACCGGAACTATTACTGAAGGAAGACCACAGGTAACTGGTGTTAAATGGCTAGATAATAACGATGTAACAAAAGATATTTTAATTAGTATCGAAAAGCAATCCGAACACCCTTTGGCGGAAGCCGTAGTGAAAAATTTCAAAAGTATACCAAACGTAGTTCTAACCCATTTTGATAGTATTACTGGTAAGGGAGCAAAAGCAATCTATATGGACGAAACCTATTATGTAGGTAACAAAAAATTGCTCGCAGAAAATAATATCACTATTGACAATACATTATTGGATCAAGCTGATGCATGGGGTAAAGAATCTAAGACTGTAATTTGGTTTGCTAATAGCAAGCAAGCACTTTCGGTTATTGCAATTTCTGATAAAATTAAAGAAACATCTGTAGAAGCGATCAAACATCTCCAAGGTATGGGTATTGAACTCTATATGCTTACTGGAGATAATGAAGCTACTGCAAAAGCTATCGCAGAACAAACAGGAATAAAACATTATAAAGCAGAAGTAATGCCACAGCACAAAGCCGATTTTGTAAAAGAATTGCAACAGCAAGGTAAAGTTGTTGCCATGGTTGGTGATGGTATCAATGACAGTACAGCCTTGGCAACAGCCGATGTAAGTATTGCAATGGGTAAGGGAAGCGACATCGCAATGGATGTGGCAAAGATGACCATTATATCATCAGATCTTAACAAAATACCTCAAGCTATTCGACTATCTAAACAAACAGTAGCTACCATCAAACAAAACTTATTCTGGGCGTTTATTTATAATCTTATTGGTATTCCTCTTGCTGCAGGTATATTATACCCTATAAACGGATTCTTGCTAAACCCAATGATTGCAGGAGCTGCAATGGCTTTGAGTAGTGTAAGTGTGGTAAGCAACAGCTTACGATTAAAGTGGAAAAAGTAAACTTATCTGAGCTATAAATTCTCAAGACAAATTATATAGTCAGATTACATAAAATTAATAATGTAACACAAAAGCTCACCATATAAGTGATGTAAGTTCATTTAAGTTTACACAGATTAACTATACTTATATTTACTAACTTCACTTATGTGGTTAAAATAATTTCATTTGAATTATTATGAATGCTTTTTGGTAGTACTTGAACAGTTCAAACTACGAAGTTTATTAAATCTGTAATTAAAAAAAAAGAAGCTAACTATCTTGATGCGTTTGCCAAACGGCGGTTTCCTAATGCATTGGCCGCCGTTTTATATTACCTCTTAGTTTAATTGATTTTTATTATTGACCTCATTTTTCCTCTTCATTAATCTTTGAAGCTAGTTAAAATGAGGTCTTTTTTTTTGAGAAATACGCGCTGCAAGAGAAACCTTTGAATCTTTGCCTCTCTGTCCCTCAGAACCTTTTTTTAAACAATCAGTAAATTTTATAAATCAAATTAGGAATAGCAATATAAGACACAGCTCAACTATCAGGAAATTTGTAAAACAAAATTCAAGGAAAATAGAAAAAGCATCATTAATATCAATTTTATGACATTACTAATAAAAGGAATGGTGTGCAACAGATGCATTTATGTTCTCGAACAAGAATTTTTAAATCTAGATTTAGAAATCATTGCTATTGAGCTAGGACGTGTTGTAATAAAAGATACAGCCAACTTTTCTGTGAACCAAGAGGCAATTAAATCCATGCTTAAAAAAAATGGATTTGAATTACTATTTACTAAAACCGAAGAAACTGTAGAAAAGATTAAGGAACTAGTAGAAATAGGCATCAAAATGCAATTGGACAATGGAAAACCAACTAAATTTTCTACATTAATCAGTAATAAACTGACTAAGAATTATGATACACTTAGCGCTTTATTTTCGTCTGTAGAAGGACAAACACTTGAAAAATATATCATCCTCAGAAAAATCGAAAAGATAAAAGAACTCCTTGTTTATACCGATCAATCGATGTCTGAGATTACCCATACTTTAGGATATAGCAGTCCTGCACATTTATCTAACCAGTTAAAAAAATATACTGGTTTTACTTCTTCCTACTATAAAAAAATACGGTTTGATAAGCTTGCTATTATTGAGAAGCAATCTCATATAAATAGCGCTTCTTAAAAAATCATTTCAGTCCTATAAAACTAATTTCACGAACAATCTTGTCACCCTGAGCGGAGTCGAAGGGCACAAACTAGTCTTAACACAATGTTGTCGAGCTACTGGTGGAGATTCTTCGGCTCCGCCTCAGAAAGACAAGATTGCGACTGTTTTTTTAAACGGTTATCTCTTAAAACCTATCTCTCCACAACTTAAGACGCACTGCGGTGCGTCTCTACGGAAAACCTTTGCGTCTTTGAACCTTCTCAAAAACCTTTATCCTCAATAGCTAAGACGCACTGCGGTGCGCCTCTACGAAAACCTTTGTGCCTTAGTACCTCAGAGCCTTTGAACCTTTCTTAGAGCCTTTAAAAAAGTAAATCTCACAACTCTTACCTGTAATTGTGTATAAAGCCCGCTAGCATCTCACTGTAATTTTGACATTGAAATTTAATAGTTAGTTGGATAATTAAAAAAAAGAACATGTTATACAAACATACTACACAAAGGTTGGGAATTTTAGTTCCCTTGTTGAGCATCTTATTGATTGCTTGTGAGAACAAAACTGAAAAAGCACCAGAAAAGGATGCAACAGCTAAGGCGGATGCCAACAAACTACCAGTTGACATTATAATTGCCCAAGAAAAACAACTCAATCAGGAAGAGGTTGTAGTGGGAACGATGATGCCGTATCGCGAAGTCTCTATTGTGAGCGAACTCCCTCAAAAAATTACTCATGTAGCATTTAAAGATGGTAGTTACGTGAGCCAAGGAGCTGTGCTTTACAAACTGAATGATGCCGACATCAGATCGCGGTTAAAACAGGTTGGTGCCGAACTAGAACTGGCTCGATTAACTAAAGACAGAATGGCTAATCTTTTAAAAACCGAAACTGTAAGACCACAGGAAAACGATGAGGCAGTTATGCGTTACCAATCCTTGATTGCACAGCAAGAACTCCTTAGAGTAGACTTAGCCAAAACCGTAATTAGAGCTCCATTTTCAGGAAAAATCGGAATTTCAAAAGTACATCTTGGGGCTTACGTATCGCCTGGAGCAGAACTAGTAATACTGCAAGATCAAAGCAGTATCAAAATCAATTTCTCTGTTCCAGAAAAATACTTGCCGTTGATACAAACAGGAAACAAAGTAAGATTTACTTCTGAGTTATCCGATCAAGAATATTCGGCAACTATCAATGCTACCGAACCGGGTCTTGACGCTCAAGGCAGAAGCTTACAAGTACAGGCAATAACTAATAATTCAAACGGAAAATTTCGTGCAGGCCTTTCGGCAAAAGTTTATTTCAGTGTCACTCAGAAAGGAGCAAAAGGTATAATGATACCAACCGAAGCTTTGTCGCCAAGTGATAAAGGATATGCTGTTTTTGTAATAAAAAACGGAGTAGCAAAACCTGTGGCAGTAACCATAAGTAATAGGACAGAAACGGATGCTGTTATCACATCTGGGATTAAGACTGGCGATAGTATCATAATTTCAAATATGCTACGCATAGGAGATGGTACTCCTGTAAAAGTCGTTGTACCCAATTAATCAAATTCAAATTTTAGCGTTATGAGTATATCAGCTTTAAGCATAAAAAAACCGGTTTTAGCCGGTGTATTCTCCCTCCTCATTGTTATTTTAGGAATAATAGGATGGAAACAATTAGGGATTCGAGAATTTCCATTAACAGAACCACCAGTAATTTCAGTAATTACTTTCTATGCTGGTGCAAGCCCAGATGTAATCGCATCTAAGCTTACCAGACCAATGGAAGAATCTATATCGGAAGCAAACGGAATACGCACCATTTCTTCTGAATCCAGGGAACAAGTAAGTGTAATTTCAATAGAGTTTAACCGTGAAATAAATATTGAAGACGCATTAAATGATGTCAGGGATAAAGTTGCCAAATCACGAAAACAGCTTCCTACAGATGTAGATCCGCCGATTGTACAAAAAGCATCTTCGCCAGATAATTTGGTAGCATTTCTTGAAGTAGAAAGCGATACCAAAGACATAAAAGAGGTCAGTCACCTCGCATCTACTACGATAAAAGACCGAATACAGTCTATCCCCGGAATCAATAATGTTGCTATCGTGGGAGAACATAAATACGCCATGCGTCTTCGGTTTGAACCTTCTAAGCTTGCTGCTTATCAACTAACTCCCGAAGATATCCGTAAGGCATTATTAAGAGAAAACATTGATTTGCCTGCGGGTAGGATAGACGGGAATAACAGCGAACTAAGTATTCGTACAATGGGACGTCTTACTTCCGTAAAAGATTTTGAGGAAATGCTCATCAAACAAGTTGATAATAGAGTAATCCGATTAAAAGACATTGGCTCAGCCGAATTAGGAGAAGTAAACGAACGTACGGCTATCATCAATGAAACTGGAGGCCTTAACCGCGTGGGTATAGGTGTGGCTATCCAGATACAACGTGGTGCAAATGCTATAGAAGTAGTAGATGAATTTTACAGAAGATTAGATCAGCTAAAAAAAGATATCCCATCTGAATACCGCTTAATAGTAGGCTTTGATTATACCCGTTCTGTAAGAGAATCTATTAAAGAAGTAGAAGAAACACTCTTTATCGCTTTTGGTTTAGTCGTATTAATTATTTTTCTATTTCTAAGAGACTGGCGATCTACAATCATACCAGTATTAGCAATTCCAGTTTCTATTCTTTCCGCATTTTTTATTATGTATATAGCTGGTTTTTCTATCAATATACTTACCCTTTTGGGATTAGTACTTTCCATAGGATTGGTGGTCGATGATGCTATTGTAGTACTCGAAAATATCTACAAAAAAATTGAAGAAGGAATGTCGCCCATACAAGCAGCGTTTAAAGGCTCTAAGGAGATTTATTTTGCAGTTATTTCTACTACCATCACGCTTGCAGCAGTATTCCTGCCGATTGTTTTCATGGGAGGAATCAGCGGTCAGCTATTTAAGGAATTTGCTATTGTCGTATCAGGTTCTGTAATGGTATCGGCTTTTGTAGCACTGACACTTACTCCAATGCTGAGTGCTTATTTCTTGAAGAAAGAAGAAAAGCCTAGTTGGTTTTATAGTGTGACTGAGCCTTTTTTCGTCCGTATGAATAATGGATACGCTAGTTTGTTAATCACATTTATGAAATTTAGATGGTTAGCGTGGGTATTTTTGATAGGCACAACTTTACTTATTTATCTTGTTGGGAAAGGACTTCCTTCTGAGCTAGCACCGATAGAGGACCGTTCGAACATGAATCTAATTGCCGTTGCTCCCGAGGGTGTTTCTTTCGATTATATGAAAAAACACATGACCGAAGTTGGAAAATATGTAAACGATTCTACCGATGGATTATATCAAACCTATTCGATGGTTGCAATCTCATTTATTCCCGCTCCAGCACCTGTTAACGTAGCTGTACAAAGTATCTATCTTAAAGATCCGAAAGATAGAAAATCAAGTATTAAGGATTTATACAATCAATATGGTGCGGCGTCGGGGAAATTTAGAGGATTTCTTTTGTTTCCTTATTTGCCACCAACTATCGGAAGCCGTTATGGAGGAGGTATGCCAATACAATATGTATTGCAATCGCCAAATCTTGATAGTCTAACAGCGGTGCTTCCTAAATTCCTGGCAGCAGCACGTCAAAGCAAAAAACTACTATTTGTAGATGCAGATCTTAAGATTAATAAACCAGAGATAAAAATAAATATTGACAGAGAAAAAGCAGCCTTAATGGGCGTATCTATGGAAGAAGTAGCTCATACGCTGCAACTTTCATTCTCAGGACAGCGTTACGGATATTTCCTGCGCAACGATCGTCAGTATGAAGTAATTGGACAATTAGACCGACAACACAGAAATGACAAAAGTGATTTAAGCGCTATCTATGTTCGTTCAACAACAGGTAAGATGATTCCGTTGAACAACCTAATAACAACTGAAGAAGCTGTAAGTCCAGCAGCAATATACCGATACGACCAATATATATCGGCAACAGTATCGGCAGCAACAGCAGAAGGAGTGAGTCTTGCAGAAGGAATTGAGGAAATCGAAAAGATTAAGAAAGAAGTGTTAGGAGAAAATTTCAAAAGTTCATTAGCAGGTCAATCGCGAGATTATGACGAAAGTCAAGGTAATATCGCCTTTACGCTAGTCCTTGCATTATTGCTTATTTATATGATTCTAGCTGCTCAGTTCGGAAATCTTCGTGATCCATTAACCATTATGTTAACCGTGCCTATGGCAGTAACAGGAGCAATTCTTAGCCTATCGTGGTTTGGTCAGAGTTTAAATGTATTCAGTCAGATTGGGATTATTACACTGGTAGGATTAATTACCAAGAACGGAATCCTTATCGTAGAATTTGCCAATCATCTAAAAGATACAGGACTTTCTAAATACGATGCCGCAATACAGGCAGCAGAGCAGCGTTTCCGTCCAATTTTAATGACATCGCTAGCCATGATATTCGGAGCATTACCTATTGCGCTTACCGTTAACAGCCGCCAGTCATTAGGAATTGTTATTGTGGGAGGACTTGTCTTTTCGGGAATATTAACATTGTTTATCATCCCGGCAGTTTATTCTTATTTGTCAAGCAAAAAAGGAGAAGTTGTTATTGTAGAAGAAGATTCTGAAGACACAAACAGTCCAGCCATAGAATCATGATTTTAAATCTCAAAGAAGATAAAATGAAAACAAATATCTTACACATAGTTACAGCGCTGCTATTGCTAAGCAGCGCTAATGCAGTGCATGCACAGAAAAAAAAGCTAGCTCTCACAGATGCATTAGAAATGGCAAAACAGGGAAACAAAGCATTACAGGTTCAAATATTAGAAGAAATAAATGCTAAAGAAATGACCCGAGAAACAAGAGGTGGTTTGCTGCCCAGTATTTCGGCAAACGCAGGGTTTTCTCATTATTTCGACAGGCAGGTTATATTTCTCCCAGGTTCCTTTGTAGGCACAGATAAACCAGTGCAGGATTTCGCTGTTGGCGGAAGAAATACTTATAATGCATTCGTATCGTTGTACCAACCCATCTTTGCACCAGCGACACATCAGCTTACAAAAGCTTCTAAAATCAACGAGAAAATTCAAGACGAAAAAACTGCCGATTTAAAAAGTCGGGTAGCGCTTCAGGTTTCTAGTCTTTACCTTAACATACTGATGATGAACAGACAACTAGGTTTACTTCAACAAAGCCATCAACGTAACATCAAAGCACTTAAAGATTCAAAATCGCTATTTGCACAAGGCAGAGGACTAAAATCAGATACACTAAGGAGTTTTATTGCTGTAGCAAATTTAAAATCATCTGTTTCTTATTTAAAAAATAATATAGAGGTATCTGCCATTGAGTTAAAAAGACTCATAGGATTAGAAGATTCGGGAGAAATTGAACTGACAGACAACCTTGAAGATACCGTAAAAGTAAGTCAAGGCGAATTTTACCAAGTTGATGAAGCATTGCTAATTGCTGATAAAAACAGGAAAGATTTGAATATTCAAAAACTGACTATTGATCTTCAGCAAAAAAAATTAAAAGCCGCTCAGGCAGGACTATTACCACAGCTGGCATTAATAGGACAATATCAGATACAGGCACAAGCAGATGATATGGAAATTAACGAATATGCTTGGCCAAGAACTTCTTTCTTAGGCTTACAGCTTAGCGTACCAATTTTCAATGGCAATCGCACTAAATCTCAGATTAATCAAGCAAAAATTAAAACGCAGCAAGAAGACATATTGCTAAACGATTTAAAAGATGAAGTTAAGACTGAACTTGCCACAATTATAAGCAAATGGAAGGAATCCGTAACGCAATTAGACATACAGGAAACAACGGTAAAGTCGGCAGAATTAAATTACCGAATGATTGATGATCGTTTTAGAAATAGCTTAGGCTCAAGGCTTGAACTAACAGATGCTGAACTAGCACTAACACAAGCCAAAATAAATTACCTAAACGCTGTGTATAATTTGCGAATGCTACATGTAGAATTACAACAAGCCCTTGGACTGCTAACTCTATAATTACTAACTAAAACAATTAAATAAAAATATGACTAAAAATAATAAACAACCAATAGACAAACCTACACCATATAGCAAACGATGGTCGGCACTTTTTTTGCTATGTACAGCACAATTTATAGTAATTATGGACACCTCAATTATTGGGGTAGCCTTGCCAGCAATAAAAGCGGATCTTGGTTATTCGCAAAGTGGGTTGCAATGGATATTTAATGCATACGTTATCCTATTCGGAGGATTTTTGCTTCTCGGCGGGCGTTTGTCTGATTTGTTTGGTACACGTAAAATTTTTATGTGGGGATTCATTATCCTTTCTGCCGCATCACTTTTGGCAGGTGTGGCTTGGTCTGAAGCTGCACTAAATACAGGAAGAGCTTTACAAGGTTTAGGCTCGGCACTTATTGCTCCGGCAGCACTTACTTTGGTATTATCTAAATTTACTGACCCTAAAGAACTCAATAAAGCATTAGGTTTTTGGGGAGCATCTGCCGCTGCGGGAGGTTCTGCAGGAGTTTTCCTTGGCGGAGCAATTACTCAATGGCTTTCTTGGCATTGGATATTCCTAATTAATATTCCCGTAGGACTTATAGTATTAGCATATAGCAAGAGTTTATTATTTGCTGGTGTTACCCGCAAAGGAAAAGTAGATATTGCAGGTGCAATTCTTGCTACAACAGCATTAGTAGTAATGGTGTATGCAATCGTGTCGGGAGAAGGAGCAGGGTGGAAGTCTTTACAAACCATTGCCTTACTAGGTCTTTCTTTGTTACTATTTCTTGTTTTCTTTATTGTTCAAAAACAGAAAAAAGAACCATTAGTACCAATGAGTATTTTTAAAGTTCCTAATCTTTCAGGAGGTAATCTAGTAATGGCTTTAATGGCCGCAGGATGGATTCCGTTATGGTTTTTTCTAAATCTTTATTTGCAGCAAACGCTTAATTATTCTGCCTTTAATAGCGGACTGGCTTTATTACCAATGACAATTGCTATCATGTTTTTAATGGTTGGAGTTACAGGAAAGTTGGTCGCCAAATTTGGTTTTAAAGCAAATCTAATTGCTGGATTAATCGCACTTACAGGATCACTTCTTCTGTTTAGTACAATTCCGCCCGACGGAACATTCTTAATCAATGTCTTGCCTGCATCTTTATTGGGAGCACTTGGTATGTCATTAGCCTATATTCCAGGTACTATCGCCTCAATGTCTGGAGCTAAACCCGAAGAAATGGGACTTGCTTCTGGCTTGGTTAATACAAGTTATCAGGTAGGTTCGGCTTTAGGACTGGGTATTGTTGTTGCTATTTCAGCAGCAAAAACAAATACGCTTAAAGCAATGGGTGAAACTGATATTGCAGCATTAAATACAGGTTTCCAGACGGCTTTTTTCTCCGCAGCCGTTATATGTGCCATTGCTGCAATTATAGCCGCTTTTTCAATAAAAACGCTTAAACAATAAATGCTATTCAAAAAACGAGCTTTATAAATTCTTAAAACAAACCATTTTTTGACCTCATTTTTAATCCTCTTCTTTAATAGTTTGGAAGTTGATTAATGATGGGGTCTTTTTTTTTTGAAAATAAATTCCAAAACACCATAAAAAACTATAAATCAACTATTTTAAATAAAAACTTTAAAACTTATTCACTAGACAACTTGGCATCTGCGCAAGAGAAACCTCTGAACCTTTGCACCTTTGCTTCTCAGAACCTTTATAAATACATTCTTTAAGACGCACTGAGGTGCGTCTCTACAGGAAAACCTTTGAACCTTTGCCTCTCAGAACCTCAGAACCTTTTCTTAAAACAATCAGTAAATATTATAAATCAAACAAGGAATTACACCATGAAAAATAGTGGTACAATTCTGAAATTTGTATTATAAAATAAATCAAAATGGAAAATATAATATTAAGTATACCTGATATGAAAAGTGGACATTGTCAGGCTAGAGTAAATACTGTTATCAAAAATATAGATGGAATTCAAATTCAAAAAATAGAAGCTGGAAAACTAGCCGCTTCTGTAGAAGACAATGATGCTGCAGAAAATCTTATAGAAGCTATTAAAAAGGCGGGATACACTGTTGGTAATTAATAATAGTAATCAGCCCAGCTGTAATCCGAATTATGAAAAATGATACTGCACAATATAAAACAGGAATGGTGATGATTCCAGACATATCTGGTTTTACAGATTTTGTAATAAATACCAATATGTTTATCGGTAAATACATAACCGAAAGTCTGCTAAAATCAATAATAGACAGCAACACATTATCCTTAGAAGTTTCGGAAATTGAAGGTGATGCCATATTATTTTACAAATACCACAAAATACCGTCGTTTGGTACTACATTAACTCAAATTGAAGTAATGTACAACAACTTTAGAAGAGAAATATCCAGACTATCATTACAGCTTTCTATGGAAATTCCTTTATCCCTAAAAATCATTGTGCATTATGGTCCTTTTACCAAATATAAAATTGGCAGATTTGAGAAACTTTATGGAGCACCAGTTGTAGAAGCTCACAAAATGCTTAAAAATCATATTGCCAAATTTCCGCCGTATGCTTTGTTCTCAGATGCATTTTTAAAGGCCAATTTTGAACAACCGGCTAAAGCAACTATCGAATATGATACTTGCGATAATTGTATGTACTTACCAGAAATTGGTTATATACATTATTTGTAACGTTTGTAACGTTCCCTATTTTCTTAAATTTGTAATAGAAGCCTAAATAAAGTATAAAAATGGAAAGCTTAGAAAAAAGATTATTGAACAGGAATATAAAGCCAACATCAATACGGTTATTGATATTTAAAACAATGACTGAATTTAAAAAAACTTTTAGCCTAACAGATCTGGAAACGGAATTAGAAACCGTAAATAAATCAACCATTTTTAGAACCTTGACTTTGTTTCATGAAAACTTGCTTATTCATAACATTGACGACGGTTCTGGTTCAATGAAATATTCAATTTGTAATGAAACCTGTATGTGTACCGTTGGAGAATTACACGTTCATTTTAATTGTAACCGTTGCCATAATACCTATTGTCTCGAAAGTATTTCTATACCACCAATTCAGCTTCCTGAAAAGTTTTTATTAGAAAGTGTCAATTTTGTAATGAAAGGAATTTGCGAAAATTGCTCCAAATTCTTTTAGATTTTCTCAAGAATAAACAAGTATTTATATCTTTAGAAAATCCTTTATTTCAGGCCTTGAATTGCCCGACAATCAGGAAATAATTTATTCTCTAAAGATTTTTAGGAGCTATTTCCTGCTATCATTCCAAATCTTTTTTATTGAGAAAAACAATAAAAAAGGATTTTCCCTTCTATCAGGGCTAGAAATGCAACCGCGTGGATAATTGATGTTTGTAAAAAATTTGCGTTTTTGCGATAAATTTATTCTATGCAAGATTATATATTTTTCCTTAACTTAATAAAATTGATTTCAGATTTTTGACTAACGCTTTTTGATTTCAGAAGTATAAATTGCAACCAGGTTCCCAAAACAGACTTATAACTTTGCCATAGAATTAAAAACTATTAGATATGTCAAAGCAATGCTGCACTACAGATAATCATTTAAAACCTCAAAAAAAAGAAGCGCACCAACACCAGTGCGATACTACCAAAAAAGACCATAATCATGTGCATGACCATAGTCACGGACACGATCATGATCACAGCCACGACCTCGAAGATAAAACAGCATTTCAGTTATTTTTGCCTGCTATTATCTCCCTCATTTTATTATTGATTGCGATAGCTTTTGATAATTATTTTCTGCAACCTTGGTTTACTGGCTGGGTAAAATTAGCATGGTACATCATAGCTTATATTCCTGTTGGGTTACCAGTTATAAAAGAAGCGATTGAGAGTATACGCTACAAAGATTTCTTTTCAGAATTCTTTCTTATGGTTATTGCTACAGTTGGTGCTTTTGCCATAGGCGAATATCCAGAAGCTGTAGCTGTTATGTTGTTTTATGCAGTAGGCGAGGTGTTCCAAACACTTGCCGTATCTCGTGCCAAAGGAAATATAAAATCACTACTGGATCAACGCCCAGACGAAGTTACTTTACTCAAAGAAAATAAAACGGTTATTATAAAAGCTGAAAATGCAAAAATAGGAGATCTCATTCAGCTAAAACCAGGAGAAAAATTAGGACTAGACGGCGAACTGGTTTCGGAAAGTGCCTCATTTAACACTGCCGCCCTTACGGGAGAAAGTAAACCCGATACGAAATCTAAAGGCGAAACTGTATTGGCAGGTATGATTAACGGTAGCACTATAAGTTTAGTAAGAGTAACCACAGCCTATTCGGATAGTAAACTTAGTAAAATATTGGAGCTGGTACAAAATGCAACTGCTCAAAAAGCACCCACGGAATTGTTCATTCGTAAGTTTGCCAAAGTATATACACCTATTATCGTATTGCTTTCTATTGCAATTACGTTGTTGCCAGCGATATTTGTAGATACTTATGTCTTTAGTGAGTGGTTATACAGAGCATTAGTATTCTTAGTTATTTCTTGTCCTTGCGCCTTGGTAATTTCTATCCCTTTAGGCTATTTTGGAGGTATTGGAGCAGCAAGTCATAATGGTATTTTATTTAAAGGTTCTAACTTTTTGGATATTCTTGCTAATATTCAGAATGTTGTAATTGATAAAACAGGAACAATGACCGAAGGCGTTTTTAAAGTTCAGGAAGTAATAATAAAACCCGAGTTTAATAAAGACGAAATCCTTAAAATGGTCAATGCGCTCGAAAGCCAAAGCACACATCCTGTAGCAACTGCCATTCATGACTATGTTGGCGAGATAGACAATACCATCAATTTAGTAGGGACGGAAGAAATAGCCGGACATGGACTAAAATCGACTGTAAACGGAAAAGAATTGCTTGTTGGTAATTTTAAATTACTTGATAAATTTAATATCAGCCATGATGCCGACACAGCAAATATTGTGTACACGGTTATAGCTATTGCTTATGATGGGAAATTTGTAGGCTATCTAACAATCTCAGACAGCATTAAAGCTGATGCAAAAATAGCAATCGATAAGTTACATAGCATGAATGTAAAAGTCACTATGCTCAGCGGTGATAAAAGTGCCGTTGTAAATCATGTTGCTAAGCAATTAGGAATAGATAATGCTTACGGAGATTTACTACCAGAAGACAAAGTGAATAAAGTAAAAGAAATCAAAGCCAGTAACGGTAGTGTAGCTTTTGTGGGCGATGGTGTAAACGATGCTCCAGTAATTGCTCTGAGTGATGCAGGAATTGCAATGGCCGGTCTAGGAAGTGATGCTGCCATAGAAACTGCCGATGTGGTAATACAAGACGATATGCCATCAAAAATTGCAATGGCAATAAATATTGGTAAACAAACCAAAAAAATAGTTTGGCAAAACATCATATTGGCATTTTCTATAAAAGCCATTGTACTTATACTCGGAGCGGGCGGACTTGCTACCATGTGGGAAGCTGTATTTGCCGATGTAGGAGTTGCGCTATTGGCTATACTAAATGCCGTTAGAATTCAAAAGATGAAATTTTAAAGAAGACATTATGATATCCCTTAATCAGTAAATATCACAAATCAAATAAGGAATATTGTAAACGTATTGAGGCATTATTGACGGAAATTTGTGGTATCAAATAATTATTAAAGTATCAATTAAAATGGAAAATAAAAATCTTCAATTTAAAACAACCCTTAATTGTGGTGGATGTGTAGCAAAAGTAAAATCTGATTTAGACAATGCTCAAGGTATTGGCGAATGGAATGTAGACACTGATAATGCCGACAAAATCCTTACAGTGCAATCAGAAGGAGCAACAGAAGACGAAATCGTTGCTATCATCAAAAGTAAAGGTTTTAAAGCGGAACCTTTATCTGTTTAGTATTGTAAACACACCTTATTCCAAAAGAGGTTAAAAGCAAAAAGTCAATATTATTACAGTTATGCAGTTTGGAAAGAGCTCGATACCATATCGGGCTCTTTCTTTTTAGTTCTTAAATTCTATTTTAACCATAGCGCACGGTTTCAACCATGCGATACGAATTATGATAATACATTGCGCTCCAGCGGTTAAAACCGTTGCAATATTTATAAGATATTTTTTTGTTCGCAATCCATTATCTGTAAATGTCACAAATAAAACCAGAAAAAGTGTAATGATTAGATTATAAGAAACATAGAACTTTGTAACAGGTAATAAAGCCTTTAAAATAATTAAAAATAGTATGAATAAACTAAAAATTTTATTGCTCGGAACAGCATCTATTGCTATGCTATCCGCTTGTAATAATACAGGAAACAAACAAAACACATCAGATATGGATATACATCAGCACGCTAATGAAGAAACTAATTATGTTTGTCCTATGCATCCTGAAGTAACAGGGAAAAAAGGAGAAAAATGTTCAAAATGCGGAATGGAATTAGAACCTTCAGCAGCAAAGAAGGATAGGGCTTTTGATGTTAAGTTATCTAGTAATCCTGAAGTAATTCAGGCTGGAAAACCAACGAATTTATCAATCTCAGTTACCGAAGATGGTAAAAATGTAACAATGGATGTAGTACACGAAATGAAGATGCATCTTTTGGTTATGAATGAAGAATTAACATGGTTTGATCACGTTCACCCAAAAGAACAAACGGATGGTACTTATAGTGTTTCCGAAACATTTCCGGGTGGAGGTAAATATTTATTATTTACCGATTACAAACCAGTTGGTGCGTCTGGTAACGTCAAAATGATGGAAGTTGAAGTAAAAGGAACTCCTTTGGATATACCAAAAACGGCAACAGAAAAACTAGTATCTAAAGTTGATAATTATACTGTTACATTAACTAACGGAAATGATTTAAAAACAGACAGAGGTCAGTTACTAAAATTTACTGTAGAAAAAGGGGGTAAGAAACTAGAGGAGAAAGATATTGAACAGTATCTTGGAGCAAGCGCTCATATTGTAATGGTTGCTAAAGAAACTAAAGACTTCCTGCATATCCATCCAATATCTGATAAAAACTTCCCAATTTACGCAGAGACTCAAGTTAAAAAAGCGGGTATTTATAGAATGTGGGTACAGTTTAAAATAGATGGTAAACTTCATACAGCAGATTTTACAGTAAATGTTTCTGAAGGTCCTAAAGCTACAGGCGATAGTCATGATAAACATGCTCACCACTAAAAGTAAACTACTATCCAATAAAATAATTTATTTTGCTGTATAGATAAAGTACTGTAAGTGTTGCTAGAAATTTATTTAAGTGTTGCTAAAATTTTTAGCGAATACAATAAAAATATTTTAACCATAATAGGAAAAAATAAGTGAATATAAGTACTCCTAATCAGCGTAAACTTAAATGACCTTACTTCTCTTATTATGGTTATTTTTTTGCTGTAATATTAATTTCATGAATCTAACTATGTAACTTAATGCTTTAAATTGGCAGATAGATACCCCTGTAAATCATGAGTATAAACCAATCCTTACAAAAAATTTGATAATTAACACTAAGAAAATATTAAATAATTTAATAAAAACAAATCATCATAATAATCATATCTTTTGTTCTACCTTAGTATAAGAATGATTTAGTGCCTTTTAACTAGATTCCAACCTTAAACATATTTAATTGCCGCATTTTAATTTTATTTTTTGCAGAAAATAAAGCCGCAACAATAACCGTTCTTAAACAAAACAATATTATGGGCTTATTTGATTTTATGATGGTGGAGATAGCTATGGATTTAGGAACAGCTAATACTTTAATAATATATAACGGAAAAATCGTTGTTGACAGTCCTTCTATTGTAGCCAGAGATATTAGAAACGGAAAAATTATCGCTGTAGGCAAGGAAGCCAGTTTAATGCAGGGAAAGACACACGAAAATATTAAAACAATCCGACCACTTAAGGATGGGGTTATTGCCGATTTTGATGCCTCTGAGAAAATGATTAGTTGGTTTATAAAAAATATACCTGAACTAAAGAAAAGTTTTTTCACTCCCGCATTACGAATGGTTGTGTGTATTCCGAGTGGTATTACCGAGGTTGAAATGAGAGCCGTAAAAGAATCCTGTGAACGGGTAAACGGGAAAGAAGTATTTTTAATTCATGAGCCTATGGCTGCTGCTATCGGAATTGGTTTAGATGTGATGCTCCCAAAAGGAAATCTTATTGTTGATATTGGAGGAGGAACTACAGAAATTGCAGTTATTGCACTTGGAGGAATAATTTGTGACAAATCGATAAAAATTGCAGGGGATGTTTTTACCAATGATATCTTGTATTATATGAGAACACAACACAATTTGTATATTGGAGATGCTTCTGCAGAGATGATAAAAATTGAGGTTGGCGCTGCAATGGAAGAACTTGAGGAAGCTCCTGATGATATGTTGGTTCGTGGAAGAGATTTACTTACGGGGAAACCAAAAGAAATAAAAGTTAGCTATAGGGAGATTGCAAAAGCATTGGATAAATCAATACAAAGAATAGAAGATGCAATAATGGTAACACTTTCATTAACACCACCAGAACTTTCTGCCGACATTTATAATACCGGATTATATCTGGCAGGAGGAGGCGCAATGTTACGTGGTCTTGATAAAAGAATATCTCAGAAAACGGATTTACCAGTATATATTGCAGAAGATCCGTTAAGAGCCGTGGTTATTGGTACTGGAACTGTCTTAAAAGATATAGCTAAGTATAAAAGCGTACTTATAAAATAGTAGGAATCAAAAAAAAAAATCATACAATACCATAATTTTATGGCGTTGTATGATTTTTTTTAAACTTCTTAATAATTTTTAATTCTCACAGAAAGAACCTATTTGCTTTAAATGTTTCTCTGTTTGGTATTTATTAAAGTTATCCCATTTAGGAGGGAAGTTTGTTTTTTGTCCGTACATAGAATCCAAGCAAACATTATTGTCTTTGTATTTATCATGTAAGACAGCCAAAATTTTAAAGAAGAATTCATCTAACATTATGATAGCATCAAATTCTGCTTTTAGCGTATTATAATTACTATCAGTAGGATTTATTACTTGCAATAAATTTAAAACTTCATTCTTTTCATCTTCATTAATTTCAGTTAAATAGCCCGTTTTTAAAGTTCTAAAAACTAGATTATTCCATGCTTTACTATCATGTCCCCATTGTACATCGGGTAGGTTTAAAGAATGCTCACAAATTAAAATTATAGAAAAAAGAACATCGTTCAAGTACTGCGCTGGAAACTCATCAAAACTTCTGAATTCAAAACCACTTTGGTACATTTTTTCCTGATTAAAATCAAGACCAACTTCCGAAAGCATTTCATATTCCATATCAGCTTCAACCTGATCACGCCACCAAACATTTTCTTCTTTTTCAAATTTTAGTAATTTTCTAAAATCATCTACTTTATAAGTCAGAATTTTTCCTTTTGGCATCGCTTTATTATAAGTTCCTACACCTATATAACGAGACATTGCATTGCGCATAGAGCCCAAAGTAAATTTTTTGTCCATACTATAAGTATCACTTATCACTCCCATAATATCTGGACTTCCAAGAGTAGCTATAAAAAATGGTTCAAACCATTGCAACAAATAAATAGCATTGGCATGTGTCTTTTCAAATTCATTATAATCTACAATTCTGCTATCTTCTGTTAATGACGGCAAAGTAATATGAAAATGGTACGTTCCGTTATTAAACAAAACCAAATTTTCCTGATTGGTCATAAACATATTAAGTCCATTGTTATAATCCGGAAAGTTTAATTTTCCGTTTAATACACGTGATTCATTAATTTTATCAATGAATAACTTTTTGGTAGCTTTTAGTTCTTTGCACGAATCGGCTATTGTTCTGTTTTCAAAATATTTAGTTACAAATTCGATAGAATCACCATCAAAATGAACAGAACCCATTGTTTTGTTTCTTTGAGTAATCATACTCTGAATATTGTACGGTTGATCCTCAAGGAAAAGTTCCATGATAGACTTTCCAAGATAATCAGGATTCTCAAGTGGTTCTGCGATCACCTCACCATTTTCAGTATCAATTAATGGTTTTATTGGTGATAATGTTTTGTGTTGATAGTTTATATCAAGTTTTTCCAGAGAATGACTATTCATCATTCGGCTTACTTTATAGCTTTCATTTAATCCAAAAGCTTTTTTTAAAATAGGAGCCAGGCTTTCTGGTTTATAGCATTTTCTATAATCAATACTGTATTTCTCAAATCCAATTTTTTCTTGTATAAATTCACCAGAAACTATTAGGGGGTCTTCAAATTGCAAATAGGTTTCGTTTTCTAATCCAATTCCCCAATAATATTTTTTTGTCTGATTGTCTTTCATTTATACTAATTTTCTTTTTTATGGTTGATAATACTTTTTTTAAGATGATACTTTTTATCCGCAAACAAGAGTCTAATCAGTTTAAATTAGACACAAGAAACCTTGTAACGGATTGAGCATCATTGTTGCCTCCATTATAAAAGTTTTCGTTTACTTTTAAAAATATAGGAAAATATATTTTAGATTTTTTGTACTTGTAGCGACTGATGAATTGAAAAAAAACTAAAATTTTATAATAAGGTTATAAAATTACTATTGTTATTAATCACTTTTATATCAATAATTTAAGCATAAGGATAGCTTAATTACAACTTTTGCTATTCCTAGTATTTTCTAAGTTGCAAAAGTAGTGAATTGTTTTATCATTTCCAAGTTGTTAACACATTGAAAATCAATAAGCTTTTTTTGGATTTAAAAATAAAGTGCAAAAGTTTTTTTATTCATGGTAATAAAACACATAAGAGGAATATAACTCATCATTCCACCAATCTTTTCTATCCTCAGAAAAGTAATTATAATTTAGCTTTCCTGCTTGCGATTGCAGCGGATACACTACCACATCATTTTCACGATATGCCTTATGTAAATCTGTTTCGGGAACAACAGGAACTATATGTCCAGACAGTCCTTTTTCCCTTCTTTTGGCACAAATCATTCCGATTCCACCATTTGCATTTACTTTTTCCTGAATTTCATCAACAGAAAACATTCTTTCCCAACCAAAACTGGCTCCCCATTGTAAAAACCAGTCGTGTATTGCACTAGAATAAATGCGATCTACGGTTTGCTCAAAAACAGCTTCCACATCTTGTCCGTTCAATATATTTTCCAGAGCTTCATCAGTCCACCAAACCGTAGGAAGATAAACTTTAGAAAAATAACAATAATCGTAAGAGTACACATTACAATAAGTATCTTCTACAGTTCTTTGATATCTAATATTTTTTTCAACATCTAATTTATCTATCAGTCGGGCAATACTTTCTTTTTTACTAGCAACATCCGTTAAATCTCTATAAGGAATGCTAGAATCATAAAGAGGTGTTTCCTTCATTTCCATAGAATCTAACCTGGATTCTGGATTGGGTAATAAATCAGCTTTTATTATTATATTATTCGGTATAGGATTATCCTCTAAAGGTAATGATGCTATTGATATGGTATTTTGTTCCATCTTGACTGCTTAAAATTAATCGGCTTAACCTACTCAAATTTACTATTCGTGTAATCGGGTTTTATCACCAAAAAAGTAAATATAAGTATTTTTAACTTTTTAAACGGTTATAGAAACGTACAAATTATGAAAACATTAGGATTAATTTGGTTAGCATGATTACATATAATGCTTTAAATATAGTAATTATGTCTGGGCAACATTAATTCTTTTCTTATCAATGATAATTAATGTTTTATTATTAATTTTATAGTATATACAGCTATTGATTTATTTTAATGCTCCGAGTGAAACGAACAAACGCAGTAATTGTAAATCAAGTTATTTCACATTAATAACCCATAAATCAATTTAGTCATGCATTTAAAAGGAAAAGAAAAATACTTCTGGAGAAGCAACTTTGATATTGGAAATCTTGCTGCTATACCATCAGAAATAGATGGTTATAAGGCTATTGATACCGAACTCGATGATGACTTTTTGTTTACAATGACATCTAGAATACCATCTATTCATCGGCTTTATTTTAAATTTAATCTCATAACCGATGAAGGAGTAAGGCATATTAGTAACATTAAAAACTTACGGGAACTTACTCTAAGAGAGCATGAAAAGATCACAAATAAATCTATACCATATCTTAATAAATTAGTCGATTTAGAATACTTAGATATCTTAAAAACAGAAATTCATTTAGAAGATTTACCAGGATTATTTAACCTTCAAAAATTAAAAGAATTGTATGTTTCTTCCGAAAACATTGATAGAGAATACCTTTTGGAACACGTTATTACAATGAAAGAAATACTGCCTAATTGTGTTTTGTATATCAATTATGAGACTTATGAATAGCTTATAATTTAAACTGTTTTTACATAGCAACTTCTTCAATTATCCGTTAGTTTGAGGTTAGAGTTTTGCCTATCTTTGCATTTCTAAAAATACCTCATGAATTCCCCTGTAAAAGCCGTTCATCCAATCTATAATCTTCAGTTTGGATTAGTATGTTTAAGTTCCTTACTCTTTTCTGCTAGTTTTAATATGCTAATTCCTGAACTTCCAGAATATTTAAGTAATATGGGTGGGGCAGAATATAAAGGATTAATTGTTGCGCTTTTTACATTAACAGCCGGAATTTCAAGACCATTCAGTGGTCGGTTAACTGATACATTAGGAAGAGTTCCTGTTATGGCAGTCGGATCAATTGTATGCTTTGTTTGCGGAATTCTCTATCCAATTTTAGGAACAGTTTCAGGTTTTTTATTCTTGCGACTAATTCACGGATTTTCTACAGGATTTAAACCTACAGCAACAGCAGCTTATGTTGCCGATATTGTTCCGAGAGAACGTTGGGGCGAAGCGTTGGGCTTACATGGTCTTTGTTTTTCTATCGGAATGGCTTTAGGGCCAGCCATTGGGAGTACAATTAAGATATATTCATCCATGAACATGCTTTTTTATGCATCTTCCGTTTTTGCACTTTTGTCCATCGTCATTTTAATGAATATGAAAGAAACGTTGAAATATAAACAGCGTTTTAGCTTGCATATCCTAAAGATTTCCAGAAAAGATATTATTGCTGTCGAAGTTTTACCAGCGGCTATAGTAACCTTTCTTTCCTATATGGCATATGGTGTGATACTAACATTAATCCCCGATTGGAGTCAGCATTTAGGAATAACCAACAAAGGCCTATTCTTTATGGTTTTTACAATTACATCAGTAATGATTCGTTTTGGAGCAGGAAAAGCTTCTGATAAATATGGTCGTTTACATTTAATTGGGATTGGACTTTTCTTTTTAATAATATCACTAATCATAGTTGGATTTTCAACCTCAATTAGCGGACTTCTAGTAGGAGCAGCAATTTACGGAATTGCCACAGGAATTGTTTCACCTGCACTAAATGCCTGGACAGTCGATATGAGTTTTGCAGATCATAGAGGTAAAGCCATGGCAACTATGTACATTGCCCTTGAAGCAGGAATTGGTCTTGGCGCACTTGTTGCCGGATGGATGTATCAGGATGTAATTGCAAACATTCCAATGCTTATGTACGGCAGTGCATCAATGGTTTTTCTTGCACTTGGATATGTTTGGATGCGATTGCGAAAAGCTGAAAAAATCTAACTTTTTTCATAACGCCAAATAGTACTTACAATACCGTTTATTTAATCATTTCTCGTTGCTTCGATTTTATTGAAGTGTATTTTCATGCACCACAATTTTATTAAACCACTAATTTGTATTCTCGACAAAGATTGTCTATAAGGGAACGCGGATGACACTGATTCGCTAAAGCGAAAACACAGATAAACGCAGATTTTCTCTCGTCCCGCAATGTCGTTAAGTTAATAGATTTTATATTTTACGCAGTTTCACACATCTGAAATCAATCCCGACGCTTCGGGACGTTAGTCAAAATCTTAAATCTTTTTATCATTTTCCCTTAACTTAGTGACATTCCCCAACGGGTTGTTAATAATAATTTAATGAGCTAAATAACCGCAATTATTTTCTAGTATTTACAATATATTTACTTCGCAAAAAACTAAACCAAAATGAAAAAAATCCGTTTATCATTATTATTTACGCTAGCTAATTTGTCTGTTATTTTAGCCCAAACTACCCAACAAGAATTATTTGATACTCCCGAAAAAACTGCTGGTGTACATTACGCTTATCCAGATAAGGATATTGTAGCTTATACACCGTTACCAAAAGGATATGAGGCATTTTATATCAGTCATTTTGGGCGACATGGTTCCCGTTATTTAATAAGTGATAATGATTATAAAGATGTAATTAACCTATTTGAAGATGCTAATAAAAATGGAGCGTTATCTGATTTAGGTAAAGACGCCTTAAAACGATTGCAGGAACTTTGGACAGAAGTAGAATTTAGAGGGGGCGATCTTACGCCATTAGGACAAAGGGAGCAAAGAGGAATCGCTGAACGTATGTATGCGCATTATCCAAAAGTTTTTGCAAAAGATGCTCAAGTCGAAGCCAGTGCCACAACAGTTGTGCGTGTTGTTCTAAGTATGGATGCTTTTAGCGAACGTATTAAAGAACTTAATCCAAGCCTGCAAATTTCTCGAAATGCGGGTATAAAATGGCAACAGTATTTAAACTATCATACAAAAGAAGCAATTGCTTTTAGATCTGCGAAAGACACATGGAAAGAAGAATTCCTAAAATTTGAAGCCAAACATACAAACCCAGATCGTTTGGTAAATTCTCTATTTTCTGATACTGATTATATCGTTAAAAAAGTAAATCCTGACGACCTCATGAAAAAATTATTTGCCATAGCAGGAGGGATGCAAAATACAGAAACAAAACTATCCTTTTATGATTTATTCGAAAAACAGGAATTGTTTGACCTATGGCAAAGTGGCAACTATCGCTTATATGTAAACGATGCAAACTCAGCCCTTAATAACGGAATCATGTTTGAAAATCAAAAACCAACATTAAAAAATATTATGGAAAGTGCCAATAAAATAATTGCTTCTAAAGGAAAAGGAGCAACTCTACGTTTTGCTCATGATGGTAATATAATTCCGTTGGCGATGTTACTTCATTTAGACGGAAGTTATAATAGTATCTCTGATCCTGGTAAATTTTACGAAGCTTGGAGCAACTTTAAAGTAGCACCTATGGCTGGTAACATACAAATTGTATTTTTCAGAAAATCAAAATCTGATGATATTCTTGTAAAATTCCTTCTGCACGAAAAAGAAATCCTTGTTCCAACTATACAAACAGATAAAGCGCCATATTATCACTGGAAAGATGTGGAAGCTTATTATAAGAGTTTGCTTGCTACTTAATTTTATATGATTGTAATAAATAAACTTCTCGCAAAGAAGCAATCCTGAGTCTTCGGGTAATGTCATTAAGTTAAGCAATAATTTTAAAAATGATTTAGGATCTTTGACTAACGTCCCGAAGCGTCGGGATTGATTTCAGAAATATGAAACCGCTTAAAATAGGTGTTTTTTTTATTTATTAACACCAAATCAAAAGTCTACAATCGTTGATCTTAAATCTTAAATCTCTTAACTTAATGGCATCTCATAATGATACAATCATATCATAATGATAGGGATAGAATCTACCAATAAATATCTTATTATTGGCGCAAGCCAAGCAAAGACAGCTTGTAACGCTTACACAGCAACCATAAACCTACATTGGTATGTAATTTGAATATTTCATATTGTATTAGCATTATTAATAAAATCAAAATACGCTAAATTAGATATGAAAACCCGACAACGCACCATAAATTTTTCAGACAACCCCTTTTTATTGTCTGATCCATTCCCAGACAAAACAGCCTTATTATTAGGTATTCAACCAGCTGAGGAATTACTAACTTTCACCATTGAAATCGCCAATGCCAACCATCTATTTTGGATAAAAGAAATTTGCGAAACGACCTTATCATCGGCTATAGCACGGGGAACAGGAATTTCAGGACGTTCTCCAGAAACGCTGGAGGAAAAAATGAAAAAGGGAGAAGCTATTATTGCTTTTGCATCCGACGGAACATGGGCAGGTTTCTCTTTTATCTCTTCTTGGGGTAATGGACAATTTGTTTCTAATTCAGGATTAATAGTCGCTCCACAATTCAGACATACTGGTCTTGCTAAAAGAATTAAAAGAAAAATCTTTTGGCTGAGCCGCCAAAGATATCCTAATGCTAGCATATTTAGTCTAACCACAGGGCTGACCGTAATGAAAATGAATCATGAACTCGGTTTTGAACCCGTTACTTATTCTGAATTAACTACTGACGAACGATTTTGGGAAAATTGCAAATCCTGTATTAATTGCCCCATATTAATGAGTAAAGAAAGGAAAAACTGTTTGTGTACGGCAATGCTTTATAATCCAAAAACAAAACCTAATGAATTTTAAAATATAATCTATTGGTTGTAATTATTTTAACACATAGAAACATAGATTTTGGATTCTCAGAATAGGCGTTTTACTTGTTTAAAATAAACATAGTTCAAATGTATTTCTTTTCGTTGCTCTTTTTTACATATAAAATCTATGTTTCTATGTGTTAAGTATTTTTTTTAGGATCTGAGCGAATATTTAATAAAAAAAACACAAGCTTTAGAAAATTAGGCAAGAGATTAAGTATTGTTTTTTAGGGGTTTATCTTTTGGTTTGTTTGATGATTTCTTTCAATGTTAACCATTGTTCTTCTTTTATGAAATGATCTCCGCTTTCTTGTGTATGATGTCCCGTAAAAAAGATTACGGGCATTATTTTCTGAAATTTCGGGTCATATTCTTCATTCCCGTCTCTGATTACTTTATGGTTTAAAGAGCAGAACAGTTCAATATCGGTTCCGATTTTTCGGGCAATTATATTTTTTACGTCCCAAGAATACCCCCAATACTTTTTCTGATTTTCAATGATAACCGGATTGATATAAAGCAATATTTTGTCTTTTCCTGTTATTAAATCCTGATCCCTAATAGTGTAATCAGCACCATCCTCGTCACCGTTTGTTTCAAACATTTCAGGTTCGGGATCATCATCTAAATTTATAAACCAACGATAATGAAAACCGTCATAATGTTTTGCTTTTTTTATAGTTTTATATTCCGATGAAATCCAGTATTCATTTCCAATTCCCAACGAATCTATCGCCGTTTTACAGATATAATCAGGAATTTTATCGCCTGTAAAATCAACACTTTCTACGCTTTCAATTTTTTCTGTGATGACTTTTCTAAGTTCATCCGTAGCGGGTATCATTTTGGTTTTTATAAAATAAACTGCCGTTGATGAATCTGTAATTACTGATGCTGCATTTTTTTCTTCTTGTTTTATACTGTCAGGCTTTATAAGGTTGTTTTCCTGTTTTACAGTATCCTTACACGAAATTAAAAGTATCGTTAAAAAAATAAAAAGTATAGATTTCTTTTTCATTTATAGGTTTTTAGAGAATTTTTTTAGCCTTAACGTGGGCTTTTTGATGTTTTTGAGTTTCTTTAAATCAATCAAAAATAATAAAAAAGGGTTAAGTTGAGACTAGTCTAAAAAAATAAACCCGATACAAGATCGGGTTCATTATGATTAAGTTTACTTATAAATCAATTTCAATTATTAGCGACTTAATTTTAAGAAAAAAATTAATTTATTCCTCCACCCAGAGCTTTATACAATAATATTTGAGAGTTTACATTCTTTAATTGCATATCGACAAAATCAAGCTCAGCCTGAAGTCTGTTTTTTTGCGCACTGATAATTTCAAGGTAATTAGCATATCCGCTCAAATACAAATCATTCGAAACATTTACAGCAATTTCAAGGTGCTCAATTTCCTTTGATTTATATTCAAGCACATCTTCAAAAGCTTTTGTACGATATAATAAAGCACTCAACTCATTGTAAGCAACAGTGATAGATTTTTGATATTCAAGAAAACTAATTTGCTGTCTTTTATTGGCTGTAAAATATTCATGCTTAATTTGGCCTTTGTTAAATACAGGAGCAGTAATTCCTCCAAGTAATTGCCATGCAAATGATCCGCTATCAAAAAATGTAGAGAAAGAAAAAGAGTTAAATCCAGCATAACCACCCAAGTTTACAGTCGGAAAGAAAGCGGCACGAGCAGATTTAGCATCGGCTTTTGATGCCAGTAATTCAAAATAGGCTTGCGATACATCAGGTCGGTTGTGTATAATAGAATCAACACTTATTTTTTGATTCAAAACTTCAAGATGTCCTGATAAGAATTCTTTACTTCTGGTAATCTTACCACCATATTCTCCCAACAAGGTCAATAAAGCTTTTTCGGTTTGATCAATACTAAGATTTAATTCTTCGGCTTCAGCCAAAATATTATTGTTCTGAGCATTAAATTGCTGTACGGCTAATTCAGTTGCTTTTCCAACAGACCTTTGAGCAGAAACGATATCAAGTGCTCGTTGCTGTGTTTTAAGGTTTTTTTCATAAATAATAGCTTGTTTATCTAATGCTATCAGTTTATAATACAGTTCGGCAACATCGCTCAAAAGTCTGGTTTGTAATAATCTCATTCCTTCTTGTGAAGCAAAAAATCGCTGACGAGCAGCCTTTTTCCGATTGCTTAATTTTCCCCATATATCGGCTTCCCAAGATACTTTTCCGCCTAAAAACAAGTTAGGAGTAAGATCTGTATTGATTCTTTGTTTTTCTGATATATTCTGAGAAAAATTGGTATCAAAGTTTCCTACGCCATCCATTGTATATTTACCATAACGCGTCCCCGAAATATCAGCTCCCAAATCAAATGATGGGAGCAAAGCCAGTTTAGCAACTTTTAGATGAGAATTTGCTATCAGAATTCTTTCTTGCATTGCCAAATAATCAGGATTTTGAGCAATAACGATATCTAATATTTTTTCTAACTCAGGATCTTTAAAATACGTTTCTGTTTTTACAGGAATAAAAACTTGCAGACTGTCTGTTGTTTTTTTACGATTAACATCAAAGTTCTCTGGCAATGTTTTGGCCTTTTGCTGTTCTGCCACTTTAGGCGCAGAACAAGCAAAGAGTAACGTGGTAAATACAACTGGCAAAATATACATTGCTTTTCTTCCTTCGAAACTTACTGAAGGGGTTGTATTTTTATAGAATTTATTAAGTGAATTTTTCATTGTTTAAATTTGTTTTTTCGAAGCTTTTTCAAGTTTTGCGAATAGTATATAAAGACCAGGGATGATTAAAAGACCAAAAACAGTCCCGATAAACATTCCTCCAGCTGCCGCAGTACCAATAGAACGGTTACCGATTGCACCCGCACCAGAAGCTATACATAAAGGAATAAGTCCGGCAATAAAGGCAAATGATGTCATTAAGATAGGTCTAAAACGAAGTCTGGCACCTTCTATAGCAGCTTCGGTTATACCTTGTCCTAGTTTATTTTGAGCCATGGCAAACTCCACAATCAAAATGGCATTTTTGGCCAGTAGTCCTATAAGCATTACCAAGGCAACCTGGGCATAAATATTATTATCTAACCCGACAGCGAGAAGTGCAAGATAAGAACCAAAAACACCTACAGGAAGTGATAAAAGCACAGGGAAGGGTAGTAGCAAACTTTCATATTGAGCGGCAAGTAATAAGTAAACAAACAACAAACACAAAGCAAAAATGTATATCGTTTGGTTTCCAGAGAGGATTTCTTCTCGAGTCATTCCTGACCATTCTAATTCAAATTTACCCGGGAGTTTTTCGGCAGCAATTTTCTCTACAGCTGCAATGGCTTCTCCAGAACTAAAACCTGGAGCAGGTTCACCATTGATCATCGCCGACATATACATATTATAACGCGTAAGAACTTCTGGGCCATAAACACGCTCTAATTTTACGAATGTAGAAAACGGAACCATTTCGCCTGCATCATTCTTAAGATACATATCTAGTATGCTTTCAGGATTTTTTCTGAACTGCGGACTTGCTTGTACCATTACTTTATACATCTGAGAAAAACGAATAAAGTTTGTAGCATAAAACGATCCCAACATTGTTTGTAAAGTCGACATAGCATTATCTACCGAAACGCCTTTTTTTGCTGCAAGATCATAATCAATATGTATCATATATTGAGGGAAAGTAGCATCAAAACTCGTAAATGAATTTTGTATTTCGGGCGTGGCATTTAGTTCCTTTATAAAGTTTTTAGTAACTTCATCAGTATTACTAATTGGGCCTCCGGTTTTATCTAGTAAACGGAGTTCGAAACCACTTGTATTACCAAATCCAGGAACTGTAGGCGGAGCAAAAACTTCAATTTGCGCATCTGAAATGCCTTTTGTTTTCTCTGTTAATTTTGCAATAAAGTCGTTTACAGATATATCTCGATTACTCCAATCTTTTAGGTTAATCATTCCCATACCGTAAGATGCACCAGCGATTTCGGTAATAATACTATAACCAGCAAGTGTAGTAACATTATCTACACCTTCTATTCCTTTTGCAATACGAGTTACTTCGTCTAGCACTTTTTCTGTACGTTCTACAGTAGCACCTTGTGGTGTAGTTACACTAACATATACCATTCCCTGATCTTCAGAAGGTATAAATCCTGAAGGTAAAAGAGCAGATGTACCCCAAGTAAGAATACAAAACAAAACCAAAATTCCTATGGTAACAGAGCTACGATCTGCAAGTTTAGAAAGTACTCTGATATATTTTGAAGTAATTTTGTCAAACCATTTATTAAATCGATAAAAGAAACGATCTAGCAATGATGTTTTCTCTTTGTTTGGATCATGTTTTCTAAGCATTATAGCACATAGAGCAGGAGTAAGCGTAAGTGCATTTACACCCGAAATTACAATACTTATAGCCATAGTAAGCGAGAATTGCCTATAGAAAACCCCAACAGGCCCGCTAAGGAAAGCTACAGGAATAAATACAGCAGCCATTACAATAGTAATTGCAATAATGGCACCAGTGATTTCTTTCATCGCACTTGTGGTGGCGGGTAAAGGATCCATATGTTCTTCCGTAATTTTAACGTGTACGGCTTCGACGACTACAATGGCATTATCGACGACAATTCCTATCGATAGTACTAAAGCAAAAAGCGTAAGAAGGTTTATAGAAAAGCCCATCATCGACATAAAAGTAAATGAACCAATTAGAGCTACAGGCACTGCCAATACTGGTATAAGTGTAGAACGCCAGTCTTGTAGGAATATAAAAACAACAAAGGCTACAAGAAGAAATGCTTCTACAAGAGTTACTAAAACTTCGTCTATAGATGCATCAAGAAAACGAGAAACATCATAAGCAATATTATAATTCATTCCCGGAGGAAATGAACTTCCTTTTAGTTCGGCCATTTTTGCTTTTACGCTGGCAATTACTTCAGAGGCATTAGAACCGGGTCTTTGCTTAAGCATAATCGAAGCCGAAGGTTTTCCGTCAGTCTTAGAAACCATTCCGTAGCTCATAGATCCCAATTCTATTTTTGAGATATCCTTCAGTTTTAAGATAGTACCATCAGAATTGGCTCTTAGTGGTATTTCTTCATACTGTTTAGGCTCATAGAATTTTCCTCCGTATTTAATAACATATTGAACGTGACTGTCCAGTTGTCCTGAACCCTCTCCAACTTTACCCGGAGCAGCAGATATATTTTGCTTTTGCAATGAGTTTATAACTTCGTTTGCCGAAATATTATAAGACAGCATCTTTTGTGGATCAAGCCATACTCGCATCGAATATTCTTTCTGCCCCATAATTTCTGCACGTCCAACACCATCAATACGCTTTAATTCCTGAAGAATATTAATATCTGTAAAATTGAAGATAAACTGTTCGTCCTGAATCTTATCCGTACTAGTAACATTTAAGTACATCAACATACTGTTAACTTCCTTCTCGGTAGTTACCCCGGCACGTATAACCTCTTCGGGAAGTTCATCCAGAATTGTGGTAACCCTGTTTTGTACGTTTACCGCGGCCAGATCGGGATCGGTTCCTACTTCAAAAAATACTTGAATCAGTGTTAAACCATCGTTTGATGTAACTGTAGACATATAAGTCATTCCCGGCACACCATTTATGGCTCGTTCCAAAGGAAGCGCAACTGCATTGGCAGAAACCTCGGCATTAGCACCAGTATATTTTGCTGTAACTGTTACCGATGGCGGAACGATATCTGGAAATTGTGTTATAGGTAACTGGAATAAAGCTAATATTCCGAGCAAAACTATCATAACCGAAATGATTAATGATAATATTTTTCTTTTGATAAACATCTCTATCATTTTATATCTTTTTAATTGTAATTAAGTGATTGATTACAAGCTTGCGCTTTGCATTTGTTTTATATTGATTTTATCTCCGTCTCTCAGTGATTGAGTACCTTCTTGTACGATAAGATCATTCTTTTTCAACCCTTTATTTAAGATATATACATCATCTAGAGTGCTAGCAATGGTAATATTGGTCATTTTTACGATACCCTCTTTGTTTACAACAAATACAAATTGTTTATCCTGAATAGAGAAAACTGCTTTATGAGGAATAAGCATAACATTGGTTCTTGGCTCAGAAATAATCAATTTTCCTGATGTTCCATGTTTTATAAAACCTTGCGGATTATTAAATTTAGCTTTGTATTGGATAGAACCCGTTTGCCTGTCGATCTCTCCATCGGCAGTTTTAAGTTCACCTTGTTGGTCATATACCATTCCGTTTGGTAATACCAGTTTTATATCCCCTTTAGTATTCAGGCTTTTATCTGCCATCATCTGGAAATAAATATTCTCTGGTATAGAGAAATAAGCATATACATCGTCTAACTGAGAAAGTGTAGTTAGGAGCGAACCGTTTTCGACAAGACTTCCTTCCTTAAACGGAATACGATCTATTGTACCATCAAATGGAGCTCTTAATGTGGTAAAACTTATTTGCTGATTAATCGATTTTTTCTCAGCAGCAGCATGAGCAACTTTGGCTGTAGCCGCATCATGTTTTGCCTTAGATAATTCTAATTCCTGATTTGCAATTACCTTTTTATTAAAAAGAGTTTGTGCTTGCTCAAGCTCCACATTTGCCATTCTTAGGTCTGCCAACATGCTTTTGTAAACAGCATCAGCTTTTATAAGTTGTATTTGTAATTCGGCATCGCTAATCTTAAAAAGGATTTGTCCTTTTTTTACCTTTTGTCCTTCACTAACATACACTTTATCTAATAATCCTGGTATACGTACATGGATTTCAACATTATTTTTGGCGTGAACATCTGCAACAAATCGGTTAGAAACTACAGTATCTCTTAAAGTTATCTTGTAAACTGGTAGTGTTTTTATATTGGCAGAGTCTTTTTGGGCTTTATCTCCGCAAGAGGTTAGAAATATTAACGATAAACCGTACAACAGGAATTGTTTTTTACTAATAATCATGATTAATTTTTAAGGTATTATATAAATATGTTGCCTCCCAAATAATGATTTATAGGGAGTTGCAAATGAGAAAATATTGAATATGGAAGTGTATCGTGTATTCCCTGGTGAGAGAATATCGTTCGTTAAGAATTATTTTTATAAGTTATAACCCCTTTATAATAATGAAAAACATTATTACAAAAGAGACTTCATATAAAAATACACAATCTTAAAATCTAGAAAAGTTGATATAAGTGTAGGTGAGTATGTCGCTGATTTTCATATATAGTAGCGATACTATAAATAACATTGTCCTTTAAAACCTTAAAGTGAACTAACTGGGTGTAGTAATCTTTTTTTAAGGCACTTGATTCAGAACTTACAATGCGATTTTTTATCTTTTTGATTATAAAATGCACGTCCAAATCATTAGACATTGATAGAGTTGAAGATACAGTCTCTAAAATATGCTCTTGTCCATTATAATTATCTAGTTCAAAAGAGTATTTGTAAAATTCCGTGCTACCTAAAAGGGAAAGCAAGAATAATAAAATAACAGATATAAACTTAATATGTTTCATAGGTAAATAGGCAGATACTTTTCTTTTTTAGTATCTAAATAAATAGTCTTATAAGTGATAAGCCGCCAAATATAATACTTTGCAAAATTAATGTTTATTAAATTTTCTTTAAAAAAACATGATTTAAAAGTTATCAATAGTTAATTAACTAATTCATAGCATTTTTAGAATTCCTTTAATTTAGATAGGTCATAAAATTTTGTAGTCTTATTTCCCGATAGTGAAACTTGTGAGTTACTATTTATCAGAATTTCAGATTTTGAAGTAGAAAGTGAGTAAAATAAAAGTTAGAACAAACAAGAATTATTCAATTTGTAGTGATATAATATTTGGGAACATATTAACTTAGTTATTAAAGTGCCATGATTTTTCCATGAAACTAATAATAGCATTTTTTTATATTGCTTTAAAATAATAGCAAACCATTTGTAATGGTTCAACAAATTTAAATTAAATAATAATAATTTATTGTCTAGTATAAATTTCGTAGCCATCATAACCAATTTCTTGGATTTTTAGAGTTGTAGCGTCAAGTTGTAGAATGTTATAAGTAATATTTTCTCCGTTTAAATTGAGACTAAGTTGATTATTATTTACTGTATAGGTCCCCTTAACCGTTTGCGGATCATTATTTGAACATTTAGTAGCTCCTTCATCACCAATAAAATTATTTGAATCAGTATAGGTAGATATATCATCTCTTACACATTGAGGTATAGAATATATACATGAACCGTTAGTTCCAACAACACAAGTTCCAATAGGGATATTCCAGCAATCAACACCATAATGGACGTTTCCACTCATCTTCCAATTTCCAATAATTGAATTCCAGTTTCCTTCTTTTATTGTTTTTTTAAGTAAAGTGCTTGATAATTTAAATTCAGCAGGAATACCAGTCCAAAAGAACTGTTGTATGCCACCATTAACAGTTAAATCGTATTTTAAAGAATAATTAGGTTGGGGATTTTGTATTTTTAATGTTACACTATTTGGGACCTCAAAATATCCTTTAAGTAATTCCGTGTATAAAGGGGTAATTTCGTAGCGTGGATTAAAGATAACTAAATTTGCATTCAATGATGAGCCATTACTTAATAAATCAAGGATAGAAAAATTTGTAGCACTGGATGCGTTAATTGAAAAGCTACTTAAATCTGACCAAGAATCATTTTCATATTTGCAACCTAGTACGGCATTAATTTCAGGATTAATACTCAAATTAAATTTCCCATTTACTGTAAAGGGTAATACTTCAATATCTATTTTATGTTTAAATATGACAGGTAACGGAAAGATTCCTATTGGAGTAGTTATTGGTATTATAACTTCGATTGGAAGTAAATCAAACGATTTAATTATTTTTTTAGGCACTGTTATTGGTGCAGAGCCAGAATAAGTTAGATCTATTAATGATGCTGAACTATTTAATTCAGCCTTTAATAAAACTAATTTTGGTTTCAAACTCCCTTTTTCTTTTTCATACTTTATAATTGTGGTTGGAATATTAAATTTTAATGAGCCATTCATTTTAATTCCCGCAGCAATTGTAACATTATCATTAAAATCAACAGAGAGTTTACTTCCAGAACCTTGCGAGTTTTTAAAAGTTACTCCTGATGTATATGATTCATTATTCGAAGTATCAATATGAAGTTCATCAAATGCTTCATTTAAATTAGATTGTATCGTTTTAAAAGTTATTCCGTTACTTGAATTATTAATTGCTGTAATTTTTCTTATCATACCATATGGGCAATTACTTGACGGAGCAGATAAAACAATATCATTTACTTTTAGTGAATTTTGATTACCATTTAAAACAAATGAATTGTCGTCTGAGGATATTATATTTATAGAATTTATTATAAAAACATTTTCTTTTAAAGTGTTTTCTTTCAAAGTGTTTTCAGGATCTAATTTTATTTCATCATCATTTTTACTACAAGATGCAAAAATTAAAGTAATTATAAGAATAAAAAAAATGATGTTTTTTTTATTTAAATCTAGTTTTGAATTTGATTTCATAATATTTGATTTAGATAATAAATTCTTCTTTTTATAGAAAAATCGTATTAAAAAATTTAAGCAATTCAAATAAATTTAGCGTAAATTATTATTATCGTACGATTAATCCTTTAGATAAATAATTGTTATTGATTTAACATGTTTTGTAGATTTTGAAAAGAACTCTCTTAGAGATGAAATATTTCTTCGAAATTAAGAAAAAAACTATTTAAAGCACCCAGTATTTTCACCTGTTTTTTAGCTTTAAAATTATCATACAATGTTATTAATCAGGTTATTGTTTAACTATTCGTCTCCAAACTTCTATTCCTTTATAAATTATTTAATTTTTAATTCTACAAAACGCATGTATCGCTATTTTACAACAAAAGTTAAGTACCAATAAATAAACTTACAGTTCAATATTTATCAGAGTTTCAGATTTTAGAGGGGTAAATGCAGAATTAAATAATAAGGATTTAATTCCTGAAGAGATTCAATTTAAAGACTTTCAGCCTACCAAACCAAAACTATCAATTTTAATTTCTGTAGGATTTTTTTGAGTAATATAATATGATTTTAGGATAATATATTATTTAAAATAATATCAAAAAGCGTAGATATTTGCTTACAATTAATTATAAAACCATAAAATTATGAAAAGATTAGAAGATTTCGAATGCGAAAAAGTAGAGATTAAAAATGTAGTTGGAGGAGGAGAAAAAGGTAAGGCTTATACATTTTGTCAAGTTCCAGGACAGGAGCTAAACGACTTTGATGGTATGGATCCAGCTAGCAAATAGTATTCTTATTTCAATTTATGTATTTAGGCATAATTTATATGCCTAAATGCATTTTACAACATTCATTATGATTTTAATATTAAGCAAACCTGACGATAGAGATACCGATAATGTCATTGAATGGTTGAATTTTTTTAAGACTCCAGTTATCAGGATTGATGATGAAGAATTAATGCAGGGAAAATCATATTTTTCATATAATATCAATTTTATAGAAAACTCCTATTTTGAGAATGCAACGCAAAGAGTTTACATAAAAGACATTACCGTAGTTTGGTGCAGAAAGTTTGGTTTTCTAACTGATTATGAAAGAAAGCTTACTGTTGTAAGGGATTTAACAGATTTTTTATATAGTGAATTTAAAGCTTTACGAGAATTGATTTTACATCTTCTAGAAGATAAAAAATGGCTTTTTAAAAGAAATTTATGGAAGTCTAAATTAGAGATTTTGAATGTAGCTAAAATGGCTGGACTATGTATCCCGAAGACAATTATAACTACAGAAAGAAATAATCTTAAAGCATTTTTAAAAGAGAATAATAACTTTATAATAACAAAACCTATAGCAGAAGCCGTGCATGTAAAATTGCCAAATAGTTCTGTAACCTTTAGCACTAAAAAAATAGAAACGGTAAAGGATTTAAACAAAACTTTTAGCCCGTCTCTATTTCAGGAGTACATAGAAAAAGAAATAGAACTAAGGGTATTTTATATCATGGGCAAATGTTATTCGATGGCCATATTTTCACAAAGTAATCCACAAACTCAATTAGATTTCCGAGCTTATGATTTGGAAAATCCCAATAGATTTATTCCTTATCAGCTTCCTGAATCTATCGAAACTAAAATTGATGTGCTGATGAAAAATCTGGAACTCAATACTGGATCAATCGATTTAATCAAGTCATCGAAGGATGGGGAATATTATTTTTTAGAAGTTAATCCTTCGGGACAATTTGGGATGACTGCTTATCCTTGTAATTTTCCTCTTCATAAAATAGTTGCCGAAAATTTAACCTTACTGAATAATGAAGAATAAACGAAAGATAAGTTTGCCAGTAATTGCAGAACCCGCCAAGGAAGATCTTGTTCTTAAAATGAATTACAAAAGTTACTATAAATATGTTGAATCAAAGTTTTACCAAACTTCTAAAATTATTTGCAGTGAATTTGATAAGCCGATATATTTAAAAAATTCTGATGATAGATAAAAAATTCAAACTGTTTACAAACTGTCTTTCTGTAAAAGGCATCAATCGTGGAATAATCATTGATTTTCAGAGAAAAAACTATTTCACAATACCCAATCAAATTATTGATTTAATAAATAAGTATTCTGATAAGGAAATATACTTTTTATTTAAAGATTTTCAGAATGATAAGATTACTTTAAAAAAGTATATCCGTTTTTTTCTTTCCAACGAATTAGTTATTGTGAGTAACAATACAAAACGATATCCAGCAATAAGTAATAGTTTTGAAAAGCCTTATAATTTGGATACAATAACTTTAGATTCAGCTATTAGTACATCAATTTCACAAGATTTCTTAGAAAATAAAATTGATAATTTGGGCGTGTCGAATCTGAAAATAATATGTAAGGATTATGATCTAGCAAAATTGACCCAAATACTTAAATTCATCAATAAATCCAAAGTAAAATCCGTCGTTTTGTATATAAAACATATTGGTGGATTAGAAAGCGAATTAATTAAACTACAAAATAAATTTGCCAGAATAGCTGAAGTTATTTTTTATGAAGTCAATAAAGATGAATTAAAAAAAAGCAAGTTTATTTATGAAACAAATACATTAGAAGAAACATTATCAATGAAAATTAACAATCAGGATAACTTCTTATTGAATCGTTTTAACTTCAATGAATCACTTAAATATAGTTTAGCTTACAACAGGACAATATATATAGATTCTTTTGGAAACATAAAGAGATATATTAGTGATGGATCAATTTTTGGTAATGTTGCTACTCATGACTTAAACGAAATTGTTTTTAATCCTGAAATAACAGATTTTTGGGAAATCAATAAGGATAAAATAAAGATTTGTCAAGACTGCGAATTCAGATATGTATGTCCAGATGGTAGCATCCCGTTAAAAACTGCCGAAAACAAATATTATACCCATTCCCAAAGCTGCAATTATAATCCTTATACTAATAAATGGCTAGTAGTTTAGTCATTTTATCCTATACAAATAGTTAAAAACATGCGCTTTAATACATTTCACCTTTTAATAATTATGTTTAGAAAAAGAACGATTCAAATTAAATTTATAAAAAATTATTTTTCAGCATCTTGTTTCCTATTACTAATTGGGTGCAAAACAATTAATCAAGATGTTATTAAACACAATTATATAACTGGAGAAAGAAACTACGGAGATTTGTTTTACAATGATTCACTAGATGTTTCAATTGATATCTTAGGAAATGTAACTTATGAAGATCTTTCGAAAGAGAAGAAAAACAACTTAAAAAAGAAAATTGGAGATTTTAAAGATGTTTCTATAGATAATTTAATCCTTAGTTTTAAAACAGATCAAAATGTAGAAACATCATATTTCTTTGAAAAAGTTGAAAACCCTATTGATACAATTGCTCATGAAAAAATTGTAAAAAATGACAGTATCAATGGAGTTGTTATTTTTGAAAAACAAAAAGGAACAAAGAAAATTATTTGCATTACACGTATGTTGGATCATGCTAATAATTTGGAAAAGGCTACTGAAAATATGAAAACAGTTAATCTTGATAATACCAATTTGGATAAACTGTCCTTTATGAAACTGTACAATTATTATACAGTCGAGCCACATAAAAATTTTCTTCAAGGAAGAGAGAAAATAAAGGAAGCTCCCATAAAAGATCCTAAGAAAATAATGCTCAAGGAACCATTGTATTTTACAATTAACTCTTTTATGGGTAATAATAAAGAATATGATTTACTCATTAAAGACTATGAAAATAAAAAAGATGACTTTAATGCTACAGTTCTAAATTCTTTATCAAAAGAGGAAGTTAAAACCAATGAAGATGTTTTGACTACAATTGCCGACTTAGCCAATAATAATCAGATAATCATGCTTAACGAGGATCATTTTTATCCTAAACATCGATTATTTGCTATGTCATTATTAGACATTTTAAAACAAAAAGGATTCACAACTATCTCTATGGAAACATTTGTGCCTAATGAAGATAATACTACGACTGTAATCCCAAATTCTAAAAATGGATTCTATATTAAAGATCCTTATTTTGGTCATTTTGTAAGAAAAGCAAATGCTATGGGATTTAATCTTTTAGGACATGAAAATCAAGATCGAAACGTTCCAAGAGAAATAGGGCAAGCCAAAAATATCATGAAAATATTAGAGAAAAATCCAAAAGAAAAAATTTTCATTTATGTTGGTCATGGTCACTTAGAAGAGGAGGGAGAAAGTCGTGTCATGGGAAGTTATTTAAAAGAATATTCAAACATTGATCCGATTACAATTAATCAGGAAACAGTTATTGGTAACACGAAGGAAAAATTAGTTTTGCTTCCTAAATCTATATTTTTAAATGATACTTTAATGAAATCAAGTGCTGATTATTTTTTAATAAATAATCTTGAAGCAAACCTAAAATCAGTTTACCCGAATGACGTTTTTAAGAAGGTTGTTTTAAAAAATGAAAAACTCAATGCTTATAAAAATGAAGAATTACTAGTTGAAATTTTTCTGTTTGATGAATATAACAAAACTAAAAATGCAGATTTATTAATCCCAATAGAATCAACCCTAATTATCCCAAAAGGTGATAAAATTGAAATCAATTTACCTATTGGAAAGTACTACGTTACAGTAAAATCAGCAAATAATGATAGATTTGAATTTGATGATATCGAAGCTAAATAGCTGCCACTAGTATTTCCTCGAAAATTACAACAAAAACCAGAATTGATTTAGGAAATCAATTCTGGTTTTTTTATGCATATATAATGCTGTAATACTTAGATAATAATCTTATTAAAAAAATGGCATAACAATGAAAAACAGGTATTTATACTTGGCAAATTTATTAATTAAAAACTTAGCTTAGATTCTTCTAATACCAACTAAAAACCAATACACTAGACAGTTATAACAGAATGAGTTTAGGTTATTAAATTATTATTTGAATTAAAAGGCTGAAATCCAGTAACGATCAGCATTTATAATTGAGTTGGTAGTAAGTACAATATATAATTAAATAGAAATTTAACTAAACAATATATTATGAATTACAATCCAAAAAGAGACCATTTTATTTCCCCAATATTAGAATGGGCAAAAGCCAATAATAAACCGACGGAGAACGCCGCAAACAAAATGTTTATGGCAACAGATAGTCTTACCGACACTTATGAAAATCTAGAAAAAGCAAAACGTTTTAAGGTACCATCAGAATTTAATGGAAAAGATTACATTACTATGTTACTACAGATAGATGCCGAAATAGAGCAAGGGCTTATGTTGCAGTATCTTTACTCTGCTTACAGTATAGGTGGACCTCAAATTCCAGAAAAATATCAAGAAAAAGTACATACTTGGCAAAATATAATTTTAGGTATTGCCAAAGAAGAAATGGGACATTTTATCTCGGTACAAAATGTATTAAAAGTGATTGGAGCTCCCTTAAATTTTGGAAGAGAAAGTTATCCTTGGGATAGTCCTTTTTATCCTTTTCCTTTTACTTTAGAAAAATTCTCTCTTAAATCCCTTGCTAAATATGTTTATGCCGAAGCTTCTTCGGATTGGTTGGATGGTGATGATCCTTTGGCTGCCGAAATTAAGAAATCCGTACAAACAACTGTAGATGATCCGCATACCGTTGGAGCATTGTTTATAGTATTACTTCAATTAATTAAGGATCCTGATGTAATATCCGATGAAACTTTTCAGGCGGCTACTTATAACTATCAGGCTAAGTTTGGTGAATGGGGTCGTGGATATAAAGAAGGTGACAGAGGAAGTGATGGAAAAAGCATTTATACAAAAAGTCCCGACGTATTAGTTGCAGCATTATTATCTCGTGATGACGCTTATAATGCATTAAATGAAATTGCAGAGCAGGGAGAAGGTTTAGATGTAAAAGAAGGTACACCATCTCATTTCGAAAGGTTTTTACATATCTACAGAGAGTATAAAGAATTATTAGAAGATACCAAAGGCACTTTTAATCCTTCTCGTGATGTTGCTACCAATCCTTATGTAGGCAAAAAAATCGAAGTAATAGAAGAATCAACGTTTAAAGCCTCGGCAGTAGAAGCAGAAAGTGAAAAAATTACAGATCCGCAGGCAATACTTTGGGCGAACTTGTGTGATATTCGTTATCGATTATTGCTTAATTTCTTAAATCATAGTTTTTTACTAGATGATGGTTATAATCATTCTGGGAATACTTCTCCTCGTGGTATGATTATCAATTCTTCATTTGGAGAAATGTATAATTTACGAAGTCTGGCTACTATATTGGTTCAGACTCCTATTGCTAAAAATAGCAGCAAAATGGCTGGACCACCATTTACACTCCCATATACATTTGATTTGCCTTTTGGAGAACACAATAGATGGAGATCACACAAAGACCTTCTCGAAGCATCAAATAATCTTATCGTACAGTTAAAGAACTTTAAAGACCAACCACATATTCAATATTTGAATGGATTACAAGAAGCTGATAAAAAGCTATTACAAGCAATTGTACACTTAACCCAGGAAAATCTGGTATAGTTTCAAATTAATTCAACTCAATTAAAACATTTAAAATACTACAATATGAAAATTATAGAATTACGAATTCTTCCTCCCATTGCAATTGGCAGACTAGGAGAATCAAATACACCAATGGAAGCGTATGACCTTGAATTATCTAAAGAAAAACCACTTGACTTTAGAGAAATAATACCAAAAACGACTTTAACAGTAGACCCCGTTTCAGGAGAAATTAAAGCACATGACCCTATAAATATAAAATTTAAAGAGGTAACAAGTCTGGCAGATAGAAAAGGAAAAATACGCCCAGTTTCACCTTTCCTGGAAGTGTTTGCTATAACAGATGAAAACCCTGGCGAGTTAGTGCCTCTTACTGAAGAATTGCTTGTTAAATCAGGATTAAGTCTGAAAGACATTAGTTGGGATGTAGATGTGGCTAACATAAAAATATTTAGAAGAACCACCGATGTCAATGATAAAATGACAGCAAAAATTACTAACATTACCTCGCATGAATCAAAACCATTGCTAGCTGATTGTAATAACTTTTTGCCAAATAAAAAATTACCATTAGGTTCTGTTCAGTACATAAAACCAACAAAAGAGTTTCCAGAATTAAGATTACGATATACACCTGCAGGCGGTAAAGTTTATGGTTCAAATTTAAAAAGAAAGACAGGTCCTGGTGAAACAGAAATACAAGAAGACCCAACTTTTGAAAAGAAAGAAGATTTAATAATATACGATACAAGCGAAGGTAAAGGGACATGGCGTGGTTATCAGGAAAGTGGCACTCCTAATATATTTTACACTGCTCCGGCACAAATTTTTGCCGGTTATTCCTATACCGATGAAAAACAAGTAAGTTGGCAAGTAAGCTGGGGATATATTGATGATGAATGTGATGGTTTTGTAACCGTTAAACTAAAGGTTTCGGATGAAAAAACATTAACAGCCAAAGCACATATTAGTGCTGGACCACCATCTTTTGCTCCCGATACTTTACCAATTCGTGTAGTGTCTGATGAGTTAGAACAAATAATATTAAGTACAGATATAGATGGAGAAGTAAGTATAGAAGAAGCCGAAGAAATTATTCGCAGAGCTTTTGAAACTATTCGATTGATGAATACAACGATTATGAATGGGAATAGTTACGAAGGAAAACAAAATGTTGCCAGTACAATGGTACGCCAAAACACAAATGATTTCGGACGTTTTTTTGAACCCATTATGGCAACCTCCCTTGTAGATAATCTTGCTTTGCAATTATTACACGAAAGAGTCTTTAACGGGTTAAGTTCGGGTGCATCGCCCTGGTTTGGTGATTTATTGCGAAAACCTACAGAAATAGGGGATTTATCGAGTAAAGCACTTCGAAAAATGCCTGCATTAATGCGTGGTGCCGATGGTAGATCACTAACTTTTACCTACCGCCAAATTAATACGATAATAAAGGCTGCAACAACATCAATTTTTAAGGATAATAATCCAGATACGCTGCCAGTATCATACGGTTCGCCATTAAAAGCTACAAATTTAACCGCACAATTACATTATAGAGGAACAGGAAACCCTATTGCAGTTTTGCCAAGAACGGCGATTTCGAATTGCTTTCCCGGGCTCGAATTTGATTTTAGAAATCTTTGGAGAAGAACATTTAATGGCATTGTACTTATTGAAAATAATAATTATGTACTAGAAGCTACCGATATAAAATTTCAAAGTTTAGTAGGACACCGATTGGTAGCTATAGAAGGGAAACCTACAATGGTACAGACATTTGGTCCCGTTTTTCCTGATGGGGACAATACTCCCTTAAAGACGGATGCAAACCCTAACGGTGTTTCGTTTATGGAATGGTCGAATTCTATGGTTCACGTTTTGCAAAAACAAGGTCAGGAAGTAATATGTCATTTTACAGCCAAACCTTCAATGGAGGAAGTTGTAGTTGATTTAAAGGAATTACATGATGTAGAAAAATATATTGCTGTAATATTAGTAGTTAATAAAGTATTTGATGGTAATAGTGCTGCATTTTCAGATACTATTTTAAAACCCGGAGAATTAACTCAAGGACTTTGTGCACCGTGGCAAAATGATTATCGTGAATGTTCTTGCTATTATTGGGCAGCCAGCAGACCTGATTTTGTAAATATTGTACCAGATGAAAATGGTTTGAGTACTGGAGATTTATGGATGTCAAAAAAACGAACAGGCTCTTATATTCCAGATGATTGGAAAAATTCAAGATTAATTTCTTATCAAGATTTATTTGAGAATTGGCAAGGCGAACTCAACTTTATTATAAAAGGAAATGATGCAATAGAAAGTAGCAAAATAAAACCTAAATCAAGCAAAACGAAATGATAGGAGTTATTGAAACATTTGCCGAACAGAAAAAAAATGCGTCGATTGCAACCAAGTTGGCACAAATAATTGTCCCGCAATCAAAACCACGTTCAGCCAAAGCGCATTTGGTAAAAGGAGGACAATCGACTCAGATTTTTATCCCAAATGGAAGCCGACTTTATACTATTTCTCCAGAAGTAGAGCAAAAAATAGCTTTCCTAATGGATAAAAAAGATGATAAAGGCCTGCAAGATGAGCTAAACTTTTTGGGTCTGGATGCTCCCGAATATATTACAGACGAGCCTTTACAAAGTCCGCCATTGCATGCTTTATCATTAGCAATAGCGCAAAAATGTAATATGGGCTGTACATATTGTTATGCTGATCAGGGTGATTTTGGAGGACCTACAAAAAACATGTCTTTAGAAACCGCTTATAAAGCCATCGATTTGTTATTAAAAGATTGCCCGGAAGGAGGAAAAGCACAACTTACTTTTTTAGGAGGAGAACCACTAATTAATAGACAAGCAATTAGAGAAGCTACTGTTTATGCTGAAACAACTGCAAAAAAGAAACAAATACAAGTCAGTTATTCCATTACTACAAACGGAACTTTGGTTACAGAAAGTGATGCCATTTTTTTTGAAGAATATGGTTTTTCAGTAACCATTAGTTTAGACGGAATAGGCAAAGATCATGATCTTAATCGCCCTATGAAAGGAGGTAAAGGAAGTTATGATACAATCATAAAAAATATTCAGCCTTTACTTTTATTACAAAAGAAAATGCAAGTATCTGCAAGAGTAACAGTAACTCCCGAAAATACAAACCTTCCTGCAGTTCTGGATGAATTTATTAATATGGGATTTCATGGTGTAGGTTTCTCGCCTTTGTTAAGATCTAGCAACGGACAAAATGAAATGAACAATGAGCAGCTAGCCATCATGTTAGAAAATATGATTGCTTGCGGACTTAATTTTGAGAAAAATGTACTGGCAGGAAAACGTTATCCTTTTTTGAATATGGTAAATGCTTTGAAGGAAATTTCCAAAGGAACACATAGACCTTATCCTTGTGGTGCAGGCGCGGGTTATATGGGCGTATCTGCAGATGAAGAATTATTTGCCTGTCATCGTTTTGTAAACGAAGATGTAGGGAAAATGGGCGACTTAAACAATGGTGTACAAGCTGACTTGCAAAACAATTGGTTAGCTTCCAGACATGTAAACACACAAGAACCATGTTCTAAATGTTGGGCTCGATACCTTTGTGGTGGTGGATGCCATCATGAAGTAATCGAAAAAGGAAGACCGGCTTGTGATTATATACGATCATGGTTATTTTATACTATACAAGCCAATGAAAGATTATCACGATTAAAACCAAACTGGAATAATTAATTGTAAATGAAAACGGTACCTGATACTTTCGATGTCTTTATTCTAGGAGCTGGTCCTGCCGGATTATGCGCTGCAATACGTTTATTAGATATGGGATATACGGTTGGAATGCTTGAGCAAGAACAATTTCCGAGACCACAAATAGGGGAGTCACTTTCACCTGGAATTCACAATATTTTCGAATATTTAAATGCAGGTCATTTACTGGAAGATTCTACGTATTTAAGAAATATTCCCGCCAAGGTAATTTGGGAAAATACAGCCGATATATACTATCGTTCTGGTCAAAATAACGAAGGGATAATTGTAGATAGAAGCAAATTGGATCAGGAGTTACTAGAATTTGCTATTGTAAAAGGATTACATTCCATACAACCCGCAAAATTAAAGCAATCCATAAGTACAGAAAACGGATTCATATTAGAAATTATAGCTGGTTCGGTTGAAATTAAAGTTAATTCGAAGATAGTACTAGATGCACGAGGTCGCAAAGGGACACTTTTAAGCGAGAGAGTTCCCATTGCACCTTCGGCTATTGCAGTATGGACACATATAGATAATAACTCAATTACGAAAGAAGCATTAATCGAAGCGGTTGATGATGGTTGGTTATGGGGATCTCCAGTTGCGGGAAATCGCTATCGCATTATGTGCTTTACAGATCCAATTACATTAAAAAATAATAGCGATTTGCATCTTTTAGATTTAATGAACAAGACCGAATTATTTTCTCCATTGGCAAACAAAGCAAGAAACGGTCATATAGAAACTTGTTCCGTTACCTCGTTTGTTAATCAAAACCCATGGAATAAGCAGTTTGTAAAAATTGGAGAAGCCGCTTTTACATTAGATCCACTTTCTTCAACAGGTGTAGAAAAAGCAATGCGTTTTTCATTGCAAGTTGCTATTGCAATAAATACCTATTTAAAAAATCCCGATTCTCAGCATCCAAAGAATTTTTATGAAGAAAAATTAATAGAATCGGTTGTTAATCATACACATTGGACAGCCGATTATTATCGCAAAGCATGGGCATACTCAGAAAAAAAAGAGTTTTGGATGAAAAGAGCCAACTTTCAACTTGATATTTCTAAAAACCAAACCAATTTTGCCCTCAAATTAGAAAAGGAGTATAATCAAGATCTGCCAATATTTGAAAAAAAACAAGTAGAACCAATTCCTGTTGATTTATTTTTATTTTCACTTTGGAATAAGGAAATTAATATTTCTTCGGATGTTACATTTAAAGATGTTTACGCAATTAATAATGATCGTATAATAATAAAACAAGCACTAATACATCCTAATTTAGAGCGGCCTACAGTTTATCTCGATCAAGTCGAATTATTTCCCTTTTACAAAAGTATGAATGGAAAAGTAGTTTCAAATGTTATAGCTGATTTAAATAAATTTATGGAAATAGAAAAATCTAAAAAAATATTAGTTTTTCTTTTATCAAATCAGCTACTTGTTGTTGACAAAAAATATGCAAATGTTTAAATCGTTATTTCGTGCTTTTTGACCAATCTTAAACGAATTTTAAATTCTGCAAAGATTAATCTTTTGTATAGTTCTAAATAAACCATTTTGATGCATCTCCTAAATTTCTAGAGTACTATAACAACAATTAAAATTAAGAATACAATAATAATAGCTAGTGCAATTTTTGTTGCACTATATGGTCTTTTACCTATCATTTTGCCATTTCTTCCATTTACATAAAAATGGTAAATTTTGCCATCATAATGATAAGAACTAACATAAACTGGTAGCAAAATATGTTTAAAATGTATGTTGCTATATTGTGTGTTAACAGAATTTATGCGCTGATCATCCCCACCAATGTCATTATATATCTTTTTTGTAATGTTGTTATCAATGAGACCTTTTATAGATTGGAAACTTTCTTTTAATTTAATCTTATATTTTTCAGTTACAAAACCACTCAAATATTGATCATTAACTTTCACCAAAGCATTTACATCCCAAGGCCCCAATTGTGCCAATGAATTTGGATCAATACTTCCTGATGCCGGAATCATGATATCATCAAAAAATATTGAAACATTGCCTGTAGTATCATACCAACGGGTTTTAATTTTAGTTGTTTCATTATCACCACTACCCGTTGTAACTTTATAATTTTCTCCTCTTTCTCCCGTATACATAGTGTGAGTATTGACATCGAAAGTCCAATAAGGAACATAAATACCTCGTAATCCTATTGGAGAGAGAGCCGCCTTTTTTAAATTATTTGGAGCCCACCAAAGACCATCTACCCAACTCGAAAGTAAGTTATAAACTTTTGGGGTGTCTAAATTAAAAGGCAGTAAATAACTAGGTTTTATAACTCGTTCTTCTCGAATATCTTCCTCAACCAAAGGAGTACTACAATAAGGACAATGAAAAGATTTTATGCTTTCATTGATAGAAGATGTAGCTCCGCAACTTTTACATTGAATCATTTTTTCTAATCCAAGACTTTCTGATTCAGATTTTTCTAGATAATCATTAAAATCGAGTTCTTCAATTATTGTTTTTTCTTGAGGAATTTCATTTTTAGTATTGCAGTGGTCGCAAACTAAAGTTGTAGTGCCAGGTTTGTATTTAAGTTCGCCTCCACAATTAGAACAGGCAAAAACATTAAATTCTTTTTCTTTTAGCTCAATAGATTCCATTAGTTTTTTCTTGTAAGTTATCCAGTTTTTGTCATGTAAGCAATTTGTATTTCACTAAATGTTATACACTTAAAATTATAATACGCTCTAAGAGCCATTATTGAGATTCTTAGTTTTACCGCTATTGATTTTGGAAATTTTCTTTCTTATTTTTTAAGTTTTATGCATAACTTATTTACAATCATCTGAATTTTAAATAAATAATTTAAAATAATATAAATTTTATATTGTTTTAAAGATACACGTTTTTCTTACAGTACAAAATTAAACAATAAGTAAAATTAATTATTTGGAGTGTCATCATTCTTTTAATAAATTACCAATAATCGGGAAAATCCCAACTATTTTTTATGTAACTAAATTCTCTTCATTAAACACATTTCGTAATCATACTTTATTTAAATTATCCTCTTTTTTCGCAAACAACGTAACTAGTTACGTATTTTTTTTATATTTGCGTAACTAGTTACGTAATTTATGATACAGAACGATTTTTTAATAGAATTACAATTGGTGGGACTTACCAGCCGATTAAAGCGACTTACGGATAATATACTTTATAGTACTAAAGACTTTTATAAAGCTGTTGGAGTAGATATTGAGCCGAATTGGCATCTTATATTCTTGCTTTTAAAAAAACATGAAGAGCTCACGGTAACCGAAATATCAGAGCGTTTGCAAATGTCACATCCTGCAATTGTTAAGATTATCAGGAACATGAAAGCAAAAGGGTATATAGAAACCAAAACTGATACTACCGATTCTCGGAAACAACTGCTATACCTTACTGAAAAAGCAAAGTTAGCCTTGCCTCAATTAGAAAAATGTTGGGAAGCTTGTATTCTTACCATGAACGAATTACTAGATGGAAATGAACTTTTCTTAAAAAATCTAGAACTGATTGAGGAAAAAATCGGAAAGAAAAGTTATAAAGAGAGAACTTTAAATAATTTAAAAAAAATATAATGTTTAGATATGTTTTAATGGTACTTGTGGGCGCTGCAAGTTTTGGTATTCTTTCTTCGTTTGTAAAACTTGCATATAAGCAAGGATATACAACTCCCGAAGTATCTTTTATTCAAGCGCTATTGGGAGCGATTGTATTATGGGGAATTGTGTTTTTTACAAATAAAGAACGTCGTAAACCTAAAGAAATAGGGTGGCTTTTAATTACAGGAGCAGCAATTGGTATTACAACTTTTCTGTATTATTTATCGGTAAAGTACATTCCTGCATCAATTGCTATAGTATTACTTATGCAGTTTACATGGATTGGTATTTTGCTAGAATGGCTTTTGTACGGTAAGAAACCGCTTAAAATGGAATTAATAGTAACTGGAGTTGTTATTTTTGGGACGGTTTTGGCAAGTGGAATAAATTTTAATGAAGGGAGTTCTTTATCATTAAAAGGTATTGGATTTGTGCTGTTGGCTTCACTTATTTACTCTATTTATATTATACTTAATAGCAAGACTGGAAAGGAAGGAAACTGGCAAAACAGAAGTGCATGGATTATGACAGGTTCTGCTCTTTGTATTTTAATAGTAAACTTTCAGCCTATCGTTTTCTCTAATCATTTTGACTTTCATTTATTAAAATGGGGACTTTTCCTTTCTGTATTCGGAACCATATTACCGCCAGCTTTGTTTGCTGTAGGTATTCCTAAAGTAGGAGTGACAACAAGTGGTCTTTTAATGACTGTTGAGTTGCCAGTAGCTGTTCTTACTGCTAGTTTGGTGTTAGGAGAAAATATAACTTTTGTCCAGATCATTGGAATTATAATTATGATAGCAGCAATTATAGCTATGAATCTAAAAAAGGCAAAAAGCACTTCTGTTTGACATTTTTCCCCCTTCAAAAGTAAAATCAAAAATTAGAAATGAATTAAAATTCTGTCTAAATAAACTATCGCGAGAATACTTTAAGAGAAAATTAAAATGACTATAATTCTTATACAGTATATTGCAAACTCAAACAAGCTCACTTTTTGTACCCGATATAAAAAGATTTGCTATAATAAATTTGATTAGAATGAAATTGAGGAGAAAACCAAAAATGACATTAAAATACTATTTTGAAAAAAACTTTAATAATGCCCAGTTATGGGAATTTAATAGCGAAAATGTAGAATTACTGGTAGAACTGGTGAATTTAATTCGCCCGAAAAACCCAAAAACTGTTACTGCTGTTGATTTATCGGAGCTAATTAGTCTACTTAAGGAGAATGAAAATTATCGTAACGGACTGATGGTTTGCGTTAATGCCCATTTAGAAAAGAAAAAGTTTAATAAAATCCTTTCTGATGCAGGTATTCTTCAAGATGCCAATTTCTTTTTTGAAGTTCGCAAAAGGATTTTCGCTAAATTAATTCCTGAGCAACCTGAAAAGGACACATTGCAATTTATTTTAAATCAAATATTCTTTGTTAATACTGACCCGATATGGATTAAAAAAATACCTCAAGAGCAAATCCTAGAGCTATTTTATTTGCTTAAATTTCATTCTATTTATGGATTCACTGACGAAAACTCTTCGTTTAATGAGTTAATTTTTGCAATGGAAGTAATTACTTATCGCATTTGTGGGTCTGCCATGGAGACAGATGTAATACAAATGGTGCCAGAATATGAAAATCTCGAAAGCCCATTTATTGCTTTTCAGCGAGAATTGTTATTAATGAATGAGAAACTAATTGATTCTCCTGAGAATGCAATCAATGAAGATGATTTAGGTTACAAACAATTAATTATTCTGCACAAACAATGTGTAGATTATATAGAAACTGCTTTTAAAAACAGTAATAAATTCGGTATTTCATTACACGTAAATCAAAGTCTTTTACGAATTCGTCAGCAACTTCAGCGACTTAAATCGCTATTACCACTTTTGATACAAGGCAATCAAGAAGATGCTAAAAGAAATACAATTTCTCTAGCGTATAAACTGATTAAATACAATTGTGATAAAAATAATATCCAGAAATTAGTTAATGAGAGTACTCAGCTTTTATCTTATGAAATAACCCAGCATACTGCCAATACTGGAGAACATTATATTACTAATAGTCGTAAGGAGTATTATAAAATGTTTTATTCTGCTGCTGGTGGAGGTTTTATCGTAGGAATACTGTGTATCATTAAACTGTTATTAGGTAAAGTAGAAGCAAGCGGATTTGGACATGTTTTTTTATACAGCATGAACTATTCTATCGGATTTATAATCATTTATATTCTTGGGTTTACGCTTGCAACAAAACAGCCTGCAATGACCGCTTCTGCACTGGTAAGGGCTTTACAAGAAGGCTTTAAGCAAAAAACACAGGACAAAAAAGACTATAAGTATAAAGAATTTGCAATATTTTTTGCTCGTGTATTCCGCTCACAGTTTATCGCTTTTGTAGGGAACGTTATTATAGCTTTTCCAGTTTCATTACTCGGAATCTGGCTTATTGACCAAACTTTTCATTATAATATAGCTAAGGAAAAATGGCCAACTTTAATGCAAGATCTAAATCCGATTTATTCTGCAGCAATTTTTCATGCTGCCATAGCAGGGGTTTTTCTATTCTTATCAGGAATTATTGCGGGTAGTATCGCCAATCGTGACAAACACAATCATATATACTATCGTATTCAGGAACATCCATTATTAAAATTGAGTTTAGGTAAAAAATGGACTAAGAAATTAGCCTCTTTATATGAAAAAAAATGGGCAGGTATTATTTCTAATTTCTGGTTTGGTGTTTTTATGGGAAGTACAGCTTTTATTGGGATATTCTTCGGATTAAATATAGATATCAGGCACATTACTTTTGCAAGTGGAAACTTTGCGTTGGCTTTATACGGAACCGACTTTTATGTTACTCAATGGATGTTTATCTGGTCAGTATTAGGTATCGGAATCATCGGTTTGGTCAATTTCATGGTTAGTTTCAGCTTATCGCTTGGACTTGCATTTCGTTCTCGAAACATTCCGCTTTCAGAACTAAGACAAGTGGCAAGAGCAATCTTCAGGTACTTTTTAAGTAAACCTATGCATTTCTTTTTTCCACCAAAAAATAGCAGTATTTCACAATAGCTATTTACAAAACTCATTATTTCTTAAGTAATAAAAAAGGTGCTGTCTAATTTTTGGACAGCACCTTTTTTTTAGAAGTTTTAGAAAATTATAATCCGTAATTACTCCATCAGAACATTGTATTTATAGCACACATATCATAAAATTAAGGCCTAAATCTGCCATTATTATAGAGGTTATGTGCTGTTTTTTTTCTGTTTATATCTATTTATTTAGGTCTTCATATAATTTATCAACCACGTTTTCCAAAATTTCTCCTGTTTCATTAAAACTGGTATTTGTTAATATAGATATTCCCATATTTTTTTTAGGATAAATCACAAACCAATTTTGCATTCCGTATATACCTCCGTGATGTCTATAAATTAATTCATTATCATTTTCTAATATATACCAATGATAACCCTCCCAAAAATCAGAACCTTCTTTGTATAATTTTTTATGAGATTCATTTACAACAAGATTTGACTTGTCAAGTTGTAATTTCATATATTTTACTAAATCCGTAGGCGTAGAGTGCAATCCTGAAATTCCGCCCCATAAAGTTCTATTGAAGTTTGGCATTAACTCGTTTTTATCATTGTAGCCCTTTACTAAAATTGCTCTTTCATTATCATTTAAGGTGAATTTGGTTTGGTTCATTTTATTTGGTTTCAAAACAAATTCAATTACCAATTCCTCATAAGGTTTTTGATACACTTTTTCAAGTATATATGCTGTTAACTCTGGAGCTGTGTTTGAATAGGAATATATTTCTCCAGGTTTCGTTTCAATTTTGATTAGTTTTAATCCTTCAAAAAAAGCTTCTTTATTTTCGCTTTTTATAGGGAAATTAGGAAACCCACTTGTATGCGTGAGGAGGTGCTTGATTGTTATACATTCTCCATTAAATTCTAAATTAGGATAAGGTTCGCTTAGATAAATTCTAATATCATCATCTAAATTTATTTTTTTATCAAGTACGGCTTTAGCGGCTACATAGCCCGTAAAAGTTTTAGTTACAGAAGCTAATTCATAAAGTGTAGAATCGTTTGGTTTGTTTCCTTTTCCAATAGATAATTCTCCAAAATGTTTTATTGTAGATTCTCCATCTTTAAACACAGCTATTGAAACAGAATGAAATCTTTTGTCCTCTAATAACTGTAAGGCATTTTTTGTAATCGCATTTTCAACATTTTGCTGATTACTTTTACACCCAAGTAAGGCAAAAAACAAAAATATCGTTAAATGTTTTATTGTCATAATTTATAATTTAATTATATGATTAAATGGCACATAACGTCAGTTTGTGAAAAAACTTTGGTTTTGTTGTAAACAAATATAGGAAAGTAATATTTTCAAAAAAGTCTTTTTTTTACTTTAAGTGATGCAACATATACAAGGAATTTCCCGCTATTAAATGTGATTTTCAAGTTTAGAAAATACTTTAGCTCTCAGGAAGTTTTAGAAAATTATAATCCGTAATTACTCCATCGGAGCTCTGGAATTTAAAATGATATAAACTTATATCTTGATTAAGAATACATCTTGCGGACACGGAAAGAATTTCCGTGCTATCGGGTGTTGTAAACATTGCCAACGGTTTTAGCCGTTGAAGCATAATGCATTATCGCAATCTGTATCACACGGTTGAAACTGTGAGCTATATGAGTATTAATTAAGAACCATTTTATTGTACTTATTGCGGTATTCGATTGGGTTTAATCCAGTAACTTTTTTGAAAATACTACGAAATGCTTTGGTATCTGTATAACCTACATCGTACATTACTTCGTTAATATTCTTACGACTGGTTTCAAAACTCTTTTTAGCAAACTCAATTTTTACTCTGTTTATATATTCTAAAACAGAATTATTGGTCGCGGCTTTAAATCGTCTTTCAAAACTTCTTCTGCCTAATAGTACTAATTCTGCCAATTCATCAATTGTAATTTTCTCCTGAATATTATCTTCTATAAATTCCTGTGCTTGTTTAATTGCAGCATCATTATGATTTTTTTGTCCCTGAAACATTGCAAATGCTGCCTGGCTATCTCTATCTATATCAATAGCAAAATATTTAGAAGCTAATATAGCAGTTTGTCTATCCGTATATTTTTCTACCAGATGCAATAACAAATTCCAATAAGAATTTGCTCCTCCACTAGAATAAATACGCAGTTCTTCGGTAATTATACTTCCATCTACAACTTCTACTTCGGGAAACATTTCTCTAAACTCGTTTTGAAAACCCCAATGTGTAGAACATTTTTTATTATTTAATAAACCTGTAGATGCCAACAAGAATGCGCCAACACATAAGGAAGCGACTTCGGCTCCTTTATCATATTGTTCGTTTATCCAAGGCAAAAATTGTTGATTTAGAGCTATCGCATTCTTCATATCTCCAAACAATGCAGGTATTACAATTAGATCAGTCTTTGTAATATCTTTTAAAAGATGAGATGCATTTACAGAATATAATCCGTCATTTAGCTTTACTTCATTTTTTAAGCCAACTAACTGTACTTCAAACAGCGGTTCTTTACCAGATGAAACCATAAATTGGTTTACTGCCGAAAATAAATACTGAGGGTCTGCAATAGCTTGCAAAACAGAACTTTCAGGAACAAGAATACTAACTTTTTTTATCATAGCTTTAATTTCTTACTATTTCAAAGATAAATATAGTTTGTCGCAAATCACCCTTTTGTTGTCATTTTTGTATATTCATATTCTATTATTTCTGTTCGATCTTTGTATTAATCAATTAACAATTAAAAAATTAGACAAATGGCTACGAAAATTTTTATCAATCTGCCTGTAGCAGATTTACAAAAGGCAATGTCCTTTTATTCAGCAATCGGATTTACAAATAACCCACAGTTTACAGATGAAACTGCTGCTTGTATGGTTTTGACCGAAGAAATCTATGTAATGCTTTTAACGCATTCAAAATTTAATGAATTTACCAAAAAAGAAATCGGTAATACTTTTAAAACCGCTTCTGTAATTAACTCTTTATCTGTAGATAGCACTCAGGAAGTGAATACAATGATCGATAAAGCCGTAGGAGCAGGAGGTAAGGAATCTTCTGAAGCTAAAGATTATGGTTTTATGCAACAACGAAGCTTTGAAGATTTAGATGGGCATCTTTGGGAAGTTCTATATATGGATCTAACTAAATTCCCACAACAATAACACAATAAAAATGGTACAGCTTAATTCTTATTTAACATTTAATGGCAATTGCCAGGAAGCTATGACATTTTACAAAGCTTGTCTTGGTGGTGAACTCAAACTACAAACCATAGCCGACTCACCAATGGCAAAAGATTTGCCTCAGAAAATGAAAAAATGTATTTTGCATGCCACACTTAAGAGTGACTCTATTGTAATTATGGGATCAGATATGGCTCCAGAAAATTTAGTTAAAGGTAATAATGTTGCTATGATGCTTACTTTTAACACTGAAGAAGAAATAAGAAATGCCTATGCTTATCTGGCTAAAGATGGCGTTGCAACTCATTCTTTAGAAGTAACTTTTTTTGGAGCCTTATTTGGTCATCTTACGGATAAATTTGGTTATCAATGGATGCTCTATTATTCATCTGCTAAAGATTAACTATTACTATAAATTGTATCACAAACTAAACCAACACGATTATGTCATTTCAAGCGTATATAGATAATATTAAAGCCAAGACTGGTAAAACACCAGCAGAATTTAAAGAACTGGCTGAAAAGAAAGGATTCCTGAAAGACGGAAACATTATTGAAACTGTAAAAGCCACCCAAATTACCAATTGGCTTAAAGAAGAATTTGAATTAGGTCATGGACATGCTATGGCAATCTACGCTTCATTCAAAGGGAAAACGGAATAAAATATTGTATAAAAGCAAAATAGAAAGAAGCCGTATCAATGAAAGATTTGATACAGCTTCTTTTTATTATAGTATATTTTAATTCTTATTGTTCCGACTTTATTGAGTAATCAACATTAGAATATTTTTATTATTTTAAATTACATCTTAGTGATAATAAATTCACTACGTCTGTTTATTTGATGTTGTACTTCAGTACAAGGAACTCCGTTTGAGCAATTATTAATAAGCTGTGTTTCTCCGTAACCAATTGCACTTTCGATTCTATCAGGGGCAATTCCTTGAGAGATTATATAATCTCTGGTTGATTTTGCTCGTCGGTCAGAGAGTTCAAGATTGTACTGGTCATTAGCTCTGGAATCGGTGTGGGATTCTATCTTAATAATTATTGTTGGGTATTGGCTCATTAATAAAACTACTTTATTTAATTCTATTGCGGCATCATATCGGATATTCGACTTATCAAGATCAAAGAAAATAATACCAATTTTTATTTTTAATAAACCGTCTTTGCGTTCTATAAGAGCAGGGTCAAGGTCAATAGGAACTTGTATTACCCCAGAACTTTCAGCCGTAGTAATTGCTTTTGTATTTGTTGCAAAATTATCTTTTGCAGCCTCAATTGTATAAGAGGTGCTACAAGCAATGTTTCCGTCAAACTCGTAACTACCATCAATTTTAGAAACTGTTTCATCAATTTTTTGATTTTCTTTATTTTTAAGCGTAACAATGGCTCCCGCTATTTTAGCATTAGAAATAGCATCAAAAACATATCCTTTAATCGATTGTGTACAGCTTCTTTCGAAAGAATAAATATCATCATCGCCTTTGCCTGTTTTTCTGTTGGAACAAACAAAACCTTTATTGGTTTCTTCGTTTACGATATAACCAAAATCATCTAGATTGCTATTTAATGGAGCGCCAAGATTAACTGGCGTATTAAAAATTTCGTTGTTTAATCGGCTTTCAAAAACATCAAGTCCACCCAGACCCAAGAATCCATCAGATGAAAAATATAATGCTTTATCAGTTATAAAAGGAAACATTTCGCGTCCGCTAGTATTTACTTTCTCTCCTAAATTTTTAGGATTCGAATATTGATCTTCGCCTAAAATATCAACAACAAAAACATCTGTAGAACCAATTGTTCCTGGCATATCCGAAATAAAGTATAGTTTTTTTCCGTCTTTACTTACAGATGGTTGCCCAACAGAATAGTTATCGCTGTTAAAAGGAAGTTCTTTTACGTTTTCCCATTTTACAGTACCGTTTCCATTTTCCACAGCTTTTGCCGAATACATTTTTAAATTATTGATTCCTTTAGCATCTCTTTTCAGTTTTCCGTTATAATTATTTCTTGTAAAATAAATTGTTTTTTCGTCAGGCGAAAAAGCCACGCAAGCTTCATGATATTGTGTTGTAATCTCTTTCCCGAAACGTTCTTTAAAAGTCACATCGGTTTGTGTCGGGCTAATTTTGCCTAGTTGAAGGTTTAAAAACGGCTGATCATTCCATCCGTATTTAGCTGTTTTTAAATAAGAGGAATCTACGGTTGTAGAGTAAACTAAATCGCCTTTATAAAACATTGGTCCAAAATCGGAATAAGCCGAATTTATATCCAGATTTTCGAGTATAAACTGTGGTTTTATAGCTTTAATATCTTCTAGTGTTACTGTTTTTAGTGAAAAATTCTCGCCTCTGGAATCTGATGCTTTTTGTTTTTCAGAAAAACTTTTCATCCATTTTTTAGCCAATTCATAATTCTGGATTCCTTGTAAGGATTGTGCATAACGGAAATAATATTCAGCGGAAACTTCATTTGAATAATCGGCAAGGAGCTTACCATACCATTTACTTGCATTTTCCATTTGCGTATTAAAATAATGAGCATCTCCTACACGCTGCAAAATCTCTTTAGAAACGTCTCCATTTTTTATAGACATTTCATACGATTTTGCTGCTTCTATATAATACATTTTATCAAATAGAGCATCGGCAGTTTTGTTTTTCGTTTGCGAATAAACCAACTGCATAACTAATAATACAAGTATAATAATCGTTCTTTTCATATAGCATAGTATTAAAAGAATCTAGGCGATTTTAATCCTTTTTTGCGTGATACCAATTCAAATCTTAGCATAATTTCATGTGTGCCACTATTGTAATTTTGTAATTCGGTTGTGGTATAATCATACGCATAACCTACTAGTATTTGCGGTGATATTTGCAAAGAAACCAATCCGCTTACTGAATCGGAGGTACGATATGATGCGCCAAGAGTCAGACAATCGTTAAACATAAAGTTGGCCGAAAAATCAGCAATTAATGGTGCACCTGCAACGTACTTAAGCAAAGTTGCTGGTTTAAATTTTGTATGAGCCGATAAATCAAAAACAATTCCACCAATAAGATATAAGTGCATGCGTTGGTTTACAAGATCATCCGCAATATCATCATAATCATATCGTTCCCGTGTCATAAAATTCGGAATTGATAGTCCGATATAATCTCTTTCTCCGTGCCAGTACAAACCAGCGCCAATAACGGGCAAGAATTTGTTAGTAATGTTTTCGCGAAACTGAGCATCAGGATCTCTATAACTTCCTTTTGTCCAATCGATATTTAATACGCGTCCGCCTCCTTTTATACCAAAAGATAGTTGATGAGTTGGTCCTGATTGTATCGTATAAGAGAAATTAGCATCTATGTATTGTTCTTCCGATGGTCCGATTTCTTCACTAATTACAGATAAGCCTAATCCTACGCGTTTTCCTAGTGGCGTATCCAAACTAAATGATGCCGTTTTTGGTGCTCCTTCCAGACCAACCCACTGGGTTCTGTATATTCCGGTTACAGCCAAATGTCCTAACGATCCGGCATACGCAGAGTTAACACTAAGCGTATTATACATATACTGTGTGTATTGCGGATCTTGTTGTGCCAAACCGCTAAATACAGATAGCATCGTTATGATGGTGAAAATCTTTTTTATATTTTGAATCATAGCCAATTTAATTTTGGTTATTCATTTTATTTTAAATAAAGCCATCCTGAGGTTTTAGCCGAACCATCTCCGAGATCAAGGATGTAGAAATAGGTTCCTTCTGGAAGCACTTTCGCAGATCCATCTGCTTTTCCATCCCAAGTATTATTATATCCTTTTTTATTGTAAATTAAATTCCCCCAACGGTTAAATATCTGAAGGCGATTATCAGGATATTGTGATATACAATCGATATAAAAAGTATCATTTTGTCCGTCGTCATTTGGAGAAAACTCATTGTAAATTTTCAGGCAATTAGGAGAAATCGTTGCAGTATCCTGATTGTTTGACGGATTGGTATCTATCTGATCCATTTTTATTAAACTTACCGTATTTAGATAATCTTTAAAGTCTAATACTTTTACATTAATTGTCAATGTTTGAGAACTTCCTGCGTTTACGCTTGGTATTGTCCAGATTCCTGTTGAACTATTATATGCTCCCGATGTTACAGTAAAACTAGTTAATGAATATCCTTTTGGGAGAATGTCTTGTACCTCAACATTTGTAGCTGTTAAACCACCAAGATTTTCTGCTGTGATCGTGAAGATTACCTCGCTGCCCATAGGAACATCTGTTTTATCAACTTCTTTATTTATTGCAATATCAGTTGAAGGAATGTTTATGAATTCCGAATCTTCGTCGTCTTCGCTTTGATCTCCATTGTCGTTATTTGGTTTACTATCTGGATCAAACTGATTACTAGCTGTAACCTGAGCAATATTTTGATAATCGAAGCTATCAAGTCCATGCGGATTCTCGACTGTTACCTGATACGTTAGCGTTATTCCGCCAACAGGCACGGTTAAATTCACCCATTTTATGATGCTTTTGCTAAATACTCCTCCGTTATTGATATTGGTAATATGGGATAATCCTATAGGAATCATATCTTCTACAGCAACTCCTGTAGCTGTACTCGGCCCATCGTTGTTTAGTTGTATGGTATAAGTTACGACTTCATTTACATTTGCATTTTTATTGCTGACTGTTTTCTCTAAACTTAAATCGGCAACAGCTACTTTAATTTGTAAACTATCATAATCATCTTCTGTTATAACTCCGTTATTTGGTGTAGAGTCAGGATCAGGCAGGTTACTAGCAATAATTTCGGTTGTATTTGTGTATTCATTAGCAACTCCTGTCGGAGGGTTTACTTTAGTATATATATCAAGAGATTGTGTAGTACCATTAGCAACTATTCCTGTATTCCAAACTCCTGTAATATAGTCGTAAAGACCACTTGTAGGACTGCTGGTTGTATACTCAAAACCAGGCGGTAATAAATCTTTAACTAATACGCCAGTTGCATCTGCCGGACCATCATTGGTAACAGTAACTGTAAAAATAACTTGTGAACCCACATCATGAGTAGCATCTTGATTTAATGCTATTTTACTAATAGATAAATCGGCCATAACAATTACTGGTGTTACTGATATGCTATCATAATCATCTTCTGTAGTAACTCCATTACCTGGTGTACTATCTGGATCTAATTGATCTGAAGTCATTATCTCGGCAGTATTAAGATATTCATCTGTAGCTCCAGTTGGATTTTTTACATAAACATTAATTAATAAAGTATGGCTATTACCAGACAGAATCGTTCCTGGCGACCATATTCCGTTAACGCGATTATAACTTCCAGAGGTTACATTATAGAATACAAAATCATATCCTGAAGGCAAAATATCTTTTATTGTTACACCAGTTGCAGTACTCGGTCCTGAATTGGTTACTGTTACCGAAAAAGTAATTAGAGACCCTACATTAGGCGTAAGGGTATTATTAACGACTTTTTTATCTATCGAAAGATCTGCAACAGCGGAAACTGGAGTAAGTACGAGTGTAGAAATATCATCTTCGTTAGGATCATTATTATTTGGGGTACTATCCGGATCTAATACATTTGAAGCGTAAACCTCGGCCGTGTTAGTATAATTACCGGTAGTATTTACTTTTACAGTAACAAATAAAGAGGCAGAAGTACCACTAGAAACAGATCCTATATCCCAAATTCCAGTTGTATTAAGATATTGTCCCACTGTTGAGCTGTAGGTGATATATTGATATCCGCTTGGCAATAAGTCTATTACTTTTACACCAGTTGCCGTTTGTGGACCGCTATTACTTACCGTAATTTCAAAAGTAACTGTTGAGTCGAATACAGGACTTAAATTGCTTCCTAAAACAGTTTTTACAAGAGATAAATCGGCCATGGGACTAGTAGGAGTAACTACGGCTGTTGCATAATCATCTTCGGTTACAACACCATTATTTGGAGTTGAATTTGGATCTGGCAAACTACTTGCCGTTACTTCAGCGACATTTACATAATTGCCTGTTGCATTTACAATGGCAGTAATTTGTAGCGTTTGTGAATCTCCATTTATCAAAGATCCAATATTCCATTTTCCGTTAGTCTTATTATAAGTTCCTTTAGTAGCTGTAAAACTGCTGTAAGTATATCCAGAAGGTAATAAATCAGTTACTTCAACTCCTGTAGCATTCTGAGGGCCACTATTAGTTATTATTACTTCAAATACAACTTGATTACCAATCAACTGATTTAACTTATCTACAGTTTTAGTTAAAGATAAATTTGCAGCCTGATTTATTGGAATCGTAGTTGCTGTTGCATAATCATCTTCTGTAGTAACTCCGTTATTCGGGGTAGAATTTGGGTCAGGAAGACCAGCCGCAGTTACCTCAGTACTATTTATATAATTGCCTGTTAGGTTTACAGTTCCTGTTATTTGTAGGGTTTCTGATTTTCCGTTAATTAAATTCCCAACAATCCATAGCCCTGTTACAGGATTGTAAGTTCCTGTAGAAACTGTAAATCCGTTATAAGTATATCCTGAAGGTAATAAATCGGTTACCTGAACCCCAGTATTATCTTGCGGACCATTATTGGTCACTACAACACTAAATGTTACTTGTGAGCCAACTAAAGGCGTTGGATTATTAACTGATTTGGTCAATGATAAATCCGAAGCTTGATTAGTTGGTGTAATCGTTGCTGTTGCATAATCATCTTCTGTAGTAACTCCGTTATTTGGGATAGAATTAGGGTCGGGAAGACTTGCCGCAGTTACCTCAGCAATATTCAGATAATCACCTGTTGTATTTACAGTTCCTGTAATCTGTAGGGTTTCAGATTTTCCATTGATAAGATTACCAACCGTCCATAAGCCTGTTGTAGAATTGTAAGTTCCTGTAGAAACTGTAAATCCGTTATAAGTATATCCTGAAGGTAATAAATCGGTTACCTGAACACCAGTATTATCTTGCGGACCATTATTGGTCACTACAACACTAAATGTTACTTGTGAGCCAACTAAAGGCGTTGGATTATTAACTGATTTGGTCAATGATAAATCTGAAGCTTGATTAGTTGGTGTAATCGTTGCTGTTGCATAATCATCTTCTGTAGTAACTCCGTTATTCGGGGTAGAATTAGGATCGGAAAGACCTGCTGCAGTTACCTCGGCAATATTCATGTAATCGCCTGTTAGGTTTACAGTTCCAGTAATCTGTAAGGTTTCTGATTTTCCATTGATAAGATTACCAACTGTCCATAATCCTGTTGTAGAATTGTAAGTTCCTGTAGAAACTGTAAATCCGTTATACACATATCCATCTGGAAGTAAATCGGTAACCTGAACTCCAGTATTATCTTGCGGACCGTTATTGGTTACTACAACACTAAATGTTACTTGTGAGCCAACTAATGGTGTTGGACTATTAACTGATTTGGTTAAAGATAAATCTGAAGCTTGATTCGTTGGTGTAATCGTTGCTGTTGCATAATCATCTTCTGTAGTAACTCCGTTATTTGGGGTAGAATTAGGGTCAGGAAGACTTGCTGCAGTTACCTCAGCAATATTTAAATAATTTCCTGTAGCATTTACAGTCCCTGTTATTTGCAGCGTTTCTGATTCTCCATCGATTAAATTACCAATTACCCATAATCCTGTTACAGGGTTGTAAGTTCCTGTAGAAACTGTAAATGCGTTGTAAGTATATCCATCCGGAAGCAAATCGGTTACCTGAACACCTGTATCGTTTTGCGGGCCATTATTGGTCACTACAACTTTAAAAGTAACTTGCGCCCCAACTAAAGGTGTTGGATTATCAACCGATTTGGTTAATGATAAATCGGTATAAGGCTGAATAGGGGTAATAAATACACTATCTTCATCATCTTCAGTCTGATTACCATCATCATTATTTGGTGTACTATCAGGATCGGGTAAATCACTGGCTGTAACCTGAGTTATGTTTAAGTAAGTACCTGTAGGCAATACTTTTGCATCAAGAATAAGAGATTCTGAAACTCCTGTATCGATACTACCTACATTCCAAAAACCTGTACTTTCATCATAAAGTCCAGCAGATGAACTATAATTTATAAATTCATAACCAGATGGCAACAAATCTTGTACCTGAACGCCTGTTGCATTGTTTGGTCCGCTGTTGGTAATAATAAGTTCAAAAGAAATCTGAGTTCCTATAAAAGGACTTGAATTCCCTGCAACTACATTTTTAATCAAAGACAAATCTGCAGATGGACCAATAAAGATAATTTTTGCATTGGCTTCATCATCTTCACTCTGATCGCCATCGTCATTATTTGGTGTACTATCAGGATCAAGTAAATCACTTGCTGTTACCTGAGCCGTATTTAAATAATTGCCTGTAGGATTTACAGTTGCTTTAAATGTCAAATTTGTAGAAGCACCGTTAGCCAATACTAAGTTTTTCCATTCGAGTTTTGCACTTGCTACTTCATATAATCCACCATTAGATACTGATCCCGGAACTAAAGTATAACCAACCGGAATAACATCTTGTATGTTTACTCCAGTAGCATTTCCTGGACCTTTATTTACGAGAGTGAGGGTGAAATCTACTACATCGCCAGCAGCAGCACTTGTAGGCAATACTGTTTTGCTAAGTTCTAAATCTGCCAGTTTTAAAGTTATTGCGGCATCATCCATATCGTCCTCAGGGAGTCCGTTACCCGGAGTACTGTCAGGATCTAATTGTCGGGCAGTTTGAATCTCGGCAATATTTATATAATTGGCAGAGGTTGCCACATTAACCTTTGCCGTAATTTGAAGCGAAATAGAATTCCCATTATTAAGATTTCCAACATTCCAGATACCTGTAGTATTATTATATTTACCAGCACCATTATCGCTCACATAAGTATATCCTGGGGGTAATTTATCCAGAACAGTTATTCCGCTGCCATTATTAGGGCCGCTATTGATAACACTTATAGTAAATATTACATTGTCATTGATACTCACTACTGAAGGTGATACTGATTTGGTAAGCGATAAATCGACAATATCTAGTATTATAGCTGCTTTATCCTGATCGTCTTCTGATGGGATATGATTATTTGGTGTACTATCCGGATCAAATTGATTTGAAGCAACAATCTCGGCAACATTTACATAAGATCCTGTTGAATTAATAGTAGCTTGAAAAATTAAGTTTAATCTGCCTCCGTTAGGAACCATTAGATTAGACCATAAAATTGTATTATCACCAATATTATATTGCCCAGCAAGATTAACAGAACCCGGGACTATAGTATAACCTGTAGGAAGGAAATCCCGAACAGCTACACCAGTTGCATCGACTGTACCACCCAATGAGTTGTTATTAAAAACCTGAATATTAAAGGTTACAATATCACCTGCGCTTCCTTTACCAGGTGTAACTGATTTTGTTAATTCTAAATCAGCAACAGCAAGAATAGTTATGGTAACAGTATCTATAGAAACAGCACAATTGCCATTAGTTACTGTCCATTGTAAAACATAAGTTCCTGAGATAGTTCCAGCAATAGCAGTTGTTGGAGATGTTTTATCATCAAACCCAATAACTGTTGGGCCAGAAACCTGACTCCAAACTCCTGTTCCTACTGTTGGTGGAACAGCATTTAGATTTACTGGCGAAAATTGCGGAATTGTCTGGTCTGGTCCAGCATTAGCCGTTGAAGGCAATTGATATATCGTAACTTTAACAGAATCCTGAGAAATACATCCATTTAAATTAAGAGTTGTAACAGTCCATAAGAATTCATACGTTCCGGGAATCAATCCTAACATTAAAGATTTTTCATTATTTGGCGATGCAATATTGGCTGTATTAGGGCCACCAGGTACTTGTGTCCAAGTTCCTAAACCTGAAGTTACAGCCACTGCATTCATAGTAGCAAGACTAACATCGCATAACTCTTGATCGGGTCCTGCGTTTGCTATAGAAGGGGGGATATCATTAAAAGTTATTTGAACAGTATCTGAGGTAGGCTGGCATAAAGACGGATTGCTAAATGGGCCATTTGTTACTGTCCATGTTAAGATATACGTTCCTAATGTAGTTATATTAGATAATGTTGTTACGGGGCTATTTGGACTGTCGATTACTACGTCTCCTCCGGATGGATCGTCGGTAGGGCTTGCAAAAGACCAAGTTCCGATACCTACTGTTGGTGGAACCGCGGCAGTTTTATACGTTGTTTGGCAAGCAGCTGTATCATCAGGACCTACATTTGCTGTACTTGGCACAGCATTCATCTCTATTCTTACAATATCTGATAAGGTACGGCAACTATTGCTTTCGAATACCCACTCTAAGATATAAAGTCCGGGAACAGTTAAACCTGAAACTGTACTATTGGGAGCATTAGGAGTATCAATAACGGCAACACTTCCTGAAGGCTGAAAAGCAAAACGCCACTGGGCTAAAGAAACATCAGGAGGTGGAGTATTCCCATTTAAAGATGTAATTCCTCCAACATCCTGAATACATAAAATTTGATCTGCTCCAGCATTAGGATCAACACTAGCTCCACTAAAAATATCAATATTTACTGAATCTGATGATCCGGGACAAACCGAACTATCTGGATAAGTAACAGGATCGGTCATATAAGTAAAAACATAACTGTTTCCGGGTACAACAGTAGCATTGGCAATATAACTGTCAGGTGGAGATTGCGTAATAATTACATCATTTACGTTTCCGGTTGTACTAGTAAGAACCCATGTTCCTGTCGAATTATTATTTCCTATAAGTTGTATACTGCTTACATCACAAAAGGACTGATCTGGTCCAGCATTGGCTGCAGGAGCAACTACAACAGTCATATCATCAAAACTACCAGTACATAGATAAATATTTTTTGCCAAAATAGTCCATCTAAAAATATAAGTACCAGCAACAAGTCCATTAATTACAGTGTTTGGATTTGATGGATTTAGAATATTTGGTTGATTAGGAGCTCCAGAGAGTAAAGTCCATTGTCCGCTTTCAAAAAAATCATCATAATTATTTCCAACCATAGTAACACTCGTGTTACTACAAATATATTGATCTGGTCCTGCTACGGCAGTATGAGGAGGAATCCCGATTGATACGGTTACATCATCAAAGGCAACACCACAAACATCTGCATTTATAGTCCATCTAAAAATATAATAACCGCTGTAAGTAAAAGTAAATACAGCATTTGGGTCATGTTCATCGCTTATGCTATAATTTCCAGCACCCGAAATTCTTGTCCAGGTTCCAATTCCGCCACTACTGGCTGTTGCAGCCATGGTAATGGTGTTACCGCATATTTCCTGATCAGGTCCTGCATTTGCTGCTGGAGGAGTATTTGCTATAGTTACAGAAACGCTGTTTTTGTTGGGTTCGCATAGTCCGCTTACCGTTTCAATAGACCATGTAAAAACATAAGTCCCATTTCCGGGAACTGTCACCATCGTATTAGGATCATTTGGATCAGCGATTACAACTCCTGTCGTAGGAGTTACAGTCCAGGTTCCAGATTCTGATAGCGTAGGCGTATTACCTCCTAGATTAAAAGTACTTGTACCAGAAGGATAACAAGCATCTGGGCCTGCATCAGAGTTTGACGCAGCTTGAGAGCTATTTGTAGTAATTGTAACTGTATCAGAAATAGATGCACTACAGGATGGACCAGGATGAAGATAAGATATCGTCCATTGAAATACATATGCAGATGAAACTGTAGCAAAACCTGTAGCAACAGCATTTGGATCATTAAGACTAGAAAATATAACTATATTAGGCCCACCTATCTGAATCCATTCTCCAATTTCACCACTTTGTGGGGGTGAACCAGCCATAGTGACTTGAGAGCTAGCACACACAATTTGATCAGGCCCCGCATCAATTGTTCCAAGAGCACTTGCAGAAACATATATTGTTACTGAGGCTACAGAAAAACCACATGTTGCACCACCACCTTTTGTTATATATTGAAAGACATATGTTCCGGGAATAAGTCCGCTTATTTGTGTATCGACAGCAAAAACATCTGCAATAGTTGCGGTATTAGGACCACTTAACTGACTCCAAAAATGCATTCCATCATCTGTTACCACTCCAGATAACATTGCTGTGGTATCACCACAAGGCAAACTTACGTCAGAACCAGCGTTAGAAGGTGTTGGAGCTCCAGAAACCAGGATAGTCAGCGTGTCAAATCCGAAATCACAATTAACAGGAGATCCATTTTGGCTCCTGATAAATTCAACACTATAATCTCCAGATGAGGTTAGGGTTAAGGTTAAAGAATTCCCAATATCTTGTAACGCAGTTGGGAATGGGCCTAACGGAGAACCACTTGGGCCACTTACAATCCTGTACTGATTTACGCCAGTTCCTGTAACTGCAAGAGGAATGGTAAATACGGTTGCATTACAACTACCCACCATATCTTCACCATTATTAGCCAAAATGGTTCTTGTTGCGCCATTATATTGTACATTATAATCTTTGGTAAAAACACAACCTGTATTATTATTGGTTAGTGTATATCTAAAAGTATAAGGATTTCCTGCACTTGATATATTAGTCACCAATGTTGTAGAATTAGTTGGCGAAACAATGACAGCACCAGGATCTCCTGCAATCTGTGTCCACTGTACAGTTTCACCAGTATACAAAGGTGTTTGTGCTATAAGTGTAACCTGAGTAATACTATTATTACAGAAGTATATATTTTCATCTCCGCCCGGCAAAGTAGTTACATTTTGCGTTGCAGCAGGAACAGTAATCGTAACCAAATCATTTCCAGACGCACAGGATCCTGTAACAGACCATCTAAAAGTATAGATTCCCTGAACAAGATTAGATATCTGAGTTTTATTTGAGTTTGGACTATCAATAGTAGGAGTATTAGGACCACTTACAAATGTCCATACACCTGCTTGCCCATTTATATTACATCCTCCGTAAGAACCTGTAAGATCTGTAGTTTGTGTAGTAGTGTAACAATTGCTCAGGATTTGATCTGCACCCGCAGTAACGGGAGTAACTCCACCATAATTAGTCACTGTAATTTGCGATGTAGTTCGGCATCGTTGCCCTGGCGAATATTCCGGTCCTTCTATAACCCACTCAAGCGTACTGGTACCACAACTAGTTTGAGGTAACGTAATGGTTGATGTAGGTAGGTTTGGAAAATTAATTACAACTCCAGCACTATTAGCACCAACTATATCCCAAAATCCTGTTTCTCCAGGATTTTTTGGTGCATTTGCCATAATCGTAAGTGTTCCGTTACTATTAGGGCAGCTTGATATATTATTACCAGCGTTAGCAATCGTGATTGGTTGCACATTAACAACTTTATCCTGATAGGTTGCAATTCCGTCAGCGCAAGTGGCGCTATACCTAAAAATATAAGTGTTACCACCTGTGTAACCACCAACAGTTGTTGTGGGGCTATTAGGAGAATCTATAACTACAGTGGGGCCCGATATTTGAGTCCATAACACATTTCCTGTAATAGGAGATGGTGTGTTTCCGGCAAGGATTAAATCGTCTGTTGCACATATAGTGACATTAAGTACACCTGCGTTTACAGAACAGTTTTGTCCATAAGACCTCGTAGTAAAAGAAACAATTACAAGTGAAATAAAAAGTAGTTTCCTGAAAAAAAACTTAAATAGTATAGATTGTTCCATAGACATTCTGGATTGAAAGGTGGACATGAACAATTTATTAAACCACGGCAACTTAAAATTTTAATACTGCTAAAATTTCAAAAAAAGGGGGTAAAAGAATATGTGGTCTCTCAAAATTAATTAAATATAACTTTGAGATATTTATTTATATGTTTCATATTATAACATGAAACATGAATAATACCATTGCTTAAATGTTATTATTTATATAATACAGAAAAAAATAAGTAAGAATACCAGACTGGGTTAGCTTTTTTTGAAAATTTATAATCAAAGTACTATTTCGATTATTTTATTGAAGAGAAAAACAAAAAAATCAATTTAGAGAAAATTATTGCTGTAAAACGGAAATAATGCATAAAAAAAGCCCAAATTGGAGGGATTTGGGCTTTTAAACTAACACCAAAACACTTTAGTATAAAGGTGTAGTCGATTTTTTTTAAATTTTATTCTTTTTTATAAGGACATTCCGAAGCTGCCCCAGAAGATTTAATTTTATTAGAGTTAAATTGCTCCTCGATTAAACGTCTTTGATCCTCAGAAACATCTTCTATTTTGCGAAGCGTATTTACTTGTATATGTGGCCAGCTGGTAGTACCTCCGTCATCTCCAAAATGAAATTCGAATAATATAACTTGTTCATATTGCAACTGAAGAATTTCTTTTCCGTCTTCTACAACCGTTTCTACCCACATTTGCATATTCATTTCGACAGTAGGCGCAAAACGATTCACAAACGGAACATTTAATATCCCACCCTGAGCACCCGTTTTATTTTTAGATGACATCTGGATGTGTACATGATTTATTATATCTTCTCCTTTGTTGGAATCACGAAGGCGTAAATCAGGTCTTACTGAATAAGGATATAAATGATGTGCAAGTATTCGTTGTGTGTATATTTTATTCTCTCTGGGGTCATTATCCGCGTTAAGTTCCTCAAATACCCAAGCAGGAGGAGCTGCATCAAGATTTATAGGCTCTTTTTTAGCATCAGCTCCACCCATAGTTTTCGAGATAGAAAGATGATCAAAGTCCCAAGCATCAAAACCTTCAGGAAATTTTGGAGCACCAGTATTTAGACCGCTAGGTCCAGTTTGAACTAAATCTCCCAATAAAGTTATAGTACTACCATGCGGAATCACTCCGCTACGAGAAATAGAATAATCAGGTATAAAATAAGGGCCTCTTTGACCATCTCCCGGTTTAAGTTCTTTCGCTGGGATAATTTCAGAATATTCTCGTCCGTTTAAATTTTCCTGAGTTACATATTCTTTACTACCTAAAGGCAAATAAAGAGTTTCATCTTTGTATCCACTTTTATATAAATCTTTATTCTTGTCATCTGGATCTATAGGGTGCAAACCACGATCCTCTTTGATAGATTTTTCGGTAGCCGCATAGTTAAATATATCACTAAGCCATAAATACATACCGTTCTCCTCATGAATTGGAGTGTATTTCAGCTTGGTATCGTTTGGTACTTTATTTACGCTTTTAATACTTTGTTCATATTTAACAGCGCCACAAAATTGTTCATTTACGCCACCGCGATTACGAACTCCACCATCTATTAAATCAAATGTTAGTTTTTCTATATATTCCTCACATTCAAAACTATATTTCCCGGGAATACTACCTAAATTTGTACCTGGCGAAGGCATAATAGTAGTATGGATTCCAGTTCCAATTAATTTTTTTTTACTTGAGTCATTATTGCTATTATAGCTTACCCAGGTACCTTCTAATACTTTTAAAACACCATATTTTACATCATCTACTATATCCTGTAAATTACTTTCATGAAAGGCTCTGATTGGATCGTTAATTTGAACTTTTTCATATCCAAACATCAAATCATACAAAATGTCTTTCTTATTCTTTTCAGCAGATTTTAATAATGCGTCGTTTCCTTCTTCTGTCAAATATGAAGATGCCTGGAACAAATCATTACCTTCTTCGGGGGCTTTACGTTTAAACATAATATTATTATTTTTTAAAGTTAATAGACTATTTATTAAAAAGTTACCCATGCATTATAGTACGCATCTAAAGACATCTTCATTAAACAAGCCTCAATAATGCTTTAACTTTTTTCGAAAATTATATTCTACAATGATAGAATTAAATTTCAAAAACCAACTAGGTATTTTTACTCGTTTTTCAATAAATACTCAACATTCATACAGATATAGAAAAAAACAGAATTACTAATAAATGAAATATACCAATAGAGAAAGAGGTCTATTATTTAGTTATAAAAGGCAAAATTTAGTCATGCCATTTATTTATATTTGAAGTGCTAATGCAGTAGCAGAAACTGAGATATAATTTTTTTTAAACTATTTTTTTCCTGTTAAAAAAATTTAGAATAAAATTTCTGTTCTTTGTACCTAAAGGTTTATTAAAAAAATAAGCCTGTCAGACTTAGCTATAACTGTAATGTGCCATATTATTTTGGCGATTAGGTTAAGACTATGATCATATTTACGTTATGGACAACAGAAAGTTTATATTAAGTTTAAAAAAAGGGAATGAAGCATCTTTCAAGGAGGCTTATCTTAATTACTATGATAAACTGATAAACATAGCCAGACGATTTAATTTTACAGTACTTACCCCACAAGACTTTGTTCAGGAAACTTTTTTAAGATTATATAATAAAAGAGAATTGCTTAATGAAGATGTTCTGTTTGATAAACAACTGTTTACAATATGCAAGAACATCATTATTAATCATGTTAATCGAGAAAATAAAATAATTCAACTTGATACTTTACCATTACAAGTTGAAGAAGAGGATACAGAAACAATAATTTTTGAAGAAAGAAAAGAAAAACTTTATAATTTCATAAATCTTCTTCCGGAACAACAACAAAAAATATACACTTTACACAAACTGGAAAACCTTAGTTATAAGGAGATTGCAGAAATGACGGATCTTTCTGAAAAGACCATTGCCAATCATATTTATCTTGCCAGTAAATTTATTCGAAAAAAAATAGAAGAGCATTAGGAACTTTTATGTTCTCGTTTGTTATAGATATAAACGGAAACATAAAATGCGTACTGAATCTTATAAAACAGATGTTAAAACCAAGGAAGAAGCAAGCTTTATTGTAGTCCTCCTGCAGTTTATCATTTCTGATTGTATAATGAATTTTGATTTGGATAATAGTGACCATATTCTAAAAATCGAAACCAACAGAGATATTAAAGAAATGGTTTATGGTGTTTTTAATAAACAAGGATTTTATTGTCAAAAACTTTAACGCACAAAAGATATGGACGAAAAGAAATTAGAAGAGGAATTAAAAAAATTATGGGACGAAACTCCCATTGCACATTCCGATACTGAAAAAGAGAATTCTTGGGAAGAATTTCAATTAAAGGCATTCCCATCCCAAAAACAAAAAAATAAACCATGGCGCTATTATGCAGCAGCGGCAGTTTTAATTTTTGCTCTTATCGGGACTGGATTATACTTTACTAATGATCCAATAAGTAATAATATTGAAATTGTAGAAAATACAATTGAAAATACTACTTCTATAATCAAAATTATTGACTTACCAGATAGTACAAAAGTAGAATTGAGTCCGAATTCTAAAATCATGTATGCCAGTAATTTTGCTATCAATAGAAAAGTAGAAATAAATGGAGAAGCTTATTTTAAAGTAAAAAAAGATAAAAAACATCCTTTTCAGGTGTTTTGTAACGAAACTACAACTACAGTATTAGGTACCGCTTTTACAGTTAAAGGATATCCTCAAAAAGAAGTGGCAGTAGAACTTTATGAAGGAAGTGTTAAGATGAGTGTGAAAAACCAAGACAAAAAATGGATACTGAAACCTGGAGATAAATTTATCTACGGGAACGAAACTGCTTCAGTAACAGAATTTAACAGGTTTACGGATTTCGAGAATGAAAAACTCAGTGTTATAAGCACTTATATCGAGTCTAATTATGGTTACAAAGTGATTATTCCGAAAGAATATTATGACCAACGAATTACTGTGCGAATAAATAAAAAGGAAGATTTAAAAACAATTGTTCTATTAATATCAGAAATGTATAACCTAAACTATGAAGTAAATGAAAAATTAAAACAGATTACTTTTCAATAGAAAAGAAAAGGATGCACTAGCCGCGAAACTAAACATCCTTCCTTAGTCAAGATAGTATAAAACTATCCATTTAATAATATTCAAAAATACAAAAATTCATGAAGCATATAATTTCAACATGCTTTTTTTTATTCAGTTGGACTATGTTCTCTCAAAACATAACCGTAACTGTAGATCAAACTGTAACATTAAAAGAGTTTTTTAAGCAAATTGAGAGTCAGACAGATTACAAATTTGCCTTTACAGATCAGATTAATATGAGCCAAAAATATTTTACCCAAAAAAAGGCTTATACTAATATCGAAATAAAACAACTTATAAATGAGCTTAACAAAAGTGGTTCAATCCACTTTTCGATCGTAGGTAATAATATTTTTGTAAAACAAAAAGTTACAAAAGGGGCCAAAAAGAATAAACTAACAGGGCAGGTTCTTGATCAAAATAGAGAACCTGTTATTGGGGCAAACGTATTTGTTGAAGAAATAGAAATAGGCGCTACAACCGATAAAAACGGAAAATATTCTTTAGACTTAGATAACGGAATTTACACTATTTTGGTGAGTTATGTGGGGTTTAAGAATAAAAAAAAACAAATTACGGTTTCTCAGGATGCAAAAAATGATTTCAGCATAGAGTCAGACAGTCAAGAGTTGGAGCAGGTAATTATAAGAACCAACAAAGCGGTTGATGTTAGAAACACCCAAATGAGTGTAAATAAGCTTTCGATGGCTGAGATTAAAAGATTACCGACTGCTATGGGCGAACCAGATCCTTTAAAATCATTATTGACGTTACCCGGAGTTACAAATGCCGGAGAAGCCTCATCGGGTTTTAATGTTCGTGGAGGTGCTGCCGATCAGAATTTGATTCTTTTAGATGGCGCTCCAGTATACGGTGACTCTCATATGTTTGGGTTTTTCTCTATTTTTAATGCTGATGTTGTTAGCGGATTAGATTTATACAAAGGAGGGATTCCGTCTAAATTTGGAGGACGCGTTTCCTCAGTTCTTGATGTAAGTCAGCAAACAGGAGATCTTAATGAGTATAAAGTAAATGGAGGTATTGGTCTTATATCGAGCCGACTTTTAGTACAAGGTCCTATAAAAAAAGATGTTGGTTCGTTTATTATTGCCGGACGTGCTTCGTATGCGCATTTATTTTTAAAACTCACTGATATTAAGAGTAGTGTCATGTTTTATGATATCAATGCCAAGTTAAATTATCGTTTGGGGGCAAATAATACAATTGCTTTTTCTGGTTATCTGGGAAATGATTTGTTTGATATTAACAATTTTTTCGCCAGTACATACGGTAATACTATGGGAACAGTTAGCTGGAAACATAAATTTTCGGAAAAGTTAAATACCAATCTTTCTGCTTTTTACAGTGATTATAAGTTTAATCTGCAAATACCATTTCAGAAATTTGAATGGGATAGTAAAATAACCAATTACGGGGTAAAATATAACTGGAATCACACCATATCAGAAAATTTTAAACTTAATTACGGTATTGATGCTTTATATTATGATTTTAATCCAGGAACTGTAAAGCCGTTTGGTCTTAATTCGGGATATAATTATAATCAATTAGATAAAAAATATGCTTTAGAAACGTCTGCCTATCTTGATGTAGAACATCAGGTTACAGAAAAGTTGAATCTTCGTTACGGACTTCGTTATAGTTCATTTTATCGTTTAGGTGGCGAAAGTATCAGTACGTATGAAAATGATCAAGCAGTAGTATATAATCCGTTATATCATATATATGAAGAAGCAACACCAACTGGAAGCAAGTATTACGGAAAAGGACAAACCATTAGCAGTTTTAATAATTTAGAACCACGATTGGCACTATCATACGCTTTTAATGATGAAACTTCTGTAAAGGCAAGCTACAACAGGATGGCGCAATATATTCATATGTTGTCTAATACCCGTGCTCCGTTGCCTATGACTATCTGGACACCAAGCGGACCTTTTACAAAACCACAAATGCTGGATCAATATGCAGTAGGATATTTCAAAAATTTTAAAGAACGGGAGTATTCTTTTGAAGGAGAATTATTTTATAAAAAAATTAAAAACCGTATTGATTACATTGATGGTGCAAATCTATTGGGTAATAATAATATTGAGCAGGATATCCTGAACGGAGAAGCCAGATCTTATGGTATGGAGTTATTATTCAGAAAAAATACGGGTCGTTTTACAGGATGGGTTTCTTATACTTTGTCTAAAGCTGAACAAAAAACTCCAGGAAGAACACCACAAGAACCGGGTATTGCTAATGGTGAATGGTATTTATCAGGATATGATAAATTGCATAATTTAAATATTACGGCAAATTATGATTTAAGCCCAAAATGGTCTTTTAATGCTAATTTCACCTTGCAATCAGGTCAGCCGGTAACATACCCAAACGGTTATTATGAATTTGGAGGAAGAAATGTGCCTAATTATACGTTGAGAAATGCCAACAGACTTCCTGCATATCACCATTTGGATATTGGTGCAACCTATACTCCTAAACCAGATAAAAAGAAAGGATGGCAAAGCTATTGGGTATTTAGTATTTATAATCTTTATAATAGGCAAAATGCTGCATCGATGATGTTTTCACAGAATAATAATACGGGAACGAATGAGTCCAGACAACTGTCTATTTACGGATTAGTACCTGGTGTTTCTTATAATTTTAAATTTTAATAATATGCTAAGATTAAAAAAATACAACCTTAAAAGCAAAACAGTTACTTTATTTAGTCTTCTTTTTGTTTTACTTTTTTTATCCTGTGATAAGGTTGTTGAACTTGATTTAGAAATTGGTCCTCCCAGAATAGTTATAGATGCTGAGATAGTTTGGGAAAAAGGAACCAGCGGTAGCGAACAGACAATAAAAATAAGCCGAATGGCTCCTTATTACAGTGCTGTTGTACCAAAGGTTTCAGGAGCACATGTAAGAGTTGAGAATAGTGAAGGAACTATTTTTACATTCAACGAGTCAGCGCCGGGTTTATATACCTGTACTAATTTTGTACCCGTGATTAATATGGAATATAAATTATTTGTAGAGGTTGATGGACAAAGTTTAACAGCTACTGAAAAATTAATTGCTGTACCGCCAATAGACAAGATAGATCAGGAATTTATGCCCGATATAACAGGACCTGATCTTATTGTGGTAACATTTTATTACAAAGACCCAGCAGACCAGACCAATTATTATCTTACAGATTACAAAAGTGATCTCCTTGCTTTTCCAGAATACACATCAACAAGTGATGAATTTGTTAATGGGAATGTAATAGACGAAAAATTTTCTGACGCAGATCTTAAACCGGGAAAAGTTCTTGATATAACACATCGTGGGATTTCTAAAAACTTTTATAATTATATGAATTTAATTTTAGAGGTAACAAATTCAAACCCTTTTGGTGCAGCACCAGGTAATATTAGGGGTAATGTTATAAACACAACTGACACTAATAATTTTGCATTGGGTTACTTCAGACTTTGTGAAACAAATCATATTATTTATACCGTAAAATAAGAATTTAATTGAAGGTTGATTTGTAAACACTTCTTGTTTAGGTTTGGATTCCGTAGAGTTATCTCTCTACGGGACTTCAAACTTTTTTATTTTTATAGATTTATGAAAACCTCTTAATTAATTCTGATAGTATCGAAAACAGTATTATTACTAAGGTATAAAACAAAAAAAAGAGATAAAGAAGGAAATCTTCTTTATCTCTTTTATACTATATGCTAATTAATCGGTAGTATAATATTAGCAAGAAATGTATAAAACAATTTCTTAATTTGTACCAGCAGCACTTTTATCTACAAGAAATAATAACTCGCCAGAAACAGGTTTAATTAACTGCATTGGGTAAGTCGTAGGATTGTATGTTCCTGTTGTAACTTCTTTTAATGCAGGTGCTTTTTTCTCTCCAAAAGCCACTACTACAATTTTTTCTGCTTTGTTTATTAATGGTGCAGTAAGTGTAATTCTGTGCATTTTTTGAGGTTCAAGGTAGTAGGCAGAAACCCATTTATTTTGTTCCTCTAATACTGCTTGTCCAGGAAAAAGTGAAGCTGTATGTCCGTCGTCTCCCATTCCTAATAAAATAAGATCAAACTTTCCTTCATTTCCTAATACCTCTCTAATAGACTCTTCATAAGTAACAGCATAATCTTCTGGTGTAACACCAGCTGCATACATCTCAAATATATTAGCTTTCGGAATAGGAACGTGGCTTAATAATGCTGCATAAGACATTTTTGCATTACTAAGATCATCATTAAGAGGAACCCAACGTTCGTCACCCCAAAATATAAAAACTTTACTCCAGTCTATTTTAGTTTTATAATCATCAGAAGCTAATAATTTGTAAATCCCTGCAGGAGATGAACCTCCGGTAAGTACGACAGTAAATTTGTCTTTTTCTGCAATTGCTTTCTGTGCAGCAGCTACAAATAGATCTGCGGCTACAGTATTAATTTCTTCTGTGTTATTATATATCTGTATCATCTAATACTTCTTCTTTTATTTTATTTTGTGAGTTTTGAATCCAAGCGTGTCCTTGGCGAGCCAATAATTCGTCAGCTTCTTCCGGTCCCCAGCTTCCTGCTTTGTAATTAGGGAAGTTGGTTGGCGCTATAGTTTTCCATACTTGCTGTATAGTATCAATAGCATCCCAAGCTTGTTCTACCTGATCCCAACGCATAAATAGGGTAGGATCTCCTGCCAACGCATCGGCTATTAAGGTTTCGTAAGCTTCTGGCGACATTGTAGAGCAGGAGAAATAATCAAATATCATTTCTGCTGGTTCTAATGAAAGGGACAGCCCAGGTTTTTTGGTCATAAACTGCAACTTGATATCCATTGCAGGCTGAATATTAATAATAAGCCTGTTTGGTGTCATACCTTCTTTTCCATACGAAAATGAAGAATGCGGAACTGGTTTAAATTGTATGATAATAGAAGACTGTTTTTCTTCCATTCTTTTTCCTGTGCGCAAATAGAACGGAATTCCCTGCCATCTCCAGTTGTCCAGATAAATTTTCATCGCTACATAGGTTTCTGTATTAGAATCTGGAGCAATTCCTTTATCCTGACGGTATCCCGGAACAGGATTTCCTTTTATAAAACCGGCATCGTATTGACCTCTTACTATGTAATGATCAACTTCATCAGGTTTAATGCGTCGAATAGATTTTAAGACATCTGCTTTGCGGTTTCGGATATCGTCTGCTTCTAATGATGCTGGAGCTTCCATAGCTGTCATACATAAAATCTGAAGCAGATGGTTCTGAATCATATCTTTTAAAGCACCGACTCCTTCATAAAATCCACCACGTTCTTCTACACCAACTTCTTCGGCTACTGTAATTTGAACAAAATCAATAAAATTACGACTCCATAAAGGTTCAAACATCGAATTTCCAAAACGGAAAGCAAGTATGTTCTGAACGGTTTCTTTACCTAAATAATGATCAATTCTGTAAATCTGTTCTTCCTTAAAAGTGTGCGAAAGCATTTCATTAAGCTCAATCGCTGAAGTTTTATCGTAACCAAAAGGTTTCTCAATAATGATACGATCCTGCTTGGCATTAGCCGCAAGGCCAATTTTTTTAATATTACTAGATATTGTAGTGATAAAAGAAGGAGTAATAGAAAGGTAAAAAAGACGGTTAGCACGTTCTTCAAATGCCTGATCAATACTATTTATTTTCTCATTTAATCTTTGATACGATTCTTCTTTATCTATATCAAAACTTTGGTAGATTATGTGCGAAAGAAATTCTTGAGTTTCTAAATCAGAAAGTCCTTTCTTTCTTGAAAAAGTATTTAGATTTTCTAAGACATAGCTGCGAAAGTCTTCATTGCTTTTTTCTGCTCTTCCCAGAGCGATAATCTGAAACTTATCAGACATACGACCGTCTAGGTAGAGATTTTGAAATGCGGGAAAGAGTTTTCTCTTTGCCAAATCACCCGTTCCTCCAAAAATAACAATGATTGTTGGATTTATATTTTTGAACTTATTCATTTTAGTGTGTTGTGTTGCTTAAAGTTCTTTATTCAGACCATTGTGTATGGAAAACTCCTGTCGTATCAATACGCTCGTAGGTATGTGCTCCAAAATAATCACGTTGTGCCTGAATTAAATTTGTTGGAAGATTTTCTGATCTGTAGGCATCAAAATAAGCTAATGAATTCATTAGTCCAGCTACAGGCAATCCTTTTTGAACAGCAAATTGTACAACTGCTCTCATCCCAGATTGGTTTTCTGTTAGTTTTGAAGCGATTCCAGAATCTAAAAGTAAGTTTGGCAAATCATTCTTAGTTGCAAATGCTTTTCTAAAATCTTCCAGAGCATTAGCACGAATAATACAGCCACCTCGCCATATCTTAGCAACAGTTTCGAGATTTAATCCGTAATTGTATTCTTTAGAAGCAGTATGAAGTTGTGCTAATCCTTGTGCATAAGTAACTACAATAGAAAAGTATAAAGCTGATTTTAATGCCGCAATTGCTTCACTTGTATTTACATCTGTTTCGGCAGCGTTCCAAGCTAGTTTAGTAGCAGCTTCAATTCTTTCCGGTTTAGTTTTAGACATATCGCGCATAAAAACGGCTGCATCGATAGTAGGAACTGGCACTTGTAAATCCATTGCGTTTTGCGAAGTCCATTTTCCTGTTCCTTTAGATTTTGCCCAATCAGAAATTTTATTAATCAGCCTGCTTCCGTCAGTATCTTTTTCTTTCAGTATGTTTCCAGTAATTTCGATCAAGTACGATTTAAGATCGTTTGTTTGGTTCCATTCTTCAAAAGTTTTCTGAATTGTATCTTCATCCAGGTTATAACCTCTTTTCATTAGGTCATAAATTTCAGAAATCAACTGCATAATTCCGTATTCGATTCCGTTATGAACCATTTTTACATAGTTACCCGCAGATCCGTTTCCTAAATATTCTACGCAAGGTTCTCCATCTACTTTTGCTGCAATAGCTTCAAAAATTGGGCGAAGTCTCTCGTATGCTTTCTGATCCCCTCCAGGCATCATAGCCGGACCAAATCTTGCGCCTTTTTCTCCACCAGAAATTCCCATTCCAAAGAAGTGAATTCCCTTAGCAGATAATTCTAAAAATCTTCTGTCTGTATCGGTAAAATAAGTGTTACCACCATCAATTATAATATCTCCTTGGTCTAAATGAGGTAATAAGCTTGCTATTGCGCTATCAACAGGTTTTCCTGCAGGAACCAATAACATAATAGCTCTAGGTTTTTGTATAAGCTCTACAAAATGTTTAACATCTGTAGTAGCTTCAATTGTATGGTCAGAATCTGCTTCTTGTTGAAGTGAATTAACTTTTTCAGTATCTAAATCTAAACCTGCTGCCGCAAAATTATGGCTCGCAATATTCAAAAGTAAATTACGTCCCATTACACCGAGTCCTACGATTCCAAAATCAAATTTATTCATAGTTTTCAATTAACTAAAATTATTATAAAAATGCTTTTCCAAAAAAATGTAAGAAAAAAAACAGTAACGCTTTTTCATTCAGTTATTTGCGAAAAACAAAGTTTGTTTTAATCTTATATTTTAAGATTTACAGCGCTAAGTTAGAGAAAAATGATGAAACACTATATTATTTACTATCCTCTTTAAGCCTTTATTATGTTACTTTTTATGTGATAAAATAAATTTTATTGTCGAAAGTCTTTAGCAAATACAAAAAAACTCCATTAGGAATAATGGAGCTTTTTATGTTTAATATTTAATACATATGTTTTTTCTTTCAGACAAGGATTGTAAATTTATGTAACTGAGATTATAGATTACTTTCCTTTTAATAAATTGATACTTACCGTTGCTATATCAGCATCTGGAAATCGTTTAAAAATTGATTTATCTGGAAATAATCCTGCTTCGGCAGCAACATTATTAAAAACATCTATCTCAACAATATATTGGTCAGAAAAACCATGAGTGGCATCGTACGCTGTTGCAGGAGTTTTACCTAAATTACTGGCAGCAAGTTTTGGATTTATGGTATGTAATTCGATAAGAAGCAATCCAAATTTACGCACATACGGCGACCATTTTTGTAAATGTTCCAGAAGATTATCTTCTACAAGGTTATTACTGACTCTTTTTCCTCTATAGGCAAATGCACCTGTAGATTCACTAATCCTGTCTTTGCGAATGTGTTCCGGATCTTTCCAAATTCGATTATGATCTAGAAAAGTCCTTACGTTAAGTAAATCTTTCAGATCAATATTATAATTTTCTCTTAAATCATCTGAGAGCATATCCGGACGACCAATGTCTCCCCAAATTACCTTTGCCCAAATATCTGCTTTTATAAGATTGGCTCTGGTTACTTTCAGCGCAGCCTGATTATAATCTGCCCCAACGAGAAATAAAGGATATTCATCGAGCATTTTACCTCGTAAGGTTTGCCTGTCGATTACTTCAAAAATATGTTGCAGAAAAGCGCCATTACCACAACCCATATCCAGGATTCCTTTTGGTTGTTCTTTAATTGGCAAATTGAAAAGTTTAACTATAATCTCATCTACGACTTTAAAATAAGTGTCGTGAGCACCACCGCTGCCCCAAACATTCATTTCGCGATCAACGTGAATTTCATTTTCGCCGTCAGCGATCATTCTTAACGCAGCAGGGTCGCCAAAAATTAACTCTTCAATTTTTGCAAATGTTGGCAAGTAAGAAACTGTAACACCATAGGCACTGGCTCTTTTTGCAAAAAACAAACCGTCTTCGGTAAATTGATAATTGCCATTTTTTTCCAGAAACCATCCAAGATGCACAAAAAAGTCTAATATTTTTTTGAAATTTTCAGGAGATTTATGAAATTCTTCTGGCTTAAAAGAAGTCTCCATAAAATATTTATGAAACATTCCTTTCATTGCTAAACGCACTATCGTAGGCCCAATTAAGTAACCTTCTATATGCTTTAAAATCTGATCCTGAATACTATTAATCAGAGCATCACTAGAAGGTTCAATTCCGTAGTTTTTTTTATATTTTTCAAAAATAGCATTGAGTTTTTCAAACGGCACATCTTCAAATAGGCGAGGGTGGAACTGGATAGAAAACTGAAGTAAATCAACAACATCTTCATAAAGATGAAACATCGAAAAAGCTATTGCTGTCTTTTCATTTACCGAAATTTTAATTTCCTGTTTTTGGTTATCGACTTCATAATCTAAGAAACCTTGAGAAGCCAAAATCCTTAAGCCTACATTTAGATAGCCTTCATTTGCTTTAAAAGCGGTTGCAAGTTCAGTTAGTTGTACTTGCTTTTTATTCAGGATAAACTCTAAAACATCTTTATTTCTTAATGCGATCGCCACTGGTGCAACTGCTAAGCCGTCTAGATGTCTGAAAATGGAACCTCGGAGTAGTGATTTATCGGTCATAGTAAAAGGTTGATGGTTTGATAAAAATAGTCATTTTTTTTAACAGAGAACATATCTGTTTTAGCAAATCACACTAGCATGGTATATCACGTTTGATTCAGTAAAAACACGGCTTATTTTTGATAATAACACGGTTTGGAAACAGCTAAAATCTCTTATTATTGCTATCCGTTTAGAAAAAATCTTACACAACAGAAAAGCATCTATTAATATTAACTATTTTATTTTTAGACATTTAAAAACTTCATAATATTTTAATTAACATTTTTTTACAAAAAAAACAGTTAAAATTTTGGGACTAATTTTTTTCAATATACTTTTGTTCTATCAAATTAGTAGAATTTAAACTAAAATATAAATATAAAGTATTTCATTTTTTGAATAAGAGTAAGTCATTTATCGATCTAGATGACATATCGTTGATAAAAATTCTTCAATCTCTAATTCACGCAAATTTTTAAAAAGATAGGTTTTCAATTTTAGAGTTGAAATCTTATAAAGACCAATTCAAATAATAGTAATCCAAAATAAATAAAAATGAAAAGACGAATGCAATGCAGATAAAAAAAAACCATTTCTGTTGCAGCAGAAATGGTGAAGCTTAAAGAAATTGTACATCTCTATAAGGAAGCGAGAATGGATTAAATCCGTTTTCGGCTCGCCTTATTTATTAAACTAAAACAAAGTAATGAAAAAAAAATTAAATAGATATGCATGGCTATGCATTTTGTTGATTTCCATTGGGGTTAGAGCACAAGAAACCAAGCCATTAATTCAATCCAAACTAGAAGGAAAAGTAATCGATGCTATTACAAAGGAGCCTATTATTGGTGCTTCGGTAAATATTAAGGGTACTACACACGGAGTTATAACAGATACTGAAGGGCAATTTCATTTCCAGACAGGACAAAAACTTCCTTATACGCTAATAGTAAGCTATATGGGATATAAAAAAACGGAAATTGTAGCTAATGGAAATTCAATAACTATTAATCTAACTGAAGAGCAGAATGTATTATCAGAAGTTGTAGTTACCGCACTGGGTATTACAAAAGAAAAGAAATCTTTAGGATATACCACTCAATCACTTAAAGGTAAGGAGTTGGCAGAAACAAAAGAAACCAATTTCCTGAATAGTCTTACAGGTAAATTAGCAGGAGTACGTATTACAAATTCGCAAGGAGACATGGGATCTTCACGTATCATTATTCGTGGTGAAACCTCTATATCTGGAAATAACCAGCCTCTATTTGTAGTAGATGGAATTCCGGTAGATAACTCACAGTTAAACGCTGGTGGAGCTACCCGCGATTTTAAAAATGCTATTGCCGATTTAAATCCGCAAGATATTGAATCATTAAGTGTACTAAAAGGACCTAATGCTGCTGCTCTTTACGGATCGCGTGCTGCACACGGTGTTGTACTTATAACTACAAAATCAGGAAAAGGACAAAAAGGATTGGGCGTAAGCTTCAGTTCGGGTATAACTATCTCTCAAGTTGCTACTTTACCTAAATTTCAGAATTCATTTGGACAAGGATCCAATGGGAAATTTAGTTATGTAGATGGTAAAGGTGGTGGAATTAATGATGGTGTTGATGAAAGTTGGGGACCTAAACTAGATGGTCGTCTTATTCCTCAGTTTTACTCAAATGGAGAAGCAGTGCCTTTTGTGGCTAATCCGGATAATGTAAAAGACTTTTTTAATACTGGTCTTACTTATGATAACAGTATTTCGGTAGCCAAATCTGATGAGAAATCTGATTTTCGATTAGGAGTAAATAATCAAAAACAATTAGGAACTGTGCCTAATAGTGAAATAAACAAAACAAACTTTACGGTTAATACTAATTATCAAATATCTAAAAATATAAAAGTAGGAGTAACGGCAAACTATATTGTTACCGATGCTCCAGCACTACCAGGTGGCCCATTTGGTAACCGTGCTGCTGGTGTAATGCTACAGTTTCTTTGGTTCGGACGTCAGGTAGATATCAATGAGCTTAGAAATAATAGAGATGTAAACTGGAACAACAGCTATTATAGCAATCCGTATTGGAATGCTTATTATAATACTACCAGCCAGCAGCGTAACCGCTTGATAGGAGATATTCACTTAGATGCAAAAATTGCCGATGGGCTTAATTTTAAATTCCGTACTGGAGTTGACTATTATAACGATCGCAGAAAATACGAGATTAAATATGGCACAAATGGAACTCCTTTTGGTTCGTATGCAGAAGATGCTTATACGGTAAACGAAAGAAACACTGAGGGTATCTTGCAATATACCAAAAAACTGAGCCAGGATTTTAGTTTGGATGCTCTTGCCGGATTTAATATCCGTAACCACAGTGATGCTAACAATTATCAAAAAGCACCACGTCTGGCTGTACCTGATTTATATACATTGACAAACTCTCGAGATCCGTTAACTTCATCAAACACATTCTCAGAATTAAAAGTATATAGTGTATATGCTTCAGCACAATTTGGTTATAAAAATTATGCTTTCTTAAACGTAACTGCGCGTAATGACTGGTCATCGACATTACCAAGCAGTAACCGTTCTTATTTCTATCCTTCTATTAATGGTAGTTTTGTAGTATCTGATGCCTTTAATCTAAAAAGCAATACACTCGACTTCTTAAAACTACGTGGTGGTTGGTCTGAAGTAGGTAATGATGCAGATCCGTATCAATTGGCTACAGTTTACACTTTCAAATCTGCATTCGACGGAAATCCAATTCAAACCTCTTCTCAAAAGAAACTTAATGAGAACTTAAAACCAGAAACAACTCGCTCTACAGAGATTGGTCTAGAATCTTCTTTCTGGAAAAACAGATTGCATCTTGATGTTGCTTATTATAACACCAATAGTTTTGACCAGATTCTGGAGATAAAAACAACAACTGCAAGCGGTTATAATTCGCAATTAATTAATGCAGGTAAAATAAACAATCATGGTATAGAAATTCAATTGGATGGAAATCCTATTCAAACTAAAGATTTTAAGTGGAATGTAGGCGTAAATTATTCAAAGAATATAAGCAAAGTAGATGTTCTTGACTATGAAGGAAACATTCAAAACTACACAATTGGTTCTTCTGGAGGTGTCGATGTATTAGCATCGGTAGGGCAAGCCTATGGCGCACTTTACGGTACTGCTTATCAGCGTGACGCAAACGGAAATATTGTAGTAGGGGCTAATGGATTGCCAAAAGCTGATCCGCAAAAGAAAGTATTAGGACATTATACTCCTGATTATTTAGGTGGTATTACAAACACATTAACTTACAAGAATCTTGAATTTTCATTCCTTGTTGATGCTAGTGTAGGTGGGGAGCTTTTTTCGGGAACTAACAGAACTGGTAATTATACTGGTGTACTAGCTCAAACTCTCCCGGGTCGTGATGCTGCCAATGGTGGATTAAATTACTACTATGCAGGTAATAACAAAACCTTATTAACAGGTGCAGCACCAAATGGAGCAACTGTATATGATGATGGTGTTATCTTTAATGGTGTATATGCAGATGGAACTCCCAATACTCAGGTAATTAGTGCACAAGAGTATTACAAAGCATCATACAATATCAGCGAAGCTTATGTTTATAGTTCAACTTTTGTAAAATTAAGAGAAGTAAGACTTACTTACAATGTCAACAAAAATCTAATTAAGAAATTTGGATTACAAGGAGCGAGTATTACTGCAACAGGACGCAATCTGTTTTTTATCTACAAAGACGTGCCAAATATCGATCCAGAATCGGCTTTTAATACAGGAAACGGACAAGGGTTGGAGAGTTTAGCCTTGCCAACTACCAGAAGTTTTAGCCTTAATGTTAATCTTAAATTTTAAAAATACGAAATCATGCTAAAAAAACTATCATATATAACACTATTTGCATTGTCTCTGTTTTCATGCAGTGACAGCTTGGACGAAATTAATAAAAATCCAAATGCAACAGAAACTCCATTGGCGCCTTACTTATTAACAGGATCATTAAAACAAGGTGCTGATTTATACTGGGGATCAATAAATAATTTTGACTCGTCTTTATTATTTGTTCAGCATTGGGCTAAAATCCAGTATACAGAACCTGACAGATATGATGTATCTAATACTTCTTTCACTTCTTTATGGGATACGGGATACGCAACCTTAATTACAGATTTAAATACGATTCTGAATTTCCCAAACCAACAAGCAAATTCAAATTATAAAGGGATTGCACTAACACTGCGTTCATGGACGTTTTTATTGTTGACAGATGCCTACGGAAGCATTCCTTATAAAGAAGCTGGTCTAAAAGTAACACCTGCATATAATACTCAAAAGGAAGTATATACAGGATTGCTAGAAGATTTAAAACAAGCTCAATCCTTGCTAAATCCAACAAATGGAACTGTAATCGGTGATTTGGCTTATAAAGGGGATATTACTAAATGGAAAAAACTGGTAAATTCGCTTCGTTTGCGTATTGCGTTAAGAATTTCTGATAAAGAACCTGCTTTAGCTAAGCAAACTGCAATTGAAGCAACAACCGATGCAGCCGGGTTAATTAGTAACAATAGTGAAATCTTTAAGTTTACTTACACGAGTTCGCCTCAGCAAAATCCAGCTTCGGCTTGGTTCGAAACTAGAGATGATTATCGTATTTCAAAAACATTGGTTGATAAGTTAAATGCATTATCAGATCCTCGTTTGCCTGTTTATGCTCAACTACCATCAGATGCAAGCGTAGGCAAATATGTGGGAGGTGCCAATGGATTATCTAACAGTGATGCTAATAGTCAGGGTTTTGCTAAAACGTCAAAACCAGGTACGTATTTCTTAACCTCGGCATCGCCAGCAGTAATTGTTTCTTATTCGGAAGTATTATTTAATCTTGCTGAAGCTGTAGCACGTGGCTATATTCCTGGAGATGCAGAGCAATTTTATAAAAATGCAATTACGGCATCGTTCAATCAATTTGGTATTACCGATGCAACAATTATTTCTAATTATCTTAATCAGACAACGGTTAAATATGATGCAACAAATTATGCAAAATCGATAGGTACTCAAAAATGGATTGCATTTTACGGGCAGGGTCTTGATGCTTTTGTAGAATGGAGAAGACTGGATTATCCAGTTTTAACAGCTGGTCCAGCAACAGTTTTGGACGGACAGATACCTTCGCGTTTCTTTTATCCAGGTACAGAACAATCGCTAAACGGAAATAGTTATAAAGCCGCAGTAACTGCTCAAGGAAAAGACTTGCTTACTACAAAACTATGGTTTGATGTGAAGTAAACAGAATTCCGAAAGAGATATTCAACTTTAAGAATATAAAAAAGCTAAATCGAAGGATTTAGCTTTTTTTATGTCTAATAAATGCGACACATTGAAGCCTTATTTCCCAATGATATAAGATTAAATTAAAAAACGCCTCAGTAACTACTTGATATTTTGCTAACTAACTGTTTATTTAATAAATTTTAACATATTGTGTATTCTATAATTTATTATTTTTGCAGAGTAGATTAGAGCAGTGATTCTATTTTGTTAAACGACTATCTTTAAATGCATTTAAAATTTGCTTTTATGAAAATACTTTATTTAATTTTATTTCTTAATATCGGATTTTTTTCTACCTCCAATAATAACAATTTAACGACTACATCTGGTACTGAAGTCGAAAGATTTAATAGTCAGTTAAGTGATCTTAAATGCATGATAGATGGAAATCCTAAATTTAATCCTAAGGTTGCCTTTTTTATCGATATGAAGATTAAATCAGGCATGAACCGCTTTTTTGTGTATGATTTAGAGAATAATAAAATCATAGATAAAGGATTAGTAGCTCATGGATCAGGGTCAGAAACAGGGATTAATGGAGATTTAAAATTTAGTAACATGCCAAATTCTAAATCTACTTCTTTAGGAAAATATATAATAGGTAAGGACTACAAAGGAATGTTTGGAAAATCTTATAAATTATTTGGTTTAGAGGAAAGCAATAATAATGCCTATAAAAGAGCTATAGTATTACATTCCTATTCTGCTGTTCCTTATGAAGAGCAAGATTATTACATTAGTCACAGCCAAGGATGCCCTATGGTAAATGAAGTATTTTTTAAGAGAATAGAAAAAATAATAGACAGTTCTAAATCGAGTATTGTTTTAGATATTTATTACTAAATAAAATACTGATACAATAAGTTTTAACTTATTGAAATTTATCAAACCAAAAAAAACTCCAAAATCATTTGATTTTGGAGGTTTTTTCATTATAAATATGTTCAAGTATAACTTTTATTACTATATGCTATAAAAAATATTACATTTTAAATCTAATTAAGAAATACAAATCTAGATTTTAATATTTCCCACAACTATTCTATTAATCTTCACCAACTCACTGATTATAAAATTATACTGCTGATTAAAACAAATAAAAAAAGCCCAATTCTAAAGGTTTTTTTTTGCTTCTAATTCGATTCCAACTCAAATAACTGAACTTGGTTTTTAAGTCTTTCAATTACCAGATTCATCATTCTTTTGTTCAGACTAGATGAGTTTAGAATATAAGTTTGATATTCATTTAATGTAAAAAGAGCGATAACCATTCCTTTTAGTGAATTTCGAAACTTAATGTCTTTCTGAATAGAGTTTTCAATTACCGATAGTTTCTTTTCTACCGTATAAGAATAAAAATCAGTTTTGTTTTTATTCACATAATTTATAAAAACATCCACCAATAAATCATTTTGAAGTTGTAAAATTGGCCGAAGTACTTCGTTTTGAAATAATTCATCTGCAGAAGATTGAGCATTTACAGTGCCTAAAGTTGGTCCTCGGAATTCTTGTAAAAAAGTATCTCGCTGGCTCATGTTTTTCTTTTAAAATTAAAAAAAATAATGATACTAAAATGTTATTTTTGTTACTAATAAATTAACAATTATGAGATTTCATACTCGAAAATGGGTTAAACCCGAAGACCTAAATCCAAACGGAACTTTATTTGGAGGGCAATTACTGGCATGGATAGACGAAGAGTTGGCTTTATATACAATTATTCAGTTAGAAAACTACAGAGTGGTGACCAAACACATGTCCGAGATTAATTTTAAAAGCTCAGCCAGACAAGGGGATATTGTCGAAATTGGGATTGATGTAGTTAAGTTCGGAAACAGTTCGCTAGTATTAAGATGTATTGTGCGAAACATGATGACCAGAGAAACGATTATTACAATCGATAATATTACAATGGTAAATCTTGGAGAAGATGGTAAACCAAAAGCACACGGAAAAACGAAGATAGAATACGTAAAAGACCGTTTGTAGGCTTAAATATTAACCATATAAGTTATGTAAGTTCATCTAAGCAAGGCTTATATTTTTCTTAATGTTTAAAACACACAAAGCTAGCTATGTGAAAGAAATGTATTTCTTTTTCGTTCTCTTTTTTACACATAAAATCTATGTTTCTATGTGTTAAATGAAACTTTTGTAGATTTTAAATTATAAAAAAATAACCACATAAGTTATATAAGTTCATGTAAGCAAAGCTTATATTTTCTTATATAACTTATATGGTTTAAGAATTGTATTTTGAGTATTTAATCTAAATGCCCAATTTGAGAAGGCAACTCAAAAATCTCAAGATCAAAATATACTATCGAAGCCATAACGTGATCAAAGATATCGGCCATAATATATTCATAATTTGCCCAACGTTTATCACTCGAGAAAGTATAAATCTCTAAGGGAACACCATGCGCAGTCGATTGTAACTGACGACACATCATATGCATCTCTTTATTTAACCCAGGATGATTCAGCATATACTGGATAATATATTTTCGGAACAAACCAAGATTAGTCATATTGCGACCGTTTAAAGCCAACGACTTATCTATGCCATGCAACGCATTAAACTTTTCTATTTCAGCCTGTCGAGATTCAATATAAGGAGTAATAAGTTGGATTTTCTTCATCAAAGCCAAATCTTCATCATTTAAAAAACGAATAGTACTGGTTTTAATCAAAATATGTCTTTTGATACGACGTCCATTCGATTTTTGCATTCCGCGCCAGTTCTGGAACGAATCCGAACTCAAAGCATAAGTAGGAATGGTAGTGATAGTATTGTCAAAATTTCGAACCTTTACCGTAGTAAGATTAATCTCGATAACATCACCATCGGCACCAAACTTTTCCATGGTAATCCAGTCACCAATACGAACCATGTCATTTATAGCAACCTGTACGCTAGAAACAAACCCTAGGATAGTATCTCTAAAAATCAAGATAATAATTGCCGAAAGCGTTCCTAAAATAGTTAGTAATTCGCCTTGTTTGATTCCGAATAATTTAGAGATAATAATTGCTACCCCAAAAATCCAGAGCACCATCATGACAACCTGAATAAAACTATCAATAGGTTTATCGCTGTATTCTGGTTTTTGTTTTAAATAATCTTTAAGCGAATTAAATACAGTACGGATAATCCACAACAATAATAGTACAATATAAACACCTACTATTTTTCCGAAAATCAATTCCCAATATTCATATTTATCCAAGATTATCGGAACAGCTTTATAAATAAAGAAAAACGGAATTAAGTAAGCCGTATATTTAGTTGTTTTATTATTGATTAAAAAATCATCAAATTTAGTTTTTGTCTTTTGAGCAAAAATTGCAGTTAGCGTAACCAAAACAAATTTTGCTACATAATACACGGCATAAGCCATGATTATTAATAAAGCAATATTAATAGTAAGGCTGAGATAAGACGCAATATTGCGGCTCATGCCCCAGTCTCTAAAAAGAGGGTATAAGAAGTTAAATATTTTCTCCAAAAAATTAGGCATTTTTTAAGTATTTATACTCAACATAAAAAGTTCCAAACGGTATTACAGAAGCAACCAAAATCAACATAAATGTTTTAAAATCCCATTTTTGAGCACTTTTTAATAAAATAGCCAACAAAATATAAGCAACAAATAATAAACCATGACTCATTCCGATAGGGAACAATAATGTTTTATATAATGGGAAATTTGTAGGCTTAATAAAAAGCATGTTAGAGAATAAAACCAAATATGAAATTCCTTCTAAAATCGCTGTAATCTTAAAAATCTTGAGCATTTAATTATTTTTTTAAATTATTATCGGTAAAATTAATGATTCTGCTTGATTTTTAGGGTATCGAAAGCTAAAGTAATTTACTTTTGCAATCTTAAACAGTGATAATGAGTAAACGCGATTTAAAAAAATATTTAAACGATCTTACCAAAGAACAACTCGAAGAGCAAATAATCGAATTATACGAGAAATTTAGCCCAGTAAAAGTGTATTACAATTTTGTTTTTAATCCTAAAGAAGAAACACTTTTGCAGGAATGTAAATTAAAAATCTCGCACGAATATTTTCCCGTAAAAGCAAAAGCAACACGCCGTCGGGTAAAACCAAAAATGCGTCGATCCGTAGCTCAAAAATACATCAAACACTTTATACTTTTAGGAGTAGACCCCTTTGTAATCGCCGATGTTATGCTTTATAACATCGAAATTGCTCAAACATACTCTTCAGAAAATATAATAAAGCAAGAACTTTTTTACAAAAGCATGTTTAATTCATTCGAACAAGCCGTGAATTTTATAATTTCAAACGGAATTTTAGCCGAATTTAAATCCAGAATCAATCAAATACATCAGGAAACTATTACCCAAAAATGGAAAAACGAGCCTGATTTTGAAGTAATTTTGGATAAAATGTCCTTTTAGAACCAAATTCATAATTAAATAATAGCGAAACTTTTCCTTTTATTTTAAGATAAAAAAGGCAGAATAACTGTTTTTTAGGTGTATTTTTGCAAAAACCAATAAAATACAATGTCTCAAAACACTTTAGAAATAGAAAGAGAAGAAAAAAAAGAACTATATGCATACCAAAAAGGCGATATCGACGCCATTTTTGATCGTTTAGACAACGGTTCAGCGCAACATCATTTGTTGTATCAATTGCCTACAGGTGGAGGAAAAACAGTAGTTTTTTCCGAAATCGTACGCCGTTATTTGTCACAACACGATAAAAAAGTAGTAGTTTTAACACACAGAATTGAACTTTGTAAGCAAACTTCAAAAATGTTGAAAGGTTTTGGTGTTAAAAATAAGATAATCAATAGTAAAGTAAAAGAACTATTAGATCAAAACGAATATTCTTGTTTTGTAGCGATGGTCGAAACATTAAAAAACCGTATTAATGACGAAAAACTACATTTAGATAATATTGGTTTAGTAATTATCGATGAGGCGCATTACAACTCATTCCGTAAATTATTAAGCTCGTTTAAAAATGCATTTATATTAGGAGTAACAGCAACGCCGTTAAGTTCGAATATTAAATTGCCAATGCACGAAAGTTACGATGAACTAATTGTAGGAGACACAATAGGTTCATTAATCGAAAAAGGCTTTTTGGCAAAAGCAACCACTTATAGTTATGATGTAGGTTTAACATCATTAAAAGTAGGTATCAATGGAGATTACACCGTAAAATCTTCAGATGATTTATATACAAATACAATCATGCAAGAAAAATTATTGCATGCATATACAGAGAGATCACTTGGTAAGAAAACCCTAATTTTCAACAATGGTATTCATACATCATTATATGTGTATGAAACATTTAGAGAAGCAGGATACGATATTCGCCATCTGGATAATACGAGTAGTAACGAAGAGCGAAAAGATATTTTGCAATGGTTTAAGAAAACTCCAGATGCTATTTTAACATCAGTAGGTATCTTAACTACAGGTTTTGATGAGCCTACAGTAGAAACTATTATATTAAACAGAGCGACAAAATCATTGACATTATATTACCAGATGATTGGTCGTGGTTCTAGAAAATTACCTAATAAAGACGAATTTACAGTAATCGATTTAGGAAACAATGCAGCACGTTTTGGTTTATGGAGCGAGCCGGTAAACTGGCAACATATCTTTAAATCACCAGAATTCTATTTAGAGAATCTACGTGACGATACCGAAATCGAATTATACTTTAAATACAGCATGCCTCCAGAATTGCGTGCAAAATTTAGCAAAACTGCCGATGTAACTTTTGATGTCGATGAAGAACACAAAATCGCCATAGCACAAAATTTACGTTCAAAAGTAGTTTTGGATAAATCATTAGAGCAACACGCAGCAATGTGTGTAGATAATACCGAAACATTACAAGAAGCAAAAGCATTAGGAAAAGAATTAGAAGACGATATCGATTGCCGAATCAAACGCTATTCTAAATGTTTAAGTCAGTGTAGTAAGAATTACCGCGAATGGCTTATAGACGATTATAAATTAAGATTAGTATTATTAACCGGTAAAAAATACCGTGAAAAAATAATGAACGAACCAGATTGATTTTTTTATGTCACTCTGAGCGTCCCGAAACTTCGGGAGAAGAGTAAGGAGCTATTTCCTGCTGTACACTATATCTTTTATTTTTATAAAGAAAAAAATAAAAGGATACCGTTACCATCAGGGCTAGGAGTTCCGTAGTTATAATAAAATAAAAAAATTGAACCATCAAGAGATTAAACTTAACTTTTCTTAATCTCTTAATGGTAAAATAATAAAAATTAGCCTTATTTGTACAATTTGTAGCTAAGAAAAATAAACTATTTAAGAGATTAAGCTTAATTTTCCTTAATCCCTTAATGGTTCAAAAAAAATACAATCAGAAATCTTTAAATCTTTAAATTTTTCAATTTTTAAATAAATTAAAACAATGTCAAAACAATTTTCAGATTTAGGAATTTCAGCACCGATATTAAAAGCGTTAACCGAATTAAACATAGTTACACCAACTGAAATACAGCAGAAAACAATTCCGCTTATTTTAGCAAATAACAGTGATGTAGTAGGTTTAGCTAAAACAGGAACAGGAAAAACTGCTGCTTTTGGATTGCCTTTATTGCAGTTAATCAATCCTGAACTTCCTACGGTTCAAGCTGTAATTTTAGTTCCAACAAGAGAATTAGGACATCAGATATTTAAAAATTTAGAAGATTTTTCAAAACACCTGCCACAAGTTTCTATCGCAGCAACTTGCGGAGGAATTCCAATAAAACCACAAATTGAGCGCCTTACGCAACCTACACATATAGTAGTTGCAACACCAGGACGTTTAATCGATTTAATTCAGCGTAAAGCGGTTAACTTAAAAGAGACACAATACCTTATTTTAGACGAAGCCGACGAAATGGTTTCTATCCTAAAAGAAAGTCTTGACGAAATCGTAGCCGAATTACCAAAAAAACATACAACGTTATTATTCTCGGCAACATTACCAGGAACAATCAAGCAATTAATCCAGAATTACCTATCTAAAAATGTAATTCAGGTAAGTGCCGATATGGAAACGGTAGGAAACCAAGGAATTGATCATGAATATATTGTAGTTGACCCTATCGAGAAACTAGAAGTTTTAATGCATTTCTTAAACTCCAGAGATGGAGAACGCGGAATCATCTTTTGTAAAACAAAAGCAGCCGTAAATAAATTAGCCAAAAACTTAGCCATTAACCGTTTTTCTTCAGGAGCTTTACACGGAAGTTTATCGCAAGGAATCCGTGATAGAATCATGGAGCAATTCCGCGAAGGACATATTAATATATTAGTAGCTACAGATTTGGCAGCTAGAGGAATAGATGTTAAAGAAATTTCTTATGTTGTAAATTACCATTTACCAGATGCTTACGAAGCTTATGTGCACCGTAGTGGTAGAACCGCTAGGGCAGGGGCAAAAGGACTTTCGCTTACAGTTTTACAACCAGAAGAAGTAAAAGAAATAGCAGATTTTGAAAAAGAACTAGGAATTAAATTTACCGAGTTTAAGAAACCATCTGTAGCAAGTTTGGAAGAAAACAATACCTTATTGTGGGCAAAACAAATCTTTAAAACAAAGCCAAATCACGACGTTTCTACAGATTTAAAAACCAAAGTAAAAACAGTTTTTCATCATTTAACCAAAGACGAATTGATAGAAAAGTTACTTGCTAATTATTTGTTGCAAAACAAAACTGAGATAGTCGAAAAACCTGTTAAAAAATTCAAAAAGTAACAAAACTGACAATTGTCATTGCACATTAATGTTGTACTTTTATAAGGTAATTTTTTTAAAAACAATCTTACTTATAAAATAACAATATATGAAAATAGTTATTATAGGTGGCGGTTTTGCAGGAATCAATCTTGCAAAAGAGCTAGTCAATCACAATCAAATCCAAGTCACACTTGTAGACAAAAACAATTATAATTTTTTTCCGCCGCTTATTTATCAGGTAGCTACAGCTTTTTTAGAACCATCAAGTATTAGCTACCCATTTAGAAAATTTTTTGCAGGCAAAAAAAACCTTAACTTTAGATTAGGAGAATTACAAGAAGTAGTTCCTGCTGAAAATAAAGTAATTCTTAATAACGGAGAATTAGCATACGATTATTTAGTATTTGCAACTGGTGCCGAAACCAGTTATTTCGGATTGGAAAACGTAATGAAAAACGCCATTCCGATGAAAACACTAAATGATGCCATCGTAATGCGTAATACATTGCTTAAAAATCTTGAGAAAGCAGCTATTACCAAAGATATTCGCAAACGCCGTAAATTATTAACGATAGTTGTTGCCGGAGGAGGACCAACAGGAGTAGAAGTTTCGGGAATGTTTGCCGAAATGCGTAAAAACATCTTATTAAAAGAATATCCAGAGCTAGATACCACAGCAAGTAATGTTTACTTAGTTGATGGTGGAGATGCACTGTTGGCGCCAATGAGCAAAGCATCGCAACAAGATACCCTTAAAGCACTTACAGAATTAGGAGTTGTGGTAAAACTAAACAATCGAGTTACCGATTATGTAGATGATATTGTATATTTTTCTAACGGAGAAACCATTCATACCAAAAACCTAATTTGGGCAGCCGGAGTTTCAGCCAAAGCTTTCGATGGTATTCCTGTGGAAAGTTACGGACGCGGTAAACGTATGGCAACCGATGCGTATAATAAAGTAAAAGGAGTTGAGAATATTTATGCTATCGGTGACACATCAATCATGGATACTGATCCTGCATTTCCAAACGGACATCCACAAGTAGCACAAGTAGCAATACAGCAAGGAATAAACTTAGCCAAAAACTTCAAAGCAATTGCTCAAAACAAACCATTAAAACCTTTTATATATGTAGATAAAGGTTCGATGGCAATTATAGGTAAAAATAAAGCAGTTGTAGATTTGCCAAAACCAAAATGGCATTTTAATGGATTCTTAGCTTGGGCAATTTGGTTATTTATACACTTAGTTTCACTTATAACATATCGTAATCGTCTTAGTACATTCTATAACTGGATGATTGCTTATTTTGCAAAAGACCAATCATTGCGTATGATTATCAGACCAGATAAAAAAGCAATAAACTAGAAGGGATTTTTCGGACACAGATTTACTTGGTCTAGAAGAACGCGGACTAAACGGATTCGCTATCGCAAAAACACGGATTAAACAGATTTTTTATCTTTTAATCCGTGTTTTTATTTTCGTAAATCCGTATTTCGCATTCCTTTAACAAAGAGTTAAGACTGAGTAAATAATCTAAGTTTTATTTTTTCATTAAAAGCTCCAGCCGAGCGTAATGTTTATAGTCAATTTGTACGTCTTTCTAGTTAAAGCTCCAGCGGAGCGACATTAATCATTTATCCTTTGATTACTAAAATATCACCCCGATGGGGTTTCTTTTCGGGGAAATAAATTTCTATAAATATAACGTCCCGCTGGGACTTATTTTACTCATGGCTAAAAAAAAGAGTCAGATAGAATTAAAAGGATTATCTATCTATTGTTTTTAAAAATCCGTTTTTAATCTGTGTTTTCGCGATAGCGAATCCGTTTAATCCGCGTTCCTCTGTACAAACTATATTTATTTCATTAATGAATCATTGCTGTTTCTTCATCATTAGAAGCAGCAATTTTTTCTTTTATAAAACGTTTCCCAATATTTAAAATTATAAATGCAGTAATTGTAGTTGTAGTCATAATCGCAACCATCGGAATAATAGAGTTTACAACAAATATACCAACTGCAAATGATGCAATTGCACCCAAACCAAGCTGAATTGCTCCCATTAATGCCGATGCACTTCCTGCATTTCTGGCAAAAGGAGCCATTGTAAGACCAGCTGTATTAGGATTAGAAATTCCTAGACAAGCCAGATAAATAAACAACATACCGATTGTTTCGTACAAACCAAGAAGATTGTTCATTGCCAAAATCAAGAATACAATGCTTATTAAAGATTGAGTAATTAATGCTCCAAATATCATTTGTTCGCTAGAAAACTTTCTTAACAATAAAGAATTAAGTTGGCTCGCACCAATGAAACTCAACGACATAAAGGCAAAAATCCAACCATACATTTTAGCGTCAACCTTAAAAATATCCATAAAAACGATAGGAGAGGACGCTACATAAGTAAATAATCCAGAAAAAGATACCGCACCGGTAAAAGCATAAGTAAAAAACTGAGGCTCTTTTACAACTTTAAGGAAGTTTGCAATAATTGGTTTTGGTTTTAATGAAATAGATGTATCTGGTTTATGAGTATTTGGCAAACCAATTTGCGAAGCCAATAAAATAACAATTCCCATACACATTAATATAAAGAATACTGTATGCCAACCAGAATACGATGTTACGTAACCACCAATAGTTGGCGCAAGCATTGGAGAAAGTCCCACAACAAGCATTAACATAGAAAATACTTTAGGAATATCTTTTACAGGAAAAAGATCTCGAACCATTGCTACAGAAGCAACAGTTGCAGCACAACTACCAACGGCTTGCAAAAAACGTAAACCAATAAAAGTGTCAATATCTGTAACGAAAATACATCCCAAAGAAGCCAAAATATAAACCAACAATCCGATAAATAAAGGCTTTTTTCGTCCAAATCTATCCAATAAAGGACCATAAAGTAATTGTCCAGCCGAAATTCCTATAAAATAACTAGATAAACTCATGGAAACTTTTGCAACTGTGGTGTTTAAGTCTTTTGCAATATCAGAGAAACCAGGTAAATACATATCAATAGAAAATGGTCCCAGAGCAGTTAAAGAACCTAAAATAAGTATAAGTTGAATGTATTTTTTTGTAGTCATTGTATTTTAAAAATATATTTTTTATTTGACTGCAAAGATAAATATTTCGTACCTTGTTGATTCATTAAAGAAATTTTTAGTGAAAAAACTATTTTTTTAACATAGTTAGCTTTGTAAAGGGCTATAATTATTAATTTAAAATTATCAATTATGAAAAGATGTGCCTTATTATTACTATTAGTTACTACAGTTTCTTTTTCTCAAAAAGTGGTTTCCAAAATTGAGCCTGTAAGCGTTGAACAGTATGAATTTCTTCAAAAAGTCAACAAATTTTATCCGGATATTCCGCTTACAAAACAAATTACAAATTTTTACTCAGATGATAAAATTATAGATTCTAAGCAAGAATTTGATTTAAAAGGAACGCCATTTACAGATTATAGCTTAGGCATAGGTCCTTATAATAAAAAAATTATATTTGATTACACAACAAAAGCTGACGGAAGAGTTCATGGTGACATTTCGATATTTAAAGGAGACGTTTATAAAACAGCTTATTATGATGATAACGGTCGATTTGAAGTTTTCTTAAACGGGAAATCTGTTTACTCAAAGAAATATTAAATTCATTTGTATTGAGCATAAGCAAACCATCTTAGCAATAAGATGGTTTTTTATTTGCGCCTATTCTACTAGTATATAAATGAACTATAATTTATATTATGTAAAATAGAATGTTTTTAAACCCGAAAACGATCATATCAATCCCTATGTTTGGTATTGAATACTTTTATTGCTTATTTTAGCTAATCAATATACAGCAAAATAAATAGATTCAAAATTATTTATGCTTTCATTGTAAGGGTTTATTTTATTATTTTTACAAACGATACTTTCTAAAAATTTATCAATCTTATGAATACAATTGCTGAGCATATTGCAGATTTCTTGAAAGAATATCCGCCATTCGATAATTTAACTTTTCAAGAATTATCTGAGATTGCAACTAATATTCGTGTTATTAATTTAGAAAAACACGCAGTATTATTTCAAGTTAACGATGCCTTACACGATAGTTTTTATGTAGTTGCTTCTGGCGTTATTAATTTATCGGTAATTGCAGATGCCGAAGAAACTTTACTAAATAAATGCCATGATGGTGATATATTTGGGCTACGTCCATTTTTTGCCAAGAATAACTATATGATGACTGCAAAAGCCAGAGAAGAAAGTATTGTGTATGCAATACCAATCGCTGTCTTTAGGCCATTTGTTGCAAACAATCCAGATGTTTTAAATTTCTTGTTAGAGAGTTTTGCGACAAACACACGTCACACAAAAGACAATTCTGACGCTAAAGGAAATCATATTTCTGATAATATATTCTATTCAGATCAACAGTCTGAAATACAATACATTCAATCATTAACGTATAATAATTCGCCATTAACAGCTGTTGCAAGCGATATTGTAAAAGATGCAGCTTTGCGTATGACAGATGCTATGGTAGATAATATTGTTGTTTGTGAGAATCACAAGCCAATTGGGATTGTAACCGATGCCGATTTATCTTCTAAAATTGCTACAGGTAGATTCTCAATTGAAGAAACTGTAGATAAAATCATGTCCTCGCCTGTTGTAACTGTAATAGAAAATGTTTCATTAGCAGAAGCTCAATTATTGATGCTAAAACATAATGTAAGCCATTTGTGTGTTACAAAAGACGGAACAAGTAAATCTGCTGTAAAAGGAGTTATCTCCGAGCATGATTTAATTGTTGCTCAAGCGAGTAATCCTGGTGTATTGATAAAAGAAATCAAACGTTCGCAATTACCAAAGGATTTAAAACAAATCAGAGATCGTTTGTCTGATTTAATTCAGAATTACATACAAAAGAATATTCCGCTTTCACATATAAGTAATATTGCAAACGAAATCAATCTAGCATTGATTAAACGCTCAGTTGAGCTTTCTATTTTAGAAATGGGCTCACCTCCTGCTCGATTTGCGTGGTTGAGTATTGGAAGTCAAGGAAGAAAAGAACAGCTTTTGTTAACTGATCAGGATAGCATCCTAATCTTTGAAGATGTAACTGCAGATAAGTATCGTGATGTAAAAGATTACTTTTTACGTCTCGCCAAAAGAACTACAGGAACGTTAGAAAAAATTGGATACGACTATTGCCCTAACGGACATATGGCAAGTAATATGCTTTGGTGTAAGTCATTGACAGACTGGACAAAACAATACAACAGCTGGATGAATACTCCAGGTGAAAATAGTAACGATTTAAGTAGTATTTTCTTTGATTATGAGATTGTTTTTGGTGAACCAAAAATTGAAGAAGCAATAGAAAATGTGATATTCAAGAACGCAATCAATAATACATTATTCTTTGATTTCTTAGGAAATGATGCTTTGAGAAAAAACTCTCCTTTAAGTTTCTTTAAGAAATTTATAGTTGAAGAAGATGGACCGCATAAATTTATGTTTGATATTAAAACTCGTGCATTAATGCCATTAATTGATGGAGCACGTTTATTGATATTAAGTTCAAATATAAAAGGAATCAAGAATACTTATTTAAGATTTAAGCAATTAGCAATTACAGATTCTAAGAACGCAGATATTTATCTTAGCTGTGCTGAAGCTTTTTTAACGTTATCAAAGTTTAGAACAATCGAAGGTTTTAAAAATGATGACTCTGGTCAATATATAAATCTAAGAGAATTATCTAAAAGCGATAAAGAAAAATTAAAAAATGCATTAGCTCCAATGAAAGAACTTGAAGAGCTTATTAAGAGTAAATTTCAACTGACCCAATTTTCATAATATGTTAGACTGGCTGAAAAATATCAACAAAGAATATCCTGATTTCTGGAAAGAATACCTTGCTAAATTTGAAACTAAATCAGAGCGTTTTGTTGTTTTATCTACCGAAACATCTGGCTTAAACCCATCAAAAGATGTAATCTTATCTATTGGTTCATTTGCAGTAGTAAATAATAGTATTGTTATTCAGGATAGCTTTGAAGCAGTTTTGTTGCAGTATAAATTCTTTCATGATAACGGACTCACAAATGAGTTTATTATAGAAAGTAAAATGGAAAAATTAGCTGAACCTGATGCGCTTAGAGGATTAATAGAATATATTGGAAACGGTATTTTAGTTGGGCATCATATTAATTTTGATGTCGAAATGATTAATGCTGCCTTAGAAAAATTAGATTGCGGAAGACTTAAGAATGAAGCTTTAGATGTTGATGTGATGTATCGTAAACTACACGATATCAACGACAGACAGTTTTCTCTGGATGAATTATGCGAAATTTATAAAATCCCAAAAAGCGAAAGAAATTCATCTTCTGAAGATGCTTATAAAATTGCTTTATTATTCTTAAAACTTAAATCAAGATTAGGGATAAAATAATATTTATAAAGCTTTAAATACTAAAACGAATTCCATAAATTTTCACGAAACCCATTAGTGTGAATTTGTGGAATTTTTTGTTTTTTTTTGCCATTAAGGGATTAAACTTCACTTAGACTTGACTTAATTTTTCTTAACCTCTTAATGGTTCAAAACTTTATTTTATAATGCATTTCTTTTTTTTTTACTTAATCCTCACAGACTTAATAAAACGTCCGTGATGACTTACCGAAACTGGTATTATAGATTTTGTAACAGAATCAATTATGTACGGAATCCCAAGATCTTTATGGATTTTAGTTTCAGTATCTAAAACAGAGATTCTATTTAAATTATTCTTTCTAGAAACTGCTATAGTATCAATATAATCTTCTGTAATTGTTGTTTTTGTATAATACAATGTATTATTTATGGTTACGGTGCCAGAATTTGCACTTTCGTAAAAGCAAACTAGTTTGGTTGGAAAATAGCCGCTTATTTTCGCTTCGCGATTGTATATTTTATAAGCAGCTTCTTTTCGGCTCCATAAATTCCAAACCATAATTTCGGGTTTTTCGGAATTCAGAATAAGAAATTGCTCTTCTGGAGTGAAGATTTTATCCAAAAATCCTTTTCGTTTCCAGTTACTTTCTTGCCGAGCAGTTTCTAAATCAACAATGTCATTACCAATCATTTTTCATCGAGTTTGGATTGGATAATATTTAAAGCAGCTTTAGCATTAACCATTTTCTCCATCGATTCATTATCGATTATAATATCAAACACTTCTTCGACATCTAATACAATATCGACCAAATTGGCAGAGTTAATATTTAAATCGGTTATGAAATTTGTTTCTTCAGTAAAGTTTTCAAAAGCTTCATCATTTTTAGTATAAGGCTTCACAATCTTCTTTAATTCGGTAAGTAATTGGTCGTTGTTCATATTTAATTATTAGTTTTAAATTGAAAGTTGGTTATATTTTTTCAAAATCACACAGCCATTAACATCTCCAAAACCAAAACTTGCCTTAGCAATAATATTTAGATCTGAATTAATTAATTGAGTTGGGATTCTTGACTTATCAATAATAGATATGATTTCAGAATTTAGATCCTCGCAATTAGTATTTGGAGAAATAAAACCTTGATGTAGTTGCAAAACCGCTGCTACAAGTTCGATACTTCCTGCCGCTGACAAACAATGCCCGATAATTGATTTTAATGCATTTACATACGGAAAATCTTTTCCCCTTCGGTTTAATGCAATACTCCAATTCTCAATTTCTAAAGCATCTTTAGAAGTTGCCGTTAAATGTCCGTTGATTAAATCAATTTCCGAAGTCGAAATTTTAGCGTTTTCTAATGCGCTACTAATGCATTTTTGTACAGCAACTGAGTTTGGCGCAGTCATACTCCCGCTACCACGTTGTCCGCCAGAATTTACATTTCCGCCCAGAACTTCTGCATAAATTCGGGCTCCCCTACTTAAAGCAGTTTCCAGATCTTCTAGTACCAAAACTCCCGCCCCACTTCCAGGAACAAAACCCGAAGCACTTGCACTCATTGGTCTTGAGCCACTTTCGGGAGAATCATTGTGTTTAAACGTACATACCTTCATAGCATCAAATCCTCCCCAAATATAAGGTCCAGAATCGCTAGTACTTCCGGCCAGAATACGTTTTGCATGACCTAGCTTTATACGTTCATACGCCATTAAAACACTTTCTGTACCTGTTGTGCATGCCGATGAATTGGTTGTAACTTGATTTCCAAGTCCTAGTTTCCCTCCTAAATAAGCACTTACACCACTATTCATTGTTTGCGCTACAACAGTGCTTCCTAATCGTCTGGTTTGGAAATCATCAATTTTATAGATGCTTTCTCTAAATTTTTCTATTCCTGATGTTCCCGAACCAAATATTGTTCCGCTATCCCAATCGGGTTCTTCATTTTCTTCAATTGATAATCCTGCATCTTTCCAAGCGTCTAATCCAGCAATTACACCATATAAGATCCCTGAGGCATTAAAATTTCGTAATTCAAGTTCGGTAAAATACTCCGCAATTAATTCAGGAGATAATTCCGGTTTTCCTGAAATCTGACAAGAAAATTGTAATCGTTCTAATTCTGAATCATGTTTAATTCCTGATAAACCTTTTTTTAATGCATTTGTAAAGGCATCAAGTCCTACCCCATTTGGGGCAACAACTCCAAGACCTGTAATGACAACTCTATTTTGCATTTTACTTACTTTTAAGTTTGTAATTTCTATAACTATTGCTAAACTTTTTTGCCACAGATTAAAATGATTACACGGATTCTTCCTCAATCTTGTCTTCCTGACGAAGGAAGGATCTCCACGCGCTGAATCAGTTTTGCCACAAATAGCACAAATTCCCTCTAATTAATTTTCATTAGCCAGAGATTAAAATCATTACACAGATTTAAAAATCCGTTGTTTTCAGTGTTTTCGCTTTAGCGAATCCGTATAATCCGCGTTCTATCTTTGAGGCGAAACACTAAACAATCATTCCTGCAATCGTCCCGGAACAAACTTCTGTTCCTTGTTCATTTTTCATGCTTACTTTGCATTTTAATTTTCCAAATCTGAAATATATTTTTTCTGAAATAACAGTAACTTTTTCTTTTGGATAAACAGGTTTTAAAAAATCAATATCAACTGATGTTAAAGCAATTGAGGTAGTTCCTGTAAACTCTTTGTTTAATAAAAATATCCCTAAACACACAAGCCCAATTTGCGCCATAACTTCCGTTAAGATTACACCTGGCGTAACTGGATTTGAGATAAAATGTCCTTTATAAAAATCTAAATTTTCATCAAAATAATAATTCCCCTCTACTCCATTTTCGGATATAGAAATAAGTTCATCTACAAACAAAAAGGGTTTGGTATAGGGCAACTTAGCTATTATATCCTGATTTGTCATTTCTGCTTTAATTTAAAATTGCAACAAAACGCGTTGTGCTGAGAACCCAGGACCAAAGCTTAACATTAAACCTTTAGTTCCTTTTTTAGGTTGATTATCTATAACTTGTTCTAAAACGTACAAAACAGTTGCGCTAGACATATTTCCGTACAATCGCAACACTTCTTTTGTATCGTCAATGTTTTTACCTAGATCCGAGAATAATTCCTCTACGGTTTGTATGATTTTTTTCCCTCCCGGATGAAATATCAAATGGTCGATATTTTCTATTTTTAAATTGTTCTTGGCTAAAAAAGGATGAATAATATTTGGAAAATGAGAAGCTATAGTTTCTGGAACTTCAATATCTAGCACCATTTGCAATCCTGTGTTTACAAGTTTAAAACCCATCATGTGTATGTTATCATAAAAATGATACATTTCTTCATCCAGAATCTCCGGTCCGTTATCGTCTTTATGGGATGATAGCAAAGTACAAGCCGCTCCGTCTCCAAAAATTGCTGCTGAGACAATATTTGCCATCGAAAAATCATCTAACTGAAATGTTGCCGTAGGACTTTCCACCGCAATTACCGCAGCTCGTTTTCCTGGATTGGCTTTTAAAAAGTTTTTAGCATAAATAATTCCTGAAATTCCTGCCGCACAGCCCATTTCGGTAACTGGAAGACGCACGATATCTTGGCGTAGTTTGAGCTTGTTTATTAGATAGGCATCTAAGGACGGAATCATTATTCCGGTGCAACTTACAGTAATGATATAATCAAGACTTTCTGGTTTCCAATTTGCTTTATGTAGCGCTTTGTTTAATACTTTCTCTCCTAAATCGATAACTTCACGAACATAGATATCGTTTCGGTCTTCAAAGGAAGTATTGGTAAAAACTTCGATTGGATCCATAATAGAATATCGTTTATCTACAGCTGCTCCTTCAAAAATTTTCTTGACTTTTCGAATAAAACGATCATCCTGACCAATAAGCCATGAATCTAAAAAAGGAATAATTTCTTCTGTTGTCCTGGAATATTTTGGTAATTGCTTAACAACTGTGGTTATTTTTACACTCATATTTTTGAAATTATCCATTGGTATCGGAAAGCCCATTTCCACTGAATGGTATATTTTTTTAAGTTTAATTGTTTTGAAAAATCAACCAATTCACTTTTTTTAAATCCTCTTAAAATAGATATTAAACCATCTTTCTTAGGCATTCCGTTTAATCGGGTAATAAAGCATAATGCTTGAAATAAACGATATGAAATTATACTTCTTTGCAAATCATTAATAACAACGCCATACTTTGCATTAACATTAAAAATAGCTGCCAGATTAATAATTTCATCCGTTTTAAAATGATGTAAGGTTAATGTACATAAGGCAATATCATATTTTAATTGATTAAAAGCTTCACTAAATACATCTTCACAGCGGTAGCTGATATTGGGGTAATGTTTGGATAATTTTCGAGCATAGCTTATTGTAAATGCATTAGCATCAATACCTCTTAACTGAAAATCCCAATCGTGTTTTAATGCATAATCGGCTAATTTTCTTAACATATCACCATTTCCGCATCCTATATCTATAATAGTTATAGTTTGATTTTTATCAATGCCTTTTAATAATTTTTCGACTCCTTGTAAAGTTAATTGGTTCCCTCCTAGCAGTTGGTTTATTCTGGCGATTTTATCCAAAGCATTTTGCAAAATTTCACCTTCTAAATTGAAATCATCCATAATTTCAGGATCATCGGTTCTGTATTTGGTTTTTATTGCCATTAATAATTTAGAGTTATAGGTTTGCCATGTGTTCTTTTTATGATTTGAGGTAACAAAAAAGGAAATTGAATTAATAACCACATAACAAATGTAGATTTGGTTTTATTTTGCAAAAGAGAAGCTAGAAAGCGTCCAGTTTTCAATCTCTTCTTAAAATTGTAATTCCATGATTTGGTATATTTTTCTTCAAGTTCTTTTCTTGATTTAATTGTATTAGTAAAAAAATCTGTAATTAATTCAGATGCTATTTTGCCGCTATGAATTGCCATTGCCATCCCGTTTCCGCATAATGGCTGAATCAGTCCTGCGCTATCACCAACCATTAATATGTGATTTTCTATTGCCGTTTTCTCTTCAAATGAAATCTGACTTATCGTTAATGGTTTTTCAAACAATGGGGTGCTATTTGTAAAAATCTGCTTTAAATGTGCGTTTTTATAGATAATATTAGTTTGGAAGTCATCGATATTTTTGAATTTTTTAAAAGTTTCAAAATTCACTAAATAACACATGTTTATGATGTCATTTTCAACTTTTGAAACACCACAATAACCTCCTTCAAAATTGTACAAACCTACAAGATCACTAGGAAAATCTCCTTTATAATGCCCTTTTACAGCGAGCCAAGGTGCTTTTTTCAGAATAAAATTGCGTTGTAGTTTTTGATCAAAATTAGAACGTTTGCCAAAAGCGCCTATTGCAATTTTAGCAATAAACATTTTAGCATCTGAAGTTAAAACTGTGAATACATCATTTTTAAAATCAATATCTTCGACAGTATCATGAATTATTTCGCATCCATTTTCGATTGCTTTTTGGTATAAATGATAATCTAATGTATACCGACTAATCCCGAATCCTCCTAATGGTAAAGTACAATGAATTAATTTGCCGTTGGGTGCAGAGAATTCTAGCTCTGTAATTGTTGTAGGGTTTAAATCTTGAATTTTCAAATCAAGCCAATCCAAATAGGGCTTGATTTCATTAGAAACGTATTCGCCACAAACTTTATGTTTTGGGAATTCGTTTTTTTCAATTAAAATCACTTGTAGTTTCATTTTAGATAAATGAATCCCGCAAGTAAGTCCTGCTAGTCCGCCACCAATAATCACTACATCAGCATTTTTTTTCATATGTAGATACTATTCGTTTTTAACAGTTATGAGTTCGTTAATCTATTTTTTATAAGGTGTTTTAGATTTTAACGAATTAATGCTATTGCTAATTTAACTAATTTATTGATAATAACCCATTTTAAAACAAAAAAAGCTGCCTCGATTTAAGACAGCTTAGAAATTTATTTTTTGAAAAAGATATTAGATTTTTTCTTTCATAATCTCTTCTACAATTTCTGGATTCAATAAAGTCGAGATATCTCCAAAGTTTGAGTAATCTCCTTCGGCAATCTTACGTAAAATTCTACGCATGATTTTTCCTGAACGTGTTTTTGGTAAACCAGATACAAACTGAATTTTATCTAACTTAGCAATTGGCCCAATGTGATCTGAAATGTATTGGTTGATTTCTTTACTTAAATTGGCTCTGTCTCTGTATTCTCCTGTTTCTTTTAGGATTACGAAACCGTATAAAGCATTTCCTTTTATATCATGTGGGAATCCAACAATTGCAGATTCAGCTACTGCAGGATGCTCATTAATAGCATCTTCTATTGGAGCCGTTCCTAGGTTGTGTCCTGAAACAATTACAACATCATCTACTCTACCTGTGATTCTGTAATATCCTACTTCGTCTCTTAATGCACCATCTCCTGTAAAGTATTTACCCGGGAATGCTGAGAAATAAGTGTCTTTATAACGTTGGTGATCTCCCCAGATAGTTCTGGCGATTCCTGGCCATGGAAATTTAATACACAAACTTCCTACTACTTGGTTTCCTTCTATTTCATTGCGTTTTTCATCCATTAAAACGGGTTGAATTCCAGGAAGTGGTAATGTTGCATATGTAGGTTTTGTAGGCGTTACAAAAGCAATTGGTGAAATCATGATTCCTCCAGTTTCTGTTTGCCACCAAGTATCTACAACTGGACATCTTTTATCTCCTACGTGGTCATTGTACCAGTGCCAAGCTTCTTCGTTGATAGGCTCTCCTACCGATCCAATTACTTTAAGTGATTTTAAAGGGTATTTTTGAACATAATCTAAGCTTTCTTTTGCCAATGAACGAATTGCTGTTGGCGCAGTGTAAAACTGAGTTACTTTATGTTTCTCTATAATTTCCCAAAAACGGCTGAAATCTGGGTATGATGGAACTCCTTCAAAGATTACAGTTGTTCCTCCATTTAATAATGGACCGTATAATATGTATGAGTGACCTGTGATCCAACCAATATCGGCTGTACACCAGAAAATATCATTTTCTTCGTGAGCAAAAACATTTTTGAATGTATAAGCTGTGTAAACCATATATCCGGCTGTGGTATGAACCATTCCTTTTGGTTTTCCTGTAGAACCAGATGTATATAAGATAAATAACGGATCTTCTGCATCCATAATTTCCGCAACATTATAGTCTAATGCAGCATCTAGAAGCGGTTGCAACCATTGGTCACGCCCTTCTTTCATTTTTACTTCAGTTTTTGTTCTTTTTGCAACCAATACTTTGGTTACGCATGGACAAGTTTCTAACGCTTCATCAACAATTGCTTTTAAATCAATCGTTTTGTTACCTCTATAACCTCCATCAGAAGTGATAACCATTTTACATTCGCTATCATTTATCCTAGCAGTTACTGCCGATGCCGAAAATCCTGCAAATACAACTGAATGTATTGCTCCAATTCTGGCACATGCCAAAACTGAAACTGCCAATTCTGGAATCATTGGTAAATAAATACAAACTCTGTCTCCTTTTTTTATTCCTTGTTCACGAAGAACATTTGCCATTTTCGAAACTCTCTCGTACAACTCATTATAAGTAATATGTAATGAACTTTCTGATGGATCGTTTGGTTCGAATATTATTGCTGTTTTTTCTCCTCTTTTACTTAAATGTCTGTCAATACAGTTTTTAGTAATATTTACTTTTGCTTCAGAAAACCATTTTACTTCTGCATCTGCCATATTAAAATCAACAACTTTTTCCCATTGTTGATACCATGTGAAATTTTCCTCTGCTATTTTTCCCCAAAATTTTCTTGGTTCACGAACAGATTTATTGTAGTGTTTAAAATATTGTTCTAAATTTTCAATTTTGTAATAACTCATGTTTCCAATTTTTTTATAAAAGTATTAAATCTCTTTCTATTCTTAAAACTATTTAATTTATTAATTATGACAAAAAATTGCATTATGTATTTAAAATTTAGCAATTTATTTGCATTCATTTAAAAATTTGCGATTATAGGTAAATTTACTTTGCATGAAAAAAGGCATGATAAACAATATCATGCCTTTAGTCTTAACAAGATCAACAACAATTAATTTTAATGCCAGAAAATTGCGATTTAGATAAATTCGAATCAATTGTTTTCACTAATTTATTAATGTGTAAATAAGGCATTAATTTCATTTTTCTGCATCTTACAATATCTTCTCGATTTTGAAAATAGCAGCAACATTATTAATTAATAGAATACTAAAAGACAGGGGTTAAAATGTCTTTTATTAGGTATTACTCCACTTAACTATCGCCTCGTTTGTAGTTAAGTGAAAGTAATATGCATCTATATCCATATTATCTTAATAAGTGCTTACTAATTCAAAATATTATATAAAAACAGAGATACAGCGCAAACTCCAACACTTGTTGAAGTCCTAATTTAATTATCCAATTTTTTTCATTGCAGTCATCGATTCTCTCAACCACGCTCCTACTTCTTCGATAGGGTGTAGACGAATAGTTTTATTAACTGCGATAAGTACTGCATTGTCAACTCCATTTGAAGATGAGAATGGTTTTCCGATTACATTTGTATCAACTGTTTTCATGAAATCAGTTAATAACGGTTTGCAAGCGTGATCAAATAAATAACAACCATACTCGGCAGTATCCGATATAATTCTATTCATTTCGTATAATTTCTTTCTTGCAACAGTATTTGCAATTAGAGGTAATTCGTGTAATGATTCGTAATAAGCAGATTCTTCGATAATACCCGCTTCTGTCATAGTTTCAAAAGCTAATTCTACACCAGCTTTTACCATTGCAATCATTAATACTCCATTATCAAAGTATTCTTGCTCAGAAATTGCAGCTTCAGTTGGAGCCGTTTTTTCAAAGTTAGTTTCTCCTGTTGCAGCTCTCCAAGTCAATAAATTAACATCGTCATTAGCCCAGTCAATCATCATATTTCTAGAGAATTCTCCAGACATGATATCGTCTTGGTGTTTTTGGAATAACGGACGCATAATATCTTTTAATTCATCTGCAATTTCGTAAGCTTCAATTTTTGCAGGATTAGAAAGACGATCCATCATATTAGTGATTCCACCATGTTTCAAGGCTTCTGTAATAGTTTCCCATCCGTATTGGATTAATTTTGAAGCATAACCTGGCTCGATTCCTTTTTCGACCATTTTGTCAAAACATAAGATAGATCCAGTTTGCAACATTCCGCAAAGGATAGTTTGCTCTCCCATTAAATCCGATTTTACTTCGGCAACAAATGAAGATTTTAAAACTCCTGCTTTGTGTCCACCAGTTGCTACAGCATAAGCTTTAGCTTGATCTAAACCTAAATTATTTGGGTCGTTTTCTGGGTGAACAGCAATTAATGTTGGTACACCAAATCCTCTTTTGTATTCTTCACGAACCTCAGAACCTGGACATTTAGGAGCACACATAATTACAGTAATGTCTTTACGAATTTGCATTCCTTCTTCAACAATATTAAAACCGTGAGAATATGCTAGTGTAGAGCCATTTTTCATTAATGGCATAATCGCTGTAACTACAGCTGTATGTTGTTTGTCTGGAGTAAGATTACATACTAAATCTGCTGTTGGGATTAATTCTTCATAAGTACCTACTTTAAAACCATTTTCGGCAGCATTTTTATAAGAAGCTCTTTTTTCTGCAATTGCATCTGGACGTAAAGCGTAAGAAATATCAAGTCCTGAATCTCTCATGTTTAAACCTTGGTTTAATCCTTGAGCTCCACAACCTACGATAACTACTTTTTTTCCTTTTAAAGCAGCAATCCCATCAGCGAATTCTGATTGTTCCATAAATTCGCAAACGCCTAATTGTTCTAATTGTAATCTTAGTGGTAATGTGTTGAAATAATTTGCCATTTTTTTTAAAAAATATTTAATGAATGTGTAATTTAATAATTGTATAAGTTAGTTGGTATTACAGACTAAAACTGACTACAGTTTTAGTTCTTCTAGTAATGTTGATACTTCCATTTTTTCTTTAGAAACCGAAATTCTTCCTGAACGTACAAACTGCATGATTCCGTATGGTTTCAGTTTCGCATGTACTTCTTCAATCTCTGAACGTCTTCCTGATTTTGAAATCACAAAAAAGTCACGAGAAACAGTTACGATGGTAGATTGACTTTCTTTGATAATGTTCTGAATTTGTTTTTCATCAAATAACAAACTTGAATGTATCTTAAATAATGCATTTTCTAAATAAATAGTCTCTTCGTCTGTGTGATAAAAAGCTTTTATTACCTCGATTTGTTTTTCGATTTGTCCAACAATATTCTTAACCCATTTTTCTGTTGTTTCTACAACGATAATAAATCTTGAAACATTGTCTATTTCTGATTCTGAAACGTTTAGACTTAATATATTAATGTGTCGCTTTAAGAATATTCCTGATATTCTATTTAATAAACCCACATTGTTTTCTGAGTATACCGAAATGGTAAATGTTCTATTTTCCATAGTTATTTGTTTAAAGTTTTCTTGTTTAAAGTTCCAAGTTGCTCAACTTTAAACCTTAAACCTTAAACTTTTTTATTTAGCTTAATCTGATATCAGAAACACATGCTCCTGTTGGAATCATTGGGAATACATTATTTTCTTTTTCAACCATAACTTCTAAGAAATAAGCATCTTCTGAAGCCATCATTTCGGCAACAGCTGCATCTAAATCTTCTCGTTTTGTTACTTTTTTTGCTTTGATATAATACCCTTCAGCAATAGCAACAAAATTTGGATTAATCATTTCTGTAGAAGCGTATCTGTTGTCAAAAAATAATTCTTGCCATTGACGTACCATTCCTAAGAATTCATTGTTAAGTACTACGATTTTTACTGGTACTCTTGTTTGGAAAATAGTTCCTAATTCCTGAATGGTCATCTGGAATCCTCCATCTCCAATAATTGCTACAACTTCGCGATCTGGTCTTCCCATTTTAGCTCCAATTGCAGCTGGTAAAGCAAATCCCATTGTACCTAAACCTCCAGAAGTAACATTACTTTTGGTTGTATTAAATTTAGCATAGCGACAAGCAAACATTTGGTGCTGACCAACATCTGAAACAATTATCGCATCACCTTTGGAGTGCTTGTTAATCATTTCCATGGCTTCACCCATTGAAATACCTTTATTATTTGTAGGGTTTAATTCTTCTTTTATAACCGAATCAAACTCTATTTGATACTTTTCTTTAAATATATTATGCCAAGCTTCGTGTTTGTTATTTTCAATTAACGGAAGTAATGCATCTAATGCTTCTCTTACATCTCCTAAAACAGCAACTTCTGTCTTAACGTTTTTATCAATTTCAGCTGGATCGATATCAAAATGAATCACTTTGGCTTGTTTAGCATAAGTTGCTAAATTTCCTGTAACACGATCATCAAAACGCATTCCTAACGCAATTAGAACATCACATTCGTTAGTAAGTAAGTTTGGTCCGTAATTTCCGTGCATCCCTAACATTCCTACGTTTAACGGATGGTCTGTTGGTAAAGCCGAAAGTCCTAATATTGTCCAACCAGCTGGAATTCCAGATTTCTCAATCAAAGCTTTTAATTGCTCTTCGGCTTGACCGAGAATAATTCCTTGTCCGAAAACGATAAATGGTTTTTTAGCTTTATTGATTAATTCGGCTGCTTCTGCAACTTTATCCAATTTTAATTTAGGAACTGGAGTATAACTTCTTATTCCTGTACATTTTTTATAGCTAAATTCAAATTCATCAAATTGTGCATTTTTAGTTATATCGATTAAAACTGGGCCTGGACGACCTGATCTTGCGATATAAAATGCTCTTGCGATAATCTCAGGAATTTCTGAAGCTTCGGTAACTTGGTAATTCCATTTTGTTACTGGAGTCGAAATTCCGATGATATCAGTTTCCTGAAAAGCATCAGAACCAAGTAAATGTTTCCCAACTTGTCCTGTAATACAAACCATTGGAGTCGAATCGATTTGTGCATCGGCAATTCCTGTAACCAAGTTTGTTGCTCCGGGACCAGATGTAGCAATTGCAACACCTACTTTTCCCGTTGCTCTTGCATATCCCTGAGCTGCATGCGTTGCACCTTGCTCGTGGCGTACAAGAACGTGGTGTAATTGATCTTTAAATTTGTATAACTCGTCGTAAACAGGCATTATAGCTCCACCCGGATATCCATAAACCAAGTCTACTCCTTCTTCTAACAAACATCTTATCACGGCTTCAGCGCCTGATATTTTTATCTTTTCCATATCGGTATCTTTTTCTTCACTCCTACCTTCAAATAAAGTAGAGATTAGATCTATATTTTCTTCTTTCAATAATTCCTTCATTTTTTTGAATTTTGAAATTAAACTTTTGAAATTGTAATTGAATACTATTTATCAGTAACGCAACCTGTAGAGGCGCTGGAAACTGATCTTGCGTATTTAAGCAAAACTCCCTTTGAGGCTTTTAAAGCTGGTTGAATCCAATTAGCTTTTCTTTCATCAAATTCTGCGTCAGATATTTTCAGGTTAATGGTATTTTTAATCGCATCGATAGTTATTAAATCACCATCTTGTACTAAGGCTATACCACCACCATCATAAGCTTCTGGTGTTATGTGTCCTACCACAAATCCATGTGAACCTCCAGAGAATCTACCGTCTGTAATAAGAGCAACGCTGCTTCCTAAACCAGCTCCTATAATAGCCGATGTTGGTTTTAGCATTTCGGGCATCCCCGGACCACCTTTTGGCCCACAATACCTGATGACGACTACATCTCCTGGTTTTACTTTTCCGGCCTGAATACCTGGAATTACATCAAATTCGCTTTCAAAAACGACTGCTGTTCCTTCAAAATATTCTCCTTCTTTTCCGCTTATTTTGGCAACCGCTCCTTCTGTAGCCAGGTTTCCGTATAATATCTGGATATTTCCAGTTGGTTTTAATGCTTTTTGGATTTCAAAAATCACTTCTTGTCCATCATTTAAATCTGAAACTGAAGCTAAATTTTCGGCTACTGTTTTTCCTGTTACTGTTAAACAATCTCCGTGAATAAATCCTTCTTTTAATAGATATTTCATTACTGCTGGAACTCCTCCTACATCATGTAAATCTTCCATCATGTATTTACCACTTGGTTTTAAATCAGCAAGTACTGGTGTTTTATCACTGATTCTTTGGAAATCTGCTAATGTAATTTCTACATCTACAGAATGTGCCATTGCAATTAAGTGCATAACTGCATTTGTAGAACCTCCTAAAACTGCTACTAGTGTAATTGCATTTTCAAAAGCCTTACGAGTCATAATATCTCTTGGCTTAATATCTTTTTCTAATAATACTCTGATTGCTTTTCCTGCTTCAATGCATTCTTGTCTTTTTTCTGGGCTCAAAGCTGGATATGATGAGCTAAATGGCAAACTCATACCTAATGCTTCGATTGCCGATGACATAGTGTTTGCAGTGTACATTCCGCCACAAGCACCTGCTCCTGGGCATGCATTTTGAATTACTCCTTTAAAATCTTCATCAGAAATAGTATTTTGGAATTTTTTTCCTAAAGCTTCAAAAGCAGAAACAATATTTAAAGATTCTCCTTTCCATTTTCCTGAATGAATTGATCCTCCATAAACCATAAGTGCAGGACGATTTACTCTTCCCATTGCAATTAGAGCTCCTGGCATATTTTTATCACAACCTGGAATAGCAATTAAACTATCGTACCATTGTGCTCCCATAACTGTCTCGATAGAGTCAGCAATAACATCACGAGAAACTAATGAAAAACGCATTCCGTCAGTACCGTTTGAGATTCCATCACTTACACCAACTGTGTTGAAAATTAATCCAACTAAATCTGCATTTGAAACTCCTTTTTTTACATCTTTTGCTAAATCGTTCAGGTGCATATTACAAGTGTTACCTTCATATCCCATGCTTACAATTCCAACTTGTGCTTTTTTCAAATCTTCTTCAGTTAGACCAATTCCGTACAACATTGCTTGTGCTGCTGGTTGTGTTTGGTCTTGAGTAATGACTTTGCTGTACTTATTTAATTCCATTATGTGTTATTTGTATTTTAATTTTTATTCAAAAAAAAACCTTCCAGTATTTGGAAGGTTTATAATATTATTTTTCAATTATATTTATACCATTCCCCTATGTATATGTGATTACCACATTGACAATAATGACAGAAGATATAATAATTGAAATTCTCATGTTTTCTTTTTAGATGTGTCAAAAGTATAAAAACTAATACTACTAAAAAAATAAAATCTCAACATTTCAACTTCTTCTTGTGATTAATTTCACGATTTTAACATTTTACCTTAAACAATCGTAGACTGTCCGATATATACGTTATCATTATTGAAATAAAGCAAGTCATCTTTGCTTAAAATAAAATTAGAAACGAACTCTCCTACTTCGTTAGTTCCAAATTTTGAATCAGATTTTAAATCTGTTGTCACTACTTGATATTCTATTGCTTTTTCTACAGCTTCATATACTTTATTTGCTTCGGTAAAAAGACCAAAATGCTCTAATAACATGGCGGCCGATAATATTGATGCAATAGGATTTGCAATGTTTTTTCCTTTTGCTTGCGGATAAGAACCGTGTATTGGTTCAAAAAGCGCATTTTTTTCTCCTAATGAAGCCGAAGCTAATAATCCGATAGAACCTGTAATTACACTAGCTTCATCTGATAGGATATCTCCAAATAAGTTTTCTGTTAGGATAACATCAAACTGTCTTGGGTTAAGGATAATTTGCATTGCTGCATTATCTACAAATAGAAAATCTAAGGCAACATCTGGGTAATTCTCACTTACCGTTTTTACAACTTTTCTCCACAATCTAGACGTTTCAAGTACATTAGCCTTATCGACCATTGTTACTTTTTTGCGACGATTTTGTGCTGCTTTAAAAGCTAAATGTGCAATTCTTGTGATTTCTTCTTCTGAATATTCACATAAATCAGAAGCATGTGTTCCTGCTTCATTTAATGTTTTCTCACCAAAATATGCTCCTCCGGTAAGTTCTCTGAAAATTGTAAAATCAGCACCTTCAATAATTTGTCTTTTTAAAGGTGATGCATCTAATAATGCTTTGTATGGCTTTATCGGACGTATGTTTGCAAATAAACCAAGTTCTTTACGCAGTTTTAATAATCCTTGCTCCGGACGAACTTTTGCACTTGGATTATTATCATATTTAGGATCTCCGATTGCGCCAAATAAAACAGCATCGGTATTTAAGCAAAGATTCAGTGTTTGTTCAGGAAGTGGATTCCCTGTTTTATCGATCGCAATTGCTCCCATAAGTGCATCTTCAAAAACAAATTCATGATTATACACCTCGCCTATAGCATGTAATGCTTTCTTGGCTTGTAAAATTACCTCTGGTCCGATTCCGTCCCCCGATAAAACTGCTATTTTCAAATTCATAATGCCTCGTTCTTTATGTATTTAAATCTTATTTTATTTTTTTAAATTAACTTCTGATTAATTCACTTTCTATTTTACAAGCTTCAATAATTTGATGAATATCTTCATCTATAACTTCTTTTTTAATATCTGCAAATCTTAAAAACTCAACATATACAATATCTAATTGTACTTTGGTAAGTTCGTAACCTACTTTCTTAGCTCGGTAAGCCAATGCTGCTCTTCCGCTTCTTGCTGTAAGAATAATCGAAGATTCATTTACTCCAACATCTAATGGATCCATGATTTCGTAAGTTGCTCTGTTCTTAATCACACCATCCTGATGTATTCCTGAACTGTGTGCAAAAGCATTTGCTCCTACAATAGCTTTGTTTGGCTGAACTATCATTCCCATACTTTCAGAAACCAAACGACTCATTTCGTTTAACTGTCGTGTATTGATATTGGTATCTAAGTTTAGGTAAGGATGTTGTTTAAAAATCATTACTACTTCTTCAAGGGCTGTATTTCCAGCTCTTTCGCCAATACCATTAATAGTACATTCTATTTGTCTTGCTCCGTTTATAGCTCCTGCAATTGAGTTAGCAGTTGCCATTCCTAAATCATTATGACAATGGCAAGAAAGAATTACATTCTCGATGCCTTTTACGTTTTCTTTTAAATATTTAATTTTTGCACCATATTCGTCAGGTAAACAATATCCTGTTGTATCTGGAATATTAAGCACTGTTGCGCCCGATTTTATTACTTCTTCGCAGACTTTTGCAAGGAACGCATTATCAGTTCTACCAGCATCTTCTGCATAAAATTCTACATCTTCTACGTATGATTTGGCGTGCGATACTGCAAATTTTGCTCTTGCTATAATGTCTTCTCTGGTTGTATTGAGTTTGTGGAGGATGTGAGATTCAGAGGTTCCGATTCCTGTATGGATTCTAGGTTTTTTTGCATGTTTTAATGCCGCTGCTGCAACATCAATATCATTTTTTACAGCTCTTGTAAGACCACAGACGGTGGCGTTCTCTACAATTTTGCAAATCTCAGAGACTGATAAAAAATCCCCTGGACTAGACACAGGAAAACCTGCCTCAATGATATCAACTCCCATTTCGTCCAGGCGTTTTGCTATCACTAACTTTTGTTTTGTATCTAACTTACATCCCGGGACTTGTTCGCCATCTCTTAAGGTGGTATCAAAAATTTGAACTTTCTCTCTATTCATTTTAATATATTTAATGTAATTTCACATCCTGATAACAAACTTATATTGTATTACTTTAGTATGAAATTCATTTTAGTGAAAATATACTGTTCATAACACAAATTAAAACCTATCAACTATCTAAATATCAATAAATTACATTATTATATTTTACAATGGCTAACCATCAAAAAGATTTTTTATTTGTATTAATAAAGTCCCTTTCCAAATCCGAAAAAAGACAATTCAAGATTTTTGCTAGTCGATTAGAAACTAGCTCAAATACAAAATTTATCGAGCTCTTCAATATTTTAGATAAGTCTGAAAGCTATGATGAGAAGCTTATTTTGAAAAGCGGAATTATTAAAAAAGTACAATTATCAAACCTTAAATCGTATTTATACAAGCAAATTCTGGTTAGTATTCGGTTGAATATTCCTAGCCAGAACATTCGTTATCAGTTACGTGAACAAATTGATTTTGCTGCTATTCTTTATAATAAAGGGTTGTATAAACAGAGTTTGAAAATTTTGGATAAAACCAAACAGCAAGCTTTAGAGAATGACGAAAAGTATATGGCGTATGAAATTGTTGAGTTCGAGAAATTAATCGAGTCTCAATATATTACACGAAGTATTCAAGGTCGTGCCGACGAATTGGTTATTCAGGCCAAAGAATTAAATTACCGTAATACTATTTCTAGTAAACTTTCTAATCTTTCGCTACAGCTATATGGTATAATGCTAAAAACGGGTTATGTAAAGAGTGATGAGGAATATAAATACATCGATGATTATTTTAATAAACATATTGCCAAATTAGACGAAAGTAAGTTTGGTTTCCGCGAAAAATATTGGTTTTATAATGCCAATTTATGGCGTAGTTTCTTGGTTCAGGATTTCTTGGCAAGTTATAAATATGCCTATAAATGGGTTACGTTGTTTTACGATAATCCAAATATGATTTTCTTAAATCCTGTATTCTTTTTAAAAGGAAACCATTATTTCCTGGAGTCGCTGTATATGTTGAAATACAAATCTAATTTTAAGAAATACCTATCTTTATTAGAAGAAACCATTAATGATCCGCGTTTTCCTGTAAATGATAATGTGGCTTCGTTATCGTTCTTATATTTGTATAACAATAAACTGAACTATCATATTCTTGATGCGTCTTTTGCTGAAAGCGAATATTTAATTCCAGAAATATTAGATAAAATAAAACTTCATAGTGAGCATCTTGATGAACATCACGAGATGTTGTTTTACTATAAAATTGCTTGTATTTATTTTGGTAACGAAAAGTATAATGAATCTATATTTTATTTAGAGAAAATCATAAACAATAAGAATCTTACAATGCGTGAAGATTTAATGTGTTTCTCCCGAATATTATGCCTTATTGTTCATTATGAATTAGGGAAAGATTATTACTTAGAAAATCAATTGAAGAACACGTATAAGTTTTTATTAAAAATGAATGACTTACACGAAGTACAAAAAGAGATAATTAAGTTTTTAAAGAACCTAAATAACTTCTACCCTAACGATATTAAAAAGGAATTTATAAAGATGCGTGAGCGTTTTATCGAGTTGGAAAAAAACACTTACGAAAAAAGAGCATTTTTATACTTGGATATTATTTCGTGGCTTGAAAGCAAAATCGAGAATCGAAAAATAGCCGATATCATGAGAGAAAAAGCGAAGCTTATTAATAGATAAAGAGAAAAGGTTCTGAGGTACTAAGAAAATTTAAAAGATTTTAAACCTTTGTAACTTAGAACCTCAGAACCTTTGAGTCTATTTTATCTGCAATAACAGCATGTTGATGTTCCTTGCAAACAAACATCTCCTTTTCCTGGTGTATTAGATAGTACTCCTCCAGCTTCTCCACATAATCTATCGCATAAACCAATTGTAGGATTTACGTATGGAAGTTTAACACCTCCAAATATTAATTTTTGAGCGTTATTACTAATAATTTCAACATTTTTTAGGTTTTTTAAATTTTTCATAATTGTAATAATTTGATTTTTTCCTACTCTTTAGCTTTTCGGATTACGCTTTTTAATTTGCTAATAGATAAATGTTTAGCTAATCTAAATTATAAAAATAATTAACATAACATAATTAATTTGTAAGTTTTATAACAAATAATAGTTTTATAGTAAAAAATCTTAAATTATTCTCAATAAAAAAAGGCTTCCAATTTGGAAGCCTTTGTATAGGTTTTATGTAAATTCTTATTTTGTAATATTGAATTCAGAAACATAAAAATTGATATCTAATTTTAAATCTGTTTTTCCAGATTCTACTTTTAGATTACTCCATTCGGCAACTGGTTTTAACCAAGTTTCAACACCGTTTAGAGTAACTTTTATTGGCATATTAAATCCTGCCACTGCATTTGACCAACGATATGTTAAATGCTCTCCTTTAAAGTAATACTCTAATGTTGGGATCATCGTTGTTCTTAAATATTGATTAAATACTGGAGTTAAGTTTATTCCTGCTTCTTTACTCATATAATCTTCTATTTGTTGTGTCGTAACTGTTTGGTGATAAAATGTAGCATTTAATCCTCTTAAAATAGCTCTCCATTTTTCATCATTATTTACTAACTGACGTATTGTATGCAACATATTGGCTCCTTTTTGGTACATATCGCCAGAACCTTCATTGTTTACCTCATAATTACCAATGATTGGTTTGTCATTACGAATAACTTTTCGGCAACCTCTTACATATTCTGCACCAGCGTCTTTACCATAATAATATTCTACAAACAGGCTTTCGGAATAGTTGGTAAAACTTTCGTGAACCCACATATCAGCAATGTCTTTATAGGTAATATTATTAGCAAACCATTCATGTCCTGATTCATGAATAATGATAAAGTCAAATTTTAATCCCCAACCTGTTCCGCTTAAATCACGTCCCAGATAACCATTTTTATATTCATTACCATAAGTTACACTACTTTGGTGTTCCATTCCTAAATAAGGAGCTTCTACCAGTTTATAACTGTCTTCGTAAAAAGGATAAGGGCCAAACCAGTGCTCAAAGGCTTTAAGCATTCTTGGTGCGTCTTTAAATTGTATTTTGGCTTTTTCTAAGTTTTCTCTTAAAACATAATAGTTACAATCCAGATCGCCTTTTTCTCCTTTATATTTTTCTGAGAAATTAACGTAATCTCCAACATTTATGTTTACTCCGTAATTATTAATTGGGTTTGCAACGTACCAGTTATACGTTTTTGTACCGTCTTTTAATTTTTTTACGCTTTGCAAACGACCATTAGAAACATCCATTAAATGTCCCGGAACGTTTACACTAATAAGCATATTTTCGACTTCATCATACATATGATCCTTGCAAGGCCACCAAACGCTAGCGCCTAATCCTTGGCATGATGAGGCGATAAAATCATTGCCTTTGCTATCTTTTTTCCAAGTAATTCCTCCATCCCATGGTGGTCTTACCGCAACTTTTGGTTTACCTCCAAAAAATACTTTTATTTCTTTTACTTCGCCAACTTTTTGGCTTGCCGTTAATTGAACAAAAAAAGCATTTCCTTCTCTTTCAAATTTTAATTCTTTACCATCCTGGATAACTTTGTAGATATTCATTGGTTTTTGCAAATCGATTTGCATTTTGTTGTAATCCTGCAAAACGGTATATCGTATAGTGTTTGATCCCGTAATCGTACTATCTTTTGGATTTACTTTTACATCTAAATGGTAGTATTTTAAATCCCACCAAGCTCTCTCTTTGGTAATACTACCGCGTAAGGTATCTTGTCTTGTAAAGGCAGTTTCGGACTTATTGAGAAGCCCTTGTGCACTTGCGTAATTAAAAACAAATGCTGCGAAAAAGATAACGCTAAAACATTTTTTCATGAATTTCAGTTTTTGGATAATAGATAATTTTCTGGTATTAATTTTTATTTCAACAAATGTAACTAATCGAATTAAATTCGTGATAGTTTTCATTTTTAAAATTATTGAAATATTTAACTATTGTTATCTAAATTTTCTTGCTTATTTTAGCAAGATATAAAGCTATAATCCTAGTTATGAAGCTCTCCCATTTATTTTATTTTGTAGTATTTCATTTTTCATTTTTATCTTATTCTCAAAATATTCCTATTCATCGAATAACGAATGCTATTACTATCGATGGTGATTTATCCGATTGGAACACTCCTTTTATTGGCCCATTTGTTATACATGATTCTGGAGTAAAAGCGACTCAGGAAACGTATGTTTCTCTTTCTTGGGATAATGAAAACTTATATTTGGGGTATAAGAGTAAAGATTCTAAAATTATTGGCTCGGCTATAAATCATGATACTCAAATATTTAACACCGATGATTTGGTTGAGTTATTTCTGGATCTCGATGGAGATTCTGAAAACTATATCGAGATTGGTGTTAATGCTTTTTCAAGCAATTATGATATGATTATTCATTGTATTTCACCTTCTTGCGGTGGCTGGGATACCGATATTTCATTAGATATTACTGGGCTAAAAACCGCCAGTAAAATTAACAAAGACGGTTATGATACCGAAATCATGATTCCGTTTTCTAGCTTAACCGCAGTTAAAGATGCAGGTTTTACTGTTCCTATAATTGGTACAAAATGGAAAGGAAATCTTTTTAGAATCGATTATGGTAATGAAACCGAATATCAGGCAATTTCCCCTTATGACGGCTCACAATTTGGATTTCATCAGCCTGATCAGTTTAAGGTTTTTGAGTTTGTGGAGTAAGGGTAAAGGCACTAAGGTTCTGAGGCGCAAAGGGACAAAGGTTTTCCGTAGAGGCGCACCGCAGCACTTCTTATTTAGAGGTTCAGAGAGGCAAAGGTTTCTCGTAGAGGCGCACCGCAGTGCGTCTTAGAGACCTTTGTCAAAATTTTGAACTTTGACAAAGGTTGCTGTTCCCTATTAAACTACTTCTGACGTTTTTTTAGTACTTCTACAACATCTTCTATCTGGAAACCTTTGGCTTGTAATAAGATGAGGTAGTGAAAAAGTAAATCGGCGCTTTCGCTCAAGAATAAATCATCGTTATCGTCTTTGGCTTCGATAACCACTTCTATGGCTTCTTCGCCTACTTTTTGAGCTATTTTATTGATTCCTAACTTGAATAGCGAAGCAACATAACTTTTCTCTGAGTCGGCGTTTTCTCTTCTTGATTTAATAGTGTTTTCAAGATTGGTAATAAATCCGTAATTAGTTTTATTTTCTTCTTGCCAGCAAGTGTCTGCACCTGTATGACAGGTTGGTCCTTCGGGTTGTACTTGTATTAAAAGTGTGTCGTTATCGCAGTCGTTTTTGATACTTTTTAAGTGCAAAAAGTTACCGCTCTCCTCGCCTTTTGTCCACAATCGTTTTTTGGTACGGCTGTAGAATGTAACTTTTTGAGTTTCGATTGTTTTTTGATATGCTTCTTCGTTCATGTAACCAAGCATCAATACGTTTTTGGTTTCGCTATCCTGTATTATTGCCGGAATTAATCCGTCGCTATTTTTTAAGAAATCTATTTTCATTTTTTTATTTAAAGATTAAAAAAATTAAGAATTTAAAGATGATTTAATTTCATTAGCTTGAAATTCTTCAAATTTCTGTGTTATATTATATTTCAGTTCGATAAAAGGAATTTTAAGTCCATTCGCAGAAATACTTACTGGCGAACCGGATTCTTTAAAGTTCATTTTAAGCATTTTTCTTTTAATCGAATTAGTTTCTTTGTTAATATAATCTTCTGGATTTTTAAGATAAATGGTAACAAATTTTTGAGTTATAACTGCTCGTTCGGCAACAGCCATAACATCTGACCATGGTATTCTTCCTATTGAAACTCCCGATGAGTTATCGACTATTCCCATATTATCAATAATAACTCCCGGTTTTTTGTCTAATAATTTTTTTGTACAGAAATATATACCAAACAATCCCATTAAAGTCCCCAAAATAGAGGCTGTGTTTTTTATAATTAGATTATTAAAAATCGGATTTCTTACTTCGGGTTGATCCAATAGTATCCAAAGGCTTGCAACTAAAAATAGGATTGAAAAAAATAATAATTTTATCAATTTACCTTTACTCATTGGGATTTCTATTTTGTCTTTGTTCTGCATATATTGGTTTGTATTATAAATATTTCACTTAAAGCCTTACTTCAATATTATTATTTTTAAGCTCTTGTTTTAAGGCTTTTATTTCGATTTCTTTAAAGTGGAAAACGCTTGCCGCCAATGCTGCATCAGCTTTACCGTTTTTAAAAGTATCAACAAAATGCTGAATATTTCCTGCTCCGCCTGATGCTATTATCGGGATATTTACCAATTCTGAAAGTTTAGCCAAAGCTTCGTTTGCAAATCCGTTTTTAGTTCCGTCATTATCCATCGAGGTAAACAAAATTTCACCTGCACCACGTTGGGCAACTTCTACAGCCCAGTCGAAGAGATTTAATTCAGTAGGAACTTTTCCGCCTACTAAATGCACAATCCATTGATTGTTAATTTGTTTAGCGTCTATGGCGACAACCACGCATTGGCTTCCGAATTTTTGTGCTAAGTCATTAATTAACTGCGGATTTTTGACTGCAGAAGAATTAATAGAAACTTTATCAGCGCCATTATTCAGCAAAATTTCAACATCTTCGACAGATGAGATTCCGCCACCTACGGTAAACGGAATATTTATTGTCGAAGCTACTTTTCGAACTAAATCGATCAAGGTTTTGCGTCTTTCTTCGGTTGCCGAAATATCTAAAAAAACCAATTCATCAGCACCTTCGTCTGAATATATTTTGGCTAATTCCACTGGATCTCCCGCGTCACGTAAATCTACGAAATTTACCCCTTTTACAGTTCTTCCGTTTTTTATATCCAGGCAAGGGATTATTCTTTTTGTTAACATTTTTTCAATTTGTTAATTAGATAATTAGTCAATTAGATAATTTAAAAGCAATGTGAAAAAATTATTATCTAATTTTCTAATTGACTCATTATCCTCAATTATTTGCTAATTATGTAGTTCTCTAGTTGCTTCAATGAAATCCTACCTTCGTAAATTGCTTTACCTATAATAGTTCCTTCGCAACCTAATTCGGCTAGTTTAGGTAATTCGTCAAAAGTTGAAATTCCACCAGATGCGATTAGTTTTATTCCAACTCCACTTGATATAGCGTTGCAATTCTCTAAAATCTTAGCATACAAATCAAAACTTGGACCTTCGAGCATTCCGTCTTTGGCTATATCAGTGCATATTATGTACTGGATTCCTTTACTTTGATACTCTTTAATAAACGGAATCAAATCTTCATTAGAATCTTCTAGCCAGCCCGAAACTGCTACCTTTTCATTATTAGCATCAGCACCAAGGATTATTTTATCGGAACCGTATTCGGCAATCCATTTTTCGAATATTTCTCTGTTTTTTACTGCGATACTTCCGCCTGTTATTTGGTTTGCACCACTTTCGAAAGCAATTTTTAAATCCGCATCAGATTTTAATCCTCCTCCAAAATCAATTTTTAAACTTGTTTTTGTAGCAATCTCTTCCAGAATCTTATAATTCACGATTCGGCTCGATTTTGCACCGTCTAAATCTACTAAATGCAGGTATTCTATTCCGTGTGCTTCAAATGATTTGGCTACTTCTAGCGGATTTTCGTTGTAAATAATCTTAGTATTGTAATCGCCCTTGGATAAGCGAACACATTTTCCCTCGATGATATCTATGGCTGGTATTATTCTCATTGTTTTTTATTAAAAGATTAAAAGATTTAAAAATTTAATAATTTAAAGATTGTTGGATTTTTTCAATATTTAAATTATTAAATCATTCAATTTTAAGAAATTCGACAAAATCTGTTCTCCAATATCACCGCTTTTTTCAGGGTGAAATTGGGTTCCGTAAAAATTATTTTTCTGTAAAGCCGATGCGTATTCTACTTCATAATTTGTTGTAGCGATTGCTTCTTTGCAAAGTGGCGCGTAAAAACTATGCACTAAATACATATACTCGTTTTCATTAACCCCTGTAAACAAAGGCGATTGCAAATTATAAATATTATTCCAGCCCATTTGTGGCACTTTTACCGAAGGGGTGAATTTTATTACATCGACATCAAATATTCCCAAACCTTTGGTATTTCCTTCTTCAGATGATTTGCACATTAACTGCATTCCCAAACAAATACCTAAAACGGGCTGTTTTAAATTCGGAATTAGTGTATCTAAACCGCTTTCAATCAGCTTTTCCATTGCCGAACTTGCTTCGCCAACTCCGGGGAAAATAACTTTATCTGCCGCTTGTATTTCGTCAGGATTATTACTCAAAGTAGCTTTAAATCCTAATCTTTCGATTGCGAACATGATACTTTGTATGTTTCCTGCACCGTAATTTATAATTACTATTTTCATTAAAAAAGCTTTATGCTTTAAGCTTTAAGCCTTATGCTTACAGCCTATAGCGTTTTTACAACATTCCTTTTGTCGATGGTAAAATCATTTTCTCGGTATCTCTTTTTACGGCCACTTTTATTGCTTTCGCGAAAGCTTTAAAAATCGCTTCAATTTTGTGATGCTCGTTTGTTCCTTCAGCTTTAATATTAATATTCGCTTTGGCACCATCCGAGAATGATTTAAAGAAATGAAAAAACATTTCAGTCGGCATTTTTCCTACCATTTCACGTTTAAATTCGGTTTCCCAAACTAGCCAGTTTCTTCCTCCAAAATCTATTGCAACTTGCGATAAGCAGTCATCCATTGGTAAGCAAAATCCATAACGTTCGATTCCTAGTTTGTTCCCTAATGCTTTCGCAAAAACTTCACCCAGAGCAATTGCAGTATCTTCGATTGTGTGGTGCTCATCGACTTCAAGATCTCCTTTTACGAGAATTTCAAGATCCATTTGTCCGTGACGTGCAATTTGATCCAGCATATGGTCAAAAAATGCAATTCCAGTTTCGATTTTGCTTTTTCCTGTTCCGTCAAGATTCAGGTTGATATAAATATCAGTTTCGTTGGTTTTACGAGTTATCGAAGCCGAGCGTGCTTCTAGCTTCAAAAATTCGTAAATCGTCTTCCAATCAGTAGTTTGTAACGCAATTACAGGATCTAATTCTTCTCTTTTTGAAGCTACTTCTGTGCTCCCCAAACCTTCATCGGTATTGATAAAAATAGCTTTAGAACCTAGGTTTTTAGCCAATTCTACATCTGTTAAGCGATCTCCTAACACAAATGAATTTTCCAGATCATATTCTGGATTATCAAGATATTGAGTAAGCATTCCCGTTCTTGGTTTACGAGTTATTGCGTTCTCATGTGGGAAAGTTTTATCTATAAAAACGGCTTCAAAAGTAACTCCTTCGTTCTCAAACGCCTTCATAATAAAATTATGTATCGGCCAAAATGAATCTTCAGGATGAGAATCAGTTCCTAATCCGTCTTGATTAGTTACCATTACTAACTCATAATCTAATTCATTAGCAATTTTAGCCAGATATTGAAACGCTTTTGGATAAAACTCTAGTTTATCAAAACTATCCAATTGGTAATCTGTTGGTTCCAGAACCATCGTTCCGTCACGGTCTATAAAAAGTACTTTTTTCATGGTTTATATTTTTTTTTGACACTGATTTCAAGGATTAAGAAGATTTCTTTTAGTGAGGAAAAATTTTAATAATCCGTTTAATCTGTGAAATTCAATCTAACTCTTTGCGAAAGGAACGCGGATTATGCGGATTCGCTATCGCGAAAACACGGATTAAAACGTATTTTATTTTTGATTGTTTTTAAATCAGTTTTAATCCGCGGCTTTACTTTTGTAAATCCGTATCATCCGCATCCCTTTATAGACAATCTAAGTTAGCAACTCTTTCTCAAAGTCCTAAAAAATCTGTGGCCTGTTTTTTAGTTTAATAGCTTCAATGCTTCAATTAATTTTTTATTTTCAGCTTCAGTTCCAATAGTTAATCGCAAACAATTTTCGCATAATGGCTGAGTCGTTCTGTTTCTTATAACGATTCCTTTTGCAATAAGTTCATCATATCTTTTGTTGGCGTCATCTACTTTTACCAATATAAAATTAGCTTCGGTTGGATATATTTTCTCTACAAATTTCACATTAAGTAATACTTTAAGTAATTGCTCTCTTTGTGCTATAATAGCAGCTATTTCGGTATTTATTTTAGCGGTTTCTTTTAATCGTAAACCAGCTCTTTGTTGTGTTAGTTCGTTTACATTATAAGGTGGTTTTATTTTGTTTAAAACCGAAATTACTGCTGCCGATGCATAACAAATTCCTAAACGTATTCCTGCTAAACCATAAGCTTTAGAGAGTGTTTGAGTGATTACTAAATTAGGATATTCATCTAATTCGTTAATCCAGCTTTCCTTTTTAGAGAAGTCTATATATGCTTCGTCAATTACTACTAAACCTTTAAAATTCTGCAATAAAGCTACTACGCTTTCATCAGAAAATGAATTTCCTGTTGGATTATTTGGCGAACATAAAAAGAGTATTTTGGTATTGGAGTTAACTGCTTCTAATATTTGGTCAACTTTTGGTTGGAAATCTTCCGATAGTAAAACCTCTTTATTTTCTACATCGTTTATATTAGCCAGAACACTATACATTCCGTATGTTGGTGGTAACGAAATTATATTATCTTTTTTTGGTTCACAAAATGCACGAAATAATAAATCCAATACTTCATCACTTCCGTTTCCTAATAAAATCTGGTTTAGATTAATTCCCTTTTGCTTTGCTAAAACTTGTTTAACGTTATTTTGCTGTGGATCTGGATAACGATTTACACCATTTTCAAAAGGATTTTCGTTAGCATCCAAAAAAACCATATCGGCAGTATCAAAATCCTCAAATTCATCACGTGCAGACGAATAAGGTTTTAATTTTTTTACGTTATCACGTACTAAGTTATTTATATCAAAATTTTCCATGTCATTTTTTTAATTTATAGAGACAAGAGACAAGATTTATAGAAGCAAGAGAATAAATAATAGCCATTGGCTTTAAAAACATAGTATTGATTTTCTTTATTCTATTATATAGCTTTTACTCTATTTTTACTCATTATATAGTCTTTACTCTATTATCTTGTCTCTTTACTCTTTACTCTTTACTCTATTATCTTGCTTCTATTCTCTATTCTCTTGCCTCTATTTTCGCCAATCGCAAAGTCACTGCATTTTTATGCGCTTGTAACCCTTCGGCTTCAGCCATAACTTCGATCGCTTTTCCGATATTCTGGATTCCTTTTTCGGTTATTTTCTGAAAAGTCATCGATTTCATAAAACTATCCAGATTCACTCCGCTATAATTCTTGGCATATCCATTTGTTGGTAAAGTATGATTGGTTCCAGATGCATAATCTCCAGCACTTTCAGGCGTATAATTACCTATAAAAACTGATCCAGCATTATATATTCCATCTACATAAAAATCCTCATCATTAGTACAAATAATAAAGTGTTCTGGACCATATTCATTAATTAACTGAAGCGCAATAGTACTATTTTCAACAAATATTAATTTTGAATTTGCAATTGCTTTTTCGGCTATTGCTTTTCTTGGTAAAACAGCAATTTGCGATTGAATTTCTCTTTCTACAGCATCAATCAGAATTTTTGAAGTCGAAACTAATATTACCTGACTATCCGTTCCGTGTTCTGCTTGCGATAACAAATCAGAAGCTACAAAGGCTGGAACGGCGCTATCATCGGCAACTACCAATAATTCTGATGGACCTGCTGGCATATCTATCGCAACTCCAAACTGTGTTGCCAGTTGTTTAGCTACGGTTACAAACTGATTTCCTGGACCAAATATTTTATACACTTTAGGAATTGTTTCTGTACCAAATGTCATTCCGGCAATAGCTTGGATTCCTCCTACTTTTATAATTTTAGTTACTCCGCATAAATTTGCAGCATACAAAATAGCTGGATTTATTTTTCCGTTTTTATCTGGTGGAGAACACAAAACTATTTCATTACAACCAGCAATTGCAGCTGGAACTGCAAGCATTAAAACAGTTGAGAACAAAGGCGCTGTTCCTCCCGGAATGTACAAACCAATTTTTTGAATTGGTCTTTTTTCTTGCCAGCAATTTACACCTTCAGTAGTTTCGATTGTGATTCTTTCGGTTTTTTGTGCCGAGTGAAACTTGTAAATATTGCTTTTTGCTAACTGAATGGCTTCTTTAAGTTCATCAGATATCAAAGCAATTGCTTCGTTTATTTCTTCTTGCGAAACTTCATTGGTATCTAAGACAATTCCATCAAATATCGAAGTGTATTTAGAAACTGCTTCGTCTCCTTTTTTTTGTACTTCTTTAAAAATTTCTTTAACCGTAGTTTCGATATCATCGATGGTTTTGGTTGGTCTTTTTAATATTTCCGACCAAGTCTCGGGTGTTGGGTTATATATCTTGTTCATTTTTTTTTTATGCTTTAAGCTTTAGGCTCTAAGCCATAAGCTTTATTAAGTTTGTGTTGTATTTTTTTGGGCTAAAAGCATATTGCCTAAAGCCTAATGCGAGCGAAGCTCTAAAGAACCATTTTTTCGATTGGACAAACCAAAATTCCTTCGGCACCAACATCTTTTAGTTTATCTATTACATCCCAAAAAGTGTCTTTATCGATTACGGAGTGTACACTACTCCACCCTTCCTGCGCTAATGGCAATACGGTAAGGCTTCGTAAAACAGGAAGTATTTTACCCACTTCTTCGATTTTATCATTCGGAATATTCATCAATATATATCTTGATTTTCTAGCTCTAAGAACCGATTCTATCCTGAATTTTAAAGTGTCGATTAGTTTCTGATTTTCAGGATTTATCTTAGGAGAAACGGCTAGAACGGCCTCGCTTTTTAAGATTATTTCTACCTCTTTCAGGTTATTTTTAAACAAGGTGCTTCCGCTTGAAACAATATCAACAATTGCATCTGCAAGACCTATGTTTGGAGCAATCTCTACTGATCCTGATATTTGGTGAATGTCTACCGATAATCCAAAAGAATTAAAATATTCGTTAACAGTGTTAGGATATGAAGTTGCAATACGCAAACCGTCAAGGTCTTTTATAGAATTGTATTCGAAGGCTTTAGGAACTGCAACAGAAACTTTGCATTTTGAGAATCCTAATTTTTGTGCAATCTGAATGCCTTTTCCTTTCTCAACCAATAAATTATCTCCAACAATGGCTGCGTCTACAACACCATCGATTAAGTATTGTGGAATATCTGAATTTCTTAGGAATAAAACTTCTAACGGGAAATTAGTCGCTTCGGCTTTTAATTGATCGTTTCCATTATCTATCGAAATTCCGCAATCTTTTAAGATTTGAATGCTTTCTTCGTTTAAACGACCTGACTTTTGAATTGCAATTTTTAAAGTACTCATTTTAGTTTTTTGGTTTAAATTAATAGTCTGAGTACAAAGAATTGGGTATAAAAAAACCCGTTTGATGTACTCAAACGGGTTTTTAAAATATGATGATTTACACGCATACCATTAACACATCGCTTGAGGGCAATAATGAAAATGATGATGATGTAATTGAATTAATAACATAACTAGAATTGTTTTTTTTCTTTGTTTCGTTTGCAAATATACTAGATTAATTAATTAAAAAGCAATTTTTAATTTAACTTAAAATGACTTTATTGTTAAATTACCTAATTCTATCCCGTTTATATAGGGAAATATTGCTATTTATTTAATGAAATTTGTGTTTTGTTTAGTCCGTTTTGTTTTTGTAAAAACCAAGTTTTAATGTCGTTCCTTCGTTTAATTTACTGGACACAGAAATTGTAATATCTAATAATAAACTTAATTTTTTTACAATAGACAAACCTAGTCCCATTCCGTTAATATCGGGATGTAGCTCTGAATGTGAACGGAAAAATTGGTCAAATACTTTTTGTAAATCATCCGATGTAATTCCTATTCCGGAATCGATTATTTGGCATTCAACACCATCAGGAGTTTCAGCAACTATAATACTGACTTTACCATTTTCATGAGAATATTTGATAGCATTTGAAATTAAATTATTCATAATTATCGAAAGCAAATAGCGATCAGTATCCAGACAATAATCTTTTTTAAATTCTGTAACAATATGAATATTTTTAGATTGTATATTACTTGAATACTGCGAAATTGTATCTAAAATTAAAGCATTTAAATATACTTTTTCGATATGCAAACTTTGCTTTTGATTTTCGAATCGTGCCAATAATAACAATTGATCTACCAGGGTATTTAATCGATCGACTTCAGTAATACAAAAATTTATTTTCTCCTGATATTCATTATTATTACGAGGTTTACGTATTAAAACTTCAAGTGTTCCTTTAATAATAGTTAATGGTGTTCTTAATTCATGAGACGCATAAGATGTAAACTGTTTTTCTCTCTCTACAGCATTTTCTAGTCTGTCTAATAAGCTATTTATTGTTTTTGATAATACATGTAATTCATCTCGATTTACTGGTAGCGGAATCCTGGTTTTTAAATTGTCTTTGGTAATAATATTCGAGGTTTCAATAATAGTATTAATTGGTTTTATACTTCTTCCTGCAAAGAATCTTGCTATAAAAAACAATAATATCAAAATAAGAGGAAACGCTACAACCAGTATATAAAATAAGTTGTCGAGTACCAACGTAGAATCTGTTAATGACATGGCGATCATTAAATATCCTATTTTCTTTTGATTTACATAAATAGGAACCTGAATTTGTCTGATAATATTATCAAGTAACTTGGTATTAAACAATTCAAAATTTTCTTTTTGGCTATGAAACGTTAGTGTTTCAAGTTTTAAATTGGGAGATTTCTCTATAATTTTTCCATTTACATCTAAGAACTGAACAAAAACCGGATTTACATCGACAGTATTATGTTCGCGTTCATTCCATTCTTCTACATCTATTAAAGTCAATATCCCATTTTTGACTTTAATTTCATCTAAATGATTTTTAATTTCAACGATGATATCATTATCTATATGGCTGTAAACACTTTGTTTTACAATAGAATAAATAGTAAAAAAGACCACAAAAATTAATAATGCGGTAATAATTATATAATTAAAAGCGATTCTGTTTTTAAACGAAAATTGTAGCATTTTTTAGTCGTTTGCGATGTAACCAATACCTCGAATTGTTTTTATGTAATCTTCCTCGATTTTTAAATTCAGCTTTTTTCTAATAGCATTCATAAAAACATCAATAACGCTAGTGTCGTATTCAAAATTTATTTGCCATACATCTTGCAAAATCTGATTTCGTGTACACACTTTACCTTTATTCTTAACCAAATACGTTAGCAATTCAAACTCACGTTGAGTAAGCGAAACTGCTGTGTTATTTGTCATAACGGTGTGTTGCGCCAAATTAATTTGGATTGCTCCAAGTGTGAGTATTTCGGGGGTTTTCTGGTTTCTGAAATGAATTTTAATTCGTTCGACCAACTCTTCAAAACTAAATGGCTTTTTTATATAATCATTTGCCCCAGCTTTTAATCCTTCAACGGTTTCAAGAATAGTATCTTTTGCTGTTAAAAAAATGATTGGTGTTGTAGTATCTTTTATTCTAATGGCTTTACATAAATCTATTCCAGTGATTTTAGGAAGCATCCAATCGAGTAAAATTAAATCAAATTTTTGTTTCTGAATTAATTCAAAACCAGCCAATCCATCTGATGCTGTAGTAATTTGGTATCCTTCTTCTTCTAAACCTTGCTGAAGAAATTGTACAATACCAGCTTCATCTTCGACTATTAAAATATGCATTTTTTAATTTGTTATATATTCTAAAATTGATACGATTCTCTAAATAATATTTATCTAAATAATTCTATTTACTAGTTTCAAAGATAAATGTTTTTGAACTTAAAAAACTAAGCGTTATTACTACCTAATTATTTTCATATCTCTTTGTAAGAATTAGATTCTAAATAAAAAGCTGTATATTTCCTTAAATTAATGATAAAAAGACTTGTCTTAAGGCAATCTTAAGGTAATGCTAAGTTATACAAAAGGTTTGGCTAATAGCCGACTAATAGAAAGAATTAAATTTGCAATAAAATTTTTTAGATGACATTATACAAGAAATTAGCCCCATTTTATTATCTGTCTTTCTTTTACTTATTGATAAGTTTTGTATTGAGATTAGTTTTGTTTTTTCATCCAATAACCGAAACTTCATTTAGTTTTATTGATACCATCAAAATATTTGGATTGGGATTACTGTCTGATGTTTTTGTGTTTGTTGTAGCAAGTGTTTTTTTATGGTTGTATCTTATTTTTATCTCCAACTCTAAGTATTTAAAACCATCAGGTTACATTATTTTTGGAATACTTATAGCTCTTTTTCTTTATATAGCAAGCGGAAAAAGTATCCTTAACGAGTATGGTGGAGCCTTACCACAAATAGTACTTATTTTTGTTGGTATAAAAACATTTTTATTTGGATTATTACTTTTTCTTCCTAACTATCGTGATAAAATTAGATTTTGGTTATTTGCCTTTGTCATCTTTTTGTACGTGCTTTTAATCTTGCAAAACGGAATAAGTGAATATTTTTTCTGGAATGAATTTGGTGTAAAGTATAACTTTATTGCAGTAAATTATTTGGTTTACACTAATGAGGTTATTGGTAACATAATGCAATCCTATCCTGTAATTCCTTTGTTTTCTGCTCTTTTTTTAATTGCAGGAACAGTTACTTATTTTATTGTAAAGAAAACAAGAATTTATATTGATGCTATACCTTCATTTCTTGAAAAGATAAAAATATCAGCTTTATACGTTACGCTTTTTGTTTTTTCATTATTTGCAATTCCACGTCTAGCGCTTAGTGAAAATTCTGAAAATGTATTTTCCAATGAACTTCAATCAAACGGATTGTACAAATTCTATTTAGCCTACAAAAACAGTAGTTTAGATTATTTTAAATTTTATAAAACCATTCCTAATGCCGAAGCTTATAAAATTCTGAAACAACAGTTACCTACTATATCTGGCGAAAGTACTTTACGAAAGATACAAAGTGATTCTGCAGAAAATCGTAAAAATGTAGTCTTGATAACTATCGAAAGTTATAGTGCCGAGTTTATGAAACGTTATGGTAACGAAGAGAATATGACTCCATTCTTAGATAGTCTGGCTAATAAAAGCTTAGAGTTTACTAATTTATATGCAGTTGGTAATAGAACCGTTCGCGGTCTGGAAGCAGTTACATTATGTATTCCTCCTACTGCCGGAGAAAGCGTTGTAAAAAGAGAAGACAATAAGAATAAGTTCTCGACAGGATTTGTTTTTAGAGAGAAAGGATATACTACTAAATATCTTTATGGTGGAGATGCTTATTTTGATAATATGCAGGATTTTTATTCAGGAAATGGATATGATATTGTAGATAAATCTAGTTTTACACCCGAAGAAATTACATTCTCAAATGTTTGGGGTGTTTGTGATGAAGATATGTCCAATAAAGCGATAAAGGTTATGAATGCTGAAGCAAAAACAAATAAGCCTTTCTTTAATCATATCATGACAGTAAGTAATCACCGTCCGTTTACATATCCTAATGGAAAAATTGATATTCCTGGGGATATTAAATCCCGTGATGGAGGCGTAAAATATACTGATTATGCCCTAAAAAAATTCTTTGAGATGGCTAGTAAACAGCCTTGGTTTAAGAATACTGTTTTTGTAATTGTAGCCGATCATTGTGCGTCTAGCGCTGGAAAAACAGAACTTCCACTAGATAAATATAGAATTCCGGCTTTTATTTATAGTCCTGGTTTTGTTCCTGCTCAAAAGTATAATGCGTTAATGTCGCAAATAGATATTATGCCAACCTTATTTGGTTTACTAAATTTTAGCTACGAAAGTAAGTTTTATGGCGAAGATGTTTTAAAATCAGATTATAAACCTAGAGCCTTTATCGCTACATATCAGGATATGGGATTGATAAAGGATAATGTATTAACGATACTTTCGCCAAAGCAAAAAGTAAAACAATTTCAGCTAAACTTAATTCCGAAGAAAGGTGTTGCACCAGAATATCAGATATTCTACGATGAAATTCCTTTAGCAAAAGAAAGAACCGATTTGGTTAACGAAACGATTTCGTATTATCAAACTGCTTCGGATATGTTGAAGCATAAGAAATATGAGTTTTAAAAAAAAGGTTCAAAGGTTCAAAGGTTCTGAGGTACTAAGGTACTAAGGTTTTGAAAATTTAACCGCAAAGATTGCAAAGTTTTACGCTAAGTTCGCAAAGTAAAAAGCACTAAAAAAGGCTCAAATTCAATAGAATTTGAGCCTTTGTCTTTCTTAGAACCTTAGCAACTCAGGACCTTAGTACCTTTATTAAACCTTTGTTCCTTTGAACCTTCCTTTAATCATTTTGATTTTTCATTCCGAATAAATCTCCTTGTTGAAACAATTTTAAATCATCTCTTAAAGCTTGATAATTTCTTTGAGTAACTGCTGGTGCATCTAAACCACTTAAATCAGGTTTTCCTGCATTTACCCACGCAGTGTACCAAAAACTTGCAGTTGCAGTAATAGCTTTTCTCATCTGACTTTCAACCATTCCGTTTAACTCTTTATGTAATTTCTTAGCATAATCATCAGAGAAAACAGCCGAATTGTATTTGCTTTTCACTACTTTTCCATCAGCATCAATTTTAAAAACCTGATTTTCCGGAGTTGCAGTTCTTAGTCTTTTATCAACGTCTAATAACGGCTGAACTAAACTATGTGTATCATTAATCATATCCCAAGTCGCTTTATGAACATCTTCATAATACACTGCCTGTGGAACATTTAACTTGTAATTTTTAGCAAATAATTCAGGTAATCTGCTTTCCCAAAGTGAGTGAATTCCTTTTTGGTCAGTTAATTGTCCGTCATGATTTGCAGAAGTGTGTAATGGCATGTGCGCATCACCAATATAATGACCTAAATCGGCAGCAAGAAATAAGATTTCAGCACGATTTTTATCTTTAAAAGCTTTGGTTAATTTAACCATCATTTCTTCGATATACCAAGGTAAAATCCCGTTTACGTTCAGGAATTTATCATCATATTTTTTCTTTGCTTCTTCTAAAGTTTTTGGTAAGCTATCTGCAGAACCAAAATTTTCCATATCAAAATAATGTCTTGGATTTTCATCTTTATAATTCAAGGCATATTTACGAATATCTGGTACAGAAGCTTCTTGTGTAATAAAATCGATGTGATTGTAAAAGAAAACCTGAAGTTGATTTGGCAAAGCCATAACTGCGGCTTTATTAATACGCTCGTGACCAACAATACCCCAGGATAATGTCAAAAAACCAATTGCTAATGCAAATAATGCAATTAGTCTTGGTTTCATTTTAAAGTTTTTCATTTTTATATTTATTAGGGGTGCAAAAGTATTTTATTTAAGCAGAATTCAAAAGGATATTGCTAAAGATTATGTTAATTAAAAAAAATAACCTCTTTGATAGTATCAAAAAGGTCAAAATGATGTTGAAGTTTAATAATTTAACCTAACAGATTTTTAAAACTACTAGGTTAGTATTGTGAATCAAAACACTTGATTGCCATTATTAAGAAAAATGTATAATTGCTATTAGTGCAACTGAAGCAATAAATACCCAAAGTAAAACTCCTTGCAACAAAGGCTTTACTCCTACTGTTTTTAGTACGCTTAGGTTCAATCCTGCCCCAATTAAGAATAAAGTAACCGTTAGTCCTATTTTAGCAAGAACTACCATTGAAGGGGCTATAATAGCCGTTTGTGGTACATAAGTATTTAGTAACATCGCCAGGATAAACAACCCGATAAAGTATGGGATTTTAATTCTTGTTTGTTTATTTTTAAAAAGCACCGTTGTAATAAGCGCAATCGGAATAATCCATAAAGCGCGTGCTAGTTTCACTGTTGTTGCAATTTGTAAAGCTTCTGCACCAAATCTATTGGAGGCTCCTACTACCGAGCTTGTATCGTGAATTGCAATGGCACACCATAAACCAAATTCTCTCTGTGATAGGTTTAATTCATGTCCTATATATGGAAATAAGAACAAAGCAATAGAGTTTAGTATAAAAATTACACCTAAGGCTACCGATGTTTGTTTCTCATCAGATTTTATTACTGGAGCAATTGCTGCAATAGCGCTCCCGCCACAAATAGCAGTTCCACAAGAGATTAAGTGAGATGTTTTCTTATCGATTCCAAACCATTTTCCTAAAAAAGTCCCTAGAATAATTGTACTAAAAATTGATGCAATAGTAAGAACCAATCCTTCTTTTCCAGCTGATAATGCACTAGTTGCATTCATCCCGAATCCTAATCCCACAACAGAGAATTGTAGTAAAATAGTAATTGCTTTATGACTGTAATCTAAAAACGGATTCCCTGATAAATTTGCCACCAATAAACCTAATAGTAAAGCAATTGGTGGAGATATAATTGAAGTTAGACAAAGTAAAATTAGAAAAACAAAAATGATTTGTTTTGAAATTGCACTAATTTCAAATAAATGACTCGCTGTTTGTTGTTTTGTTTTCAAGGTAAATGTATTTAATAATTACAGTACAAAGGTCTGCACTTATTACAACATTTGCCAATCGTAAAATGCAATCGTCTATAACTTTAAGTTATAGTAACTAGACATGTTTTTTATAAATAACTCTGTAAGAGCATCTGATTTTCCGTGAAGCGTTATAATGTAAAAGAATCTTTCGATGGTTAGTTTTTCTATATCCAAAACCACTAATTCATTGTTTTTTAATTCTTTATCTACAGCATGTATTGACATAAAAGCAACACATTCAGAATTTAAAAGATAGGATTTAATACTTTCAGTACTTCCTAATTGCATTTCAATTTGTAATTCTAATAACTTGATATTGAATTGTTTTAATGCGTATTCAATAACTTCAAGTGTTCCAGAACCTCTCTCGCGAGTTATAAAACGTAAATTTTGCAAATCAGCTAATAGAATCTCTTTTTTGTTAACTAAAGGATTTTTACTGCTACAAACCAAAACCAATTCATCTTTTAAAAACTCAGTATATTTAATAGATTGATTTCTGGATTGTCCTTCAACAATTCCTATTTCTATCTCTTTATTAATTAAAGCACTCTCAATTTGCTCTGTATTTCCGTTTAATAAATTGACTTTTATGTCTTGCAATTTCTGATGAAAGCGTGCTAATAAAGGCGGAATAATGTATTGAGAAATGGTTGTACTTGCTCCCAATCGCAATAATCCTTGACGTTCGTTGATAAACGTACTCATATCAAAATCGATTTCCCGATAAATTTCGAAGATGTCTTTGGTATGTTTTAAAAGAATTTCTCCAGCTTTAGTCAAAGTTATCTTGGAACCATTTCGCTCAAAAAGCTTGGTTTTGTAAGTTTCCTCTAATTCCTGAATATGTTTAGAAACAGCGGGTTGCGTAATATATAATTCGGCTGCAGCTTTGGTAAAACTCAACCTATTTGCAACAGCAGAAAATACTTTTAGCCTAAAATCCATATTTATATTTAAGGTATTATTTGCATTATAGTCATCGAATAAATTTTATTATTCTTTAAACACCAAACAACTTCATAAGAATCTGAACCGTCTGCTCCTGAAAGATTAATATAGATTTCGTTTTTATTTCCGATATATAATTTTGTAAATTCTAAATTTAGTTCATACAAGCCAGAAATTGCCTCTTTAGGAAAACTATAACTACTATTATTTGTTACAACTTTTATTGCTTTTAATTCGTTTCTTGGAATTTGACCTAGAAACCCCCAATAAAATGCATCTTTATCGATAATAAGTCCTCCACCATTATCTTTAATAATCTGATGTTTTTCTTTTTCAAATGGTTTTGACTCAATGTAAATTTGTAAAGTATCATTCTTTACACTAATTTTTTTAGAGCTCTCATTTTTAAAAGATATCTCTTTTAAATTTTCTAGATAAAAAACTCTACTTTTATGAATGTATCCATCCTCTTTTATGTCTCTGAATTTGGTAAAATCTTTAATCTTTGAATCAGGATTTATCGGATACCAAATTTTTAACCATTCGGGATTATTCCTTTCATCATCAAATGTGTTAATACAAAAAACTTGTCCTTCAATAATTTTTCCTGTTATTTTTGATTTAAGATCAGGTTTTTCTCTAACATTTACATAACCATCTTTATCATATACAATTGCAAGTTGTGCTTTTGTAATTGAACTTATAAAAAAGAGGTTTAAAATTAATAGTAATTTTATAATTTTCATATTATGTCTGCTAAATCTTCTTTTTTGAATTTATTTGACTATATTTTTTTATAATAAAATAATTTAAAAAATTATAAAAAAAGTTCAGGTCGATACTCAAAATGCATTGTGTCATAATGTTTCCAATTGCCTCCCCAAATAAAGCCGTATTTTTCAAAAATCGAAACTAGTTTCAGAGGAATTTGATTTCTATACGAAAGAGTAGCTTCTTCGTTTTTACATTTACAATCCCATTGCCAGTAATTGGAATTTTTGACATTAATATCTATAGTCATTCCATAACTATGCATACTCAATCGGTTTGTTCCTGAAATTTTTCTCCAATTAAATGTACCACCAATAACATTAATATATTTTTTAAATTCTGGATTATTATCTAATTCTGCCGAGAGTTTTTTTACTATTTTATCAATTCCATTTACAGTTGTTACTTTTATTTTTTGATTGACTAATTTTGGACACCAAATAATTTCAGTCATTTTTGATTCAACTTCTGATTTTGAATTTCCATAAATTTTCTTAAAAAATGCTTCATTTCGAATTCTTCCTGCATCTTCCTTTGGAATTAAATTCTTATTTGCTTTATTATAAACAAACTTAAATTGATCCTCAATATCTGGATTTTCCAACAATTCTTGATTCGTTTTATTTTTAAAATCATCATAAATCAAATATGATTTATCATTAAAAATAACTTTATTATCTTTATAACCAACAACTTGATTTGGGTATGCTTTAATTAATTTTTGAACATTCAATGGGATTTCCTGAGAAAAAACATTTTGAAATATAAGGACCAAAAAAAGGAATCGTTTCATTTAAAAACGTTTTAATTGTGAGGAACTAAAAGTCCATTCAGGTGTTTTCAGAGAGGTTCCAAAATCGACAGTATACCAAGGACTCAATGAACTATTATTTGGATTTTTCAATATTTGAATTTCCTGTGCTGGCATATAGCTTTGTGCTAAAAGCATAATTTTTTGATTGTTTTTAGGATTCACAGCCACATCAACTACAATAACAGCGTGACCTGGAAAGCCACCTTTTATAAAAACATCTCCAATTTTTATGTCTGAAGCATTAATTGATTTCAGTTCTTTTTCTAACGAAGCAGTTCCTGCATACATAAAAACCGTCTCTAAGTATTTCCAATAGGTTTGATAACTGTCAGATGGTTTTGCAGTTTTAACCCAACTGGTTTTGTTTCCTTTAACTGCAATTCTGTAACCTGCGGCCCATTTACTAAAATCAACTCGAAAACCATTTGTGAAATTAAAATGTATTTTATCGTACTGTTTTTGGCTATAAAAATAATCCGCTCGCAAACGCATCACGGCATCAGCACATTGATGTAAATCCTGTTTTCCAATGGGCAAATCCACAACCGCTTCATAAACATTTCGATTTGATTTTACAGTTCCATCAAAATACAAAACGTTTGAACCTGTAGGTTTTAATGGAAGATTTCGCAAAAAAGATCCAAACGAAGTTTTAGATTCCTCTTCTCGCACAAATCCCTGAGGTAGTTGAAAACGCTGCTGAATTGTGTTTCCCAAAAGATTGCTTTTAACAGTATTATTTGTCTTTGAAAATGAAAAAAAACAAAAAATTACCATCAAAATTGCTACAATAAACAAGAATTTAACTTTCATAATTTAGACTTTTAATTCATAACCACAAGATTACAAAAAGCTAGAAGGAATTCGATTATATTTCATCACAACATTCCATTGTATTTTCTAACAAACCATTCGGTTGCTAATGCAATAGAAATTAAAACAAGAAGCCAAACCCAATCAATTAAAGGAGTTTTGGCACTCACATTTTTTTGGATTGCTTTGTATTCAGGATTTTCTAAAAGAGTTTTTATTAATGCATCCGATTGATCTTGAAAAAAAGCTTTCCCATTGGTTTGCAATGCCAATTGCTGCAATTTCAGAACATCTGGGTTTACAAATTGCTTTTCGATATCAAAATCTAATATCTCAAAACGACTTGAATACGTGGTCTTTGAATTTAATTCTTTAACAGAAAAAGAATATTTCCTGGCAGAGAGTCCATCTAAGTTTACTGAGTAAGAATTATTCCCTTTTAATAAATCGTAATTTTTAGTTTGCTTAGTTTCAGTGTTCGTTACAGAAATGGTAAGATTGGCTTTTTCATCAAACTCATAGTTTTTATTAAAATACTGAGCGTTGATTTCTAGTGCATCACCCGAGTTATAAAAGCTTTCGTGATTTACAACTAATGATTTTTTAGTATTATTTGATGCTAAATATTGTATGATTTTATCAATAAAAATATCATATTTGGCAAATGACTGATTATCGATATGACTTTGCATGCGCCATTTCCAGGTATTTTCTCCTAATAGATAGGCATTTCTTTTTCCTTGATTTTCGGTAAATGCCAATAATGGAGCATTCGTTGCTACATTTCTGATTTTTGACGAAAGTAAAGTCGAAACATTTCCATTGGTAGTAATTGTTCCGAATAAATTTTGCAAAGGCGGAAAATTTTCAAATCCAATTTCTTCAGCAGCAAATAAATTAAACTGCGAATTAAATTCGGCCAAATAATCTTCTTTCTGACTGCTCATTCTAAATGAGAAAGCAGTTTGTTGCTGATTCAGAAAATTAAAATCGGTATTGTTTCCTGTTATAATAAAGGTATTAATTCCTGCCGCTTTATTGGTGTCAAAAACAGATTTGAATGAAGCTGTTGGTTGATACAAAATTAAAATATTATAATCTTGTAAAGATTTGATTTCATTTGGCTTAACCAAAACCACTTTACGTTGTGCATTAGATTCTATCGAACGTTTTAAAGCCGCAATATCTGGATGATTTATTGCTGAAACAATAGCTACAGTTGTTTTTTGATCTATAATTTCTACAGCAAAATTCTTAGTATTGTTATAGGTGTTTTTTTCTTTTTCGCTTGACGAAATGGTTGCTTTAAAAATTTGTACGCCTACTTTATCTGCAGGTAATAATACATTTAAAGTAGCAGTTTTTTTAGATGGCGAAAAAGAAATCCTCTCTTTGGCTAAAACTGTACTTCCCTGAGAAATCGATAAATCAGAATTTATATTTTTTGTTCCCGAATATTGCAAGAATACTTCAACTGGGAATTTATTTTTATAAAAAGCGTATTTGTTTACGTTGAGCTGATTAATCTTTAAATCCAAAAAAGTTGTTGTGTCTCCTACAATTACAGGATATACTTTATTGTTTGGATCAAAGCGATACACATAATCATTTCCTGTAGTCTGGTTTCCGTCGGTAATAACTACAGTTGGAAAAACCACATTCTTATTGATGCTTTTTAAATTCTTAGCAATTTCGTCTAGATTAGTCTGAGTTCCTTTAAAATCAAATTCTTCTGATTGTTTAAAGTCAGCATCAAATTGATACGATTGAATTTCGTACTTATCTTGTAAATCTTTATTCGACGCTAATTTTTTATATAATTCAAGAACTTTTTCTTTAGAGTTTAAAGCTGTTATCGAACTTGAATTATCCACTACAATTGGCAATGGAGTTTTAATGATTTCTAACGAGTTCTTTGTAATTATTGGATTTATCAATAAAACCAATATTCCAAAAATGGATAGAAAACGTAAAAAAGCCAAAAACAAATTCAGTTTTGATTTGCTTTTGGCTTTATAATAATATTGAAAAAACGACAAACCTCCTGCGATTACTAATGAAAGTACTAATAATAGAATCGTGTTTGTAGTCATAATTTTTTATTAAAAGATTTAATGATTGAAAGATTTAATGATTGAAAAAACAAAATCAGTCGTTATTACTCAAATCTTTAAATTATTGAGCAATAGTAACCTAAATCTTTACAACAAAAACCTTTGAACCTTTGTTACTCAGTCCCGAAACTTCGGGATCAGTACCTTTCTAAGTAAGCATTCCTCCACAAACATTAAGAACTTGTCCTGTAACGTAAGCACTCATATCTGAAGCTAAGAAAAGACAAGCGTTTGCAACATCTTCAGTAGTTCCTCCACGTTTCAACGGAATTCCTTCTCTCCAACCTTTTACTACATCTTCGCTTAATTTTGCAGTCATTTCTGTTTCGATAAATCCTGGTGCAATTGCATTACAACGAATATTACGAGAACCTAACTCTAACGCTACTGATTTTGTAAATCCGTTAACACCAGCTTTAGAAGCGGCATAGTTTGTTTGTCCAGCATTTCCTTTTACTCCAACAACACTACTCATGTTGATGATTGATCCAGAACGTTGTTTCAAAAATGTTTTTTGAATAGCTTTTGTCATATTAAAAACTGATTTCAAGTTAACATCAATAACTTGGTCAAAATCAGCCTCAGACATACGCATTAAAAGGTTGTCTTTAGTAATTCCTGCATTATTTATCAAGATATCTACAGTTCCAAAATCAGCCAAAACTGCATCTACAAAAGTTTGAGCTTCAGTAAAATCTGCTGCATTTGATTGATATCCTTTTGCTTTAATCCCTAGAGCGTTTAATTCTTTTTCTAAAGCCAAAGCCGATTCTACAGATGAACTGTATGTAAAAGCTACATTTGCACCGTGTTTAGCAAAAACTTCAGCAATTCCTTTTCCTATTCCGCGGCTTGCGCCAGTAATGATGGCTACTTTTCCTTCTAGTAATTTCATATTAAGGTATTCGTTTTTTATTTTTGAAATACAAATATAGATTATTTAGGCGTTTTATAAAATTTGTAATACAAAAAAGCCTCACCGAAGTGAAGCTTTTTTATAAGTTAGCTATTATATAGATTATTCCTTAATAAATTTTGTATTAGATGTTCCTTTATCTGATTTAATGCTAAGGAAATAAGTTCCCGTTTTTAGTGGAGAAACGTCTATCGTTTTAGTGTTTTTCGCATTTGGAACAGCAATAACCAATTGTCCTAAAAGATTATAAACTGCCATTGATTTAATTTCTATATTACCTTTTGCAGAAACATTCAAAATCTCTTTTGCAGGTACTGGATATACGCTTAAATAATTTGAAAATTCAAAATCCTGAATACCTAAAGTTTTAAAAGTTGATATAGCTTTATTGGTAAGTATAGGAAAATTATAATCAAAAAAGATGTTGGCTTCATTCTGAAAACTATCTCCAACAGAAAGTGTTGGTAACGTTTTTATTTTAAAAGCAATATAACCATCATTGTTAGCATTATCAAACGGTAATTGAATATTCTCAAAAATGAATTCGACTTTATTTTTATCTGAAATTTTGGTAATATAGGAATGACTTGCATTTGTAGGTATTAAAGTCGAAATATCAAATTTTGTTAAATCGATAATATCTGTTACCACCACATTTTGAGCAGGATATGTACCTGTATTTTCAAAACGAATCATGTAATGCACATACTCACCTATTAAAGAAGATGTAATTACATCACCTTCTAGACACGTTTTGTCATTTGGATCGTAAGAACCCACAACTTTTTGATTCAAAGTAAATATATTATCACTTGGTGTTTCGTCAGTATCTGTTGAACTGATTGTTGCAGTATAACTAAGGATATCATCATTGTTTACTGCAGGAGTTTCCATAGGAGAATTTACATTAAATACAATTTTAATTTCTCTAGTTTCAAAAGGCTTTAAATCAATAAAACTCCAAGAAACATTATTTACAGATTGGCTTGAAAGTGCTGAACTTGAACTTACCATATCTAAGACAGCATCATTATAAGTAAGACTCACACTTCCTGATTGGGTTGCATTTCCTTTGTTTTTATAAATGATTTTGTAACTCGCATCAAATCCTGGTCTTGCTGCTTCTATTGCTAATAAAACTATTTCTAAATCTTTGCGAACTTTATTAGGAGATAGACAGAAGTTTTGTAAAACTTGACCTGTAAAAGTAGGGTTGGTTTGTATAGATGCTGGATAAACGTTAAAATAGCTTGGATTTTCTAATAAAGGCGTAATCGTATGACTCCCTTGAGGAACTGAGATGGAATAATTCCCAGATTCATTGGTTATAAAATTCCCTTTTGTTACCCCATCGGTAATGGAAAATTTCATATTAGAAACATTGATATCTGATGCATCGCAACCATTGTTGTTTTTATCCAGTGCAATTTTACCCTGAATTGAATAAAGAGGTCCTCCAGGAATAAAAGAACAATAAGAACTCACAACACAATTAACATTCCCGTTTTTTATTAATGATTGATTTAGAGAAGATACTTTATAATCATCAGTGCAAATATATTTTAAATTTGGTGAAGGATGATATGAAAAACTTGTATATCTAGGAGTGCCATTTTTCATAAAAATAGTCTCTAGAAAAGGACTATTGTTGATTGTAAAATACCCTATTTTACCTAAATTCTCAATATTTAATGTAGTAAACTCATTGCTACCGCAAGCTAACATCTCAATTTTGTTTAGACCTGATAAATCTAATGTCTTTAATTTGTTATTTGTGCATTCTAACCATGTCAAATTTACAGATCCTTTTAAATCTAAATTTGTCAAATAATTGTTTTCACATCCTAACATTGCTAATCTTGTAAGTCCATTTAAATCTAAAGTAGTCAATCCATTGTTTCCGCAGAATAATGAATATAGATTTGTCAATCCTTTTAAATCTAATTTAACTAGTGGATTACCACCGCATGATAGATCCGATAATTTTGTTAATGAAGAGATATCTACGTTTGTTAGTTTGTTATCATTATAACCTAAATGGGTTATATTATTTAGTCCTTCTATATTTAATTTATCTAATAGATTATTACCACAAGATAATCTCTCAAGATAAACTAATCCTTTTAGATTCAGATTAACTACCTGATTATAAGATAAAAATAAGTTTTGAAGAGAAATCATATCGCTAACATCTAATTCTGTTAACTGGTTTTCTGAGCAATCTAAGTAAGATAAATTCTTAAATTTTTTAATTCCCTCTAAAGTAGAGATACTTGATTTTGTAATAATAAGACCTGTAATTTGTAAAGCTTCAGATTCCTGAATTTCACCATCACCATTTAAATCAATTTTTATATACTCACCATTAAGATTTTGAGCTATTTTGTTAGTTACATCCGCTTCAAGTAATTTGGCTTTAAAATTGGTGTCTGGAATAGTAATAGTTTGGGCATTAACAAAAGAAAAAAAAGTTAAAGCCAATAGTAATAAGTAATTTTTTATCATGTAGATTAGTTTATGGGCGCAAATATATAAAATGAAATTTTGGAACAATATCTCCTAAAAAAAGCCTCACCGAAGTGAAGCTTTTTTATATTGTTATCTGGAGTATGACTAGAAAGCTACATTCCATCTTGGTAATCTACCATTTTCATCTAAGAAATCTTGCAATATTTTCCCTTCAATGTATGTTGGGATTAATTTTACATCTGCATTAAAAGTCTCATACCAAGAAACTTCTAATCTTTCGATTCCTTCCAATTTCATTTGAGCTGGCCAAGAATATTTTCTTCCAGTTTTTGCAAATTGATGACCGTTTACGATTTTATCGTGTAATCCACCATTTTTGCTTTTTAAAGTTCCGTCGTTTTGTACAGTTCCTGTAGAAGCTACCATGATTAATTCTTTGTCATCACCATTAACAGCGTAAACAACAAAAACACCACTTCCTGATTCAGAAGCATTACAAACTTCTTCTAAGCTATCGTCTTGTGTGTAAGTAAAATTTCCTTTTACTGTAAACTTTTCTAATTCTTTATACATATTTCTTTTTTTAAGCTTCTAAGAAAGGGAGTATCTAAGTTGCTACGTTTTTAAATTATACTCCATACATTTTAAAAATGTAAAAAAGTCTCAACAGATATTGAGACTTTTTTTTGGAATTTATTATTTTGAATATTAGAGATTATCCTAATACTTCTTTTACTTTTTTACCAATTTCAGCTGGAGAATCAACTACGTGAATTCCGTTGTCTCTCATGATTTGTTTTTTAGCTTCAGCTGTATCATCAGTACCACCAACGATAGCACCTGCGTGACCCATTGTACGTCCTGCTGGAGCAGTAACTCCTGCGATGAAACCTACAACTGGTTTACGGTTACCATCAGCTTTAATCCATTTAGCAGCATCAGCTTCTAATTGTCCACCAATTTCACCAATCATTACGATACATTCAGTTTCTGGATCGTTCATTAACAACTCAACAGCTTCTTTAGTAGTAGTTCCGATAATTGGATCTCCACCAATACCAATTGCTGTAGTAATTCCTAATCCTTGTTTTACAACTTGATCAGCAGCTTCGTAAGTTAAAGTTCCTGATTTAGAAACGATACCTACAGTTCCTTTTTTGAAAACGAAACCTGGCATAATTCCAACTTTAGCTTCACCTGGAGTAATGATACCAGGACAGTTAGGTCCAATTAATCTAGCGTTTCTTTCTTTTACATAGCTATTAGCTTTAATCATATCTGCTACAGGAATTCCTTCTGTAATAGCGATGATAACTTTAATTCCAGCGTCAGCTGCTTCCATGATAGCATCAGCAGCAAATGCAGGTGGTACAAAAATGATAGTTGTATCTGCTCCAGCTTGCTCTACAGCATCTTGTACTGTATTAAAAACCGGACGATCTAAATGTGTAGTTCCTCCTTTTCCTGGAGTTACACCACCAACAACATTAGTACCGTACTCAATCATTTGAGAAGCATGGAAAGTTCCTTCGCTTCCTGTAAATCCTTGAACAATTATTTTGGAATCTTTATTAACTAAAACACTCATGATATATATTTTATGTAGTTTTTAAAATTGTGATGCAAAAGTAAGGTTTTGTAAATTATTTTAAACCTTTTTATTATCAAAATATCTTATAATAATTGACTCATTTGATAACCTCTGTATAATTTATTGTCTTTTATTTGCCAAATAGCCATAAAATGGGCTAAAAGCATTTCTTCTCTAGGATTTTCTATTGTTTTTACATAATGAGAATATCGTACAGAAACTAAATCATCTTCTTCTATAATATGACTAATTCTTACTTTAGAACGTACGTAAGCTCTGCCTAATTCGTTAGATAAATCTAATACACCATTGTAGTTCAACTGGATAGGTCCTTTTGTACTATGCCAATCAACTATTACCTCAGGATGCAGATATAATTTGAAAGTTTCACTATCAATCAATGCATCCGATTTATAAAATTTCTGAACAAATTCTTTAGCAGTCATAGTTATTTTAATTTATTAAGAATTTCAGGAATTTTCTTGATATTAGCTAATTGTTTTAGCTTTTCTCTAGATTCTTCGATTGGTGTACCAAAATAAGACTTCCCTCCTTCTACAGATTTAGTAACTCCTGTTTGTCCCATTATTACAGCTTTCTCTCCTATCGTAATACCACTTGTTGTACCAACTTGTCCCCAAATTGTTACTTCATCTTCGATAATTACACAACCAGCAATACCCGTTTGTGAAGCAATTAAGCATTTTTTACCAATAACGGTATCGTGCCCAACATGAACCTGATTATCTAGTTTAGTACCTTCTCCGATAGTTGTATCACCAGTAACTCCTTTATCAATAGTACATAATGCACCAATGCCAACATTGTCTTTTATTACTACTCTTCCACCAGAAATTAACTGGTCGAAACCATCTGGGCGTTTTTTATAATAAAAAGCATCTGCACCTAATATTGTTCCTGCATGAATCATGACATTGTCACCAATTACTGTATGATCGTAAATAGTAACATTAGGATGTATCAGACAGTTCTTTCCTATTGTAACATTGTTTCCAATAAAACAATTAGGCTGAATAACGGTTCCTTCTCCAATAGTTGCAGAAAGAGCTATAGATACATTTGTTGCCTGAAAAGGTCTAAAATGTTTAGTTAGGATATTAAAATCTCTGAAAGGATCATCAGAAATTAGTAGTGCTTTACCTTCGGGACAATCAACAACTTTATTGATTAACACAATTGTTGCTGCCGAATTTAAGGCTTTGTCGTAATATTTTGGATGGTCAACAAAAACAATGTCTCCAGGCTCGACAACATGAATTTCATTCATACCTAGGACTTGGAAGTTTTTATCACCAACAAATTCGCAATTAAGCAAATTTGCAATTTCTTGTAAAGAGTGAACTTTTTGAAATTTCATAATTTATAATTAGTTTTTAGTCTCAGTTTTAGTCCCAGTTCACAATCGATATTGATGTTAACTGGGACTAAAAACTGAAAACTAATAAAAACTACTCTTTTACACGCTCCATGTAAGAACCAGAAGCAGTATCAATTTTAATTTTATCACCTTCATTAATAAACAAAGGCACGTTTACTGTAGCCCCAGTTTCAACAGTTGCAGATTTAGTAGCATTTGTTGCTGTATTTCCTTTTACTCCTGGCTCAGCATAAGTAACTTCTAAAATCACAGAAGATGGCATATCTACAGATAAAGGTAAATCAGTTTCAGTATTTACCTGAACCATTACACTTGTTCCTTCTTTTAATAATCCAGGTGCATCCAGGATGTTTTTATTCAAAGAAATTTGCTCAAAAGATTCAGTATTCATAAAATGAAATTCATCTCCTTCAGCATATAAAAACTGGTAATTATGTGTCTCTACACGTACATCTTCAATTTTGTGTCCTGCAGAAAATGTATTATCTAATACTCTTCCTGTAGTTAAACTTCTTAATTTCGTTCTTACGAAAGCTGGACCTTTTCCTGGTTTTACGTGAAGAAATTCTACGATTTTATAAATATCGTGATTGAATTTGATACATAATCCGTTTCTAATATCTGATGTTGATGCCATTTTGTTCTTGTTTTATTTAATATTTTGTTTAATCGTTAAATCGTTTATCTGTTTTCGATGTAACGAATAAACAAATAAACGATTAAACTTTTATTTAATAATTTCCTGAGTATCCTTTCATAATACCACGTGATGAGTTTCTGATAAAATCTAAAATTTCATCTCTTTCTGGAGTTGCCTCCATTTCACCTTCGATTATGCTAAGTGCTTGGGTTGTGTTGTAATTTTTTTGGTATAAAATTCTATAAATTTCTTGAATTTCTCTAATTTTATCTGTGCTAAATCCTCTTCTTCTTAAACCTACAGAATTGATTCCTACATATGATAAAGGCTCTTTTGCCGCTTTTGTATAAGGAGGAACATCTTTTCTTACCAAAGAACCTCCAGATATCATTGCGTGATCCCCAATATGAATAAATTGGTGAATTGCAGCTAAACCACCAATTACGGCATGGTTTCCTACAACTACGTGTCCTGCCAAAGCAACACCATTTACAATAATTGCATTGTTCCCAATCTCGCAATCGTGAGCAATATGTGCATAAGCCATAATTAAGCAATTGTTACCAAGGATTGTTTGCCCTGATGCAACTGTACCACGATTAATCGTAACACACTCTCTAATTGTACAATTATCCCCTATTATAGCCAAAGAATCTTCTCCTCCAAACTTTAAATCTTGCGGTACGGCAGAAATTACCGCTCCTGGAAAAATATTACAATTTTTCCCTATTCGCGCGCCTTCCATTATGGTTACATTTGAACCAATCCAAGTACCATCACCAATAACTACATTATTGTGAATTGTTGTAAAAGGCTCAATTACAACATTTTTAGCGATTTTGGCGCCAGGATGAACATAAGCTAAAGGTTGATTCATCTGTATTTTTTATATTTTAAATTAAAATTGTCTTTTTTTGAAACAATAAATCTAAATAATTAACTATTTTCTTTATTGTTTTCTTGCAATTTGCGCCATCAATTCTGCTTCGGTAACTAATTTACCATTTGCGTAGGCATTTGCTTGCATGTGACAAATCCCTCTTCTGATAGGAGAAATTAATTCACATTTAAATATTAACGTATCTCCAGGTAATACCTTGTGTTTGAACTTAACATTGTCTATTTTCATAAAATAAGTCAAGTAATTCTCTGGATCAGGAACGGTACTTAATACTAAGATTCCTCCTGTTTGTGCCATAGCCTCTACGATTAAAACACCTGGCATAACTGGTGCTTCTGGAAAATGCCCTACGAAGAAATTTTCGTTCATAGTAACATTCTTCATTCCAACAACATGGCTATCAGACATTTCTATAATTCTATCAATTAATAAAAATGGAGGTCTATGAGGTAAAACTGCCATAATTTTATTAATATCCATCAATGGTTCTTGATTTAAATCATAAACCGGAACATGATTTCTTTGTTCAATTTTTATAATCTTAGCTAATTTTTTAGCAAATTGAGTATTTACAAAATGCCCTGGTTTATTCGCAATAATTTTTCCTTGAATTCTTATTCCTGTTAAAGCTAAATCTCCAATAACATCAAGTAATTTGTGTCTTGCAGCTTCATTAGGATAATGCAAAGTTAGATTATCTAAAATACCATTTGGTTTAACAGATATTTTATCTTTACCAAAAGCTTTCTTTAAATTTTCCATTGTAGCGTCAGATATTTCTTTATCTACATATACAATAGCGTTGTTTAAATCACCACCTTTAATTAATCCGTGCTCTAAAAGAGATTCTAGTTCATGTAAAAAACTAAATGTTCTTGAATTAGAAATTTCAGCTTTAAAATCGGCAATACTTTTCATAGTAGCATTTTGAGTACCTAAAACTTTAGTACCAAAATCGACCATAGTAGTTACTTGGTAATCATCACTTGGCATAACAAGAATTTCACTTCCTGTAGCTTCGTCTGTAAAAGAAATAACTTCTTTTACAACATATATATTACGTTGTGCTTCTTGCTCTTCTATTTCTGCATTTTCGATTGCTTCAACAAAATATTTTGATGAACCATCCATAATAGGAAGCTCTGATGCATTTAACTCGATTATAACATTGTCAAGATCACATCCAACCAATGCAGCTAAAACGTGCTCTGGTGTTTGAATTTTAACACCTAATTTCTCAAGGTTAGTACCTCTTTGTGTATTTACTACATAATTAGCATCTGCCTCAATAATAGGATGTCCTTGTAAATCAACTCTCACAAAAGTAAATCCATTATTTATTGGAGCAGGTTTAAAAGTCATTGTTACTTCTTTCCCAGTGTGTAGTCCAACTCCTGTTAGTGAAATTTCCTTCTTGATGGTCTTCTGTTTAACCATTATTTCCATTTTTTTGGTTTAATATTTGTTTTTTTAATTCTTCTAATTCAGCAACGATTTTAGGCAAATTCTTAAAATGAACATATGATTTATTAAAATCAGTATATCCAAGTGAAGGTGTTCCTTGCAAAATTTCGTCATCTTTAATATTTCTGGCAACCCCAGATTGTGCTTGCAATCTAACATTGTTTCCAATAGTTAAATGTCCTGCAATACCTACCTGACCGCCAATCATTGCATTTTTACCGATTTTTGTAGAGCCAGCAACGCCAGATTGGGCTGCGATAACAGTGTTTTCACCAATCTCTACATTATGGGCAATCTGGATCTGATTGTCTAACTTCACTCCTTTTCGGATAATTGTAGATCCTAAAGTTGCTCTGTCTATAGTTGTATTTGCACCAATATCAACATTATCTTCGATAATTACATTCCCAATTTGTGGTACTTTACTATATATACCTTCTTCATTTGGTACAAAACCAAAACCGTCGGCTCCAATAATTGTTCCTGAATGAATTGTGCAATTATTTCCTATGATTGTTTCGGAATAAATTTTAGCGCCTGCAAAAATATGTACATTATTGCCAATAACAACATTATCTCCAATAAAAGAATTTGGATAAATTTTGACATCGTTTCCTAAAACTACGTTTTGTCCCACATAACTAAAGCTACCTAAGTATAGGTTTTCGCCATATTTTGCACTTTCAGACAAGAAAGATTGTGGTTCAATTCCGTTTTTATTCAATTTTACTTGATTATAAAACTCTAATAATTTAGAAAATGACGCATAAGCATCGTCAACTTTAATTAATGTTGTGCTAATTTCTGTTTCGGGTACAAAAGTATCATTAACAATTGTTACTGATGCTTTTGTCGAATATATATGATTGATATATTTAGGGTTAGCCAAGAAAGTAAGAGATCCTTCTGTACCTTCTTCTATTTTAGATAAGCGAGAAACTTCTGCATTGGGATTCCCAACTACCTCTCCTCCTAAAATTTCTGCTATTTGTTCTGCTGTAAATTTCATTGCGACAAAAATATAAAAAAATAGGTTTTAAATGTTAATTTTAGATCAGTTGTTTTGGAAAACAGAGGTAATACTTTGTTACCAATTTAGATAACGATTTCAAATTCAGCTGGTCTGAGGCTTCTACAACATCCTCAATTGTCTTATCTTTTTTTAATATTCGTATAGGTTCGGCTTCTTTACTGTATGCTTGATTTTTTATTTTCCCTCTATATATAAAGTAACTTGCATCAATTGCAGAGATATTATTCTGAGATGCAAATTTTTCTTTCAGGCTTTGCAATTCTTCTAATGAAATCTTTTCGCTACTTAGTTTAATTTTTAATAAATCCCTGTTTATTATCATTTTACTTAAAGTAGAAAGTATAAAATCATCATGTTTTTGCCATGCTTTTAAAGCGCCTATTATATCAAAATCGTCCAGTTGAGAGAATAAATCCAATGTTTCTGGAGTAAAAGTTTCCAAGGTAATTTTGTTTTGCATAAAAAACATCAAAGGTTCACTGCAAGGCAAATGAATTCCTTTTAGAGTTAATTCTTTGGCTCTTTTTAAGACTTTCGTCAAAATAAGTTCTGCAACCAAGCTCGTTTTATGCAAATAAGCTTGCCAATACATTAATCTGCGAGAGAGTAAAAACTTTTCGACAGAGTAGATTCCTTTTTCTTCAATAACCAAAACATCATCTACAACATTCATCATTTGGATTAAACGCTCAGAATTGACATTTCCTTCGGCTACACCAGTATAAAAACTATCACGCTTAAGATAATCCATACGATCCATATCTAATTGGCTCGAAATCAATTGCAACATAAACTTTCTGTGATAGTCTCCTTTAAATATCTGAATTGCTAAACTTAGCTTTCCGTTAAACTCAATATTTAATTGATTCATAAACAATAACGAGATTGCTTCATGATTTACATCTTCAACAATACTTCTCTCCATTGCATGCGAAAAAGGTCCATGACCTATATCATGTAGTATAATCGCTATATATAATGCGTTTTCTTCTTCGACGGAAATTGTAACATCTTTAAAGCGTAGTGTTTCGATTGCTTTTTGCATTAAATGCATGCAACCTAAGGCATGATGAAACCGAGTATGATTAGCTCCAGGATAAACCAAATAAGACAGTCCCATTTGAGAGATTCGGCGTAAACGCTGAAAATAAGGATGCTCTATTAAATCATATATAAAAGCATTTGGAATGGAAATGAAACCATATATGGGATCATTGAAAATTTTCAGCTTATTTATAACGTTCACTATTTGGTTATTTTTTAGGTCAACAAATATAACTAAATTACTACTTATTTTGTTTTACATTTTGGGCAAAAAAGCAAACAAATTAAGTTTTTATGATGTAATGTTATCATAATTATCTAAATTAGTGCATCGAAAAGGCAATATTACGCTTTTTTATTGGTAACAAACAATTAACACAAATTTAAGTTCGTTTAGTTCGGTAAATTACGAACCAATTTTATCTTTGCCCAAAAAATCATGGATACTAACATACAAAAGGAAAGAGAGGAGCTTATAGAGTTATTCGGTATTCATTTTGAATCAGTATATAACTTGCCCCCGCTTTGCTCAAGAATTCTTGGACTATTAATCGTTGAAGCTTTTAAAGATGGGCTGACTTTTGAGCAAATAGTAGAAAAAATGGGTGCTAGTAAAAGTTCTGTATCTACAAATTTGAATTTTCTTTTAAAAATAGGAAAGATAGATTATTATACTTTACATGGTGATCGAAAAAAATATTTCAGACCGCCACCGTTTAGTGAACGATTTACTAATTATTTAAAAATTCTTGAGTTTGAGAATAAAATAATTGACAAAATGATTTTTTACAGAGAGAAAACAATGAATACCCCTGAAGAAAGAATGAATATGGAACATGCAAAAGCATATAAAAGCCACATCCTAAAAGTCGAAGAATTAGTTATAGAAACAATTACTGAAATTATAGAAATCGAAAAAGTTAATAATAAATCATAAATCAAATTTAATACAAATGAAGAATATTTCATTCTCACTAATAGCTATCATGCTGGTTTTTGCGTCATGTAAAAAGAAAGAAGAACAAGCCCCGCCGCAAGGCCCAGCTCCGTTCCCAGTTAAAACAATTTCAATACAAGATGCAGTAGTATACCAAGAGTATAGCGCAAATCTTGAAGGTCAGCAAAATGTTGAAATTCGTCCGAAAGTAAATGGATATATCCAAAAGATTTATGTTGATGAAGGTCAGGTTGTAAAAAAAGGACAATTGCTTTTTAAACTTGAAACTCAAACATTAAATCAAGATGCATCTGCAGCAAAAGCTTCTGTTCAAGCAGCACAAGTAGAAGTTGACAGATTGAAACCACTAGTTGATAGAAAAATCATCAGTATCGTTCAATTAGAAACTGCAAAAGCTAAGTTGGCTCAAGCCAAAAGTGCTTATGGTAGTATTGCTGCCAATATTGGATACGGAACAATCATTTCTCCGGTAAGTGGAGTAATTGGTGGTTTACCTTTTAGAGAAGGAAGCTTGGTTAGTGCAACTAGCGAAGTACCTTTAACAACAGTATCTGATACAAAAATTGTTCGTGCTTATTTCTCTATGAATGAAAAACAGTTATTATTCTTTAATAAAACATTTAAAGGAGCAACTACTGCCGAAAAATTAAAATCTGCACCACCAGTTTCATTATTATTGGTTGATAATACAGAGTACGACCAAAAAGGGAAAATCGCTACAATGAATGGTTTAGTTAATGCAGCAACAGGAAACACACAATTTAGAGCAGATTTTAATAACCCACAAGGTATTTTAAGAAGTGGTAGTACAGGAATTATCCGTTTACCTATTGAGCAAAAAAATGTAATCCTAGTTCCTCAAAATGCAGTTTTTGAAGTGCAAGGGAAACAAATGATTTATGTTGTTGAAAAAGGAAACAAGGTAAAATCTACAATTGTAGTAACAAATGGTACTTCAGATTTAGATTTCATTGTAACAGAAGGTCTTAAAGCAGGCGATGTTGTTGTTGTAGAAGGAGCGTCAAAATTAAAAGATGACATGGAAATCACGCCACAACAAGCCAAAGATGCAGCTAATAAAGCTACAGAAACAACAAATACTACAGCTAAAAAATAATATACAAGATGTTAAAAACGTTTATAGAAAGACCTGTTCTCTCGACGGTAATATCCATCTTAATTACCATACTTGGTATTTTAGGATTGATGTCATTACCGGTAGAACAATACCCCGAAATTGCACCACCAACCGTTCAGGTAAGTGCAACATATACTGGAGCAAATGCTGAAACAGTATTAAATAGTGTCGTTATTCCTCTAGAAGAAGAAATTAATGGTGTGGAAGGAATGACATACATGACTTCTTCTGCTGCAAATGATGGTTCTGCAAAAATATCTGTTTATTTTGAACTTGGAGTTGATCCAGATATTGCTGCGGTAAACGTTCAGAACAGAGTTTCTCGTGCAACAAGTAAATTGCCACAAGCAGTTGTGCAAACAGGGGTTACTACCCTAAAAAGTCAAACGAGTGCTTTGATGTTCTTTGCTTTGTATTCGAACAACGACGATTTTGACGAGACATATATTCAGAATTATGCCAAAATTAACCTTGTACCAAAATTGCAACGTGTTAAAGGTGTAGGACAAGTAAACGTTTTTGGAGCTAAGGATTACTCGATGAGAATCTGGATTAATCCAGAAAAAATGGCTGCTTATAATGTAGCGCCAAAAGATATTCAGGCAGCTTTGCAAGAGCAAAACGTTGAGGCAGCTCCTGGTAAATTTGGAGAAAATGCCGATGGTATTTACGAATACGTAATTAAATATAAAGGTCGTCTTTCAGAAATTAAAGATTACGAAGATATTGTTATCAAAGCTACTGGTAACGGAAACTTTGTTCACTTAAAAGATGTTGCAACGGTAGAATTAGGTGGTTTTAATTATGGAACCAAAAATATTGCAATGGGTAAACAAGGTGTTGCCGTTGGGGTATTTCAAACTTCTGGTTCAAATGCACAAGATATTATTACTGAAGTTGTAAACATTTTAGACGATGCAAAACCAGATTTCCCAAAAGGAGTAGATTATGTAATTCCTTATAATACTAAAACCTTCCTGGATGCTTCGATAGAAAAAGTAATTTCAACGTTAATTGAAGCTTTTATATTAGTATTTATTGTTGTGTTCTTGTTCTTGCAAGATTTCCGTTCTACGTTAATTCCTGCAATAGCAGTTCCTGTTGCAATTATTGGTACGTTTTTCTTCCTACAAGTATTTGGATTCTCTATCAATATGTTAACATTGTTTGCAATGATTCTGGCTATTGGTATTGTGGTCGATGATGCAATTGTCGTCGTCGAGGCAGTCCACGCCAAGCTGGATGAAGGAGCAAAATCAGGAAAAGAAGCTACAATTTCTGCCATGAGCGAGATTACAGGAGCGATTATTTCTATCACATTAGTAATGTCTGCGGTATTTATTCCTGTGTCATTCTTAAGTGGACCATCGGGAGTATTCTACCAACAGTTTGCAATTACATTGGCAATTGCGATTTTAATTTCGGCAATTAATGCATTGACTTTAAGTCCGGCATTATGTGCTTTGTTCTTAAAACCTCATGAAGCTTCAGATCATCACGATAAGAATTTCAAAGATAGATTCTTCATTGCTTTCAATACTAGTTTTGATAGAATGAACAATAAATATGTTAAGTCTCTTGGATTCTTAGCAAGAAAAAAATGGGTTGCAATTTCAGGATTATTAGTATTCACGGCAATCACTATATTCTTATTCCAAACTACACCATCAGGATTTATTCCTAATGAGGATAGAGGAATCATCATGGCAGATTTAACGCTTCCTCCAGGAACAACTTTGGAGAAAACACAATTAGCCGTTAATGAATTAGACTCTATTTTGGCCTCAATGGATATTGTAGAATCAAGAATGAGTGTTGTTGGTTTTAGTTTATTAAATAGTGTAAATGGAGGTTCTTATGCATTTACAGTAATTAAATTAAAAGACTGGAAATACCGTAAAGAAGCCAATCAATCTGTAGATGCAGTTGTAGGTGAATTATTTGGTAGAACAGCACATTTTAAAGATGCCAAAGCATTATTCTTTACACCTCCAAGTGTACAAGGTTTTGGTTCTGCCGATGGTTTCGAATTAAAAATCCAGGATAAAGGAGATGATGATTGGACAACAGTAAGTAAAGTAAGTAATGAATTCTTGGCTGAATTAATGAAGAGACCAGAAATTCAGTACGCAATTACCAACTTCAATCCTACTTTCCCACAATATCAAATGGATATTAACGTAGAAAGAGCAAAAAATGCAGGTGTTTCTGTTTCTGATATTTTTAATACAATGCAAGGATACTACGGAGGATTGTACACTACCGATTTTAATAAATTTGGTAAACAATACCGTGTAATGATTCAGGCAAAACCATCAGACAGAGCAACTCTTGAATCAATCAATACGATTTATGTTAAAAATGCTGCTGGTCAGCAAGTAGCCATAAGCCAGTTTGTTGATTTTAAAAGAATTTACGGACCAGAAGCTGTTGCACGTTTCAACATGCTAAAAGCCGTGAACGTTAATGGTAAAGCAAAACCTGGTTATAGTTCTGGAGATGCTATTAAAGCAATTCAGGAAGTAGCAGCTCAGCATTTGCCAAAAACTTATAGCTATGAATTCTCTGGTATGACACGTGAGGAAATCCTTGCCGGAAGTCAGGCTGCTGGTGTATTCTTATTGAGTTTAATATTTGTATATTTCTTATTAAGTGCACAATACGAAAGTTATTTAGTTCCATTATCAGTATTACTTTCATTACCTGTAGGTATTGCTGGAGCAATTGGATTTGTGAAACTAGCAGGATTAGAAAACAACATTTATTTCCAGGTAGCCCTGATAATGCTTATAGGACTACTAGCGAAGAATGCCATTCTGATAGTCGAGTTCGCCATACAAAGGCGACGACACGGAATGGACTTGACACAAGCTGCGATAGAAGGTGCAAAAGCACGTTTACGTCCTATTTTAATGACCTCTCTTGCCTTTATCTTTGGTTTAATGCCATTGGCTTTAGCTTCAGGAGTTGGTGCTGTAGGTAACCGTTCAATCGGTATGGGAGCTGTAGGTGGAATGTTGATAGGAACAATTTTTGGAGTTTTTGTAATTCCAATCTTGTTTATTATTTTCCAAAGCTTACAAGAAAGAATCTCTGGAAAACCATTTACAGAGAAAGAATCAGATGTTATACTTTTAGACGAAGAAAATGAAAAATAATATAAATAAAATAGTAACAGTTGTCATCACGGCAACTGTTATGCAATCCTGCTTCGTTGCAAAAGAATACGAAAGACCAAAGGATATTAAAACCGAAAACTTATATAGAACCGAAGTGGTTTCTAAAGACAGTACTTCGATGGCAAATCTTTCTTGGGACAAAGTTTTCACAGATCCAATTTTGCAAGGTTACATCAAAAAAGGATTAGAAAACAACTTGGATATCCGAATTGCAATGCAAAACATTGCTGCTGCCGAAGCATCAATGAAACAAGGTAAATCAGGGTACTTCCCTACTCTTTCTGTAGGTGCAGATTGGACACACCAACAGTTATCAAAAAACAGCCAGTTTGGAGCTTTACTTCAAAATCGCAGTACCGATCAATACCAGCTTGCTGGAACTCTAGGTTGGGAAGCTGATATTTGGGGAAAAATTAGAAGTAATAAACGTGCAACAAATGCTGTTTATTTACAAACTACTGCTGCAAATCAAGCTGTAAAAACTCAATTAATTGCAGATATTGCTTCTACATACTATCAGTTGATTGCAATAGATGAGCAAATTAAGTTAACTGAAGAGACTTTGATTAACAGAACAGAAAGTGTAGAAACGATTATTGCTTTAAAAGATGCAGGAAACGTTACCGAAGTTGGAGTTAAACAAACAGAAGCTCAAAAATATGCTACAGAAATTATCATTGCTGATTTAAAAGTAAGCACGATTCTTTATGAAAACAAAATGAGCATTCTTTTAGGAGAATCTTCTACTAAAGTAGAGAGAAGTAGTTTTGAAGTGCAGAAAATGCAACCAGAAATTACGCTTGGTGTACCTGCAACTTTATTAAGAAACAGACCAGATGTAATTGCTGCAGAATATAATTTGATTTCGAATTTTGAAAGAACTAATGTTGCAAGAAGTAATTTTTATCCAACACTTAAAATTACAGCAACTGGTGGACTTCAAAGTATTGATTTAAAAGAATGGTTTAGTGCAAATTCATTTTTCGCAAATGTTGTAACAGGATTAACACAGCCAATTTTTAATCAACGCCAGATTAAAACAAATTTTGAAATAGCTAAAGCGAATCAGGAAAAAGCATACCTACAATTTGAGCAATCATTGCTTACTGCAGGAAAAGAAGTTTCTGATGCCTTAGCGCAATATAACAATGAAACCAAAAAAATTGCAATTCGCGAGAAACAAGTAGAAGCATTAAAAGTTGCTACAGGATATTCAGATGAATTATTAAAATACGGTTTAGTGAATTATTTAGAAGTTCTTACTGCAAAAGACGATGCTTTAAATGCAGAATTAACTTTAATCGAAAACAAATTTTCACAATATAATGCCATTATTCAATTATACAGAGCCCTTGGAGGGGGATGGCAATAAGATTTCATAATTAGGTTACTTATTAATTTTCATATTTAAACCACTGGATATTTTTTATATTCAGTGGTTTTTATTTTTTTCATAGTAAAATTATCATAATATTAATAAATAGCCGTTTTAAAAAGAAGTAAATTGCCACTTAGATTTAACAATTTTGAACAAGCTATATAATTATGGATAAGATAAAAATACTTTGGGTTGATGATGAAATCGACTTATTAAAGCCACACATATTATTTTTAGAGAAAAAAAACTATGCAGTAACGACATGTAATAATGGACTTGATGCAATTGCAATTTTTGAAGATGAAAATTTTGATATTGTTTTTCTTGACGAAAATATGCCTGGAATGAGCGGATTAGAAACACTTTCGGAAATGAAAGAGAAAAAATCTACTATTCCGATGATTATGATTACCAAAAGTGAAGAGGAATATATCATGGAAGAAGCTATTGGATCTAAAATAGCCGACTATTTGATAAAACCTGTAAACCCAAATCAAATCTTGTTGAGCTTAAAGAAAAATCTGGATCACTCAAGATTAATTTCTGAAAAAACAACACTAGATTATCAAAAGGAATTCAGGAAAATTGCGATGGAAATGGCAATGGTTAACTCTTATGAAGATTGGATTGAATTGTACAAAAAACTAGTTTTTTGGGAATTAGAATTGGAGAATATCAACGACCAGGGAATGATTCAAATCTTAGAATCTCAAAAAGTTGAAGCAAATTCTCAATTTGGAAAATACATAGAGCGTAATTACGAAGATTGGTTTGCACCAAAAGCAGATAAACCAATTCAGTCACATACTTTATTTAAAGAATTAGTAGTTCCGGAAATTAAAAAGAAAGACAAACCAATTTTGTTTGTGGTAATTGATAATTTACGTTACGACCAATGGAAATCATTTGAAACTGTAGTAGGAAATTATTATAAACTAGAAAAAGAAGTTCCTTATTTCTCGATACTTCCTACGGCAACACAATATGCTCGAAATGCAATATTTTCAGGTTTATTACCAATAGAAATGGAAAAACAATTTCCTGAATATTGGAAAAATGATGTAGAAGACGGAGGGAAAAATTTATACGAAGCCGAGTTTTTAAGTGCGCAATTAAAACGATTGGGATTAAATATAAAAGAAGACTATTTTAAAATCACCAACCTTGCAAGCGGAAAAAAACTAGCTGAAAATTTTAAAGCACTTAAAAATAATGATCTTGTAACAGTCGTTTACAACTTTGTAGATATGCTATCGCATGCCAAAACAGAGCTAGATGTTGTAAAAGAATTAGCTTCGGATGATAAAGCTTACCGATCGCTGACATTGAGCTGGTTCAAAAATTCTCCTTTGTTAGAAATTATACAGCAAGCTCAGAACTTAGGATTTAAATTAATTCTAACTACAGATCACGGAACAATCAATGTAAAAAATCCATCGAAAGTTGTAGGTGATAAAAACACAAGCTTAAATTTACGATACAAAACAGGACGAAGTTTAACCTACGAGCATAAAGATGTGTATGTTGTAAAAGAACCTAAAAAAATAGGTTTACCAGCAATAAATATGAGCAGTTCGTTTATTTTTGCAAAAAATGATTTGTTTTTGGCTTACGTAAATAATTACAATCATTATGTGAGTTATTATAAAAACACATATCAGCACGGAGGAATTTCATTAGAAGAAATGATAATCCCGTTCTTGATATTTAATCCAAAGTAAAAGGAGAAAAATTTAGCTTCAGTTTACATCGGAAGTAAAAAAAATTAGCTTAAAAAAAATATAAATAAAAAATGGAAGTTACTTTTTCGTTAGACCAAATTCAGGAAGTTGCAAAGCAAATCTTAGCACAAAACCCTAATAAAATTCTCCTTTTTAATGGCGAAATGGGTGCGGGAAAAACTACACTTATTAAGCAATTGTGTAAAAGTTTAGGAATTGAAGATGCCACAAGTAGCCCAACTTTTTCTTTGGTTAATGAATATCAAACTAATGACAATCAAACTGTATATCACTTTGATTTTTATAGATTAAATCATGAAACCGAAGCTCTAGACATGGGAGTTGATGATTATTTATATTCTGGAAATTGGTGTTTTATTGAATGGTCAGAAAAAATTCCAAATTTAATCCCAGAACAACATTCGGTTGTTACAATCGAATTGTTACCAGACGGAAAACGTTTATTAAAACTAGTTTAATTCCTTAGGCTAATACAAAAATTATACTTCATTGAAGAATGTGTATTAGCCTAGAGAATACTGTTTTATTAAAAAGATTTTACGTAATTTGTACTCTTAATTTTGCATAAACAATGTCAATAACGATAACTCCATTTACGAAACAAGATTTGTTGCCACAAGAAGAAAAACTTGAAATAGGCAGATACAAAAGAGAACTTTTCATTGGAATTCCTAAGGAAACTAGTTATCAGGAACGTCGTATTTGCTTAACACCAGATGCCGTAAACTCTCTCACCTACCAAGGACACAGGGTTATGATAGAATCTGGCGCAGGAGAAAGTTCTAGTTATACCGACAAAGAATATAGTGATGCTGGTGCAGAAGTTACAAAGGATACCAAACGAGTTTTTGGTTGCCCTATGTTGTTAAAAGTTGAACCCCCAACAGTTGCAGAGATTAAATTAATGAATCCAGAAACAATTTTAATATCTGCGATTCAACTAAAAACTAGGAAAAAGACCTATTTTGAAGCTTTGGCTCAAAAAAGAATTACCGCATTAGCATTTGAGTATATAAAAGATGAAGACGGAACTTATCCAGCTGTAAAATCATTAAGCGAAATTGCTGGAACAGCATCAATACTTATTGCTGCCGAATTAATGATTACAAATGAGTTTGGAAAAGGATTACTATTTGGTAATATTACAGGAGTCCCTCCTACCGATGTTGTAATTTTAGGCGCAGGAACTGTTGGTGAATTTGCTGCTAAAACAGCAATTGGCCTAGGAGCAACTGTAAAAGTTTTTGATAATTCGATTACCAAATTACGTCGCTTACAAAACAATCTTAATCAGCGTGTATTTACTTCGACAATACAACCAAAAGCGTTATTAAAAGCGTTAAGACGTTGTGATGTGGCTATTGGTGCTATGCGAGGTAAAGAACGTTGTCCAATTATAGTAACCGAAACTATGGTAGAGCACATGAAAAAAGGTGCTGTAATTGTAGATGTAAGTATTGATACAGGAGGTTGTTTTGAAACCTCGGAAGTGACAACACATGAAAAACCAACTTTCATTAAAAGCAATGTTTTGCATTATTGCGTTCCAAATATCCCATCTCGATATTCTAAAACTGCCTCACTATCAATCAGTAACATAATTACTCCTTATTTATTGCAAATTGCTGAAGATGGCGGACTTGAAAGCGCTATAAGATGCAATAAAGGATTAAAAAATGGAATTTATATGTATCACGGAATTTTAACCAATAAAGCTATAGGCGAATGGTTTGATTTACCTGATAATGACATTAATTTACTTGTATTTTAAGGCAACTTTAGCGTACCTTTGCCAAAAATAGAATTCATGAAGTTTGTACATCGTTTTGCATATTATTTAGTTGGTTTAGTTATGGGATGTTTCTTTGTAGCCCTTGTATTTAGTGGGAAAGATACACGTTGTAATTATTTTCCGAATGCAAGAGTTTTAAATGATTTAAGAAATAAACCATTTCATTATTCTGAAGAAGCTTCTAAAATTTTGACAGAAAAATGGATTGATACTTTGGATATAAAAAACACATTACAATTTGGTGATGTTGATTTTGATAAAAGTAATGTAGAATATAAAAAAGGTAAATTATACGTTATAGAAGGTAAAACCTTGAAAAATGAAGAAGTAATACTTAAAGTAATTAATTATCCAGGGAAAGCTGTTTTAGAATCTATAGAAAAGAAACCAGCAAATTAGAACTATCGTATATACAGATATTTAAAAAAAACTGAACACGAATTTACTTCGTCTGTTCGACTTTCAGTCTCGAGTCACAAACTAAGTTAATCATTAAAATTAATGGCCATTAATTAGAGAAATTCGTGTTTACTTTTTTTTTTATGTTGAAGTGGCATCAAATTAGAGCCATTTAATTTCTCCGATTTTCTTCGATTTTAAAAAATCATTTGTTTTAGTAAAATGCTTGTTTCCAAACCATTTTCCTTGATTGGCACTCATAGGCGATGGATGACCAGATTCTAGAATCAAATGTTTGGTGCGGTCTATTTTAAGACCTTTCTTTTGAGCAAAAGCACCCCACAATAAAAATACAACATCTTCTTTTTGATCAGATATTGTCTTGATTACTGCATCGGTAAATAAATTCCATTTTAAATGTTTGTGGCTATTAGGTGTATCTTTTCGAACAGTTAATGAAGCATTTAAAAGTAAAACACCTTGTTTTGCCCAAGATTCTAAATTACCCGAAGTCGGCATAAAAACCGAATCGAAATCGGTATTTAATTCTCTGAAAATATTACGGAGAGAAGGAGGGATTTTTACATTATCATTTACCGAAAAACTTAAACCATTAGCTTCTCCTACTCCATGATAAGGATCTTGCCCAATGATAACTACTTTTACATCTTGAAATGAACAATGATTGAATGCCGAAAAAATTAAATCAGTTGGAGGATAACAAACTTGGTTTTTATATTCATCTTCAAGAGATAATAGCAAATCATTAAAATAAGGTTTTCCTATTTCATCTGATAATACTGCTTGCCAATCTGGATTGAGGTTAATTTTCATTTCAATAAATTTTACTACAAATTACGCAAAGTTTTTTGCAAAGAACCAATTAATACTACTATTTAGTTTCAAAACTTTGTAACTTTGAAGCTTTACAACTTACGATATAATATGATATCTATTACTGATAAAACATTACAAGATTTACAATTCCCTACAGTGCTCGAAACTATTTCGGACATTTGTAATACCGATATAGGCAAACAAAAAGCTTTAGAAATAAGACCTTTTAGAGATAAAGAAACTTTGATGCAGGCATTGATGCAAACATCGGAGTATATTTCGTCTTTCCAAAATAACAATGCAATTCCAAATCATGGTTTTGATGCGATTACTTACGAAATTAAATTTCTGGCAATCGAAGATAGTTTTCTGGAAGTTGGCAGTTTTAGAAAAATTGCAACCTTATCATCTACAGTTAATTTCTTATTGAATTACTTTAAAAAATTTGATGATTATTATCCAAATTTAAATGCGAGAGCTTCGCAAGTAGAATTTACAAAAGAAATTATTTCGCAAATAGATGTTGTTGTAGATAAATATGGAGAAATTAAAGATAATGCTTCTCCAGAATTAGCTAACATTCGACGTGATATGAATTTGGTTCGTGGTAAAGTAAACCAAAGTTTTGGTGTAGCTTTAACACAATACAATAGTTTAGGTTATCTGGACGATATTAAAGAAAGTTTTGTGCAAAACCGTCGTGTTCTTGCAGTTTTGGCAATGTATCGTCGTAAGGTAAAAGGTTCTATTTTAGGAAGTTCTAAAACCGGAAGTATTGCTTATATAGAACCAGAAACTACTCTTAAATACTCTAGAGAACTTAGCAATTTAGAATATGAGGAAAAAGAAGAAATTACTCGCATTTTAAAACAATTATCAAATGCTATTCGTCCGTATTTGTCTTTGCTTGTTGATTATCAAGCTTTTTTAAGTGATATAGATGTTGTTGCTGCCAAAGCAAAATATGCCAATAAGATAAATGGTATTTTACCAACAATTACAGAGGAACGTCGTTTGTATTTTAGAGATGCTTTTCATCCTATTTTGTATTTGAATAACAAACAGAAGAATGAAATTACGCATCCGCAAACTATTGAATTAAAACAAGATAACAGAATTATTGTAATCTCTGGACCAAATGCCGGAGGTAAAACAATCTCGCTGAAAACCGTAGGATTACTACAATTAATGCTACAATCAGGAATGTTGATTCCTGTGCACGAGCGTAGTGAAACTTTCTTGTTTGATAGAATCTTAACTGATATTGGTGATAATCAATCTATTGAAAATCATTTAAGTACATATAGTTATAGATTAAAAAACATGAATTATTTCTTGAAGAAATGTAACAAGAAAACCATGTTTTTGATTGATGAATTTGGAACTGGTTCTGATCCTGAATTAGGTGGAGCTTTGGCTGAAATTTTCTTAGAAGAATTTTACCATCGGGAAGCTTTCGGAATTATAACGACACATTATTCTAATCTTAAGATTTTGGCAAACGAATTGCCTTTTGCAACAAATGCCAATATGCTTTTTGATGAACAATCTTTAGAGCCAATGTACAAATTAGTTCTTGGTCAAGCCGGAAGTTCGTTTACATTTGAAGTTGCATTGAAAAATGGAATTCCGTATGGTTTGATTAATCGTGCGAAAAAGAAAATCGAAATCGGAAAAGTTCGTTTTGACAAAACCATTGCAACACTTCAGAAAGAACGCTCGAAACTAGAAAAAACTTCTTTGAACTTAAAAGAAGAAGAAACTAGAGCGCGTGCCGAAAGTAACAAAATGGAAAATATAAATGTCAAGATAAAACAAAAACTAGAAAGCTATCAGGAATTATATGATAGTAACCAGAAGACGATTTATATTGGGCAAAAAATTGAAGACATCTCTGAGAAATATTTCAATAATAAAAATAAAAAAGAACTGATAGGAGAATTTTTGAAGATTATTGAAATTGAAAATTCCAAACGCAAAAAAGCAACTCCGAAAGAAGCAAAAGCAATAGTTGAAAAGAAAAAAGAAGTTATTGCCGAAGTAACTGTTCAGGTTGAAGAAATTCGAAAAGAGAAAAAAGAAAAAAAATTAAAAGCAGTTGTCGAAAAACCTAAAGTAACTTTAAAAGTTGGTGATCGCGTACGCATGATTGACGGAAGGTCTGTAGGAAGTATTGACTCTATCGAAAAAAATAAAGCTACAGTAAATTATGGCATTTTTACTTCGAAAGTAAATTTGGATGAATTGGAATTTGTAGAAGCAGCTAAAAAATAGTTTTTAGTTTTCTGTCGCAGTTTTCAGTATTAAAAAGCTGAAATTTTATCAAAAACCAAAATAAAGCGATTTAAACAATCATCTTCAGAAAGACACTTAATGAGTTGGAAGATTTTAAAAGACCACTTAAAAGTTATTTATGAAAGCTGTTTTTGATTCGTAAAAATTATACAATATAGACGCTTAATAGATAAAACTAATAACAAAAAAATTACTTTTCAATTGTGAAAAAATCGCAATCTGTGTCATTGCGAGGAACGAAGCAATCTCACTAATGTGTTTGGTTTGTAAATTACCAGAATAGTAAAAACTGGATGTGATTGCTTCGTTCCTCGCAATGACGTTATAAATAAAAAAATATGAAACCAGGTTTTATTTACATTATCACAAATAAATATCAAACGGTTGTGTATGTTGGTGTAACTTCTAATCTTCCGCAAAGAATTCTTGAACATAAAGAAAAAAGATATCCAAACTCTTTTTCTGCGCGTTATAATTTGGATATATTAGTTTATTATGAGCAATTTCAGTGGATTGGAGATGCCATAGGTAGAGAAAAACAAATAAAAGCGGGTTCGAGACAAGCTAAAAATGATTTAATTCGTTCTATAAATCCAACTTGGAAAGATTTGTTTGAAGAAATTAAGAATATAATGACAGAATAAAAAAATTTGTATGCTAGAAATAAATAAACAAAGTGAGATTACTTCGTTCCTCGCAAAGAATGCTGGGAACAAAAAAATAATTCTCTTTGATGGAGTTTGTAATTTATGCGATTCGGCGGTGCAGTTTATTATTAAGCATGATAAAAAAGATGTTTTTCGTTTTGCCGCTTTGCAGTCTGAAATAGGAAAAGAAATTTGTAAACATATAGGAGTTGATATTACCAAAGTTGATAGTATTATATTTTATGAACCTGGAGTTGCTTATTATTACAAATCGGGAGCAGCGATTGCCATAGCCGAAAATCTTGGAGTTTTATGGAGTTGGTTTTCTGTTTTTAAAATAATTCCTGTTTTTTTGAGAGACCCTCTATATAATTATATTGCTAAGAACAGATACAAGTGGTATGGAAAAAAAGAAAGCTGCATGATTACTACTCCTGAATTAAAAGCTAAGTTTTTGTAAGACCTATTTTTTTACGCAGATTTTACAGATTTGAGCAAATTTTAGTTTAATCTAATCTTGTCTTTTTCAAATCAAGGAGAAATTCTGAAAATTCATTTTTTTACTCACGCAGATTTAGCAGATTTGGGAGATTTTATTTTGCGCTAAAATTAGATTCGCCACAGTTTTATAATTTTGAATGAAGGAGAAATTATAATCTGAGAATTATAATCTGAGAATTGTGACTGAAACTTGAAACTGAAACTTGAAACTGAAACTTGAAACTGAAACTTGAAACTGAAAACTAAATCTCTAGCCCTGATGGTCGCGGCATCCTTTTTATTTTTTCTTTAAAAATAAAAAGATACAGCAGACAGCAGGAATTAGCTCCTAAAAAACATCAAAATTTACTATATAAAAAAAGCCTCAAATAATTTAATTTGAGGCCTTTTTGTGATTGATAAGAATATTAGCTTCTTATTAATTTTCTGTATTTCAAACGTTTTGGAGTTAAATCTCCACCTAAACGTTTCTTTTTGTTTTCTTCGTATTCTGAGAATCCTCCTTCGAAATAGTAAACTTCTGAGTTTCCTTCAAAAGCTAAGATGTGTGTACAAATTCTGTCTAAGAACCATCTGTCGTGAGAGATAACTACGGCACAACCAGCAAAATTCTCCAAACCTTCTTCAAGTGCACGAAGTGTATTTATATCTAAATCATTGGTAGGTTCATCTAATAAAAGTACGTTTCCTTCTTCTTTTAATGTCATTGCAAGGTGCAAACGGTTACGCTCACCACCGGATAATGTTGAAACTTTTTTGTTTTGATCACTTCCTCCAAAATTGAAACGGCTTAAGTAAGCACGAGAGTTTACTTGACGTCCGCCCATCATGATTAATTCCTGACCATCGCAGAAATTTTCCCAGATAGATTTATTAGGATCAATATTAGAGTGCGCTTGATCTACATAAGCAATTTTTACAGTTTCACCGATAGAAAATTCACCGCTATCTGGCTCTTGCTCTCCCATAATCATTCTGAAAATAGTCGATTTACCAGCACCGTTTGGCCCGATAATCCCAACAATTCCTGCTTGTGGTAAAGTAAAGTTTAAATTATCATACAATAATTTATCTCCAAAAGCTTTAGCTACATTTTTAGCTTCGATAACATTTGTTCCTAAACGTGGACCGTTCGGGATATAGATTTCTAGATTTTCATCTAGTTGTTTTTGATCTTCGTTTAATAATTTATCGTAATTCTGTAAACGCGCTTTTTGTTTTGTCTGACGACCTTTGGCTCCCTGACGAACCCAGTCAAGCTCACGCTCTAAGTTTTTACGACGTTTTGAAGCTACTTTTTCTTCAAGTGCCATTCTGCTTGATTTTTGATCTAACCAAGAAGAATAATTTCCTTTCCAAGGAATACCTTCTCCTCTATCAAGCTCTAAAATCCAACCTGCAACATTATCAAGGAAATATCTATCGTGCGTTACAGCAATTACAGTTCCTGCATATTGTGCTAAATGTTGCTCTAACCAAAGAACAGACTCAGCATCTAAGTGGTTGGTAGGCTCATCAAGTAACAATACATCAGGCTGTTGTAACAACAAACGACATAATGCAACACGACGACGCTCTCCTCCTGAAAGATTTTTAATTGGCGTATCTCCGTCTGGAGTACGTAATGCATCCATTGCAATTTCTAGTTTGGTATCGATTTCCCAAGCTCCTAATGCATCTATTTTATCTTGTAAAGCAGCTTGACGATCCATCAACTTATCCATTTTATCTGGATCTTCGTAGTTTTCTGGAAGACCAAATAAGTCGTTGATTTTATTGTACTCTTCCAGAACTGCCATAGTTTCGGCAACTCCTTCTCGTACAATTTCGATAACTGTTTTTTCATCGTCTAATTGTGGTTCTTGCTCTAAATAACCAACTGTATATCCTGGAGCAAAAACTACATCTCCTTGGTAATTTTTGTCAACTCCAGCAATAATCTTCAAAAGTGAAGATTTACCAGAACCATTTAAACCCAGAATACCAATTTTAGCTCCGTAAAAAAAGCTCAAATAAATATTTTTTAATACTTGTTTGTCGCTACTTGAGTAGGTTTTACTCAATTTTGACATCGAGAAAATTACTTTCTTATCGTCTGACATATAATTTTTATATTTTTGTTAATTAATTGATTTTTAATATTTTATGAATTATTTATTCTGCAATTATCCTGCTTTATGCACTAAAAATTCCCACTTTTTATTCCCACTTTTACAAATATACCAATATAATAGTTGTATGTTTATACCCGATAAAAGTTTTAAGATATGGCAACAAAGATAGTTTTAAATAAAAAGAATTCAAATGATGATTTTGGAATAATTAGCATACAATCTTTTGATGGTGGGAAGAAAAAAAAGAGTTTAGGAATCAAAGTTAAAGTTCTACATTTTCAAAAATACTTTAATAGTAAGTTTCAACTTTTTGAACCTAATCAAGAATTTGATTATAATAATGTAAACACCCAAATCAAAGATGGAGTTTATAAGTTTATAAATGATATTCCTATTGCGAAACCAAAACAAAAAGACAAACTTGTTACTTCTACTTCCAAAATATTAAAAACTGAAAAAATAATAAACGATAGACTTTCATTTATTGAATATTTTGAGTCAAGAATGGCTCTCAAAAAGACAGAAGGACACAGATATTCAGTATTAAATGTATTGAGAAAATTAAAAAAATACCTTACTAAACTGGGCAAAGATGATTTATATTTTGATGAATTAACACCAGAGTTTTTTGTAATGTTTAAAAATTATTGTTTGTCTGTTTCAGACCCAAAAAAACTTACCGAAAATGGAGTAAGAAACTATTTCAAAGTTATTAAATCAGTTTATCACGATGCTTATAATACCGGATATTTTGTTTTTCCTAGAAATCCTTTTGCATTAATTAAAAATGAATCAGGCGATAAAATAGAAAAAAATCCATTAACAATAAATCAAGTTCAAGCATTAATGGAATTAGAATTAGATGATAAATTGAGAATCGCACGAAATATATTCTATTTTCAAATTTTGGGTAATGGAATGCGATGTTCAGATGTTGTTTTTATTAGATATGGTGATTTTAAAAATGGAAGACTATCTTATAAAATGATGAAGACAAATACTCATTTAAAGATTGCCATAGGTCTAAAAATAATGTTGATACTTGCTGAAATATTAGGCGAGATTGGCAAATACAACGAAATGATAGAAACCATAAAAGTTTCAGAAAGAAGTATTTTAGGACAAGGTCAATTTACTGTACAACAATTAGAAGAAAAAATAATTGAAAGCTGTCCTCAAATCGGTTTTCCTTCTAACAGTTCTATACATGAAGGATACAAAGGTTATACTATTAAAACAGGAGATTCTAATATAAAACAAATCATTGATTTAAGGATCGAAACGATCGAAGATATTAATAATATTTTTTTAGAATATATGCAGGAAATTATTAATAAGCAAGATGATAATGAATTTGTGTTTTTAAATCAGTTGCATAAAAAATCTGTTCATTTTTTTAAAGATTACAAGAAAGGTGATGTTTTAACATATGAGCAATTTCAAAAATATAGAGTGATTAGAAATGCTTATAATTTAAGTCTCTATAAAATAACAGAAATATATAATAATCTTATTCCAATCAAAACAAAGGACAGATGGAAATATGTTATTAAATTAAGTTCCCACGTTGCTAGAAATACTTTTGTTTCTATTCTTCTTAAAGAAAATGTTGATGTTTATAAAATTAGCAACGCACTTGCTCACACCGAGTTAAAAACTACGCAGAATTATATCAAAAGAGGTGTTGATAGAGATGCCAGTGATGAAGCTGGATTAGTAATTCAAAATGTTATTAAATATAATTATCAGTCATAACCTGTATAAACAAAATTGGCGGTTTTAGTAATAAAACTTTCTAACTATAAAAAATCCATTCTTTCAAAAAGAATGGATTTTCTGTTTTATATATAATTTAAGGTTGAACCAAATCAACTCAAAAAAATAAATGCAGAAAATGAAAAAAAGATTACACACCAGTTTTATCAAATTTATTGTTGAGAAATACGACAAAGAAATTCAAGAGCTTCCAGAAGAAGAAACAAATTATAGTAAAGATATCAGCGATGAATATGATGAAATAATGGATTATGGCGATGAAAAAAATGATGAGGTTCAAGACGAAGAAGAAACCCCAGAAAATGATGATGAAACTATTGATGCTTTGATTAAAGAATATAATTCATTAGCGAAAAAATATAAGATGAAAACAAATGATAGTATTCTTAATAAAAGAAAATAAGAAGTATTATGATATTGAAACTATGCGACAAATTCTCAATGTTTCAAAATCTAAAATTCAAAGACAGTTGAAAAAACAAGATAATGAAGTTGTCAAGTATAAAAACTTACATCTTTATAATGAACATACTCTCTTTAACTTAATGGAGATAATTCTAATAGAAAAATTAGAAAAGATAGATGATTAACTATGACAAAATTAAAAAGCTGAACAGTCAGATTGCAATAAACAAAGAAAAGTTGCAGTCTGAAAATGATATTAAAAAGAAAGAAAAGTTGAGGTGCTTAGTTCAAATCGATATGTTAAAAATAAAAATTGAACGATTAAATTGAAATAAAAAGAATGGTATAAACCATTCTTTTTATTGATTTTACTTATATTGGAGTTTCGGGAAGTTTAAAAAGCGAGCAACAATAAGATGATATTATATATACTCTATATTTATAGATTGACTTGCTCATTTAAAATTTAAGTATATCCACACTAGATTTTTTGAGTTTTTAGTTTTTTGCGGGCGTATTTTAAAAATTTGTACTTTAGTAATTCTAAATTTAAATTACTATGGTTGATATTTTAAAAGGCGATGTTGTTGTATTCAAAGCTACTCCAAATTCAGGAGAAATGGTTGTACTCGATGTTAAGTATAAGCATATTCAATATAGAGATGCTACTGAAGATAACCCTGCTGTTAAGGTTCAATATTGGAATGCTATAAAACAAGAATACGATTACGACACTTTTTACTATAAAAATTTAGTTTTTGTACGTAGGGAATAAATTTCTTTTTCAGTTATAAATTCTACAAGTTCTTGTATTAGTTAATAAGCTCTGAATAACTCCCCATCAGTCAAATAAGCCCCTTTTTATGTACGATTCAGTTTCTTTATTAATTGTTTTTTGTTCCATGATTACTTGTATTTGATTAATAAAGAGCCTTGCTGTTTATGTAAGTCTTTATTATTAGATTTGTTAAAACCAAACCAATGAACAATCTAGAAATTTTTAAATGGCTTGCTATAATTTCACCAATTATTAGTGGAATAATAGTAGGTGTCGTAACTCATAAGCTTTCAAATCGCTCAAAACGTATAGAGATTCTATATCAAAACAAAACTCGAGCATTTAATGAGTTACATAAGATACTTATTGATTATAGATTTGAATTAGAACCGAATATTTATAATAATCCATTTCTTGAAAGAAGTTCCGATGCAAAAGGGTCAGTTGAAACTCTTAGTCTATTAAATAATGCTCTTGTACGCAACAATATATATCTAAATGAGGAAAGTAGAAAATCAACAATGGATTTGGTTACCAAGATTAATTTCTTTTGCAATTTTCAGAAGCAGGATTTTGACAATATTAATCCTTATATAGGTATGGCAGTTGAAGTTAAAAAAGTAATTGATATTCTATATAAAGATCTTAATCTTAAATAGTTCTTTGTAATTCAAGTATATACTACACCTTCGTTGTAAAATTGGTATACTTACCTAAATAATAGTGAGTTTCTAATAAATAAGTGGAAACAAAACGAGATCACTTTTATATATAATAAAAAAGAATTTATTATATGAAAGTTATTCTACCTCGAGAAGTCATTAATTGTATTTCAAAAATTGGAAATAAAACCGCACAGAAAAACGGTTATAAAATTTATACTGCATTGACTTTAATGTCTAAAAGACAAAATAAGCACAAATATTTCCCCGTTCCATCTACTTACTTGGAAAAGATAAATAAACGCTACAAAAGAACCCTAAATGCTTTACAAGAAGCAAAGATTATTAAGCCATATAGCCGAATTGAACAACACCCAGAATTATTGTTTGAAAGCATAGAAAAGAGATATTACAACGTATCAAGAGGAGTTTGTATTAAATATAAATTCCTAATTGATATTTCAAAAGGTGTCATTGAAGAAATAGACTTTGACAACAAAAGAAAATACAGATGGTACTCTATAATTGAAAACTCAATGGCTGAACTTGGTTATGAAGGAAAAATTTCAAGAGATACTTTTGGAAGACGAGTGCATCATCCCGTAATACCGATTTATAAAGAAGACTTAAAAAAGAAAGGTTATGCTATTATTGATGCTAAATGTTCCCAACCTAAACTTCTATTAAACATTATGAAAGACAAGGGAATAATTGACAAAAGATACGAAGAAGCATTTCAGTTAGATTTTTATAATTATTTGGTTCAGAATTTAGAACTTAATGACAGACAACAAGCGAAAAACTTGTTTATGTATTTCCTAAATTCAAATGGATATGTTCCAAATTATAAAATTCACATTTTGTTTCCTGTTGCATCAAAGTTTATTACAAATCTAAAAACCAAAAATTATAAAGATGCTTCATCTTATTTACAAAGAGAAGAAAGTAAAATATGGATTGATGATTTACTAGAAAATATACCTACTGATTTTGCTTTGCCTATACACGATTGTTTATTAGTGAGAGATCGAGAAGTTTATGAAATACTTGATTATTGCAAAAGCAAATACGAAAATATAGATTTTGAGATTTCTTTTTTATAATACGCAATTCAAAATTCGCTCCCTAATAAAGCCAAATTCCATCATAAAGCATAGTTATAAGTTTTGCAAAATAACCTCCCAAAAACGCTCTATTCAACCCAAACAATAAAAAAAGCGATTTGACTAATATCAAATCGCTTTCATTTTTACAATACTATTCAGTTTGATTTTTTTTCAATCAAATAGAATGACATAAAATTACCTGTAATTTTTTACTTATTATTATTAGATTTTTTAGTTTTATAAAATTGTAATTCATAAAAAAAGCGAGAAAATCTTCCCGCTTTTTTTATTGATAATTTTATCTTTTAGTTTTTCCAGTAATTAAAATGTGGAATTTCTTTTTTTAAATCATCTAAAACTTCATAAAGTCTATCTTGAGAAAGATTATCCAATCTCCAACCACCATCAATAGTTTCATAAGAATTTAGCATACAAACAGGCTGTGGAGAAGCATTTTTATGTGAAAACTCTTCGCCATCTCTGTAATGTGTACTTACTGCTAAGCTGAATTTTTCTCCAGAGAATATTGTGATATTATAATCTAAGATTGCTTTCTTGTTTTTGTTTTCTTTGTAATTTTTAACAAAGGTCAACTTAGCACTATTGTTTTCCTCAGTTTTCACATATTTATAAGTGTCTGGTTCTCCATTTTCATAATCAATATCTTTAGTGATTATGTATTCATTGCCTATTTTTTCTTTCACTATTTCGTTCACCAGCCAGCCATTTTTAAATGTATTTTTATTAGTTATTGTGTCATATTGATCCTTTATTATACAAACACCTGTATATAACTCTTTGCTCCCTTTTTTTGTCACACCTTTAAGTTCACCATCAGCTTCAGTAAGTTCAGAACAATTACAATCTGCAATAATATCTTCATTTTTTTTGTCTGTGCTTTTCTCTTCTTTATCAGTGCCTTTTCCTCCGCAAGAAAATAGAAGAACGCTAAACGTTACAGCCGATAAAATTTTTATTATTTTCATATTTTAAAAAATTAATTGTTTTCTACTCTTTAGGTTTTTCGATTACACCCCGTTTTTGTTTTGGTTTCTGAACTCCAATTTTCAATTAATAAACTAGGATTTTATTCTAATAATTAAATGCCAGTTCAAAACGATTCCCCTTTTTCTTGAAACAGTATATGCGATTATTTCCGCTATCAGTATCAATAGCCTCAAAGCGATATTCTATATTTTTTATAATCTCCTTTGCTGATGTTTCGTCATAATCGAAGTCCGTTGCTCCTCCCTCGTTTACAGTAAAGTATAATTTTCCGCCTATCGCTCTTACGTTAACATAAAAAATAGGATTTGAACCATCAATGTTCATTTTTACAGCGTAACTGTCAGCAAATATTTCTCGATTAATTTCGTGTTTCGTGTTTTTATCAAAAATCCCAATTAAGCCTGATTTAAGAGGATTTAAGCTGATATATAAACAAATAGATATTAGCATTAGTATTACTAATAATAGTCTATTGTGTGGTTTCATATCTAAAAATTTATAATAGTTTTTTACTCTTTAGTTTTAAGATTACAGTCCTATTTTTTCAAATGGAATCACTAAATAGATTTTTTACCCTAGTAATTAAATTTTAGTTCAAAACGATTGCCTTTTTTCTTGAAATGATATGTACGACTACTTCCGCTGTCTAAATCATTAGCGTTAAAGTCATATTGAATGTTCTTTTGAATCTCTTTAATTGATGTCTCTTCATAATAAGAGTTTATTGAACCACCCTCATTCACAACAAATTTCAACTTCCCTTTTACTATACTCACATCCGCATAAAAAGTTGAATTCATACCGTCTATATTCATTTTCACGGTGTAATTGCCAATAAATTGTTTTCTATTAATAATTGTTTTATTGTTGTTTACAGTTGTTACTTTATTCTTATTATTGATGGCTTCCCACCCATTTTCAGTCTTTATCATACCAAGACTGCTACTTGATTCTGTAAGCTCAATTTCTTCTTCTCCTTGAAATTTAGATTCAGTGTATTCTTCGGACAGTTCTCGTTGATAGGCTTGATTACTAGCTTCATGTTGTGGAGCGTTAGGTAAAGCTGACACTTGAGCGTATCCAATACTGCTCATAAATAGTAATAAAGTAATAGTTCTTGTTGTGGATAGATCAATTTTCATAATAATAATTTGGTTTAAGATTTTAAAGCCTTTTGCTAGTTTGTAACAATTACATAGGCAAATATATAAAAAACATGAACAACTAATCATGTATGATTAGATAGCTAGCCAATAATTAAAGGATTTTTACATTATTAATCATAATTTGTAAAACTTTGATCTATACCAAGGATAAAGATTATCTAATAAGATTCGGAAAACATCTAAAAAAGATGCGAGAAGAAAAAGGTATGTCCCAAGAGGAACTTGCCAACTTGGCAGAAGTTTCATTGCCTCAAATTACTAGAATTGAGCGAGGTGTAATAAATCCAACTATATGCACCATTAAATCCTTGGCAATTGGCTTAGGAATTGAAACATCTTTAATGTTTGGATTTGAAAATGAAATTTGAATGTTTGAATAACTTTGCTGAAAATTAGATCCTATTATCTTTATAAAATCCGTTTTTCTCCCTCTAGCTCTTCTTATATTAAATTGATTTTCATTGTTTCTATATGTCTTTGTAGTTGCGGTATTTTTGTGAAATATTATTTTATTTTTATTACACCCGATTTATTAAATGTTTTCCTATTATATTTGATAAATTAAAAACGCTACAGGCATTCGTATAAAAACTTTAATTGGGTTAGGTGTGCAAAATTTTATAGCGGATATTTAGCCTACTTTTAAAATCAATATTTTGCTAAACCAATTACTGAAATTATATATTCGAAATAGTTATAAAACACCATTAGAAGATTTTACAACAGAAGTCTTCACAGGTTTATTAAATTTAGAAGAGGAAATAAAGATTTCATTTATAGAAGATTTCTTAAAACTACCTAAATCAGATTTTCAATTAAAAACTCAAGTCAAATATGAACTTGAAAACGATACTAATTGTATCGTAGATATGGTTTTACAAAGTGAAACACATTTATGCTTTATAGAAAACAAAGTGAATTCTAAAGAAGGTAACAGACAAATCGAACGTTACTGTAAAGTTCTTGATATATTCAATAATGACGGCTATACCACTAGCCTGTTCTATTGCACAAAATATTTTGAAAAAAAAGAATTTTCAAATCACAGTTTTCAGCAATTCAGATGGTTTCAAATAGCAAAATTTTTAAAAAAATTTCAGTCTAACAAACTTGTAAATGAATTTCTGAACTTTTTAAAAACACATAATATGGCACAAGAACTAACTTTCAACGCAAAAGACTTTATGACTTTAGATAATCTCCAAAATATTATAAATGTAATGAATGGATATTTAGATCGAGTTAAGCCAACTTTTGAGCATACATTTAAAACGTCGTCTAAGATTAGTGACGGAAGAACCATCTCGCAAATTTTAAATCATAATCGCCTAATTTATTATTATAAAGAAATAATTTCAGAAACAGGATGGTCAGAATTGAAGTATGGTTTTCAATTACAAACTCCTAATATTTATGTTGGAATTTGGATAGATAAATCAAACAAAAAATTCTCTGAATTTACAGAATATTCAAAACTAAATTTAGGAGGTTTTAATATTGAAATTAAAAGTAATGGAATATCTATTGAACTTAAAAAAGATATATCAATTTATTTAAATAATGAAGAAGCTGATTTTGAAATAAGCGAATGGTTTAAAAATGCGTTTGAAAAATTTGCGGATATTATAAAGCAAACACCACAATTTAATTGGTCAATTAACGTCACCTAACACTTCTCAATGATGATTTGGAAAATTGGCTTGACGAGAACTGTTTTTTTTGTTTTTAGAAGTTTTATAAAAATCGAAAGATAAATTTCAACTTACACCAAACCCGCTGTAGTTTGTGGAACATCGGGCTAAAATTTAAAAGAGAAAAATTGAAAAATGATAGATAAAACAATAAATTCAGGACCAGACGCTCATAATGGATTTGCATTACAGAGAAATACTGCTATTTATTTACTTTTAGATAATTATATTAATAAGTTTCAAGATAAAAACTATTTTATTTGTCTTGAACATCATGATGATTTTTTGTTTTGTTTTCTAAATGAAAAAGAAGAAGTTGATTTAATTGAAGCATATCAATCTAAGAAGAAATCGCCCAGTATTTGGCGAGCAAATCCTGAGTTATTTGAAATTTTAAACAAACTTTTAAAAACAGGCAAAAAGTTAATTTTAGACAAAATTTCGAAATCTGAGCAATACAAACATATTCTCTATTTTTCAACTAATCAAACTATTGAAATAAAGAAAAAATATCCAAAAAAAGCCAACAAACCTGATATTAGTATTTCTATAAAAAATGATAATCCAAACATACAATTTGGAAATTTACATACTGATATCCAAGAGCATTTTAAAGCAAGCATCACAGAAACTAATCTTCACGATCAATTAGATAAATTGAATTTTTTATGGATACCTTTTACGACAACTGCAAAAGAACAAGAAAATCAATTAGAAGGTAAAATTAGTGAGGTTTTTGGAAATAAAATTTTTGACAAAAGAGCAGCAATAGATTCACTTATTAGTCTTTTTAGAAAAATTGAGGGAATATATAATCACGGAAATGAAGTCCAGTTGTTAGATAAAACAAAAAGAGTTGAAAGTGATAAAATAGAAAATGCATTAAAAGTTTTAACAACTAAATCAAAATGTTTTGATTATTGGCATTTAAGAAAAACTGAAATTTCTTTAAAATTACGAATCAAACCAATTGAAAAGGAAATTTTTGAATTAGCTTTTGATAGTGCATTTGATTTATTTAAAAGTATTCAAGAAGCTGAACATCAAAAAATATTGCAATTCACCAAAGAGCAAATTGGAAATGTTACAACTTATTCAGAAGAAGAAAATGTAATTGAATTATTTGATATATTTCAAAGTACTTGCACTACAAATTTTAATGAATTACAAATTAAAGCAATCTTATTTGCTTCACTTTTTGAAGTATTATATATTAAAGAAAAATAAAGATGAGAACTCAATTAATCTATAAAAACTTCTTTATCTATTGTGAAAAAAATAACACAAGTTTCTTCACAGAATTTGATGAAGGTATAAACATAATTCACGGAAAAAACACGTCGGGAAAAAGCACTGTAATACAGGCTATACAATACACATTTGGTATTAATGATGAAAAACACAAATTATTTGAAATTTTAGATGAAGGAGTGATTTTTAGACTTGACTTTGTTTTAAAGAAAGGTAATGACGAAAATTTAACTATTATTAGAGATAACGAATTCATATATATAAAAAGAGAAAATCTTCCATTAATTAAATATTCTGGTATTGGAGCAAATAATTCAAGGGAACATATTTTACTTAAAGAGTATTTAAGTAAATTAATTGGTTTTAATTTAAATTTAGAATCATCCGGAGAATATAAATTAGCCTCGTTAGAGGCAATGTTTTTGCCATACTATGTCTCACAAGATTACGGATGGGTTTTGGCTTTGAAATCTTTCAGAGGTTTGGATTTTTTTAGAAATTTTAAAGTGGACTATTATGATTATTATCTTGGAATAACGAACGAATTTGATAGGTTAAAAAAACAAGAATTAGAAAAAGATAAGAAAAATTTTGAAGCTAGAATAAAATTTTTAACAGATACGGAGAAATATGATGATGATTTTAAACTTTCAAAATTAAAAGATGAATCGTTTGTTGCTAAGTCTGTTGAATATATAGAATCCTACAAGAAAAACAAAGATGAGCTTATACAAATAGAGAAAGAGTATTTAACAAAATGTAATAAGTTAACATTTATTGAAGAAAGATTAAAAATTCTTAAAGTAGTTAAAAAAGCTCTAAAAACAGAGAATCCAGTAGAAAATGATTGTCCAACTTGTCGTCAAAATTTGCCAAGTTCCATAGAAGATATTTATAAATATTATCAAGACTTCAATAATACAGAATCAGAAATTGCTAAGCTGAAAAACGAAATTAAAGAAATAAAAGGGGCAATTAATAGTTTAGAAACTGCTATGTCGGCAAAAAAAGAAATTGTTTCAACGGACTATTCAATCCTGCATGAATACAAAATCGCTGATTTAACATTCACTTCCTGGTTAGATAACAAAACTAAAATTCAATTATCAAATAATATTTTGTCTCAAATAGGAGAAACTACAATAGAGTTAAATAAGAAAAATAAAGAGTTAGAAGCCTTTAAAACAGATGATGAATTAAGAAAAGAGCGTAATAATAAAGATTATATTTTTAAGGGATATTTCAAAGATTTTCTTAATGAGTTAAATGTGAAATCTTTTGATAATGAGTTATACTTATTATTGTATCAGATGAAGATATTTCCAAAACAAGGAGTTGAATTATTAAAGACTTTACTTGCCTATTATTTTGCTTTTAATAAATTAATTGAAAAAACAGAGTATGTTCACATATTCCCATTTATGATGGATGCAGTTTTCAAAGAAGATATCGATGAAGACAACCGAAAATTAATACTTGAATTTATATACAAAAACAAGCCAAGTAACAATCAACTAATCTTTTCTTTTGCAGAATCTGAGAAAAATGCAAAAACTGCATCTGAATATAATAAAGAAATAATGAATGATGAGGCTAACTTAATTTTAACCAATTTAACAAATGAAAGATCTTTATTAAATACTTTAAATGATAAGCAAAAAGAATATTTGCAAGAGACACTATTTTTAATTGAATAACAAAAAAAACGATAGCCTAATACTACTAGGAGTTAGTTTAGTATTTACAATAATTTAAGTTTTAAAATGAATGAAAACGAAAGTTACATTAGATGGCAAAATATTAGAATTACGCAGTTAGGTTTTGCCAATAACTTAATAATATTATTAAGCGTTGCATTACTAGGATTTTATGTTAAATTCTTAGAAACTTGTGGATGTTTAAACAATATACAAAAATTCTTCATATGCGTATGTTTCATGCTTATTATAATCTCAATTATTCTTGGGTTTATTGTAATGCTAAATAGGCTTGATGATTTTAAACTTACAGCGCAAATTGCTCGCAAAAGAGAAACAGATCAAAGAAATGGAATTGAGAAAGATCGCACACAGGCAAAGGAATTAGGAAAAAAAACATATTCTTACTTTATTTGGCAAGTTGTAACATTTCTTGGAGCATTTATTTCTGGGTTTATTATTGTCGTAGTCGAATTTAGTGATAAGCTATTTTAATTTAATACAATTTATAAATATGACAATCGCTAATTTAAATTCAGCAATGGAGATTTGTAACCAAGGTCTATTGGAATTCAATAAGGGAAATGCTGTAAGAGCATTTTTTTATAAAGGAAAATGGTATCCACTAAGAGCAACGGTAAATAAAGCTAAAATGGAGGCTGGTGAAAATGAACTTATAACTGATAGAGCTTTAGTTGAACTAGCTTATTTACTTCCTTACATAAAAATTGAGGATAAAGCGTTTATTGATAATTTCCCAATTAAAATTGATGATGAAAATCGATTTCAGGAAATAAATTATTTATCAGATTTAATATCTAAATTGACTATTTAAAAGATAGTAACTGTTTGTAAAAGCTACTTCAAAGGTTCAAGGGATTTATAGAATAGGTTTAATAGAAAGTTAATTTTAATTTGAGATGTGGCAAATCCGAATAAAGGGTTAATTTATTTACAAACGCACTATGTATAAGAATGGTAGTTGTAATGCAAAATAATAGAAGAATTCAATAAAATATAATTAAATTTTAACAATCATAAAAACACTTAAAATGTCCAAAATGGAGAATGAAGAATTATCAAATAGCTTAAATCAAATATATATTGCTTTAGCAACTACAATTTCTGCAATTTGCAGAAGTATTCCGAATAAAGAAGACAGAATAGATGCTTTAAAAAAAATAAATCCACCAATTGAACACTTAAAAGCTGTTTATCAAATAGCTATCGAACGTGAAGATTATGAGACTTGTGATGCAATCAAAAATTATTTTCAAGAAAAAGGAATTAATTATTAGCACAAAAAGGACTCAAAACAACTGTTTTAAGAATTGAAACACTAAAATATAAATATGAAAAGACATATCAATGCAATATCTAATTGATACAACAATATCTGAAAATCTACGTGCCTCAATCAATATTGTGAATAATATTGATTTTGAAGAAAATGCACCTACTATATCAGACCAAATTTTTATTATTAATCTTAAGGATGCAATGCAAAATTATTCTGGAAGAATTTCACCTGCAATAGATAAAAGTTTTGGTATAACACAATCCTTTCTTCATAATGATAATCATATTCATTTAATAATTATAAATGAGGAATTATGCTCAAGGTATAATGCAAATCTTACATCTGTTGTATTGCATGAAATTGGACATATTGTAAATGAATATGGAATAAAACTAACTCCATTACAAGCTTTGTCAAGAGGTGTTAGTTTAAATAATTTAAATGTTGTCAACTCCCAAATTCAACTTGAAAATGAATTTCACGCTGATTATTTTGCAAAAAAATATAATCACGCAAATGAACTAATTCAGAATCTTAATTCATCTTTAAATTTAGGATTTGATGACAATGAATTAAGGTTACGAATTATTGAATTACAAAATGATATAATAAGAATAACTAATCGTATAAAATCACATACCATTTAAAACATTGTAAGCACTAGTTTACAGATGTCTTGTGCAATTTGCAATTTAGTGGTATTACACTTTTTAATGTATTTTCGTTTAATCGAAAATACTACTCATACTAAGTTGCAAAATACGCAAGACACGGGAACGTTATAGCCAATTTTAAAGAAATAAGAATCAATGATAAAAAGTGGAAGAGAAAAAATAGAAGACATAATATTTGACAATGATCTCGAAAATTCAAATTATCATAATAAATATTTTGTAAGAACTGGAGCTAAAAACCAAGTTTTCAGAAAAGTAAATTTTAGTCATACTTATTTTGAAAATTGCTATTTTAGAAATATTCAGTTCAATTCTTGTGATTTTAATGGATGTAAATTTAATAATTGCAATTTTCAAGGGAGTACTTTTATCGGAAGTAATTTTGATTATGCAATTTTTGAAAAGACATATATTGGTTCAGAAATTTTAGACAATAATTGTCCTAGTCATAATAATTTAAAATTAAAATTCGCAAGAACGTTAAGGATAAATTATCAAAGTATTGGTGATGCTGAGTCTGTAAATAAAGCAATTAAAATTGAATTGGAAGCTAGTAAAGAACATTTACATGAAGCGTGGAATTCAAAATCAACTTATTACAGAACAAAATACAGAGGTTGGAATAGAATAGTAATGTTCTTTAGATGGCTTTATTTTAAAATTCAAGATTTTGTTTGGGGCAATGGTGAAAGTCCATTAAAACTATGTAGAACAGGATTTTATTTATGGTTAATTGCTTCATTAATTGATACAATATATTTTAAAGACCCGAACTCTTTAATTGATTATTGGACTTCTTTCAAAAGCATACCGTCATACTTTATGGGAATAAAAAAACCAGATGTATATTCAGATTGGTATTTAACATTAATCACAATGTTTAGATTCATCGGTTTTGCCTTATTTACATCAATTATTATAAAACGATTTAATAGAAGATAATGGAAATTTATGCTTTTGGTTCTATAACAAGAGGTGAAATTGATAATTTCTCAGACGTTGATTTATTGATTCTTAAAGATATCGGTGAAGAAATATCAAATATCAATAAAGATGACTTTTCTATTTATACATATAAAAGATTGATAGAATTATGGGACGAAGGAAATCCATTCGCTTGGCATCTTTTTCTTGAATCAAAATGCATTTTTTCTCCTGATAAAACGCCATTCATTCAAACACTTCCCAAACCAAATAAATATGTAAATTCTAAGAATGATTTGCTAAAGTTTTATCAATTATATAAAGATTCCAAAGAATCAATTATTACAAATAAACATTCAATCGATTTTGATTTGTCAATGATTTTTTTAGCTATAAGAAATTTTGCCTCATGTTTTGCACTTGGGTACTTGAATAAATATATTTTTTCAAGAGATTCAGCTATCAAAATTGGAAGATATTCACTTAATACTGACAATGAAGTCTATGAGAGTTTAAAAAAAGCTAGAATATTAGCTACAAGAGGAGTGGGAAAAGTGACTTCAGATGTAACATTAAATAAAATAATGCAAGAACTTCCTCAAATTGAAAACTGGTTTAACGATTTACTAAAAAAAACTAATGAATGAATTTTTAAATAGAATAACAGCCCAAAGAGAAGTCATTAACATCATTAATCAAGAAAAAAAACTTTCTTTTCCTTTAGTTGGTTTGTCACTAAAATCGATCGAAAGGTGGAAGAAAGAAAATTCAATTTCAGATGATTCAGAAATTTCAAAAATTATCAACTTAATCGCTTCAAAATTGTTCTTTCTTGCAAATAAAAGCCAAGAGCAAATTACAGGAGAATACAAGTTGTTAAGTAAAAATGTTAGTGAATTAATAAATCATTTAAAAAATAATATAACAAACTGGCTATAACAGCTACCAACGTTAGGCAAATCAGTAATAAATTGGTAAAAAAACACTTTATGAATAAAGAAATTAATCAATTTGAAAGATCTGCATTAGGTTGGCAAATTCTCATAAGAGTTTCAGTAGAAAAAACTTTTATAACATATAAAAATTTTGGAAAAGATATTGGAGTTCATCATCGTGCAGTTAGATTCGTTCTTGATAAAATTCAAGATTATTGCTTAAATAATCAGTTGCCACCAATAACTATTTTGGTTGGAGACAAAAATGGAATTCCAGGTACAGGATTCAAGGCTTGGGATGTTGATAATATTGAAGAAGGTTTTGAAAAAGTTTATAATTACAATTGGAATAATTTAGATAATCCTTTTAGCTATGCCTTTACAGGAACCACAGAAGAGGAAATTGTAAATCAATTATTAAATGAGCCTGAAAAATCTAAAGAGACGTATGGCAAAATTAAAGTCAGAGGAACAGCTCAAATAATTTTTAGAAAAGCATTATTAAAAGCTTACAATTCTCGATGTGCTTTTTGTGATTTTAGTTTTAGTTTTGCTTTGCAAGCTGCCCATATAATTCCTTGGTCAAAAGCTTCGGAAAGTCAACGTTTAGATGTTAGAAATGGGATATTATTGTGCGCAAATCATCATTGCTTATTCGATAATGGTTTACTTAAAATTAACAATGATTATTCAATAATTTTCAAAAGTAATATGAAACATAAAGCTACTAGTAATTATGACAATCTTCTATCTTCTGCATTTCACAATCAAAAAATAAAACTTCCGAAAAATGAAAAACATTGGCCTAACAAAGAATATTTAACTGAACATAGAAATGCCAACACCTAAGAATGCTGGATTAGTTTAATCGGTGGCGATGAAAAATTTTAAACTAAATTCTTAATTTTATTGAATTCCTCGATTGTCATTATAAACTAAAAATGAATGTCTTCTATTTTTATTATATCAATTTTAAAATGTATTTGGATACTGATTACTCTCATCTGTTTCCTCAGCATGAGTTTGTTTACATTAATTAAGCTTTAAAAGAATTGAAAAAACTTTCGGAAGATTAAATCTCAAACACGTTCAATTTTAGCCGTATCAAAATTAAACTATAACCAATCCTCAGTTTATTTTTAATTGAAAGTCAAAGACAAATTGAATCCTCGTGTTGTATTAAAAACAACCACCATAAAAAAATCAAATAATCCCCTACTCCTTTACTAGAAAATGTATCAAACTAGAAAGTGTATCATTTTAATTAATAAAAGCTAGGTGATACAGTGGTCTTTCCGTATCTTTGAAATATAAAATATTAAAATGATACACTATGAAAGTGGTTATATATTCAAGAGTTTCAACAAATAGTCAGGATTTCAAAAGACAGACAGAAGAATTAATTGAGTTCTCAAAAAAGAATCATTACGAGGTCGTGAATATTTTTGAAGAAAAAATTTCCGGCGGAAAGATAAATGAAGAAAGACCACAATTAATGGAAATGATAAACTTTGTCAAATCAAACAAAATTGATAAAGTTCTATGCTGGGAATTATCTCGTATAGGAAGAAATACAATTGAGGTTCTTAAAACAATTCAGTTGCTGAATGAAAATTGCATTTCTCTTTACATTAAAAACCACAACATTGAAACCTTGAACGATAAATGCGAAATTAATCCAATGTCTCAATTTTTAATTCAAATCTTAACTTCAATTAGTGAAATGGAAAAAACTCAAATTCGCCAAAGAATAAAATCAGGGTATGAAAGTTATAGAAAAAATGGCGGTGTAGTTGGAAGAAAGATTGGTTTCAAAAAAGACAATGAAACATTACTAACCGAACATAAAGATGTTGCAAAACTATTAAAACAGGGATATTCAGTCAGAAAGACAATGAAACTAACCGATAAAAGTAGCGGAACTATTCAAAAAATTAAAAAACTAATATCTGAATAAAAAAAAGAACTTTCAAACAAAATATAGCAACTGATTGTAGCTTCAAGCATACGAACTTGGGATATCTTGGAAACTTTGAATTCGTTTTTTTTTAATAGATTAAATTAGATTGAAAAATTCATACAAAGAAAGAGTGCTTAAAAATAGCACTCTTTTTTTGTATGAATTAATAGATATATTACCAAATTATCCATCTGCCACCGTTAACTTCTGTCATTTCCTTCTTAATTTTTAAGAAATCTTCAAACAGACTCTCTTCCACCCACACATCTCCTTGAGACAATTCTGGAAACATACTTCTCTTTTTGATTTTAAATTTAGAATCAGGAAATTGATCGCCAAATCCTTCGGAATTTATTCTATCCCAATAACCTTTTGTAGTTATTCCTACTTTTCTGAATCTTCTTGCCATAAAATTATTTTTAGTGAAAATAAAACTTTTTTTTGAAAAAGCTACTTTAACTTCAATTTTTAGAACCGTTTATTTTGCTTGAAAAGTCTAACATTAGATGATATAATGTTATTTTTTTATTTGATTTTGTCAGATGACTTGACACATAGGTATACTCATAATCATCAATAAAATTGTGATATGACAAATCACTAAAGTAGCTTGAATTTGTTTTAACATCAATTTGTTTTACTACAAAACCCATCATAGCATTCGCTTCTTGATAAGTATGGTATTTTTCGTCAATAAATCTACTTATACCATTATCAATATAATAATCGTTATAGGTTTTATCTCCTTTAATTCTCTTGCACTCAATAAAATAATAAGGATTGAAATCTCCCTTCATTGTTTTTACCATATTAAGCACTCTAATATCAACCCTACCCGTTTCTGTTTGAATTTCTTTATCAAATTTAAATTCAACAATGTCGAGTTCTTTTTTTAATGCGTAATTATCTAGATATTCATCAGAAATAAATATATCTCTAATATCATTTTCATTATTATTGACTAAAATATTCGATATCATTATTTTCAAATAACATTTATACACCGAATTTAAAATAAATTTCAAATCTCTTTCCTTGTAATCAAATGAAAATAAAAATTTTGATGCATTAATTTTACTCATCTTTTATACTTTTGAGTTATGTAATGCATCGATAAATTCAGATAAATCTAAGTAAGCCAAAGCAGGATGCCAAGACTTGAATTGATTTGGTTTTGCAATATAAAAGAAATCATCTTCAAACCCTTTTACATCTTTTTGCATAAAGAGATTATAACTTAAATTTTCAAAACTTAATTTTGAAATAGATTTTAATAACTCTTTGTCGCTTTCTTTTTTCCAAAGGATATTCTTTTTTTCTTTTGAAGGTTCTGAAATTATTTTAAATTTCATCAAAATTGTATGATTAGAATACAATATCTCTACTTCAAAATATTTATTATCAGAGTTAAATCTATTTCCAAAATGGTCAATAAACACTTTTGCATAATCTTCAAGTATACTTGCTTTATAATTTACTTTATTAGATACTTCCTTTCTTTTAATATCTAAACCTTTAAGTAATGGAATAGTTACATTATTATTATAATTAACTAAGTTTTTTTCAGTTGGAGATAACTCATATAATTTATAAATCGCATTATTAATTTCATCTTTTAAAACTGCTATTTGTTGTTTTATTTCTTGCTTTTTAAAAGTTTCAAATATTATTTCATTCTCTTCAATAATCAGTTTGGAAATAAGATTGATTTTTTCGTTTAATTCGATATTGTCTGATTCAATTAAAGGAACTGAAAATTTGTCATCTTTATCGTGTGATTGTTCTCTTTCGATTCCTATAGAAGAGTTTGTCAAAACTAAAAAATAACTAAAAAGCTCTGAATTAAACAAGGCTAAAAGTATGTTTATGATGGAGAAACCTTTGTCGTTTAATGGTTTAATTCCTGTTATAGCATCTGTATATATTACATCATCATAAGATATGGCGGATTTTGCCATAAATGAATTACTTATTCCTTTACCAACCAGTAAAACTGGATTCTTAAACAATTCAAGCCTTCTCTGTCTATGAACAAAATCATAATCAGAAAGAAAATTATCTGAATAGCTTATACTAAAAGGCTTTAATCCCTTAGTTTTTGAATTTATAGAATATTTGATTTTTTTATGTTCCTCAATTGGATTTTCATCTCCACCACCAATACCAATTCCTTTACCAAAAATAAATTGAGATGGGTCTGAAATGTAATCATAAATAGATTTGTTTGTTTTTAATCTTTTTATAAAATGATAATCTAAAACATTACCATATACAAGCACTTTCCAAATCCAATCTTCATCTATAAAATAACTTTGTAACAACTCTTTGTAATCATATTTTTCAATAACCATTAATTTAAAAGTCTCAAAAAATAGATTCGGCTTTAAAGAAATATGTGTTATAATATTTTTTCTGTTTTCTTCAATATTATTTGATTTACTATAAAAAATAATAGTTGCAGGAGCAACAGCTTTATCATTTGATTTATCAAATACTTGATGCCTAACAGAAGACAATTCAAATACTTGACTGATTTTAAATTTACTTAAAAAGTATTTCCTAAAAACTCCTTTTTTTTCTTTCTTCCTACTTATTTTATATAAGATTTTACTAGTAATTATGAAAGCACATTGTTCAAAATCAAAATCTGAAACCCTAACAAGAAATGCTTCAGCAATTTCTCTGTTTTCAATTTCTAAATCACTTTGCTCTTCAATTTTTCTGTTTTCAATATATTTTTCAAATAATTGTTTTTCTTTATCATGTTTAGTTGCCCATGGTGGGTTTCCTAGAATGAATGAAAAATTTTTCGTTTTTAAAGATTTATTATAATCTCCTTTTTTATTAAAAAAATCATCTACAAAAAAATTAAGATTGATTAAATCTGGGAATTTAAAACCAACGATACTTCTTGGAGTTAAGTAATCTAATAGAGTTATATACAATGAAAAAATAGCTACACTTATAGCATTCTCATCTTTATCAATACCAAATATATTGTCTTGAAGTAATTTTTTTAAAATATTTTTATAGCCATCATAGGATTCATCAGTATGAAAATTAGGATTGAGTTTTTGATACTGAGTAATAATTTGTCTTAGACTTTCCACCAAAAAAATTCCTGAACCGCAAGCAGGATCTAAAACTTTACAATTGTATTCAGTAGAATTTTCTTGGAAATATTTTGTTATTGTTTGTTGTTGGATATAATCTACCAAAAAAAGCGGGGTGTAATATGCTCCCTGCTTTGCTTGATTTTCAACCCCAATAAATTTCTCATAAACATTACTAATAAATTCTATAGGAATAATTGAAAAGTCATATATATCGAATAATGAAACTTGAGTAACACCATTATTTAAATTATCACCTTTAAGCAAACTAATAATTAATTCTAAATGATAATGAGTTACAAAATCATCTTCTTGAATAGTTACATTATCAATCTCATATTGTAAGGGAAATAGATTCCCGTTAAAATCATTCCTGACTTGCTTGAAAAAACTATATGCTTTTTCTTTTTCTGAAAGAAGATTATAAAAATCCTCTTTCTGTAAAATTTTATATTTTTTAAGCTCTACTTTTCTATCTATCAAATATCTGGTAAAAATAACCCTACCTATTAACGAATTTGCAATTTTAGAATGCAATTTTCCTTTAATTGGTGAAGTAAGTATATTTCTTGCATCTTCAATATTCTTTAGCAAAAAATAATCTACTCTATTTTTATTTTCAAATTTAAGCTTATACTTTTCCCAAGTCTCTCCCGTAATAATTTTAAAATACTCAAAATCTGAAATATTATTCGAATCGGCTAAAGTTTCTAATTCTGTATTTCCTTCAAGTAATCTAAATCCATTTTTTACAACCCACTGATTATTTTGTTTAATAATAATGGCTGGGGATTGATTAAAATTCCAAATTTGTTTTTCTAATATTTCAAAATTTTCTGGATTTTCAAAAAACAAAATTAAAGGCTCATTATTGATACAAAAAAAAGCATCTGGCTTTATTTTAAGCAAAGATTCTTTAACTCTATTTGTAAAAATATCAAACCTATCTCTTTCAATATCAGAAAGATAAAACAACCCATCCTTTTCAAGTAGGTCTAATTTTTCTAATACTAATTTTAAATTCATAATTAAATTTTTCTAATAACAAACTTAACTATTATTATATATTTTTTTATACAAAATAAAAAGTATTTAGAAGATAATTTTAATACATCACTAATCAGTTACCGCCTCATTGAATACACATAACCTCAAAATACTAGCTGAGATGTCAGTTTATAAACTAAACTAACTAAACATAAAAATCATTCCAAAAAATTAAAACTTTCAATTGGTATTGGTTCTGAAATAGCATCAAGTTATTTCTTCTTAAAAATAAAATGGTAATGTTGATCCAGAGTAATATTATATCCTAAAGATTCGCCAATGTATTTCATAATATTCATAAAATCATCATGTAGGTTGAGATAATCATCAACTGATATAGTGTTGGATTTACAAAAGGTTTTTATCAAAGACCTGCCTTTTAAAGTTAATTCAAATTCGTCAAAGAAATTATTTTTAATAAGATGTTGTTTGGTGATTTTTTTTTTCTCTTCGAGATTTTCAAACACTGGAAATTTTATAATAAATTCATGAATATAGCCTTCGTCTTCAAACTCTACAAGTCTTTCTTTAATAAATAATAAAATTTTATCTGAATACTCTTCTACTGATTTATTCAATTCTTTTACAATACTATTATATGATTTTCTTGTATTTTCTGCCTTAATAAATTTATTAAAAGTCTCCACATTTTTAAACTTAAAATATTCCCCCTTTGTTTCTGTGTGTTTTCCTAATTTTAATACAAAAACATCAGCAATATAATTAATATGATTTCTAGCAACTAACTCATTCTCTATCTTACTTCTATGAGAAAGATATTTATTATAATTATCAATTATTAGTACCCCTTTATCTTCATATTTCAAAAATGGCTTAAATGAATTAAATACCTCTATCTCTGCCTCATAGTTTTTAATATTAGTAATCGATCGTAATTTTATTTCATCACTATATTTATATATACTTTTCTTTAATCCTTTATAATCGAACGCTAAATTGATATGGAGAAGAGACAAACTACCATTATTGTCTTTATTAAACTCTTCAATAAATTTTTCTTTGGTGATACCTTCAAATATATTCATAATGTAATTATAATTTTTTAATACAAAAAAAGCCACTACAAAACTGTAGTAGCCTTTTTAATTATTTTAAAATTAATGTTCCCACTTTTTTTATTAATGTTCCCACTTTTTTAAATATAAAAATATAAATTATTAGTATTCAATAAATTAAATAATAACAAATTACTTTCTTATCGTCTGACATGCCTATTTATTTTAAATTTTATTATTTATTCTTGTTTAAACTCTTCCTTTTAAAGCGTTGAAAACCCATGCATTGGCTAAAAAACCAACTCCTGTAGCTGCAAATCCCCAACCTGAAACATCTCTGTATCTAAAAATGCCAAGTCCTATTAAGAGAAATCCCATGATCACCATTATAAAAGTTGCCCATCCTAAGATTGTGTTTTTATTCATCCCCATAATTTGCGGTTTTTTATTTTTATATCAGCTTACAAATATCGGTAATTTTAGTGGCTTAATTAAATATTTTGTACAGCATTTCTTTTAATAAATCAGATTGCGGTAATGCATTGGCTCCCACTCCTTTACTTTTTAAATCAATATCTCGTAATGCCGAAACTACCTGACTCACTTTTTTCATTGGGAAATTTTTTATTGCCAAATCATACTCTTTTAAGAAATAAGGATTTACACCAATTGCAGCCGCTACATTTTTTGGATTTTTATCCTTTAATCCATGGTATTTTAATAACTGAATAAAGAAACCAAAAATTAATCCTGTTGTCATAACTAGCGGATAATCTTTGGGGTTATGAGCAAAATTCTCGGCAATTTTGTATGCTTTTACTTGATTTCGTTCTCCGATTGCTTTACGTAGTTCAAACACATTATAATCTTTACTAAAACCAATATTTTCCTCTATATGTGTGGGTGTAATGGTCGTACCTTTGGGTAAAATTATCTGTAGTTTCTCCAGCTCATTATTGATTTTGCTTAAATCGGTTCCTAGAAACTCAACCAGCATCGCATTGGCTTTTGGTTCTATCGTATAATTTTTGCCTGATAAAACTCTTTTGATCCAATCCCCTACTTGGTTTTCGTATAATTTTTTACTTTCGTAAACAAGTCCTTTTTGTCCTAATAATTTGGTTACTTTTTTACGTTTATCCAACGTTTTGTATTTGTAACAAAAAACCAAAACTGTTGTAGTCATTGGGTTCCCTGCATAAGCTTCGAGTTTATCTATTGTTCTGGATAAATCCTGTGCTTCTTTTACAATAATAACTTGGCGGTCAGCCATCATAGGATAACGTTTGGCGGCCGAAACAACATCATCTACAGTTACATCGCGACCATATAAAACCGTTTGGTTAAAGCCTTTTTCTTCTTCAGATAAAACGTTTTTTTCTATATATTCGGCTAATTTGTCAATGTAATAAGGCTCTTCTCCCATAAGGAAATAGATAGGCATGATATTCCCAGCTTTTATATCATTAACAATTTTTATAACTTCATCCATTTCTTTATTGTTTCAAGTTAAATGTTTAAGGCTGTTGTTTCAATATCTTGAAACTTTATCCCGAGACTTCGGGAGAAACCTAAAACTATTTTATATTTTTGCTTCATGCAAAAACTAAATTTTCCCTCTTATATATTTCGGTTCAAAAATAGCGAAAATAAAGTGTCTATTTTTGATGAAATCAGGAAAAAATTTATCATTCTCACTCCAGAGGAATGGGTTCGCCAACATGTTGTTCAGTTTTTAATGGTGGAGAAAAAATACCCTAAATCATTGATAAATGTAGAAAAAGTTTTAAAGGTCAATGGGTTGCGTAAACGTTACGACATTGTAGTTTATAATCCTGATGGTACTATATATATATTGGTAGAATGTAAAGCACCAGAAGTAAAAATTTCGCAAGCTACCTTTGATCAGATTGCTAGATATAATATGACCATGAATGCGCAATTTCTGACAGTTACCAATGGATTGAGTCATTATTTCTGTCAAATGGATTTTGAGAATGAAAAATATGAATTTTTAAGGGAGTTACCGAATTATAATTCTCTAACGTAAATAAAATACTATACACTTGGATAAAATAGCAGTTGTTATATTAAATTGGAATGGAGTAAAATTATTAGAACAGTTTTTACCATCAGTAATACAATTTTCGCCTGAAGCTACTATATATGTAGCCGATAATGCTTCGACAGATACTTCTATTACTTACGTAAAAGAGCATTTTCCTACTGTAAAAATCGTTGTAAACACAGGTAATCATGGGTTTGCACAAGGATACAATGATGCATTACAACATATCGATGCCGAAATTTATGCTTTGATAAATTCGGATATTGAAGTTACCGAAAACTGGTTACAACCAATTCTGGATACTTTCGTAAAAGAACCAAAAACCGCTATTATTCAACCAAAAATATTAGATTTTAAAAACAAAGCTTTCTTTGAATATGCGGGTGCTGCCGGAGGTTTTATTGATAAATATGGATATCCGTTTTGTCGTGGGCGTATTTTTGATACTATCGAAAAAGACAACAATCAGTATGATGATAATTGTGAATTGTTTTGGGCTTCGGGGGCTTGTTTTTTTATAAGGAGCATTGTTTATAAAGAATTAAACGGTTTTGACGAAGGTTTTTTTGCCCATCAAGAAGAAATAGATTTGTGTTGGCGTGCAATTAATCTAGGTCATACAATTAAATACAATTCGCAATCTGTTGTATATCATGTCGGTGGCGCAACATTACAACAAGGTAACCCTAGAAAGACCTTTCTTAATTTTAGAAACTCCCTACTAATGCTTACCAAAAACTTGCCTAAGCAAGGGTTTTACGGCATTATTTTTGCAAGGTTGGTACTCGATGGTATCGCAGGAGTACAGTTTTTTGTGCAAGGAAAGTTCAAACACACTTGGGCAATTATAAAAGCTCATTTCTCTTTTTATAGCCTTTTTTCGGAATATTATAAAAAAAGAAGTAATTTTCAAACACGAAAATACTATATGATTAAAAGTGTCGTTTTCTTGTACTATGTAACGAAAAACCGTGTTTTTAAAGATATCTTTAACAGTAATCAAATTAATAACCCTTAACTTTGTAATTGAAAGTCTAATTAAATTTTATTTTTTATGAGAAAAATATTCATTGCCCTAACTGCACTAATGGTACTATCTTCGTGTGTTTCTAAAAAGAAATATGCTGATTTAGAAGCTAAAAACAAAGAAACTCAAGATTTACTAAATTCTTGTACTGTAAAATTAAATTCTTGTTTAGAAGAAAAAGCTGGATTAACTGCTACAGTTGCTAGTTTGAAAGATCACAATCAGAATTTGATAAACAGTTCAAAAGATTTAACAATGCTTACTTCTAAAGGAGCTGAAAATCTAGAAAAATCTTTAGAAAGTTTAAAAGAAAAAGATTTAAAAATATCTAGACTTCAAGATGCTTTAACTAAGAAAGATAGTGTTACTCTTGCCTTGGTTACTAGCTTAAAAGGAGCTGTAGGTATCAATGATCCAGATATCGAAATTAATGTTGAAAAAGGAGTTGTATTTATTTCTATCGCTGACAAATTATTATTTAAAAGTGGTAGCTATGATGTAACTGATAAAGCAAAAACTGTTTTAGCTAAAGTTGCAAAAGTAGTTAATGACAAACCTGATTTTGAATGTATGGTTGAAGGTCATACTGATAACGTTCCTTACAAAAGCAACGGAATTTTGTTAGACAACTGGGATTTAAGTGTTAAACGTTCTACATCTATCGTTCGTGTATTAACAAACGACCTTGGTGTTAACCCAGCAAAATTAATTGCAGCTGGTAGAAGTTCTTACGTACCATTAGTTGCTAATGATACAGCTGAAGATAAAGCTCGTAACAGAAGAACTCGTATCGTTGTTATGCCAAAAATTGACCAATTCTATGATATGGTTGAAAAAGAAATGAAAAAACAATCAGGTAAATAATCTGATGATTTCATATTAGAATCGTCCTTTTTAGGATTAAGATTCTAGAATAAATTAAAGCCGGTGAAAATTTTCACTGGCTTTTTTTATGCTTACTATTTTCAACTTTAATTAAGCTTCTCTTGTAGTTTTAGATCCTCAGCCTGACGAAGGCATAGTTTGTCTCCCTGAGCGGAGTCGAAGGGGTTTATATCTAAAAAATTTACAGTGATAATACATGAAGTGAATTCACTGATAAACCATACCTTAAAAATACCTATTTATAAAAACAGAAAAAGCAGGTCGGTTGACCTGCTTTTATGTATCCTTAATCTTTTTAATAACCAATTAAATATCAATTAAGAATAACATTATCGTGATATATGTTTATAATGCATTATTAATGTAGCTCTAATATAAGCAATTAACTTCAAATACCTTGCCGTAGCAATAAATTTTTACAAAATATCTAAACTTCCTTTTCCTTCTCTAACGATTACTGGCTCATGTTCTGATAAATCAATAATAGTAGATCCAACATTATCTCCATAACCACCATCGATAACCATATCAACTACATTTTGCCATTTTTCAAAAATAAGTTCAGGATCGGTTGTATATTCAATAACATCATCCTCATCGCGAATAGAAGTAGAAACAATAGGATTTCCTAACTGACGTACAATTTCTAAAGCAATTGAATTGTCTGGTACACGAATTCCGACAGTTGTTTTCTTCTTAAACTCTTTTGGCAAATTATTGTTCCCAGGTAAAATAAAAGTATAGGGGCCTGGTAGAGCTCTTTTTAGTATTTTAAAAGTCGATGTATCTATTTGTCGTACATAATCAGATAAGTTACTTAAATCGTGGCAAATAAAGGAAAAATTTGCTTTTTCGAGCTTTACTCCTTTTATTTTTGCAATTTTCTCTAAAGCACGGGAATTGGTAATATCACAACCTAAACCGTAAACAGTATCTGTTGGATAAATAATCAAACCACCATTTTTTAAAACCTTTACTACTTTTGCAATAGCAGCTTCACTCGGTTTATCGGGATATATTTTTATAAATTCTGCCATTTTGTTTTAGTTTAAAGTTTTAATTTGATTAAAATTCAAAAGATTCTAGTATGAGTTCATCAACTTTTTTCTTGATTCTATTATCTAGCTATCTAAGTCTATTCTCTTACTTCAATGATCTTCTACCCAATCACATCTAATTTTGCAAAACGAAGTAACAACTTTTTAAGTCCGCCAACTTCAAATTTTATTTCAGCTTTTTTATCAGCTCCTACTCCTTCTATATTTACAACTTCACCTCTTCCAAAGCGTTCATGCATTACAAGATTTCCAATAGTTAATTTATTATCAAATAAATTAGGAGCACTTGCATTAGGATTATTACTCGATACAGGTTTTAGTTTACGAATATTTAAATCCGATTTTGGTTCATTGTTATTAACCTGTTTAGGAGGTGTTGTACCAATTGGTTTAGCTAAACGCAATTTTGATTTATCAACATCACCAAAAACGTCAATGTCAATCATTGGTTTATAACGATATCCACTTTCTGCTGGCGTCAAATATTCTAAATACTGACCATCAATTTCTTCAATAAAACGAGAAGGCTCACTATCCGTTAATTTACCCCAACGATAACGCGATTGTGCATACGTTAAATAAGCCTGATGCTCTGCGCGTGTTAAAGCTACGTAAAATAAACGACGTTCTTCCTCAAGTTCACTTCTTGTACTCATACTCATGGCACTAGGAAACAAATCTTCTTCCATCCCAACAACAAAAACATGCGGGAATTCCAGCCCTTTTGCAAGGTGAATTGTCATTAAAGCAACCCTATCTTCATCACTAGTATCTTTATCTAAATCGGTTGCAAGTGCCACATCTTCCATAAATTCAGATAACGCCCCTCTTGCTCCATCAATTTCTTTCTGGCCTTCGGTAAAATCTTTTAAACCGTTTAGTAATTCTTCAATATTCTGAATTTTTGCCATACCCTCAGGTGTAGCATCTTTCTTTAGTTCCTGAACTAATCCCGTTTTTTTTGTAACATGATCCGTAATATAAAAAGCATCCTGATTTTGATCAATAACCTGAAAACTCTGAATCATCGTTACAAAATCTCTAATTTTATTCTTTGTCCCGGCATTCAGTTTCAAGTCAATTTTATCAATATTAACCATTACTTCCCAAATAGAACGTTTGTAATGATTGGCAGCAATAGTCAATTTTTCAACAGTAGTATCTCCAATTCCACGAGCAGGATAATTAATTACACGCACCAGTGCTTCTTCGTCTTTCGGATTAATTACCAAACGCAAATAACACAAAACGTCTTTAATTTCCTTACGTTGGTAGAACGATAATCCACCATAGATTCGATACGGAATATCACGTTTTCTTAATGCATCTTCCATCGCACGTGATTGTGCATTAGTACGATACAAAATTGCAAAAGAGCCATTATGCAATTGATTTTGCATTTTTTGTTCAAAAATGGTACTCGCTACAAAACGACCTTCTTCAGAATCTGTTAAACTTCTGTGGACTTTAATTTTTTGTCCAAAATCATTTGCAGTCCAAACTATTTTATCAAGTTTGGTCTTATTATGTTCCATTACAGTATTTGCAGCTTCAACTATGTTACGGGTTGAACGATAATTTTGCTCTAAACGAAACATTATCACACCTTCATAATCTTTCTGAAAATTCAAAATATTATTAATATTCGCTCCACGGAAAGCATAAATACTCTGCGCATCATCTCCTACAACACAAATATTCTGAAACTTATCAGATAAAGCTTTTACAATTAAATACTGAGAATGATTTGTATCCTGGTACTCATCAACCAAAATATAGCGAAAACGGTTTTGATATTTCGATAAAACTTCTGGAAAACGATTAAGTAATTCATTGGTTTTCAATAGTAAATCATCAAAATCCATAGCACCCGCTTTAAAACAACGGTCAACATAGTGCTGATAAATTTCTCCTAATCTTGGTCTTTTAGCCATGGCATCAGCTTCTACCAATTCAGGATTATTAAAATAGGCTTTTACCGTAATCAAACTATTTTTATAATTTGATATACGTCCTAAAACCTGTTTTGGTTTATAAACATCACGATCCAGCTGCATTTCTTTTATAATAGAAGAAATTAGTCTCGCTGAATCCTGAGAATCGTAAATCGTAAAATTAGATGGATATCCCAAATGATCAGATTCTGCACGAAGAATACGCGCAAAAATAGAGTGAAAAGTTCCCATCCAAAGGTTTTTTGCCTCCGACGCTCCCACAATATCAGATATCCTGTGTTTCATCTCACGAGCCGCTTTATTGGTAAAAGTAAGCGACAAAATATTGAACGCATCAACACCCTGCGCCATCAAATAAGCAATTCTAATTGTTAAAACACGTGTTTTTCCTGAACCTGCCCCAGCAATAATAATCATCGGCCCGTCTTTCTTTAAAACAGGCTGTCTCTGTGCGTCATTGAGCTGGTCAATGTATTTTTGCATGAAATTTTTCTCCATAATTGTTGCAAAAATAAGAATTTAAAAAGAAAGTTCCTAAGCTGTTAAGACACTGAGTTGCTAAGTTTTTTTTGAAGCACAACAAAAGGCTTTTTTAAGAAGCAAAGTTCCCGCTTTCGGCTTTATCTCTCCGTTTCACTGCGAGGATATCACCTCTATCGGGGCTAGACTCAAACAATTGTTTTTTTTTAAAGCGTCTAAGGTTCTAAGCTTCTGAGGAACTAAGGTTCAAAATATCAAAGATGAAAAAAACTTAGCATCTTAGAATCTTAGCCTCTCAGAACCTCTATTTATAAAATACATCGTAAGCAAAACGTATCAACGTACCGATTACAACAATCAAAAAGAAAACTCTAATAAAACCATTTCCTTTATTTATAGCCAGCTTAGCACCAAGCCATCCGCCAAGTCCATTACTTATGGCCATAGGAATTGCGATTGTCCAAATGATCTTTCCTTTTATAATAAACAAACAAATAGATCCGAAATTAGTAGCTAAGTTCACCATTTTGGCATTTGCCGAAGCATGCAAAAAGTCGAATCCCATTAAGGCTATAAAAGCAACTACAAAAAAACTACCCGTTCCAGGACCAATAAAACCATCATAAAAACCAACAACTATACTAATTCCAACAGCATACAGTATTTGAGTTTTAGCCGAATGATCTTTGGCTTCATGCTGCCCAAAATTCTTTTTAGCATAAGTATAAATTAATAACAGAGACAAAACCACCAATAACAGCGGTTTCATAAAATCATTACTTACATAAGTTAATAAAGTAGATCCTAAGAATGCCGATGGAACTGCTAAAACCATCATAATGAGTAACAACTTCCACTGAATAACTACTTTTTTCATGTATTGAAAAGCAGCAAAAGCAGTTCCGCTAAATGCAGGTAATTTCAGAGTTCCAATAACAGTCGAAACAGGTAAATTTGGTAATAAAATTAATCCCATTGGAGTTTGGATTAACCCGCCACCGCCTACAATAGCATCAATAAATCCTGCTGCAAAAGCAGCTAAACAAAGCAAAATTATAATATAGTTTTCCAATTATAGTGTAATATTTGATTAAAATTTGAATGTCGGCAAAATTAGCCTTCTTAAACAAATATTACAATTAAAATGATGCTGAATTACAACCAAAAGTATATTTTTGTTTCCTTAAATTATAAAAATGGATTCAAACAAAATCATAGAAGTTCTAGCTTATACTATACCTTCAATCATAACAGGAAGCGTAGCTTATTATTTTTTCAAATCGTATCTTCAGGATAAACAAAATACAAGAAGATGGTTATTGCAAAAAGATGCTCAAAAACAAGCTTTGCCTTTACGATTACAGGCTTATGAGCGAATTACTTTATACTTAGAACGCATTAGTTTAACTAATTTATTGATACGCGTTGCGCCAATATCTAATGATAAAAATGATTATGAAAATTTAGTTATTGCACAAATCGAGCAAGAGTTTGAGCATAACTTAACACAACAAATATACATGTCTGATGAATGTTGGACTATTGTAACCACAGCTAAAAATGCTACAATCCAAATGATTCGTAAAGCAAATATGAGCGACCGTGTAGACAGTGCAGATAAATTACGTGAGGTTATCTTAAATGATTTATTTGATAAGCAATCACCAAGCAGTGCTGCTTTAGGCTATATTAAAAGAGAAGTAAGCGAAATGTGGTAACACTAAATTTTAGAATGTAAATTTTAGATTTATATAAAATTTATAAAAAAGTTAACCATGTAAGTGATGTAAGTAAATATAAGCGTAACTAATCATTACAAAACTTAAATAAACTTGCATCACTTATATGGTTAAAATAATTCAATAGAAACTAATTTATAACTTGAGATAAATACTTTAAGTTCAATCTTATAAATCTAAAATCTACATTCTAAAATCTAAAATCATCTATTATCACTCATAATTTCAGACTTATTCTGAGCATATTCATATCCTTCTTCCCACCACTTTTTCATTTCTTCTTTGTTAAAAATTAATGCGTTATTGGTTAGTTTTGTTGGTGTATAAAACAAGTTCAGTTTCACATTTTTGTTTTTCGCCAATAGTTTTCCAATAGCAATATCATGTTTCTCAACCTGATCTAGAGCAATTCGGAACAAATCTATCATTAACGAGAACGGATTTTTGCCAATTGTACTTTTTGTAGTGTTTACTTCAGTTTCCAGAATAACCACATCTATCTCGGTTGCACCACGATTTATGGCTTCACGTATTGGTACCAAACTTGAGAATCCTCCGTCTCCATATTCTGAGTTGTTTTTAGACACTAAACTCATAAACGGAATATAGTTACTTGATATCCAAATCCAATCGCAAAATTCATCGTAAGAACAATCTTTTATCGATTTATATTCAGCTTCATTTCGAGACAAGTTGGTAACCGTAACAACAACATCAGTTTTTAGTTTTTTTAGCTGATTAAATTCAGATAAAGACAAATGATCTTTGATGTATTTTTGCAATCTTTTGCTTTCGCCAAAAGTTCTTTTCCCTTTAAAAAACTGGCGTAATACATTAAAGTGATTTATGGTAACAATATCAATACCGCCTTTCTCTTTTACAACAAAAGGACTGATATTAAATATTTTATTCATGCTCACATTGGTGTAGATTCCATGGATTTTATCAATATTTCCAAGTGCCAAATGCGGAATAAGTAAACTTCCAGTAGATGTCCCTAGAAATAAATCGTATTCACATTTTTTTATTTGTAATAAATATTGTGCAACTCCTCCGGCAAAAGCTCCTTTGCTTCCTCCTCCTGAAATAACCAATGCTCTCATAAATGTATTGTAGTTTTTTTATCTGAAAGAAAATAGATAAAAGAAGCTAGAAAATAGACTAAACCTTTAATCTATTTCTTTCCTCTATCCTTTTCTTCTATTCTCTTTCTTCTATTCTCTTTCTTCTATTCTTACTCTTTCAACAAACGTTCTAATTGAAACTGTTCATTCGAGGACAAATTAGGCAAAATTCTTTCAAATGAAGTACGCATTTCACTATTTTTTAATAATAATCGAATGGTATCTCTACCAAATTTAGAAAATTGCCACATATGATGCGTTGTCGCATTTACTAAGTTTGTCAATACAATATCATTTGTTAATCGAAAATCTATTAATTTCTCTAAAGCATTTTGGCGCGTTGTTGCTTCATATTTAGGCGAAGAATATGCTATTAATTCATTAATTAAAACCTCTGGTTCTGTTGCGTAATTAGGTGTTGATAAAGCTAATGACAACCATAATGTTCTTAAATTATAGTCGTTAAATCCTATCCAGTTTTTCGATTTATTTAAATATTCGCTGCGACGAGAAGGAAAATTATTCCATAAATAAAACAATGCTATTTCCTGCGTTTGGTATGATCTATCGTCGAGTAAAGTCTCATATAGTGGTCTGAAATCTTCAGGGATTTTTGGCAAAGAAACAGCTACTTCTTGTCGAACTTGCAGGTTGTTTGTGTTTAAAGCCAGAATGAGTAATTGTTTTTTAGCTTCGTATTTTTCATTCTTGAGCTGGCTTACAATTGCTTTTTTAACTGTAAAATAAACATCGGATTGTAATGTTTTGATAAGAAAAGCTTCTTTTTCGGCTAAAGGTTTTTTACTAGCTTTATCAACTTCTAAGCGTATTTGAATTGCTTTATTTTTGCTCAACAATTCATTTGCTTGTTGGTTATTAAAAGCAGTTGTTTCTAGCCATATTTTAGAGAATTCTTTTAAATCATAATTGGATAGTTTTTTTATTTCTTCAAAAAAATCATTTGTATTTACAGTTTGAAATGCATATTTTTTCAAATAATTTTTGATCACTTTTTTGAATGTTTTATCGCCCAAAGCATCATGTAAAACAAATAATGCCCAAGCTCCTTTTTCGTAAAAAGTAAGCGAACTAGCTTTGGCATTCAAGACCGGAATTGTATCGGTTCTTGATGCATATTTTAATTGTTGTGCAGTATCGTATAATTTAGAATAAAAATAATCCTCACCATAAATTTCTTTCTCAGCAAGCAAAGCATAATAGGTTGCAAAACCTTCTTGCAGCCAATGATGCGTACTACTTTCGGCAGTAATTAAATTCCCAAACCAATGGTGCGCCAATTCGTGTGCGTTAACATTGGTGTATTTTCTATCTTCAAAACCTATAGAATCAACAACATATCTGGTAGAAAGCAAAGTAGCAGTCGTGTTCTCCATACCCGCATATATAAAGTCACGAACAGGAGCTTGCTTGTATATTTCCCAAGGGTACTTCACTCCTATTTCTTTCTCCAGAAAGTCAAAAATTTGTTTAGAATAGCGATAAGTTGGCTCAAAACGAGAGATATCATTATTTTCGATGTAGTATTCTAAAGGAATTCTAGATTTAGATTTGAGCTCTTTTTCTTCATATTTCCCAATGGCAAGCATTAGTAAATAAGAGCTCATAGGATTTTGCATTCGATATTGCCAAACAATAGAATTCCCATTTTCGAGTTTGTTTTTTAATAATCCGTTTGAGATAACTTTATAGTTTTTATCAAAAGTAATATTTAGGTTAAAAACTACTTTTTCATTTACATCATCAAAACTTGGGAACCAATTACTGGTATATCTTCCCTGTCCTTGTGTCCATACTTGTCCATTTACATCATCTGATTTATCACCTTGAGTGGAGTCGAAGTTACCGACAAAATATAATGCCTGTTTTGGCTTGGCTGAATAATTAAATGTAAGTGTGTGTTTTCCTTTTTGGAACGGAAAAATCAATTGTAATTGCTTGTTTGTATTAATAAATATAATTTCATTTCCGTTAATTTTTAAATTCGAAAACGACATGTTTTGAGCATCAATTTTTATAGTATCGATAGGTTTTAGAACATCAAAATCATATATCACATTTCCTGATAGTGATCTGTCTGCTGTATTGATAGTGATTTCCCCTAAAACTGATTTAAAATCGACATATTGGGTTTGTTGAGCAAAACTGAAAAGGGAAAAGAAAAAAAAGAGGTATTTCATTATTTGTTTTATTTGATGCAAAGGTCTCCAAAGTTACAAAGGATTGATGAACAAATCGAAGGAAATTTGTATGTTTACTTTCAGAAAATATTTAAACAATTCCTTTGAAAAAAATCGCCTTATTTAATTGGAGCAGCGGCAAAGACTCAGCTTTAGCATTATACAAAATACAACAAGAAAAAGAATTCGAAATAAATTGTTTACTTACAAGCGTCAACCAGCAGTTTCAGCGTATTTCGATGCATGGAGTTCGTGTAGAGTTATTAGAACAACAAGCAAAAAGTATTGGATTACCGCTAGAAATTATGCAAATTCCAGAAATGCCAACTATGGAAGTGTACGAAGAAGTAATGACTAAAACATTGGCTAAACTTAAAGATCAAGGTGTTAAATATTCTATTTTTGGAGATATATTTCTGGAAGATTTACGAAAGTACCGTGAAGATAAATTGGTAGATATTGGCTTTGAAGCCGTATTCCCGTTATGGAAAATACCAACAAAAGATTTAATTCAGGAATTTATATCTTTAGGTTTTAAAACAATAGTGGTTTGTGTAAACGAACGCTTTCTGGATAAAAGTTTTGTAGGTCGTGTAATCGATCAGAATTTTATAAATGATTTGCCAGATAATGTAGATGTATGTGGAGAAAATGGCGAATTTCATACCTTTACTTTCGATGGACCTATTTTTTCTGAACCAATACAATTTGAAATTGGAGAAATTGTACATCGAAAATATGAAAAACCTAAAACAGAATCTAGCGATACAGCTTGTGATACAAATGCAAGCGATGCTTTTGATTATGGATTTTGGTATTGCGATTTGATATAAACAGTAAGACATTAATTATTTTAACCATATAAGCAACGTAAGTAAATGTAAGTATAATCGAATCTGTGCAAACTTAAATGAACTTATATTACTTATATGGTTAGCTTTTTTTTTGTTACAGTCTTGGTTTTATGTATTCTAACTATATAACTCAATAATATTATTTTAAAAGTCATACAAATGCCTGTAAAAGAAAAGAGCTTAGAAATAGAGAAGATTTTATTTTTCTTGGACCAAATCGGAATTAAAGTTGTCGAAAAGGAATTAAATAACACTTTTTTACCAGGATTATCTTTAGGCTCAAATTGTATTTATATTGATTTTGAAAAATTATTATATCCAGGAGACATTCTACATGAAGCAGGACATCTGGCTGTAACTACCACAGCTGAAAGAGAATTAGTTGGCACAGATAAAATGGCCGCTAATTGGCCAACTGAAGGAGAAGAAATTGCAACAATCCTATGGTCTTTTGCCGCAGCAAAATATTTAAAATTACCAATAGAATTTGTGTTTCATCCTAATGGATACAAGAACGATTCAGAATGGTTAATTTCAAATTTTAACGATGAAAACTATATAGGTTTGCCTTTTCTTGAATGGGCAGGACTTACATTAGGAAAAGAACGAGCAACAAATGAAGGAAAAAAGGCATTTCCTACAATGATAAAATGGCTAAGAGAATAAATCATGGATAAATTAGTACGCTCTATAAAGTTTCCTCTTTTGTTTGATAAGGAAAAACTAAAAAATGATTTCCAGAAAATCATCGATAAAAACTGGATTGATCATTATAATACGAATGATTATTCAGGAAAATGGACTTCGATTGCTTTAATGTCACAAAGCGGAAAATCGGACGCTATCTATGCTTTTTCAAACAATGATGAAAAACTAGTTGCTACCGAAATATTAGATTCTTGCACCTATTTTAAAGAAATATTAGATGGTTTTTTATTCGAAAAAACAGCTGTTCGATTATTGCAATTAGCTGCTGGAGCTGAAATTAAACCGCATAGTGATAATTGTTTAGGATATGAAGATGATTCTTTTCGATTACATATTCCGATAATTACAAATAGCCAAGTCGAGTTTATCTTAGATGGTACTCGCTTAATTATGAATGAAGGAGAATGTTGGTATATAGATGCTAATTTTATTCATTCGGTTGCCAATCGTGGCACAGAAAACCGCATTCATCTTGTAATCGATGGGATAAGAAATGAATGGACTGATGCGATGTTTTATAAAGAGGCAGACAAAGACCAATTTGTAAAAGCTGCACCAGTAATGAGCGAAGAGCAAAAACAACTCATGATTGCCGAGTTAAAACGAATGAATACGCCAATGGCAGATGAGCTTATTAAAAATTTAGAGTAAGCCTAATTTAATTAAAAGAATAAACACAAGTGAATAAGTCAAATTTTAGAAAATTCGGAATAATAATTACCTTAATTATTGTCGCATTTTCATTCCAGAGTTGTTTAGTAAGTAGATGCCAAAGACCACAAATTATGGGCTATATCTATGACGAAACAACCCATACTCCTATCGAAAATTGTAACGTAGGAGAAAGCTTAACCAATGCAATGGGCTATTTTAATTTAAAAGAAATAAGATATTCTCAATTTACTTTTGTTGGTTATGAAGCACCACCATTACATGTTAATGAAGCTATTTACAAAGAGGGTTACGAAAAGAAATCTATAGATCTGCACAATCCTTTTGGTGGCGGAATGAGAAAAGGTGCCGTACATAATACTGATACTATTTATCTAAAAAAAGTATCGATTCAAATTTCTAAGTAAATACGTTTAGTTTTTAAACTTCTCTTTCTTCGTAAATTTTTAATAATTGAGTTACTGTATTCCAGTTTCTAATCGTTGCAGTTACGTTTAGTTTTTTCTCAATATATTTCTGGTCAAATCTGGTTTTTCCTGCTCCAACAGCGTATTTAATAAATATTCTGTTGCCATCAATACTAGCTTCGTCTGGCTTAAACTGACTTATTTTTAAATCATTTATACTATCACTTTTCAATGCTATCGAAATAAAAGCTACGTACAATTTTTTAATATCAGCGTCTTTTTCTTTTAAGAAAGGATTGTTCTTAAAACAAGCTTCTAAATCTTGTTTATTAATAACAACAATAGGTACTTCGTGTCCAAAGACTTTAAAAATTTCTTGTTTGATTACAAAGCCAACTTTGGATGCATTGTCTTCATCGGTATCTACAAATACATTTCCCGACTGAATATATGTTTGTACGTTCTTAAAACCAATAGCTTCAAGTGTTGTTTTTAGAGCTTCCATTTTTATCATGTTGTGTCCAGAAACATTGATTCCACGAAGTAATGCGAGATGAGTTGTCATTGTATTGATTTTATTTTTTCAAAGATAAAGATTCAATTATAATAAAAACCTAGAGTGATTTAAATTATCAAGATATCAGTAGTTTTTATAAATCTATTTAGAATCATAAAAACTACTGATATTATCTTTTTTATTTTGCTCGTACTATCGTTTCAAAATTTAAATCCATTGCAGCAGTATTATCAAGTATTGCTCCCAAATATTTTGGAGTCATTTTACCATTATGATCTTTATTGTACATGAAAAACTGCCCAAAATTGCCTCCTTTTAAATCTGTAAATTTCTTTACTTTATACTCTTTAGAATCGAATGCATCGGCATTAGAAGAAAGCTTATCCCATTCTGCTTTAGAAAAACTCATAGGAATCATTTCTTTACTACGAATAACATACATCGTATCAGCATCAATTCGTATCAGTTTCACTAATGCACCTTGTAACTGGCTATTTTCTTGAGACCATGTTGATTTGTAAATATCTCCAGATTGCGGATTAGTAATTAATGCAGCATACTCCTCAGACTTTTTCTCAATTGATTTGTTATTAATCTTACTATAACCTAATGCAATTAAAACGATTAATGGCAATACAATACAAAATGACCACGGGTATAATAACTGCCATAAAGTTCTTTTGTGATTATTTCTAATCTGATTAATCTCAGCTTCTATATTGGCTGAGTATTTTTTCTTTGCAAATACAGATGCATCAGGGTTTTTTAAAACTTCACCGCAATTGGTACAAACTACTCCTGTTTTTCGTCCCATTCCAAAGAAAGGGATAACCATAGAGATATAACGCACATACAATGTTAATTCAATACATCCATTTTTATTACATACGGGACAGATTTCATCTGAAATAATTTTTGAAGTTAAAGGCTTTGTTACAATTTCGTAAACGTAAATCATTTTGTTAATTAGTTTGGGGGTTATTAAATAGCAAATAATTGCTTAATCTTAGTTATTTGTATTCTTTGTTTTATCTATCATTTGAAAAATGTTTCTTTTTAATTCCGTAAGATCACAATTTAAAAGCCTTACATTTATCCATAATAAGACATTACCATTTTCATTGCAGTAAGTTTCTACTTTTTTACGGTACTTTTCATTTTTAATTTTATTTATATAAGTATCTGGTTGATGAACAATTATATTTAATACAGTTTCGTATTGTTCCTTTGTTTCAACACATCTTGTTATATCTTCCCAATTTACTACTCCAATTTCAATGAAATATTTTCCGTAAAAAATAATTCCTTTATGATTAAGTGTTATTTGTATTTCATTATTATCAAATAAACGCCCTTCTTTTATTGTATAAAAGAGCATTCCAATAATCACAAAAGGAGATAAAAACAGTATCTCTGGATGAAAATTTTGACCATCATAAAACTGTTTTGTATTATGCCATAACATCCAAACTGCAATTAAGAAGAGAGATAGACATAAAGCAAAACGGATTATAATTGTTTTTTTATTTAGGTAAATGTGGTAAGGAAGTCTTTGCATAATTTTTATTTCAGCAGTAATTTTATATTATAATTCTTCATCTCAAAAGTGTTGAGAAAAGAATTTATTATAGAATTAATTAGCTCTTCCTCTAGAGTTTTTCAAAAATAAGTATTTTATTTTGTATAAAAAACTTACTAAAAGAAACTTTTTTAAGAAATATATTCTTAAAATATTTGTTTTATAGAGTTGACTATTTATTTTATGAGATAGATAAATGATTCTTTCTTACTATAAATAAAAGCATTTAACTTTTTCAAAACAATTGTATTTTCTATTTTCCTAATTAAAATCTATCTTCGCTTTTTATAAATATTTAAAGATAAAATAGAAATTAAAAGATTTAATTATTGAAATATTTAAAGATAAAAAAGTTCGTAAATCTAAGAAGTCTAAAAATCTAATCGTCTAAATAAAGAATGTCTAATTATCTTCTTCAAACTCCTATCGAATACTTAAAAGGTGTTGGCCCTAATCGTGGCGAATTGCTGCGTAAGGAATTGGGGATTCATAAATATATTGATTTGGTTAATTTTTTTCCGAATAGATATATAGACAGAACGCGATATTATAAGATTAACGAATTACAGAATACTGCTGCCGAAGTTCAGATTGTTGGTAAAATCATCAATATAAAGACTGTTGAATTTGCCAAAAACAAGAAGCGGTTGGTTGCTACTTTTGTAGATGATACGGGACAAATAGACTTAAACTGGTTTCAGGGACATAAATGGATTCGTGAGAGTTTAAAACTCAACGAAGTTTGTGTGATTTTTGGGAAATGTAGTTTATACGGAAGTCAGTTTAGTATGTCGCATCCCGAAATTGAACTCATGAGCGAACACGAACAAAGCCTTCGCTCTGCAATGCAACCTGTTTATCCATCGACAGAAACCTTGGCTAATAGAGGGATTTCAAATCGTGTGATTAACAAACTCATGCAGCAATTATTTCTGGAAACACAGACTTTATTTACTGAAACACTTCCCGATTATTTGGTAAATGAGTTAAAACTGATTCCTAAAAAAGCAGCTTTATTCAATATACATTTTCCTAAAAGTGCCGATGCTTTGGCGAAAGCCCAATACCGATTAAAATTTGAAGAATTGTTTTTTATTCAGTTGCAACTGATAACTAAAAACCTAATTAGAAAGCATAAAATAAAAGGACATCCATTTGTAAAAGTAGGCGAATATTTTAATGTATTTTATCAAAATCACTTGCCTTTTGCACTTACAAATGCACAAAAAAGAGTAATCAAAGAAATACGTACCGATATGGGTAGTAATGCCCAAATGAATCGATTGTTACAAGGAGATGTAGGTTCAGGGAAAACTATCGTTGCGTTTATGAGTATGTTATTGGCGCTCGATAATGGTTTTCAGGCTTGCTTGATGGCACCTACAGAAATCTTAGCAAATCAGCATTTTGTGGGATTGTCAGAATTAGCAGCGACATTAGACATCAATGTAAAAATACTAACAGGTTCAACCAAAATTGCTGCCAGAAGAATAATTCATGAAGAATTAGAAAACGGTAGTTTACATATTTTAATCGGAACACACGCTTTGCTAGAAGACAAAGTAAAATTTAAAAACTTAGGTTTAGCTGTTATCGATGAGCAACACCGTTTTGGTGTAGAGCAACGTTCTAAATTATGGAAAAAGAACGAAATTCCGCCACACGTATTAGTTATGACTGCTACGCCTATTCCGCGTACACTGGCTATGAGTTTATACGGTGATTTAGATATTTCGGTAATCGACGAATTACCTCCAGGACGAAAACCAATCCAAACGGTTCATCGTTATGACAGTAACCGACTGAAAGTCTGGAAATTTTTGCGTGATGAAATTGCTCTAGGAAGACAAATTTATATTGTATATCCATTGATTCAAGAATCAGAAAAAATGGATTTCAAGGACTTGATGGATGGTTATGAGAGTATTTCTCGTGATTTTCCCCTACCTAATTATTCGATTTCTATCCTTCACGGAAAAATGAAACCAGCTGATAAAGATTCGGAAATGAAACGTTTCTCGGAAGGAAAAACGAATATAATGGTTGCTACAACCGTTATTGAGGTTGGTGTAAACGTACCGAATGCCAGTGTGATGATTATAGAAAGTGCCGAACGTTTCGGACTTTCACAATTACATCAATTACGTGGTCGTGTAGGTCGTGGTGCCGAGCAGAGTTATTGTATCTTAATGACTTCGCATAAACTAAGTTCGGATAGTAAAACCCGAATGGAAACTATGGTTCAAACCAATGACGGTTTCGAAATCGCCGAAGTTGACTTAAAACTTCGTGGTCCTGGTGATTTAATGGGAACGCAACAAAGCGGTGTACTTAATCTTCAAATCGCCGATATTGTTCGTGATCGTGATATTTTGGCTCTAGCCAGAAATTATGCTTTAAAAGTCCTAAAAGAAGACGCTCCATTGCAAAAACCTGAAAATGCAATCCTTAAAGCCATTTTCATCGAATTAACAAAGAAAAAGAATATCTGGAATTATATTAGTTGATTAAGTTGCTGAGACGCTAAGATACTAAGGTTCTGAGAAAAGTTCAAAGGTTCAGAGTTGCAAAGGAACAAAGGCTCTGAGGTTCTGAGATACTAAGATTTGAAGAAGATTCATCAGGATAAAGCTTTGCGAACTTTGCGTAAAACCTTGCGTTCTTTGCGGTAAATTTTACTGCAACGTAACTACAACAGAACCACAATATTAAGTATGTATGTAACACATAGTAAATACGCTACATATAAAATAGAGTAAATGCTCACTTTTTTTCTTAGCTTCTTTCTTAGATTGCCGAGCTACTTGCGGAGACCCTTCCTGCGTCAGGGAGACAAGTTTGTGGATGTATTTGGTAAAATTAACCGCAAGGGACGCAATCCCGAAGCATCGGGATATGCAATGTTCGCAAAGCTTGTTAAATTTTATTCTTATGAACCTTCTTAGAACCTCAGAACCTTTGCAACTTTGTACCTTTCTCAAAACCTTTGTACCTTCCTTAAAATTCTCGAGTTACTTGCGGAGACCCTTCCTTCGTCAGGGAGACAAGATTGGGGTTATATTGCGGCTACTTTTTGATTAACCTAGTTCTTCTCGTTTTTCTAATCTTAGTACCTCAGAACCTTTACAACTTTGCACCTTTCTTAAACCTTTGTACCTTTTTTAAACCTTAAAAAAAACCTTTTTTTATTATCCCTTTAAACCTTTCTTCAGGAATGGAGTCTTAATACAAATTTTTGAACTTATGTTTATTGTAAATCTTAGAAAATTAGAGGCTTTGTAACTCAGAACCTCTGTTTCTAGCATTGCCCTTTTGCATCTTATTTTAACGAAAATATTAATATTTGTACATACAATTGTTAAATAAAAAATAAGGTCATAGGTTTTCAATACAAAAAACTAAATTTGTGAATTCACTTAAAACCATAATCTATTAATTCTAGCTTTACCTAAATCTCATGAAAGTAAAAAACCTTGTATATGCCTTGCTAATAATCGGAATTGGCGGATTTATCGCTTATCGAATTGTTTCTAATAAAAATAAAAACGACGAATCTAAAGGTCAGAACGGTAAAAACAAAACCACAACAGTTTCGGGAGTTGTTGTAGACACTCAAACTTTTGATAATAATTTATCTTTATCCGGATCTATTGAAGCCAATGAGCAAGTAGAAATTCGTAGTGAAGTTTCGGGTATTGTCGAAGGAATTTATTTTAGTGAAGGAAGCAACGTAACCAAAGGTCAAGTTCTTTTTAAGGTAAATGATATAGAATTAAGAGCGCAATTAAGACAAGCGACTACTAAGGAAGGTTTGGCTGCCGAAAACGAAAGAAGAGCAAAGTTATTACTTCAAAAAGAAGCTATTAGCCAAGAAGAATATGAAGTTGCAAGAGCCGACCACGCTTCTGCGCAAGCACAAACCCAATTAATACGTGCTCAAATTGCAAAAACATCTGTAAAAGCACCATTTTCTGGAAAGATAGGATTACGATCAATTTCTCCGGGAACTTATATTACACCAACAATTTTGGTTGCTAAACTGGTTAATACAAGCAAATTAAAAATTACATTCTCGATTCCAGAGAAATACGCAAGTCAGGTAAGAAACAATTCTATTATTACTTTTACGGTTTCTGGGTCTGAGACTCAATATACGGCTAAAGTTTACGCAATAGAGCCTGAAGTTGCTGTAGAAACAAGAACGCTTCAGATTAGAGCTATCGCCGAAAATAAAGATGGCAAATTATTCCCTGGAACATTTGCTGATGTAAAATTACCATTAGATATTATAAAAGATGCAATTGTGGTTCCTACGGAAGCTATTGTACCTGTACAAAACGGAAAAAAAGTCTTTATTTCTAATTTTGGCAAAGCCAAAGAAGTAATGGTAGAAACGGCTACAAGAACAGATGCGTCTATCTTGATTTTATCAGGTTTAAAAAAGGGAGATACTGTTATAACTAGCGGTGTAATGGCATTAAAAAATGACGATCCAATTAAAGTAAAAGTGAAAAAATAGAGATTTTGAATTATTTAATAATCTTAATCAATTTTCATTATTTTAAAATCTAATCCTGATAGTTATCGGGACTAAAATCATAAATCTCATATGAGTTTATCAACCACAAGTATAAGAAGACCAGTATTAACAATTGTTTTAAATCTTGCAATTGTATTGTTTGGTCTTATTGGATATAGCTTTTTAGGCGTAAGAGAGTTTCCGTCTATTGATCCGGCACAAGTTTCTGTACGTACTAATTATACAGGAGCAAATTCAGACATTATAGAATCTCAAATTACTGAACCTCTAGAAAAAGCAATTAATGCCATTGACGGAATTAGAAACATTACTTCGTCGAGTGTACAAGGGAGTAGTAATATTACAATCGAGTTTAATCTTGATAAAAATCTAGAAGAAGCGGCAAACGATGTTCGTGATAAAGTATCACAAGCCGTTAGAAGTTTACCTCAGGATATAGATGCTCCGCCTGTTGTTTCTAAGGCTGATGCCAATGGAGAATCCATTATTTCGATGACAGTTCAAAGTGATACACGAAGTGCGCTTGAACTGAGTGATTATGCAGAGAATGTTATTTCGCAGCGATTAGAAACAATTCCGGGAGTAAGTGCAGTTCAAATTTGGGGACAAAAACGTTACGCCATGCGTTTATGGATTGATCCTATAAAACTGGCTGCGTATGGTTGTACCGTATCAGAAGTTCGTAATGCCTTAAATGCACAAAATGTTGAGTTACCTTCTGGAAAATTAACAGGAAACAATACAGAACTTACAGTAAAAACGGTTGGAAATTTATCTAAACCTGAAGAGTTTAATAATATTATTATTCGTTCAGAAGGTGAAAAAATAGTTCGTTTTAGCGATGTTGGTAATGCCGAATTAGGTCCGGAAAATACCGAAACAAAATTAAGTCAATCAGGACTTCCTATGATAGGTCTTGCAATTGTACCTATGCCAGGAGCTAATTACCTTGATATCTCCAAAGAATTTTATAAAAAATACGATGCTTTAAAGAAAGATCTTCCTAAAGATATTAAGCTTGACATTGCAATAGATAGCACACTTTTTGTAAAAAAATCTGTTTTGGAAGTTGCCGAAACATTATTGATATCTATAGTTTTGGTTATCTTGATTATCTTTTTGTTTTTTAGAGATTGGGCAATCGCATTTAGACCTTTAATAGATATTCCAGTTTCCTTGATAGCAACATTTTTTATCATGTGGCTTTTTGGATTCTCAATAAACGTATTAACATTACTTGCAATTGTTTTGGCAACGGGACTTGTGGTCGATGACGGAATTGTGGTAACGGAGAATATCTTTAAGAAAGTCGAAGAAGGAATGTCGCCTATTGAAGCTGCAATTAAAGGATCTAATGAGATTTTCTTTGCTGTAATTTCTATTTCGATAACGCTTGCAGCCGTATTTTTACCAGTAATCTTCTTAGAGGGATTTGTTGGTCGATTGTTTCGAGAGTTTGGAGTCGTCATTGGAGCGGCAGTATTAATTTCGGCTTTTGTGTCCTTGACCTTAACACCTATGTTAAATGCATATTTAATGAAAGGTGGCGAACAAAAGAAATCGAATTTTTATCTTAAAACAGAACCTTATTTCGAAAGTTTAAATAAAGGATATGCTGATGCTTTAACCCGTTTTATGAAAAGAAAATGGTTGAGCTTTCCTATTATCGCCATTTGTTTTGGATTAATTTATTTGTTCTTTAGTATTTTACCAAAAGAAACTGCTCCTTATGATGATAGAAGTGCATTAGTTTTAAGTGTAACAACTCCCGAAGGTTCTTCATACGAATATACAGATCGTTTTATGCAAGAGCTAGGTCAGCTTATTGATGACTCTATTCCGGAGAAAAAAGTAAGTTTGGTAATCACTTCACCAGGTTTTGGATCATCATCTGTAAACAGTGGTAGAGTTAGGATTGCACTTAAAGAGCCAAACGAAAGAACCCGTTCTCAAAAAGAAATTGCAGAGAAATTAACAAAATGGACAAAAAAATATTCTGAAGCAAAAACCTCGGTAACAGAGCAGCCTACAATTGCTGTAAATAGACGTGGAGGATTGCCAATACAGTATATTATTCAGGCTCCAACCTTCGAAAAACTACGTGAAAAAATTCCGTTGTTTATGGACGAAGCCAATAAAAATGATACTTTTTCGGTTACAGATGTGAACTTGAAATTTAATAAACCCGAAATTAATGTAAGTATCGATCGTGAAAAAGCCGAAAGTTTAGGTATTTCTATTATCGATATTGCACAAACATTACAGCTTTCTTTAAGTGGGCAGCGTTTTGGATATTTTATTAAAAACGGAAAACAATATCAGGTAATTGGGCAGTTTGACCAAAAAGACCGTTCGAAACCATTGGACTTAACTTCGATGTTTGTAAAAAACAAAAAAGGGCAATTAATACAAATGGATAACGTAGTTACGATTGAAGAACAAAGCAATCCGCCACAATTGTATCATAATAACAGATATATGTCGGCTACAGTTTCGGCTGGTTTAGCTCCAGGCAAAAGTATTAGCGACGGAATCGATGCCATGAACGAGATAAAAGCTAAAGTTCTTGATGATACTTTTACAACTGATTTAGGTGGAGAATCGCGAGATTTTGTGGAGAGTAGTTCGAATACTTCATTTGCATTTGGATTGGCTTTATTATTAATCTTCTTGATATTATCGGCACAATTTGAAAGTTTTATAGATCCGTTTATTATCATATTAACTGTGCCAATGGCAGTTGCCGGAGCATTATTCTCTTTATGGTTATTTAACCAAACTTGGAATATCTTTAGCCAGATTGGTACCGTAATGCTTATTGGTCTTGTTACCAAGAATGGTATCTTGATTGTAGAGTTTGCCAACCAATTACGAGAACAAGGCAAACCAAAATTAGAAGCAATACTAGAAGCTTCAGAAGCACGACTTAGACCAATCTTAATGACGAGTTTAGCAATTGCATTAGGAGCATTACCAATCGCAATGTCTCTTGGAGCAGCTTCTACAAGCCGTATAGGTATGGGAGTTGTAATTGTGGGAGGAACAATTTTCTCCTTAGTACTTACTTTATTTGTAATTCCTGCCATGTATTTAATGTGGTCTAAAGCACGTAAACATTACCCTGAGTTTGATCATATCGAAGAATATGAAAGAGATAGTAATAAATAATCTTTCGAACTTGCTTTAAATAAAAATAAGAACCACAAATCGCTTTTAAACAAAATTTTGATAGCTGATTTGTGGTAATAAAAATAAAAAACGATGTACACTAAAACTCTATTTAAATGCTTGGTTTTGTTTCTTTTTTGTATTGCAAAAAGCAATGCTCAAGAAGTTCTTACCATAGAAAATGCAGTAAAAATAGCATTAGACAATAATTTTGAAATAAAAATTGCGTCAAATAATTTAAAAATTAGCGAGACCAATGCTACAATTGGAAATGCAGGGATGTTACCAACAGTAACAGCTACTGTTGTAGATAATAACAGCATACAAAATAGCTCGCAAACACGCCAGGACGGAACATCAACTTCATTGAACAACGCAAAAAATAACAGTTTAAATTACGGTGTTGGATTAGACTGGACAATATTTGATGGTATGAGAATGTTTGCCCAATTAGATCAACTTAAAGAACTTCAGAAATTAGGTGATGCCGAATTGCGACGTACCATTTTAGTAAAAGTGGGACAGGTTAATTCTACTTACTACGATCTGGTTCAACAACAACAACAATTAGCCGCATTAGATACAACGATTGTAATTTCTAAGCAAAGATTGACTTTAGCACAAAACCGTTTTACTATTGGAAAAGCTTCAAAATTAGAGGTTTTAAATGCCCAGGTAGATTTAAACACAGATCAGGTTACATTATTGAGACAGAAAGAATCATATGCAAATGCCAAGATATTATTAAATCAGATTTTGGCTCGAGATTCTAAAATTGATTTCAGGGTTATGGATGATGTTACGGTAGACAATACATTGATTTTGGATAATTTATTAGAATTAGCCAAGAAACAAAATCCACAATTAGAATCGCAAATTATTAATTTAAGAATTGCCGAATTACAATTAAAGCAAGTAAAAGCAAATCGCTATCCTACTGTAAAATTAAATACAGGATATAATTTTTCTGAGAGTCATTCTAGTTTAGGATTTACAAGTGAATCAACTTCCCGAGGATTAAATTATGGTTTTAGCGCATCTTTAAACGTATTTGACGGTTTTAATCAACATAGAAATGAAAAAACGTCTAAGCTTGAAATTGAGAATACTAAATTTGCTTTAGAACAACAAAATCAAGTATTGAGTACGCAATTAGCAACGGCTTATCAAACGTATTTAACAAATTTGGAATTGATAAATCTCGAAGAAAATAACGAAGTAATAGCTAAACAAAACTTAGATATTACACTAGATAAATTTCGTATAGGAACTATTACAACACTTGAGTTTAGAACGGCACAGCTTAATTATGTAAATGCAAAAGTACGTTACAGCAATGCGCAATTTGAAGCTAAATTATCTGAAATTGCATTAAAAGAATTAGCAGGAAATATTAGTTTTTAAACTAAATTTGTTTCAAACACATAGCAAATGATATCATATAATACAAAAGACTGGTTTACCTTTATTTTTCATTTTCATAAATCAGATACTGTTAGGAAGTTGTTTCCTATCATGATTGCTATTGCAATATACGCGTCAACTGTTGGTTATCTGGAAATTTATTATTTTAAAATAACTAAAAACGATTATGTTCAGAATATTCCAATTATGCACGGAATGTTAGGTTTTGTAATTTCGTTACTACTAGTTTTTAGAACAAATACGGCATATGATCGCTGGTGGGAAGGAAGAAAGTTATGGGGAAACCTTGTAAATAATAGCCGAAATCTTGCTATTAAACTTTCGGCTATGCTAAAAGATGAAAATGATAGAAAATTTTTCAGAAAATTCATTCCGCTATATGCAGATATTTTGCACAAGCATTTGCATGATTCAGAAACAAGTAAACAACTTTTTGAAGACGTAGATTTAGAAATAGATCACCACAAACACAAGCCAAATCAGGTAAAGAGAATCATATTTCATAAAATAAATGATTTATACGATGCTAAAAAAATATCTGGTGAACAACTCATTATTTTAAATGATGAATTGCAAGCGTTTACAGATGTTTGTGGAGCTTGCGAAAGAATTAAAAACACGCCTATTCCCTACTCTTACAGTGCATTCATAAAAAAATTCATTTTCTTTTACATTATGACTTTGCCTTTTGGTTATTCTATTAGCTTAGGTTATTATGTTGCTCCTGTAGTTGTTTTTGTTTTTTATGTACTGGCGAGTTTGGAACTTATTGCAGAGGAAATTGAAGATCCGTTTGGTGATGATGAAAATGATTTACCTACCAAAAAAATAGCCGAAAACATTAAGAAACATGTCGAAGAGTTGATTTAATTAAACGTTAAATCTACTCTTCTTATAATTATTTTGCTTAAATTTAAAGTTCCGTCTTAAAATTTAAAAAGCAATGAATAATCAACGTTATTTAATCAATCCACTTCAACTATCAAAAGAGAAATCGTTAAAAACTCTTGTAGAAAACAGGACAATTTATAACTTGAATCATTGTGAGTTAAATATTTTTGAAACATACGAATCATCTACTTTAGTTCCTTTAAAATTTGATGATTTGGTCGTTACAAGTATGTTGAGAGGAAAGAAAATAATGCATCTCTTTGATGATCCCGAATTTGATTATTTACCAGGAGAAACTGTCGTAGTTCCTGCAAATGTAGAAATGAAAATCGATTTTCCAGATGCTACAAGAAATAATCCCACGCAATGTCTGGCTCTGGCAATTGAGCAATCTAAAATTACAGACACTTTAAATTTCTTAAACGAACGATATCCAAAAGAAGGAAAGGATATGTATTGGCAATTAAATTATCAGAATTATTTCTTTTATAATAATGTCGATATGGCTACTACAATCAATAAGCTTATAAAAGAATGTATGAGCACCTCGATAACCAAAGATGTTTTGGCAGATTTGACCTTGAAAGAATTATTGATTCGAATAATACAAACTCAAACGGTAAAATCTATTGACGAAGGAACAGTAATTCAGGCAAATAATCCAATAACAGAAGTTACAGAATTCATCAAGCAGAATTTAAAGGAAAACATGAACTTAAAAAGTTTGAGTGATAAAGCGTGTATGAGTACAGCTTCATTCTACCGTTTTTTTAAGAGGGAACTAGGAATGAGTCCGATAGAATATATATTGAATGAGAAAATAAAATGTGCCAAAAATTTATTGAAGAATCCTTCCATACAAATTAATGAAGTTTGTTATTTATCAGGTTTTGGAGACGCTAATTATTTTATCCGATTATTTAAAAAACACGAAGGTATTACACCAAAGCAATATCAGTTGTTGTTTATTAATTAGTCTTTTAAGGTTCAAAGGTTTTAAGAAAGGTACAAAGGCTTTAAGAAAGGTACAAAGGCTCTGAGGTACTAAGGTTCAAAGGTTTCTTATCGAAACGTGAACCATCTATCTTGTTATAGAAAAACTTTCCCACAATACAACCACAAACTTGTCCCCCTGACCTAGGAAGGGTCTCCGCAAGTAGCTCGAGAATTTAAGCAAGGTATAAAGTTGCAAAGGTTCTAAGGTTAAAAAAAAGGTGCAAAGAGGCAAAGGTTCTGAGGCGCTAAGGTTTCTTATCAAAACGTGAACCATCTATCTTGTTATAGAAAAACTTTCCCACAATACAACCACAAACTTGTCACCCTGACGCAGAAAGGGTCTCTGCTAGTAATTCAACAATTATTGCGCAAAAAAAAAGACGCACTGCGGTGCACCTCTACAAAAAACCTTTGTCCCTTTGTCCCTCAGAACCTTAGTACCTCATGAAATAATTCTAATCGGTTCCAAATCTTTCTCCTCATCTTCGGTGAAAATTCGGTATTCTATCTGGAATGTTTTCTTTAATGGTGTTTCCAATGAAAATCCGCCCACACCAAAAGCATCAATTACATTGAGAGTAAAATGGGCATGTTTCCAATATTCGAATAAATCTTTATCTACCCAAAATTCGGTATCTTCGATTGTACCAATACACACATCTCCCATTCGTTGGTAAAAACCTCCTTTTTCAAAACATTGCGGTTGTGTTCCTTCACAACATCCTCCAGCTTGATAAAACATTAAATCACCATGTTTTTCTTTTAATATATTTATCAATTCTATGGCTTTATCTGTGGCATCGATTCTTTTTATCATGATTTTGTATTTAAAAAAAGCAACAAACTTTATAATTATAAAGTTTGTTGCTTTCATGATTTAATTATGGTTTTGCAATCTCAAGCACTACCCTGCCCTCAATTTGTCCTTTTTTCATTTTGTCAAAAACATCATTGACATCTTCTAATTTTGCAGGAGTAATTGTTGCTTTTACTTTTCCTTCTACAGCAAATTCTATTGCTTCTTTCATGTCTTTACGTGTACCTACAATCGAACCGCGAATTGTAATTCTGTTTAAAACAGTATCAAAGATCGATAAATCAAAGTTTCCTGGAGGAAGTCCATTAAGAGCCATTGTACCTTTTCGTCTTAAAGTTTCAAGACCTTGCTTGAATGCTATAGGAGAAACGGCGGTTATTAATGCCCCATGCATTCCACCAACTTCCTTTTTTAAGAATTCTCCAGGATTTTGATTTTTTGCGTTTACTACTAAATCTGCTCCAAGTCTTTTGGCTAAATCAAGTTTATCATCGGCAACATCTATTGCTGCAACATGCATTCCCATTGCTTTGGCGTATTGTACACCAACGTGACCTAATCCTCCAATTCCTGAAATCGCTACCCATTCTCCGGGTTTAACTTCGGTTTCTTTAAGCCCTTTGTATACAGTTACTCCAGCACAAAGTATAGGAGCCATTTCCATAAAATTGACATTTGATGGTAAAAGTCCAACATATCTTGCATCGGCAATTACATATTCGGCAAACCCACCATCTACACTATAACCACCATTTTGTTGCGTATCGCATAAGGTTTCCCAACCTGTAATACATTGATCACATCCTCCACAGGCACTATAAAGCCATGGTACGCCAACAGCATCGCCTTCTTTTACATTTTTTACATCCTGACCTAGCGCAACAACATAGCCCACGGCTTCATGTCCTGGAATTAATGGCATTTTTGGTTTTACGGGCCAATCCCCTTCTATGGCGTGTAAATCGGTATGACAAACTCCGCTTGCAATGACTTTTACAAGGATTTCGTTTTTACCTGGTCGCTTAACTTCGACTTCTTCAATCTTTAAAAGAGAACCAAATTCTCTTACAACTGCGGCTTTCATTGTTTTTGGCAACATAATTTTATTTATTTGCAAGAGCAATAATTAATAGTTTATTGCTCTTTGGTTTATACAATTCTTTAAAAGAAACCTAATTTCTTTTTATCATAAGAAATCAACATGTTTTTGGTTTGGCGGTATTGTCCCAACATCATTTTGTGGTTTTCGCGACCTATTCCGGATTGTTTGTAACCTCCAAATGGTGCGCCTGCAGGATAAGAATGGTACTGATTTATCCAAACACGACCGGCTTGAATTGCTCTCGGAACCTGATAAATTTCGTGTGCATCACGTGTCCAGACTCCAGCGCCTAAACCGTACATGGTATCATTTGCAATAGCAATCGCTTCTTCAGTAGTTTTAAAAGTAGTTACAGCTAGAACTGGTCCGAAAATTTCTTCCTGAAAAATTCTCATTTTATTATTTCCTTTAAACAAAGTTGGCTTGATGTAGTAACCACCTTCTAAATCTCCTCCCAGGTTATTTTCTGCACCACCCGTAAGTAATTCTGCGCCTTCTTCTTTACCTAATTTTATATAAGAAAGGATTTTTTCTTTTTGCACTATCGAAGTCTGTGCACCAATCATCGTTGTTTTATCCAGTGGATTTCCTGCAATGATCGCCTCAGTTCTTTCGATTACTCTTTTAATAAATTTATCATAGATATCTTCATGAACCAATAATCGTGAAGGACAAGTACAAATTTCTCCTTGATTCAATGCAAATAAAACAGCGCCTTCTATGGCTTTGTCAAAGAAATCATCGTCATGATCGGCAATAGATGGGAAGAATATGTTAGGTGATTTTCCGCCTAATTCTAATGTAACCGGAATAATATTTTCGGTAGCATATTGCATTACTAATCGTCCTGTTGTTGTAGAACCTGTAAATGCTGCTTTAGAAACTTTTTTATTGGTAACTAACGGACGCCCCAGTTCGGCACCAAAACCATTTACAATATTTAAAACTCCCGGAGGAAGAATGTCGCCTATAAGCTCCATTAATACTAATATAGAAATCGGTGTGCTCTCAGCTGGTTTTAAAACGATTGTATTTCCCGCTGCAAGTGCTGGAGCTATTTTCCAGACTGCCATTAATATCGGGAAATTCCAAGGAATAATTTGAGCAACTACGCCTAATGGTTCGCTTAATGCGATAGAAACTGTTTGTGAATCTAGTTCGGCAATCGAACTTTCTTCGGCACGGATTACTCCTGCAAAATATCTGAAATGATCTATTGCCAATGGAATATCGGCTGCTAAGGTTTCACGGATTGGTTTTCCGTTATCAATTGTTTCTACAGTTGCAATATATTCTAGATTGTCTTCTATTTTTTGAGCAATCTTATTTAGTAAAATACTACGTTCTGTTACTGAGGTTTTTCCCCAGGTTTTAAATGCTTCATACGCTGTATCTACAGCCAGATCAATATCTTCTTTGCCAGAATGGGCTGCTTTTGTAAAGACTTTACCGTCTATTGGAGAAAGCACATCAAAATATTCTCCTTTTATAGGTGCTACAAATTTTCCGCCAATGTAATTATCGTATTTTGCCTTAAAGTCAGGTCTTTTTGCTAGAGTACTCATAAAAATATTTTTTTTGGATTCATTTCAAATTTACTTTCATTCTCTTGTAAAGAATAGCACAATTCATTCATCTGATAGCACAAAAAATGCAGATTTTCTTTTATAACTAAAATTTAATACTCTATTAGCAAAATATTACCATAAAAAATAAAGTATATTCAAAAAATATTGATTTATAATAAAGTAAAAACAGCTGTAAAAAACCAAATAAATTGTTTCCTACTACAATGTGCAATCCTTATATTTGTAAACTTATTCAAGAATAATATTACTCAAATGAAAATATCTTACAACTGGTTAAAACAATTCATTAAAATAGATTGGAAATCCGAAGAAACATCTGCTTTGCTTACTGACCTTGGTCTTGAAGTAGAAGTGGTTGAAAAATACCAATCGATAAAAGGAGGATTAGAAGGTATTGTTGTTGGGCATGTATTAACCTGTGTACAGCACCCTGATGCTGACCGATTAAAAGTTACAACTGTAGATTTAGGTTTAGAACATCCTGTACAAATTGTATGTGGGGCAGCTAATGTTGCTGCTGGACAAAAAGTGCCAGTTGCTACAATTGGTACTGTTTTATACGATAAAAACGGAGAATCTTTTACTATCAAAAAAGGAAAAATACGCGGACAGGAAAGCCACGGTATGATTTGCGCCGAAGACGAATTAGGTTTAGGAACTGGTCATGATGGAATTATGGTCTTAGACGAAGCTTTGAAACCAGGAACTCCTGCAGCTGAAGTTTTTAATATAGAAAATGATGAAGTTTTCGAAATAGGATTAACTCCCAACCGTGCCGATGCAATGAGCCACCTTGGTACTGCACGTGATTTACGTGCTGGATTATTACAAAGTGGTGTAAACGTAGAATTAATTACTCCGTCGGTTAGTAATTTTAGAGTTGACATGCGAACTTTAAAAATTGATGTTAATGTCGAAGAACCTTCTTTGGCACCTAGATACTGTGGTGTTACTATTTCTGGAATTACAATAAACGAATCTCCTAGCTGGCTACAAAACCGATTAAAAGCTATTGGGATTACTCCAAAAAATAATATTGTTGATGTTACAAACTATGTGCTACATGAATTAGGGCAACCTTTGCATGCATTTGATGCTAGTAAAATCAACGGGAAAATAATTGTAAAAACACTTCCTGCAGGTACTAAATTTATAACGCTGGACGATGTAGAAAGAACTTTGCACCAAGAAGATTTAATGATTTGTGACGAAAAAGGTCCGTTGTGTATTGCAGGGGTTTTTGGAGGAAAAAAATCTGGCGTAACAGATACAACAACTTCTATATTCTTAGAAAGTGCTTACTTTAATCCTGTAAGTGTTCGTAAATCGGCTAAAAGACATCAATTAAATACAGATGCGTCTTTTAGATTTGAAAGAGGTATTGACCCATCGATTACTGCGTATGCATTAAAACGTGCTGCTTTATTGATAAAAGAAATTGCTGGAGGAGAAATAACTTCTGATATTGTTGAGATTTACCAAAAGAAAATTGAAGATTTCTCTGTGTTTTTAAATTTCAGCCATGTTTCAAAAATTATTGGACAAGAAATCCCAAAAGATACCATTAAGAAGATATTAGTATCTCTGGATATTAAAGTTAATAGTGTTTCTGAAGCTGGTTTGGGATTAACAATTCCTGCTTATCGTGTAGATGTACAACGTGAAATTGATGTTATAGAAGAAATTCTAAGAGTTTATGGATATAACAATATTAATTTCTCTAAAAAATTCAATGCGACAGTTGCAAATTCGCCAAGAACAGAAGATTATAAAGTACAAAATAGTATTGCAGCTCAACTGAATTCACAGGGTTTTCATGAAATGATGGCCAATTCATTAACTACAGCTGCTTATGCTAATCTTTCGACTTTATTAAAAGAAGAGCATAATGTGACTATATTAAATCCTTTAAGTAATGATTTATCAGTAATGCGTCAATCATTATTGTTTTCAGGATTAGAAGCAATCTCATATAATGTTAACAGAAAAAACTCAGATTTAAAATTATTTGAATTTGGAAAATCATACCATAAATTTCTTAATGGTTATGAAGAACATAAACACCTTACTTTGTTTATTACTGGAAACAGAAATAAAGAGACTTGGACTAATGGATTACAATCTACAGATTTCTTTTTATTAAAAGGATATGTAAAAGGTGTAATCTCTAGATTAGGAATTGATAAAATCCTCAATATTCCAACACAATCAGATGTGTTTTCTGAAGGTGCTGCTATTGGATATGGTCATGATACTTTGGTAGAAATGGGAGTTGTAAAAAAATCAATTTTAAAGCACTTCGGGATTAAACAAGAAGTTTTTTATGCTGATTTTAACTGGGATTTAATTTTGAAAATAATTACAGGTAAAATAAAATATACCGAAATTCCGAAATACCCAGAAGTACGCAGAGATTTAGCTTTATTGATTGACAAAAATGTAACTTACGATAGTATTTACAATCTTGCTAAGCAAACAGAAAAATCTTTATTAAAAGATGTAAACTTGTTTGACGTGTATGAAGGTAAAAATCTTCCTGAAGGCAAGAAATCATACGCGTTAAGCTTTACCATTCAGGATAACACAAAAACGCTTACAGATGCTCAAATTGATAAAATCATGAGTAAATTGCAACAAAACTTTGAAACTGAACTTGGGGCAACCTTACGATAGTTAAAAATTGCATTATAAAAGAAATCCGCTAGAAAGAACATTTAATTCTCTAGCGGATTTTTTATTACTTAAATTCTATTAATTTTTCATTTGGCAAATCATATTCATACAAGACCCTGGTTTCATTATCTACATATAACCATTGCATTATGCTCGTGCGACTTTCAAATTCATTAGCGATGCCTAAAACCGTATAAGAATGCCCCTCCTCTTCTCTATCTTCTATTGAGTAAGTCAGATTTAAATTAGGATCTTTTAAATTAGCTTTTACAAGCTCACTTTTAGAATTTGCTAAATAGTATTCGACTAAAGTGTATAAATAATCTTTAAACTCAGTTGAGTACTTATCCTCCTCCTCTGCCCAATAATATTTTATTGGTTTTGGGTATTTTTTTCTAAATAAGGTTACGCTACCGTCTTTAACTTTTTTAGCACTTACAAACCATTCTGTAAAATCTCGTGTTTCTCCATCTCCTGAAATAAATACACTATCAATCTTCCATTTAAATTCATAAATATCACCCAGAGTATATTTAAGTCCTTCCTCGGAAGTTAAGTTAGACGTTAAAAATGTTACCTTGTTATTCTTTTTGATTTTAACATATGAATAATCTCCACCTTCATTAAACCCTGCATATTCGGCTACATCAGTATATACTTGTTGTAGTTTTAATTTTTCGCTTGGACGTATTTCACTTTTAAACTCGCTGGGTATTTTATTAATAGTATTCTTTGTGTTTGGAACTTCCTTTTGAGAAATCGAATCTGCTTTGGTGGCTACGTCGTTATTATCTTTGCAAGAAATTAATAATGTAAATAAGGCTAACGAATAAAATACTTTCATTTGGTTAATTTATGTTTTTGATGCTTACTAATATGTTATAGCAGCAAAAATAGGATTTTCCTTTATCTTTTCTCTTCCGTTTAAAAAAGATAGTTCCATTAAAAAATTACATTGTACAATTTCTCCACCTAGTTCATTAACTAAATCACAAAGTGCCTTGGCGGTTCCGCCTGTAGCTAACACATCATCGTGTATTAATACTTTATCTCCTTTTTTAATTGCATCAATATGCATTTCTAATGAATCTGTACCGTATTCCAAATCATATTCTGCCGAAATTACTTTATAAGGAAGCTTTTTTGGTTTCCTTACAGGCACAAAACCTGCATTTAATTTTTGCGCCAATAGCATTCCGAAGAAAAAACCACGACTTTCTGCTCCTATTACCTTGTCGATTTTTTGTCCTTTTAAAGAATCTAATAAAATCTGAAGACATTCTTCTCTGGCAATTGGGTCATTTAAGAGCGGAGTGATATCTTTAAATAAAATCCCCTCTTTTGGAAAGTCTTGAATATCACGGATGTAATTTTTTATCTGCATTTTTTTTTTAATTTTCTGTTGTTTATTGCTTGTATATCTCACATTTGTTTCTATCTTTGCACCCGCAATAAGTGCTCAACAAAGCTACGAAAAATTAGCCAATTGAAAACTAAAAAAGGCCTCGTGGCGCAACTGAATAGCGCACTTGATTACGGCTCAAGAGGTTACTGGTTTGAATCCAGTCGAGGTCACTACACAGCCAAAAGGCGCCAATTGAAGACAATTGGCGCCTTTTTTTCATCGCTCCTAATAATGTAAGTTTGAATCGTTTTGCTTATATTTTCTTT